>NZ_CP012159.1:6276500-7487500 GCF_001189295.1 Chondromyces crocatus
CGCACCACACTCGGGCCAGGAGACCTGGTGCGGGCCCGGTGCGCCTGGAACAACCCCACCCCCTACCAGGTGAACTTCGGCGAAGGGACGAGCGACGAGATGTGCTTCGGGTTCGTCATGTACTACCCGAGGATCACCGCGCCGCAGTGGGTCTGGGGCGCGCCCGCCTTCCTGTCGACCTGCTCCCCCACCCCTTGAGGTGACCATCGCCCTGGAGACGCTTCCTCGATGGAAGCGTCTCCCAGCGTGGCTGGCGGCGGACTCAGCGCGATGGGTACGAGCGTCGGGCTCAGCGCGATGGGTACGAGAGGACGATCCGCTTCTCGGGGCGATCGATCTGCTCGACCCGGCTGGTCACGACGTGCTGCTCGTGGCCGTCGCCATCGGGGCGGGTGAAGTAGATCGAGGCGCCGACCCGCGGCCCATCGCAGTCGGGCATGGGGAGGCCGTGGGGCCCGCTGCAGACCGCGCCTTCGAGGCGGAGGTCGAGCGCGATGTGCGACGCGCGGAACCGCTTCCCGTTCCGGTCCCTCACCGCGACGCAGACGCCGTCACGCACATGGTACTCGGTGTTGCGGGTGATGAAGACGCGGTGCCGGCGACGCTCCGGTCCCTCGTAGCCCAGGTTCATCATGGATGACTCCTTCCTGTCGGCGCTCCGTGGGGCGCGGCCCGATGGTGGCAAGGAGCGGCGGTGGCGGCCAAGTTCAGTGGTGTTCATGTAGGGAATTGGGGCAAAGGGTCGCGGGCTCGGCACGATCGCGTCGACATGAGGGCGAGATGAACGAGAGCCGCCTGTCGGGACCCGGCCTGTCGAAGAGCCGCGCCGCGCCGCTCGTGCGGCGGCGGATGGTGGAGCTCTGGTCGACGACCGAGGGAGAGCTGCGCGCGCTGTTCGACGCGGCGGACGTGGTGAGCGAGGGCGCCGCGCGCGTGGAAGGCGGGCAGCTCGTGTACTACGGGAGCACCAGCGTGCTCCTCGTGCCGCCCGATCCTTCCATGCTGCGTGACCTCTGGCGCGTGCTGCCGTTCGATCCCCACGTGCGGTTGCGGGCGTTGCGCATCGCACACCGTGAAGCGAGCGCGCGGGCTGGCGGTCCGCTGGCCAGCTTGCAGGCGGAGCTCGGCTTCGTGGAAGAGATGAGCCCGTCCACACTGTCACGTGGTCGTCCCGCGTTCGCGATCAGCGTCGACGTGACGGCGGTCGTGCTCGAACGAGGCGCGCGATCCTTGTGCAGCGGATGAACCTCTTGACGCCCGCGCGTACGTGGAAGACGGGTGCGGCTCTGTACGTAATGGTCGATCGCGCGTGATGAACAACAAGGAACGACCCGAGGCCGGCGACGCCGGCAAGGTGATTCACGTCGTCTTCGGGCCAGGGGGTGGCCGTGTGGCGGCACCTCACCCGCCGCGCGCTCCGGAGCCGCCTGCCTCGAACGAGCCGGTCTCCGATCTGTTCACGGCGAGCGAGGTGGCGAAGCTGCTCGGCGTCGCGGTGGGCAAGCTGCGGACCCTCGACCGCGCCAGCATCGTGTCGCCGAGTGGTCGTCGCCGTGGGCGTCGGGCCTACACGTTCTCCGATCTGATCGCGCTGCGGGCTGCGCGCGACCTGCTGGTCCGCAAGGTGCGCTTGCGCGACGTGGCGAAGGCGATCGAGAACATCGTCGCCGCCCTGCCGCGGGTGACGCGGCCGCTCGCCGAGCTGCGCATCGTCTCCGATGGGCAAGCGGTGGTGGTCCGTAGCTCCTCGGGCTCGTTCGAGCCGCTCACCGGGCAGATGGTCCTCGACTTCGAGGTCAAGGATCTGCGCGACGACGTCGTGCGTGTGCTGCGTCCGCGGGTGGGGCGTGATCGCGCCCGCACCGCGTACGACCTGTACATGCAGGCCAGCCAGCTCGATGAGGACCCGGAGACCATGGACGACGCCGAGTCGCTCTACCGGCGCGCGCTGGAGATCGATCCCTGGCTGGCCATCGCGACGACGAACCTCGGCAACATCTGCTTTCGCCGCGGGGACGAGGCGCAGGCCGAGGTGCTTTACCAGAAGGCCCTGCAGATCGATCCGCAGCAGCCCGAGGCCCAGTACAACCTCGGCTACGTGATGCTGGATCGAGGCCAGGCACTGGAGGCCATCTCCTACTTCCGGGGCGCGATCGAGAGCGATCCGCGCTTCGCGGACGCCTACTACAACCTGGCGATGGCCTACGAGCAGATCGGTGAATCGACGAAGGCGCGGCCTTGCTGGCGCAAATACCTGGAGCTCGAGCCGACCGGGACCTGGGCCGAGATCGCGCGCAAGCACCTCTGATTCCCCACGGTCGCGGCGCGTCCCTGAGTCCCACCACGGAGGGGCGCGCCGTGGGCGGGAGGAGCCGTACCTCGACGAGAGAGCGCAGGGCGTTCGCAGCGTTCTGCAGGCGCTGCATTTCTCACGATCTCGTTGATCTGGTCTGGTCGTCGCATCGATACTGCTGCGCCATGAGCATGAATTCTCCTCCTGGGGGCGGCGCATTCGGTGGCGGGCCTCCAGGTGGTTTCGGGGGGCCTCCGGGTGGTGGTTTCGGGGGCCCACCGGCAGGTGGTCCGTCAGGGGGGTTTGGGGGGCCGTCGGGTGGGGAGCCTCCGGGGGAGAGCTACGGGGCACCGCCCGGTGGGTTCGGTGGGGGTCCTGGCGGTCCGCCGCCGGGAGGTTTCGGGGGTCCGCCTGGTGGTCCGCCGGGAGGCTTTGGTGGACCGCCTGGAGGCTTCGGCGGTCCGCCAGGAGGACCTCCGGGCGGCTTTGGCGGTCCGCCCGGTGGTCCGCCGGGAGGCTTCGGGGGCCCGCCAGGAGGACCTCCTGGAGGTGGATACGGTCCGCCGCCTGGCGGCTTCGGTGGACCGCCAGGAGGACCTCCTGGGGGTGGATACGGTCCGCCGCCTGGCGGCTTTGGCGGCCCGCCAGGAGGACCGCCTGGAGGCTTCGGTGGACCGCCTGGAGGCTTCGGCGGACCACCTGGAGGCTTCGGCGGAGGCGCTCCGCCTCCGAAGAAAGGCCCTCCAGTCGGGTTGATCCTCGGCCTCGGATGCGGCGGCATCTTCCTGCTGGGGATCATCGGCGCGCTGGTGTTCTTCATGCGCGTGAAGAGCGCTGCCGAGGAGATCATGCAGTCGCCGGAGTTCAACCTCCCCACGGGCGACACGGCAGGCTCACCGGCGACCGGCACCCTCCAGGCCGAGCTGCGCGATCTGCGAGAGTTCAAGGGCTTCGGAAACTCGCGCGCGTTCGTCGGCGAGATCCACAACACGGGCACCGACGCCATCGGGATCCCCTCGGCGAAGGTGATCTTCTACGACGCCGCGGGGACGGCCGTCACGAGCAGCTCCTGCATGAGCATCGTCCGTGCGCTGCCGCCCGGAGAGAAGGTGCCTTGCTCGTTCACGGTGCCGGCGACCACGAAGTCGGTGAGCCACAAGGTCGAGATCACCCCGATGCGGGCGTTCGCCGCGGGCCAGACGGCGAAGCTCGAGGTCACCGACGTGACGTACACGCCCAAGAAGCAGGTGTACGGCATGAACGAGATGAAGGGGAAGGTCACCAACCAGTCGGACTTCGAGGCGAAGGGCGTGATCGTGATCGTTTCGCTCTACGACAAGGCCGGCAAGATCGTCGGCGCCACGCAGACCACCGTCGCAGGCAGCAACATCCCTGCGGGCGGCTCCGCGCGCTTCACTGCGACGCTCATGGATGTCGCGGGGCCCGCCGACACGTGGCAGGTCCTCTCGGTCGGCTACCGTCAGTGATCGGACGGCACGTGACCGCGCGTCACGTGCCGATGCGCCCGGACCTCACCCCGTCGCTCGACGGCGGGGTGAGCGGCTCGGAAGATGGCCCCTGAACCGTGATCATGGCCACGTGTTCATGGCGATGAACTGCAAACCGTGTAAGCTGCTCGCTCTGTGAGTGAGCACGAGCTCTCCCGTCACCTGGCTTCGCGTGTGGTGGACGCGCTGAGAGCCCGCGCCCGCATCGCCGTCGTCAAAGGGGGTGCGACGGCCCTGTTGCGGGAGCTGGACGCGGCGATGGCGGGTGGCCTGGCCACACTCTGGCCACGCATCCGCGGGGGGTCTCTTGCTGCCGTCAGCGAGGAAGTGAGAGACCTGGGCGACCACCTCAGCCGGGCGCTCAGGGATTCGGAGCACGTCGAGGACATCTTCGCCGACGAGACGACCTTGCAGAACGAGGCGGCCGAGGCGCTCCAGCGCGCGCTGGAGGAAGCCGCGCGGGCCGAGGCCGCGGCCCAGGCCAGCGCCGGGGGGGCCGAGCGCAGGAGCGCGCCGACGAGCGGGAACAGGCCGCCTCCAGGCACTGGGCTCACCCCGGTGCAGGTGCGGCTCGACACGCTGGGCTATGTGGCGGCGACCGTGAGCAAGCGGGCGCCTGAAGGGGCACTCCAGGAGGCGCTCTCGCGCGCAGCCGACGCCGCCGGGGGCATGCTCACGGCGTTCGACAAGGAAGCGCGTTCCGCCGTTTTCGCGCTCGGGGACGCCGATCCCGACGCGCGGCTCGAGCTGGAAGAAGCGATCGCCGACGAGTTCAGCGCGCTGGTCGAGTCGGGTCACGTTGCACTGCCGTCGGTGATCCGACGCGTGGAACTGGGCCGTGTCGTCCCCCTCGAGGAGCGCGATGCGCTGCGGCGACGGCTGGACGCGGTGGCGGCGCGCACGCTCCTGCGGAGTGGATGCGGGGCCACGTGGGAGCTGGAGGATGGGCGGACCCTCCTGGTGACCCTCACCCCCCTGTCCGAGCGGGACGCGCTCCAGGCGGAGCATCACGTGAGCCTGTTCGCGCGTGAGTTCGCTGCCCTGCACGCCTCGGCGTGGAGCGAGTCGAGCGATGTGGCGCTGGAGATCGCGCCTCCATCCGACGAGAAGCTGGGCGAGGGCGAACGCTCCGCCGAGGCCCTGGAAGAGACGGTGGTGACCAGCGGGGGCGAACTGCCCGGCGCGCCCGCCGTCGCGTCTGCACCTGGCGACGTCACCGCGTCGGAGCCGAACGTGTCGGTCGGGGGCGAGGAGCGGATGTCGTCGGCAAAGGGCGAGACCAAGCACGCACCGAAGAAGCCCGCTGCCAAGCCGGAGAGTCGTCCAGCGCGCAAACGCGCCAGCCGGCCTCGCTGACGGTCGCGTCGGCGGTCCCGCTGGTACCCGCGCCACTGGCCTCGCTGATGCCCGCTTCGGCCGCCACAGACGGCCGCTTCAGGGACGGCGGGCTCGGTACACCAGGATCACCGGGACGCCATCGAGTCCGCCGATGTGGGCGGGGCTCGTGGTCCCGAGGGCGACCCAGGCCTGGTAGGCCTCGCCCTGCATGTGCTGCTCGTGGTGGTAGAGCGCGAAGTCGGCCTTCGCCGACGAGCCCACCCCCCGGATGTCTTTGCGCAGCCGCCCGTCCCTGATCAGCATCTCCCACGAGGGCCACAGGGTGTCGTGGATGTAGACCGTCCCTCCGCGGGGCACCTCGGCGTTCAGGTAATCGACCACCGCGCCGGTCGTGTACCCCCAGAAGGTGCGGTTCAGGCCGAGGGTGGCGGCCCCCGAGGCGCCGCCCACGAGCGGGGTGTACGCGGAGAGGGCGAAGGGGTGGGCGTGCAGGGTCTCCGCGATCGGCGCAACGAGCACCATCGCTCCCATCACCACCGCGGGCAGCGGCCCCCGCCCGAGCTGCGCGAGCGCCGCGTGTCGACCTTGCCGGCGGAGCGCGATACCCGCGCGTCGGACGAGCGCCGCGAACGCGCTCCCAGCGAACAGCGCCAGGAAGGGGTACGCCGTCATCCAGTGCTTGGTCCCCCCGAAGATGGGCGTCTTCGGGGAGAGCCAGGCGGCGTAGATGGCCGCGATACCGAGGAACCACAGCAGCTCCGTGGCGGCCGGATCCGACGGCGAGCGCGGCCCTCGCTGGAGCTTCGCCAGCAGAGGCACCGCGCGACCGCGCGATCCCACCCGCTCGACGAGCTTCCCCAGCGTGGGCACGAGCCGCGTGCGCGCGGCCATCGCGAGCCCGAGCAGCGCGAGGAGCAGCGTGATGGTCGGCACCGTCGCCGCCGTCATCACGGGCGCATAGAGCCTCGGCATCGGCGGCGTCCAGTACGTCACGCCGAAGAACTCCATGTTGTAGTAGTCGTGCTCCAGGTGGAACAGCGCGTACTCGCGCAGCCGCGCGAAGGTGTCGCGCCAGAGCCAGGGCCACATCGCCACCATCACGATGGGCCCGATCAGCGCCATCGCCATGAGGGCCGTCAACGCGCGGCGAGGGACATCGCCCTTCGGTTCCCGGGTGATGAGCCCGTGCAGCACGATGGCGGTGGCGTGGGCGCTGCAGACGATGGGGAGGAACCAGGAGTTGTGCTTCGTGTTCAGCGCCAGGCCGAAGGTCAAGCCGCAGAGCAGAGGCCACACGCTCCCGCCGTCGCGCAGCGAGCGCCAGTAGCAGTACGCGCAGAGCAGCCAGACCGTCACGATCGCCGCGTCGAAGCAGGCCAGGTGCGCCTGGTAGAAGTACCGCGGCATCATGGCGAAGAGCCCCGCCGAGACGAGCCCCGCGGCCCTCCCTCGCGCGGCTGTGCCCCACCAGTACACCAGCGCCACGCCGATCCCGGACAGGACCATCCCCGGGAACCGGTAGCTCGTCCCGGGCATCGAGAAGAGCCCGAGCTTGCCCTGCAGGGTGTGGCTGGAGAGCGCGAACAGCGACTTGATGAGCGCCGGGTGCTCGTGGTTCACCGACCAGGCCGCGTCCACGGCGCGCCGGCTCACGGCCGTGCGAAAGTCCGAGGCGAGCAGCTCGAACCAGGCGGCGTAGCGATCCGCGGCGGCGAAGTAGAAGCCCTCGTCCCGCGCGTACCCCAGGTTGCCCGCCGTGTCGAGCAGGAGCGCCACGAACGCCACGCCGAGCGCGAGGCCCACCAGCGGATCCACCCAGCGAGATCGAGCCGCGTTCTTCATCGCGTGTCCGCCTCGAAGCAGTAATGCCGGTGCTGGTGGTTCGGCGAGCTCACCGCGAATTCCACCTCGGCCTCCTTGGCGCCTGCGTGCGCGCCGAGGGGCAGCTCGAACGATGCCCAGCCTTCGCCGTCGTGGTGCGTCGAGCGCCCGATCTCCTCGCCATTCACCCGCACCGCAAGCGTCACCGGGGCCCCGCGGCGCTCCCGCTCGATCATCCAGTACATCCCGGCGTGACCGCGGATCACCTTGCCGAGCGGCACGCCGCGGAAGCGGGTGACGATCTCGCCGCGGGCGAAGGGGTGGGACCAGATGCAGCGCCGAGGCCGGAACTCCTGGTCGGCGATGACGGTGACGCCGACGTTGAAGAAGACGCCGCCTGGGCACTCGAACCGCTCCAGAGGGAATGTCGGGTGGCCGCCGAGGCCGCCGGTGAGAACGCGCGCCTTCGGATTCCACGTGCAGGTCACGGCGGGCTCGGTGCCGAACACGTCCACACGGCGCGGTGACAGGTTGTCCACGAAGTCGAAGACCACCTCCGCCTTGGCCGGGTTCTCCAGCCGACGAACCAGAAACGGACCGCGCTGCTCTCGGGCCACCTCACGAAAGCTCGACAGCGCTGGCACGTGCTGCCCGAGCACGGAGATCTCGATGGCCCCCGCGTAGCGGCTCTCGTCCGGCCGCGCCGCCTCGCGCAGCGGCATCACGCCGTCGCCGAGGACGCGCCGCGCCAGCGGATCCGCCCAGTCCGGCGCCACGACCACCAGATCCCCCTCCTGCTTCAGCGCCTCGACGGGGGCTCGCACGGCCGCCCAGTCCTCGAAGCGCGGCGCCCGCCGGCTGAACGCGACGTGCCCCAGCAGCTCGACGACGCCGACCAAGGGCACCACCGCGAAGGCCCACCGCCCGACCCGGCTCCGCAAGGTCCCGCTCACGCCGCGCCTCCGCTCCGAGCCCCGCCTCGAAGACGCCGCTCCCGACGCCACAGCCCGAACAGCCCCGCCCCCGTCACCGCCGCGAGCCCGAGCCCGGCCAGCAGCCCCGGCGGCCTGTAGCGCAGGGTGATCCTGGACGTCCCCTCCGGCAGCTCCACCGCCACCCGGTCGCCCTGATTCACCACCCGCCCCCGATCGGCCCGCCAGCCTTCGTCGAAGTTCATGTTGTACACCAGCCGATCGCCCGCCCTCGCCTCCTCCACGTCGATCGTCGCGCTGTTGAAGGTCCAGGACACGAGCCGCGCCACACCCTTCCCCTCCACGAACACCTCACCCCGGTGCGCCGGGTCCCTCATCGAGAGCGCCCCCCTGCGATCGAAGGGCGGGGTGCCGTAGCAGTTCAGGACCCCGGTGTTGCCGAGCATCGCCAGGTACATCGGCCCCGCCCAGTCCCGGCGCTTGTACTGGAACGGCGGATCCTTGACGAAGCGGAACGACTCGGCCTCGGGGATGCGATCCGGGGGCACCATCCACATCGCGCTCCGCATGGGGAGCTGGGCCACCGCCGCGATGTCGAGCGCGAGGGGGACGACGGCGAGCGCGGCGACCAGGTCGAGCCACGGCCGCCGCACCGCCTGCCGCAGGATGACCCGGCCGAGCGACGCCGCCGCGACGAGGCCCAGGATCAGCACCGCCGGATAGAGAAACCGCGACGGCACGTGCTGCGAGCGGAAGACGGGCACGTGCTCGTGCAGCAGCGTCCAGGGAGCGGACGGATGGAACGCGCCGAACCCGAGCACGACGAACAGGAGCCCCACCAGCTTCAGCACCCGCTCGCGCCGCTCCGACCGGAGCGCGAGGCCCACGAGCAGCACGACCACCCCGGCCACGCCGATGTACATCCCCCACTCGTGCCAGCCGTACGGCGTGACGCGCGCGGGCCGATCGTAGAAGTCCTGCTGGCGCGACGTGAGCGTGGTCAGGAACGCGCCGAGATCCAGCCGCTCGGTCGACGCGATCAGCCGGGGCGCCTTCCCGAACCCGTCGAGGAGCGGCAAGAGCTTCGGCGCCGAGAGCCCGATCCCTGCCGTGCCCATGAGCGCCAGCGTGGAGAGCGGCCGCACCGAGCGCTCGGTGATGGCGAGCCCCGCTGCATAGAGGCCGAGCAAGAGTGCCGTGTGCGGCAGCGGGTAGATGCCGCCGCCGTACACCAGCATCGCGAGGGCCCCCGCGCCGAGCACGAGGTCCCGCGCGCGCCCGTCCGGCTTGCGGGCTTGCTCGTAGAAGGCGAGGCACCACGGCATCCAGGCGTAGGCGAGGTGCCAGGTGTGCCCTGCTGCCGTCTGCAAGCCGAACCGCCCGTTCACCGCCCACAGCGCCACCACCAGCGCGCGCGCCGCGAAGCTCCGGGTGAACCGCCCGGCGAGCACGTAGGCGCCGAAGGCCCCGAGCAAGGCCATCCCCAGCGTCTCCAGCCGCAGCGCCACGCTCATCGGCAACGTGAGGTAGAGCGGGAGCCACGGCGAGACGACGATGGTCCCCCCCTCCACGAAGCCCCAGGCGGGGAAGCCGCCACACGCGAACGGGTTCCACCAGGGCAGCTCGCCGTGCTGCAAGAGACCGCGTCGAACCAGCTCCCGGTGCGAGGTCTGCACGTCCCAGTCGTGGAACCCGAACGTCGACCACGAGCGCAGCCACGGCAGCAGGGTCGAGAACACCGCCGCGAACAGGGTGGCGAGCGCGGTGAGCTGGGCCGCTCGGCGCAGCAGCCTCCCGCGCCAGAGAACCTGGTCTGCGTCTGTGCGTGCTTCGGTCGAACCCTCGCTCACGGGCGGCGGACCATAGCACCGCCTCCCGCCCTTGCGGCGGGTGGGCCGCGCCCGCGCTGCGACCGGAAGAACGCGCGGGAGGCGACCTGGCTGACGTCACCCGCCTGCGGGGTCGGACAGGACAGGCGATACGGAAAGATCCGGGGTAAGCTGCCGACGTGACGGTCACGGGCAGGGCTTCATCGCCGGCATTCGACGCTTCGCCACCCACGGGTGCGCAGCACAAGGGAGAGGACGCGCGAGCGCCCCGGGCCGTCCACGCCGAGGTGGCCGACGTTGGACCGGCGCCCGAGCGCGGCGCGCGGCTCTTCGCCACGGCCTCCACCCACGCGCGCGAGGCGATGGAGACCGTCTACGCCGCGCGCCTCGCGCCGCCCACCTCGCCGTCGCCGCTCAACCGCCTGGCGTATGGCGCGGGCCTCCCGCTGGCCGTGGTGGGCGCGCTGCTCGCCCACCCCGATGCTGGGCGTCGCTACCGCAGGGTGTGCTTCACCCAGGCGGCGGTGGTCCTCGCGCTCGGGCTCCTGTTCGGTGGGGTGCTCGAGCGCGCCATCAACCTGCTGTGGGGGATGGATTCCCGGGGACCCTGGGGACAGGGGGCGAGCTGGATCACCCTCGTGTCGGCCTTCTACGCCACCCTCAGCACCGTGGAGTGGTGCGTGATCGCGCTCTCGCGGCAGTACCACGATGCCATCGGCCGGGACGCGGCGCTGCTCACCGGCGCCGAGCCCGAAGACCCCGCCTTCACGCCGCAGGTGAAGGTCGATCTGCACTGGGTCATGAAGCGGGTCAGGCGCTACGTCCGAGGGTGGATCGCCTTCACCGCGGGGCTGCCTGGGCTCGCGCTGCTCTGGCTCGTCCCGGGGGCTGGCGCCGAGCTGTACGCCGTCGCGTCGACCCTGTGGGGCGCCTACTGGCTGATCGTGCTCGTGGCCGCGAAGAGCGCCCACGCCTGGAAGGAAGAAGGTTCGGCGCCCTCTCCGTGGTTCAGGCGCGGCTGGGACGAGCTGACCACGACGGCGCCCGGCTTTCGCTGGTGGCTTCCGCGCTCGTACGGCCAGCTGCTCCGCCGCGCCACCTCGCAGCTCGACTCCCCGGCGGCGGCCTTCGAGCGAGCGCCCTGGGAGATGATGGGCGTGGCGTTCGCGCGGGTGCTGGGCGGGCTCCCGCTGTTCTACCTGCTGGTGAGGCCGATCATCCCGGTGGCAGCCCAGCACGTCCTGCGCGGTCAGCGCGAGCGGGAACTCGAGCGGCAATCAAAGCTGCTTCGCGACGCGGACGGCGCTCCCGCTGCCACGTCGACGGATCTCACGGTGTCCTCGGTTCGCCGTCGCTCGTCGTAGCCGCCGCCTCGCGCCGCGCGCGGTAAGATGGTCGCTGCGTCATGCAGGGCTCTCCATGATTCAGGCCCCTGAAACGCAGCTCAGCGTCCAGGTCCTCCGCCGGAATCGCCTGGCGCTCGTCCGCAGTCTGGGAGGTCTCGGGCTCGGCCCCACCTTTCTCCTCCTGGGTCTGGGACTCCAGGGAGAGAGCAGCTTCGACGGTCTCCTGACCCTCTCCGGAGCCGCGTTGACCATCGTCTCCCCCTCCCTGGCCCTGTTCGTCCTGCTGACCAACCCGCACCCCGTGCTCGTCCCGGCCACGCTCCGGGTGAGCGCCCGGGGTGTCGTCCTCGATGGCCGCCTGGCACTCCCGCGCACCCGGGTCCGCGCGGGATTTCTCATCCCGGCGCGGCAGGGCGTCATCGTGCGCATCGAGCGACGCCTCGGCGCGGCGCTCGAACTGCTGGTCGCCGACCACGAGCAAGGACGCGACCTCCTGCGCGCCCTCGACCTGGACAGCTCGCAGACGACCGCTTCCTTCCGCCTGCGCTCCCTGGGCCTCGGCCTGCGCGCGCTCCGCCTCGGGGCGCTCGCCGCCTTTGCGGTCTGCGCGGGCGCGCTCCTCGGCGCGCTCACGCTCGACGCACCGGCCGCGCTCCCCTTCGCCATCGCGCTGCTCGCGCTGGTGCTGCTCGCCAGCGTGGTGATCCTCAGCGTCCCGGCACGGGCGATGGTCGGTACCGATGGCGTGCTCGTCTCCTGGTTCTGGCGCGAGCGCTTCATCGCTCACGCCGATCTCGTCCGCGCCAGCGTCACCTACCAGCGCGTACCGGGCGTCCTGCTCACCCTGGAGAGTGGGCGCACCCTGCTCCTTCCCACCCGGCTCGGCTGGAACCATGAGCAGGTCGTGCGCGAGACCCGCATGCTCTCGGAGCGCATCGAGGTGGGCCTCTCGGAGGCGCGTGCCAGCGGGTTCACCCACGACGAGGAGCGCCTCGCGCGCGGCAAGCGTCCCCTCCCCGACTGGATCCGGCACCTGCGTGCTCTCGGCGCTGGCGCCGACGCCGACCACCGCACCGCCCCGATCGCCGCGGACCGCCTCTGGCGCCTCGTCGAAGACACCACCACGGCGCCCGACATCCGCGTGGCCGCCGCCGTCGCGCTCTCCTGCTCGGGCGGAGACGCGCGTCACCGGTTGCGCCGCGTCGCGAATGCCACCGCGGCGCCCCACCTCCACGCGGCCTTCAGCGCCGTGTCCGAAGCCGAGACCGAAGCGGAGGCGGAAGCCGACGCCGCGCTCCTGAAAGCGCTGTCGACCCTCACCCCCCGCCTCCGTTAGTCCTGCGCCAGGGCGCTACGGCAGCTCCACCGCGTACACCAGCGTCCCCTTCGGGTTCCGGAGCGCCCGCTCCTGGATCACCCCGCGCAGCGTCTTCCAGGTCCCGTCCTGGTCCACGTACGCCTCCTTCAGCTTCAGCGCCGCGGCCTTGTCTCCCCGCGCCTTGATGCCCAGCACCTCGCGCGCGAGCTGCTCCACCACCCCGGGGAACCTGTCCATCGCCAGCGTGAAGCAGCCCTTGTCGCGCCCGTTCGCGGCGACCTCGTCGGCCCGCCAGGTCATGGCGCCCTTCTCGAGCAGGCGCCCCGCCTGGATGGCGGCGAGCTGCGGGTACGGCTTGGCCTTCCCGTCCGACGTGGTCATCCCCTGCGAGATCTGCCCGAACGCCCACACCACGTCGCCCGCCAGCGCACGCTCCGCGGTCGTCTTGTCGAGCACGCCCCGATCCTTCAACCAGCTCGCGAAATAGAGGGCCGCCGTCTGTGCCTTCAGCTCCTCCAGCGTCGCGGCCAGGGGGCCGCCGAAGGCCTCGTCGTCGGTCTTCCCGTTCGCGCGGTACTCGTGCGACGGGCCCAGGTTGTGCGCGGCCTCGTGCAGCACCGTGCTCATCGTCTGCATCCCCGGCTCGATGGGGATGAGCGGCGTCGCGTCACGGCACAGGAGCGACTCCACCATCGCCCGGCTGGCGCCGAGGCTGTCGTCGTCCTCGAAGAGGTTGGTCATCGCCACCGTGCGCCCTCGCCCCTCGTTCGCGACCGGCCCCCAGTTCGGCAGGCTCTGCCCCACCGTCGCTCCCGCGGCAGAGCGCGAGTCGCCCGCGTTGATCACGATGTCGATGAAGTCCGGCAGATGGAACGAGACCTTCCGGGCCTTGTAAGGCTTCCCTGCGAGCTTCGCGAGCGCCTCTTCCATCTCGCTCTTCCGCGGGTCCAGCTTGCGCTGCCATGCGAGCGACGCCTGGTTGATCCGGGCGAAGCTCACGTGGAAGCCCGCCTTGCGCGAGCACGGATCCGCGTACGTCTCGTCCGGCCCGATGCGCAGATACCACCGCGAGTTCTCCGCGTTCATCCGCGACCACGCCTCGTCCGCGGGCTCCCACTTGTTGTCGAGGAACGCCTGCGCGGCCGCGAGCAGGTAGGCCTTCAGCGCCGCCTCGGCCGGGCTCTGGATCCCCGCCGCGGCAGCCTTCAGCTCTCGGCTCACCGCCTCCATGTCTTCCCGGAACGCCTGGCTGTAGGGCACCGCTTCCAGCTTGTCCGCGCCGCCCCGCGCCTCCACCACCGTGAAGGGCCCGAGCAGCGCCGCCTGATCGGGCCGCTTCTCCAGCGCCTCGCAGAACTTCCCGCCTTGCTGCAGCGCCGCGGGGTACAGCCCGGAGACGCGCGACGGCTTCGACGGCAGCGCGTTGCAGTCGGGGTTGCTCTCCGTCCGCGGCTGCGCGCACCAGGGGCCCTGGTTGCGGAAGAACAGCGCACGGCTCGCGGGATCTTGCTTCGCCGCGTCGGCCGCGAGGGCCGTGGCGCCGCGCTGCTTCAGGTAGATCCGCTCGATGAGTGTCGCCGCTGCCAGCACGTGCTTCACGAGCACCCGATCCTCCTCCGCCGCCTCACGAAGATCGGTGCGCACCAGGGAAGGCCGCCCTTGCGACAGCTCCAGCTCCACCGCCTCACGACGGCGCTTCTCGCGATCGTCCGCGCCACCGCGATCGTGTCCTTGCGCGTGGACCTTGGCCACCGCCGCGTACGCGGCGCGGAACGCCGGCGTGAACAGCCCACCCTCCACCCAGCGCGGCGGTGCGCCGTGGCGCCAGAGACCGACCACCTCGCCGGGCTCGATGCTCCCAGGTGAGGCCGTGTCGGAGACCCAGAGCACCGGGAGGTCGAGCTCCTGTGCGATCCGGTTGAAGTCGAGCCTCGGGACCGCGTTCAGCGGCACCTCGTCTGCGCGCTGGGCCGCGGACGACGCGACCTCGGCCGCATCCGGGGGCGGATCGGGCGCGGGGGGAACGGCGGGGGGCGGCGCTGGGGTGCAGCCCATCGCGACGAGAGACAGCAGGAAGGCGAGAGAAGATCGGGGCGCTCCACGCATCGGGCGCATGCTTGCCGCCTCCGCGCCTCGAGTGCAAGCCGAAGGCGCTGTGATAGGCTGCGCCGCCATGGACAACGTGGCCCCCACGTACGAGCCGCTCCTTCACTTCTGGCTCGGCGAACCTGGCGCAGATCCGCTCGCGAACGCTGGCCGCTGGTTCTCGGTCGACCCCACCTTCGACGCCGAGCTGCGCTCACGGTTCAGCGCGCTGCTCGAACGCGGTGAGCGCGACGAGCTCGAGCCCTGGCGCACCACCCCTCGGGGCTCGCTCGCCTACGTCATCCTGCACGACCAGATCCCCCGCAACATCTTCCGGGGCACCCGCAAGGCCTTCTCGCACGACGAGCGCGCCCTCGAAGCCACCCTCGTTGCCATCGCCCGCGGCTTCGAGGCCGACCTCGGCATCGTCGAGCGCTGGTTCCTGTACATGCCCCTCATGCACGCGGAGGACATCACCTACCAGCAGCGCTGCGTGGACGCCTTCGCCCGGCTCGCCGACGAGTGCGAAATCCCTCTGCGCGGCGCCTTGCAGAACTCACTGGACTACGCCATCCGCCATCGTGACGTCGTCGCCCGCTTCGGCCGCTTCCCCCACCGCAACGCCGCCCTCGGGCGCACCTCGACCGCCGACGAGATCGAGTTCCTGCAAGAGCCAGGGTCCTCCTTCTGACGGACCCGCTGGCCCCACGGACCTGCTGAGCAGGGGGGACGCCTGGTGCTCGGTTCCCCGAGCTCGTCCCGGGTCCTCGGCCAAGCGATCTGCGAAGAAAGCAGGGGTAGCGACCATCGGGAGCGCAGGGGCCGATAGGCCCCTGATTCAGGGTACGCAGTACTAGCGGGCGACGGGGGGTAGCACCCCATCGGCAGGCGCCACGGCCGCGATCACGCCCGGATAGGGCGGATCGTCCTTCACCCTCTGGTTGGCGAAGAGCAGCGCGTAGCCCGGGTGCACCACGACGCACGGCGATGACGCCCGGACGCCGGCGCTTCCCCCGAACACGGGCGACACCCCCCGGTCGAGTGGCCCCTCGGCGTCGTCGAGCCAGCGCCCCGCGAGCCCGACGCTCGCTCGTCCGGTGAGGCTCGTCGCGGCGTAGTACACCCGGACGTGGACACGACCCGTCGCCGAGGTGGCGAGCACGGGCGCCGGGGCGCCCACGGAGGCGTCATCGTGGGCCGCGCCCTCCTCCTCGACCACCGCGGAAGGGGCGAGCGCCGGCCTGCTCCCCACGCGCTCCCACGCGAGCCCGTCCGTCGATCGCGCCTCCCCGATCACCGATCCGCCCTCGGGCCGGGCGACCTCGTAGAACAGCCGGAACGACCCATCGGGCAAGCGCACCACACCGGGCGCCGATGGCGTGGCTCCCTGCTCCCACCCACCGCCCTCCGGCGCCAGCACGGGCTCAGCCTCCCGGGTGAACGTGCGACCGTCCGCGCTCCGAGCGAGGCCGATCCCCCCGGCCGCTGCGTAGTACATCCAGATCGCTCCGTTCACGCGCAGCGTCGAAGGCGCCCCCACGGTGCCTCCCTCCCAGGGCAACGCGGGCTCCAGCACCACCTCCACCCTTCGCGTGAAGGAGCGCCCGTCCTCGGCCTCGTGCCGCACGATCGCGTTCGGCGGTGCGGAAGGCGTTGCCTTCTCGCCCTCGGGAGCGAGCGTGGCCGAGAAGAAACCGAACACCTTCGGCGTCGCAGGATCCTCGTCCGCGTCCAGCACCGAGGGATCGCGGACGAAGCGCGACGAGTCGTCGATGACGAAGGGCGCGGCTCGGGCGGCCCCCAGCTCCTCCTGGACGATGGCGCGAAACGGCCCCGCCTGCGCGCTGGGCAGCACCTCGTCCTCCTCGCTGGTCGAGGGCAGCGTCGCGCACGCGGAGAGCAGGGACGACAGGAGGACGACGTTGACGACGCGCAGCATGGCCGACGCAGAATAGCGCCGTTCAGCGCAGGGAGCAGCGTGACGTCACGGCGTGTCCTTCTGTTACCCTCGTCGGACGGAATGGCACCGAGCCGAAGGAACATGGCGTTCGCCACCAGAGGCAGCCTCTACCTCTTCGTCCACAATGGCGTCTCGCCGGACGAAGCCGAGTGGAACGAGGCCACGAAGGGAGCCTTGAACGTCCCCGATCCGCAGCACATCCGGACGCTGGTCTTCACCGACGGCGGCGGCCCTTCCAACACCACCCGCGCTCAGACCGAGGGGATCCTGCGCGGGCGCCCTTCCGCCGTCGCCGTGGTGACCGACAGCGCCTGGGTGCGCGCGCTGGTGAAGGTCCAGGGCCTCACGAACCCCAGGAACCGCGCCTTCTCGCCGCGGGAGATCCAGGAAGCGTACTGGCACCTGGGCCTCACGGCCGACGAGATCACGTGGAGCGAGCTTCAGGTGAGGGAGATGCGCCGCCAGCTCGACCGGTGAAGCGCCGACCCGGGTGGGGGTCGGGCGTCATTCGGCGGGGCGACGGGTGAAGCGCCGACCCGAGCGCAGCTCAGGCGCCGCTCGGAGCAGCGACGGGCACGCGCTGGCTCGACGCCTCGCCAGCGGCGCTCGGGACCGCCTTCGCTGCGAGCACCCCGCGGAAGCTGTCGCGGTAGGACCAGGCGAGGAACAGCTCCAGCCCGAGCAGCGCGACCACCATCGCGTACCCTGGCGCGAGGAACACGTGGAACGCCGCGATGTTCACGATGACCGGCGCGAGCAGGGTGAGCGCCAGCGGGACGAACCGGTTGCCCAGGAGCGCGAGCCCGGCCAGGACCTCCGTCCCCTTGATCAGCGGGAACATGTACCCCGCCGACGCGAGCCCTCCGAGGAAGGCGCCAGCCGCTTCCGGGGGCGGCGGCTGCGGGGGCAGGAAGTTCAGGAACCCGTTCAGCCCGAACACGAAGAAGATGAGGCCGAGCAGAATGCGGGCGGCGGTCGGTGCGTGGCGCGTGATCATGGGAGAGCTCCTCTCGAAATCAGCTCGAAACCACCGTCAACATCGTCCGTTGCGCGGGGTAGTACAAGGTACGTAGACTTCGACTCTATGTTGCACCCCAGTGAACAATCCGAGGCGCCCCTCCTGGAGGAGATCGCCACCTTCCTGCGCGTGGCCGAGGCCGGGAGCCTGACCTTGGCGGCGCGGCAGCTCGGGGTGCCCAAGTCGACCGTGAGCCGACGCATCGCGCGCCTCGAAGAGAAGCTCGGCGCCCGCCTCTTGCACCGGACCACGCGCAAGCTCGGCCTCACCGAGGTCGGCGCGGACTACCGGCACCGGGCGGCGACCGCCATCGCGCAGCTCGACGAAGCGACGGAGGTGATCCGCGCCCAGCGCGAGCAGCCTTGTGGACACCTGCGGGTGACCGCGCCCTACGACAGCTGGCTCTCCCCCTTCCCCGACCTCTGCGCCGAGTTCGCGCGCCTCCACCCGCGCTGCACGCTGGAGGTCGTCCTCACCGACCGCACCCTCGATCTCGTGGCCGACGGGATCGATCTGGCCGTGCGCGGGGCGATGACGCTGCCGGACTCCACGCTGGTCGCGCGGCGCCTGTGGGGCGTGCCCATCCGCCTCTACGCCACGCCGCGCTACCTCGAAGAGCGACGGATCCCTGCATCGCCGGAAGCGCTCGCGGAGCACGACCTGATCCTGAACCGCGCGCTCCACGGACGCGGCTCGCTGCGCCTCATCGGCCCGGCAGGGGAAGAGCGGCAGGTGCCCGTGCGCGCTGCGGTGGCCGTGAACGGCTTCGTGTTCGTCCATCGGGTGACGCTCGCGCACGCCGGGATCGGCCTCATGCCCTCCATGAACGCGGAAGCGGACGTCGACGCGGGCCGGCTGGTCGAGGTGCTCCCCACCTGGACCACCGGCATGGCCAACATGTTCGTGGTGCACCCCGGTGGACGGCTCCTGTCGGCCAAGGTCCGCGCCTTCCAGGACCTCTTGCTCGAACGGATGGGCGAGAAAGCCTGCCCGCGCAACAGGGAGGAGCGCCTCGCGCACGAGGCGGCCCGGCGTGAGCTGGAGGGGGCCTTCGCCGGTCGCCCCGAGGAGGGCCGAGACGAACCTCGCGACGCAGCGACCCGACGCAAGAAGAGCGTCGTCGAGGCGAGTGAGCACGGAACGACCCGCGAGCCCCGCAAGACGGGCAGCGTCCGTGGCGCCGACGAGAGCCGGAAGGGCAGCGTCCGTGGCGCCGACAAGAGCCGCGCTGGCGTCCCTGCGCGGCGCGAGCGTGCGGAGACGAGGACGCGCTCCAGCCACGCGACGCAGGCTGGCCGAGCGCGCTGACGACCTACCGAACCGCTTTCCCGGCGAGCCCACCCCGCGCTTCGGCCCGCAAGGCGGCGAGGCGCTTCAGCGACCCCGCGAGCGCCGGATAAAGGCCTGCATACACCTCCCGGTACAGGCGGTCGTAGATCCCTTGCTGCGCTCCTGGGCTGAAGGTCGCGCCCCGCGCGCTCATCGCCCCGACGGCGGCGCCGAGATCCGGAAACATCCCTGACGCCCACGCCGCGAGCATGCCGGCGCCGAGCGAGCTGGCCTCGGTCGCGCCCGTCCGGACCACGGGCTTCCCCGTCACGTCGGCCAGGATCTGGCACCACAGATCGCTGCGCGAGCCCCCGCCCATCACCAGCAGCTCGCCGATGGGCCCTGACGCCGCCTCCACCGCCTCGGTGTGGAGCCGCTGCTCCATCGCGATCCCTTCCAGCGTCGCTCGGTACACGTGCGCTGGCGCGTGCGCCCCGTGCCACCCCACCATCACCCCGCTCGCGTCGTCGTCCCAGTACGGGTTCATCACCCCGTTCCAGTACGGCACCAGCAGCAGCCCGTCCGCGCCTGGCGGCAGCCCCCGCGCCACCTGCTCCAGCGCCGAAAGCGTCCCACCCACCTCGCTGGCCGAGCGCCCGAGCAGCCGCTCCACGAGCCAGGTGAGCGTGAAGGTCCCCCCCTTGAGATCGGTCTCCAGGAGGTACGCACCCGGCGTCGCCGCGACCATCGTGCGGAACGCCCGATCGATCCGGTACGCGGACGACACGACGCCCGACACGATGGCCGTCCCCAGGTTCAGGTACGCCGCCCCGGGACCGCTCAACCCGGCCCCGAGCGCCGCCGCTTGCCCATCCCCCGCGCCGGCCACCACCGGCAACCCTGCGGGCAACCCGAGCGCGCCCGCCGCGGCCTCCATGAGGCCACCGATCACCTCACCCGGCGCGCAGAGCACCGGCAGCTGCGCCCGCGAGAGCCCGGCCAGCGCGAGGATCTCCGGCGAGAAATCCCGCGCTTCCATGTCGACGAGCCCCAGCGGATCGGCGCTGGCGAGCGACGTCGCGAGCCGCCCCGTCAGCCGCCACGAGAGGAGCGCATGCACGTCGAGCACCCGCGGACGCTGCGCCCCGAGCGACGGGGCCCCTCGACGCAGCAAGAACAGCAGCTTGTAGAGCGAAGGCGTCGTGCACGGGGGCTTCCCGGTCACCGTGTGCAGCCGCGTCTCGCCGAGCGCGGCGATCGCCTCCGCGACCTCGGGGCGGCACCGCGCGTCCATCCACACCAGCGCCGGATGCAGCGGCTTGCCCTCGGCGTCGGTCACCACGAACGTCTCGCGCTGGTGGGTGATCCCCATCGCGCGCACCCGCCAAGCGTTCCCCTCCCCCAGCCGCTCGACGGCCTGCCGGGTGGCCTCCAGCGTGGCCTCCCACCAGCGCTCCGCGTCCTGCTCCCACGCGTCGGGTTCCGGGTTCGTCAGGCCGATCGACGCGCGCCCCTCGCTGACCACGCGCCCTCGACCATCCCAGACGATCGCCTTGCACGCCGTGGTGCTGCAGTCGATGCCGAGGACCAGCCCCTCCCCCTGCCCTGCGTCGCCTCGATCCCCGTGCCTCCGCTTGCCCTCCCCGCTCATCGCTATCCTGCCCCTTCCGCGAAGAACCTCTCGAACGGCATCGCGACGGGCGCATCGTCGAGCGCCACCGCCATCATCTGGCGCAAGAGCGGCAGCTCCCCCGGGCGAAGCTCCCCGCGTGCCTCGTGGGCCGCGAGCCCCTCGCGCATCACCGCGAGGATCTCCAGGCACTCGAGCGTCGCCCCTTCCATGCGCGCCACCGACGCCGCGACCCCGAGGCCCAGCCCCAGCCAGCGACCGAAGCGCCCGGTGCGCCCCCCGTTCATCGTCACATCCAGGTCCCCCACGCCGGGCAAACCGGTCACCGTCAGCGGGTCGCCCCCGAGCAGCGCCGTCACCCGCATCATCTCCCGGATGGCCTGCGCGAAGACCGCCGACTCCCAGTTGTGCATCGCCACGCTGCCGGCCACCCCGCCTGCCTTCTCGTGCAGCCCCACCCCGAACGCGACCCCCATCGCGTAGGCGTTCTTCAGTGCCGCCGACACCTCCGCCCCGATCACGTCGGCGCAAGGAAACACATGGTAATACGGCCCGCGCAGCGCCTCGGCGAGTCGGGCCAGCGTGCCCGCGTCCCGCCCGGTCACCACCACGCACGTCGGCACCCGACGGGCCAGCTCCCCGGCGATGCAGGGCCCGGCGATCGCCGCCGGGAACACCGTGTCCCGCACCGCCTCGGGCAGCCCGCGCTGCACCCTGTCGGGCAGCACGCCGAGGCGCCCCTCGCGAAGCTCCAGCCCCTTGGTGATCATCACGATGGGCAGCCCTGGCCGCGCGAAAGGCGCGAGCTGCGACGTCGCCCAGTCGATCCCTGCCGAGCTCACGCCGAGCGCGACGAGCTCCGCGCCTTCCATCGCGGCCGGGAGCGCCTCCGCCGGGTACGGGCGGATGGCTGCCGGCAGGTCGAGCTTCATCGTCGGATGGAAGTGCCCTGCCTGGAGACTCTCGATGATCGCCCCATCGAGGTGGGTCCCCACGAGGCGCACCTCGTGCCCACGGTCGACGAGCGGCACGCAGAGCGCGCTGCCCATCATGCCCGCGCCGAGGACGGTGATGACGGCCATGGCGGGGACGTTAGCCTGCGTGCCGCTCGCTCCACCACCCCCCAAACATCCCCTGACGGTTCCATGACCAGGCCCCGTGCGCACCGCGCGCGTCCCCGTGCGGCCTCACGCCCGGACGCGCGGCTCAGGGCCAGAACGCTTGGCTCAGGGCCACGACTCGATGCCGCGGATGGTCGCCTCGGCCTCGTCTTCGAGGGGCGTGCCATCGTCGGTGAAGGACCTCGCCCACAGCCGCGCCCGACGGCCCACGTACGCCTCCACGTCACGGGACGCGAGGTACGCGACGATCCCCGACGCCTCGCGGAAGGACCCCGCATCGAGCAGCACCGTCCACGCCTGGAGCCCCTGGGCCGACGTCATCGGAGCGCCGCTCTCGGCGTCTTCCACCCCGTAGGTCAGCAGCAGCTCGGGGCCACACGCGGTGCAGCGCACGCTCAGCCAGATGTGATACCCGCCCTGGGGTCCTGCGATGATCGCGATCGTGGCGTCGCGCTCCAGCGCCTCGAAGGCGCGATCGCCGCTGCCGACCTCGAAGTCCTCCACGTTCCGGGGTCCCTCGTCCCCGCCCAGCGCGCCTCCTGCATCCGCGGCGTCGGCCGCGCAGCCGAGCCCTCCCAGAGCACACACGAGCGGGACGAGGACCGAGAAGGGCGATGTGCGTTGAAGCCGACGAGACAGCGCGCGAACCATGAAGTCGGACGAGGATCTCGGGGCTGACGTCCATCGTCAGCGCTTCGATGCCAGAGTCCTCGCAGAGCAGCGAGCATGCCAGAAAAGCCCTTCACCCGGGCGCGGTTCCTGGCGCCATCCCGCCGAGGCCTGGGCCGCCGCGTTGCCGTGGTGAGCGCGAGATCCCCGAGCCGAGCCGTGAAGCGCTCCTCACGCGGACCACGACACCGATGGCAGGCCGCAGGACCTCGGCCTCGGCGCGCCAGATGAACGCGCAAGGGGCTCGCGATGACCTGTACCTCGGCCTTGAAACTCCCTCGAGGTGTGGTCATCCTCGCTGGACCCGACCGAAGGACCACCGCATGAACCAGCGCCTGCGCATCGCCCTCGTCCTGCTTGGCCTGCTCGCCATCCCCGCGGCGGCGTACGCCTACGGTGAGCTGACGCTTCCCGACGAGCCCGCCTCGTCGTGCCATGGCTGAGCTTTCGTGGTGGCGGCGACGGTCACGCCGCTCGCGCTCGGCGCACCGCTGCCGCGTGGGTCACGAGGGCTGAGGTTCCGGGTCGGACGGGTCGGCGAAGAAGCCCGCGTCGAACGGATCAGGCCCGGAATCGAAGGGATTCCCGCCGGAGTCGAAGGGGCTGCCCCCCTCGAACGGATCGCTTGCGTCCTCGTACCCGGAGTCGAAGGGATCACCCGCGTCGAAGGGGTTGCCTCCATCAGGCCCGATGACGCCGCCATCCGGCCCGAGCACCGGACCGGGTGGGATCGGTTCGCAGCCCCAGAGGGTCGCCACGCCCAGCCCGAACAGCGCTCCCGCGAGCACGCCCGCGCGGTACACGAGGGACTTCTTCGCGCCCAGCCTCTTCGTGCCTTGCACCTCGTACCTCCCGTCCGCGTCTCCAGGTCGCCACCTGCGCTGTGTTCTCAGCCGTTTCGCAGCCCGGACTGCAACGCAACGATACCCCGCACACCCTAGCCCGCACCGGACACCCCTGCGAGGCAGGCATGGCCTGAATCCCGGGAGGCACGCTTCCTGGTTCGCCTTAGGCCATTCACCCACGCCCGGTGGAGCGGAGTCGACGCGATGACGACCGGTCGAGCGCACTCCGACGAGCAGCGCACACTGCTCGAAGCAGCGCACACTGCTCGGAGCAGCGCAGGCTGCTCGAAGCCGTGCGTGCTGCTCGAACGGGTGACGCGACGTCGATCGCGTGATCGCGTTCGCGTGACGCCACGTCGACGCCCTGCGAACCCGTATCGGGCGATGGAAGGGCCTGCTAGGACGCGGCCATGAGCCAGGAGCCCTCGACCCCCACGCGTGCCTCGGCCACGAGCCAGGAGCCCTCGTCCCCTGCGCATGCCTCGGCGACATCGGCGGCGACGACAGCGTCGCCGGGGACGACGCCGACCGCGGCGCTGTTCGTGGAAGGCGGTGGCCTGCGAGGGGCGTTCAGCGCCGGTGTCCTCGCCGAGCTCTCCAGGCCCGGGGGACCGCACTTCGACGATGTCATCGCGGTGTCGTCGGGGGCGCCGACGGCGGCGTACATGGTGGCGGGGCAGATCGACGACGGCCTCCGCATCTGGGAGCGCCACACCCACGGCGCCCAGCTCATCTCCCCCTTCAACTGGCTGCGCGCCGCGCCGCTCATGAACATCGAGCGGCTCGTCGGTGTCTTCGAGCGGGTGGTGCCTCTCGACGCCGCCCGTCTCCGTGACGCCCGCTCACGTCTGTGGATCGTGGTCACCAACTGCCACACCGGGCGCGCCGAGTACGTGCGCGCCATGCCCGACAACACGCTCGGCCTCCTCCAGGCGACGATGGCCATCCCCATCGCGTACGGCAGGATCGTCCCCGTGGACGGCGTGCCGTACATCGACGGCGGCGTGGCCGACGCCATCCCCGCACGTCATGCGGTCTCGTTGAAGCGCGACCTCACCGTCGCCGTGCTCACCCGCCCTCGTGGTTACCGGCGGAGCGCTCGACCCGCCCTCACCTACGCCATGGGCCGGACGTACCCGGG
The DNA here is from genome assembly GCF_001189295.1 of Chondromyces crocatus. Taxonomy (NCBI): domain Bacteria; kingdom Pseudomonadati; phylum Myxococcota; order Polyangiales; family Polyangiaceae; genus Chondromyces; species Chondromyces crocatus. The sequence goes on from NZ_CP012159.1 coordinate 6,300,624, forward strand.
CCACCCCGAGATCGGCCGTGCCCTCGCCACGCGCTGGAAGGCCTCGAACGACGCGCTGGACCTCATCGACGAGCTGGAGGATCGAGGTCGGATGGCCGTGATCCGCCCCACCGGCCCACTGCCCGCCGGTCGGCTGAGCACGCGCAGGGAGGACATCGTGGCGACCATCGAGGCCGGGCGCGAGGCGGCGCGATCGTGGCTGCGGCGTGATGGGTACGTCACCGAGATGTGAGTCAGGCCACCGGTGACACGCGTCCGGTGGGTCCAGAGGTTCGGCGACACGCGTCCGGTGGGTCCAGAGGTTCGGCTGCACGCGTCTGGTGGGTCCAGAGGTTCGGCTGCACGCGTCTGGTGGGTCCAGAGGTTCGGCTGCACGCGTCTGGTGGGTCCAGAGGTTCGGCTGCACGCGTCTGGTGGGTCCAGAGGTTCGGCTGCACGCGTCTGGTGGGTCCAGAGGTTCGGCTGCACGCGTCTGGTGGGTCCAGGTCACCGTCCTTACATGGTTCTTCTGTTGTCGACGGATCGGCCTCGTTGCTCTGGGCGACTCGCCTCCTCAACGAACGCCTGCATGGCTTCACAGATGGATGCATCGCGCCGCGGCGCATGCCAGCGCTCCAGCGTGCGGGAAGCAGCGCCTCGACGGGCGAGAGAGCGCGCTCCGGGTTGCGAGGGGCGAAAGGCTGCGTGCATTCCGACGCAGAACGCCCGGCGTCGATGGCTGCCAGGGGCTGGGAGCGCCCTTGCGTGACGGGTGAGGCAGCTCCACGCTGGCGTGCATGGGTGGGGCAGACGAGGAGTCTTCCGCATCGGGTGATGCCACGCCGACCGAGAAGGACGCGGGGAAGCGCCGCCACGAGGTGACGCATGGCGCCGCCCCTCTCGGAGCCGCGGCGTGAAACCCGTGCGGGCGCGCTCGGTCGACGCGGAGATCGACGCCCTTTACGGGCGCTCGCCGCATGCGTTCACGGCGTCGCGGAACGACCTGTCGGCGCGGCTGCGGCGCGAGGGCAAGCGGACCGAAGCCGCCGAGGTCCAGCGCTTGAAGCGACCAGGGCCCGTGGCGTTCGGCGTGAACCTGCTCTACCGGAAACGGCGGGACGACCTTGAAGCGCTGCTCGACGCGGGGAATGCGGCGCGGGGGGCCCAGCTCGCCGCGCTCGAAGGCGAGGATGTGAAGGAACTGCGCGCGGCGCTGGATGCGCGCAACCGGGCCGTGAGCGACACCGCGCGGCTCACGGTGGAGCTGATGGCGGACGCCGAGGAGCCGCCGAGCGTGGCGGTGCAGGAGCGTCTGCGGAAGACCCTCCAGGCCCTCGCGGACAGCCCGGATGCGCACGAGGTCCTCGCGGGCGGTCGGCTCGTGGAGGACGTGGAGCCGCCCGGGCTTTCGGTGCTGATGGGGCTCGAAGCGGGGCTGCCATCGCGTCGGGGACGGGCACCCGCGAAGGGACGCGCGCGCCAGGAGGCGAAGCGCGAGGCCGAGACGTCGAAGGCGCGGGCCGAGGCGGCGCGCAAGCAGGAGGCGGAGGCCGCGCGAGCGCGCGCACGGCAGGAGGCCGAGGCGGAACGGGCCGAGATCCGGTCGCGAGCCGAGCTGCAACGGCAACGCGCCGGGCTCTCGAAGAAGCAGGCGGCGGCTGATCTCGCACGCCGGAAGGCGAGCGAGGCCGAAGCGGCGGTGAGCGTGGCCCGGCGGGACGTGGCGCGCGCCGAGCGTTCGGTGGAGAAGGCCAAGGCGAAGGTGGATGCAGCGGTGGAGCGCGCAGCGCTTGCCGAAGCGGCTGTACGCGAGGCGGAGGGGGCGGTCGCCAGCGCAAAGAAGGACCTCCACTCCCTCGAACGAGGCCGGCGTGGTGCGGGGAGCCCGCGAGGAGCGGGGAGTCCGCGTGGTGCGGGGGGCCAGCGTGGTGCAGGGAGCCGGCGCGCAGCGCGTGGGACGAGGGGGTAACAGGCGGCGGTCTCGGTGGGCGCCTCGTGTTACCCGCGGGTAACACCGGGAGCTGGCAGGCCCGTTCCCGTCGAATCCCGAGCGGTGATGCGCGGCGATCCTGCTGGGCCGGCAGAGCGCAGACACCCCGGGGTCGGCGGCACGCTCGCGGGGTCGTACTGCACCTGGCGCAGGCGCGTGGACGTCGGTGGCACGCTCATCGCTAGCGTCCCGACCACGCGGCCTCTGCGTGATGCACCTGGGCGTCAGGCGGGGGTCGAGGTTCTCGCAAGGAGGGGTTGTCCATGCACGTCACATCCAGCATCCGCACGGTGCTCGCCTCGTCTGCACTCGTCCTGCTGCTCGGCCAGCCAGCATGCGCACCGGAGAACACGAGCACGATCGAGGTCACCCCCCTACCCTCGGGGTTACCGGACGCGCGGAAGGGCGAGGTCCTCGTCGACGCGCAAGGGGCACTTCATTTTGCGTCACCGCAGGCGTTCTTCGACCAGATCGATGCCCTGAACGCGATGACGGCCGCGGAGATGGACGCGTGGGAAGACGGCATCGGCTTCGTGTCCGAGCGCCGTCGCTTCGAGGAGGTGATGGCCGAGGTGGCCGCTGCGGAGACCGAAGCAGAGGCGGACGCGATCCTGAGCGCACACCAGGATCTGATCGAGGTGATCGGAGACGAAGCCCGCCCGAGGATCCAGGCGGGAGGTTACCGCTCGGTGGTCGGTCCCGACGGGGTGTTCCACGTGAACGGCGTCGTGCACAAGGTGCTCCCGTCACGGGTGATCAGCGCCGAGGATGGGCGGATCGAGACGATCGAAGCCGCGCTCGCGGCGCCAGAAGCAGCCGCTGCGGGGGCCTTCGCCGGGGTGAACGTGGTGAGCTACGCGCGGGGCGTCGAGGACGATTCCAGCGCCGTGGCGCTGGGCTGCACCGATCGACGCGAGGCGTTCGCATCCACCTCCGACCGGAAGGTCGAGTTCACCCTGTCGACATCCCGGGAATACTGCGCGGGCTGCTGCGGTACCTACTACCACCGGGTTCGCGTCGATCTTCAGCTCGAGGGCTACAAGAAGAACTGGCTCGGGAAGTGGGTGTCGTACGACACGGCATACGAGCACCAGAACGTGGCGTTCAAGCTCGACGCGCCCAGGGTGACGGGGTTCAACGGCGTGTCGTCGAGCTTCTATTACGACAGCTACTCGGTCAGCATCCCCGCTGGCTCGTCGAACTGTGATGCAAAGACCTGGGGGATCTCGATGATCGTCGGGGATCAGGTGCAGAATGCGTCGATCGACGAGCCGTACTTCACCCGCGTGAAGGGTCAGGGAAAGAGCCGCGGTACGGGGGCGGGAACGTGGGCGAACATCTGCTGCGGATACGCCGAGGGCTGCGGTTTTTGACGCACACGGCAGGGGCGCGCGGCGTCGCTGCGCTCGGGACGCGGTTGTCCGTTCCTGGCGGGCACCTGCGTGCCATGCCGCCGTGAGCGTTCTCGTCGTGGGCGCTGCGCGCTCCGGGGCCCGCGGGTCGTCATAACGCCCGAGGCGCGTCGCCTGTCGATGCGTCGCGCGTGCGTTTCTCGTGGTCCGTCGTGTCGGCGGGCGCGCATAATGATCCTCCTCGGATGCTTGCTGCACCAAGGGCAGCGGGCGCGGTGGCGCCACCGTGGCGCGTCGGATCCGGTGGCGAGCGTGGCGTGGCGGCCATGGCTCCGGGAGCGATCGAGTCCCTGTCGATGAGCACCACTTCCTCCCCAGGGCTCCCGCGGCGCGTGCGTCGCGCGGGGCCTCGCAGCGAGACCCGGCTGAAGTGCGTCGCGGCGGCGCCCGAGGCGCGGCTCTGTGTCGAGATCCTCGGCGAGCACGACACGACCGGTGGGGTCGGTGTGACCGGTGGGGTCGGCGCGGCCGGCGGGGCTCGGGGGGTGGTGCTGACGGGGCCCGAGGTGACGATCGGCCGCGGGGCTGGATGCTCACTCGTCCTGCCGGATCCCACCGTGAGCGAGGTGCATCTGGTGCTGCGTGTGGAGGACGGCGCGATCCGGGTGATCGATGCGGGAGGGCGTGGCGGCGTCTGGCTCGACGGGGTGCGCGTGCGGGATGCCTATGCGCGCCCGGATGCCGTCGTGGGCCTGGGGAGGTCCAGGCTCCGCCTCCGGGGCGTGGGGGACGAGGGGGAAGCGCCTTCCGGGCCGCGCTCCAGGCTGGGTGGGCTGCTGGGCGTCAGCCCGGCGATGCAGCGGGTGTTCGCGTTGCTGGAGCGCGCGGCGCGCACGGACGCGACGGTGCTGCTGGAGGGGGAAACGGGGACGGGCAAGGAGCTGGCGGCGCAGGCGCTCCACGAAGAGAGCCCGCGGGCGGGCGGTGTGCTCCAGGTGGTCGACTGCTCGGCGCTCTCCGCGACGATGATCGAGGACATGCTCTTCGGGCATGTGCGGGGCGCGTTCACGGGCGCCATCGCCGAGCATCCCGGCGGGTTCGAGGAGGCGGACGGAGGGACGCTGTTCCTCGACGAGATCGGCGAGCTGCCGCTCGAACTGCAACCCAAGCTGCTCCGCGCCATCGAGACACGCGCCATCTGCCGGCTCGGATCGAACGTGCCCCGGCGGGTGGACGTGCGCATCGTGGCGGCGACGAACCGATCGCTCGCGCGGGAGGTGGCCGAGGGGCGTTTCCGCGCCGATCTGTACTACCGGCTGAACGTGGTGCGGGTGGAGCTGCCGCCGCTGCGCGAGCGACCCGAGGATGTCCAGGCGTTGGTCCGGCACATCGAGGAGGGCTTGCCAGCCGCGTCGCAGGCGCGAGCGCCCCTGTCGGAGGACGAGGTGGACCTGCTCTCGCGGCGCCCGTGGCCGGGTAATGTGCGCGAGCTGCGCAACGAGGTCGTCCGGATGCACGCGCTCGGCTTGCACGCGCTGGAGACGCCGACGCCGACGCCGACGAAGGCGCCCGCGGCGTGGTCGGCACCGCGTCCAGGCGTGGCGGAGACCGGCGAGGACGGGGAGCCCGTGGTGGATCTCTCGATGGGGTTCAGGCTGGCGCGCCAGCAGCAGCTGGACGCGTTCGAGCGACGGTTCCTCGCAGAGGCGCTGCGGCGGGCCCACGGCAACGTGTCCCTCGCAGCCCAGAGCATCGGGGTCAGCCGCAAGTTGCTGCACCGGGCGATCGCACGGCACGCGTTGCGGGAGGTCGATCCGTGAGCGTCAGACGGCGAGCGCTGTGTCTCCGAGGGAGAGTCTGCGCTCGTCGATCCAGGCCCTCGCCTCGGCTTCGTCGACCAGGAAGACCACGGGGTGCTGTTGCGCACCCGTGAAGAGCTGGAGCGCGCCCATGACCAGCGTGCAGAGCAGCCTGGACTGGAAGCTCGTGTTGTAGATGACCGTACCCCGCATCGGGATGTCGGCGCCGGCGCAGATGGATTTCCGCGCCTCTGCGGGCATGGTGCCGATGCGGGTGACGTCGGCCATGACGAGCACGTAACCGTACCTGTCGGCCGAGAGGCGGTACTGATCGAGGATCCTGACCACCTCGCTGGCCGCGAGATCGCCGTCGATGATCAGCCGCACCAACCCTGGCGTCTCATGGATGGTCCTGTGACGCCCTATCTCCACGGCCTGCCGCTCCCCCGGCTGGACGTCCGAAACCCCTGGCGATGACGTGGAACGTCTGACGTGTGCTCTCACCATGCTGCCCCCCGAGGCATGAAGAGTGTCCACCTGGTGTGCGACGCCTCGGTCCGACCGCAGCGACGCACGCATCGCGATTTCGCTCTGATGGATCAGAGCGCCTGCGAACAGCTTCCCCCTTGCGCGTTCGACTGTAACACGCGCGCTGCGCTCTGGATCGGCGTTGTGACGCGAACGTGCCCGCTTTCACCTCGTTCGTTCTGCTGTCCTGGGTGTGCACGGCGCGTCGTGTCCGAGCATCGCGTAGAGGCTGCGCGTGGAGCGCTGCGCGCCCTACATCGCGCGGACGTAGCGAGGAGATTCTGGGCAGGGCGTTCGTCACAGGCGGAGGCCGCGCGGCGCGGTGTCGCGAGGCGAGGCGCGCGCCGTCGAGTCCCCCACGCGCGAGGTGAGGGCGTGAAAATACTTGGTGCGCCAAACAGACGGAACGGTCGAGAGACGTGGCTCAGCTCGCGACCGCCATGGCGTCCAGCGAGGCGCGCCGCTGGGTGACCCACCCGAAGGCGCTCTCCTCGTCGGGGAGGAAGACCACGGGGTTGTCGTGCTGGGTGGTGAAGAGCTGGAGCGCGCCCATGACCAGGGTGCACAGGATCCGCGACTGGAAGCTCGCGCCGTAGATGGCGGTGCCGCGGATCGGGATGCTCGCGCCTTCACAGATGGCCTTGCGAGCATCCACCGGGATGCCGCCGAGGCCTCTGGCGTCGATGAGGAGGAAGACCCGCCCTCGCTCCTCGGCGAAGGCGCGGACGATCCCGAGCACGCTGAGCATCTCCATGGCGGAGATGTCTCCTCTCAGCACCACCCGGCTGATGTCGGGTGGCTCCAGGGTGACACTGTGCCCCCCCATCGTGAGCCGCTGGACCTTCACTCCTCGATGCGTGTCTGGCCGCTCCGACGCGGAGAAGGCGCGCTTCCTGGCTACTCTGTTCATGTTTCCCCCCCGGGAGAGGAGAAGGTGGCCGCTGGAGCGCGCCGTGCCTGCGTGGGCGTACCCGGCATCGCGCCGTGTCGCCTCGCTGGAGGTTGTCCGCTCCGGCTGGTTTCCCTTCCCCCCAGGACCGAGGCTACAGCAACTCTGCGGTCCCTGGATCCGCACATTCTGCGCGCTTCGACGCGTCTCGTGCGCTGCGGGCGGCCGAATTTGTGGCCAGGGCGCGCGCGCCGTCGCTGTGGCCGTCAGGAACGCACGATGCATTCGCGCGAGCGACGACGTGGGGGGCGCACCCAGCCACCGCTCAGCGGCAGAGGAGACGCAAGAATCCCAGCGGGAGCGGGATGTACGGTGCGTGCGGAGCGCCTTTCCCTTCGGCGATCTGCTCCAGCAAGGACTCGCCCCAGACCGAGGTGCGCTCGGTGTCGATGGCGTAGACGGGATCGGTGAGCGCGTCGTCGAGGGAGATCCAGCGGACGCCTTCCTTCTCGTACGCGGTGAGCAGGCGGTCGATGGCGCGCGCGTCGAAGGCGCCCACGTGGAGCAGGAGGATCTGCTTGATGGGGCGGCCGTAGATCTGCCGCGCCGTGGCGTCGGCCCACTGGAGCGTCGCGCGCCCGTAGTTCACGAAGGCGCCGTCGAGCACCTTGATCGCCTCCTCGTCGTTTCGCGCCGCGCAGCGCGCGTAGGGCTCGTTCCAGGCCCAGTCGCCGAAGTCGATGGTGACCTGTGCGATGCGGTAGCCGCGGTCGGCGAGGTGGGCGCGGATGGCATTCCGCGTGGGGAGATCGCGCCCCTCCCGGAGGAAGGGGTAGCGGAACAGCTTCCAGGCGCGCTCGGGGGCCTGGCCCATGAGTTCTCGCAGGAGCGGCTCGTTGCGGTCGATGTCCTGGAGGTAGTCGGCGAGGCTGATCTCGTAGAGGTTGGGGTGACGGAAGGTGTGGTTGCCGAGGGGGTGGCCCGCGGCGACCCAGGCCTCGAGGGCGGCGCGATCCTCGGGGTGCTCGGTGAGCTTGTCGGCGTTGAGGAACCCGACGACCTGCGGCACGGCGTGCTTGCGGAACGCGTCGAGCAAGGTGCGGTGGACGTCCAGGCGGGTGAGGCCCGCCGGCAAGGGGCCGTGGGCAGGCAGGTCGTCGACGGTGATGGCGACCTCGATGGGCGCGCGAGAGGGCGGGCCAGCGGTGGGCGAGGACGAGGGCACCGGGGAGGCCGGGGAGGCCGGGGAGGCATGGCCCGCGGGGGGCGTCGGCCCAGGGAGCGTGGCGCTGGCGTCGGAGGCGGGGGCGTGTCCCGGGACGCTGGCGGCGCTGGGCGAGGAGGGCGGGACACAGGCCGCGAGCAGCAGCGCGGCGGTCAGCGCGGCGGTCAGCGCGGCCGCGGGGCGAGCAGAAGGCATGACTCCCTCTCCCACCCCCTGCGCTGCCAGGCAAGCCGCGCACTTTTTTGCGGGAGCGTGGGAACTCGATCGGGTCGCCAGGCGTCTCTTCCTGGACCTCCATGCCTCACCGCCACGTTGCTGCGCTGTCCGCCTCGCTCTTCGCCTCGATCGCCGCGGTCGTCGGCTGGTCCTGGTGCCACCTGCTCGCCAACGAGGCCGTGGCGGTGACATGGCGCCACCTGAGGGGGCCGGCCGCGCTCCATGCAGCGGTGGTTTTCGCGGTGGTGGGCTGGGTTCTCGCGCCCACGGCGGCGAGCGAGGAAGGGAGGCCTGCGCGACCCTCCCCTGCCCTGCTGGTGTCGACCGTGCTGGCGGGGGGGGCGCTGACGGGCGGGTGGCTGGTCCTGACGTTCGGCAAGGATCTGCTGTTCGGGCTCCGCTACGGGCTGTACGGGGGAGGGCTGATGCTCCCGGCTGCGGCGCTGCTCGTTGCCCTGGTGCGGAGGGTGGGCGCAGGACGGCGTGGCTCGGTGGTCGCACGCGCGGAGACGCGCGCCCTTCTGGCAGGGGTCGCCGTGATCGTGGGGTGCAGCACGGTGCTCGCGTTCCTGGACTGGCCCGCGGTGGTGGTGGGCCGAGCAGAGACGCCGTTCGCCCTCTTCGTGCTGGTGGGCGCAGCGATCGTCGTCGTCCTGGTGTTGCTCACCGATCTCGTGGCGCTGGCCCGCGTGAAGCGCCTGGCGTCGTCGTTCGATGAAGACGCCCCGGGGGAAGGTCGGGTCACGGGCGAGCGGGGCGATCTCGATCTCGGGGTGGGCGACGAGGTGCGGGTCGAGCTGTCGCCGGGGATGGCCTACCGCGGTGGTGGGCAAGCGATCTTGCGGGTCTTCGGCGATCCGGCGGAGGCGTCGCTCGTTCTCGGGCGCGCCGTGCGTCGGGGGGCGTGTCTGGTGGCCATCCTGGAGGGGGTGGGGCTGCTGCACGGGGCGGCACGGACGGTCGACGTGGCGGCGTTCACGAGCGCCGAGGTCTGCGAGCGTCAAGGCCCGGGTCGCCCGCGCACCGTGCTGGACGCGGGAGGGGCCGAAGTCTGCCGGGAAGCTGCGCTGCTCTCGGAGCGCGCCGGACACCCGGCCGAGGTCGCGTCGCGCCTGCATCGCTCGGCGTGCCAGCGTGGGGCGGAGGAGAGCTGCTTCGCCCTCACGCTGATGGAGCGGCACGCTCTGAAGGAGCGGCTCGTCTCGGTGCGGTGAGGGGCGGATCCGGTGCGGTGGGGGGTGGACGGCGAGCGCGTGCCACGGAGCGGACCCCGTGGCGTTTGCCGTTCACTGCTCGGCGAGGGTCTTCAGCTTGGCGAGGCCGTCCTCGAAGTCCTTGCCGATCATGCTGTCCATGTCGACGAAGATGCACATGACCTTCGCGAAGAAGGACTGGGGGCCATGCATGGCCCACGTGACGGTGGTCGTGTCGCCGCTGGGGGCCAGGGTGAACTCGGCGGTGTTCCGGGCTGCGAACGGCTTGATGAAGTCCAGCTGGATCGTGATCTTCCCAGGCGGCGAGGTCTCGATGATCTCCATGCGCCCCTGACCGACGTCGCTGTTGCCCTCGTACTCGTACACGGCGCCTTTCCCGCTCGGCGCGCCGCTGTAGGTCCTCTTCATCGCCGGATCTCGGCCCTCGAAGGGAGACCAGGCAGCCCAGCCGTGAAAGTCGGCGATGTGCGGGTAGATCTTCTCGGGTGAAGCATTGATGCGGGTCGAACGCTCGACGCGCATCGTGTCGGGGCGGGTCGCGGCAAAGCCGAGGAGCCCGACGATCAGCACGACGACGATGATGGCAATCTTCTTGGCCATGGTGGGTTTCCTTCAGGGAGGCGCAGAGCTTTCGGGGACGAGCGGTTGCACGAAGGCACCCGTGGCGTCATGCGCAGCCTTCCTGCGGCTGCGCGAGGTCGTCGTCCCCTGCGGCGGGGTGTTCGTCGGTTCTTCTGGCGAGGTCAATCTCTCGTTGGCTGCGTCCGTGCCGTTTCTCGCGCGTGGCGTTGTCGATTCTGGCTCCACGGATGAGAAGAACGGTGGTGAACGCGCAATGCGCGTGAACTTGGTTCACTGGCTCCGTGGGCGAGCGAACGAGACGCTCCACGTGGGCGCAGCCTTCTCGATGAGTTCGTGGATCTCGGGCGGAAGATCGGAGGCCCCCGTCAGCGGGCGGATCTCGAGCACGTCGTCGTTTCCGAAGCCCCCGGGGTAGCGGAGCGCCCAGGCGATGGCCTCTTCCTTCGACGCCACCTCGATCATGTAGAACCCCCCGATCAGCTCCTTGGTCTCGGCGAAGGGGCCGTCGAGCACCGTGCCCTTCCCGCCGGCGAAGACGACGTGCGCGCCACGGTCGCTGGCGCTGAGCCCCTCTGCCGCGAGCAGGACGCCCGCGCGGTGCATGTCTTCGTTGTACTTCATGTGCGCCATGAACACCTTCTCGTCGAAGGGGGCGTTCTCCCGAGGCGTCTCGTCCTGCTTCGAGGGGCGGGGGATGATGAGAAAGCGCATCGTGTCTCTCCGTGGCTTGTCGCTGGATCAGGTCGTGTCGGCGGGTCCGACGGGGAGGCCGAGCTCTCCTCGCGGGGAGCGCCCCTCCTGACCCTTCCCTGGCTCGACGAACGAGGGGGCTGCCTTTCGACACGGGGCGCGATTTTTTTGCGAGAAGGCTCAACACGCCGAGATCGCAGGAGGATCCAGCCGTGAGAGGCCGGACGGCGCGGCTCAGCGGGAGGGGACGGCGACCTCGGAGGCGATGGCTCCGGTGGGCAGGAGGCGGAGGGTGAGGTTGCTCGGGTGCGCGGCGTCGCGGTGGACGCGGTGGGTGGCGGCCACGAAATCGAGGTCGTCCGCCTCGAAGAGGTTCGGCACGAAGGTCTGGGGATTGCGGTCCACCAGGGGGAACCAGGTGCTCTGGACGTGGACCATGATGCGGTGGCCCTTCTTGAAGGTGTGGAGCTGGTCCCAGAGGGTGAAGCGCACGCGGGCCACCTCGTCGGGATCGAACGGGACCGGGTGCTGGAAGCTGTCGCGGTAGCGGCCTCTGAACACCTCGGCGCGGACGAGGCGGTGGTAGTTCCCGAGGTCACGGCCACCGTCCTGAGGGGCGTCGACCTGGCCCGGGTAGACGTCGATGATCTTGACGATCCAGTCGGCGTCGGTCCCGGTCGTGGAGACCCACAGGTCGACGTCGATGGGGCCCGCGAGGGTGGCGTCTTCGTCGAGGGGATCGGTCTGGTAGACGAGCACGTCGGGGCGACGGCTGGCGAAGCGCTGATCCTCCGTCATGTACGCCGTCGCCCAGCTGGTGCTGATCTCCTGGGTGTACGGGATGGGCCGGTCGGGATCGCTGACGAAGGCGTCGAAGGCGGGCTCGGCCGGCGGTGGGACGTCGAAGCTGAGCCGGCCGGAGCCATGCAAGTACAGCGGCTTCTCCTTGGCTTCGGGGGGAGGCCATGCCTGGAAGCCGCGCCAGCGGTTCGTGCCGGTCTCGAACACCAGCGCTTCGGGCAGCACGGGCGCGGGGGCGTCCTTCAGGTGATGGCGGAAGAACGGGAGTTCGACGTGCTTGCGGTAGTACTCGGAGGTGGCCTGGCCGAAGTCGATGTCGCCGAGGGAGCGGCCGTCGTTCTTTGCCCAGCCGCCGTGGATCCAGGGGCCCATGACGAGGGTGTTCTGGATGCCCGGGTTCTGCTGCTCGACCGCGGCGTAGGTCTTGAGGGGGCCGTAGAGGTCTTCGGTGTCGTACCAGCCGCCGACGGTGAGGACCGCGCTGTGGATGTTGCGGAGATGCGGCAGGATGTTGCGCACTTGCCAGAACGCGTCGTAGTCGGGGTGGGCGGTGATCTCGTTCCAGAAGGGGATGCGGTCCTGGAAGTAGAAGTCGTTGGCGTTCCGGACCGGGCCGAGGTCGAGGAAGAACTGGTAGCCGTCCGGTGTGCCGTGCTGGAAGCGCTCGGGCCACTCCTTGGTGAGCCCATGGCGAGGCTGTCCGAAGCTGGAGAAGAAATTGAACGCGAGCGCGAGGACGAAGGCGCCGTTCCGGTGCATGTCGTCCCAGAACCAGTCGGCGATCGGGGCTTGCGGTGAGACGGCCTTGAGGGCGGGGTGTCCGTCGATCATGCCCGCGGAGGTGTAGAAGCCGGGGTAGGAGACGCCCCACTGGCCGACACGGCCGTTGTGGCCTTCGACGTTGGCGAGGAGCCACGTGATGGTGTCCCAGGTGTCGGTGCTCTCGTCGATGTCTCCCTGGACCTTGTCGGTCAGGTGAGGCCGGACGTTGATGAAGTCGCCTTCGGACATGAAGCGGCCGCGCACGTCCTGATCGACGAAGATGAAGCCGTCGCGCTCGATTTCTTCGCTCGGGCCGAGGGCGCGCTCCGGGTAGCGGTCTTCGCCGTAGGGGCCGACGCTGTACGGGGTGCGTCGGAGCAGGATGGGGCGCGGTTGTCGGCTGTCGCGCGGCGTGTAGATGGCGGTGAAGAGGGTGACGCCATCGCGCATGGGGATGCGGACTTCGCGCTTGAGGTAAGACTTCCGGAGGTACTGGCTCCGGGGGCTCGTCGTCGAAGGGCCCGTCGTGGAGGGGCCCGAAGCGCTTGCGGTGCTCGAAGCGCTCGAAGCGCTTGCGGTGCTCGCGGCACTCGCGGCGCTCGCAGCGCTCGAGGCGCCGCTCGCAGGCGCCGAGGAGCCTGGGTCGGAGCGACAGGCGATGAGCCCGGTCGCGAGGAGGGAGGTGAGCGTCGCGAACGCGAGGGTTCGGCTCGTGGAGGGCGTGCGCGGCAGAGGGCCTGGCGCGGTGGAGCGCGTCATGGCGCGCGAGCATAGCGCGGGTGAGTCCCTGGAGAAGGGCCAGGGGTGGGCTGCGCGGGCGGGGGTGCTAGCCTGGCGACCATGTCCGGCGGTCTGATGCTCTCCGACGGGGGCGGTGGCGGGGTCGCGCGCTGCATGCGCTGCGGCGCCGAGGCTGCGGGGCCCTGTGCGCGGTGCCGCGAGCCGGTATGCGGTGACTGCTGTGTGCTGACCGAGGGCGGGGCGCAGGTGTGGGCGATCTGCTTCGGTTGCGAGGATCGAGGAGGGCGATCGCTGCGGGGGGGCTGGCTGACGGTGATCGGCTGGTTCGCGTTGCCGATCGCGGCGCTCGCCGTGGTCGTGGCGCTGCTGGAGTGGCTGTCCCGGAGGTGAGCGGGGCCGTGGGGCGGGCCCGGCTCACGAGGGGAGCGCGGATCGGCTCGTCTCTTGAAGGTCGGCGAGCACGGTGAGCAGGCGGGGGGGGTCGACGGGCTTGGAGATGTGGCGGTCGAAGCCCGCGCGGAGGGCGCGGTGCTCGTCCTCGCTGCGGGTGTAGGCGGTCAAGGCGACGGCGCGGGTGAGGCCACCTTCGGCGGGGCCGAGGGCGCGCACCTTCCGGATCAGGGAGTAGCCGTCCTCTCCTGGCATGGCGATGTCGGCGACGAGCAGGTCGGGACGGACGCGCTCGAGCAGCTCGAACGCCTCGGCGGCGGAGCCGGCCGAGATGACCCGCGCGCCGCCGCGCTCCAGGAGCTCGACGAGCAGGTCGCGCGCGTCGGGTTCGTCGTCCACGACCAGGACGCGGATGCCGTGCAGGGCGCGCGGGTGGTCGTCGTCCGGGTGAAGGACCTCGGGGTCGAGGCTCCCAGGTCCTCCCTGCCTGCGCTGTCTCGCGGGGACGAAGGGCAGGCGAACGGTGAAGGTCGCCCCCGCCCCTTCCCCTTCGCTCGACGCGCGGATGGTACCGCCGTGCTGCTCGACGAGGCTCTTGACGATGGCCAGGCCCAGGCCGAGCCCGCCGTGTGCCCGTGTGGTGCTGCCCTCGGCTTGACGGAACCGTTCGAAGACGTGGGGCAGGAAGTCTTGCGCGATCCCTCGGCCGCTGTCCTGAACGAGGACGTCGACCGCGTCGCCCAGGCGCTGGAGCTGGACGGCGACCCGGCCGCCTTGCGGGGTGAACTTGATGGCGTTGCTGAGCAGGTTCCAGACCACCTGCTGGAGGCGCACGGCGTCGCCGAGGATGATGGTCGGGCCCTCGCCGAGCGCGGCGTCGAGGTGGATCTCCTTCGCGTCTGCGGCAGGGCGCAAGGTCTCCAGGGCGGCCTCGATGACGGTCACGAGGTCGAGGGGGTGCGCCTCGATGCGGAGCTTGCCGCTCATGATGCGCGAGATGTCGAGGAGGTCTTCGATGAGCTGGGTCTGCGCGCGTGCGTTGCGTTCGACGGTCTCCAGGGCCCGATCGCGTCGCTCCGGCGGGAGGTGCCCGGTGCGGAGCATGCGGGTCCAGCCGAGGATGGCGTTCAGCGGGGTGCGGAGCTCGTGGCTCACGGTGGCGAGGAACTGATCCTTCAGCTCGTTGGCCTCTTCGGCCGCGGCCCGGGCCTGCTGCTCGCGCACGAGGAGCCGGTTGCGCTCGGCTTCGAGGCGCTTCTGCTCGCGCAGATCACGGGCGACCGTGGCGATGGCGCGGAGCGCGCCTCCCTCCCCGCGGATGGCGATGCTGGTCTGCTGCACGGGGATGATCTCGCCCGATTTGAAGTGGCGCACGGCCACCTCCTCGGCGCAGGAGCCCTCACGGAGGACGGTCGCCACGACCTCCTCCGGTGAGGACCCGTCGCGGCTCGGCGCCAGGTACTCGGAGAACCGCTTGGTCCTCGCCTCTTCCTGGCTGTCCAGCCCCATCAGCCGACGCCCCGCGGAGTTGAGGTAGAGCGTCTGTCCTTCGGGGGTGGCGAACCCGATCAGGTCGTCGCTCGTCTCGACCAGCGCCTGGAAGAGCGCTCGCTCTGCTTCGGCCTCCTTGCGCGCGCTGATGTCCTCCACGATCTTGATGAAGTGGTCGGGCTCGCCAGAGATGCCACGGACGAGCGAGCTGGCGATGTTGGTCCAGATCGTCCTGCCGTCTTTGCGGACATAGCGCTTCTCCATGGAGAAGGAGCGGACCTCGCCCGACAACAGGCGCGCCACGTTGGCGAGGCTGGCCTCCATGTCGTCGGGGTGCGTGAGGTCCTGGTAGGTCAGCCCGCGCAGCTCCTCGGGCGTGTACCCGAGGATGTCGACGAGCTTCTGGTTGACGTGCAGCCAGCGCCCTCCAGGCTCCACGAGGGACACCCCGACGGCCGCCTGCTCGAAGGTGGCGCGGAAGCGCTCCTGCAGGCGTCGGGTGTCCTCCGCGAGGGCCTCGGCTTGTCTGCGCGCGGCGACCCGCTCGGTGACGTCGAGCGCGACGGCGATGATGCCTTCGATGTTCCCCTCGGCGTCACGGAGGGGGTGACAGACGAGGTCGTAGTGAGCAATCCCCTGCCCCTCCTGACACCCGATCGGTAGAGGCACCTCCACGCGGCGGAGTGGCTCGCCTGTGGCGTAGACGTGGTCCAGGCCGGTGATCAGCTCCTGGCCTCCAGGCGCGCGGATGACGTCACGGAGGGGCTTGCCGATCAGCGCGGGAAAGGGGAACGCGCTCGTGACCATCGGGTTGGCCAGTTCGTAGACGTGATCCGGGCCGCGCAGGATGGTGATCGCGACGGGCGCTTGCGTGAAGACCTGCTCCAGGCGGCTGCGCTGCGTCTCCATTTCCCGGAAGAGGCGGGCGTTCTCGATCGCCAGGGCGGCGCGCTCGGCGATGGCCTCGACGAGGACGACGTCCTCCGCCGTGTAGCCACGGCCCGAGGTGCTCATCGCCGCGGTGAGGTAGCCGAGTGGGCGGTTCATCACGCGGAGCGGCGCCATGATCGTGGCATGGACACCGACCTCGCGGGCCGCTGCGACGTAGGGGTCGTCGGAAGGGAGCGCGGCGAGCACCTCCTTCGTGTAGTCGGCGAAGTGGCGGGCGCGGTTGGACGCGAGCACCTCGCGGAGGAGGGGCAGGAGGCCTGCAGGGACCGGCATGGTGCGCGCCTTGCGCACCGGCACGCCGAGCGCGTCGGTGGCGGCTGCGTCCGTGAGCCTGTGAATCTCTCCGTGCGCGTCGACGATGCTGACGGCGCTGGCATCGGCCACGGCCGGTACCAGGAGGCGCGCGAGGTCCTGCAAGCGGCTCTCGTAGTCGAGGGAGCTGCCCATGACGGCGGCCACCTGGGCGAGCAGCGCGAACCGCTCCCTGGCAGCTTCGGCGGCCTTGCGCGCGCGTACCTGATCGGAGACCTCCACGATGACGGCCATCAGGCCGGAGACGGCACCGCTGGGCTCGCGCAGGGGTTCGAGGTTGAAGGTGTAGTAGCCCTCTTCCAGGAGCGTCTCGTCCCGTCGGTAGATGAAGGCCTGGAAGTCCTTGATCACGGCGGACTCTCCCGTCTCGTAGGCGTGATCGAAGAGAGAGAAGACCCCCTGGGTGGCGAGCTCCGGAAAGACCGCGCGGAGCGTCCTGCCGATGAGTTCCTTCCCCGGAAAGAAGCGAGCGTAGTGCGGGTTGGCGAGTTCGAAGACGTGCTCGGGGCCGCGCCAGACGGCGATGGCGACCGGCGCTTGCAGGATGAGCGCACGCAGCCGGTGCTGCTGGATCTCGGCCTCTGCGCGCGCAGCCTGGGCTTGCTCGACGAGCCTGACGCGCTCGGCCTCGGCGGCGATGGCGAGGTGATCCACCTGGCTTGCGAGGACGGCTCCGGTCTCGTCGAAGGCCGAGTGCATCAGCGCGGATGCCGCGTCGGCCGCGTTCAGCCCTTCGCTCGCGCAGAGGGTGACGAGGACCGTGCGCAGGTGGGACAGCTCGCGGAGCGCGGCGACGATGCCGTCGCCCGAGCGAAAGCCCGGGGAGGCGCGCTCGTGGACAGGGAGGTCATGCGCGACCCGTCTGCCCAGGCGTTCGCTGCCCTCGAGTTCCAGGGGGCACACGTCCAATGCGTCGGCGAGCTGGTCGAGGAACCTGGACACGCGACCGTGCAACGCCGGCTCGCCCAGACGGCTGGCCTCGGGGAGCGAGGGATCGTCGAGCACCCTTCGCCGCCACAGTTCGAGGATCGGTTCGATCCTGGTTCGCAGGAGCGAAGCGAGTCGGTGCGGGCTGGGGGGATCGTGCATGGTCGAGTCCGAGGCACCCGAGAAGACGCAAATCCGCGCGGAGCGTGACGGCGTGCCAGCGGTAAGGACCCGAGCAAAGCAGGTCCTCGGCGTGGCCGGAAGGCCCCCCTGCGGAGGAAGCGGACGGCACGACGGGAAGCAGTCGACCGCGGGCGGCAGCGTTGCCGCGCGTCAGGAAGAGGAGGATTGCAGGGCTCGCCGAGGCCAGAGCACCGCCGCCATCACTGAGGAACGACCTGGATGGTGTCGCAACCGAAGAGCACGTCCACTCGACCGTTCGGGTCTCCCTGGACTGCACCGCACGTGCTGGGGCACAAGGTGACCCGGCTGGGGTTCTGGGGATCGTCGTAGTACCAGCCGCCACTCTGCGAACTGCAGCTGCTTGCGCCAGGGACGCTTCCAATCACCTGGGTGTTGCCGTTGCTCGACGTGTATTCGACGTTGACCTTGGTCGGGTCGAAGGCGCCGTCCGGGTTCTCCGGGATCACGAAATCACAGGAGATCCCTGAGCTGGTGACGACCGCGGTGGCCATGTTCATGAAGACTGGATCGAAATCCTGCTGGCACAGGTCGCCGAGGACGCCTCCCGTCTGCTGGACGAGCTGTTTGTAGACCGTCCCCTCGGCGGCAGAGAGCGGAATGCACGAGGGGCAGCAGACCCCAGGGCTCCCGCCGCCGAAGCAGTTGAAGACGCAGGTCTGCGGGTTCTGCGAAGAGACGATGGCGTCGAACTTGAAGCCCTGGAACGTCGGGGGGTCGAGGGCGAGGAGCTGGTTGGTGAAGTTCGCGGCAGAGAGGTTGGAGTTGTCGTCGCTGACGACGGCGAGGGTCTTCGTGGCGTCGGGTCGGAGGGAGTCTTTCCACTGCGGGTAGGTGTTCAGGATGAGCTGGAGCGCGTTGCTGCTGCCCACGGCCTGGGTCACGTGGCGGTACGAGGGGAGGTTCTCGTCCGGGCCCCCGGGGCACGCGCCGGCGCCGAGAGGCGCGGGGATGCAGACGCTCGCGTCGGCGATGAGCACGACGTGGACGTCGATGTTGGCGGCCGTGATCAGGGCGGCGAAGTTGTTGAGGTTCGCCTGAACCTCGGCCGCCTCTTCATCCATGCTGCCCGAGGTGTCGACGGCGATGATGATGTCCGCAGGCTGGACCAGGGTCTGGGCCTGCGAAGAGACGCCAGCGCAGGAGCCGCCCACGCCCGCACCCCCCGTGCCGCCCGTGGGCAGGATGCTCCCGCCGACGCCGAGACCGCCGGCGCTGCCGCCCGTGCCTCCACCCGCCCCTCCCGTGCCTGGTCCTGTGCCACTGCCTTGAGGTGTCCCCGCTCCTTCGCCAGCGGCTCCTCCCCCTGATGCCGAGCAAGCGGCCATCAGACCGCCACCCAGCGCAACAAAGCCAAGGCAACCGAACAGCGTGCGCTTCAGGTTTCGCATGGTGGCACCGCCGCAGGACGAGAAAGGGATGGTTTCAGAGAACGGTGATGGCGAGGCCGCAGAGTGCCAAACCCGGATGGTTCGTGTCGAGCGTAACAACCATCCAGCGCCATTGGATCGAGGTGGCTGTCGCCTCGGTGCAGGTTCACGGAGAAGATCGTGGTTGCCTGGCGAGGGGTCGCAGGTCGGTTCGACGCCACGCGCGTGCTGGCGGGAGGGCGTCGACTCAGGAGGGCGACCGCCATGTGCGGTGTGGCAGCGGAGTGCAGGTGCGGGTGTGACCGACGTGGCGTTCATCGATGTCTGGCGATGTCGTCGGCAACCCGGAGTCGCTGAGCGCGCCTGCAGGCGTGATCCGCGCGTAGGTAGGCGCGCTCGGCGCGTAGCTCGTGGAGGCTCGGTGCGCGTCGTGTGCGAGGGACCGAATCCATCACCCTGGCTGTCGTGCGTGCGTTCGAGCGCCACCAACGATGCGTGCGCACATACGCAACCGCGTGGCCGTGGCGTGGCACGACCGGTGGCCCGTGAGCACGACGAGGTCTAGACGGCTGCCAACGCCGTGACCTAGACTCGCGCCCGCGGCTGGACGCTTCGGGGAGGCGGAGGACGACTTGACACGGACAGGCGAGAACGACGTGAACGCCAGCGGGCCATCTCCGTCGGAGAATCTCCGTGCTCCAGGAGCCGATCTGGGTCAAGGAGATGAAAGCACTCACCTGCGCGCATGACTCCATCGACACGATGCACGAATGCTGTGGGATCCAGGAGACCAGGACGGGGACCGAGTCCCGTCAGACCAAGGCGTCCAGGTCGTGCTGAGAGGTCGTCCGACGAGATGCTCCTCGAAACGCGGACGCTGCTTTCGTTCTGGGCCGAGTGCGGCACGCGCTCGCAGCGGCTCGTCTGCATGATCTCCCCGGCCGCCAGGGAGGCGGCACGCCGCGCATGATGCTCCACGCCGGCACGCTTTTTCATGATCGGTACCGCGTCGTCCGATCCATCCAGGTCGGTGGCATGGGCGCGGTGTACGAGGTGCTGGACGAGAAGACCGAGAGCCGACGCGCGCTCAAGGTCCTCCTGCCCACCACGCTCCAGAGCGCCGATCTGCGGGCGAGGTTCGAGCGCGAGGCGAAGATCACGGGTGCCATCGAGAGCAACCACGTGGTCCATACCCTCGACACGGGCCTGGACGAGGCGACCGGGGCGCCGTTTCTGGTCATGGAACTGCTCCGCGGCGAGGAGCTTGCGGCCATCGTCGCGCGGCAGGGGCTGCTCTCGGCCGACGAGGCGATGCTCTACCTGCGGCAGGCCGCGCTCGGCCTCGACAAGGTGCACGCGGCGGGCATCGTCCACCGCGACCTCAAGCTCGGGAACCTGTTCGTGGTCACCCAGGACGATGGGACCCCTTGCCTCAAGATCATCGACTTCGGGGTGGCCAAGGCCATCGCACCCGTCGCCGGGGAGGCCAACAAGACCCGGCCCCTCGGGACACCGCTCTTCATGGCACCAGAGCAGATCCGTGGCGATGGCCGGATCGGCTTCGCTGCCGACATCTTTGCCCTCGGTCATGTCACCTATGTCCTCCTGACGGGTGAGCCGTACTGGACCGAGGAGGCCGACGAGGCAGGGTCGATCCACGGCTTCATCCTGGCGATGATCCAGGGGGCGACCGAAGCGGCCACGGTGCGGGCGAGGCGCCGGCGGGGAGTGACGCTCCCTCCTGCATTCGACGTCTGGTTCGCGCGCGCCACGGCGATGAAGCCCGAGGAGAGGTTCTCCCGCGCGACGGAGGCGGTGGCTGCGCTCGCGGAAGCGCTCGGAGTCCAGGGAGGCGCGCCTGGACGTATCCCGAGTGGGGCTGCTTGGCCCCCCGTTCAGCCCGCGCCAGGTGCGCTGAATGCTCCGAGCTCGGGCGTCCCACGGCTGGCGCACAGCGCGTCGGTGTCCGGCGCTGCAGGCATCAGCACGTCGGCGTTGATTCACGAGGCGCCGGAGCTGCACGGTCAGCTCGATCCGCGGAGGAGGCGTCGGCTCGTGCTCGGTGGGCTCGGCGCGGTCGCACTGCTGGTGTCGCTGGGCGCCCTATTGCTTTCCAGCAGCGGTCCGTCGACGCCGGGGGCGGCCCCTTCGTCGTCTGCGGCGAGCGCGCTGGTAGCCCATGACCCGTCGGAGAGCGCCCCCGCGGCCACGAGCCAGGAGGTCGACACGCCACCCCTCGTGAGCGCTTCCGCGTCGGCCTCTGCCTCCACCGTGCCGGCTGGCAAGGCCACGCCGACCCCCACGCCAGCGAAGCCGGCCGTGCAGCACCGGCCATCACCCAGCCAACGCCACCCTGGTATCGACTGACTCCCGATGACGACCTGCACCCTACCCCGTCGCGTCACGGCGAGCGCCCTCGCGCTGGCGCTCGTCACGGTGCTCCACCAGCCTGCGCACGCGGATCCGCTCGACGCCCAGCGTCGGGCGTCGAGCCAGACCCTGTACAACGAGGCCGTGGCCGAGATGGACAAGGGGAACGTCGCGAGCGCCTGCCAGAAGCTGGAGGAGGTGGTGAAGCTCGAGCCGACGGGCCTGGGTGCGAAGCTCACCCTGGCGCAGTGTTACGAGAAGGCCGGTCGCCTCGCCAGCGCGTGGGCGATGTACGGGGTCACCGAGGAAGGTGGGCTCCGGGAGAAGCGGGCCGATCGCTGGCGGCCCGCGCGAAAGCGCAAGGAAGCGCTCGAGCCGAGGCTCGCGCGGCTCACGCTCGTGGTGCCCTCGGAGGTCCAGGCGCTGTCCGAGCTCGCCATCGAGCGGGATGGGGTCCCGGTGGGGTCGGGTCAGTGGGGCGTGGCGGTGCCGGTCGACAAGGGCAAGCACACGATCCGGGTGACGGCCAGCGGCAAGGAGCCCTGGGAGCGCACCATCGAGATCGAGGAGGACGGTCAGAAGCTGGAGGTCGCCGTCGAGACACTGGGGGATGCTGCCCCGACCGCGGCGACCAAGCCTCCCAGCGAGGTGCCGGTCGAACCTCCGGCAAGCTCCGGTTCATTCTGGGGGCCGCAGCGCATCGCCGGCGTCGCGGTGGGGACGCTGGGGCTCGCGGCGCTCGGCGTGGGCAGCTACTTCGGTGCTTCGGCGCTCGGGAAGATGAGCGAGAGCGACGACGGGCACTGCGACGGGAACAGCCGCTGTGATCCGGTCGGACGGCAGCTCCGACAGGACGGGCGCGCAGCAGGAGACGTCTCCACCGTGCTGTTCATCGCGGGCGGCGTGGTGCTCGCGGGGGGCATCGTCCTCTTCGCGACGGCGCCGAGTTCCAAGCGCACCGAGGTCTCCCTCGGCCTCGGATCCATCCAGATGAACGGGACCTTCTGAGCCTGCAAGGAGAATGACGGTGAACGCGGCAGCAAAGCGCCTGCTCACGACCGCGCTGCTCACGGTGGTGGGGAGCTCGGGGTGCAACGCCATCCTCGGTCTCGACGAGGGACAGACCCTCTGTGACGCCACGTGGGCGCACTGGACCCCGGATTTCGAGCCGAACTACGAGACGACGAGCAACTCGGCACTCGAAACCACGACGCGCCTCCGCTGGACACGCAGACCGAGCGGCGTGATGACGTTCGAGAAGGCGAAGGCCGTGTGTGAAGAGGCGACCATCGATGGGGAGGATGATTATCGCCTGCCCACGCGCATCGAGCTGCTCTCCCTGATCGACTACAACCGCGAGCGGCCCATCGACCGCGGCATCTTCTTGATCGGAGAAGGCGACCGCATCCCGATATGGACCGCGTCAGCGCCCAAGAACAAACCGCTCGCGGTGGGAGGGGCGACGCCCCTCAACGATTATCGGCTCACGGTCGACGTGGCCTCGGGCCAGGTGGTGGCCGTCGATCCAGCGCTCGCCGCGAGCGTGTACCAGAGCCTCTGCGTCCGCGTCGAGGGCGTCAAGATCGCCGAGAAGACGAACGGGTGTGCGGATCGCTACGTCTCTGAGGAAGGCGGCGCCGTGCTGCTCGATCGGGAGACCGGGCTCCGCTGGGAGGAAGGCGGAGAGGATGACGAGGCGCCCACGTGGCAGGATGCCGAAACGCGCTGCAACGGTCTGAGCCTCGCTGGCGGTGGGTGGTTTCTGCCGACCGTCATCGAGCTGAGCACCCTCGTGGATGAGGCGTCTGCCGAGGGCCGCCCGGCCATCGACACGCGCTTCAAGGGCAGAGGCTTCAACTACTGGTCCTCCACGCAGGATGCTTCGCGGCCGGGGCAGAAGTGGGCAGTATCCTTTTACAATGGCGTGGTGTCATCGGTCTCGGAAACCGGTTCCGATGCCCCTCCCGAGGAGATCCCACGGGTCCGTTGCGTCCGCCGCTGAGCCGCGACGGCGACACGTGGCCACAACGGGTTCCCGCTGGGCTCTCGCCTTGGCAGGCCTCGAATCCTCGAGAGAATCGTAGCCATGCGCGCGCTCAAGGTGATCCAGCAACGACGTGACGCCACACGCGACCAGGTCCGGTCGGAGCTCGTCCGCCTGTTCCTCGCGGATCCATCCGAGCAAGGGACGACCCACGCCGTGGGGAGAGCGTATGCGCTGCTCGACACGGAGGCCCGCCGTGTGCTGGCGGCGATCCCTGGGTCCGGTCCAGCTTGCGCACCGGGTTGCTCGTTCTGCTGCCACGTTCATGCGGACGCCACGATGCCGGAGCTCCTCACGGTTGCGACGGCTCTTCGTCGCACGCTCTCGCCCGAGGCGCTCGACACGTTGAGGCAACGCCTCGCGTCCCATGTCGCTCGCGTGGAGCAGCTCGACGACCAGGCGCGCTGGGACGCGCGGATTCCATGCGCTTTCCTCGGTGATGGCGGCCGCTGCTCGATCTATGAAGTGCGGCCGCTTCGCTGCAGAGCATTCCACTCGTGGTCGGCCACGGCGTGTCGCGCGGGGTATGAAGGCGACCTGGAGGCGGAGCCCGTGGTGAATCCTCGCCTCGATCAGGCGCTCGCTGCGATCGAAGAGGGGTTCGACCAGGCACTGGGAGAGGCGGGGCTGTCTGCCGGTGCACACCGGCTGGAGAGCGGGGTCCTGAGGTTGCTGAGCCGAGAAGCGCCAACCCCCCCTGCACGCTGAAGCTCGAAGGCACGCGGACGCAAGGGGGCCAGAAAGGGCCGATTCCCGAGGAGGGCGCTCCGCCCACCGCCCATTTTGCGCCGGAAGCTCAGCGGGAGGACGCCGACGGCGACGAGGTCGAATCTGGACCTCGCTCGTCGGCTCGCCCGCGGGTCATTTGCAGCGCGGGCCCGTCCAGGTGAGGTTGCACTGGTTGGAGATGCACTCACGGGCATAGACGCAGGCCGCGCCAGCCCCCTTCTTCACCTGGCAGGCCCCGGCGTTCGTTCCCCAGCCGCAGTACTTCCCTGCCCCGCACTGCGCATCGGCCGTGCAGAGGCAGGTGCCGCTCTGGATCGTGCAGGGGGCCGAGGAGCAGTCCCCGGTCGTGCACTCCGCGTCGAAGCGGCAGGATTCCCCGAGGTCCTTCGAGGCGGGCGCATAGGCCTTGCCGCACTGGGTCGGGTAGGAGGCCTCCCGCTGCGCGACGGGGACGTAGGCGGCGACGCCGCTGGGATCGACGTCGTTGGCTGGGTCAGCCATGCCGGAGCGGGGTCCCGAGGCGCGCTCCCACATGCGGATGAACGACTCCGCGGAGCTGCGCAGCGGGCCCGTGTTGGCGCCGAGGCGGTCGAGATCCTGGATGAGGTCCGGCAAGAGGCCCACGTGCGCGAGTCCCTTCTCGTCGAAGTCGGTACCCAGGCGGCCCGGACCGGACACCTTCTGGGCGTGCGCCTGGGCATCCGCCTCGGCCTGGAAGCCCGCCGAGCAAGCGCCATGCGGCCCGAAGCGGGGCCTGACCTGCTGGATGAAGCCGTTCATGTCGGCGCCGAACGCCATGGGGACCTTCAGGCCCATGCGACCGAACTCGTAAGCCTGCGCGAAGGAGCGGCTGGAGCCCTGGCAGGTGTTGGCGACGGGGGTCCGGGTGTAGTCCCGCGTCTCCTCGTGTGCGGTGCGCAAGCCGAACATCCCGCCGGTGCGGCGCAGCATCTGGATGACCCACGCGGGCGTCGTCTTCTCGTGCGCGGCCTGCTTCGGCGCCATGATCTCGCGGAAGTGCCCGTGGGACAGGTAGAGCGGGTAGTAAGCGTTCTGCTGCGCCAGGGCGTAAGCGTCCTGGATCCCGCGCTCGGAGAGGTGGGCCAGATCGATGAGCATGCCCTTGGTCATCATCGCCTGGATCAGCGTCCGGCCTTCGGTCGTCAGGCCACGGACGTTGCGGCAGTTGCTGTCGACGTCGAAGCCGAGCGTCACGCTGTCCGTCGTGACGCCACAGTCGTGATCGACGTGGCAGTTCTTGGTGAACTGCGCGATCTGGAAGATGGGGTTGTGGAGCGCGGCGCCGCCGAAGCGGTTGTCGAGCTGATGCACGGGCTGCAGCGTGCGCACGCCCATGGTGTGGAAGCGGTTCAGCTCCGACAGCGCATCCTTGTTGCCGAACAGGTTGCTGACCTCGATCGAGAGCACGATCGCGAGCTTGCCGGCCTGGATGATCTGACGTGCGTGGGCAGGAGAGAGCGCGACTTCGACCCAGGACGAGCGCTGGGCGACGAAGTCGTGCACCATCTGGATCTGGATCTCGACATCCCGCATCTCGTCGCAGGGGCGGCTGCGGTTCTGGTCGGGCAGCAGGCTGCAGAGGAAGTCGTTGCCGACCGCCGAGACGACCACGAGGTTCATGCCGCGATCGTGGGCGCTGCGCATCCAGCCCTCCCACGCCTGCTGGTGCGCGATGGTGTCCCACCGGGGCCACTCGGAGCCGAACCTGGAGCGGCCGAGGTGGAGACCCGTGTCCCCTTGTGTCCCTTCGACTTGCCCGATGACCTCCGAGGCGGCTGCGCCGCCCACCCAGAAGAGCTGGTGCAGGAGAGGGACCCCGCTCAGATCGACGCTGGCGTTGTCCGGGCACATGTCGAGGAGGCCCGAGAGATCCTGCTTCACGCGGGCATGGTCACTCGGCGGCATTCCTCCATCGCAGTCGTGCAGCCCACCCGCGTGGCTTCCGTGGAACCACCCTCCACCGAAGGCCTCTTCGGCCATCATGTGGTGGTGGAGTTCGGCGAACCCGGTGACCGGCGTCGTCGACTCGGCCTGATCCTCACCCACGATCTCGTCATGCTCCTCCAGCGCTGGGTCGGGCTCGACGCCACATGCAGGAGACATCGCGAACGCGAGGAGGACGGAGGCAATGGTGAGGGAACGGATCATGTTCACCCGGCTGGAGGAAGGGATTGTGCGTGTGGAGTCGTCGCCGGAGTAACATGCACCGGTATGAATGTCAGCACGTGACGAAGCGTGCGATCCTGCGATTCCGGGCTGGTGATGCCATTGCATGAATGGCGGAATCGAACGACGTGGTGCGGGGTTCGGATCGCGCTGGACGCGCGTGTCGATCACGCCGCGCCGGCATGATGTCTCAGCGCACGCACCAGCCAGCCCCATTCCCGCAAGGATTCAGTCATGGGGGGTTGTCCGTTCATCGTCGAGACCAGCTCCCAGTACCGCGCTGCGCGTGGGTCTTGCCGGTCGGACTGCATGCGCAGGCTCGCGAGGAACACCGCGTCGGCCGGCGCGCCGTGCGCTGCTGCCATGGCTCGGAAGATGGAATGGATGCGCTCGGCGACCTCGGGCGCGGTGGGGGGCACGCCGCGCTCGATGGCCTCGCGCCCCAGACGTATCCCCTCCCCGCTCGCGCGCTGGTACGCGGCGCCATCGAAGCCTTTCTTCCACAGGGTCGTCGCCTGCCCTCGCATGCTCTCGACGAAGGAGGGATCGTTGATCAGGGCTGCAAGCTCGATCCACGCATCGATCTGTTCCGGCGTGGGCTCGTCCGGAAGCTGGGGCGTACTGAATTCGATCGTCTGCTGGAGCCACTCGGGGTCGATGGGCATTCCATCGGCCACCTGCTGATAAAAACGTTCAATCGCAGTCTGGCGCTCGTTTCGGGATAGTCTGGTCACGGTCCACAGCCTCCTCAGGTCGTGCTCGGCGAGCTCCGAGCGGAGCGCGGCGCGAAGAGCAGATGCCGTCTGTCGCAGGGAAGCGATGTGCGCCTCGATCGCGGTGAGCCGCAGTCGCATGGCCTCCGGGAGCGGCAAGTCACGGTGGAGCACCGCCTGGATCGTCGGCAAGCCGAGCCCTGCCTCGCGCAAGGTGCGGATGAGATCGATGCGTGCGAGAGCCCGCTCGGAGTAGAGTCGGTAGTTGCCTCGCGATCGCCCGGAAGGAGGCAGGAGGCCTTCGTCCGAGTAGAAGCGGAGGGTCTTGACCGGGACCCCCGTTCGTCGTGCCAGCTCACCGATGGTCAGGCGCTCTTTCGCCATGGGGGACACCGTGCAGTCTCCAGCAGAGGGAGGGTCAAGCCCGCTGTTGGCAGTGGCCTTCAGAGCTGGGCCTCCGTGGCCCTGGCCAGGATCGTGTCGACCGTCTGTTCCGGTGAGAGCTGCGAGGTATCGAGCCAGAGGCCGAGCCTCGGGGTCTCCATGCGGAGCACGGTGTCGAGGGCCTCGAGAGGATACGAGCCATAACCATCCTTGCCTCGGGCGGCATTCCGAGCACGGATGACTTCGGGCTCCGCGACGAGGACGACGAGGTGCCTTGGCCGACTGCACACGGCGTCGAGCCAGAAGCGGAGCCGATCGCCCACGGCGATGTCCTGGAGGACGGTGGTGAACCCTGCGGCCGCATAGGCGTCGGCGACCGCAGCCGACAGGCGGTAGCGCAGGTCGAGCTGACGGAGCGCTTCGTCCGAGGGGTCCGGGGTCATGTCGACCCGACCACGCACGATCATACGTCTGTAAGCATCGCCACTGACGCTCACGCCTCGCTCGAACCGCTCGGCCAGGAGGCGGGCGATGGTGGACTTCCCGGCCGCGGACACGCCCGTGATCATGTAGACGGCGCTCACAGGGGTACGCCTAGGGGGCGGGAGGCTCGAACGCAAGCGGGGGCGATCTCCCCTACGAATGTGGGGTGACGGGTCGCTGCGCTCACGCTGCGCGCTGGCGCGGTAGACTGCCCACGATCACGCGGACCACAGGCTGATGTGCCGCAAATCGCGGGTGATGCAGGCCTCGAGGGAGAAAACCAGAAGGAAGACGAAAAGTTCGTGCGGCGCGTCAGAGATTGTCGTGCTAGGGTCGGCCCCCTTGACAGCATGGGTCGATAGCTCAGTCGGTAGAGCTGCGGGCTTTTAACCCGTAGGTCCAGGGTTCGAGTCCCTGTCGACCCACCATCTGAAAAACACTGAGGTTTTCGTCGAGTGGACGAGGCGCCTCAGAGAGGGGTTCGGAGCCCCATCCTCCACGCGATGACCGCGCCGGGAGGCGAAGCATCACCCTGAGGGCGTCGCGCTCCCATGGGCGTGGACCTGAGGGGCGACACGCCGCGACGGTGGCGACGATGCGCCGCACCACCCGGTGCACCGCGACATCGACGCTTGGTCAGACGCCCTCGTCTGGGCGTTGGGCGACGCTTCCGGAGAGCAACATCCCAGCAACGTGACGATCCGCGTGTGGGGAGCACGTTCTGTGCTCGGCGATCGGCTCCACGAGGCGATCGCTCGGGCGGAAGGAGGGTTGACAGTCGCGGGCCTGGAAGGTGTTTTTGCGAACGGGAGTTCGTTCCATCCCTGATCCAAACGTTCCCCAGGAGAGACCCCGTGAGCGATGACGTCACCCTCCTTCGTGCCCGTGTTCTGGCGCTGATGCCCCAGGCCAAGTCCGATCTCGCGGACATGGTCGCCTACCGCTCGGTGCACGCCCCGCAAGACAACCCGCCTGCGGACTGCGAGCACATGGTCACGTGGCTGCAGCAGGTGTTCACCAAGGCTGGCTTCGCCGAGGTCGAGACCCATGTCACGTCCGACGGCTCCAAGACGGTCACCGGCATCAAGCGCGGGCCTGAGGGGGCCCCCACCGTGCTGCTGTACTTCCATCACGACGTGCAGCCAGTTCCGGACGAGTCGCAGTGGGACACGCCCCCCTGGACGCTGACGGATGGGAAGGACAAGCGCTGGTACGGCCGCGGCGCGGCGGACTGCAAAGGCAACATCGCGGTGCACCTCACGGCCATCCGCGCGCTCGGCGACAACCTCCCGGTGACGCTCAAGATCGTGGGCGAGGGCTCCGAGGAGCAGGGCACTGGCGGTCTGGAGGACTTCGTCCCCGAGAACCCGGATCTGCTCGCGGCCGACGCCATCCTCGTGGCGGACGCGGGCAATTTCCAGGCAGGGATTCCGACCCTGACCACGTCGCTGCGAGGGGTGACGAACGTGCGCGTCACCGTCGATACCCTGGAAGGACCCATGCACTCGGGTCAGTTCGGTGGACCGGCCCCCGACGCGCTCGCGGCGCTGATCTCCATGCTGGCCACGTTGCGCGACGCCAAGGGCGACACCACGGTCAAAGGCTTGCCGAGTGACCAGACCTGGCCGGGGCAGCAATACGATGCGGACCAGTTCCGCACCGACGCCCGCGTCCTGCCCGGCGTGGATCTGCTCGGCGATGGAACCGTGTCGGACATGCTGTGGGCGCGGCTCGCGGCGACCGTCATCGGCATCGACTGCCCCTCGGTGGACGACGCGACCCCTGCCGTTCAGGCCAAGGCGCGGGCGCTCATCAGCATGCGGGTGCCGCCTGGCATCGACGCCGAGGTCGCGCAGCGGGCCCTGATGGATCACCTGACGGCCGTCGCGCCCTGGAAGGTGAAGCTCACCGTCGAGCCGATGATCGTCGGTCAGCCTTTCGTCGCGGCGACCAAGGGGCCTGCCCACGATGCGATGGTCGCCTCGCTGAGCGCAGCCTACGAGAAGGACGTCGTCTCCCTGGGCCAGGGCGCTTCGATTCCGCTGTGTAACGTCTTCCAGACGACGTTCCCCAAGGCGGAGATCATGCTGCTCGGCGTGGAAGAGCCCAAGGCGCTGATCCACGCGCCGAACGAGAGCGTGGACCCCAGCGAGATCGAGAACATGTCCCTCTCCCTTGCGCTCTTCCTGCAGAAGTTCGCCGCCGCCCGGTCCTGAGCCGACGGGGCACCACGTCGGGCCCGGCGGTGCCGTATCTCGGCGTCGTCGGGCAGAGAAGTCCGGCATCGACGCACCCTCGAAGCAGGAGCGCCGCTCTTTGGCCTCTGAAAGGCCCTGAAGATGGCGGCCGGTTGGTGGCCGAGTCCCCCCTGCCCGGAGGGCATCGTTGTGTTGTCGTTGTCCTCACGACCGAGCCACGGCAACCATCTCGCGCCATGAGTGAGTCCTTCCTCCACCTCTTCCAGGAGGTGGTGTCCGTGCTGCGCAGCCATCCCGAGGTGGTGGTGTACGACGTGACGGTACGGTCGCCCGCGTCGGAGCTGGACATCACCGCCGCGGAGAGGGCGATGAGGCGGCCCATGCCAGATGATCTGCGCGCCTTCTACCGAGCCCACGACGGCGTGTTCCTGTCCTGGGGACTCGAGGGGCGTGATGTCACGGAGCCGCTCGAACCCTTTGGCTTTCCCGAGTACGGAGCACCGCCAGGCGTGATCAACCTCTTGCCCGTTGCGAAGGCCTTCTCGGCGAACTGGGTGGCTCGCGATCTGATCAACTGGCCCGCGGAGGCGCATCGGGTGATCTACGGCGTCGAGGCGGAGGACGACGAGGAGGACGACGACGGCCCGGAGCGCGTTCGCGCCGCGCTGCTGGACCACGACTCCAGATACCAACCCACCAGCTTGGTACTCGGGCCACCAGACCAGCCGGCGTGGACCCTGATCGCTCACGATCACGGGGCCGACATGCTGTCGTCATCGCTTTCGACGTTCACCACGTACCTGGCGGTGACGCTGGCGAGGTGGGGGACGAACCGCATGCCGGTCTACAGGCCCGTCCGGACCCGTGGAACAGCGACGCCTGGCGTGCCGGTGATCGATGGGCCGAAGGAGCACCCCTCGCTCGACGAGATCGTGGAGGAGCTGAGGAAGAGCGCTGCAAGTTGAGCCGAGGCGGAGGGTGGCTTCCGCGTGAGCGCATGAGGCACTGCCGCCCTCGCACCGTCCATCGCCTACGCGCCGCTCGATTGCCAGCGGAGCACCTCCAGAGCGACGGCGACGTGGACGCGACTGTGCTCGAGCGGCCGCGGCAGGAGCTCTTCTGCCCGGGCGAGCCGACGAAGCAGGGTGTTGCGGTGCGTGCGGAGGCGCGCTGCAGCGCGGGATGCGTTGCACCCTTCGTCGAGGAAGGTCCGCAGGGCATCCTTGATCTCCGGACTGGCCGATTCGAGTGCACCCAGGGTGTGCTTGATGAACTGGTCTGCGCCCTCTGGGTTGTGCGTGACCAGGGAGACGAGGCGGACCTCATCGAAACGGACGATGCGTTGCTCGGAGCCGAGACGTGCGACCATGCGCCGCGTGGTGAGCGCGTCCAGGTGGCCACGGCGAAAGCCCTGAATCCCCTGCCCTCTCGATCCGATGGCGAGCCGGATGCCCTCGAGCTGCCGGATCACCAGGCTCAGGCGCTCGACGTCCGGCTCGGCCCCTCCCGGCACCCACACCCACAGCGTCGCCGCGCTGGCGATGATGAGGAGAGGACGTGGCGCGCCTGAGGCACGGCTCAAGGCGTCAGCCACACTTTCCAGAGCGCTGAGGTCTGGCTCGATGTGATCGCTCCAGACGACGGCAGCTCGGTGAGCCTG
The DNA here is from genome assembly GCF_001189295.1 of Chondromyces crocatus. Taxonomy (NCBI): domain Bacteria; kingdom Pseudomonadati; phylum Myxococcota; order Polyangiales; family Polyangiaceae; genus Chondromyces; species Chondromyces crocatus. Next base: position 6,331,802 of record NZ_CP012159.1, read on the forward strand.
GTCGAGCTCGTAGCCTAGCCGCCGTGAAGCGTCCCCAGGGCTGAGCGGAGCGCCGTCCAGGAGGAGCGCAACGACCTCGCGCCGCTCGGCGTGGGTGCCCCGGGTCAGCTCGTCGCGTTCTGCTTTCATCTGCGCGGAGATGTCCGCGATCGTCGCGTCGATGAACGACGAGATGGATCGTGCCGACACCTCGAGAAGCTCACGCAGCTCGTCCGGCCGGGAAGTCAGCTCGAAGGCAATCGACATCCACCGCAGCCAGGCCGCGTTCTGCCCTGTCCGGTAAGCGTTCAGTGCCGACTCGCTCACCCCACGTCGCACGAGGTCGCGTGCAATGCCGAGGGGCTCGGCGCCAAGGTTGGGTGCCACGGGCGCCGCCGGGTCGCGAAGATTGGACGCCGCCCAGTGAAACAGGTTCGCGCGATTCGTTCTGCGCGTGGCCGCGGCGAGCACCGGGTCGTCGGCGATGGCCTTCATGTTCTCGACCGAGAGCGTCGCCCGGTCGATCTCTTCGATCCAGTCCGGTGGCGCGTTCAGGACCCTCTCGGCACCACGCCGCATCAACTCGCGCACACGCTTCGATGCAAGAGCCCCGGCCAGACACCGGGGCTCTCGCGGGGGTCGACCGGAGGAGGATCGACGATGGACAGCCTTAGGCGACACGCGCCCGTTGGGAATGATGTGATCTGGCACGCGCGCCGATTGCACGGCGCGGGGCTCGTTGCGGTTGGGACTTGCAAGCCAATGGGTCCGCCAGACGCAGAGGGGCGCGCACCGTGCTCCGCGGCATGGCACCCGCGGCCGTGCGACCGTGCGGGCAAGCGTCCGCTTCTCGCGGATTACCCCCGGTGGGCCGCGCGGGGGCCATCGTTCGCGGACGTCGAGTCGAGCCTCCGCGTGTGGGCTCCCTGCAACCTCGCGCTCGTCGCAGTCGGCGTCCTCGTCGTCATCGAGGCCGACTCGCCCGACGCCGACGCGGAGCTCGCGTCGCTCGGGGGAGCGGAGCTCGCGAGCGCCCCCGCGCGCGAGGCGCGCTCCGGCCGGGGACGCGCCTACGTCTTCCGCGCGCCGCCCGGTGTCAACGTCCCCAACGGCGCGCGCCGCGGCACGAGCGGCGCGGTCGACGTGCGCGGCACCGGCGGGCTGCTCGTAGTGCCGCCGTCCAGACACGTCAGCGGGCACGTCTACGCATGGCTGCCCGGGCGCGCCGTGGGAGACTGCGCCGCCGGTGGTGCCCGACGGACTGCGCTTGCTGCTCGCGCCGCCGACAGCCAGGCGAGTGCATGCACCCATGGGTCGGGTCGCAGGCGGCACGGGCGACGACTTGATCATCGCCGCGGGTAAATCATCGCGCGTGCGCGTGCTTATTCGCGACCGCCTCTTGGTCGCGAACCTGTGGCAGGGCAAGGGCAAGACGTACGGGGACACGTCGGCGAGCGGCTACGACTACGCGCTCGCTCAAGAACTCGTGCGTACGCGCGTTCCGGACGGGGAGATCCTCGCCGCGCTTGCGGCTCGCGGCGGGGCGCATGGTCGGGACGCGGCCTACCTGCTCCGGACGCTCGATGCCGCCCGCCGGTCGCGAGGCGCGTGATGAGTATCCGCGTCTACTCGCGCGCCGACCTGGACGCGCTCGCAGAAGCGGAGCCCGGCGGGTGGCTCTGGAATGGTCTGCTCCCGCGAGCCGGCATCGCTCTGCTAGCGGGGGCGCCCCGGACCGGCAAGACGCGGCTGCTCGCGCTGCTCGCTGCGGCGATGACGGACGCGGTGTGCGAGGGAGGAGCGGACCTCGGCGGACGCCGCGTCGAGCTGACCTCGGGCGTGATGCTGCTCGTGGCCGCGGAGCACGCCGCGCGGGACCTCCGCGACGCGCTCGCCGCCGCCGAGCATGGGCGCGACATCCGGCAGACGCTCGTGCACACCGTGCGTGAGGTGGACATCGACGACGAGACGCAGGCCGTGGACCTCGCCGCCGAAGCGGACAAGCTCAAGACGGACGTCATCGCCGTCGACCCGATCCGCCGGGTCACGCGGTCGGACGAGAGCAGCGCACAAGACGTGTCCGGGGTGGCGCGGACGCTCAGGGCGCTCGGCGCCGAGCGGCGCCTCGTCATCGTTGTGCATCACGTGGGACACGCCGGGCGCGTCCGCGGCTCGACGGACTGGGAGGCGATGGCTGACACGACGATCCTGGTGGACGCGGTGGGGGGCGACGTGCGCCTCCGCGCGGAGCACCACGGGGCACCGCCGGTCGGACTCCGGATCCGCATCCGCCACGAGGACGGGCGCATGACCGCCGAGGAGGGCGCGGGTACCCGGACCGCGGCCAACACGCGCGACGACTTGGACGCCCATATCGTCGCCGCCGTCGCGGGCTGTCCGGGGGTCACGGCGCGCGAGCTCCCCGAGACAGTAGGGGCCCGTGGGCAGGAGGTGCGACGCCGGGCCAAGGCGCTCGCGGACGGCGGGCGGCTTCGCGTCGAGGCGGGGCCGCGGGGCGCGCAGCGCTACTACCCGCCTGCGGCCTCTGTCTGTGTCCCGCGTCCCACCGTGTCCGGGGAGTAGGACACAACCACAGCCCCCGCGCGTCCCGTGTATCCCCCTTTTTATGAGGGGAACACGGACACGGACACGAGCCGGGAGCGGGGCCGGGGGCTGTGACGGCACGCCCCACCGGGACACGCTCGGACGCGGGACACGCGGCGGGGGGAGTTCGGGTGGCCCGACGCGGCCGGATACGCCAGCACCGCTCGCGGTGAGCCGCGCCCCGCGACTGGGAGCGCGCCCTCTCCCCGGAGGGCGGTCCGCCTTCCTCCGGTCGCTCTCGGGCGCTCCAGCGAGCCCCGGCGCCCTCCGGTAACGGCCCGGTGGGGGCTCGCCGGTACTCCCCGGGCCTCCGCCCGGCGACTGAGCCCTCGGCGGCCCCAGTCCGGGCTGGTAGCATCCAGCCCCTCTGGAGCGCGGAGACGTGAGCGACGAGCACGAGCCCCCGCCGTCTGCGAACCCCGGGAAGAAGGCCCCAAAGCCGAGGGCCAGGTACAACCGCGCCCTGTACGACCTCCTGGTAGAATCGCACCGCTTAGCACCAGCCAACCACCACCACCGTTGGGGCGAGTGGGGCAGGCTCTGCCACCGCATCGACGCCGCTGGAGGCCCCAGTGGCGAAGCGGCACGCCGCCCTGTGCGCCGTGGTATAGGCCGCGGGGACTCGCGGTCGACCACTGCGGCCGGGAGGGGTGCGATGTCGGGGCCGCCGACCGTCCCGCGACGCCGGGCCTCGACGCGGACGCATGGGCCCGCGTCAGGCCCGTCGGCTTGTGCGTCTGCACGCGCGACGGCTGCACGCCGAACGTAGCGCTCCTCGCGCAGGCAGACCGCGAGGTCCACAGCTCGCCCTCTGGTCGCCGGTCATGGCCGGGTCCTGGGTCTGGCCGCCTACCGCGCAGGTCGGCCTCCGCGAGCCCTTGCGCTTCCCAGGGCGTTGCCCGCGCACCAGCACGCGCCTTCGAACGCCAACGAGGCCGAGGCCCACGCCGGAGAAGGCAAAGGCCGCCCCATAGGCAGGCTCCCGCGGTACGCAAGGCCCTGAGCGTGAGAGAGGACGCTGTGGGCCGTGCACCTCTCAGGTGCCGTCGCTTCTGCCCCGAAAGTCGCATCGACGCCAGGCCGAGAGTGACGACGGGCCGCGTTGGAAAAGCGGAGCCGTCTTGGTACGCTGCTCGAATGACGATCGTCGGAGGTCGCTTCGCTCTGGCAGCGGGGGAGCCACGCGCAGGGGGCATGGCGGAGATCCGCAAAGGCGCCGACGTGCAGGACGGGCTTAAGACCGTCGCAGTGAAGTTCGTGAAGAGCAGCCGCGTCCGCGACGACAGGATCGTGCGAGAGGCTTTCGCCCGCGAGCTCGCCGCCCTCCAAGCGTTGGAGCACCCCAACATCGTCAAGATCATCGACTTCGACCCGCACCACGACCCGCCGTACATGGTCCTTGAGTGGCTCGAAAACGACTTTTCAGGCTGGCTCGCCACCACGCCACCGCGCGACTGGGGCGAGTTCTATGAGCGCATCGGTCGACCCCTGCTCGATGCGCTCCTCTACGCGCTGACCAAAGGCATCGTCCATCGGGACTTCAAGCCGGGGAACATCCTGTTCGACGACCAGGGTGCGCCGAAGATCACGGACTTCGGGATCGCGAAGTTCCTGGCGACGCCTCCGGCTCCAGGCGCGCCAACGCTCGCGCAGTACAAGTCGGAGCCGTACGCGCCGTTCGATGAGGGGAACGCCCAGGCCGCGCGCGACGCCTACTCGTTCGCGGTCCTGGCGCTGCGGTGTCTCAGCGGCACCGACTTCACGGCGCATGAGCACGTCGGCAAGGCGCTCGAGGGGTTCGCGGGACCGGCTGAAGTCCGAGACGTCCTGCGCCGCGCCCTCGCCGCCAACCCGGCCGATCGGTTCCGGGACGTCGTCGAGCTGCAAACCGCGCTCGACGCCGTCCGCACTCGAGAGCGCGCGGCAGAAGGCAGCACGCTTGCCTGCTACGTCTCGGCGCTACCGCAGGCGGTTGCAAAGCTCTGCGAGCGGCTGGATCAGAGCGATGAGCGCCGCGGCAGGGCGTTGCTCGCGCGGGACGTCTGCGAGTCCCTGGTACTGTTCTTCTGGCGTGAACGAGAGACTGGGCGGAAAGTCCCGCACCAGTTCCTAGGTCGCACGGCTCAGTTCAAGCTCCACCTTGGTATCGATAGCCGGTTGGGCGATCACCTCGTCGTCCTGAGCGCTTGGCCGGACGAATCCGTCGAAGGCGAGGCGCACAGCGAGTACGGGTTTCGCCCGCCCTTCCCGTTCGCGTTCGACCGCGTACCAGCGGGCGTCGACGGCGTCGCCATGGTCCGCTGGCTGGTGGACGCGCTCGAGCAGCACGAGATCGACGACGCTGACGCGCGCCGCGACCGCAAGGGGGAGGAACTGCTGAAGGAGTGGTCCAACACGCTCAGGTTTCGTCAGACCGTCGAGGACGGGCGCTACGCGCCCATCCCCTACAGCTCCTACCGAGTCGAGGGAAATCGGATCTACTTCGCCGTGACCTCGCTGCCGGACACCGTCGTCATCGAGCAGCCACGAATAGTTCGCCGAGACCAACGGACGCTCGCGTCCGGCGTCGTCGACGAGTTCACCCCATCAATGGTCGCCCTCTGGGTCGAGCGGGGCGTGTCCGACTCGCTCCCCGATCAGGGGCAAATAGTCTTCGACAACCGGGCGAGCCGCATCGCGCTCGACCGGCAAAAGGGCGCCCTTGACGCGGTTCGCTACGGGCGCTCCGTGCGCCCCGCGCTCCGCGACGTCATCCTCGACCCGTCGCGAGCCCGGCCTCCGAATGTCGGAGGGGACCTAAAGTGGGAGCAGAGCGACTTCGACGACGACAAGAAGACGGCCGTCAAGATGGCCCTGGCGGCGGTCGACGTCCTCGTCGTCCAGGGCCCGCCTGGGACCGGGAAGACGCGCTTCATCACCGAGCTTGTGGTGCAGCTCTTGCGACAGTCGCCCGAGTGCAAAGTGCTGCTCACCTCGCAAACGCATGTCGCGCTCGACAACGCCCTCGAGCGCCTGCACGTGCTCGAGCCGAGCGCGCGGATCCTGCGCGTCGCGCAGCGCGATGATGATCGCGTCTCACCCAAGATCCGCGACCTGACCATCGACCACGTGGCGACGCGATGGCGCGAGGACGTTGCGAAGGCGTCCGAGGCGTTCCTCTCCGCAATCGCCAAGGAGTTGGGCGTCAACCGGCAAGACATCGCGATGGGGATGTCCGCGGGACGCCTACGGGTCGAGTCCGCGGAGTTCGATCGTGTCAAAGCGCGGCTCGCCGAGTGCGAGCGGCGTATTGACGAACTCGAGCGGGGCGTGAAGGTTGCCCAAGCTGGTCACGTGGCCGACGGCTACCACGAGACGACGGAGGCGCTTGAGGAGGTCCGCGACGAGGTACGCAACCTGCTCGAGCAGCGGAAGACAGTCGGCGCGCGCCGGCGGGATGCGGCCCGACGGCTCGCGGCCATTGGGGAGCTAGGCCGCCAGCTCGCGGAGGCGACGACGGTGGATCTCGCGGAGTGGGAGCGGGGGCTCCTCGCGGGGAGCGACGCGGACCGCAAGGTGCACGCCCTGATCCGCCTCGCTGAGGAGTGGCAGCTGCGGTTCTCGTCTTCTCGCGAGTTCTACGCGGCGATGGTGGCGACTTCGTCGGTGGTCGCGGGCACCTGCCTCGGCTTCGCCCGCGTCCCTGGCATTCTTTCCGCCGAGTTCGACGTGTGCATCGTCGACGAGGCGTCGAAGGCCACCGCCACCGAGCTGCTCGTGCCGCTGTCGCGCGCCAAGCGGTGGATCCTCGTCGGAGACACGCAGCAGCTGCCCCCGTTCGTCGAGGACCTTCTGGAGGATCCGAAGCTGCTCGACGAGTACGGGTTGGACCGCGAGTCGTTCCAGACGACGCTGCTGGACCGGTTCGTAGCGTCCCTCCCGCCCGCCTGCGTAGCGTCGCTCACGACGCAGCACCGGATGGTCCGCCCGATCGGCAACCTGATCAGCACCTGCTTCTATGACGGGAAGCTCAAGAGCGTGCGCGAGGATGACGGGCGCACGCTCGCGGCCGCGCTCCCAAGCCCGGTCACGTGGTTCACCACCGCGAAGCTGCCGGGCCGCCACGAGACGGCGTCGAACGGCTCGATCAAGAACCTGGCCGAGGCCCGCTTCATCGGCCAGTGGCTCCGGCGTCTGAACTTCATCGCGAAAGCGGCGAGCAGGCAGCTGCGCGTCGCCGTCATCACAGGCTACGCCGGCCAGTGCATCGAGCTGGAGCGGGCGCTCGCGCACCTTCAGAAGGACGTCACTGCCCTCTCGCTTGAGTGGAACACCGTCGACGCTTTCCAGGGCCGCGAGGCAGACATCTGCGTCTACTCGGTGACGCGGTCGAACGACCGCGGGCAGATCGGCTTCCTCCGCGATGCGCGGCGAATGAACGTTGCGCTCTCCCGGGGGCGCCAGGGCCTCGTAATCGTCGGCGATCACGTATTCTGCCGGTCGGCGCGGAGCCCGAACCCCCTCCGTAACGTGCTCGAGTACATCGACGCCCATCCGGCGGATTGCTCGATCGAGGAGGCTCATTATGAGGGCCGATGAGATAGCCAAGCGGCTCGACGTCCGGGCCGGATACGAGCTCGTGACCTATCGCGAGGTCGGCCTCCCGATCTTCAGCGTCCACGCCATGGCGCTCGTCCAAGAGCGGCAGGAGCGAAGCTGTATCGAGGAGTTCGTGCTGCGCGCGCTGGTCGCGGGCCTGGAGACGGTGGCGCAAATCGAGGGCATCCTCGGCTTGCCCCGTCGAATCGTTGCGACGACGCTGGCCGATCTTGTGCGCCAAGAGGCGATTCGGACGAGCGCCGGCAGCGACCGCCTCTCTGTCACCGACCGCGGGCACGAGCTTCTGAGCGAGCGAGAACTCGTTTCGCCCGTGGAGCAGACCGTGTGGTTCCCGTACGACGGCCTGCTGCGGCGGCCGAAGTGGTTCGGGGACACGCAACTCCTTCGCCCAAGTGACCTCAAGGAGCAAGGGATCGTAGCCATTCGCGCCATCCCTGCGCGCCCGCCAGAGGCCGACGACCTAGGGGCAGCCGAGGTCTCGGAGGTCGTGCGTTTGGCGGCGAGCGCGGCCCGCTCGGAGCGACAGGTCCTGCGCATCCAGACCGTCGAGAAGCGCTACCGCATGTACCTGCCCGCGCTCGCGCTCTTCTACCGCAGCATCGAGGGAGGCGAGATTCAGGTCGGCTTCGCGATCGAGGGCCGCCTCTCACAGGAGCACGAACTCGCGTTCGCGCGCGGCAGCGGCCCGGAGCGGCAGGCCATGTTCGACGGGTTTCGAGACAGGTCCAGCATGCCTCGGCTCGACGGTCCCCTCGCGGGGCGCGCGGCCGAGCTGCTCGAGGCCGCGAGCACGCTGCGCAGGGACGTGGCGCAGATCACGTCGACACGGTCAGCCGTCGACAAGGCCGCCGTCGCCCATGCGTCGGCGGGGACGGACGAGGCCAGAGCGGAGGCAGCGAAGAAAGAGGAGAGGGCGCGGAGCACGCTCTCGGCAGCGGAGGCAGGCCTCAAAAAGGCCCTCATTCGGCCGCTCCCGGTCTATGAACACCCAGGAATCCTCGAGGCCGCGGTCAGGGACACCAAGCAGCGGCTAGTCATCCTCTCGCCCTGGATCAGTCATGCTGTCGTGACCGACGCGTTCCTTCGGGGGCTTCACAAGGCGTGCGAACGCGGGGTGCGCGTCTCGATCGGCTTTGGGCTCGGGGACGTGGACGAAGGCGAGAAGCCGTGGGACGCCGACGCGCGCCGGGCGTTGGAGCAGGCCGCCAAGGACCTTCCGAACCTAGTCGTGCGGCGGCTAGGGAACACCCACGCGAAGGTCCTCATCCAAGACAGCGACCTGATGGTGCTCACCAGCTTCAACTGGCTCTCGTACCGGGGCGACGCGTCGAGGCCATTCCGTGAGGAGTGGGGCACGCTCATACGCGACCCGCATGTCATCGAGGAGTTCTACTCCGAGGTCATCAAGCGCTTCGCGTAGTGCGGGCCGGAGCGTCGGTGGCCTGCGGCCACCCGTGTGCTCTCCGCTGGGGCTCCAAGTGTTCCGCGACGGCGGGGCCCACTCGCCCCCCGCCTGTCTGCGGTGCCCTGGTGTGCGGTAGGCGGAGCCCTCGGCGACCGGAGAGCCGGACGCTGAGACTGCCAATCATGCGGGGGGGCCGAGATCGCCAATCACGACTGCCGCTGTACACAGACCGTCGAGCCGATGATCGTCGGTCAGCCTTTCGTCGCGGCGACCAAGGGGCCTGCCCACGATGCGATGGTCGCCTCGCTGAGCGCAGCCTACGACAAGGACGTCGTCTCCTTGGGCCAAGGCGCTTCGATTCCGCTGTGTAACGTCTTCCAGACGACGTTCCCCAAGGCGGAGATCATGCTGCTCGGCGTGGAGGAGCCCAAGGCGCTGATCCACGCGCCGAACGAGAGCGTGGACCCCAGCGAGATCGAGAACATGTCTCTCTCCCTTGCGCTCTTCCTGCAGAAGTTCGCCGCCGCCCGGTCTTGAGCCGACGGGGCACCACGTTGGGCCCGGCGGTGCCGTATCTCAGCGTCGTCGGGCAGAGAAGTCCGGCATCGACGCACCCTCGAAGCAGGAGCGCCGCTCTTTGGCCTCTGGAAGGCCCTGAAGATGGCGGCCGGTTGGTGGCCGAGTCCCCCCTGCCCGGAGGGAATCGTTGTGTTGTCGTTATCCTCACGAGCGAGCTACGGCAACCATCTCGCGCCATGAGCAAGTCCTTCCTCCACCTCTTCCAGGAGATGGTGTCCGTGCTGCGCAGCCCCCCCAAGGTGGTGGTGTACGACGTGACGGTGCCTGGACCTCACCGCCGCGGAGAGGGCGCTGAGGCGGCCCATGCCAGACGATCTGCGCGCCTTCTACCGAGCACACGACGGCGTGTTCCTGTCCTGGGGACTCGAGGGGCGTGATGTCACGGAGCCGCTCGAACCCTTTGGTTTTCCCGAGTACGGAGCACCGCCAGGAGTGGTCAACCTCTTGCCCATGGCGAAGGCCTTCTCGACGAACTGGGTTCATCGCGATCTGATCAACTGGCCTTCGGAGGCGCATCGGGAGATCTACGGCGTCGAGGCACAGGACGACGAAGAGGACGACGACGGCCCGGAGCGCCTTCGCGCCGCACTGCTGGACCACTACTCCAGATACCAACACACCAGCTTGGTGTTCGGGCCACCAGACCAGCCGGCGTGGACCCTGATCGCTCACGATCACGGCGCCGACATGCTGTCGTCATCGCTTTCGACGTTCACCACGTACCTGGAGGTAACGCTGGCGAGGTGGGGGACGAACCGCATGCCTGTCTACAGACCCGTCCGGACCCGCGGAACCGCAACGCCTGGTGTGCCGATGATTGATGGGCCGATGAAGCACCCATCGCTCGACGAGATCGTGGAGGATCTGGCGAAGAGCGCTGCAAGCTGAGCAGAAGCGGAGAGCGGCTTCCGGTGGAGAGCATGAGGCACTGCCACCCTCATACCGCCAATCCCCTACGCGCCGCTCGATTGCCAGCGGAGCACCTCCAGCGCGACGGCGACGTGGACGCGACTGTGCTCGAGCGGCCGCGGCAGGAGATCTTCTGCCCGGGCGAGCCGACGAAGCAAGGTGTTGCGGTGCGTGTGGAGGCGCGCCGCAGCGCGGGATGCGTTGCACCCTTCGTCGAGGAAGGTCCGCAGGGCATCCTTGATTTCCGGACTGGCCGACTCGAGTGTCCCCAGGGTGTGCTTGATGAACTGGTCTGCGCCCTCTGGGTTGTGGGTGACCAGGGAGACGAGACGGACCTCATCGAAACGGACGATGCGTTGCTCGGAGCCGAGACGTGCGACCATGCGCTGCGTGGTGAGAGCGTCCAGGTGGCCACGTCGGAAGCCCTGAAGGCCCTGCCCTCTCGATCCGATGGCGATCCGGATGCCCTCGAGCTGTCGGAGCACCAGGCTCAGGCGCTCGACGTCTGGCTCGGCCCCTCCCGGCACCCATACCCACAGCGTCGCTGCACTGGCGATGATGATGAGAGGGCGTGGGGCCCCAGAGGCACGGCTGAGGGCGTCGGCCACACTCTCCAGCGCGCTGAGGTCTGGCTCGATGTGATCGCTCCAGACGACGGCAGCTCGGTGAGCCTGGTCGAGTTCGTAGCCGAGCCGCCGTGAAGCGTCCCCCGGGCCGAGCGGAGCGCCGTCCAGGAGGAGCGCGACGACCTCGCGTCGCTCGGCGTGGGTGCCCCGGGTCAACTCGTCGCGTTCCGCTTTCATCTGCGCGGAGATGTCCGCGATCGTCGCGTCGATGAACGACGAGATGGATCGTGCCGACACCTCGAGAAGCTCACGCAGCTCGTCCGGCCGGGAAGTCAGCTCGAAGGCAATCGACATCCACCGCAGCCAGGCCGCGTTCTGCCCTGTCCGGTAAGCGTTCAGCGCCGACTCGCTCACCCCGCGTCGCACGAGGTCGCGTGCAATGCCGAGGGGCTCGGCGCCAAGGTTGGGTGCCACGGGCGCCGCCGGATCACGAAGATTGGACGCCGCCCAGTGAAACAGGTTCGCGCGATTCGTCCTGCGGGTGGCCGCTGCGAGCACCGGGTCGTCAGCGATGGCCTTCATGTTCTCGACCGAGAGCGTCGCCCTGTCGATCTCCTCGATCCACGCCGGCGGTGCATTCAGGACCATCTCGGCCCCGCGCCGCATCAACTCGCGCACACGCTTCGATGGACGCGGCCACGGCCACTCGCCTGGCTGCTCCTGTCGCTGGTGCATCATGCACCAGGGTTAACGAATTTTGGTGCAGCATGCACCTTGCTCTCCACGCTCACTTTATCCATTGTTCGTCTCGTCGCCACGCACACGCGGACCGACCCACCCAGCCCACGAGCCCGGCCGAGCCATGGAGACCCCCACCATGCCCACGACGCGAACCACCTCCCCCCGCGAGCACATCGACGTGTTGATCGTCGGCGCCGGCATCTCGGGTATCGGAGCAGCTTACTACCTCCAGCGGGAGCTCCCTTCGACGTCGTACGCCATTCTGGAGGCACGGGGCTCCATTGGCGGCACCTGGGATCTCTTTCGCTATCCCGGCATCCGCTCCGACTCGGACCTGTACACCTTCGGCTATGCGTTCAAGCCCTGGAGGAGCGACAAAGCCATTGCCAGCGCGGACGCCATCCTCGCCTACCTCCGTGAGACCGCGACCGAGAATGGCATCGAGCGCAAGATTCGATTCCACCACAAAGTGATCACCGCCGCCTGGTCCACCGAGGACGCGCAATGGGTCGTCGACCTCGAGCGCACCGACACCGGGGAGCGTCTGGTCATCACGTGCCGATGGCTGTTCTGCGCCGGTGGCTACTACCGCTACGACGAGGGATTCACGCCTCGGTTCGAAGGCACGGAGCGCTTCCAGGGGCAAATCGTCCATCCGCAGCACTGGCCTGGCGATCTCGACTACGCGGGCAAGCGTGTCGTCGTGATCGGGAGCGGCGCCACGGCCGTCACCCTCGTGCCAGCCATGGCCGACACGGCCGCGCACGTGACGATGCTCCAGCGCACGCCCACGTACATCCTGTCCATCCCCTCCGAAGACGCGATCGCCAACTTCTTGCGGAAAATCCTCCCCCAAGAGCAGGCCCACGAGCTCACACGGCGGAAGAACATCACCATGCAGCGTGCGGTCTGGCGCCTCTGTCAGCGCTACCCGCGCATGGCGCGACGCCTGATCCGGCACAGCAATGCCAAGCAGCTCCCGAAGTCGTATCCCGTCGATGAGCATTTCAACCCACCGTACGACCCCTGGGATCAGCGGCTGTGCATGGTTCCCGATGGGGATCTCTTCAAGGCCATCCGCGAAGGCCGCGCGTCCGTGGTCACCGACCACATCACGACCTTCACCGAGCGGGGCGTCGCGCTGAAGTCGGGTCAGGAGCTCGAAGCCGACATCATCGTCACCGCCACGGGATTGAACCTCCAGGCGTTCGGGGGCATCACCCTGACCGTGGACGGTGCGCCCGTGCACCTTCCCGACAAGGTGGCCTTCAAGGGCATGATGCTCGATGGCGTCCCGAATTTCGCCTTTGCCGTCGGCTACACCAACGCTTCCTGGACGCTCAAAATCGGACTGCTGTGCGAGCATCTCTGCCGGTTGCTCGCGTACATGGATGCCCAGGGGCACACCATCTGTCGCCCCGAGCTGAGTGAGCCGACCATGGAGCGGCTGCCGCTGCTCGACTTTGCCGCTGGTTACGTGAAGCGGACCATCGACCTGTGGCCTCGCCAGGGCGACCGCGCCCCCTGGCGGATGTCCGTCGACTATCAGGCCGATACCAAGCTGCTGCGAGAGGACTCGGTGGAAGATCGGGACCTGCGATTCTCTTCGCATGTCCGCCCTGCCCGCGCGGCGGGACCTGGAGACCGCAGTGAGCGCGGTGGTGGGCCGACCTCCCCTCCCGAGGATGACGCCACCAGGGTCTGCGAGAGCCCTTCCGCTGGCCCTGCGATGTGACCGTCACGCCCCTGGCACCCGCTCCGCCATCCCAGCGGGTGCCGTCCGCGACCTTCCACCCGCGGGCGCTATCGACACCGCAGCCACGGCGACCTCCGCCGCAGTAGTTGATATTGACATTCAAATCTGCCATGCCACCCTGACGGGTGACGGCGATGACGCTCGTACGAACGGTCGAGGAGCTGGAGCAGGTCGTGGGCTCACGCCCTCTCGGCTCCCTGATGAAGTCCGTGGACCAGCTCGACGAGCATTGCCTGCGGATGCTCGCGCTCTCACCCTTCGCGGTCGCTGGCTTCGCCGACGAGGACGGGCGCGCTCGCATGACGACGGTGGGAGGGACGCCAGGGTTCGCGCGGGTCGTCGGCGCCACCGTCCAGATCGACCTCCACGAGTCGGTGGCGCTCGCATCCAGCGTCGGCTGTGGGCTCCTTTTTTTCATCCCTGGCCTCGGCGAGACCCTTCGTGTGAACGGCAAGGGGGTCGTCGAAGGCAACACCCTCGTCGTCACGGTCGAGGAAGCGTTTGCCCACTGCGCCAAGGCCTTCCTGCGCTCCTCGTTCTGGGAACCGCCCGTGAAGGTGCAGCCAGTGTCGATGGTGCCCACGCCGACGGGCCTCCTTGCCGAGAGCGACGTGCTCACCTGGCTCTCCCGCGCCCCCTTCATCGTGCTCACCTCATGGGACGCAGCAGGCCACGCCGATGCGAGTCCCAAGGGCGATCCGCCCGGTTTCCTTCGGCTGGATCAAGGGCGTGTCGCCATTCCGGATCGGCCAGGGAACCGTCGGACCGACACCTTCCACAATGTGGTCGAACAGCGGCGCGTCGCCTTGCTGGCGTTCATCCCCGGCGAAGACAGCGTCCTCGAGGTTTCGGGAGACGCTTCCCTGACGACTGAACCCGCCTTGCTCTCATCCATGGCGGTGGCCGGCAAGACCCCGAAGATTGCTCTCCTGCTCGATCCCAGGGACACACGCCTGACCCCCTCCACCGCGCTCGCGAAGGCGAAGCTCTGGGATGCATCGCGTCATGTCCCCGAAGCCGAGCGACCGAACATGGCGCACGTATTCATCGACCACGTGAAGCAGAACCGTCAACGCGGCGTTGCGGCGACTGCGGTGCGGGCCATCGCGTCGAAGCGGATGATGAGCTGGGCGCTTTCGCACGACTACGAAAAGAACCGGTACTGACTGCGCGCAAGCGCCATTCGGACCTTCCAGAGAACACCCGCGCGACGCTGTACGAGCCCTGGATGGCTGCCCTCGTCCGATGCGCTCCTCGACGACCGGAGTCGCGACATGCTGACGGCATGGTCGACCCGTGGTGCATGGCCTTCTCGATCGACGTCTCGTGAGCTATTTGCACGCACTGCGACCGTTTGTATGTTCGGCGCCCAACCCCGTGGCTGCAGGGCGGCCGTGGGAGGCATGTCGAACCGCATGGGGGACTAGCTGCAATGGAGCTCGATGTGCATCGGTGGGCTGTCGTTGGTGATCTGATGATCAGTGTGACCCTTCCAGGGTCGAGCATCGACGCGCTCTGGCAATCCTTCGCGAACGACCTCCTCGCTCTCGACGTGACCCGGTACCTCGGCGTGGCGTTCAAGGGCGCCGAAGTGACCAGCGTGCGGCGTCGTATCCTCGCGGATGCACTGCTCCACAAGAACATCCGCTTGAGCGCGGTCACCGAGGACAAGGTGACGAACGGCTTCGCCACGGCGATGTCGTGGCTGGGCGTCGACGTCGGTGCGTTCACCTTGTCGGAGCTGGATCGAGCCATCGCGCATCTCGACGTGCCGGATGACCGCATTCAGCGCGTGAAAGCCGAGCTCGAACGACTCAGCCGGGCGTACTGAACGCGTCGAGCGCAGGGGAGTTCATTCGCTCTTCGCGCGCTCCCGGAGCACGAACTTCTGCACCTTGCCCGTCGAGGTCCGGGGCAGCGGTCCCAGAACGACGTGCCTCGGGGCCTTGAAGTGTGCCATCCGCTCCCTGCAGAACGCCTGAAGCTCCTGCGGCGTCGCGTCGTGCCCGTCTTTGAGTTCCACGAAGGCACAGGGGGTCTCGCCCCACTTCTCGTCGGGCTTCGCCACGACCGCCGCGGCGAGGACGGCGGGGTGACGGTGGAGGACGTCCTCCACCTCGAGCGAGGAGATGTTCTCACCGCCGGAGATGATCACGTCCTTCGAGCGATCCTTGATCTTCACATAGCCATCCGGCTCCACCACACCGAGATCGCCCGTGTGGAACCACCCCCCGCGGAGCGCTTCCGATGTGGCGACCTCGTTCTTGAGGTAGCCCTTCATGGTGATGTTGCCTCGGAACATCAGCTCGCCCAGCGTCTCGCCATCGGCAGCGACGGGGATGAGGGTCTCGGGGTCGAGCACGGCCATGTCCTCCTGGAGGAGGTAAGCGCCCCCCTGGCGGCCATTCATTCGCGCGCGCTCTTCCAGCGGCAGCGCCGCCCACGCCGTCTGCTTCGTGCAGGCAGCCGCAGGCCCGTAGGTCTCGGTGAGGCCGTAGACGTGGGTCAACGCGAAGCCCATCCGCTCCATGCCCTCGATGACGGAGGGGGGCGGCGCTGCACCCGCGACCAGACAAGCGATCTTGCCGAGCCCCTGCTTCAGCGCTTCGGGAGCGTTGATGAGCATCGCGTGGACGATGGGGGCACCGCAGTAGTGGGTGACCTGGTGCTCACGCATGAGCGCGAAGATGAGCGCAGGGTCCACCTTGCGCAGGCAGATGTGGGTGCCTGCCATGGCCGTCACCGTCCACACGAAGCACCAGCCATTGCAGTGAAACATGGGCAGCGTCCACAGATAGACGGCATGGCGCGGCATCCCCCACTCCAGCGCATTCCCCACCGCATTCAGTGCGGCGCCGCGGTGGTGATAGACGACCCCCTTCGGGTTGCCGGTCGTGCCCGAGGTATAGTTGAGCGCGATGGCGTCCCACTCGTCGTCCGGCAGGCTCCAGACGAATGCTGGATCCCCCTCGGCGAGGAGCGCTTCGTACTCGAGCGCTCCGATCGGCGTGCCCTCGGGTCCGAGCACGTCGTCCACGTCGAC
The DNA here is from genome assembly GCF_001189295.1 of Chondromyces crocatus. Classification (NCBI taxonomy): domain Bacteria; kingdom Pseudomonadati; phylum Myxococcota; order Polyangiales; family Polyangiaceae; genus Chondromyces; species Chondromyces crocatus. Next base: position 6,347,983 of record NZ_CP012159.1, read on the forward strand.
CACGAGAGGCTTCCGGGCCAGGTGATCGAGCGCCTTTGCCGCGGTGGCAGCGAACTCGCGGTCGACGAAGAGCACCTTGGCCTCGGCGTGTTCCAGCATGAAGGCCAGCGCTTCGGCGTCGAGCCGGGTGTTGAGCGTGTTCAGCACCGCCCCGATCATGGCGGGACCGAAATGCAGCTCGACCATGGCCGGCACGTTGGGCAAGAGGGCGGCCACGGTGTCCCCGCGCTGGATGCCGCGCCTTCGGAGCGCCGAGGCGAGCTGGCGCGTGCGGGTGTCGACCTCGCCCCAGGTGAGTCTCCTTTCGCCATGGATGATGGCGATCCGGTGCGGGAACGTGCGGGCCGCCTTGGTGAGGTAGGAGAGCGGTGAAAGGGGCGCGTGGTTGGCCTGGGTCCTGGGGAACGCGTCGTAGGCGGTGGTCATGGGTGGATGGGACCTGGAGCGTGAGTGTCCAGGCCCGAGCCGAGCATAGCCGGCCCCGAGAGCGGTTACCTAGTGCGGGCCGAACTGGGACGGCGGCCTCCCTCAGGGCTCGACGGTGAACGTGCTCGGCTCCCCCGCGAACGGCCCTGCGCCTTCTCCAATCTCGTTGTTCTCGAACACGGCGTTCGTGATCACGGCCGTCAGCGGCTGCTCGGCGATGCGAAGCCTCTCCCACTCCTCTTCGCTCGGCGGAAATGCGAGCGCGGCGGTGAATACCCGCAGCACGGGCTCGCCCTTGGCCGACGACACCACCAGGTAGTACCCCCGCCCGTTCAGCGGCGCTCCGTGAGCGATCGCCGCCCGCTCCGGTCCAAACAGCACCCCCAGCGCACCCCAGCCCATCCGAGCAGCTTCCGTCGGGGCGCTCCCTTTTGCCCGTCCGTACGTCTCGTTCGAGCCGGCACGCCCCTCTGGACGACCTGGACCCCGCAGCGACCCGAGCGCATCCCGCACGTGCCACCGGAACACGAGCCCTGCCTCCACCGTGAGCGTCGCACCATCCGCCGGCACATCCAGCACGACGGCCTGTGCCGCCACGTCCTCGGGCTCCTTGGCGAGCAGCGCCTCCAGCGCCTCGTCGGTCGCGCCGCCCCGGTAAACGACGCCTTCCAGTGGGTCGACCTCCCCGGGAGGCACCTCCGGCGTGTGCGAATCCTCGGATGAATCGGAGGCACACGCGCCTGCGTACAGGGCGCCGGACACCGCCACGACCGAGAGCCCCACGCTCACCACCCGTCGCTTCCAGCGCTTCATGGCGTCTCCACCCAGGGATCCGACAGGCGCGGATCGGTCAGCAGCGCATCGTCCGTCAACGACTCGAGGAACGCCTTCACGTCCTGCCGCTCTTGCGGCGTCAGCGTGAACCCGACCAGCAGCTCGCTCTTGTAGGGGTTCTCGTTCCCCACCCCTGCATGGGGCCCGCTGGCGATGGTCCGCCCACCCGACCCGTAGTGGTCGAGCGCCTCGTCCAGCGTCGTCACGCTCCCGTCGTGCATGTAGGGGGCCGTCACGGCGATGTTGCGCAAGGTCGGCGCCCTGAACCGGCCCATGTCCATCGCGAGACCCGTGATCTCGCGCAGACCGGTGTTCCCCTCCGGGTAAGCGCCGGTGCCCCCGATGTTGTAGAGGCCCGTGTTGTGGAACATCAGCTCGGTGAACGTGCTGCCGTCGTGCATCACCGAGTCCGAGAAATTGAACCCGCCGTGACAGTGGAAGCACTCCATCTGCTCCGAGAAGAACAGATCTTTCCCGCGCAGTGCCGACGTCGACATGGCCGTGGGATCGCCGCCGTAGGTGTACCTGTCGAACGGTGACCTGTAGGAAAGGATCGACCGCTGGAAGGCGGCCAGCGCGCGCGTGAGGTTCTTCAGCTGGAGGGGCTCGTCCTCGCCCGGGAAGGCCGCCGGGAACAGTTCCTGGTAGAGCGGCTCCGCCCCCAACCGTTCCATCAGCTCCACTTCCTTGCCGGCGAGCCCGAGCTCGACCGGATCCTCGCCGAACATCGGCACCAGGGCCTGCTTCTCCAGGCTGTCGAGGAGTGGGTTCGCCCAGGTGAGTGCCGAAAGGAACCCCGTGTTCACCAGGCTCATCGAGCCACGGGGATGGACCTCGCCGGTCGAACCCACCGACCGCGCGAGACCGTCGGTGAAGGCCAGCTCTTGTCGGTGACACGAGGCGCACGAGAAGTCACCCGTGCCGGAGAGGCGCGGGTCGTAGAACAACCTCCGCCCCAGCTCCACCTTCACGACGGACATCGGGTTGTCCTCGGGCACCTTCGGTCGTGGGAACCCGGGGGGCAGCCCCCAGTCGAAGGGTCGCGCCTCGGCGCCCCCTTCCCCGCCCTGGCCCCCGGCGCCGCCGGTGCCGTCACCAGCGCCGCTCCCTCCCGTGCCCGAGGTCGTCGCAGAAGGGTCCTCTCCGTCGCTGCAGCCCATGGTCGACCAGCCCAGCGAGAGCACCAGCACCAGCAAAGGCACCCGCATCGTCATGACGAACTCCGATCACTCCACGCGAAAGAGTTGCTGTGTCGGGAGCATTCCACCGCTCTCGATGTCGATCCCGAGCCGGGCGAAGATCGGTCCGCAGTCGGGATCCAGGGGGCCCGACATGCATCCCGGGGCTCCGCCGGCATTGACGGACAGATCGCTGTCCGCGACGGCCGCCGCATAGTCCACGAGGATGGGCGTGGTCAGGGGGTCGAAGCCTTCCAGCACCACCTCCACCACGTTGGGGCGTGCGCAGGTGACCGCTTCCCCCGAAGCGGCATCCCCCGCACACCCCGTGCTCCCGAGGTGCAGGTTGAACGCTGCGTCCGCGCCTGCCGGAACGCTGTCCACCCGCAGGAACTTGTAGCCAGCCTGCCAGCTCCAGAACATCGCCGTCAGGTTGAGCGGCGAAGGTGCCGTCGACGCATCGGCATGGTTGAGCGCCGCGGGAACGCCGAGCTTGAACGAGAGGCCAACATACTTTCCTGCCGGCGCAGTCCCCTGCACGAGCCGGTTCGTCTCCACCGTGCCGTTCGAGCACGCCCCCGAGCGATCCTCGAAGTCGAGCAGCGCCAGATCCTGGTGCTGCCACAGCCCATCCTGGGTGAGGGTCAGCGGCACGGCGAGCCCTTCTTCAGAGAGCAGCCGCACGTCATGCACGTACAACCGGAAATCGGTGAACGAGACCTCCGTGGCGGCCGTCCCGAGGCCGGCGAAGGGGGTCGCGCAATCGAAGGCTTTCTCTCCCACCCGCCCTTCGAAGCGCAGCGTGACGTCCGTCGTCGTGCCGCCAGCGTCGCCTCCAGCGCCAGCGTCGCCTCCAGCGCCCCCTGCACCGCCGGCGCCCCCTGCACCACCATCGCCTCCGCCACTCCCGCTCGGAGCGCTGGAGCTGCTGGAAACGTCGGGATCGACGGGGGCCTCTCCACTGCACGCACTGCAGAGCGACGCGCAGAGGACGATGCACGAGGGGGCCGAGACGAGCTTCGAGAGCACACGCTTCATGACCTGTCTCCTCAACCAGGAAACCAGCCTCCTGGTTCTCTACTGCGCGGCTTCACGCCGCGGGATGCGGTGAATTTTCGCAGTCCGTCAGAGCCCCTGGACGCCGAGCGTCAGCCCGGGCCACAAGGACCTCAAGGCGAAGCCGGCCACGCCTTCATGGAGCCTCGCTCCGCCGAGCAGCCCCAGGCTGCTCGCGTCGACGTCGTCCGAGAAGATCTGGTTCAGTTCGGGGCCGCCGAAGAGGGCCAGGCCACGCGTGAGCTGGACGCCCAGCACGGCGCGGAGCTGCAGCATCAGCGAGAACTGCGCGCCCGACGAGTGGAGCATCGGGTAGCCGATCATGTCGACGTCCACGAAGAGGCGCGGTGACGCCTGGATGTGCCCACCCAGCCCGAACGCCGCCACGCCACGGACGCCTTCGCGCTCGGGGCGGAGCCCGACCCCGTAGATGTTGTGGAATCCGTTTCCGCCGTGCTTCAGCCCGGCCATGAAGATTCCCGCGTCCGTCGCCCACAGGTCGAGGTGCAGGCGCCCGTCGGGTACGATCGACAGCAGGCCCAGGGACAGCGTGGAGCGCCGTGCGACGTTCACCAGGCCGACCTGGACCCCCTCCATGCCGCCAGCCGCGACGTTCACCCCACCGAACTGCACCCCCTGCGCTTCCCCGGTGGCGACGTTCACGGCGCCGAGCTGAAGTCCCCGCGCGTTCCCGCGCGCGAAGTTCAGCCCCCCCGTGACCTGCACACCCGCGACATCGTGGCTCAGGTTGCCGACAATCGCCGTCTGCCAGCCCGCCACGGTACCGGTCACGAGGTTGGCGCCTCCCGCGAGCTGCACCCCGCAGGCGCCTTCTCGGGCGAAGCTGGCCCCGAGGGACAGCTCGAAGCCCACCGGGCCCTTCGAGAGTCCCAGGGTCGCGTTGAGGGCGACATGGCGCTTCACCTCCACGCCGGTGAACGACGAGGTCCCCACGTGGGGGGCCAGATCGAACCCGAACGGGCTGACGACCGTGCCTGCCGTTCCGCAAAATGAGCTCGCCGTGCGTGCCGGAACAGGGGCTTCCGTGGTGGCTGCCTTCGACCTGACCTCCTTGGCCGATGGCTCGTACGTCGGCGCACCGGAGGCTTCGGCTGTCGCCGGCGGAGCCCCATCGGCTCCGGTCGGCGCGCTCGTGGAAGGCGCATGCCGCCCGAGAAGCGCGCTCAGCTCTGCGGCCTCGTCACGGACCAGGTTGCCAGCGAGCAGCGCAAGCACCTCCACGGCTTGCTTCGCATGCTTCGGCAGCTCCACGGCGCGCTCCACGATGCGGCCATCGGCCGCACGGAACGTCATCACGGCGCGAGATTCGGCCTCTCCACGAAGGACCAGCGCGTCGGTGCCAGCGCGACCGGCGCCCGACGCGAGCGTCACGGTGGCGCCGAGCTCGTGTTCGATGGCAGCGCGCAGGGACTCGGCCTCTACCCCGAGCGGCCGCCCTTCGAGCACCAGCACCAGCCCTCGCCCCACGGCCTGACCCGACGTCCCGGCGTGCCCCTCGGCGGGCTGCGCAGCGAGCGCTGCACCAGCGCCTCCGAGCAGCGCTCCAGACAGCACGCCGACCAGCCCGGCGACGGCGAACACCTGTCGGCCGCGTCTTCCGCTGTCCGTGCGCGTCTCCTCCATCGCTCTGACCACCACCGGCGCCATCTGCCCTGAGTGCCCGCGCCTTGCCCGTTCGTTCAACGCCTGCTCGCGAATCAGGGAGCGGGAGGCGCCGCATGCTCCAGCGCATCCAGCAGCTTCTGGGCATCGGCTTGCCGGTAGCCTCCGAAAGCGCCCCGCGCGAAGGACTCGAGCGCGCTCCTGGCCTCTCCCGCGCGCCCGAGCCGAACCAGGCAGAGCGCCCGGTTGTAACGTGCTTCCGTGGCGAATCGCCCGCGCGGATCCTCGCGCAGGTACGCATCCCATGCACCGAGCGCCGCGGCAGGATTGCGCTCCACGAAATGGATCCTGTGCGCCTCCTTGTAAAGCGCGTGCTCCCTCGAGATCACATCACCCTCCGGCGCGACCTCGGCGCCTGCCCTTGGTGGCGACGCGCTGGAAGGCACCGCCCTCGGTGCTCCCGTCTGCGTCACCTCGCGGGGCGCAGCGGCGATCGACGAGGACGAAGCCACGTCTGGACGAGCGCGGCCTGATGCGACGCTCCTCGTCTCATGACCGGGTTGGGCCACGGTCTCCGGCGCAGACTCCGACGATCGCTCTGCAGATGGGCCCCCTTCGGTTGACGAAGGCTGCGCAGAGGGAGCCCCCGCAGCCCGGGATCCATCGCTCGTATCGGGGATCTCTTCGCCGTCCGACGGCGCTCCGGGCGAGGCCTTCGTGGACGCAGGTGGCGTTCCGGTCGGCTCGGCGTCATCGAGGATCGAGGTTACCGCCGTCCACAGCGCCGGGAGTCCACCAGGGCCCGCCCACGCCAGCGAGCCCACGACCACTGCGGCGAGCGGGACCACCGTCCTGAGGAGCACCACACGCCGCGTCCGCTGCTTGCGCATGGTCGCCAGGATGCGTGCCCGGGTGGCATCGGGGTTCGCCGCCGCTCCGTCCGACTGCTCGCGCAAGGCGCGGGCGGCTTCCGCTAGCACATCACGCTTCATCGGATCCCCTGCTGCTCGAGGAGCGCTCGGAGCTTCTGCCGTGCATGGAACACCCGGGTCCGGACCGTGGCCTCCGGCACCCCCATGATCTCCGCCGCTTCCCGCGACGTGTACTCGTCCACCTCGAAGAGCACGAACGCCACCCGCTGCTCCATCGGCAGCGCGTCCAGCGCCCCTGCCAGCGCGCGGGCGAGGGAGGCCCGGTGCGCGAGGTGCTCCGGATCCTGGACCGAGGCCTCCGGCTCCCGCGCGTACCGCGCCATGGCGGCCCGGTTGCGGGTCGCCGAGCGGACATGGTGCCGTGCGTGGTTCACCGCGATCGAGATCAGGAACGTCCGCAGCGACGAGTTGCCTTCGAAGCGCCGCATCGCGTTCGGCAAGTTCACGAACACCTCGTGCACCAGATCCTCGGCCGCTGCCTCGTCCCCGAGGAGTCGCCGCGCGAACGCCCTCACCGCCGCGTGGTGCTGATCGTAGACGGCCCCGACGGCCGCAGGATCGCTGCGCCGCAGCCGCTGAACGAGGAGCGCCTCGCCCCGATCGCGACCCTCCCCTTTCTCGGGCATCACCAGCGCTCCGAAAAGCTGCATCACGCTCATCGCAGCTTCCTCGATGCACGGCCGGAGCGCCACGGAACCCAGGGCTCCTGCCGCTCCCTCCCCCTGCTCTTCGTCATGTTCTGCATGATCCGACGGCGCTGCATCCCACGAGGCGTCACGGTTCGACGAGGAAGTCCCGCGGACCCGACCTCATCCACGAGCCCACCGAACCGAGCCCGCGCCCTTCGTGCCCGCAAGCTCCCGGAACGTTCAACCCTCGAGGTCGATTTCTGGAACTGCTCGTATTCCCAGGGAAACTTCGCGCCCGTCGCTGGACTTTTTCGAAGGGGGAGACCGCTTCGACGCCGCGCGCCCCCTGACCTCCCCCGGGAGCGTCCCTGGACGTTCAGGAACTCGAAGAAGCGTGCCTCGACGCGGAGGTCCTTACCTTGGCCAGCCCCCTTCGTCGGCATCCAGTCCCGACCTCTGCTCTCTCTCTCCGCGATCCGGCTGGAGCCTCTCCTCGTCGCCGGAAGGCGTGAGCGAAAATCGAACCGACCCTTGAACGAAACGAAATCGAGCGGGCACCCATCTCCACCATTCACGAGGAGAGGCCAGCATGCCGAGTCACGTCGTCGCACCCGGTCTCGTCGCTCTGTTGCCACTGACCCTGATCATCGGCTGCAGCAGCAAGGACGAGCCCCTTCCCGAGCCCACCTTCTGGCAAGACGTCGCGCCCATCATGATGTCGAAATGCGTCACCTGTCATCAGAAGGAAGGGATCGGACACTTCCCGCTCGATGATTACGAGACAGCGCGGCAGCGTGCCGCCTCGATCGATGACGCCGTACAGAGTGGCCGCATGCCCCCCTTCCTCATCTCCCATGACGGGAGCTGTGGCGACTTCCAGGACGACAGCACCCTCACCACCGCTGAACTCGACATCATCCATCGATGGGCCTCCGGAACGCGCGCGGAGGGAACACCCGACGACAGGCTGACCCTCCCGCCCGTGCCCGTGCTCGATAATGCGACGGAGTATCGAACGCCTTCGGTCACGCCCCTCATCGATCCGACCAATCCGCTGGGCGCCAACGATGAATACCGTTGCTATGAGATGGAACCAGGAATCCCTGCGGATCGGTTCATCACGGGATACCAGATCATCCCGGGCAACCCCGCCATCGTGCACCACGTGGCCATTTACGTCGTGAAGCCCTCGGCCCCGTCCTATTTCGACGGCAGGACGAACGGCGACGTCATGGCCGAGCTCGACGCCCTCTCCCCCGATCGGCCTGGATGGGATTGCTTCGGTGCCGCCGGCGATGGCGTGGCCCACGCGGCCGTCCCCGTCACCTGGGCGCCGGGACAGAACGTCGTCGAGTACCCCCGTGACGTCGGTCTACGCATCTCCCCCGACGATCGGCTGGTCATCCAGATGCATTACAACGTCCACGAGCCTGGCGCGCGGCACAGCGGCCCGAAACCTCGCCATGGCGGCTCGGAGGCGCCCGACTCCACGCTCGTCCGGCTCCGCTATGCGGACAGCGTGAAGCGGAGCGCCATGATCATCAGCCATGATCCCTTCATCGCAAGCATGTTCGGCGAGCGCCCCGACAGCCTGCCGCCTGGCCAGAAGAACGCGAGCTACACCTGGAATGCCAGCCGCGCCGAGCTGGACATCCTCCCCTCCGACGGCACGCTCGAGGTGCTCGGCGTGATGCCCCACATGCACGAGCGCGGCCGCACCTTCGAGATGCGCTTGAACGCGCCCGGGCGTGAGGAGTGCGTCGCCCGGGTGGATGACTGGGATTTCCACTGGCAGAGCATCTACTGGTACCGCACGCCGCCGCGCATCGACCCCTCCACCTCGGTCGGCGTGACCTGCACCTTCGACACACGCGACACCACCTCCCCCGTGCTCCCTGGCTGGGGGACCGACAACGAGATGTGCCTGTCGACGTTCATGGTGGCGCCGCCCGCCACCCCTTGAGAGCGGGCTTCGAACCCCGCGGGCTCATCCAGCGCGCCACGAACTGGCGGGTCGAGGAAGCCTCGTCCGGAGAGCTTGGTAAGCTCTCCAGGGTGCCCTCCTGATGATGGAGGAATCCTTGACGCTCTGACCCCGCCACGGAACCGCCGACCCTCGATGACGTCCGAGCTGCTCGACCGCGCACAGAATCCCCTGACCCCGCTGCCCGAGCTGGGCGTCCTGGCGCGTTCGGGCGACCGCGCTGTCGTGCTTTCTGTGGCTCGAAACCCGTCGTGTCCGGCCCGCACGCTGAGATGGCTCGCCCTGCGTGGCAACGTGGAGATGCACGCAGCCCTCTGCCAGAACCCAGGGGCTCCGCTCCGCCTGCTCTTCAAGCTCGGCGTACGGAACCCCGAGGCCTTCGCCGCCAACCCGCTCACGCCTGGGCTACTGGACAGCCGTGAGCCGGTGAAGAAGCCGCTCGTGCCGTGTTCCCTGCTGGGGGCATTGCTCGCACTGCCAGCGGCCCGGATGTCGCTCTTGCCGAGCGCGGTGAGCCACCCGTACCCCTCCGTGCGGCGAGCCGCGGCGGCGAGCCCTCTGCTCCAGTCCAGCGATCGTGACCGACTCGCCCGCGATCGCGACCCCAGGGTCCGTGCGGCAGCTGCTGGACATGGCAGTCTCGAACCAGCGCTCGCGCGCCGCTTCGCCATGGACGACAAGGGGATCGTGCGAGAGGCGCTTGCGCGCAACAGGAGCACCCCCGCAGAGATCGTGCAGGAGCTCGCACGCGACGGCGATCCGTCCGTGCGGCTGGGGGTTGCCTGGAACGAGACCACGCCCTGGGAGGTCCTCATGGTGCTGATCGAGGATCCGTCCACCGCCGTACGTCGTCGGCTGGCCAAGCGGCTCACGAGGGACGAGGCCGCGTTCGTCACGCTGGCGCGCGATCCAGACGCGGACGTGCGTCGCACCCTGGCGGCGAACTCCTGGACGCCGCAGGCCGCGTTCGACGTGCTCATCCATGATCCTCTCTTCGACGTTCGTTGTCACGCCGCACGCAATCCCGCCTTGCCACCTGCGCTCGTGAAGGTGCTCTCCCGCGATGAGGATTTTCGGGTGAGGTGCGCGCTGCTCCAGCGGCCGGACATGGAGGCGTGGCTTCCCCTCCAGCTCGCGACGGACGAGTCCGAGGAGGTGCGGGTGTACGTGGCCCGAGCCTACCAACCAGCGACCCCCACCTCGGTCTGCGAGCGCCTCGCGACCGATCCCTCCTCGCGCGTCCGTGGCGCGGCCATCTCCTCGAATCGGCTCTCCGAGGCCACCCTGGCGAAGCTGGCGAAGGATCGAAGTGCCTTCATCCGTGGGGAGGTCGCAAGCTACCGTCACACCCCACGGCGCATTCTCGTGGCGCTGACCCGAGACCCCGCGTTCGCTGTGCGCTTGTGTGCGGAGGAGTCCCTCGCGAAGCGAGAGCGAGAGCGAGGCTGAACCGCTGACAGGCTCCAGGGATGAGCCATCGCGGCGGAGTGCGCCCTCGTCGGTATCCTCCGCCAGGCGGCGAGCACCGCGGGTTGCCCTGTGCCCGAAGGCGCGCGCGATGGAGGGTGTGCCCTCTCCGCCCTTCACCCGTCCGCCCTGGCCAGGGCCTGCGCCGCGGCCGCGCTGAGCGAGAGCAGCCTGTCTCGGCTGGGCACCTCCAGGTCGAGGAGCGCGAGAGCCAGTGCCTCTTCCTCTGGCAGGACGCTCCCTCGGCCATCATCGAGAGTGCGCTCGCTCGGCGCGACGACGGGCCGCGCCACGCGCTCCCTTCCAGGCTCGTCCCCCGAAATGACGCTGTCCCACGCCATGACGCTCAGCCAGGCCGGCTCGGTGAAGCGCGCGTCGAAGAACGGGTGGGCGCCGGTGAGCGCTCGATAATACAGAATGCCCACGGCGAGCAGATCGGCGGGGTGGGGTTCGCCTCGCGTCCGGGGCACCTGGACGAGGTATCTGCCACGGCTCGGGAGGATGTGGATGCTGTCCCCACTCGCGTCCAGGGGGACGGCGATGTCGTCCCAGCTCAGGCTGCGGACGAAGCTGTGCCAGTGATCGTGGAGCGTGTCACCTTCGGCGAGCGGACGGGTGATCGCGTAGGGCGGCAGCAGGGGGTACATGGTCGGACTGCACACGAACGTGAGGATGTCGCTCGTCGGCCCGGGGCTGGGAGGAGGCGGGAGGAGCAGCATGGCGCCCGGATCGATGAGGGCGAAGCGATCCTCGGTCGGCGCGACGATCACGTTGGCGTCGTGCAGATCGCCGTGCAGGCCGGCAGCGAGGGCGTCCCAGAGCGAGAGCATCATGCGTGGAAGCAGCCTCCGCTGCGTTCGCTGCGGGAGCGTGCCGAGGGGAACGCCGGGATGCCAGGGCATGAGGAGGCCGAGGGCTGGCGCCCGGTCCGGGAGGTGGCACCGTGCGAGGTCGAGGACCTGATGGTTCCAGTGCGGCTCGGTGTCGCGGATGCGCTGGGCTTCCTCGGTGAGAAGCATCTCCGCGGTCACGGTCGTGGTCTCGTGGACCTCCCCAGGCTGCGACGTCCCTTCCCTCGCGTCGCTCCCGGGTCGGCCGCCGTGGTCGACGAGCTGCAAGGCGCCCCAGGAAGACGACGCCAGGATGCCTGCGCGGGAGATCATGCTCCAGATCGTGGACACGGTGCCCACGGTGCGCGTCGCCCGGTAGGGAGGCATTCCCTGCTGGTGTTCGGCGGCGATCTTCAGCGCGAGACGGCGGCCACTGGCTTCGAGCTCGAGGACCTCGAAGCGCTCGCCCACGTGCACCCGTCGGACGACGAGCGCCTCGCCAGAGCCGTCGATCCTGCAGGTCGAACCGCGCATGCTCCGATGAAACCGCGATCCGTCTGGCCACGCCAGGGTGCATGGGGCAGGGCGACGGTTCGCGCGATCGCGCGGTGCGGTGGTAGCGTGCTCGTGTGAGTCGGGTCAGCTCGTCATCGCCCCCGCCCGAGCCCAGGGTGAACTACGGGGAAGCCGCTCGGAGACACCATCGCGATGCAGAGACGCTGTTCGCCGCGGGCCGACACGCCAACGCGGACCACCTCTATGGCATCGCGGCGGAGTGCGCCCTCCTCGGGATCCTCCGCGGCAGTCCCGCGGCCCGCAAGCTCTTCGACGCCGAGGGGACGGTGAAGGAGCCCATGCGCAGGCACGTCAACGTCCTGTGGAACCAGCTCTCCAAGGAGGCAGAAGGGCTCCGGCTGGGGAAGGCGATGGGCCGGCTGCAGCAGCATTTCTCGGTGAACCCGTTCACGGGCTGGAGTGTGCGGCAGCGCTACCTCTCCGACCAGGGGGTGCTCATCGAGGTGACCGAAGAGACGTTGCTGAAGCACCGCAAGGCTGCCGAGCTGTGCGTGCGGCTCCTCGACGACATGCGGCCGCCACGCACCGAGCGATCCGAGCACGTCGAGAGGTCGTCGCGATGACCTTCACCTCCATCGTGCGCTTCGACGAAGCCTTCGCACACGCCCGGGCGATCCTTGCAGCGCACGCGGGACGCCTCGGAGGCCGGTTCGTCCTGATCCGGGACGTGCAAGGTTGCATCTCGGTGCTGACCGACATCGCGCCGGGGGCCGATGCGACCGCTCTCGCGCAGGCGCTGTCGACGCAGCTCGGGGCCTTTGGTGGGACCCCCGAGGAGGTCTTGCTGTTCCCCGACGACTTCTTCGATGCCGAGCGGCTGTTCCGGTCACCGGATGCGCGTCCGCTGTTCCCGCCCGGCCACGATGAGGCCGTCGCCGGCCACGTGCTCTTGCTCGAGCGGGAGATCACGGGGCTCGACTGGATGCGCGCTCCCCTCCCCGTTCCGGACGCCTCCGGGAAAGAGGCGCCCCGGATGACCTTCTTCGGCGTGAAGGGAGGCGTCGGCCGCTCGACCGCGCTCACACTCGCCGCGAGGGCTCTGGCGCGCGCCGGATCGCGGGTCCTCATCGTCGATCTCGACCTCGAGTCCCCCGGGCTGGGGCCGCTCTTGTTGCCAGCAGACAGCACCCCGCGGTTCGGCATCCTCGACTACCTGGTCGAGGAAGCGGTGGGCCAGGACGACGATGCGCTCCTCTCGGACATGGTCGCGCGGAGTCCCCTGGTCGAGCCGGATCGAGGAGCGATCCTGGTCGCTCCCGCCACCGGGGTGGGAGGTCACTACCTCGCGAAGCTCGGCCGCGCCTACCAGTCCGCGGCCTCGACGGACGGAGCGCGAGAGCTGGCAGAGCGGGTCGACCGGATGATCTCGCGCCTCTCGCGACGAGAAGATGCCGATGTGGTCCTCATCGACAGCCGCGCTGGCCTCCATGACGTGGCGGCATTCGCCGTGACCCGCCTGCGGGCCCAGTCGCTCCTCTTCGGGGCCGCGGCGGAGCCCATGTTCCACGGCTACCGGCTCCTCTTCGAGGAGTGGCGGGACCATCCGAACCTCTCCGCCTTCCGCGACAAACTTCGCATGGTGGCGGCCCTCGTCCCCGAAGCCGACCGCACGGCGTACCTGGATCGGTTCCTCGCTGCGAGCCACCACCTCTTCTCGACGACGCTCTACGAAGCGGCGCCCGCCCAGGTGGCCGGAGGCGAAGCGCGTTTCCACTTCGATCTCCACGACGCGACGGCACCGCACCATCCGCTGGCGATTTCCTGGAGCCGCGCCTTGCAAGAGTTCGACCCGGTGTCGCGGCCGGGGGCAGCGCCGGACGCTCGGGTCATCGAAGCTGCGGGAGCCTTCTGCAGCCAGGTGGGAGCGCTCCTGAAGCGCGAGGTGGCGCTGTAGCAGAAGCAGCCCTGGCGGCGGCCACGCTCGTCATCCTCTGTCCGTGTCCGCGGGATCTGGAGCCATCCACGGGCTCCCGAGCGCGATGACGTCCGGTCGGTCGATGCAGCCCTCATGGCCCCAAAGAAGGGTTTGCGTCTGCTCAGGCGAGATGGCGAAGCCCCTGCCAGCGATGGTCCGGCGTTCGGCGGAAGAGTGCTGGGTACCACGGCACGGCCACGCCGATGCGGAACACGACCTTGTGGTAGAGCGTCTTTCGCCAGTGATCGAGGATGACGTCCTCTGTGCCGTTGTAGATCACGACCCCGGTCCGTCCCGCACCCACGGTGAAGCACTGCTTGCCGCGCCAGCGGACGATGACGCCCTCTCCAGTTCTCTTGGTGTCCACCCAGTGAAATTGCCCGAGCGCTTCGGAAAGCACGACATGGCGTGCACGCGGCTGGAATGCTGATCCCTCCTCGCACTGGACGTCGTGCCAGACCATCCAGCCTTGCCCTTCCCCTTCGGGTCTCCTGGACGCGAGATCGAGCTGCTCCGGCGTGGCGTTACGCAGGGTCGCTTGCGGCTCGCCCCGTGAAGCTCGGGTCCAGCGGGTGTGGATCGTCTGAACCACCGTCGTGAGGGCATCCGATCTCGGGAGCCTGTCTTGTTCTGCCATGAAGGGGGGATTCGAGCGTAATCGAGTCGTCTCGTCCGTACGTGCCCTGTCTTTCCCGAGCCCCACGTGCTCATCGACGATGTCGCCGTACGAGATTGGGGCCTCCGCGAGGTGCACCCCAACGTGGCCAGTTCGATGGACGTCGCGGCGCTCTTGCAGCGACCCGTCCCCGGGAGGTGAGCCCCGCGCGGCCTATTTCCCGGGCGGCTGGTACGCTCCCGGCACCGACCGGAAGGCGATGGCCATCCGGTTCCAGGCGTTGATCGTCGCGACCGCCAGGTTGAGCGCCACCAGCTCCTGCTCGGTGAAGTGCTCCCGGGCGCGCGCATAGAGGTCGTCGGAGACATGGTGGTCGGCGATGCGCGTCACGGCCTCCGTCCACTCCAGCGCGAGCTGCTCTCGATCCGTGAAGAACGGGGTGTCTCGCCACGCAGACAGCGCGTACAGGCGCTGCTCCGTCTCTCCTGCCGCCCTGGCGTCTTTCGAGTGCATGTCGATGCAGTACGCGCACCCGTTGATCTGCGAGGCGCGCATGTCGATGAGCACGAGCAGCTTCTTCTCCAGACCGCTCCGATGGACGTGGCCGGAGAGTGAGAGGAGCGCCTTGAAACTCTCGGGGGCGAGGCTCTTGTAGTCGAGTCGAGCTTCCACGTTGAACTCCTCCGGGGCCCTGTGGATGCCCCGTCGTTTGCCAGTGTCGTAGCGAGACCGGGCGGCCGAGACGAGGTCCACTTGTGCTCGAGTGGAAGGGGCCAGTTGTCGGGGACGCAGGCCCCGCCGGGCGGGTCGTCCAGGCAGTGGACTTGCGACGTCGGTCCCCCCTCAGCGCAGCGCCTCGCGCAGCGTGCGCACGCCCTCGACGATCTCGGCCTCTGGCACCGCGGCATAGCCGAGCACGAGCGCTCCTGGTCCCCGCGAGGCGATCCGGAACATCGAGAGTGGGAGCACCACGAGGCCGCGTGCCCAGGCCCGTGCGGCGATCTCGTCCTCGTCACGCCCAGGAGGTAGCCAGCCGAGGAGGTGCATCCCGGCAGGTTCGGGGCGGACGTCCAGTAGCCCATCGAGTTCACGCGCTGCGCACTGGAGCAGCACCTTCTGACGGCGCGCGTACAGAACCCGCATCCGCCGGATGTGCCGTGCGAAGTGCCCCTCGGTGATGAAGTCCGAGAGCACCGCTTGCTCCAGCGTCGGCGACTGCACGTCGGCGAAGGCCTTCGCCGACAGGAAGGTGGGCAAGAGAGCGCGAGGCACCACCAGGTAGGCGAGGCGCAGCGAGGACGACAGGACCTTGCTGAACGTCCCCGCGTAGATCACCCGATCCTCTGCATCCATCCCCTGGAGCGCCGGGAGCGGGCGCCCCGTGTACCGGAACTCGCTGTCGTAATCGTCCTCGAAGACCCACGCGTCGTGCTTGCGGGCCCACGTGAGCAGCGCCTCCCTCCGCGCCGCCGACAGGCTTCCCCCGAGCGGAAACTGGTGCGCCGCCGTCACCACCGCCAGCCGCGCGTCGGGGCGGGCGGCGATGCCCGCAGCCACGTCGATGCCCTCGGCGTCCACGGGCACGGGCACCAGCGACGCCGAGGCCGCCACGAGCGCGCCTCGCGCCCCCAGGTAGCCCGGGTCCTCCACCCACACCGCATCGCCAGGATCCAGCAGCACCTGCGCCGTGAGCGTCAGCGCCTGCTGCGTGCCTCCGACCAGGATCACCTGATCGACGGAGCACCGCACCCCGCGCGCGGTGGTCACATAGTCCGCGACGGCTTGCCGCAGCGGTCCGTACCCCTGCACGTCGATGCGCTCCAGCAGCGAGCGCGCCGACCGAGCCCACCGTCGAGCGAGGAGCTGGCCCCAGACGTCGATCGGGAACCTGTCGATGGCTGGCGTCCCCGGTCGGAAGGCCATCCCCAGCGACGCCGGCATGGGCGGCAGGAACGGGCTGGGGGTGGCCGTCAACCGGGTGCCTCGCGCCGACACCATGTCGCCAAGCGTCCGCGCCTCTCCGGGCGCCGCCTCCGCGCCCTCTGCTCGCCCTGCGTTGCGCTGGCCGCCGTCCCCCTCGACGCACCCCGGCGCTCCCGCCCCACTCCCTCCACCGCTCGGCCGTCCTCCTGCCGTCCTGGTGCCCCGCGCCTGCGTCGGCACAGCGCCCGGCACGTCCTCCGCCTCCACGCCGTCCTGCTTCCTGCCTGCGTCCGTGCTCCTCGTGCCGCCGCTTCGTCCGCGTGCAGGCGCTGCCCTCCCCGACACCTGGAGCGAAGGCTCTGGCAGGTCGGTGGCCACGTACGTCCCCGAACCCACGCGACCCACCAGGTAGCCTTCGGCGAGAAGCTCCTCGAAAGCGTTCATCACCGTGTTCCGTGACACGTCGAGCTGCTCGGCGAGCAACCGCGTCGAGGGCACCCGGCTACCCGGACGCCAGTTCCCGGCGAGGATCGCGTGCCTCACTGCGGCGTAGAGCTGACGGTGCAGGGGTTCGCCATGGCCCCCTTCGAGCGCGACGAAGACCGCCATCCCCCCGGCCGTCGAGCGCCTCCGGCGGCGGACCTTGGGCGCGGGGGATCGCTGCGAGGGACGAGACAAGTGGCACCCATCGATGGGACACGAGTGGCTCTTCTGGCGCGCCCCGCCGCGACTCTAGCGTGCTTCCAGAGCCAGCGGCGAGTGCCGCGGCCAAGGAGGACCGTGAAGATCTCGTCGCGCATCGCGCTCGCGCTCGCCCTCTCCCTGTCGGCCGGTTGCGCCGCCCCTTTGCCCCCTGCGGACGCAGCCTCGTCCCCCCCTGTCGCCTCGCCCCCGGCGGACGCGAAGCCCTCCACCCCTCCGGCGAACGGCACCGCCGCGAGCTCGCAGGTGCAGGTGCTCATGACCCACGCGCTCCCCGAAGGCCCGATGACGGAGGGCCGCGTGCTGGTCGTCGACTTCCCGCCTGGCGCAGAGAACCACGCCCACCACCACGAGGGCGCCGTCTTCGCCTACGTCCTCGAGGGCACGGTCGTCTCCGCCCTCGGGGACGAGCCCGAGGTGCGCTACACGCAAGGCCAGACCTGGTACGAGAATCCGCGCCAGGTCCACCGCGTCTCGAAGAACGGGAGCGCGACGGCGCGAGCCCGCCTCCTCGTCGTCTACCTGACGCAGCCGGGCGCCCCCGTGCTGGTCGTCGAACCCTAGATCACGCGGCATTCACCACCGACGAACATGCTCCGGGGCCGACCCAGGAGCCGGCGGCAGGTGTTCGAGATCGCGCTCCCACCGCACGGGCATGGGGTGCTTGTCCACGTCCCGGATCTGGAGACAGCCGTAAGAGGTCGCGAGGAGGAGCCGCCCCCGCGCATCCCAGTCGGCCCACGTCACGTCGGGCAGCGCCACCTCGCGACCTCGCCGCTCCAGGTGGTAGTCCGGCCTTCGCCCCTCGATCGCGAAGGGGCGCGCCGTGTTCAAGCCCGTATCGGTGAGCACGAGGCGCTCCGACCCACCGGGTCGCGTGCGGACGAGGACGACCTGCCTCCGCTCGTCCCACATGTCGTTCGGCCCGCGTGCTGGACAGCGCTCGTGCGCGGTCCAGCCGCGTCGATGCTCCGCGGCGTACTGGAACGGCTCGGTGCGGGCGAGGCCGTACCGGGCGCGCAAGGGCACGACGTCTCCTTCACCTGGCGGCCCGATGTCCCACGGGGGCTCGTCACGGCCTTGCCGCTCGACGAAGTGGTAGCCCCGTGTCCAGGTGCCGCTCTCTTTCCACGCCGCCAGGGCGTAGAGCCAGGGCAGCTTGCTGACGATGGAGTACGAGAGGAGGCCACCTCCCGACCCAAGGAAGCCACGGGAGGCCGTCTTGAGCAGGAAAGCGTAGAGCAACCGACCGTCCGGAGAGAGGTCGCAACGCCGCGGGTACACGGTGCCCCGGAGCCGAGCGCCAGCGGTGATCTCGTCCGTGAGCAGGTCCCAGCGAGCGATCATCCACGCCTTGCTGGGGCCGCGGCGGAACACGGCTGCCACGGGAGCCCGGGTCGCCGGGAGCACGTACAGCGACGGGGAAGTCGGCTCTTTCGGAGCGCGACCCTCGGAGGGCGTAGGCGAATCGTCGTGGCTCATCCTGACGACCCGAGCATGCCGGGTTTCCATGGCATCGGGCAGGGAGATCGACCGCGGTGGTCCCGACCAGGGAACGCACGGAGCCTCCCTGGCCCGGGAGGGAGGTACGACGCCGATCCTTTCCCGCTCCTCACGGCGACGTGCCGACGCCGCCGCCGTACAGATCCTGGTGGATCAGCACCTCCGCGCCCCCGAACGCTGCCGAGAGCCGCTTCTCCAGCCGATCGGTGATCGCGTGAGCCGCCCCGAGCGACAGGGTGCCGTCGAATTCCACGTGAAGCTGGATGAAGACCTGCGGGCCCGCCACGCGCGTGCGCAGGTCGTGGAACCCCTTCACCTCCTGCTCCTCGCCCACCAGCGCGATGATGCGCTGACGCTCGGCCTCCGGCAGCTCCCGGTCCATCAGCATGTCGACGGCGTCGACGATCAGACGCCAGGCCGTACGCCCCACGTACAGGGCGATGGCGATGGCGATCATGGGATCGGCCAGCGCCCAGCCCAGCCCGTGGCTCAGGCCCAAGGCGAGCAGCACGCCGCCGTTCACCAGGAGATCGCTCGCGTAGTGCACGGAGTCGGCCTTCACCGCCAGCGAGCGGCCCTTCGAGAGGACCCATGCCTGGTAGCGGATGAGCCCGAAGGTCGCCCCCATCGACAGCACCATGACCGCCACACCGATCCACGGGTGGGCCAGGGGCTCCGGCGCAGAGATCCTCTGGATCGCCTGAACCACGATGAAGAGCGCCGACCCGGCGATGAAGACCGCCTGCGCCAGGGCCGCCAGCGGCTCCGCCTTGCCGTGACCGAAGCGGTGCTCGGCGTCGGGGGGCGACTGCGCTTGCCGCACGGCCAGCAGCATGAACAGCGAGGCGATCGCGTCGAGCGTCGAGTCGACCATGCTGGAGAGCAGGCTGACCGAGCCCGTCAGCCAGAAGGCCAGCAGCTTGAGGAGCGCGAGCGACGCTGCGGTCGCCACCGAAGCGTACGTCGCGCGCCGGACCAGCCTGGCGCCCTGGTCGTCCAGCGCCGCCAGGAGACCCGACGCCGACCCCTCCAGCTCCGCTCCTGGCGCCATCACCGCTCACTGTACCGCGCTCGTCAGCGCACCGCAGCGGCCTGAGCCGCGGCCCTGGCCACGAAGCGTTCGACACCGTCTCGCGGGAGAGACCGCGCCAGCGCTGCTCGGCAGGATGTCTCGAGGCGCACACGCTCGGGAGCCATCGCCGCCGTCCGTCGGGCGAAAGGAGCCCTCGTGACATGGAGAGAGATGGCCATCGTCGCGAGACGGGCGCATGGTGCCCCGCGCATCGAGGAGAAGCTCATGGCCACCGTGTTCATCGTCTGTGGGTCGACCGGCGCCGGCAAGACCACGTACTCCATCGCCCTGGCGGCGCGGCAGCGCGCGGTACGTTTCTCCATCGACCCCTGGATGACGACCCTCTTCCACCCCGATCTCACCGAGTTCCGGCTCGAATGGATGCTGGAGCGCATCGCCCGCTGCGAGGCGCAGATCTGGCAAGTGGCCGACCAGCTCCTCGCACTCGGCACGGACGTCGTGCTCGATCTGGGGTTCACCACCCGGGACCACCGCGAGCAGCACCGCCGCCTCGCCGTCGCGCAGGGGGCCAGGGCCGTCGTCCACTACCTCGACGTGCCCACCGAGGAGCGGCGTGCGCGCGTCCTCCGCCGCAACGAAGAGCGCGATCCGAAGGTCTTCGCCTTCGAGGTGACGGGGCCCATGTTCGACTTCATCGAGTCCCGCTTCGAGGTGCCCAGCACAGAGGAGCTCCTGGGGGGCGAGCACATCTCCAGCGTCGACCCTGGAGACGCAGAGGCTTACCCGAGCGGCGATCGCATCACGCTCCTGCGCGTCGACGTCGGGGAGCGCTGACCGTTACCGGGCTCGGTGAACGTCCACGCGACGGCCGGCCCCGCCCCCTCAGGGGACGGAGCGGAGCACGATCCGCCGAGGATCGCACGTCGACGTGTGTCGAAGAGAGGTGTCGAAGAGGAGGGTGAAGCAGAGGCGGTGTGACGTCGAAGACCGTCCTCTCGGACGGGTTCACTCCACCACGTAGAAGGTGTCGCCGTCGTTGCTGCGGTACGGGTCCCCCTCCTGATACCGGATGGTCCGCCTCTGGACAGGCTGCCCGCGCCACTGGTCCCAGACCTCGATGCCGAAGTTGTCGTGCCGGATGTAAACCGCCGCGTGCTTGCCGTTGCGATCGGTCGGATAGTGACCGTCGACGAACGTGGCGATCACGGTGCCCGCGGGAATGTACGCAGCCCCCTGCACATGCTCGCCAGCGCGCCAGCTGGTGGTCGAGGGCATCCTGGCAAGTGTCTGCACGAACCGGACACACTCGCCGTTATCGACGACCTTGCCCTCGTACTTCTCCGCATTATCGACACGGTATGACATGGATTCGTCACCTCCACCGTGCAGTATCGCACGGGAGCAAAGCACGTCCTATGGTGATGCGCCGCGGCAGACGAGGTGCGCTGACGGCGTAGAGCGACACCGTCAGCATCCACTGCGTGCTGGCGTCGAACACCGTGGTGCTCCGGGCGCGTCGCGCGCCATCGTCGCTCCTTCGATTCGATCCGGACGCGAGCCGCACGTCCACGTACGCCGAGAGCGCTGGATCGGGCGCGGAGTGGTTGTGTATACAAGCGGACTCATGAGCGGGACGAAGCCTGATCCAAGGCCGAACAGAACCCCGGAGGAAGAAGCCGCGGGGAACCGGCGCGCGCTGATCGGGTGCGGCATTCCCCTCGTCCTCCTCCTCGTGGGGTTCATCTGGGTCATCTACGCCATGCGCATGTCGGCTGGAGGACAGGGCGAGGTCTGCGAACGGAAGTCGGATTGCAAGCCCGGTCACGAGTGCGTCGGCGATGCCTTCAAGGCCGTGAAGCCGGTGTGTCGCAAGTCGTGCGACAAGCATGACGACTGCCCGAAGGGGCGCTGTGAAGAGCTGCTTCGGGGGCGAGGCAAGGTCTGTCAGTGAGATGCGCCCCCCGGCGCAGGGAGACGATGGGCGGTGGTGAACCGGGGAGGTTCAGTTCCACGTCCGTCGTCGCTCCGTTCGGGGGCTGAACGGTTCGTCGGCGCCCTCGTCGCAAGGTCAGCAGACCCGCGAGCAAGCACCATGGCCAGGTGGTTGGCATCTCGGACGACCAGCTGATCTCGCAGAACTGAATGATCGTGTGCCCACTCGGCGAAGAGGGGGAGCCGGGGCCATCCTCGTCAGGTCCCTGCCCCCCTGCCCCCGAGCTGGAAGCACCACCCGCACCACTGGTGCTGCTGCTCGAAGCGCCGCCCGCGCCGCTGGTGCTGCTGCTCGAAGCGCCACCCGCGCCGCTGGCTCCAGCCCCGCCACTGCCGCTGACGCTCCCGCTGCCGCCCGCCCCCTGACTGGCCGCCCCCGCCCCCCCATCGCCTCCAGCGCCACCGTTGCCCCCGGCCCCACCGCTGGCTCCCGCACCTCCACTGCCCCCGGCCCCACCACTGCCGCTGGCGCCGCCGCTGCCACCGACGCCCTGGCTCACGCCCCCGGCCCCACCACTCCCCGCGCCTGGTCCTCCCACGGCGACACAGACGCTCTCGCTGCACACCCCTTCGCCCGCGAACACGCCACCGGGCACGTAGATCCACGCCTCGTTCGTGCCGCACGACGCAGCGGACGACGACGTGCACCCCCCCGCGATCAGCACACGCCCATCCGCGAGCCGCGTCGTGCTGTGGAGGTACACCCCTCGCACCAGCGGCGGATCCATGGGCCACGTGGTGCTCGTCTCGTCGTACCGCTCGACGGCCACGGGCGGCGCCGTGTCGAACCCCTCGCTGCCCATCACCAGGACCGTCCCGTCCGCGAGCAGCGCGGCGCCTTGCCCCGAGCGCTGGGTGCTCAGCGGCGTCGTGATGGTGAACGTGTTCGTGGCCGGATCGAACACCTCCGCCCTGCGGCGCGTGGTCGTCGACGTCCCCCCGCCCAGGACCAGCACCTTCCCGCTGGGAAGCCGCGTCGCCGTGGGGTTGCTGCGCGCAACGTCGGTGCTGCCCACCACCTGCCAGGTGGCGGTGACCGGATCGTAGGCCTCGTGGTTGCTCACGCTCGCCCCGAGCACCAGCACCCGCCCGTCCAGCAAGGGGACCGCCAGGATCCCGTCCGCGCGGAGCTTCGGTGTCCCGATCGTCCAGGCGTTGGTGGTCGGATCGTAGCGCTCCACCACGGTCGTGCTCGGCGTCCCTCCGGCGACCAGCACCTCGCCGCTCGAAAGCAACGTGGCCGCATGACGGCTGCGCGCCACGCTCATCGACGGGACGACGCTCCAGGTGTTGCTCACCGGATCGTACCGCTCCGCGGTCGCCGTCTGTGCCTGACCCAGACCCCCGGTGACCAGCACCGTCCCGTCGGGCAGCCGCGTCGCCGTGTGGAGACCACGCGCCGTCGTCAGCGCGCCGGCCGACGACCACGTGTCGGTCACCGGATCGTACCGCTCCGCCGAGGCCAGGTAGCTCGCGCCGGACCAGCTCCCGTTCACCGGGAAGCCTGCGCCCACGACGAGCACCGTCCCGTCCAGCAGCTCCGTGGCCGTGTGGTACACGCGCCCCTCGGAGAGCGACGCGGCGGGTAGCCAGCCGCTCGAGGTGGGATCGGCGCAAGGTGTCCCGTCCGGGCGACTCACGGCCGCCTGGCACACGCCGTTCCCTGGCGTGCACGACGCGACGAGGCAGCTCCGCTCGACCGGGCAGACCTTGGGATCCGCGCCGCTGCACTGCCCGTCCAGGCAGATGTCGGACAGCGTGCAGGCATTCCCGTCGCTGCAGCTCGCCCCGTCGTCCTTCGGTGTCTCGGAGCAGCTCCCGGTGGCCGGATTGCAGGCCGCGATCTGGCAGGTGCTGGACGGCGTGCAGGGCACCGCCGTTCCCGTGCAGACACCGCCCAGGCACCGGTCCGTGTGCGTGCAGAGGGAGCCATCGTCGCAGGCCGTCCCGCCCCCCAGGGGCGCGTGGACGCAGAGCCCCGTCGTCGGATTGCACTGCGCGAGATCGCACCCGCTGGCCGGCGTGCAGGTCACCGGGGTGCCGCCCACGCATGCGCCGCCCGTGCAGGTGTCCACCTGCGTGCACGCGTCGCCATCGTCGCAGGGCGTGCCATCCCCCACGGGCGCTCCCGTGCACACCCCGCCCGCGCACACGTCGGCCACGGTGCAGCCCGTCCCATCGTCGCAGCTCGCGCCGTCGGCCACGGGCATCCCCACACACGCGCCTGCGTCGCAGGTGTCGGCCTCCGTGCAGCCGTTGCCATCGTCGCAGCTCGGCCCCGAGATGGGCGCGCACACCCCGTTCACCGCCGCTCCCGCCGCGACCGAGCACGCCTCGCAGGGACCCTCGCAGACCGTGTCACAGCAGACCCCGTCCACGCAGGCCGCTCCGGCGCAGTCGCCCGACGATGCGCACGGCGTCCCAGGATCCACGAGCGTCATGACCTCGGCCTGGCTGGACGGGGTCAGCTGCATGGCCGGC
Organism: Chondromyces crocatus; assembly: GCF_001189295.1. Lineage (NCBI taxonomy): Bacteria > Pseudomonadati > Myxococcota > Polyangiales > Polyangiaceae > Chondromyces > Chondromyces crocatus. Next base: position 6,371,683 of record NZ_CP012159.1, read on the forward strand.
GCGCTCGCGTAGCCGCCCGTCACGAGCACCTTCCCGCTCGCGAGCAGGGTGGCGGTGTGCATGCTGTGCGGCGCGTTCAGCACCGGACCGAGCGACCACCCGCCGGTCACCGGGTCGAAGATCTCGGTCCGGCGCAGCATGTCGTAGAAGCGCTCTGGCTGGCAGGACGCCGTGCCGCAGGGCTTGGAGACGTACTCGTGCCCGCCGCTCAGCAGGATCCTCCCATCGGGCAGCGTCACCGCGCGGCGGCCACGGATGCCGTAGGTGTTGTACGGCAAGAGGTTCCAGGAGCCGACGACGCCAGGCGCGCTGGCCCAGAGCCCCGTGCTCGGGCTGTAGATCTCCGCCTCGTTCGCGGCGCCGATCCAGACGCTGCCCACCACGAGCACCCGCCCGTCGGGGAGCAGCGCGGCCGCATGATCCTGGGTGTGGGGTCGCTGCGGCGGGCTGACGATCGCCCAGGTGTCGCTCCCCGGATCGTACCGCTCGGCGGCGGCCTGAGAGACGGAGAGCTGCCCCCCGACGATCAGGACCCTCCCGTCCGCGAGCCGCGTCGCCGAGTGCGCGCCCCGGCGGGTGTGCGTGGCGACCTCCGGACTCCAGGTGTCGGTCGTCGGATCGTAGATCTGGCTCATCGACACGGTGGGCGAGCCGCTCGTGGTGTCGCCGCCCACGACGAGCACCCGACCATCCAGGAGCACGGTGGCCGTGTGCTGTCGCCGCCCCCGCGCCATCGGCGCCGCGACCGCCCAGGCGTTCGTGGCCGGATCGTAGACCTCCGCCGAGGCGAAGAGGCTGGCACCGTTCCGCCCCCCGACGACGAGCACCCGCCCGTCCAGGAGCCGCACCGCGGTGTGCCGGGTGCGCTGCGTGCCCATCGCGGGCGCCGTCGACCAGGTGTGATCCGTGGGATGGAAGAAGCGCGCCGTCGACAGGCCCGGCGCCACGAGCGACGACTCCGCGTCCACCTGCCAGTCGGACACGATCGTCCGCTCCCCACCGGCGACGAGCACCCGCCCGTCCGGGAGCTCCGTGGCCGTGTGGTAGCTCAGCGCTTCGTCCATCGCCCCGACGACGACCCAGCTCGGATCGACCAGCACTGGCACCCCGACCGCGCCGCGCACGAACAGCTCGATGCGCTCTCCGCGTGCCGCGAGCCGCACCTCGACCGGCCGCCCACCCACCGCCACCGCCTCGGGCGCGTCCACCCGCAGCCGCGGCACCCCGAGCGCATCCAGCACCTCGACCCCTGCACCGCGCTGCCGCAGCTCGGCCCCGTCCACCTCCCAGACGGCTGCCGGGCGCCCTTCCGACACCCCGTGCTCGAAGAGCAGCCACTCCTCGACACCGCCTGCCGTCACGGCCCAGAACGAAGCGCCCCCCTCGCGCGGGTACACCACGGCGCCGCCCACGAGCGCGCCGTCTCCCGCCGCGCCGCCCTCACGGACCTGCGCATCGAATCCCGGCAGCGTGAAGCGAAGCGCGCCTTCCCCCCGCCCGGGCAAGGTCACCTGCAGCCGGCCCTCCGCCCTGCCCGCCATCGCCTCGCGGGCGATCACCTCGCCGTTCGCCTCACCCGCCGTGGGCCCTGTGCGGGACGCGCCCCCCGCCACGAACCCCTCCGGCGTCGCCGCGAACGCGATGGCCCCATCGAGGACGCGCGGCGCTTGCTCCGGGAACCGCGCCCGCAGCTCGGCCCCTCGATCCGGCCATCGCTCCGACGGCTCGGAGGACCGGCCAGCAGTGCCACAGCCACCCAGCACGAGCAGCGCCCCGAGCGACAGGAGCGCCCATGGGAAGAGCCACGCCGGGACCGAGCGACCCCCACCTCCGTCCGACCTCTGGCCGCCAGATCTGGAACCTCGTCCGAACATGCTGCCCTCCACGGCGCGCTTCTGCGCGCTCCCGCTGCACCTGCGCACGCTCCCTCTCGGAGGGTTCCCTCCCCCGTCCGTTCAGCCCGTGCCGTCCGTTCGCGTCGCCGCGCCAGCCAATGGTCCCATGAAACGTCGGGAAACGCTGCGCCCGGAGCGCGCCGAGGTCGCTTCCTGAACACCCGGCGTGCGGATCGACGGGGTGCGTTGGCGCGACCTGATGGATCGACGTCGTGGCGCCATCCGGAGCTGGCTCCTCTCGGTGCGATGCCTCCGACGGAGGGTCAGCAGCCCTGCGAGCACACACCAGGGCCAGATGCCTGCGATCCCGGAAGAACGACCGACACCGCAGAACCGGATGATCGTGTGTCCCCCCTCCGGTGAGACGGCAGCGTCTTCCTCGTCGGTCCCCTGACCCCCTGTCCCCGTGGTGGTCGCGCCGCTGCTGCTGGTCGCGCCGCCGACGCCACTCGTGCCGCTGCTGCTGGTCGCGCCACCGACGCCACTCGTGCTGCTGGTGGTCGCACCACCGACGCCACTCGTGCTGCTGGTGGTCGCACCACCGACGCCACTCGTGCTGCTGGTGGTCGCACCACCGACGCCACTCGTGCTGCTGCTGGTGGTCGCGCCACCGGTTCCACTCGTGCTCACGTCACCACCAGCTCCGCCACCCGCGGCAGTTCCTCCTGTCCCAGCTCCAGCTCCACCCCCCGTCGCGCCACTGCCTCCCCCGTCCGCACCATGGCCACCGGCGCCACCCGGACCACCGCTTCCACCAGCCCCGCCACCTGCGCCGACCCCATGGCTTCCCCCGACGCCTTCACCACCACCACTGCCCCCCGAACCACCGCTCCCCCCCGATCCAGACCCGCCCCCAGCGACGCAGACGCTCTGGCTGCACACCCCTTCCCCGGCGAACACGCTGCCCGGCTCGTAGATCCACGCCTCGTTCGTGCCGCACGACGACGTACAGCCGCCGACGATCAGCACCCGCCCATCGGCGAGTCGCGTCGTCGTGTGGCGGTAGACCCCTTTCTCCAGGGGCGCGTCCGGACGCCACTTGTTGCTCGCTTCATCGTAGCGCTCGGTGATCCTCGAGAGGGTCAGATTGGCCCCTCGCCCGCCCATCACCAGCACCGTCCCGTCCTGCAGCAGTGCAGCCCCGTGTTCGGAGCGCAGCCCGAGCATCGAAGACGTCTCGTTGAAGCCTTTCGTCACCGGATTGAGCAGCCAGCCCTCCCTGCCCCCATTGGTGATGAGATCGCTGCCCAGAACGAGGACCTTGCCGCTCGGGAGCCGTGTCGCGGTGGGCTTGGGGAGGATGCGCGCCATGCCGGTCTGAGCCCACGTGTCCGCGACCGGGTCGTAGATGTCGTACGGGGCGCGCGCCGCGTTGACCACCAGGACCCGGCCATCCAGCAGCGGGACGGCGAGGCATCCGACATCGAAGTGATTCGATGAGGCGAGCGCCCAGGTGCCCGTCACCGGATCGAACAGCTCCAGATGGCTCGTGTGCGGCTTCCCTCCGACGACGAACACCTTCTCGTTCGGCAGCAGCGTGGCGGCGTGCTGGCCGCGCGCCACGTTCATGGACGTGACGACGCTCCAGGTGTTGCTCCCCGGATCGTACCGCTCTGCCGTCGCCGTCTGCGAGGCGCCCCGGCCCCCGGCCACCAGCACCGTCCCGTCGGGCAACCGCGTGGCCGTGTGGAGCCCTCGTGCCGTCGTCAGGGTCCCGGCCGACGACCACGTGTCGGTCACGGGATCGTACCGCTCTGCCGACGCCAGGTACGTCGCGCCGGTCCACACGGTCTCGCTCACCGGGAAGCCAGCGCCCACGACCAGCACCGTCCCATCCAGAAGCTCCGTCGCCGTGTGGTACACGCGGCCCTCGGCCATCGGCGCGACGGGCACCCACCGGCTCGACGTCGGGTCGGGACAGGGCGACCCGTCAGGGCGGAAAACCGGCTGCGCGCACCCCCCGCTCGGCGAGATGCAGGGCGCGACGAGACAGCTCCTCGCCACCGGACAGACCTTCGGCTCCCCGCCGCCGCACACCCCGTCGAGGCAGGTGTCGACCAGCGTGCAGCCGTCGCCGTCGTTGCAGCTCTCGCCGTCGTCCCTCGGCGCCTCGACGCAGCCCCCCGTGCCCGGATCGCAGGTCGCGATCTGGCAGGTGCTGGACGGTGTGCAGGTCACCGCCGTCCCCGCGCAGACCCCTCCCTGGCACTCGTCCGTGTGGGTGCAGAGGACGCCATCGTCACACGGCGTCCCTCCCGCGGCGGGCACATGCATGCAAAGCCCGGTCGCAGGGTGGCACCGCGCGACGTCGCAGTCTCCGGTCGACGTGCAGACCACCGGCGCGCCGCCCACGCACGCGCCCCCCGAGCAGGTGTCCACCTGCGTACACGCATCGCCATCGTCGCAGGGCGTCCCCTCCAGGACGGGCGCCCCCGTGCACACCCCGCCTGCGCACACGTCGCCCGCCGTGCAGCTCGTCCCATCGTCGCAGGCCACCCCGTCGGCCACGGGCGCCCCCACGCACGCCCCCGCGTCGCACGTGTCGGCCTGCGTGCAGCCGTTCCCATCGTCGCAAGGGGGGCCGGAGATCGGCGCGCACACCCCATCGATCATGGCCCCTGCTGCGACCGAGCACGCCTCGCAGGGCCCGGCACAGGTCGTGTCGCAGCAGACCCCATCCACACAGGCGGCGCCCGCGCAATCACTCGCCGCCGCGCAGGGCGTACCCGGATCGACGAGCGCCAGGAGCTCGACCCGGTTGGAGGGGATGAGCCGCAGGTTCGGCGCGCTCGAGTAGCCTCCCGTCACGAGCACCTTCCCGCTCGCGAGCAAGGTGGCGGTGTGCATGCCGTGCGGCGCGCTCATCGCCGGACCGAGCGACCACCCCAGGGTCGCCGGATCGAAGACCTCGGTCCGGCTCAGCCTGTCGTAGAAGGTGGTTTTTTCGCACGACGCCGTGCCGCAGTTCCTGAAGACGTACTCTTGCCCGCCGGTCAGCAGGAGCTTCCCGCCGGGCAAGGTCACCGCAGGGCGGCCGCGGATGCCGTACGTGGTGAAGCCTGAAGCGAGGTTCCAGGAACCGACGGAGCCAGGGGCATCGGTCCAGGTCCCCGCGACCGGATCGTAGATCTCCGCCTCGCTCCAGCTCGGGTCCCAGTAACGGTCGCCGCCCACCACGAGCACCCGACCATCGGGAAGCAGCGTTGCGGAGTGGCCCCCTTCGTGAGAACGCTGCGGCCTGCTGACGACCGTCCAGGTGTCGCCCGCAGGGTCGTAGACCTCGGCGGAGGCGGCGAAGACGCCGACGTATCCCCCGACGACCAGGACCTTCCCGTCCGCGAGCCGCGTCGCCGTGTGAGCGTGTCGATACGTGTTCGCAGCGGTCTCGGGGCTCCAGGTGTCGGTCGACGGATCGTAGACCTGGCTGCTCGTGTTGAGGGGTCTGTTGAGCCAGTTCGACCCCCCCGCCACGAGCACCCGTCCATCCTGGAGCAAGGTGGCGGAGTGGTGACGTCTCGTCGACGCCATGGGGGCAACGACCTTCCAGGCATTCGTGGCCGGATCGTAGATCTCCGCCGAGGCATAGAAGCGGTCACCGCTCCGCCCACCCACCACGAGCACCCGACCATCCAGGAGCAAGGTGGCGGTATGCCGGGTGCGCTGCGTGCTCATCGAAGGCGCAGCCGACCACCCCTGGTCCTCGGGATGGAAGAAGCGCACCGTCGACAGGCCTGCCGTCCGGTCCTCCGTGAACTCGGAATTCGGATGGCCATTCTGGATCGTCTGCTGCTCTCCGCCGGCGACGAGCACCCGCCCGTCCGGGAGCTCCGTGGCCGTGTGGAAGGCTCGCGCCTGGTCCATCGCCCCGACGACGACCCAGCTCGGATCGACCAGCACCGGCACCCCGGCCGCGCCGCGCACGAACAGCTCGATGCGCTCCCCGCGCGCCGCGAGCCGCACGTCGACCGGCCGCCCTCCCACGGCCACCGCTTCGGGCGCATCCACCCTCAGCCGAGGTGCTCCGAGCGCGTCCAGCACCTCGATCCCTGCGCCACGCTGCCGCAGCGAGGCCCCCTCCACCTCCCAGACCGCCGCCGGGGTCCCTTCCTTCACCCCTTGCTCGAAGAGCAGCCACTCCTCGACGCCTCCTGCCGTCACGGCCCAGAACGACGCGCCCCCTTCGCGCGGGTACACCACGGCGCTGCCCACGAGTGCGCCCTCTCCCGTCGCTCCGACCTCGCGGACCTTCGCCTCGAAGGCTGGCAGCGTGAAGCGAAGCGCCCCTTCTCCACGCCCGGGTAACGTCACCCGTAGCCCTTCTCTCGCGCCGTCCGCCATCCCCTCGATCCCTGGCACCTCCCCCGCCGCGTCACGCCCGGTGGTCACCGCCAAGGGCGCGTTCCAGGTCACGAACCCTTCCGGCGACACACTGAACGCGGCGGCAGCGTCCAGGATGCGCGGTGCGTGCTCCGGGAACCGTGCCCGCAGATCGGCGCCTCGATCAGGTCCTCGATCCGAGCCTCGTTCGGACGGCTCGCGCTGCGGCTCGGACGTGCCGCACCCACCCAGCGCGAGCAGCGCTCCGAGCATCAGCCGCGCATACGGGGCGATCCGTGGCGTGACCGAGCGATCGTACCCTCCGTCCGCCCCGTCACTGCCTGGCCTGCAACGCCGACCCATCATGCTGACCTCCACGGCACGCGGTGACTCGCCACCAGGGCGCTGTGCACGCTCCCGGACCTCTGGTGCGCGCCACCGCCCGTTCATTCACCGGGGCGGGACGCACCTCCTGGTCGTGCGTCGCCGGTCCGCGCTCGGTGGCCTCCTCGTCGCGCCTGGCGCAGCGCGTAACCCGGCGGCCCCACGCCGTCCGCATCGCTGGACGGGTTCACCGTGGCGCGGAGGGATCCGAAGCTGCCTCGGATCCGACCGATCCCGCCAGGGGCTTGTGCGTGTTCGGCGCGTCCTGCACGCTCTCCAACGACAGGCCGGTTCGAACCATGCCGGGCGCGAGGTTCATCCTCTGCGTCCATGGTGCATGGTGCCGAGCTGCCGGCATGGTCCTCTGAAGGCTTCGATGAGCTTCGCCAGCCCCGCCTCGATCGACACCTGGGCTTCCCAGCCGAGGATCTCCTTCGCTCGCTGCGGGGAGCCGTGAAAGTGCGATACGTCGAAGTCGCGGGGCGCCGCCTCGACCACCTCGGCCCCCGTCCCGGCGAGGGTCACGGCGAGCCTGGCCAGCGCGCCGAGCGTCGTGGGGATGCCCGTGACCAGGTGCACCGGCGGGAGCTTGCCCTCTCCCCCCTCCAGCGCCGCGACGAGGCCCACGAGCCCGCGCACCGTATCGCTCAGATGCGTGAAGTCGAACGTGTTGCCGGCGCCGTCCACGCGCAGTTGCCCACGGAGGAGCGCCGCGCGTGCGAACGCCGGGACGACCCGATCGGGGTGATCTTCGGGGCTCCCGTAGACGTTGGAGAGGCGGACCACGGCCGTGCGCAGTCCGGCTTCCCTGACCTCCTCGAGCAGGCGCTCCCCCATGACCTTCGAGCGGCCGTAGACGTTCAACGGGGCGAGCGGTGCGTCCTCGGAGACCGGCACGTCGCGGGGTTGCCCGTAGACTTCTCGGCTGCTCGCGAACAGCACCCAGGGTCGATGCTGGGCCCCGAGGGCGGCGGTGAGCACGTTCCCCGTGCCACCCACGTTCGTCTCCCAGCACCCCTGCGGATCCTGCTCGCCCCAGATCACCCGCGACACGGCGGCGAGATGCACGACCCCCACGCAGTCCCTCATCCGTTCCCGGACGGTCTCCAGCACGCGGACATCGCCCTGTCCGATTCCTGCTCTCGCCCGGAGGTCGAGCCCGCGGATCTCGAAGCCAGACGCGACGAGCGACTGCCCCAGCGCGCGGCCGATCAGTCCTTCGGAACCCGTGATGAGGAGAGGCCGACCCACGCCTCACCGCTACCACACGAACCCGGCGCCACGCAGTGGCCGCGCTCACGCCGCGTGGAGAGCGTGCTGGGACGCGGCTCCCTCGTGTATGCGGCGAGAACTTTGGCTAGTGTTCAATCGGGGAGTCGCGCGCCCTCGCATCGAAGTCGGATCGATCCCGCGCGCGTTCCCTGCGCACCCATTCAACCTCAAGCGACCCGTCAAAGGACCATGCGCTCCAAATCCCTTTCTTTCGTGGCAGCAGCAGCGTTGCTCTTCACCGTTTCGTGCAGCACCGTCCGGGAGACTCGCCCCCTTGCTTATGGGGGCGAGGACGGTGCCTTCACCATCGCTCCGATCGAGAACATCCTGATCCAGCGTGGCTACACGCCCTCCTGTCGCGCGCGGGAGTGGTGCAAGTTTTCCCAGAACGCCGACGTGACCATCCACTTCAAGGTGAAGGGCACCAAGGTCGTGCTGGCGGTCGACGTCTCGAAGAAGCTCCCCGAAGCCAAGCGTGCGGAGCTGAACGACGCCGGCATGAAGCTCGGCCAGGAGATCTTCGAGGAAGCGAACGCCAAGGCCATGGCCTCGGAGCAGGCCAAGGCGGACGCGAAGAAGGCAGAGGACGCGCGCGCGGCGCAGAACAAGCCGGCCCCCTCCGAAGACAAGGGGGGCGGGTTCCTCGGAGCGCTGTCCTCGGCGCTGAACTCTGGCGTGAGCGTGAGCGGTGGTGCATCCGGCGGCTCCGGGATGCCGAGCATGCCGAGCATGCCGACGATGCCGAGCATGCCGACCGTGGGAGGAGCGCAAAGCTCTTCTGGAGCCAGAGCGGGAAATGCGGGGGGCGGGTCCAGCTCCGGCTCCAGCTCCGGGTCCAGCTCGGCCTCGTGCTGCATCAACAAGGCCTTCTACGAGTGCCCCTCGGTCGCCGCCGTGAACAAGTGCTCGGGCAATTTCATGGCGTGCATGTCGAAGTGTGGCTTCGGCGGCGATTTCAGCTGCGCGGAGGCATGCCAGAAGGATCACCCGATGGATCCGTCGGACTGCCGCCGGGACACGTCCCGCGACGGCACCTGCGGCTGAAGCGCAGACACGAACCAGGGACGGATGGTGACGGAGGGCCTCTGTGCGACGCCACGAGTTCGGCCCTCACTCCTTCCCCATCTCGACGGCGCATGCCTTCTCGACGATGCATGAGAGCGACAGCCTGGAGGCTCAGGCGCGCGCTCTCCCTTCACCGTATGCGCGTGGACGGATCGAGCCTGGATTTCAGGCGCCCGCGGACCTCTGAGCGCCCAAAATCGCACATGACGAGCGCGTTATATAAAGTGTTCGTTATATAGTGCGGCCGTTAAACTCGCAGACGCCGCTTCGCAGTCCCTGTCGTCTCGCCTCTGAGACGCACACCAGAACCGAACCGCTTTCATGGGTCCGGCTGAGCGAGAGAGGGTGGGATGACAGCAACCCAGGTCCCGCCTCGTGCAGGGGCGCTGCGCCAACGCGGTTGGCCCATCATCTGGTTGTTTGGCAAACAATTGTTCATGCTTCCCCCAGCACGAGGTCGTGCTTCCCCCAGCACGAGGTCGTGCTTCCCCAAGCACGTGGACGTGCTTCCCCAAGCACGTGGACGTGCTTCCCCAAGCACGAGGACGTGCTTCCCCAAGCACGAGGACGTGCTTCCCCCAGCACGAGGTCGTGCTTCCCCAAGCACGAGGTCGTGCTTCCCCCAGCACGAGGTCGTGCTTCCCCCAGCACGAGGTCGTGCTTCCCCAAGCACGAGGTCGTGCTTCCCCAAGCACGAGGTCGTGCTTCCCCCAGCACGAGGTCGTGCTTCCCCAAGCACGAGGTCGTGCTTCCCCCAGCACGAGGTCGTGCTTCCCCCAGCACGAGGTCGTGCTTCCCCCAGCACGAGGTCGTGCTTCCCCCAGCACGAAGGCGTGCTTCCCCAAACACGAGGTCGTGCTTCCCCCAGCACGAGGTCGTGCTTCCCCCAGCACGTGGACGTGCTTCCCCAGCACGTGGACGTGCTTCCCCCAGCACGTGGACGTGCTTCCCCGAGCACGAAGGCGTGCTTCCCCCAGCACGTGGACGTGCTTCCCCGAGCACGAAGGCGTGCTTCCCCCAGCACGAAGGCGTGCTTCCCCCAGCACGTGGACGTGCTTCCCCCAGCACGAAGGCGTGCTTCCCCGAGCACGTGGACGTGCTTCCCCGAGCACGAAGGCGTGCTTCCCCCAGCACGTGGACGTGCTTCCCCCAGCACGAAGGCGCACTTCCCCGAGCACATCGACGTGCTCGAGGAAGCACGCCCTCGACGGCTCGACCTCGACGCTGGGGCCCTGTGACTGGACAGTGTCGCGCGCCCGCTGCTAGCCTTCCTCCCGATGAGTAGCCACCCACGCTCCACCGGGTTTTGCCGAGCGTTCGGGTGAAGAAGACGCCTTCGGGGGGCAGGTCTGCGCTGGCGGCGCGCTGTACGGATGGCGACCGGTCCAAGCCTGGGATTTGACGATGATCTCGTTCCGTTTCCTGATCGACGCAGGTCGCGCCGCGGTCGACGAGCTGGACCAGCTCGCCGACCAGGTGGTGGTCCTCAGCGACACGCGCTTGAAGCCGCTCCGAAAGGGCGCGGTGGCGGCGGGGAGCGTCGCCGTCGCCGAAGCCGAAGCGCCCGTGAATGGCAGGAGCGCCGCGCCGGTGAACGGCAAGACAACGGTGATCGAGCAGCTCGACGGGTTTGCCGACCACCTGGTGTTCCTCCACCAGCAGCACGTGACCCCCGTGCTCGACCGCACCGTCGAGGCCACCGGGCAGACGGTGGACGAGGTCCGGGAGACCTTGCACCAGAAGGCATCCGAGATCGACGAGCGCTACCAGCGGTTCATGCGCGACCGCTTCGACCCCCTCTTCGGGCGCTCGCGCAGCGAGCAGCTCGACGAGATGGCCTCGGAGGGGGTCACCATCAGCCCCCGCGAGCGCTGGCTGAACCGGCGCATCGCGTTCTCCACGGCGACCCTCGGCGCGGTGATCGTGGGGACCACGGTCTTCCCCCCGTCCCTGGTCGTCACCATTCCCCTCGCCTTCAGCCTCATGTTCCCGATCTACGGGATCGCCGTCCGCGCGTTGAAGGAGCGGAAGGTCAACTACCACGTCCTCAGCGCGGTCAACGTGACCGGCATCTGGCTCGGCGGGTTCTATGCGCCGGCGACGCTCTCGGCGCTGCTCTATTACCTGGGCGAGAAGCTCCTGGTGATCACCCAGGATCGCTCGCACAAGGGGCTGATCCAGGTCTTCTCCAAGCAGCCGCTCTCGGTGTGGCTACTGGTGGACGACGACGAGATCGAGGTCCCCTTCGACCAGATCCTGCCCGGGGACGTGATCGTCGTCGGCGCTGGACAGTTCATGCCGGTGGACGGCGAGGTGCTCGAAGGCGTGGCGTCGATCGATCAGCAGATGCTGACCGGCGAGGCGCAGCCGATCGAGAAGACCGTGGGCTCGCTGGTGTACGCCTCGACGGTGGTGCTGTCGGGCAAGGTCCACGTGCGCGTGGACAAGGCGGGCCGGGACACGGTGGCCGCCAACATCGGCGAGGTGCTGAACCGGACGGCCAGCTACCAGGCCTCCCTCCAGTCCAAGGGGACGATGCTGGCGCATGCGTGCGCGCCGCCGACGCTGGCCCTGGGGGGCCTCGCCTGGGCGGTGTTCGGCGGGGAGAGCGCGCTGGCGGTGCTGAACTCGTCGTTCGGCGTCAACGTGCGCATCACGGCGCCGATCGCGATGCTGAACCTGCTCAACATCGCGTCCCGCAACGCGATCCTGGTGAAGGACGGGCGCTCGCTGGAGCTGCTCCACGACGTGGACACGGTCGTGTTCGACAAGACGGGGACGCTCACTACTGGCGAGCCGAGCGTCGCCGCGATCCGCGGTCTGAACGGGCTCGGCGAGAACGAGCTGCTCACCCTGGCGGCAGCCGCGGAGCACCGGCAGAGCCACCCCATCGCGCGCGCGATCGTGGCCGAAGCCGCCGCGCGCGGGCTCTCTCTGCCGCAGATCGAGGACGCCCACTACGAGCTGGGCTACGGCATCAAGGTCACGATCGGGGAGAAGCTCGTGCGGGTGGGCAGCGACCGCTTCATGGGCCTGGAGGGCATCGAGGTGCCCCCCGAGGTCCAGGCGCGTCAGGAAGCGTCGCACCAGCACGGTCACTCGATGGTTCTGGTGGCCGTGGACGGGCAGCTCGCGGGCACGATCGAGCTCCAGCCGACGATCCGGCCCGAGGCCGCGTCGGTGATCCGGGCCTTGCACGCGCGCGGCCTCCAGGTGTCGATCATCTCCGGCGATCAGGAGGAGCCGACGCGCCGGCTGGCCGAGCAGCTCGGGCTCGATCGCTACTTTGCCAACGTGCTGCCGGAGGGCAAGGCGGACCTCGTGGAGCAGCTCCAGGCGGAAGGGCGCGCGGTGTGCTTCGTCGGCGATGGGATCAACGACTCCATCGCGCTGAAGAAGGCGAACGTGTCGGTCTCCTTGCGCGGTGCCACGACGGTGGCGACCGACACGGCGCAGGTGGTGTTGATGGATCAGAGCCTGGAGAAGCTGACGAAGCTCTTCGAGCTGGCCGAGGAGATGGACAAGGTCTTGAAGGCGGGGTTCGTGGTGGGGGTCGTGCCCGGCGTGATCAACATCGCCGGGGTCTTCCTCCTGCACTGGGGGCTCTACCAGGCGATCCTGTTCGCCCCCATCGGGCTCCTGGCAAGCCTCGGCGTCGGCGCCTACCCGCTGCTGAAGCACCGGAACGAGCTGCGCGCGACCGATGGGGCCCAGAAGGCGCCGCTTCCTCCGGAGCCGAGCGGTCCGCACGCCTGAGCCGCTGGGATCAGCCCATCTTGCGCAGCCAGCCGTTGGGCGCGCAGGTCAGGTTGTAGCCGAAGTTGTCGGTGTAGCTGGTGTCGACGAGGTAGTTCAAAGCGTCCACCGTCTGGCCGATCTCCTCGTACCGCTCGCTCTTGAAGTCCGAGGTGATGTCCTCGATGACGTAGTAGTCGCCCTCCTTCGCGAAACCGTCGAGGTAGCGGAGGACATTGCAGACGTTGGCGTGGGCGTCGTCGACGACGAGCCACGGGTGCGGGAGGCGCTCGAAGAGGCTCGCGTCGAGGGACGTGAGATCGTTGAGATCGGCGCGATGGAACGTGAGGGACGGGTGCTCGGCGCGGGGGCTGACCAGCTCGGCGAAGCGCTCGAAGGAGTGGACGACCCCGCCGTGGTGGAGGAGCGAGAGCTGGTCGGCGAACCAGAGGGCGCTGCCGCCGTGGAACGAGCCGAGCTCGATGATCGTCCTCGGCTTCAGCTCCCAGAGGAGCAGCGAGTAGAGGTGGAGGTCGAACGGCGTCTTGCAGTTGAAGATGCCCTTGTAGTGGTGCCCGGCGCGGTACGTGCCGGTGAGGGTGACCGACCAGACGTCGGAAGGGTGGCAGCGGCGTTCGCGATCGAGGTAGCGGACGAAGCGTGACGGTGCGGCGTCGGCGGCGTCGGCGGCGTCGTGGATGTTCTTGAGGTGCTGCACCCACCCGCGCTCGCCCAGGGGGTGCTCGCGGAGGGCCTCGAAGAACTCGCGGTGGTAGAGGTGGTCTCTGGCCATGGCTCGGGCCGCCTAGAGGCGCGCCATCCCTTTCATGAGGTTGCTCCAGGCGCCGCCCCAGCTGCGACTCCGCAGCCACAGGTCCAGCGCCGCCACGTTCTTGCCGTAGGAGGCGAGGGTTCGCCCTTCGAAGCCGGCCTTGCGGAAGCGGATGGCCATCCCGCACGACGGCTCGGTGTACTCCACGAGGTGCCAGTACCGGGCGGGCATGTAGAGGACCTCGCCGGCGACGAGGCGGCACTGGTGGCCTTCCAGCCGTTGCAGGCGAGGAAACTGCTCGAAGTCCGGCTGATCCAGGGCGACGGAGGCCTGGGGTCGCATCGGGTACTTGTAGAGGTTGCGCGACTGGGCCGGGGCGAAGAGGCGGATCTCGCGGGCGCCGTGGGCCTGGACGAGGAAGATGTGCGCGAAGTCGACGTCGAAGTGGAGCGGGACCACGCCCCCCGAGGCGCTGGCGAAGAACAGGCTGCGGGACTGCTCGAGCGACGGGGGGCGGATGGCGTCGAGGCCGAGCCGCTGGCAGATGTCGTCCCGGCCTTCGAGCTGCGCGAGCGAGGCGCCCATGATCCGCATCGCCTGACCGGCGGTGAAGTGGCGGCCGAAGTACTCGGCGATGGAGACCTCGTGAAGCCAGCCCATCGGGTCGTGGTCGGAGGCGCCCTCGTGGTTGCAGATCCGGACGCGGTTCTCCCCCCAGCGCGAGACGATGCTCTCCGGCGTCCACGCGGCGAGATCGAGGTCGAGGCCGGTCAAGATCACCGGCTCCTTGCGCTCGAACCACCGGACGAAGTGGCGTGTCTCCTTGGCGGGCAGGCGCTCGATGTCCCGCACCTTGACCCAGCTGCCCGCGCTCGCCGATGTCGCCGTTTCCACCCGCGCACTCCCCGGGCACCCCGGTCCGGCGAGGGTCCTCCTCGCCATGGCGCCCGCGCGGCGGGAGGGTAGTCGACCGTTTCCTGGCGTACGAAGAAAATCAAAACGCCGCTCACCAGGCCACCGCACCTCCTGGCGTCTCGAGCGTCGTGATCACGGCATCGCGTCACGGCAATTCCTGTGGGGTGGCATCCAGTACGTCTGTACTCTGGGTCACCCCAGACCAGGGGGTTCGGGGGTTCGTGTAGCGTCTGGGTGAGAACGCTCACCCGACCGAGAGGAGGCGAGCGACCATGACGCAGCAAGCAGCACCAGCGGATGCCATCACGCTTCTCGTCGTCGATTCGGAGGAAGAGGTCCGCGGCGCAGGCGTGGATCACGTCGTCGATTTCACGGTGATCCAGCTCAATGACGTCTACGAGGCGGCGCCGGTGGAGGGGGGTCGCTACGGCGGCCTCGCGCGTGTGGCGACGCTGCGCAAGCAGCTCGAAGCGGAGAACCCCAACCTGCTGATGGTGATGGTCGGGGACTTTCTGGCGCCTTCGGTCATCTCGGCGACGACCGGCGACGCCGGGCAGCACATGATCGAGGCGCTGAACGCCGCGGGGCTCACCCATGCGGCGGTGGGGAACCACGAGTTCGATCTGACCGAGGACGACTTCCTGCTTCGGGTCGAGGAGAGCCGGTTCAGGTGGGTGGTCTCCAACGTCAAGAATGCAGCGGGGCAGCCGTACGCGAACGTCCACGAGCACGACGTGGTGAAGTTCACGAACGCGAGCGGGGAAGCGGTGCGGGTGGCCCTGCTCGGGGTGTGCATCGACATGGTGAAGAAGCCGTGGGTCCAGTACCAGGACCCCATCGAGACGGCGCGCGCGAAGGTGAACGCGCTCGCGAACCAGGCGGACGTGTTCCTGGCGCTGACCCACCTGACCCTCGATCACGACAAGCAGCTCGGGATCGAGGTGCCGCGCCTCGACGTGCTCCTCGGGGGCCACGAGCACGAGGCCGCGAAGGCCATCGTGGGGGCCGATGCGACCCCGATCTACAAGGCCGACTCGAACGCCCGCAGCGCGTTCGTCCACCACTTCCGGTTCGATACGCAGACGCGCGTGACCAAGCTGTTCTCGCGGCTGGTGCACATCGACGCGAGCTTCGCAGACGAGCCGGAGACGGCAGCGGCGGTCGATCGGTGGGTGAACATCACGCTCGATACGCTCCGCGCGCAGGGGTACGACCCGGACGAGGTGGTGGGGTACGCGCCCGAGCCGCTCATCGGCTACGAGGCCGACGTGCGGAGCCGGGTGACCAACCTGACGAAGCTGATCATCGAGACGTTCCTCGCCGAGGTGCCCCAGGCCGACGTGGCGATCTTGCCTTCGGGCCTGGTGCGCATCGACGGGATCATCCCGGAAGGCGACATCACCTACTTCGACGTGGTGCGGATCTTTCCGATCGGGGGCCGGTTGAGCTTCCTCAACATGCCCGGGCCGATGCTGCGCACCTTGCTCCAGGTGGGCGATGGGGCCGCGGGGACGGGGGCCCATCAGCTCCGAGCCAACATCGATCCCGATGGGAACGGGGGCTGGTGGATCAAGGGGGAGCCGTTCGACGAGAACAGGACGTACAAGGTGGTGTTCTCGGAGGTCCCGGCGTCGGCGTTCGCGTACGCGCCGTTCAAGGGGACGGGGACGACGAAGATCTACGACACGCGCGAGATGCGGGCGGTCCTGGCGGATCGCTTGCGCCAGGATCTGCGCAAGGACCGCGCGTGAGCAGAGGGCCCCGGGGCGGGTGACGGAGGCCTCATGCCGCTCGATACCGCCGCTTCCACGCGCGGTGGGCGGACATCGAGGCCTTCTCGGCTCAGGACCGGGGGCGCTGGCCTTCGGCTCGGAGGGTGGTGATCGGGCGGCACTGGAGCAGGTAGAGCTGCCCGTCCCGGTAAGCGCACTCGATGTCGACCGGCTTGCCCGCCGCTTCTTCGAGGCGGAGGGCGAGCTGGGCGAGCTGCTGGACGAGGGGCTCGTCGAGGCTCGGCCGGGTGCGCAAGGTCCGCGGGACAGGGACCTCGCGCGTGCCGCCCTCGCAGAGGACGGTCATGTTCTGCTTCTCGCCGGTGTGGGCCCGGAGGAGCGACAGGTCGGGCTTGCGCAGGATCCAGGTGTCCGGGGTGGTCGAGCCACCGACGATGCTCTCGCCGAGGCCGAAGCTCGCGTTGATCACGATCTCGTCGGTGGCGCCCGAGGTGGGGTTCGCGGAGAACACGACCGCGGCGGTGTCGGCAGGGATGAGCTGCTGGACGAGCACGGCGATGCCTGCGCCGGTCAGGCCGCGCTGGGTACGGTATGCGGCCACGCGCGGGTCGGCGGCAGCAGCGTGGCAGCGGGCGATGGCATCGAGGATGGCGTCGAGGCCGCGCACGTTGAGGAAGGTGGTGTAGATGCCCGCAAAGGAGGCGCCGGCACCGTCCTCGTCGACCGCGGAGGAGCGGACGGCGACGTTGGGCTCGGGGGTGCCGCAGCGCGCGCCGAGGGCGGCGTAGGCGTCGGCGACGAGCCCTCGAAGGGCTTCGGGGAAGGGCTCGGCCGCGATCTCGGGGAAATGGGCCAGGGCCTCTGCGGTCACGCAGAAGCCCGGTGGGACCTGGTGATGGGCCGTCCACCGGCCGAGGCCCGAGGCCTTGCCTCCGACGAGCGCCGGATCGTCGCATCCGGGCTCGTCCAGCCAGAGGATCGCACGCATCGGCCCTTCCCCTGCCCGGCTCAGGATGACGCGGTCGTCGCCGCGAGGTCGAGATGCGTGACGAGGTGGGCGCGGAACCCGTCGCCGCCGACGAACGCGCGCACCGTCTGGAAGAGCTCGAAGATGGGCGAGTCGTCCTGGTACAGCGGCACCGAGCGGGACAGCTCGCCGTGCAGCTCGCGGATGGGGGGGCTGAAGCGCTCGTTGCCGAGGATGTGGCCGGCCTGGTTGCACGCGGCGATCAGGGTCGAGACGATGGTGCCGACGTTCTCGCAGAGGCGCAGGCTCTTGCGGGCGCTCGTCGTGCCCATGCTCACGACGTCCTGGTTCGAGCCGTTGGACGGGAGCGACTTGATCGACGAGGGGGCCGCGAGGTCGAGGTTCTCCGAGGCGATGCTGGTCGCCAGGTACTGGCCCCCCTCGAAGCCGCACAGGAGGCCGCTGTGGGCCGAGGCGAGGAAGGGCGGGAGCTTGCCGTTGATGTTGGGATCGACGAGGCGGTTGAGCTGGCGCTCGGCGAGCACGCCGATCTCGGTCACGGCGATGTTCAGGTAGTCGCAGGCCATGGCGACGTACTGGCCGTGGAAGTTGGCGCCGTGGAACGTCTGCTCCGGCACGTCGAAGATGAGGGGGTTGTCGTTGGTGGAGTTCAGCTCCTCCTCGATGAGCTTGCGGGCGAAGTCGAGGGTGTCGAGGACCGGGCCGAGGATCTGGGGCACGGCGCGCAGCGTGTAGGCGTCCTGCAGGTAGACCCCGGTGTCGACGACGTCGTTGCCGACGCCGCTCCGGGCGACCATCTCCTTCATGAGGTCCTGGTGGTCGCTGGTGAGCTGGCTGCCGGCGAGGAGCTTGCGGATCTCGCGGGCGACGATCACCTGGCCGCTGTGGTTCTTGGGGAGGTGCCCGCGCTCCTCGAAGGGCCCCGTGGAGCCGCCGAGGCACTGGACGAAGTCCGCGGTCGCGAGGAGCGCGAGGCGGAAGAGGTGGTACGCGCGGCCGAGGGCGACGCACGCGGCGCCCGTCATGGCCGAGGTGCCGTTGATCAGGGTGAGCCCACCCTTGAAGCCGAGCTCCAGGGGCTTGAGGCCCTCTTCCCGCAGGACGTCGCCGGTCTTCCTGACCTGGCCCTTGAACGAGACGGTGCCTTCGCCGATGAGGGCCAGGGCGATGTGAGAGAGGGGCGAGAGGTCGCCGCTGGCGCCGAGGGAGCCTTGCTGCGGGATGACCGGGTGGATGCCGCGGTTGATGAACTCGGCGAGGAGCTTCACCGTCTCCACGCTGGCGCCCGAGTAGCCTTTCATGAGGCAGTTGAGGCGGGCGAGCATGATGGCGCGGACGACATCGTCGGCGAAGGGTTCGCCGCCGCCGGCCGCGTGGCTGCGGATCAGGTTCTCCTGCAGCTCGCGCTTGTGCTGCCTGGGGATCATGACGGGCACGAGTTCACCGAAGCCGGTGTTCACGCCGTAGATCGGGTGCTGGGCCTCTCCCCAGGCCTGCGTGCGCTCGTGCGCGACCGCCACCCGCTCGAGCTGGGACGGGTCCAGTTCGACCGTCGCGCGTTTCATGCAGACGTCAGCGACGTCGTAGATGGACAGGTTGGAGCCAGTGATTTTCATGCAGTACTTCTCTCGCCCGTGTCAGCTCAGTCGTTCTCGGATCAATCCTGGCGCGCGTCCAGGGAGAGGCTCCCGGGACATGCGCGCCTCGCGCCGCGATCGGTGATGAGGAGCGTCTCCCCCCTCGCTCCCGCTCACGGCGAGCCTCATCTCAGACCTCGGCCACCGCAGGAGGCGGCGCCGCCGGGGCTGGCGCTTCGGTCGCCGCCTCTGCGCGTTCCTCGACCACCTTTCGCAAGAGGCCGAGCCGCGGTTCGGTGGTCACGTAGAGCCCACCCACGGCGCCGTCGGCGTCGAGGCCCATGGAGAAGGTCTCGGTGCCTCCGGCCTTGTAGCGCTGCATCGCTGCCCGCGAGTCGCGGTTCTTGACGCGATCCAGGTACTCGAAGATGCGTTGCTTGCTCTTCTGCAGCAGCGCCGTCACGTCCTCCTCGCGGCCGTCGTCGTCGAGGTACTGGTGGACGCGCTCCGCGCCCTTCTGCAAGCGTCCGGCGTTCTGGGCGTCACCGAGATCGACCACGCCCGAGACCATGGTCGCGAACACATCCTTCATGTCCGCTTGCGACATGTTGAAGACGCCGAGTTCCTCGTGCGCGAGCTGCTGGGCCGTCCAGAAGTAGGTCTCCTTGCGAGCGTTCACCTCGTAGAAGGAGGCGACGATCAGGGCCCAGCGGAGGAAGTGGCCTTGATAGCAGCGCTGGTAGAACTCGGTCGCGCTGGCCATGTCGACCTCGCCGGCGATGATGCTCTTCACGCTCGCGGCGGCGAGGAGGGCGCTGTGCATCGCCAGGTGGACGCCGCTGCTGAGGAGCGGATCGATGAACGCGCCGGAGTCGCCGACGAGGAAGAAGCCGGGTCCCGCCAAGGTCCGCGAGATGTACGAGTAATCCGTCTCGGTGCGGATCTGGGGTTCGAGGGTGGCGCCCTTGAGGACGACGTCCTGGAAGAGCGGCGAGGCCTTGAGGCCCTCGTGGTAGATCTCCTCGACGGACTGGGTCGCGCGCTTCTCCTTGAACAGCTCCTGGTGGATGACGAGGCCGACGCTCATCGTCTGGTCCCGCAGGGGGATGCCCCAGATCCAGCCGTAGGGGATCGAGCCGACGGTGATCGGTCCCTCGACCTCGACCTCGGGGATGGTGGCCCCCTTCCAGTAGCCCCACGTGGCGACGTTCTGGAATGCCTTCATGAACATGCGCGACCGGAGGTATTGCGTCGCCATCAAGCCGGCGCGGCCCGATGCGTCGAGCAGGAACTCGAACTGAATCGTGCCGGATTCACCGGTGCTCGACTTCGACCATTTCGCAGCGACCGGGCGTTCGCCGTCGAATTCGAGGCGGCTGATGTCGATCCCTTCGAATACCTTGACGCCGTTCTTCTGCGCATTCCTGAGCAGAATCTCGTCGAATTCCTCGCGCTTGACGTGGAAGGTGTAATCGTAGCGGAGCTTCTTCCAGTCGAAGAGCCAGCGCTCCCCTCCCCACTCCCAGAGCACGCCCTTTTTTCGCTGGAAACCGTGGGCTTCAACGGCCTCGCGTGCGCCGAGCAGGTCGATGATCGGCTGTACGGAGATGAGCAGCGATTCGCCGATGTGATAGCGAGGGAAAATGGCCTTCTCGACGAGCGTGACCTCGAAGCCTTCACGGGCCAGGAGGGTTGCCGCCGTCGAACCGGCAGGGCCGCCACCTACGACAAGGATCTTCGTTGAACTCGGCAATTGCATGTTGGGTGTGTACTTCCTGACATTCAGTGCGCGATGTCAAGTGAGGAACCGTTCAAAGAAGCGTGACGACGCCTCGCTCGCCATCCACCTCGACGAGCTGACCGTCACGGATGCGCTGCGTGCCCACCTGCGTTCCAACGACGGCGGGAATGCCGTACTCCCGCGCAACGACGGCGGCATGACTCAGCATGCCACCGCTGTCGGTGACGATGGCGGCGACGGTGGCGAAGAGCGGTGTCCAGGCGGGGAGCATGGCCATGGCGACGAGGATCTCGCCGGGCTCCAAGGTGGGGACGTCGGCGAGGTTGCGCGCGACGCGGGCCTTGCCGCGGGCCTTCCCTTTGGCACCGGAGAGGCCGACGATTTCCTTCTCGTCGTTCGAAGGGCTCGGTGCCACGCCGGTGAACCTGGCGCTCGCGAGCGAGAGTGCGTCATGGAGGGCCGGCAAGGGGGATGGCGTGCCGAGGAAGCGCGGGGGCTGAACGCCGTGGAAGCGCTTGGCCTCGTCCTTCCGGGCGCAGGCAAGATGATAGAAGCGCTGGTTGGCGGAGAATGGTCCCCCTCGCTTCGTCTCGACCGCCGCTCGGCTCACGTCATCCATCGACAAGTAGAAGATCTCCTCGCAATCGCCGAGCAGCTCCCAGTCCTTGAGCTGCTCACCGAGGTAGAGGCACAGGTGACGAAGGCGGTGGGTGATCTTGTAATCGATCCAGTAGTTGTGATCCTCGCTGAGGACCGTGGCCGTCTGCGCCGCGGTGAGCGCCTGCTCGAACTCGTCCACCACGGCTCTCGGGTAATGACGGAGGCGCGCCCGGAGGGCATCGAGGCGCTGTGTGCGCTGCTCCGAGAGGGCGTTCAGCTCGGCGTCGAGATCGCGCTCCGGCTGCGTCATGTACGCCTGCAAATTGCGAATGACGGGCGTCGGGTCTTCTTCCCAGGTGGGGGCGTCGAGGTACGTGCTGTCGTTTCGCTGACCGTAGGTCGCGAGGTACGCATCGAGTTGCGCGACGAAGGCTCTCCCCCCGCGTGTGCTTCTGAGCTTCCAGCTGACGCGCGACGCCTCGTTGCTGGTCAGGATGCTGGCCACCTCGGGGGTCTCCAGGGCGAGCCGGCTGAGCGACCACAAGGCGCGGTTGCCCTCGGTGGTCTTGTTCGGGAAGCCGACCAGAAGCGCGTAGGGGTCGATGGGGTCGTCGTCCGTGGAGAGGTCCTTGCAAAGGTCGACGAACCGGCTGATCGCCAGCATGACCGGCTGGAGCAGGCGAAAATGAATCTCCCAGAGGCGCGCCGTCCGACGATGCGCCTCGGCGAGGGCCTCCACGAGGGTGTGCCTGTGGACGAAGTCGTAATTGTTCTCGGGATCCAGGGCTTCGAGGTGCGCCTCGATCTCGGGCAGCAAGGTCTCCGTCCACCAGCGCCCGAGGTCGGGGAGGAGGGCGGCGACGCTGGCCTCGGCTCGCTTCATCGCCGCGGCGAGCTCGGTCGGCGACGCGGTGGTCGGGATGATCTTCTGGTAGACGTACGTGTTGATCAGGCGGATTTCGCCGGTGAAAGGGACCCCGTACGCGAGGTTGGCGAGGTTGCTCCCCTCGACCATCGCCTGCTGACGGAGACAGAAGTCGAGGGGGGTCATCTGCTCTCGGCAGTGGGTGACGTCATGGACCCACAGCATCCGCGCGTCCTCGGGGTGCTCCCAGACCACCGGAAACTCGGGCGGGGTCGGAAGCCCGGGCGCTTCGTCCGTGCGCTCCAGGGCGAGCTCGTCGATCTCACGGCGTAGCTTGATGGCGAGTCCCCGGACGTCCGGCTCCCGGAGCATCGTCATGTGGTCTCCCGGGACCTCGTGCGTCGTCACCGGGTTCGCGCAGAACGCTTGCCAACCCTCCGTGCTCACCTGGCGACCGTTGCGCATGGCGAACGCGGCGGAGAAGACGAGGAGTTTTCCCTGATGGGTGTCCGTCGGGACGTGGTCCCGGACCACCCGGACGACGTTCTGGTTCATGGCGCACAGGTGCTGGAGCTGCTCGACGTCGGCGTCCTTCGGCATCCATCGCGCCGCGATGAACGCATCGAGGGTGCGCTGCCAGGCAGCGGCTTCATCGAGCTTTCGCAGCTCCTCCGGGGTGACGAAGAGCACGCCCTCCCCGATGGCTTGCTTGATCATGGTGACGTAGCCGATCAGCCCGCCGATCTGGGTCCACTCGGCGCTCTCGTCCGACGTGGCGCCCCTGCCCGGGGGGCGCATGTCCACGATGCTCACCAGCGGGACCTCGGCGCCTCGACGCTGTAGCTCCAGGGCGACCGCGAAGGCGATGCGTGCGCCCGCCGAGTGTCCGCCGAGGTGGTACGGGCCCGAGGGCTGGATCTGCTGGATGGCGCCGATCAGCGTGTCGACCAGCGTGGCCATGTCCGTGATCTCCCCTCCCTGCGCCGGGGACTGGAGGGCATAGAAGGGCTGGTCTTCGCCGAGGTGCTCCGCCAGAGGCCGGAGATAGTGGGCGTGCATCCCCATGCCGGCAGCGAAGAACAAGGGGACCTTGGTACCGCGCTCGCGGAGGGGAACGACGAGGGAGAGCGCTCTGCGTGCGCCCGTGGGCGCGAGGGCCTCGTCGATGACCCGGGCGAGCACCGCGATCGTGGGCGCGCGGAAGATGCTGTCGACCGTGATGACGTGACCGAAGCGCTTCTGGATCTGGGTGGTGATGTTCAGGGCCAGCAGGGAGTGCCCGCCGAGCTTGAAGAAGTCGTCGCGGATGCCGACACGCGCGACGCCGAGGGTGCTGGACCAGATGGCGGTGAGCGTCTCCTCGGTCGCGGTGCGCGGGGCGACGAACTGCTCGCGATCCAGCATCGTGTCGTCGACGGGAGGCAGGCCCTGACGGTCGATCTTGCCCGTGGCATTGAGGGGGAGCGCGTCCATGCGGACGAACACCGACGGGATCATGTACGCCGCGAGCCGTTTGCTCAGGGCGTCGCGCAGCGCCTCGGTGGTCGTGGGGGGGGTCGACTTCGCCGCCCAGTAGGCGACGAGCCGGTTGTCCCCTGCCCCGTCCTTCTGCGCGACGACGACCGCTTCCCGGACGCCGGGGTGGTCGTTCAAGGCCGCCTCGACCTCACCCAGCTCGATGCGGTAGCCGCGTACCTTGACCTGGTTGTCCCGGCGGCCGAGGAAGTCGATGGTCCCGTCGAGCTGGTAGCGAGCGATGTCGCCGGTGACGTAGAGCCGCGCGCCGGGTCGGTCGCTGAAGGGGTGCGGGATGTAGCGCTCCGCCGTCAGCGCGGGGCGGTGGATGTAGCCGCGCGTGAGCTTGGCGCCGCCGATGTACAGATCACCAGGGACCCCCACCGGGACGGGGCGCAGGTGCGCGTCGAGGATGTAGATCTCGGTGCTCTGGAGGGGGCATCCGATGGGCGGGGGCTGCTCGGTCTCCTGGAACATGGTGACGGGGCACTCCATGGCGGTCGCGGCGACGGTGATCTCGGTGGGACCGTACGCATTGACGAAACGCCTTCCCGAGGCCCAGGTGCGCACGAGCGAGGCGGGGCAGGCCTCTCCGGTGACGATCAGGACGTCGAGCGCGGGCAGGCCCCTGGGCGAGAGCCAGCGCAAGGCCGCAGGCAAGAGGGTCACGTGGGTGATGGCGCGCGTCGCGAGGAGCTTCTGGAGCGGAGGACCCGGCACCAGCTCGTGCGCCGGCGCCAGGTGGAGCGCGGCGCCTGCGCCCAGGGCCATCGCCACCTCGGAGATGGATCCGTCGAAGCTCAGCGAGGAGTACTGGAGGACCCGGCTGCGCGGGGTGACGTCGAAGGCCGTGATGAGGGCCGGGGTCAGGCGAGACAGGTTGTCGACCGTCACCTGGACGCCCTTCGGGGTGCCCGTGGAGCCGGACGTGTAAAGAACGTAGGCCAGGTTGTCGCCAGCGGTCCTGTGCTGGTGCGACACCTCGGGCTGCGCTTCGATCTCCGCCCACGCGGTGTCGAGCGCCACGCGGCGGGTGGCCTGCTCCGGGAGGCGATCGTTCCAGCGTTGCTGGGTCAGGACGACCTCGGGCCGCGCATCGGACACGAGGTAGGCGAGGCGCTCGAGCGGTTGCGAGGGGTCGAGGGGGAGGTAGACGCCCCCCGCCTCGAAGATGGCGAGCATGCCGATCACCAGCTCGATGGAGCGGTCCAGGCAGACGCCGACGGTGACCTCGGGCCCGACGCCCAGCCCCCGGAGATGGCGCGCGAGCAGATGGACGCGGGCGGAGAGCGCTCGGTAGGTCCGTGACACCGGGCGCTCGTCGGTCGACTGCAGGGAGGGACCGACGAGGGCGAGCGCGTCAGGGGTCTGCGCGACATGGTGCTGGAAGAGGTCGAGGAAGGTGCTCTCTGCCGCGAGCTCCTCGCCGAAGGGCTCCTCCTCCCCTCGGTACTTCCTCTGTTCGTCCACGTAAGGCCTCGCATTCCACGTCACGAGGAGCTTCTCTCGCTCGGCGCTGGTGAGGTGAGGCAGCGTGTGGATCCGCGCGTCGGGACGCCTGGCCATCCCTGTCAGAAGCTCTACCCAGTGCGCCGCGAGGCGCTCGACGGTGTGCTTGCTCAGGCGCGAGGTGTCGTGGTCGAAGAGCGTCTCCACGGTTCGACCTGGCACCACGGCGATGACGAGGGGGTAGTGCGTCGGGCTCGCCATGGTGCTGACGGTCAAGCGGAGGCCACTCTGTTCGAGCAAGGCGCTGTCGAGCGGGTAGTTCTCGAAGACGAACATGCTGTCGAAGAGCTGAGTGCCTCCCGGGACATCGCTCCAGCGCTGGATGTCCACCAGCGAGACGTACTGGTGCTCGCGCTGCTCGATCTGACGCGCTTGCACCTCCTTCAGCCACGCGCCGAGCGTCTGGCTTTCGTCGACGTGGAGCCGGAGCGGGACGGTGCGGATGAAGAGCCCGACCATCTCCTCGATGCCTGGCACATCCGCTTCGCGGCCCGATACGGTGACGCCGAAGAGCACGTCGGACATGCCGCTGTAGCGGTGGAGCAAGAGGGCCCACGCCGCCTGGTAGACGGTGCTCAGCGTCACCCGAAAGGACTCGGCGAGGGCTTTGAGGGCCTGGCTCGTCTCGGCGGAGAGCTTGCAACGGTGATGGAGGTGCTTCTGCTTCCCGGTGGGCTCCTCGTTGTCGACGACGAGTGGGGTCGGCGCGCTGAACCCGCGCAGGTTCTCGCGCCAGAATCGCTCGGACGCCGTCCCGTCTTGTCGCTTCAGCCAGGCGACGTAGGCCTCGTAGGGGGGCGGATCGGCCGCGGTGCGCGACTCCCCGAGGAGCTGGGCATCGTAGGAGGCGAAGACGTCCTTCAGGATGAGGGGACCGCTCCAGCCGTCGAGCAGGATGTGGTGTGACGTCCAGATGAGGTGGTGCTCCGTGTCCTCCGCGCGAAGGAGGTTCAGGCGGAACAGGGGGGCTTCATCGAGGAGCATCCCTGCCTGTTGTTCCCGGCGGGCGTGGACGCGCAGCGGGGAGGACCAGGAATCCTCCTCCAGTTCGTCTTCTTCCCAGCGGAGGTCGGCGCTGCGGAGCACCACCTGGAGCGGCCGTTCGCAGCCCTCCCAGACGAAGCGTGAGCGCAAGAGCGGGTGACGCTGGACGGTCTCTTGCCAGGCCGTGCGGAACTTCTCGGCGTCCAGGGGGCCCTGGATGCGAAAGACGAGCTGGGTGACGTAGACGTTCTCGCCGTCGTCGTCCTCCTCCTCCTCCTCGTCTTCATCTTCCTCGTCGACCTCCGCATCGAACTCCTCATCGAGTTCGTCGTCCTCCTCGTCATCTTCATCCGCCAGGGCGGGGACGGGCGCGGGAACCGCCGACAGGCTGTGGAAGAGCAAGCCCTCCTGGAGCGATGTGAGGGGGTAGATCGCGGCGACGTTGTCGCGATCCGCGCCCAGGGCGTCGAGCACCACGTCGAGCTGGTTCTGGGAGAGCGTGACCGCCGGGAAGTCCCCCGGCGTGGGATGGCTCTCGTGGGCGAGGCAATGCTGGGTGAGCCGCCGCGCTGTCTCGGCGAAGTCGTGCGCCAGCTTCTGCACCGTCTCCGGGCGATGCAGCTCGCGGCTGTAGGTCCAGGTGAACTGGAGCGAACCGTCTTTGACCATGCCGTTCACCTGGAACAGGTGCGTCCGGTCTCCGGTGGGCCCGTCGCTGGGTCCGATCTCCTCGGGGGCGAAGCCGAGGAGAGGCGCCGTGTCGGTCATCGCGTCCAGCTGGCCGAGGTAGTTGAAGTTCACCTGCGGTGCAGGCCAGGAGGCGAGGCTCCCCTCCCCGCTCGCGTAGCGGAAGAGGCCATAGGCAATGCCGCGGCCAGGCTGGGCGCGGAGCTGCTCCTTCACGGCCCTCAGCGCGAGGCTCAGCTCGCGGCCCGGGAGGCGCAGCGCGACGGGGTGCATCGTGGTGAACCACCCGACGGTGCGCGAGAGATCGGCGCCGACGAGGTCCTCCTCTCGGCCGTGACCTTCGAGATCGAGCGCGAGGGTCGCGTCGCCGGTCCAGGCGTTGAACGCCAGCGCGAGTGCGGTGAGGAGGAGGTCGTTGACCTGGGTGCCGTAGGCCCTCGGCGCGTCATGGAGCAGGGCGTGGGTGTCGGCCACGGAGAGGGCCACCTGGACCTGGGCCGCCGAGGCCTTGCGGTTCGTTCCCTGGGGGTGATCGAGCGGCAACGCGGGGACGGGCACGGAGCGCCAGGCATCCCGCTCAGCGCGTGAGGATGCGGTGTTCGCTTGCTCCTGCTGGGCCGTCGCGTGGAGCCGCTCGGACCACTCCTTGAACGAGGTGGTCTTGGGCGGAAACCGCGCTGGCTGGCCTGCCTCGAGCTGGCGAAGCACGGTGACGAGGTCGTCGAGCAGGATGCGCCACGAGACGCCGTCGACCACGAGGTGATGGAGGATCCACAGCAGGCGCGCTGGTTGTTCCGCCCCCAGGTGGATCAAGGCGATCCGCGAGAGGGGGCCCGAGGTGATGCTCAGGCGCTGCTGCAAGCTCGTCGCCGCCTCGGTGAGGGCCCGGGTCTGTTCCGCGGCGGGGAGGTGCGCGAGGTCGATGACGTCGACGGTGACGCCCTCGATGGGGCCGAGATTGACCTGCTCGAAGCCGTCGGCGGTGCGAGAGAAGCGCATCCTCAGGGCGTCGTGGTGGGTGAACAGGTGATGGAACGCTTGCTCCAGCCGTGATGCCGAGACGTCGGCAGAGACCTTCAGGAGGATGGCCTGGTTGAAGTGGTCCGGCGTCTCCTGGTGGGTCTCGAAGAACCACCGCTGGATGGGGGTGAGCGGGATCGATCCTTCGACGAGCCCCTGTTCGGCCTGGATGGACTTGCTGGCACTGGCGACCTCGGCCAGGGCGGCGATGGTCTGGTGCTCGAACATCTGCCGGGAGGTGAGGCTGAACCCCGCCTGCTTGGCCTGGCCGACGATCTGGATGCTCAGGATGGAGTCGCCGCCGAGTTCGAAGAAATTGTCTTCGACGCCGATGGGATCGACGCCGAGCACCTTGCTCCAGATGGCGACGAGGGTCTCCTCGCGCGCGTTCCGCGGGGCGACGTAGGTGGACGCGCGGCTGCGGCGCTCGATGTCGGGGGCAGGCAGGGCGCGGCGGTCCAGCTTGCCGTTGGAGGTGAGCGGCAGCGCCGGGAGGGGGATCAGGACCGTCGGCACCATGTATGCGGGGAGCTTGTCCTGGAGGTATCGGCGCAGCTCCTGGCCCAGGGTCTCGCGCACGACCTTCGCCTGGAGGGGATGGTTCACGTACGCCGAGAGCTGCTCGTCGGTGAGGTCGACGGCGGGACTCCAGGGGGCACGTCGCTCGGCCTGGGGTGGGGTGACGACGAGATCGAAGCTTCCGTCGGGGTGACCCGCGGCCCAGCTCAGGTGGACGCGGCCAGGCCACGTGGTTTCCAGGGCCCACAGGGCCTCCGGCGCGCAGCCCTCCGGAACGTCGTGCTGGCGTGCGCGCCAGGCATCGAGGGACGCTTCGGCGCGGGTCGCGAGCCAGCTCAGGATGGCGAGGTCCGGTTGCAGGCGGGCGTTGGGGACTCTGCGCAGGCCGACGCCAGCATCCGGGGAGGTGGCCAGCGTGTCCGAGAGCCATGGGGGCAGGCTGTCCGAGGTCAGGCCTTCTTCTCGCCAGTCGAACCAGGTGATCGTCGGTGCGCCCTTCGGCGTTCCGCCGACCTGCAGCGCCACGTCGTAGCGGAACAGGGTCAGCTCGTTGCGATGCAGGCCTCGCTTCGGGGTGACCTCGACGTGGGTGATCTGGGGGAACTTCCGGGAGAGGGCGGTGAAGAAGCGTGGATCGATGACCAGCTCGTTCTCGTTCATCACGCCCTGCTGGACCCGGTAACGCAGCTCGTCGCGAGAGAGCGTGCCAGAGGCCTTCGCCGTCTGCACGGACGCATGGAACGCGTCCAGGAGGGCGAGGTTCCGGATGTCTCCGAGGAAGAGCGTCCCGCCCGGCTTCAGCACCCGCAGGGCTCCCTCGATCACCGCGCTCAGGTAATCGAGCGTGGGGAAGTACTGCACGACCGAGTTGAGGACGATGGTGTCGAACTGTCCCGCCGAAAAGCCGGTAAAATCGTCGGCCATGCGTTGCAGGAGGGTGACGTTCGACAGCTCGGGCGCCCGGGCCTTGCACGTCTCCAGGTAGCGGATGGCTTCGAGGGAGAAGTCGGTCGCGAGGTAGGCCCTGACGCGCGGAGCGATGCGTGCGAGCAGCAGGCCGGTCCCCGTGCCGATCTCCAGGACGTCCTTCGGGCCATGAGCGAGGATGCGCTCGACGGTCGACTCCACCCAGAGGCGCATCTCGGCGGCCGGCAGGGCTTCGCCGGTGTAGCTGCTCTTCCAGCCGGTGATGTTGAACGACCAGTCCTCGGGGGCCTGAGACTCATCGAGGAGCTGCTCGTGCAGCGTCTGCCAGGACGCGATGTGATCGCTCTGCGCCCCCTCGGGCTCCCATCCACGCCGGGGGACCACGTAAGCCACGAGGCGCTTGCCGTCTCGCTCGCTGGTCGCCTGATCGGCGGGGGCTTCGTGCACGATGACGGCGGCGTCGCCCACGTGCGGGTGCGACTTCAGGGCGCTCTCAATCTCTTCGAGTTCGATTCGCAGGCCACGCAGCTTCACCTGGTTGTCGACGCGGCCGAGGAAGACGAGGTTGCCGTCCGGCAGGTAGCGTGCGAGATCGCCGGTCCTGTAGATGCGTTCTCCGGGGGTCTCGCTGAACGGGTTGGGAAGGAACTTCTCGGCCGTGGCGGCCGGGCGGTTGATGTAGCCGCGGGCGAGCCCTGGTGAGGCGACGTAGATCTCGCCCGGGACACCGACGGGGACGGGCTGGAGGCGCGCGTCGAGGAGGTAGACGCGCTTGTTGTAGAACGGGCGGCCGATGGGCAATGCGTCGAGCTTTGCCAGGTAGGCGTCGTCGGCCTCGGTGAAGGCGATCATGGCGGCGCCCACGGTCGTCTCCGTGGGGCCATAGCCGTTGAGGATGCGCCTGCCGGGGAGCCAGCCCCGGACCGTCCCGACCGAGCTCGCCTCGCCCGCGACCATGATGGTTCGCACGTGTTCGAGGCCTTCGGGGGGCAATCGGGCGAGGAGCGATGGCGCGAGCTGGACGTGGGTGATGGCGTGGCGCTGAAGGAAGGCGTTGAGCGGAGCGCCTGGCAGGAGCTTCTCCTGGGGGGCCACGTGAAGCGCGGCGCCGCTGAAGAGGGTCATGGTGATCTCGACGACGGAGCCGTCGAAGTTCAAGGAAGCGAACTGGAGGACGCGGCTCTCGGGGGTGAGCGCGTAGGTCTCCGCGAGCGCCCTGGCGACGCTCCAGGTGTCTCGGCGTGGGATCAGCACCCCCTTCGGATTGCCCGTCGAGCCGGAGGTGTAGATGATGTACGCGAGGTGATCGGCGGTGGCCCGGAGAGGTGGGTTGCTGGTGGCGTTCGCGTCGAGCTGGGGAGCGATGGCGTCCAGATCGAGCACACGGGCCGTGTGAGGCGGTAGATCGTCGAACCACTTCTCCTGCGTGAGGATCACCTGCGCGCCAGCGTCGGCCAGGATGAAGGCGAGGCGCTGCTGCGGGTACGTCGGGTCCAGCGGCAGGTAAGCGCCTCCCGCTTTGAGCACGGCGAGGAGCGCGACGATCATGGTGATCGAGCGCTCGACGTGGATCCCCACGACCACATCCGGTCCGACGCCTTGCTGGATCAGGTGGTGCGCGAGCTGGTTCGCGCGCTCGTTCAGGGCGCCGTAGGTGATGCGGGAGATGGGGTCTCCGTCGAAGACGACGGCGATGGCGTCGGGCTGTCGTGCGGCGTTCTGCTCGAAGGCGTGATGGACGCCCTCGGCTTCGGGGCAGGCGAGCGCCGTGTCGTTCCAGTCGACGAGGAGGCGGTGGCGTTCCTCGGTCGTGAGAAGGGAAATGTCGCCGATCCGAGCGCCGGGATCCGCGACCATCGCGGCCATCACCGTGCGGAGGTGGGCGCTCATGCGCGCGATGGTGGCGTCTTCGAAGAGGTCGGTGTTGTACTCGACGACCACCTCCAGCTCCCCATCGACCTCGGTGACGAGGAGCATGAGATCGAGCTTCGAAGTGCGGAAGCGGAAGTCACAGGGTGACGTCGTCAACCCGGGAAGGGTGAGACGGTTGCTCGCGAAGCTCTGGAGGGTCAGCGCCACCTGCGCGAGGGGGTTGTGGCTCGCGGTCCGCTCCGGTTTCAGTTCCTCGACGACGCGCTCGAAGGGGAGGTCTTCGTGCTCGGTGGCTTCCATGACGGACGCCAGCACGCGAGAGAGCACAGTCCGGAAGGTGGGGTTGCCCGAGAGGTCGGTGCGGATGACCACCGTGTTCACGAAGAAGCCGATCAGGCCTTCCAGCTCGGCGTGCTTGCGGTTGGCGGTGCCCGACGCGATGGCAAGATCGTCCTGCCCCGAGTAGCGCCCGAGGAGCACGTTGAAGGCGGACAGGAGGGTGATGAAGAGCGTCACGCCTTCGCACTGGGCGAGCTCGTGGAGGCCCCTGGTGAGGCCTCGGTCCAGGCGGAAGATGGTGTGGTCGCCGCGGAACGACTCCACGGCGGGTCGGGGGTGATCGGCCGGGAGCTGGAGCGGCTGGACGTCCGAGAGCTTCTGTTTCCAGTAGGTCAGGTGCCGTTCGACGGCGCTCGGGGGAAAGCGCTCTTCCTGCCAGCGGCTGAAGTCGGCGTACTGGAGGGGGGGCTCGGTGAGGGGTGAAGGACGCGAGGCGGAGAAGGCGCCATAGAGGGCCTCGAATTCCCGGACGAACACGCCGATGGACCAGCCGTCGGCGACGATGTGATGGATGACCAGGCAGAGGACGTGCCGGGTCTCCGACTGGCGCAGAAGCTGGGCTCGAAGGAGGGGGCCGCGCTCGATGTCGAAGGGCTGGTGCGCGGCTCGATCGATCCGGCGCTGGATCTCGGCGGCGCGGGCCGGCTCGTCGAGGCTGCGGAGATCATGGAGGGGAAGGTCGAGGGGGGCGGGTGGATGGATGACCTGGACCGGGCCCTCCGCTTGCAACCGGAAGGTGGTGCGGAGGCTCTCGTGCCTCCGGATGATCTCGTCGAGGGCACGCTGGAGCGCCCGGGCGTCGAGGTGGCCGTCGAGGGCCGTGACGAAGGGCATGTTGTAGGCGACGCTCGCGCCGTCGAGCTGGCACAGGAACCAGAGGCGACGCTGCGCCTGCGAGACGGGGAGCACGTCGGCGTGAGGGAGAGGACGAGGGGGGGCGTGGGCGACGGTCCCCTGCCCTTCACGCAGCATGGCGAGGAGCACGTCCTTGTGTTCACGAAGCTCGTCGAGCAGCTCGTCCGTGAGGACGCCTTCCGCGGCGCTGTAGCCCAGGTAGCCGTCGTCGTTCCAGAGTTCGACGTGAAGTGCTTCGAGGCGGGCGACGAGATCGTGGAGGCTCTTCATTCGGCGGGGATCCTGGGCGAACGGGGGCGCCTCGAACGAGGCGCTGCAGTGCTCAAAGTCTTCCGGACTGGCGGCGCGCACTTCCGGGTGCGGGCTGGCTCTGGGCGAGCCGACGGAGCGCGTTCGTGGCATCGATGTGCTTCGCGAGCACGTGGACGGTGGGCATCTCGAACATGGCGCGCAGCGGTAGCTCCAGGCCGAAGGTCGTCCGGATGCGGTCGAGGACCTGGACGCTCAGCAGGGAGTGGCCGCCGAGGTGGAAGAAGCTGTCGTCCAACCCGATCCGCACGGCGCCGAGCACCTCGCGCCAGATGGAGGCGAGGGTCTGCTCGGTGGGGGTCTCCGGTTCGCGGTGCGCGCTGCGTTTCATGTCGGTGAGCGAAGGGGCCGGCAGCGCGCGGCGATCCACCTTGCCGGTCGAGGTGAGCGGGAAGGCGTCGAGGCGTACGTAGACGTCAGGCACCATGAAGACCGGGAGCGTCGTGGCGAGCTGGGGTTGGAGATCTTCGACGATCCCCTCCCCTGATGCCGTCCAGTAAGCGACCAGATGCTGTCGGGGTGCGGTCCCGTGGGCGACGACGATGGCCTTGTCGACCCCCGCGATGCGGCCCAGCGCGGCCTCGATCTCGCCCAGCTCGATGCGGAAGCCGCGCAGCTTGATCTGGTTGTCGATCCGCCCGAGGAACTCGAGTTCACCCTCCGGACGATGGCGAGCGAGGTCGCCGGTCCGGTAGAGGCGGCCAGGACCGAACGGGTTCGGTACGAAGCGCTCCGCCGTGAGGGCGGGACGCTCGAAGTAGCCGCGGGCCAGCCCCTCGCCGCCGAGATACAGCTCGCCGGGGATGCCTGGCGGGACAGGCTCGAAGTGCCGATCGAGGAGGTAGGCGACCGTGTTGGCGATGGGCCTGCCGATGGAGGTGTCCCGCTGGTCGCCGCGCACCATCGGCGCGCTCGTGGAGTACGTCGTCGCTTCCGAGGGACCGTAGAGGTTGTAGACGCGCTCGACCTGCGGGAGTCCGTAGAGCTTCTGGACGAGCTCCTGGCTGAGCTTCTCCCCTGCGAGGTTGATCACGCGGGCGCTCTTCGGGACGGCGTTCTGGCGCAGCAGCTCCGCCATGGCCGAGGGCACGGTGTTGATCAGCGTCACCTGCTCGCGCGCCGCGAGGTGCGGAAGTGCGAGCGCATTGTCGGCGAGGACGATGGTCGCGCCGACGCTGAGCGGGAGGAAGATCTCGAAGACGGAGAGGTCGAAGCAGATCGAGGTCGAGGCGAGCGTGCCGCGGAGGACCTCCACGGGGAACTCTGCCCTGGACCACTGGAGCATCGCCACGGCGTTGCGGTGCTCGATCGCCACGGCCTTCGGCCTGCCCGTGGAGCCGGAGGTCGTGAGGAGGTATGCGAGCTGATCGGAGAGGACCTGCGTACCAAGGGCCCCATCTGGCTCCGCAGCGATGGGGGCTGCCGCTTCATCGAGGGCGACCCGACGGAGCCGATCGTTCGCAAAGCTGGCACCGAGTGTGCCGCGGGTGATCAGGAGCGCTGCCTGGGACTCCTCGATCATCAAGGCCTGACGCGCCTGAGGGTAGGCGGGATCGACGGGTACGTAGGCTGCGCCGACCTTGAGCACGGCGAACAGGCTCACGATCATGTCCAGGGAGCGCTCGACGCAGACGGCGATTCGGCTCTCGGGGAGGGCGCCCTGGCGCCGCAGGTGATGCGCGAGCTGGTTGGCCCGTCGGTTCAGCGCCGCGTAGGTGGTGGACTGATCGCCGCAGAGGATGGCCGTCGCGTCGGGGGTCTTCTGTGCCTGGGCTTCGAAGAGGCCATGGAGGGTGGCGCAGCGATCGTGATCCAGTGCGGTGCGGTTCCACGCCACGAGTACATGCTCGCGCTCCTCCGAGCCGAGGAGAGGGAGCAGGCTGACGGGTCGCTCTGGGTGGGCGACGCCGGCCGCGAGCAGCGTCTCGAGGTGGCTGGACATGCGCTCGATGCTCGAGGCGTCGAACAGGTCGGTGTTGTAGCGGAGGCCGAGGGTGACGCTCTCGGGCCGCTCGGTCACCTCCAGGGTCAGATCGAGTTCGCTGATGCGCTGCTGCTGAGGGACGAGGGAGAAGCGGGTGGCCCCCACCACGACGGGCGCGCCAGCGAGGAGCCGGGTGGCAGTCTCCCCGAGTGACTGCACGCGCTGATGGACGAAGGAGACCTGGACGACCGGAGGCCGGCTCGGATCACGCTCGACGTGCAGATCCTGGACGAGACGCGGGAAGGGATGGTCCTGCCGCTCCATCGCTGCCAGGACGCGATCGCGGGTCTGCCGGACCAGCGAAGCAAAGCCCTGCGCGCCGGCGGTGTCGAGGCACGAGCGAATGGCGACCTGATTGACCATGTACCCGAAGACCCCCGCGAACTCTTCGTGCTCGCGGCCGGCCACGATCGACCCGACGCAGAGATCTTCCTGGCCGCTGGTGCGGTGGAGCAAGAGCTGGAAGCCCGAGAGAAGGACGGTGGAGAGGGTCGTGCGCTGCTCGCGCGAGAAGGCGCGGAGGCCTTCGACGAGCGCCGGATCCAGCACCCGCTCATGGGTCGCGCCGGTGAAGGTCTGGGCGGGGGGGCGCGTGCGATCCGTGGGCAGGTCGAGCACCAGGGGGGCGCCATGAAGTTCGTTCGACCAGAAGCGGCGGAGCGTCTCACCCTGGGAGGCCAGGCGCTCACCTTGCCACGCGACGAACTGCTGGTACGTCCGACGGACGGGAGGGAGCGGGTTGGGCTTTCCGTCGGCCTCGTAGAGGCGGAGCAGCTCGTCCACCAGCATCCGGAAGGACCATCCATCGCACGCGATGTGGTGCAGGCAAAGGAGCAGCAAGACCTCGCCCGCGCTGCAGCGGAGGAGGCTCACGCGGAAGGCGCCTTCTCGTTCGAGATCGAACGGGCGCTGGTGGATGGCAGCCGTGGCCCGCGACAGCGTCTCGGCGTCCATGCCAGAGGCGTCGGTCTCGTGGAGATCGAGCGTGTGATGACCACGCACCCGCTGCCGTGGGGTGCCGTTCACCGCCGGGAACCTGGTGCGCAGGACGGCATGACGATCGACGAGCTTCTGGAGGGCGCGGCGGAGCGCTGGGGCGGGGTCACTCTCCGACGCGATCCGCAGGGCGAACGCGACGTTGTAGGCGACGCTCTCGGGAGCGCTCTTCTGGATGAACCAGAGCCCCTCCTGACCCACCGAGAGCGGCGACTCGACGTGGTGCTCGGGGAGGACGCGCACCAGCTCGTCCTTGCGGCTACGCAGTGTCTCCAGCGTCTCCTTCGTCAGGACGCCATCGGGCGCTCGGACCCGGACCTTGCCGCCTTCGATGGACAGCTCCACGCCGTGGAAGAGCAGGTGACTGAGGAGGTCGATCAGATCGCTCATAGCTCGGTGTCCACCCAGGCCTCGGCTTCCTGACGCTCCACGGGGGCCGCGGTCGGTCCGGAGGTCGGATGAACCAGGAGCGAGGAGAGTCGTTCGATGGTCATGTCGGACAGCAGTCGGGCCACGGGGATATCCACGGTCGTGCTGCGGCTCAAGCGGTGACGTAGCTCCAGGCCCATCAGCGAGTCCAGCCCCAGGCTGGTGAGTGGCGCACCGATATCGAGCGAGCTCTCAGGGAGACGGAGCACGCGAGAGACCTCGCCGCGCACGAGCGCTTGTAGCAAGGGGCCGCGCTCCTCGGACGTGGCACGAGCGAGTCGCTCGGCGAGCGTCTCCGCGCTGGCGTGGGCGGTGAGCGTGGGTCGCTCGACGTGGAGGTCGGAAAACATGGGGGAAGAAGCGGCTGCCGGGTAGGACGCGAGCCACTGCGCTACATCCAGAGGTACGACGGCCGTCTGGGGGCTGCCCCCGTCGAGGAGGCGCTCCAGGGCCTCGATGCCCTGCGCGGGGGTCAGGCTCTGCGCTCCCCGTGAGGCCAGCCGCGCCGCGCGGTCGTCGTGCGCGATGGCGAGGCCGACCTCGGAGAAGACGCCCCAGTCGACGCTCAGCGCTGGCAGTCCACGCGCCCGCCGATGGTGGGCGAAGGCGTCGAGGAAGGTGCTCGCCGCGGCGTAGTTCCCCTGCCCTGGAGATCCCAGCAGGCCGGCGCCCGAGGCGTAGAGCACGAAGAAGTCGAGCGGGGCATTCGCCGCGAGGGCGTCGAGGTTCAAGGCGCCCAGGATCTTCGGGGCCATCACGCGGCGGAATGCGTTCGGGCTCTGGTGGAGGAGCAGGCCATCTTCGAGGAGGCCTGCCGCATGAAGGATGCCGGCCAGCGGCATCCCGGAGGAGCGGATGGCGTCGAAGGCGGGCTCGATCTGGGTCCGCATGGCGACGTCGCCCTTCACCAGGGTCAACCGGGTCCCCGTGGCTGCCAGCTCGGCGACTGCCGCTTGCTGCGCTGCGGTGGCCGCGCCAGACCGACCGATCAGGACGAGGTGACCCGCGCCCTTCTCGGCGAGCCACCGAGCGACGCTCAGTCCCAGACCGCCGAGGCCTCCCGTCACGAGATAGCTCGCGTCGGGTCGGATGCGCGGTCCTGCGGTCGCCGTGATCCGGAGGCGCGCCGTGGCATCGTCCGTCACGAGGACCAGCTTCCCGAGGTGCTGCGCTTGCGCCATCTTGCGGAATGCCTCGCTCGCCCGGGAGATGGGGAACGTCTCGACCGGGAGCGGCGCGAACACGCCGCGCGCGAACAGCGCGACCACCTCGTGGAGGAGCGCCGAGAAGCGCTGGGGTCGGCGCTCGGACAGGCCGGCGAGGTCCACGGCGCTGTACGAGAGGCTCTTCTTGAAATGGGCGAGCCCCAGCGCGCGGTCGGCGTGGATGTCGGTCTTGCCCAGCTCGATGAAGCGGCCGTCGGGGGCGAGCGCGGAGAGGCTGGCCTCGATGGCGTCTCCGGAGAGGGAGTTGAGGACGACGTCGACTCCCTCGCCGCGGGTCGCTGCGAGCACCTCGTCCGCGAAGTGGAGCGAGCGCGAGTCCATCACGTGGGCGATGCCCTGCTCGCGCAACCAGGCGCGCTTCTCGGGCGAACCGGCGGTGGCAAAGATCTCCGCCCCGAGGTGTCGTGCGATCTGGAGGGCTGCCTGCCCGGTGCCGCCCGTCGCCGAGTGGACGAGCACCCGCTCCCCCGCCTGGAGTCGCGCCAGATGCACGAGGCCATACCACGCGGTCATGAACACCGCGGGGATCGCGGCCGCCTGGGCCGGGGTCAGCGCGGAGGGGCGTGGGGCCACGGACCGCGCGCCGACCGTCACGTGGGAGCCGAAGCTGCAAGGAGCCATCGCCAGCACGGGCTGCCCTGCGACGAGGCCTTCGACACCGGGCCCTACGCGGACGACCTGTCCTGCGCACTCGCCGCCCAGCACGACGGGGCCGTCCTTCATGCCCGGGTAGATCCCGAGCGCCTTCAGCACGTCGACGAAGTTGAGTCCTGCGGCTTCGACGGCGATCTCGACCTCGCCGGGCCCGGGGGCTCGGCGCGCCACCGGGCGGAGTTCGAGGCCATCGAGAACGCCCGGGGGCTCGATCTCCAGCCGGAAGGGACGCCCCTCCACGGGTTCGAGCTGGGTGAGGGGCTGAAGGGGTCGAGGCGGGGCATGACGGAAGCGGGCGACGTGGCGCGACGTCCCTCGGAGCGCGACTTCATGCTCGTCCCCATCGGCCAGAAGCTCGGCGAGCAACGCCTGGAGCTGAGGTGTGTGTGAGAAGGGATCGAGGTCGACGCGCGCGCAGCGGAGTTCCGGGTGCTCCATGGCGATGACGCGGCCGAGGCCGAGCAGTGGGGCCTGGTCGAGCGAGACGATGCGCTGAGCGACGGGCTGCGCGCCGCGGGTGACCAGCCAGAGCCTGGGAGGAGCCCGGTACGCCATCGTGGCCAGGGCCTGCACCGTATGCAGCACGCTGTCGTAGAGCGCGCAGAGGTCGGCTTCGAGCGCCTGTCCATCGAGGGGGGTGGTGGAATCACCAGGGGTATTGAGGGGGGCTGACGTCGAGGGCGTCGCCCGACCTGCAGCGGTGCGTAGATGAACGACGGCGGTCGGTGGCTGCCCTCCGAAGGCGTCCGAGAGCTGCGCGCGAATGGTTTCAAGGCTCGCGGAGTCGATCGAGGAGGCGCCAAGGCCCGGCTCCGTGGAAGTGCCGAAGGCGGCGCAGAGCACGACATGCCCAGCCTCTTCGAGGGCCGAAGCAAGCTCTCGCTCCAGCCCGTCGCCGTCCCCGATCAGGAGGTAACGACCGGGGGTGAGGCGGGATGGCCCCACCGATGACTGGATCCACCCCACCTCCAGAAACCAGTCGGCCATCGGATCATGACGGCGGGCCCCCTGGGAGAGTTGCTGCACGACCAGACCCGACAGCTCGGCGATGCGTGTGCCGCTGGCGTCCAGCACCGAGAGGTCGACCCTCTGGCGCCGAGGTGCCCTGACGTCGGGACGTGACGTCACGGGGGCAAGGGATGCGGGATCGTCCTGCGTAAAGCGCACGTGACACCAGATCTCCCCGGTCGGGGGCTGTGCCATCTCGAAGGCGCCGAGCGCCACTGGCATCCAGGCGCGACGCTCCGGGTCGTCGAGTGCGCCAGCCACGGTCTGGAGGCAGGCGTCGAGCAGCGCTGGGTGTAGCTGGTAGCCGGCTGCGACGCTTGCAGGCTCGGGCAAGCTCACCCTCCCCAGGGCCTCGTGGGAGCCGCGCCGTAGTTCGAGAAGGCCGCGGAACGTCGGACCGTAGTCGAGGCCCCTTGCGCTCAGCAGCCGGTAGATCTCTTCCCCGGCGAGCACCTGGTCGAAGCGGGCCCGCAGTGCACCGAGGTCCACTCGGTCCGGAGCACTCGCGTGATCCAGCCTGCGGAGCATGCCCCGCGCGTGAACCGTCCAGCCGGCGCTCGTCGCGGCGGGGCGCTGGCTCGCGATCTGGAACCGAGCGAGAGCCTCCCCTTGTGTCGAGGTGACCATCTGCACGGTGGTCGGTTCGTCGTCGGCGGGTGTGAGGGCCTCGATCAGCGCCACATCCGTGACAGCGAGGGGATGTTCGCCCCACAGGGAGCGCCCTGCCGAGAGGGCCATCTCCAGGTAACCAGCGCCAGGAAAGACCAGCAGCCCTTGCACCCGGTGATCCTGGAGCCACGGCAGTCTGTCGTGATCCAGGGTCGTCTCCCAGAGGTGCATGCCTGCGGATGCCGACACGGACAGCCCCTCACCGAGGAGAGGATGCTCGCCGGCATGTCCACGGTGTCCGGTCTTGCGGTGGGCGGAGAGATCGACCCAGTAGCGCTGCCTCTGCCAAGGGTAGGTCGGGAGCGTCACCCGAAGGCCCCCGTCGCGCAGCACCCGGTCCCACGACACGGCCTGCCCTTGCGCCCACAGGGCGCCGAGCGACTCGAGCAGCGCGGATCGTTCTGCCCGCTCCCGCCACAGCGAGGCCAGCGCACCTCCAGGATCACCCTTGGCGTGCCGCATCTCCTCGATGGCGGTCACCAGCAGCGGGTGCGGGCTCATCTCGACGAACAGGCGGTGCCTGCCGTCCAGCAACGCCTCGACCGTCTGGGCGAACCGCACCGGCTGCCTGAGGTTGGTCACCCAGTAGCTGGCCCCGAGTTCCGGCCCCTCGACAGGCAGCGCCGTCACCGTCGACTGCATGCGCATGCGGGCCGGCTGGGGTCTCAGATCGCGCAAGCCACGTGTCAGCTCTTCCTCCAGCGGGTCGACCTGAGGGCTGTGGCTCGCCACGTCCACCTTCACCCTCCGGCAGAAGACCCCCTGGCCTTCGAGGCGCGCCATCACCTGTCCGAGTGCCTCGGGATCGCCCGACAGCACGGTCGCGCGCGGGCTGTTGCTCACCGCCACGCTCAACCTGTCCTCGTAGCCCGCGAGCGCGGCTTCGGCCGCTTCGAACGACAGCTCGACCAGAGCCATCTCGCCCTGCCCGCTCAGGCGCCGCAAGAGCTGGCTACGACAACAGATCACCGCGACGGCATCCGCCAGCGAGAGCACGCCGGCGACGTGGGCTGCCGCCACCTCACCCATGCTGTGGCCCACCACGCCGTCCGGTTCCACGCCCCACGAGCGCCAGAGTGCGGAGAGCGCCACCTCGATGGCGAACAGCACCGGCTGCACCACGTCGATGCGCTCCAGGGGGAGCGCGTCGGGGCTTCCCTCGAGCGTCTGCAGCAGCGACCACCCCGCCTCGGCGCGGACGGCTCGATCACTGGCCTCCAGTGCCTCCCGGAATACGGGCTCCTCGGCGAGCAGCTGCCGGCCCATCCCTGCCCACTGCGATCCTTGTCCGGGAAAGACGAAGATCACCTCGGGTCGGCGCCTCAGCTCGACCCGACCTCGCGCCCCACCAGCCGGGGTCTCGCCACGTGACGCGGTGGCCAGGGCCTCCAGCAGGCCTTCGCGCGACGTCGCTGCGATCGCCAGCCGATGGGGCATCTCCGTTCGGGTCCTCGCCAGACTGAACGCGACGTCAGGAAGCTCGAGCTCGGGGTGCGCCTGCAGGTGCTCCCCCAAGCGGCCCGCGGCATCGGCCAGCGCCTGCTCGTT
Organism: Chondromyces crocatus; assembly: GCF_001189295.1. Lineage (NCBI taxonomy): Bacteria > Pseudomonadati > Myxococcota > Polyangiales > Polyangiaceae > Chondromyces > Chondromyces crocatus. The sequence continues at coordinate 6,412,592 of NZ_CP012159.1, forward strand.
CCTGGCTGACACCACGACCAGCGCGGCGGCGGTCGGCTCGTCCGGGGGCGAGGATCCTGTGCGATCCGGCGTGTTCTGTGCGGGAGCCTCTTCCAGCACCACGTGGGCGTTCGTCCCGCTGATGCCGAACGAACTCACCCCCGCCAGGCGACGACGTTCCTGACGTGGCCACGTCACCGTCTCCGTCGGGAGCACGAAGGGGGTCCCCTCCAGCGAGATCCTCGGGTTCAGCTGCCGCAGATGCAGGTTCCCGGGGATTGCTTCGTGCTGGAGTGCGAGCGCTGCCTTGATCAGGCCCGCCACCCCGGCCGCAGCTTCGAGGTGGCCGACGTTCGTCTTCACCGCTCCGAGCAGGCATCGTGAGCCATCGGGCCGCGCGGCTCCCAGAACGGCACGCAGCGCCTCGACTTCGATCGGGTCCCCCAACGACGTTCCCGTCCCATGCGTCTCGACGAAGCCGATCTGGTCCGACGTGACGCGGGCGTTCTCCAGGGCTTCGTGGAGCAGCGCTTCCTGGGCGAGCACGTTCGGCGCGGTCATCCCCGTCGAGCGGCCATCCTGGTTGATCGCGGAGCCCCGGATCAGTGCCCGGATGGGGTCACCGTCGCGCTGCGCGTCGGAGAGGCGCTTCAGGACCAGGAGGCCGCACCCTTCGCCTCTGGCGAACCCGTTCGCCAGGGCGTCGAAGGTCTTGCAACGACCGTCGGGCGAGAGCGCTTGCGTGCGTGAGGTGCCTTCCATCACGTCCGCCGAGAGCATCAAGTTCACCCCTCCCGCCAGGGCGAGATCGCACTCGCCGGCGCGGAGGCTCCGACAGGCGAGGTGCACCGAGACCAGGGACGAGGAGCAAGCCGTGTCCACGGTCATGCATGGCCCTTGCAGGCCCAGCGTGTAGGAGAGACGTCCGGCGGCGACGCTGAGCAGGTTGCCCGTCATCCCGTAGGCGTCCTGCTCGGTGCGAGGTCGCTGCTCGACGAGGCGAGCATAGTCGGTCGTGAGCGCACCGACGAACACCCCCGTGCGGCTCCCTTCGAGCGTTCCCGCGAGGATGCCTGCGTCTTCGAGGGCCTCCCATCCGACCTCCAGCAGCAGGCGGTGCTGAGGATCGAGCGACACGGCCTCGCGCGGAGAGATGCCGAAGAACGCTGCATCGAACGCATCCACGGCCTCCGTGAGGAGCCCCGCCCAGCGAGGGACATCTCCTTCCGGGGACACTCCCACGAGTGCCCATCGGTCGGCGAGCGGGCCGACGGCATCACGGCCTTCGAGGAGCAGGTCCCAGAACGCGCTCGGGCTCGATGCGCCACCGGGGAAGCGGCAGCCGATCCCGACGATGGCGATCGGCTCGTACTTCTCCCGCTCCAGCGCGTCTCGCTCGTCGAGCGTGCGGCGCAGCGCCAGGGTGGCTTCACGCAGCCGCTCGAGGAGCTGGTCTTGCCGTTGCGTCATTCGACCCGTCTCCTCCCGTCCTTTGCGCCACGCTCGGCGTATCCCTTCGCCCGCGCGAGGGACTCGTCGAGCAAGGCGAGCAGTCCCTCCTCGTCCAGGTCATCGAGAGGGGTCGGGTCATCTTCCTGGGGCTCCTCATGGGCGACAGGCGTCGCGCCCGGGTCCAGCAGAGGAGCGAGCTGGCTGGTCAGGTGATCGCTCAGCGCCACGACCGTCGGGTAAGTCCACAGCAGGGTCGCAGGCATCCTGAAGCCGAGGCCAGCTTCGAGGCGGTTGCGCAGCTCGAGGCCCATCAGCGAGTCCATGCCCAGGCTGGTGAGGGGGGCGCTCGTGTCGAAGCGGGCCTCCGGAATGCGCAGGACCCGAGCAGCTTCCTCACGGACGAAGGCTTGCAGGACGACAGGGCGCTCGGCGGGTGCTGCGCGCGCGAGCCGTTCGGTGAGCGGAACGCCCTGCGCCGTGCGCGAGGTGCGGGAGGACGTCTCGGCCAGCAGCCGTGACAGCATCGGGGAGGAGGCCGCTGCCGGATAGAACTCCACCCATTGCCGTACATCGAGCGGCACCACGCCCGCCTGCGAGCGCTCTGCGTCCAGCAGACGCTGGAGCGCTTCGAGGCCCTCCTCGGGCGTGAAGCTCCGCATGCCGCGCGCAGCGAGGCGGGTGCCCCGGTTGTCCTGCGCAGCGGCCAGACCGACCTCGGAGAAGGCGCCCCAGTCGACGCTCAGCGCCGGTAGCCCGCGTGCCCTGCGATGATGGGCCAGGGCATCGAGGAAGGTGTTGGCCGCAGCGTAGTTGCTTTGGCCGGGGGAGCCGAGCAGCCCGGCTGCCGAAGCGTAGAGGACGAAGAAGTCCAGGGGAGCTCTGCGGGTCAGCGCATCCAGGTGCAGCGCCCCGAGGATCTTCGGGGCCATCACCCTGCGAAACTGAGCCGCTGTCTGCTGCATGAGGAGGCCGTCCTCCAGCACTCCGGCCGTGTGGATGACGCCACGCAGCGGCAGTCCCGACGCGTCCACCTGGGAGAGGATCCGCTCGACGTCGGCCCGCTGCGCGACATCGGCGGGTGCCACCGTGACGCGAGCGCCGATGGCTTCGATCTCGGCCACGGCCGCCTTCTGCGCTGCGGTCGTCACGCCTGTGCGGCCCACGAGCACGACATGGCCGGCGCCCCTCTCCGCGAGCCACTTCGCGACGCGAAGGCCGAGGCCGCCGAGCCCTCCGGTCACGAGGTAGCTGGCCTCGGCACGGGGCGCGGTAGGCGATGGCTGCGGGGCGACGGACGGGAGGTCCGGCGGGGCGTGGAGGAAGCGCGCGACGAGGCGCCTGGCATCACGGAAGGCGATCTCGTGCTCGCCGTCGTCCGCCAGCAGCTCGGTGAGGAGCATCTGGAGGTCGTGTGCGGAGTGGATGGCGGCGAGATCGAGGCGCGTGCAGCGGAGTTCTGGGTGCTCCATGGCGATGACGCGGCCGAGGCCGAGCAGGGGGGCCTGGTCGAGCGAGAGGAGGCCGACCTCGACGGGCTGCGTGCCGCGGGTGACCAGCCAGAGCCGGGGAGGATCCCGGTACGCCATGGCGGTGAGGGCCTGCACCGTGTGCAGCACGCTGTCGTAGAGCATGCCGAGGGCATTCCCGAGCGCCTTCGCGTCGAGCGGCTCATCGTCGGTCGCGCCACGCTGGGGTGGTTCGTCGAGGGCGCGCAGGTGCACGAGAGCTGTCGGAGGTCGCTCTCCGAAGGCATCGGCGAGCAATGCGCGGACACCTGCCGGGGTCGTGTCGTCGATGGGCCAGGTGCCCCTGGGGACCTCCCCCGGAGCGCTGGCGACGGCGTGCACGACGACATGGCCTGCGCGTTCGAGGGCCTCGCGAAGCGAGAGGCCCAGGTCTCCTCCGTGGCCGAGCAGCAGGTAGCGGCCCGGAGCCGGGCGTGCCGCTCGCGCTGGGGCCTCGCTCCACGAAAGATCCAGGAACCACTCGGCCATCGGGTCCTGGCGGCGAGCCCCTCGGGCGAGCTGCTGTACCACCAGGCCAGAGAGCCGGGCGATCAAGGCACCGCTTGCATCGACGATCGACAGGTCGGCGCTCTTGCGTCGGGGTGTGGGGGGACCCGATCGAGGAGTTGATTCGTCGGGCGCTCTCGATGCCCGAGGCGCCTCGGCAAAGCGCACGTGACACCAGAGTTCACCGGCGGGTGGCTGCACCACCTCGAGGGCCCCGAGGGCTACCGGCATCCAGGCACGACGCTCCGGGTCGTCGAGCGCGCCCGCCATGGCCTGCATGCAAGCATCGAGCAGCGCCGGGTGCAGTCGGTAGCCCGTCGTGGTCCCTGCGGCCTCCGGCAGGCACACCTTTCCGAGCGCCTCATCAGCGCCTCTTCGCAGCTCGAGGAGACCGCGGAACGCCGGCCCGTACACCAGGCCCATCTCGCTCAGCAGGGCATGGATGGCCTCGCCGGAGAGCACCTTTCGCAGGCGTGCGCGCACCGCCCCGAGGTCCACACGGGCTGGTGCTTCTGCAGGCGCCACGAGACCGAGTGTGCCGCGGGCATGGACAGTCCAGTCTCCATCCTGTCCAGCACCGCGCCGGCTCGCGACCTGCATCTGGACGTTCCCGTCCGCCTGCGGGGTCGTCACGAGCTGGACCGGCGTGGTCTCGTCGTCCGTGAGCGTCAAGGCCTCGACGAGCGCCACGTCGGTGACGGCGAACGGTCGCTCCCCCCACAGGGTGCGGCCTGCGCAGAGCGCCATTTCCAGGTAACCGGCCCCCGGAAAGACCACCAGATCCTGCACCCGGTGATCTCTCAGCCACGGCAACCGGCCGAGATCCAGCGTCGTCTCCCACACGCGCAAGCCAGACAGGGTCGACACCGAGAGCGCCTCACCCAGGAGTGGATGACCTCCCGCATGCCTGCGAGGGTCAGCATTCTGTGCGATGGGTCCGTCGATCCAGTAGCGCTCTCGTTGCCAGGGATACGTCGGTAGCGACACCCGTCGTCCCTCGCCTCGCAGCACACGGTCCCACGCCACGGGCTGTCCTTGAGCCCACAGCGCACCGAGCGACTCGAGCAGCGCCGATCGCTCCGCGCGCTCTCGCCGCAGCGAGGCCAGCGCGCTCCCCGGCGGCCCCTTGGCCTGGCGCATCTCCTCGATGGCCGTCACCAGCAGCGGGTGCGGGCTCATCTCCACGAACAGGCCATACCCGCCGTCCAGCAGCGCCGTCACCGTCTGGGCGAACCGCACTGGCTGCCGCAGGTTGGCCATCCAGTAGCTGGCCCCGAGTTCCGCCCCTTCGACCGGGGTCGTGGTGACGGTCGACCGCATAGGTACCCGGGCGGCCTGCGGCGAGATCGCGCCCAACCCGCTCATCAGGTCCTGTGTCAGCGGATCGACCTGCGGACTGTGGCTCGCCACGTCCACCTTCACCCTCCGGCAGAAGATGCCCCTGGCTTCCAGCCGCGACACGACCTGCCCGAGGGCCTCGGGCTCGCCCGAGAGCACGGTCGCGCGTGGGCTGTTGCTCACCGCCGCACTCAGCTTGTCCTCGTAGCCCACGAGCGCTTCCTGCGCGGCTTCGAGCGACAGCTCGACCAGCGCCATCTCGCCCTGCCCACTCAGCCGACGCAGGAGCTGGCTGCGACGGCAGATCACCGCAACCGCGTCCTCGAGCGAGAGCACCCCGGCGACGTGAGCTGCGGCCACCTCGCCCATGCTGTGGCCCACCACGCAGTCTGGCTTCACCCCCCACGACTGCCACAGGGCGGAGAGCGCCACCTCGATGGCGAACAGCACCGGCTGCACCACGTCGATGCGATCGAGAGAGGCCCCCTCGTCGGCTCGGAGCGCTTCCAGGAGGGACCACCCGGCTTCGGCACGAATCGCCTGATCGCAGGCCTGCAGTGCCTCCCGGAAGACCGGCTCCTCGGCGAGAAGCTGCCGGCCCATCCCTGCCCACTGTGAACCTTGTCCGGGAAACACGAACACCACCTTGGGCCGAGCGCCCATCTCGACACGCCCACGACTCCCTCCCGCAGGGGTCTCTCCCAGCGAGGCGGCGTGAAGCGCATCGGCGAGTGTCTCGCGCGACGAAGCCGAGATGGCCAGGCGGTGCGGCAATGCGCTTCGCGTCGTCGCCAGGCTGAAGGCGACTGCGTCGAGCCCCTGTTCGGAGTGCGCTTGCAGGTGTGCGTACAACCTTCCCGCTGCAGCGCTCAGTCCCGCATCGCTCCTTGCCGACACCACCAAAAGCTCCGTGGCGTCCAGCCTGGGAGTCGATCCAGGAGGCAGAACTGCGGCCGGCGTCGCAGGGCTCGTTTCGACATCGCTGCCTTCCGAGCCTCCGGGAGATTCTTCAAGGACGATGTGCGCATTCGTCCCGCTGATGCCGAACGAACTCACACCCGCCAGGCGACGCCGCGTCTGACGTGGCCAACCCACCGTCGCCGTCGGGATCACGAACGGCGTCCCCTCCAGCGAGATCCTCGGGTTCAGCTGCCGGAAGTGCAGGTTTCCGGGGATGGCTCCGTGCTCCAGCGACAGGACGGCCTTGATCACGCCAGCGACACCGGCTGCAGGCTCGAGATGGCCGATGTTCGTCTTCACCGCCCCCAGCACGCACGTCGCTCCATCGGTCCGGGGCCTGCCCACCACCTCGCGGAGGGCATCGAGCTCGATCGGATCGCCCAGCGGCGTTCCGGTCCCGTGCATCTCGACGTACCCGATCTCGTGCGCTGAGACCCCGGCGTGCGTCAGCGCCTTGCGGAGCATGTCCTGCTGGGAGAGCACGTTCGGAGCGGTGAGGCCGCTCGACTTGCCGTCTTGATTGACGGCCCACCCACGCACCAGGGCCCAGATGCGGTCGCCATCGCGGCGTGCGTCGGAGAGTCGCTTCAGGACCAGAAGGCCAGCGCCTTCCCCTCGAACGAACCCGTTCGCGCGCGCGTCGAGCGTCTTGCAGCGGCCGTCCGGCGAGAGCGCCTGCGTGCCCGCCAGCGCGGCCATGGCGTACGGGGAGAGGATCAGGTTGACGCCTCCCGCCAGGGCCAGATCGCAGTCCCCCGAGCGCAGGCTCTGACAGGCGAGTGAAATGGCCACCAGGGACGACGAGCACGCGGTATCCACGGCGACGCACGGGCCCTGGAAGCCGAGCGTGTACGAGATGCGTCCAGCTGCCGTGCTGAGCAGATTCCCCGTGGTGGAGTAAGCATCGACATGCTGGATGCCGCGCTCGATCAGGCGGTGCTGGTAATCGAGCGCGTTGAGGCCGGTGAACACGCCGGTCGCGCTGCCCGTGAGCCGCTCAGAAGGCTGCCTCGCGTGCTCCAGGGCCTCCCAGGCGATCTCGAGGAGCAAGCGCTGCTGCGGGTCGAGGCTCGTCGCCTCGCGCGGCGAGATGCCGAAGAAGGCGGCGTCGAAACCATCGACCTGATCGAGCAGCGCGGCCCGTCGCGTCTCAGGCCGGTCGCCGGGGATCGCTTCCTGTGGCCAGCGATCGGACGGAATTTCCACCACGGCGTCGACCCCCTGCTCCAGCATGCGCCAGTAAGCGTCGGGACCGTCGGCACCTCCCGGGAAGCGGCAGGCCATCCCCACGATCGCCAGCGGCTCGTCAACCCGCGCGACCTCCTCCTGCGCGCTGGATGTCGTCTGCTCGACGCGCTCTTCCTCCATGCCGAGGTCCAGGCGCGCGAGGAGGTGGCGGGCCAAACTGGACACCTCGGGGTACGTGAAAAACAGCGCTGCCTGAAGCTTGGTCCCCAGGCTGCTCTCGAGACGATTGCGCGTCTCCAGGCTCGTCAGCGAGTCGAGTCCGAGGTTCGTGAAGGGGACGTCACGCCCGATGCGGGTGGGCGCGAGGCGCAGCACGCGGCCGAGCTGCTCGCTCACATGGCTCTCGAGCATCGCCAGGCGTTCCGCGGGAGACGCCTTGGCCAGGCTGTCTCGCATGCTTGCGGTCTCGACTTCGTGGGGCTGGGATGGCTCCCGAGGTAGCTCCGACAGGTAGCGCATGCCCGCGGCTTGCGGAATCGACTCGAGCCATCGACGCAGCGAGAAGCGGAAGAGGCCAATCTCGGCGCGAGGATGCGCGAGGGCGCGGCCGAACAGCTCCAGCCCCTCCTCGGTGGTGAAGCTTTCGAGCCCCTGCGAGGCGAGCCGCTGGCTCCGCTGATCCGGTGCGGCGACGCCGACGCCCGAGAACAGCCCCCACTGGAGGCTGGTCGTCGACGACCCCTCGGCCGTGCGCGCTTGCGCGAAAGCGTCCAGGAAGGCGTTGCTCGAGGCATACGCGGCTTGTCCTGGCACCCCCAGCAACGAGGACACCGAGGAGTACAGCATGAAGAAATCGAGGGGCTGGTCCCGGGTCGCCGCATGGAGGTTCCACGCACCGAGGACCTTGGGACGCAGGGTCGCCCAGAGCTGTGCCTCGCCCAGCTCCAGCAACGTTCGATCCGCCACGACCGCGGCCGCATGCACCACACCACGGAGCGGAGACATCGACCCCCGGATCTCGCTGACGATACGCTCGACGTCGGTCCGCAGTGCGACGTCGCCCTGGAGCACCCGCAGCACCGCCCCCGAAGCTTCGAGGGCCCGAAGCTCCGCACGCGCCTCCTCCGAAGGTGCACTTCGTCCGACCAGCGCCAGCGAGCGTGCTCCCCTGTCGACCATCCAGCGGGCCAGTGCGAGGCCGAGCCCGCCCAGCCCACCGACGATGAGGTAGGTCCCCTCCCCGTCGCGCATCGATGGTGTCGCCGCCCGCTCGCCGGGGAGGCTGCCGCGCACGAGGCGTGCGACGAAGCGCCCGTCTGGACGCAGGGCGATCTGTTCTTCGCCGTCCTGCGCCGAGAGTTCCCGCAGGAGGGAGTCCACTTCTCCCGTCCATGGGATGGACGGCAGGTCGATCCGTTTGCAGGAGAGTTCTGGGTGTTCGAGTGCGATCACGCCGCCCAGCCCCCAGAGCGTCCCCTGAACGGCCGAGACCCCCCCCGGTCCTGCTGAGCGTGAACCGCGTGTGACCAGGAAGAGGGGCGGAGGATCGCGAAATGCACGGCGCAAGATGGCTTGCACCAGGTGCACTGCCGCGAAGGGACCACGGCGCAGGTCGGCCTCCAGGGTGGCTGGCGTCGTCTCGGCCCACGAGGTCGCCTCGAGGCCACCACAATGGATCACGCCGCGGCACGCACGCGGCAGGTGCGCTGCGAGTTTTCCGGGGTCCGCACCGTCGACCTCGACGCACGGCTCGCCACGCGCTCGCAGGGCCATGGCCAGCGCAGCTCCTGTCCCGTGAGGTCCACCGAGCACGAGCCAGGAGGCCGGCTCTGGAGTGCTGGAGAGACGGATCACATCTCGCCCAGGCGTCGCGTTTCCCGGAAGCTGGCGGGCGTCTGGCGCTTGTTCGAACTGCGGGAGATCACGGCGACGCCACGCCACCTCGTGGACGCACGCATCCAACGGGTCCTCCGCAGCGCCGAGCGGGGCAAAGCGCAATCCGCGCACCTCGAGCAGGGGAAGTCCTTCGTCATCCAGGATCGTCAGCGTCGCTTGCTGCGCATTTCCGCACGCATGCACCCAGATCTGCTCGGGGAGGCGACGGCGGAGCCGCACGCCAGAGAGCATCACGGGGACCAGGAGGCGGTCGGGAGACTGCGAGATCACCAGCGCCATCAGGACCTGAAGCGCGCCATCGAGCAGGACCGGGTGACCGTGGAACATGGCCGCCCCGTCGGTCTCCTCATCCCCGGGCAGCGCGCTGGGGAGCCTCACCCGACCGAGCGCCACGCCGTCTCCCAGCCAGAGTCGCTCCACGCTCTGGAGACGGGGACCGTAGATGACCCCCAGTCGCTCCAGGCGAGCATGGTGCTCCGCGACATCGAGTTCGCGCCTGCATCGCTCCTGGATCCTCGAGAGCGTCTCCCCCGCGGACGTCTGCTCTTCTCCTCGAACCTGACGCAGTTCCGCGCGCCCATAGCGTTCCCACGCCACGGCAGCGCGAGCACGGCTGGCGATCTCCACCGCCGCGCCAGCATCCGACCGTACGATCGAAAGCTCCAGGATGGCGCAGGGCAGTGAGAGCATCTTCTCCAGACGCAGCTCGGAGATCTCGAAGCCGCTGGAGCCGTAGAGCGAGGCTCCTGCCGCGAGGACCATCTCCAGGGTGGCGCTTCCCGGGAGGATCTCGTCATCACCGATGCGGTGATCGGAGAGCCACGGAACGCGACGGGAGACATCGTTTTGCTGCCAGAACTGCTCTCCTGGATGCCGTGAGGACGTGAATGGGGCGCCCAGCAAGGGATGCTGCCCCGAGGCTGCCACCTTGCCGTGATGGACGACGGGCGGCGTTTGCGTGTCCAGCCAGAAGCGCTCGCGCTGCCAGGGGTACGCCGGTAGCGGCACCACCCGTCCCCCCGAGGGGAACAGGGGGCGGAAGTCGACGTCGACGCCCCGCACCCAGACCTCTCCCAGCGCCTCGAGCATCGATCTCCGCTCGTCCGAGCCCCGGCGCAGCGAAGCGATGGCCGCGCTTTCCCCGCTTCCACCACGCTGTTCCCGCAGGTGCTCTTCCAAGGCAGGCACCAGGATCGGGTGGGGGCTGATCTCGACGAAGATCGTGGGCCCATGGGTGAGCAGCTCCTGGATCGTCCGTGAGAACAGCACCGGAGCACGCAGGTTCGAGGCCCAGTAGGCCCCATCCAGCGCGGCTCCCGTCACGTCCGCGCCCGTGACGGTGGACCGCATCGTGAGCGTCGCCTCTCCTGGCGCGAGGTCGCCCAGCATCGACCGCAGCTCGTCCAGCAGCGGATCCATCTGGGGGCTGTGGCTCGCCACGTCCACCTTCACGCGGCGACAGAACACCCCCCGCTGCTCCAGTGTGGCGAGGACCTTCTCGAGTGCGTCTGGATCTCCGGACAGCACCGTGGAGCGAGGCCCATTGCTCACCGCCACACTCAACCGCCCCTCGTGGCCCAGCAGCGCGGCCTCGGCCTCGGCCATCGTCAGCTCGACGACGCCCATTGCGCCATGACCGCTGACCTTGCGCAGCAGCTTGCTGCGACGGCAGATCACCCGGGTCGCATCCAGAAGGCTCAGTATCCCCGCCACGTGTGCCGCGGCGACCTCGCCCATGCTGTGCCCCACCACGGCGACGGGCTCGACACCCCAGGAGCGCCAGAGCGCCGCGAGCGCCACCTCGACGGCGAAGAGCACGGGCTGCACCACATCGATCTCGTCCAGCCGGGAGGACGTCTCGGGGGCCGCGAGTACCTCCAGGACCGAGAAGCCGGCCTCTCTGCGGATGGCCTCGTCGCATGCCTCCAGCGCCTGGCGGAAGACACCTCCCGCTGCCAGGAGCGCCCGTCCCATGCCGGGCCACTGCGAGCCTTGCCCGGGAAAGACGAACACCACCCTGGGTGGTCCCGAAGCTGGCATACGCCCACTCGTGGCCCCCTGCGCCAGCTCTCCGCGCGAAAGTGCCGCAAGTGCCGTCCCGACTTCCTCGCGTGAGGTCCCGACCGCTGCGAGGCGGTGCGGGTGATGCTCTCTCCGAACACTCGCGGTGTAGGCGATGTCGTTCATCCGGAGAGAGGATCTGCCCGGGCGCACCAGCGCGGCATGATGCGCGCTCAGCGTTGCGAGCGCCTTCGGATCGCGCGCCGAGAGCGGGAGGAGCCAGAGCGCGTCGACAGGAGCGACGACCTCCTCTCCTGCCGGATAGACCGCATCCCAGCAGACCCGAACGCCGCGGGTATGGAGCGCTGCGAGGGAGCCGAGCAGCTCTCCACGTGCGTCCAGATCCCGCCCCTGCGATGGGAGAATCATCCCCTCTACCCCCGCACGGCGGAGATTGCTCTCGATGGATCGACGGGTGGTGGGGTGCGGCCCGACATCGAGGAACAGTCGGTGGCCCCGCGCGATCAAGGCGTCGATGGCGGCAGAAAAGAAGGCCGGATCGCAGAGGTTCCGCACCCAGTGAGAAGCGTCCAGCGTGTGACCATCGACCTCGGCGCCCGTCACCTCCGAGAAGAGAGGGATCCGTGCGGCGCGCGGGCGGATCGCTTGCAGTGACAGAGCCAGCGTTTCGCGCAGCGAATCCGACAAGGGGCTGTGTGGCGCGACGTTCGTCCGCACGGGGAAGCCGAGGATCCCGCGCTTCGACAGCGCAGAGAGGACCTCCGTCACCGCGTCGGGTTCTCCGGCCACCACGGTCGCGTCCACGCTGTCCTGGATCGCGCGGAACACTCGCCCTTCGAATCCGACGAGCGCTTCGGCCGTGTCCTCCCACGACAGCCCGACGAGCGCCATCTGGCCCTGGCCGCCGAGAGCGCCGAGCAAGCGTCCCTGCATGCAGATGATCCGCATGGCGTCGTCGAGATCCAGGACGCCTGCGACATGGGCTGCCGCGATCTCACCCGTGCTGTGGCCGACGACCGCCGCAGGCTCCAACCCCGCCGCGCGCCACCACGCCGCGAGCGCGATGTCGACGGCAACGATGGCCGGGAAGCTCACCTCGATGTGATCGAGCCGGGACGCCTCACGCGATGCCGTCAGCTCGTCGAGCAGAGACCAGCCGAGGTGCTGATGGATGCGTCGATCGCATGCCTCGATCGCCGCCCGGAAGACCGGCTCGGTCGACAGAAGATCGCGCGCCATCCCGTGCCACTGCGATCCCTGACCCGGGAAGGAGAACACCACACCCCTCGACGCGTGGAGCGGCTGCGCCTCACTTTCGAGGAAGCGTATCAGTTCACGCTCGAGCTCACCGTGGGAGCGCGCCGTGACAGCCAGGAACGAGGCCCCGGGGCGGCCGTGAAGGGAGTCAGCTGCCTGGTGCCGGATCGCAGCCTCGGCACAGCGTTCGCGAACTGGCGTACGCCCCGCATCGAGCGACAGCGTGTGCAGCAGCTCCGTCACCCGCGCCCGCAGAGCCTGAGGGCTCTCCGCGGCGAGTGGCAGAACCTCGACGGGGGGGCCGGGCCACTCCTCCACGACGGCATGGCTGTTCGTCCCACCCATCCCGAAAGAGCTGACCCCAGCAAGCAACGCGCGCTCCGGTACGGGCCAGGGACGTGCCGTGGTCGGAACGTCGAGCCCCAGCGCTGCCAGCGGAAGATCGGGATTCGCAGACGCAAAGTGCAGGTTCGGTGGGACCACCCGGTGCTCGATCGCCAGCACCACCTTGATCAACCCGATGATCCCGGCGGCGGCCTCGAGGTGACCGACATTCGTCTTCACCGACCCGATCAGGAGGGGAGTCTCAGGAACTCGGCCAGCGCCGAGGATCTCGCCGAGCGCACGGCCCTCGATGGGATCGCCGAGCGGCGTCCCCGTCCCGTGCGCCTCGACGAACTGCACGTGGGCCGGGAGCACTCCCGCGCGCTGGTACGCCGCCCGGAGCATGTCCTTCTGTGCCGCCGGATTCGGCGCGGTGAGACCATTGCTCGCGCCATCGTTGTTGACGGCCGCTGCCCGGATCACCGCGCGAATGGGATCTCCGTCTGCGAGCGCGCGCGAGAGGGGCTTGAGCACCACCACGCCTGCCCCCTCCCCGCGAACGTAGCCGTTCGCGCGGCCATCGAAGGTATAGCAACGTCCGTCCGGTGAGAGCGCGCCGAAGCGTGCCATGGCGACGGCGCTCTCCGGCAGCAGGTTGAGGTTCACGGCTCCTGCCAGGGCCACATTGCACTCGCCGCGGCGCAAGCTCTCGCAAGCGAGGTGCACGACCACGAGCCCCGAGGAGCAAGCCGTGTCGACGGAAAGGCTCGGCCCCTGGAGGCCGAGGAGGTACGAGATGCGGTTGGCGATGATGCTGTGGTGCGCCCCCGTCACCGCATACTGATCCAGCGCACCTGCTGCGCCGCGGTACATGAGGGCCTCGTAGTCGGACCAGATGGCCCCGGCGAAGACGCCTGCCGGGCTGCCCGCGAGCAAGCGTGGCGGAATTCCTGCTCTCTCCAGCGCCTCCCAGCACAGCTCGAGCATCAGCCGTTGCTGCGGATCCATCGACATCGCCTCCCGAGGGGAGATGCCGAAGAAGAAGGGATCGAATGCGTCGACCCGGTCCAGGAAGGCACCGCGTCGCACCTTGTCCCGCTCTGCCCGATCGACACCGGCTGCAACGAGCGCTTCGTCCCAGCCTCGGTCGGACGGCACGACACCGACCGCGTCCACGCCGTCACGGAGGAGGTCCCAGAACGACGCCTCGTCAGGTGCGCCAGGGAAGCGGCAAGCCATTCCCACGATCGCAATGGGCTCGCCGGCCCCGTACGTCGCTGCGCCGATTTCTCCAGCGCCCACGCTCGCTTCCTCGATGCGTTGCGTCTCGCCGCCGAGATGCGCTGCGAGTGCCTCGATGGTCGGGTACTCCCAGATCAGTGTCGGTGAGAGCGATCGCTCCAGGCGCGTGGACAGCTCCGCGATGAGCCGGGTCGCATGCAACGAGTCGATTCCGTGGCGTCCGAACCGCTGCCGGGCATCAATCTGGTGAGGATCGCTCCCGCTGATCGCCGCGACACGGGCGACAAGCCACGCCTTCAGGCCCGACGCCGTCATGTCTCTCATGAAAAACTCGACCTCACGAACTCAGCACACGGACGATACCCGCGTCTCCGTCGACCTCGACGAGCTGACCATCACGGAGCGTCTCGGTCGCCGTCTGCGTGCCGACGACGGCGGGAATGCCGTACTCCCGCGCGACGACGGCCGCGTGGCACAAGGTGCCGCCGATGTTGGTGACCACCCCTGCCACGCTCGCGAAATAGGGCGTCCAGGAAGGCAGCGTGAACGGGGCGACGAGGATGTCGTTTGGCCGGAGCGAGTCGGCGTCCCTCTGGGTGCGCACGATCCGTACAGGGCCGCGCACCGTCCCGCTGGAACCCGGCATTCCCCGGAGATCGCCCGCACTGGGGGGCCCCATCGGGCCTCCGTTGAACTTGAATCCTGCGCGCATGATCGCGCAGTCCATCGGCAAGATGGGCCGTGGAACGCCGAGAAAGGGAGGAGGCGTGACCCCTGAAGAGCGGGCCCTCTCGGCTTCACGCTCGGCGACCAGCACCTTCAGTGGAGCGTCTTCGAGCGGGGCATGCTGGCGAGCCACCAGTTCTGCGAGCGTCAACTGGAACACGTCTTCGGCGCGCTCCAGCAAGCCACGTTGCGCGAGGCGCCTGCCCAGCTCCAGGCCCACCCGCCTGGCGTGGTAGGTGATCTTGCAGTCGATCCAGAAGTGGTGCTCCTCGCTCAGCACCGTCGCCGTCTGGGCCGCTTTCAGGAGTGCGTCGAACTCGTCCACCACCGGACGAGGGAGGGATGCGAGCCGCGACCGCACCTCGCTCAGCCGTGTCTCTCGCTGCTCCGCCTGGCGCTGGAGTTCACCAGCGAGGTCCCGATCGGCCTGCGCGACAGCCTCACGCAGTCCATTCAGCACAGGTGTGGTGTCCTCGATCCACGTGGGACGATCGATGTAGAGGTCATCATTGCGCTCGCCATACGTGCCGACGTAGGCCTCGATGTCCTGCAGCAACGCGCGTCCTTCGGGGAACTCCGAGAGTGCGGCGAGCACGTCGGCCGTGGTGCGCTCGGGGGCCTCCGTCCGTCTCCCGCCCAGATCCCGCGCGAGGAGAGTGCGAAGGGAGGGGGTCTGCGCCGCTCGTCGTCCCAGATCCCACAGGCGGAGGTTTGCCTCGACGGTCTTGTTGGGAAAGCCCGAGAGCAGCTGATACACCTCGAGCGGCTTCGCCTCCGGAAAGAGGTCACGGTACATCTCGTCGAAGTCGTTCAGCGCGACGAGCACCGGCGTGAGCAGCTCCGTGTGCAGCTGCCAGAGGCGCTCCATCCGCTGCTCCACATCCACGAGATGCTCGAGGAGCACAGGCAGCGGTGCGCCGCTCAGATCGAATGCCGAGAGGTGAGCGAGATGGGACTTGATCTCCGGCAGCCAGCGGCGCTCCCAGGCGCCCTCGAGATCGGTTCCAGTGTGACGCACTGCCGCGTCGGCCCGGCTCAGGATGGCAGGGAGCTCATCGGCCGTGACCTCCAGGCTGATGAGCTTCTGGTAGACGAACCCGTGGATCAACGTCGGAGCCAGCCGGATGGGGACCCCGTAGTGCTCGTAAACCCGATTGGTCCCGCGCAGCATCGGGCGCATGCGCAGGTCGAAATCGAGACGGCTCATCGGCGCAGGGCAGTGGACGACGTTGACGACCCAGAAGGCCTGAGCGTCATCGGGGTCGTCCCACACCACCGGAAACGGATCATGGTGGGTCTCCACGTAGCTCCTTTTCTGCGTTCCGGTGAACGCTCCTCCTCGACGAAGCCTCCCCGACGCCCTGCCCGCCGGTGCGCTGCGCGCGAACAGGACGCGGCCGCGTGCCAGGTTCTCGTTCCATGCCGATGAAGCAGGGCGCCATCGCTTGCAGGTATGCTGCAATCCGCCAGTTGCTACTTCCCCCCGGTCCCAGTGTCAACATTGCATCCAACCGCTTGCCCAGGCGGATCTCGCGGGCACCCAGCAAGCGAATCGATGACCCCCTGGCACTCATGGTCTGCGAATGGGTTCTGTTATCAGCACGCCGTGACCAGGACGACCGTGACGCCCTCCCGTCCTCCTGTCGTGAAGGACGCCCAACGAATCTCTCCACGCGAAGCGAGCCACTCAGTTGGTCAGCGTGAATTGGCTTCCCGCATAGCAACCACTGAAGCTGCTCAGCTTCAGCTCGGTCTCCTCTTCCACGGCGGAGATCAGTTCGCTCGTCTCCGAAGAGGGCCATTCGAATCCCCCTCCCAGGTAGCGGCCATTGCCCTCGAAGACATGGCTGCTCACCGTGACGCCGAGAGGCGCGTCGACGGAGGAGGGTTCGTAGCTCGAAAGAACGATGCGCCCGAGGTTTGCCCCGGGGGCGACCGTCACACGGAACGATGTCGCCACGTAGGCCGTGAGGGCCAGCGTCATGTCTCCCGAGCGTTCGATGTGGACGTCGACCTGTCCGCCTACGCCCGTGGAAGGCTCGTAGATGCCGACGACGTGTAGCTCTTCGCCGCTGCCCTGGGGAGCTGCGTAACTCGTGAACTCGTAGGCCGCCGAGCAGGTCGCCTGCACGGGCGCTGGAGATGCTGGCATTCCACCGGCGCCGACGTCGATGCAGTGCCCGTCTTCATCGCCGGTGAGGCCGGCGGCGAAGGGGGCATAGCCCGCTGGTATCGCATGCACGAAGTCGCCGCTCAGGTTGATGGTCAGCGTGTCGCCCTCGGAGACCCCGACCGCCGGGTAGTAGGCGTCGACGCCAGGCAGCACGATGATCGGCACACCTCTCGTCCCCTGGAGCGGATCGCCTGCGTTCAGCCAGACGCCATTCCTGCTGAAAAAGACGCGCCCTTCGTCCAGATCGGCTGCCACCCCGATGACGTCTCCCGTACCGAAGGCCTCACCGAAGAAGGGCTCGGGTGAGCCGAAACCGGGCATCAGGCTCCCCCCGCTGTTGAGGAGCGCGCTCAGTCCCCCGCTGCTGCCTCCCATCGTGCGAATCCCGTCGGGCGTGCCGATGCCGATGTTCTGAGCCCACCACACGCCGTCGGCCAAGGTGTCGACGGTGACCTCGAAGTACCACCGTCCCCCTACCCGTCCGACGCTCCCCTGCAGCATCTCGGTGGCGCTCAAGCTGCTCACGGTGCGGCCATCGTTCGAGACCTCGAGTCCCCTACCCACGCCGCCGAAGGGCAACGCGAACGTCAGCTGGCAGGGGCCAGAGGGGGGCGACGGGGGGACGTGGTCGTCCTGCTCACCGGACCTGGCGTCGACGACCCGCACTTCACCGCAGCCCAGAAGCCAGAGGGTCGACGAGAGGGCGATGAACGGCAGGGTGCGGCGCACGAGCATGGATTCGTTCCCCGGTGACGACGGCCCCGCACGGCAGATCGGGCGCAGCCGCAGGTGTGGCATCGTACCGTCAGGCGTCCGATCCGCTCCACCGCAGCGAACGCGAGCGCGAGGATTTCTTTTCACTGCAAGGCACTTCTTACAGACACATCGTCTGCGCGGCAGCCTCAAGCCCTTGTGCCACGGGTTTCCTGCGCGCGCAGCAGCCGCCCGAAGCCCGGGCGCTTGCCGACATCGGGGAGCACCTCGCCATCACGCACCGCGAGGTTCCCGTTCACGAGCACCGCGCGCACGGCCCGCGGGTTTCGACGCACCAGCCGCACCATGCCGGAGAAGCCCTCCATGGGCTCCTCGTGCACCTTCTCCACCGCACCATCGATGCCCGCCGGATCGAGCACCACCACGTCGGCCTGCCGCCCCGGTGCGAGTGTCCCCGCCGCGATTCCGAACCAATCGCCCAGCTCGCCCGTGAGGCGCCAGATCGCGCGCTCGATGGGCATGACCTCTCGTCCCTCCCGCGCCGCCTCCTGGACCCGGAAGAGCATACGCAGCGGGAAATTGTAGTGCGCCATCTGCCGCAGGTGTGCCCCCGCGTCCGAGAAGCCGATCAGGGCCCCCGGGTGGCTGATGATGTGCTCGAGCTGATCCTGCCGATCGTTGCCCATCACGGTGTACCAGCGCAGCGCAGCTCCGTGCTCCGCCACCAGATCGAGGAACACGTCGACCACATCGCGCCCCTCTTCTTGCGCGATCTGCACGAACGACTTGCCGACTACGCTTGTGTCGGGACAGCTCAGGATCTCCGAATGGTTGAAGTCGCGGTGAAACGCTTTTGGCAGGAGCCGCGACGTCCATTCCTTCCGGAAGCGCTCTCGGTACGCGGGATCGCGAAGGAGCTTCGAGCGTGCTCCCTCCTCCGCGAGGTGGAGCGCCGCCGTCCCCGCGCCGAACTCCTCGAAGACCACCAGGTCCATCCCGTCGGCCCAGAGGTCGAACACCTCCGGCAGCGCCTGGATCCGGAAGTCGGCGTCGAACCACTGGTTCGCGAGCTGCGCCCCGAAGCCCGCGAGCCGGTGGATCAGACGATCCGCGCGCAGATCCATCAGGGAGATGATCGTCGTCTTCAGTGGCTTGCGGAAGATGCCCATGCTCTCCATCAGGAACAGCGCTGCATTCACCTTCGTCGACGCGTTGGGCACGCCCTGGAACACGCGCCCCCGCTCGCGCAGCAAGCGGTTCAGCCGCCGGTACTCCGACCAGCTCGCGTACGTCGAGGGCAAGGGGCGGCTCCGGATCGAGCGGTTTCCACCGATCTTGTCCCACTTCAGGGTCATCACGCTCAGGCCGAGGTAACCGGCGTCGAGGGCTTCGAGGAGGATCCCTTCCATCCGCGACAGCTCCGCCTCGGTGGGCGGTGTCTCGTGATCGAGCGAGCGCTCGATGCCCATCACGTGCGCTCGCAGCGCCGAGTGCCCGAGGAACGAGCTGACGTTCGGGCCGAGGTTCAGGGTCTCCAGGTGCTCGAAGTACTCCGTCACCGTGCTCCAGGACTTCCGCTCCTCCAGCAGCGGACGCACCACCTCGTACGGGATGGCCTCCACCCGACAGAACTGATCGGCGAGGTCTTCGGGCGTGCCGACCGCGAGGCTCAGGCTGCAGCTCCCGAACACCACGGTCGTCACGCCGTGCCGCAGCGACTCCGACAGCGATGGGGCAATCTCGACCTCCGCGTCGTAGTGGGTGTGCATGTCGATGAAGCCCGGCGTCACCCAGCAGCCCGCCGCATCGAGGACCTGCGTGTCCGGCCCGCGCTGGAGAGGTGCCTCGCTGATCGCGGCCACCTTCCCCGCGCGGATACCCAGGTGCCGCGGCGCTGGGGGCGCCCCCTGCCCGTCGAAGAACAGTCCGTTTTCGATGACCCAGTCGAATCCGTCGCTCACGCGGAGCAGCCTACCACCGCGCCATCCTTCGACGCGACCGAACCGACCCGACTCCGATCGGCTCGGCAGTCGCCGGAGCGGGCTCGGCGCCCCTCGCGCGCCAGGAGTCGTTGCTGCTGATACAGTTCGCCCATGCACGTCTCCTCAGCGTTCCCTCTCGCGGTGGCGTCGCTCGTCTGGCGACCCCGCCCGGACGCTCTCGTGCTCACGGTCGTCTGCAAGGCGACGTACCTGCTCCGCCCAGGCACGTCCCCCGTGGCGTCCGCGTTGGAGGCCCCGCAGCCATCCAACGTCTACACCCACGAGGGCGCACGCCGAAGCCTCACCACCCCCTCGGATCTCGTCCCCTTCAAGCGACGGATCGACGTGCTGCTCGGAGGCAATGCGCACGCTCCAGGGGGGCTGCCCGTGGCCATGCTCGTCGCGCGGGTCCGTGTCGGGACGATGAACAAAGCGATCTCCGTGTACGGAGACAGGTACTGGACGGCCGAAGGGACGCCCTCGATCCCGGCCCCGTTCAAGGCGATGCCGCTGCACTGGGAGCGCGCAGCCGGCGGGCCACGAAGCTGGAACCCCGTTGGCATTCCGCCCAACGGGCCGCTGGGGGGGCGCATCCGCTGGCACCCACCGAACCTGCAACCCGTGGAGTTCGTCGTCCATCGTCCCGACCAGGTGATTCCACCGGTGGGATTCGGCCCGATCGCACCGCACTGGCCCGCACGGATGGGCTTCCTGGGAGAGCACGCGAGCGGGTGGACTCACGAGACCTGGGCCACGCGTCCTCTCCCGACCAGCGTCGACGCCGCCTATTTCAACGCAGCCCCTCTGGATCAGCAGCTGGAGCAGCTCCCTCCCCAGATCGAGCTGCATCTCGAGAATCTGCACCCGGAGATCCCCCGCTTGAGCACGGTGATCGACGACATGTGCCCGCTCGCGCTCGTGAAAAAACCTGGGGTCTCGCCCCAGGAGCGGCAGATGCGGTGCGACACGCTGTTCATCGATGCCGAGCGAGGGACGTGCTCGCTCACCTGGCGAGCCGGGGTGCTGCTCGCTCACGCCGAGGAGTCCGTCGAGGTGGCCGTGAAGCCGACGCGCCACCCCACGACCTCGCACGTCGTTCTCTCCCAGCGTGCCGCCCTCCAGCAGCTCACCCCACCTCCGGTGCGACGGGTCGAGACGCCTGCGGCCGACCTCGAAGACACGATGCCGCTCGTGGCCGCCCGAGCGAACTCCTCGCGGCATGGGAATCTCCTTCCCCGAGAAGACGAGACGCTCCCCCTCGGTCGAGACGACGACGATGACGCCGAGACGCTCATTCCGGCTCCCGCATCCCGACGCCCAGAGGCACAGGCCGTCTCCGCGCTCGACGACGACGCCGAGACACTCGCTCCGGTCCCCCTTCCACGCCCTGCCGAGACGATGCCACTTCAGGCCGAGAGCCCGACCAGACCCATCGAGGAGGACGAGGGAGCGCGGACGCTCGTCGCGCTGCCATCCGGCGCGCGTGGAGCGACCTTGCCGTTTCACCCTTCCACGACGCTCGACACCGAGGATCCTGCGGGGACGACGCAAGTCCCCGCTCGTCCTTCGCTCCCCGCTGCGTTGCCGTTTCGAACGGCGACCACGGACGCGAGCGACGACGAGGCGGGGGAGACGCTCGTCCCTGCGCGGAATGCACAGGCCCACATCCAACCGCTCCCTTTCCAGCCTGCACCATCCACCCAGGCGCCTCCCCCCTCCGCGCCATCTTCGTCCCTCTTCCAGATTGCGTCTGTACCCCAGGTGTCACCTCCAGACCCGCCGATGCCGCAGCTGGGAGCGCCGATCTCCCTCTCGCACGGTCAGCCCGGTGCAGCGTTCACCCTCGGCAGCTCTCCCAGGGAGCCGGCCGAGCCTCCCGCCGAGCGCGCCGAGCCCCCTCGCAGCAAGTCGCAGCTCTCTCTGGCGCACTACGCGCGTATCAAGGTCGCCTCCTGGAGGGGGGACGCGCCGCTCTCGGAGCTCCTCGAACAGCATGGCCTGGACGAAGTCGCGTGGCGCATGCACGAGCGTCAGCAGTCGGAGTCGCTCGCCGCAGAGGCACGCGAGGGGCGCTGCGACATGGCCCTCTCTCTGCTCGCAGCGCTCGAAGCCGCGCAGTCCGGGGTCTGCGACTCCCGCGCACTGGCGGAGGGCTGGAACTGATCTTCGAGCCGCGTCCCTCGAGGGGCGCGAGATCTGTCGAGGTACGCCGCCAGTCCAGCACCTCCAGGGGTTCCTGGACGGTACGACGCGGAGTACGATGGCATCACCGGAGGAGACATGAAGCCAGCAGCCGCCGTGCAGGAAGCCGATGTGACCACGGACAAGCGTGTGACGAGGCTTCAGCCCGTGCCCAAGGTGCAGCGACCGACGCTGACCACGGCTCTGATCCACGAGATCGGAGAGACGGACGTCGTCCTCCAGCTCGGGAGCAGTCTCGCGACTGCAACGCTGGATCCTGCGGTCCATCCTGCGGTGATCGCAGGCGCACACGCACGGCGAGAGCGCGTGCTCGTGGAGGACGGCGGGGAAGGTGCGATCGTGGTTCTCGGTGCGCTCCGTACCCAGCCCACGCCTGGTGTCGAGGTGGCCGACACGTACACCATCAAGGCCAGACACATCTCCCTGGAAGCCAGTGAGGAGCTCTCGCTCAAGGCGCAAACCGCAGCGGTGGTGGTCCGCGCGATCGGAGAGGTCGAGACGTATGCCGAGCGCATCCTGTCGAGGGCCGAAGGTGTCCACAAGATCATCGGACGCATGCTTCGGCTCAACTGACGGACCCTGGACGCGTCACCCCCTGTGAGCCAGCAGCTCGCGGCACGCCGCGATGTCACGACGCTGCGCGGCGACCCAGCCCTCCACGTCGAGATGGGCCATCCGGCCGGTGGCGAGGGTGAGTTCGCGGGTGAGCACGGGTCGCTCGCCCTGCTTCGTTTCGGCGGCTTCCAGTTCGGTGAGGATGGCGCCAGGGGTCCATGGCGCCCCGAACCTCAGCCGGGGAACGCCGAGAGGCGTACGTCCGACGAGCGCCTGGCTCCAGGCGGTGAGTTCTGCCTCGAAGGCGCTCGGGACGAGCTTTCCCGGATGCGGGACCTGCCCCCCTCCCAGGCGCTCCAGTGCGCGCACGAGCCGCTCGGCCTCGTCGTAGGCCCCCGACACGGCTGCACGCCGAAGAGCCTCCTCGAGCAAAGGCGCGTGCTCCGGATGTCCGTGCCAGCCCAGCCAGGGCATCATCTCGGGGACGGCCGCCGCCTCGACCGCCACCAGGCTGCGATCCCCCGCATCGCCGAGAAGACAGAGGGTCTCCAGCGCGATCCGGCGCGCCTCCTGATCCCTCGGATCGTCACCTCGGGGCTCCTGGAGTCGTTTCCGGAGGTGCCTCGGACCCGACTCCTCGCCGAGCGACGCCAGCGCGGCGGCGCTGAGGACGCCGACGACGGGGTCAGGACTGGCCATGAAGCGCACCAGCAAGGGGTTCGCGGCTTGTGCCGGAAGCCGGGCGGCGAGCTCGATCGCCTTGCTGTTGAACCCCGAACCCGGCCGCATCGACAGGAGCACGGCGCTCGCCATGTCCGTCTCTCCTCGACGCGCCATGGCCTCGAGCGCGACCGAGGCGATCGCCGGATCCTCGTCGACGCAAAGCTCCACGATGGTGCGCCCGATGGCGGGGTTCGAGCCGAGGGCGAAAGCGTCGACGAACGCCGGGTACGTGCGCGGGTGCGAGCGACGCAGAGCGAGCACGACCCACCTCATCGCTCCCTCGGGCGCCAGGCAGCACAGGGTGAATGCCAGGGCGAAGGTGCGGCCGAAATCGGGCACCGTCCACTCCGTGGCGTAGGCGAACAGCGATTCGACCACGTCGAGGGCCGGCGCCTCCGGATCGAGCGGAAGTTCCAGCGACACCAGGGCATCGAGCGTATCGAGGAGGCGCTGCTCGAACGGGGCGGCATCGACCCAGGGCTCGACCGGGTACAGTTTCCGCAGGCTACCGAGGCTCGCAAGGTCCTCGAAGCAATCGCGCGCGATGGTCTGGATCTGCGCCAGCTCTCCGCTCGGTCCTCCCGGTCCGCGCACGGCGAGGCGTGGACGCCCGGGATCGTCCTCGCGCGCGATCACCTTGGGCGCGGGGACGTCGATCCGATGAGCGCGCGGGACACCCACGCTGGCGAGGAACTCATCGATGCCGGGCACCGCACCAGCGCCCCGGCTCGATGGCTGCATGAGCGGGCTCCCGCGAAGGATCTCGCTGGCTTCCCTCAGCCATTGCGCGGCGCTCCGGAGGCGCGAGGCAACCTCCTCCTCACCGCCGAGCAACTCCTGTGCGGAGGTGACCCCTCCGGCGACACGCGCAATCCCCTCCGGCGAGACCGGGGTGAGTCCACCTGGGCCCACCGCCTCGGCGAGCTGCGTGAGCGCATCGCGCAGCGCCTCCAGCACGGCATCGGAGCCCCGGCGGTCGGCGAGGACCATCAGGCTCTCTTCCAGCGCGAGCCGCGCCGTCGCCAGCAGCGCCGAGGTGCGTCCGGCGCCTCCGCCGCTCACGGCGCCTCCAGCGCGAAAGCACCGCGCGTACGGCCATCCGACGCCAGCGTGATCAAGGCCTGTCGTGCGGGCGCGAAGCCCAGACGAAAGGCCATGCTCACGTAGGCTGCATGCACCGCCCCACTCGCGGCTCCCACGTCTCCCAGCTCGTCGTACAAGCGAGTCTCCAGCGTCACGCTCTCGTCGAGGTGCTCGCGGTTCCGGATGCGCACGAAGCTCCACTCCTTGATCCGGTGACGCTCTCCATTGACGTCCGGCAGCACCCAGGGAACCGGCGCGCGGAGGGACTGTGCCGCCGTGCGGACCACCTCCGTCGCGGTCTCTCCGCAGGGGGGCTCGCCCGGATCCTCCTCTTCGCGCTCCATCCCCGTCGCCACCGCGGTCACCCTCGCCATGGCGGGCGATGGCCCGGGCAAGCTGATCACCACGAACGCGGCAGCCTCGGAGGGAATGAACCCATCCCAGACCTCTTCGGCGTGCAGTCGCCGCTCGGCGTCGAGGGCTGCGAGTCGCCCGGGATCGTGATGGCTATCGACCCCTCCCACGACGGCGACGGACCCCAGCCCCGAAGAGGGACTCGATAGCGCGGCCAACCCTCGCGCGAGGGCCGCAGCGAACCCGGCGCGACCCAGAGGAAAGGGTTCGGAGTGCTCCAGCGCCACGTTCACCTGGGCGCGCTTCGCGATGGCCTCGACGAAGTCAGGGCCGAGCGGTTCCTCGCTGGCCGTGCTCCGCTGGGGCAACGCCAGGAAAAGGGGAACAGGGGTGCGCCGGTCGATCCGCCCGCGCGTCGCCTCGGCGAGGGCTGGCGCCGCGAGCTCGATCAACCGCGCTCGGCCAACACATCCATCGTCGAGCCGCCGCGCCCGCACATTCCCCACCGCCCGCCCTCGCCCATCGTGGAACGCTGTCTTCCCCGGCGTGAGCTTGCGAGCCCGGAGCACGAGCGACGACTGCCGCGCATCGAGCCCGAGCGGCGTGGACATGCCCACGCCGACGATGACGCCCGTGGTGCTCATGCGCTCCCCTCCCCGTCCCTTTCATCGCCGCGCGCTTGCTGGACGCCGTCTCCGCCAGCCGCGGCGTCGCCGGGACTCGTCCCCGCACTGGGCGGTGGGAGGCCACGTTTGTCGTGACGTGCCTCTTCTCGCGCGCGCAGCTCCTTCAGCTCGGCAGCCACTACGGCATTCTGGCTCGCCTCGTTTCGGAAACGGCGCTCGACACGGCCGAACCCACCCAGCCCCAACCCAGCCGCCGCGAGCGCGCGCGTCCCCTCACCTCGCGCGAGCCGAGCGGCGAGCGTCACGTACTGTGCCGGCGTGATCCGAGCCTCCGCTGGCGTCGCGAGGGCTTCCGAGGCGCGCTCGAATGCCTCCCGGTACGCGGCGCCGATTCCCCCCTCCTTCCCCTCTCGGACGCTCGCGAGGTACTGCGTCCAGGCACGCTCCTCGATCCCCCACGCGTAGTCGTCGATTCCGTGGCGCGCGAGCACCTCTGCCCGAGGCCAGCGCCCTTCTGCAAGTTCAGCCGCGACCGCGGCGGCGACCTCGGGCTCCAGCTCGGGCTCGGCGGCATTGCGGTGCCCGCAGGCCTCGAACCGCGCCATCGCGAGCGCCTCCCGTCCCAGTGGCGGAGGCGCCTCCCCCCGCAGCACGTCGTCACGCTCCACCGCCCACTGGAAGCCCCCGCGAGGGAGTTCACGCAGAACGTCGTCCCAGGCGTCGCGTCGATCTCCCTGCCACTGATCGGGCGTCGCCCACCCGATGACGATCCGGTCCACGTCGAGATGAGGTGTGGCGGTCGTCTCCACGAGTCCCCGCCAGGTGATGTCCACGGTGCCACGATCGACGTCCACCGCGACACCGTCGAAGAACAAGCGCACATCACCACGCCGCACGGACGCCTGCGTGTAATCGACGAGCGCCCGAGGTTCGAACTCCGGCAGCGCGATCTCGACCAGCTCGTCCGGATCGCCCCAGAAACCACGGAGAAAGAGCGCCGTCATCTCGTCCAGCGCGTAGCGCAGGGGTGGGGTGGCCGCCTGGTAGACATCGAGCACGAACTCGGCATCGTGATGAAACCTGTGGGTCGACCCATCGTGGCAAGGCTGTGGACCCAGATCGATCGCGCGGCCTTCCGGCGTCCGCGTCGCTGACGGTTGAAGTGGGATCCTGCCGGGCGCCTCGGCGTGCACGAACACCACGGAGCGCCGCTCCCCGAGTCCGACCTCCAGGCGCCGTGCCTGGAGGTGTCCGGACGGCGCGGGCATGATCTCCACGTGACCGGTCACGGTCAGATCCACGGCCAGGCGCAGCGGCACGAAATCATCGATGTGGGGCCGCTCTGGGCGACTCGGTCCGGCGTGGAAGGGGCCTGGCGCCATCGGATCGAGCAGGAGGGGACGCCGCGCGCTGGCGGGCTCGAAGCGGAAGCAGGTTCCCACGACGATCGTCAGCCAGTTCTGCTCGACAGACCAGGGGAGCACACCCACGCGGCATGGCAGGAGCCGCCCTCGCCGCTCGCCAGGAAATCGAACGGGCGCCTCGGCCACGAGGATGCGTCGGAACGGCTTGTCCATCAGTTGCCGATGACGTTCCACTCGAACAGCGAGCCCACGCGGTTGGACCAGCTCTCCGGGTACCACGTGCCCGACTCGTGGAAGGAATAGAACCAGGTGTCGATGTGGATCATCCCGGCGAAGCCGACGCTCACCCAGAACTCGGGCGCCTTGACGACGACGCCGGTGGGCGTCCCAAGGATCATCAAGGAAGGGTCGGCGTTCACCACCGCCTGCCCCTCGATGTGGACCCAGTCGCGCAGCCTGATCCGGGCGAAGAGGTAGAATTTGAAGTCGATCGGGACCCGAACACCAGCCCCCGTGAACTCCCATCCGGTGGCCTTCGACCACCTCACCTGGATGACCGCGTTCAGCTTGATCTCGAGCGAGACGTTGAACCCGATGCTCGCGTCCGTGCCGAGCTTTCGGAGGATCCACCCGATCGCGCGAGCCGCCACCGCTCCAAGGACGGGGATGATGGCGAGGAAATTCGTCAGCGGGCAGCTGGCCTCGAACGACCACTTGAGGACGGTCCCCCCCAGCGAGCACTCCGCATCCCGTACGATGGTGTACGGCTCTGGCGCCCCGCCGCTCGTCCCGTAGAACTCCTTCCACTGGAACTCGACCCCGATGTCGAGGTTCGTTCCCGGGCACTGGAGGCTGTTCTCCACCGGCATGTTCGCGAGCTGGCCGACGCTCCGGATCACGGTGAAGGCACGGCTGATCGCGCGACCCAGCGCGATCAGGCCGTCGAGGGGCACCTTGAACTTGTAGGTGCTGCTCGGGTAGCAATGCACCTCGTAGCTGACCGTCCCGCTGCACGCACTGCCGGTGATCGCGACGCGCACAGGGTTCTGCTGCGCACGCCACGCCACCAGGAACTGCGCCAAATTGAGGAGGGTCTGAGCGGTCTGACGGGCTGCATTGAGCTGACGGCTGTGGTGCCTGTCCGTCTCGTCGATCCGTTCCCTGACCTGCTGGTACGCGAGGCGCCCGTCCTGGTTCTCGACCCGCTGCGACCCGCGGATCGTCGCATTGGACTGCGCGAACCGGTTCTTCTGATCGATGTAGTAACGCTGCGCGTCCGGCGAGAGGTTCCGCTCCTGGTTCCCGTCGTAAGACAGCGTGCCCGACGGCGCAGTCCATTCACCGTCGAGCGTCAACGTGTCACCCGTGAACTCAGCCGACATGTCCGGCAGCGCCGCGCCAGCCGCGTTCATCCCTCCCGAGCGCGTCACCAGCCATTTCATGTGAGGCATCTGTACGCACGAGGGATCCTTTCCTGGCTCCTTCGCGTTCTTGCGCTTCGCCTCGATGATGATCGTGTCCGCGCGCCAGATGTCGATCTGCTTCTTGTCGACGAACTCCAGGTGGCCGCATTTGATCAGCGACGTGTCGTACGAGCAGCGCGCATAGAAATCCTCCGGGTTGTCGTCGAGCGCCCCGGGAGGCACCACCTGCACCATCTTGCCCGTGGTGTTCGCGTGGTTCTGCGTCGTCGGATCGTCGGTCCGCGCCGGCGGCTTCCCTTCCGCGCGAACATTCGGTGATCCGCTCGTCGCGCGCGCCTCGGCGCGGTACGTCCCGCTCACCACGCCGCCCCCCGAGTCCCCGTGGGCCGGATCGGACGGCGTGATGGCCTCACCGACCCGCACCACGTTACCCCCCTGGAACAACGTCTTGCCCGTGGTGTGCTCGACCGCGCGATCCGTGGTCACGTGATTCACGTGCGGCACCGGGATCTTCTTCGGTGGGTCGAAGCAGACGTCCGTCGGGCCATCCGTGAGGGCCGTGTGGTCGCTGGTCTTCGTCGTGACCCCGAGGTCCTGGTTCGTCACGGTCGCGCTCATCGTTCGTCGCCTCCGTCGCCTCGCCGGGAAGCCCCCGTCGTCATCACCAGAAGATCTGCCAGCGCCCGTCCAGCCGCGTCATGTAGAAGTTCGACCCCCAGCCCAGGTACGGCTCGTCGCGATGCACCGCCTTCACGGCCGGCTTCCCCGACGCGCGCCGCACATGGACCACGCGCCCATCTACGTAGCGGTCGAACCTGAGATCCTGAGCGTCGAACGGCTCCATCACCCAGGGCGCGTTCATGCGCTGGAGCGCCTCGACCCGCGACAGCGGCTGCGGACCGTAGAAGCGCTCGAACTCCTGCACCTTGAGGCCCATCACCGCCTCGAAACGAGCCGCGTCACGCGCACCGAATGCGTCGTACAGCGCGTAGACCGCCTCGTGCTGCTCCCTCGTGCCCTCGACCGGGAAGTCTTCCGGTGTGCCCCGCCGGTAGGCGGGCTCTGGCAAATCCTCGTCCACGAGCAGGATCCCCTGATGCACCCAGGGCAGCTCCGGTGTGAGGCCGACCGCCGCCACGCCGTCGGGGTACTCCCAGCGGAAGAGTGGCTGATCGGTGGCGCCGTCCCGCGCCACCTGCAGCTCGAAATGGGGCCCGAGCAGCGGCGTACGCGGAGACGGTGGCGCCGAGGTCAGCTCCACCGTGATCGCATTCTCACCACGCGAGAGCCAGTGGGTGATGGGCCCGATGGGCGACACGTTCGCTTCGGGCTCGCGCTCGTAGATGGGGATCCCGTTGATCATCGCCCGGGCGCGGGACGCCGGGCGATGCAGGATCCGGTAGAGGTAGTTCGCGTGGGTCATCGTCTGGTGCCTAGTTCTGCGACGACGTCGTGGCGCCTTGGTTGTTCTGGAGCTGCGTCTCGACGGTGATCTCGCTCGGCGCTTTCATGTCGATCCTCCCGTCCTTCAGGTGGATCTCTGTCTCACCCACCTTCAGCGTGATGCTGGGCCCTTGAAGGACCATCGACGTGGCGTCCACGCGCAGCTTGTCGAGCCCTGCCAGCAAGACCTCCTTCAGCGCCGTGACCATGTACCCGCTGCCTACGGTCGTGGTCCGCGACACCTCGGCCCGTGCCCCGTGCTTGCCGTCGGCCATGCTGAAACACAGACCGCTCACCGTCTCTTTTCGACTCTCGCTCGTCCCCTCACTCTTGCCGAGCTTCGCCACCTCGAACAGAGACCCCCCGACCATCAGCACCGAGGTCTTCCCCCCCGTGGTCGTGTTGGTCCGGTCCGACATCTCGAGCACGTCCCCCGAGATGATCTCGGTGAGATCCTTCGACACCGCCATGTTGTCGTCGGTGCCTGCGATGCGCGTGTGATCGCCACCGATGGTCAGCGTGTGATCCTTCGTGACGCTCTCGATGTGGACCCCGGTCACCGTGGCGGTCCTGCTCCCGCCGACGCTCACCGACTGATTGCCGTTGACCTTGGCCACGCTGTCCACGGTCACATCGACCGTCTCGTTCGATCCGATGCGAATCGCCTCGTTCCCCTTCACGAGCCGCGTCTCCACGGCCCCCACGTCCTCGCTCTGGTCGTTGGCGACGACGATGTTCTGATCCCGCTGCGCATGGATGTCGATGACCTGGGAGCCCGCTAGGTCATCGAACCGGATCATGTTGTACCCGGAGGGGCCATCCGTCGCGCGGGGTGACGAGAGCGACTGCAGCGAGATCCTCATCTTGCGGATGGGAAGCTCCTCCATGAAGGGGTCGGCCGCGTTGAACACGCGCCCCAGGACCACGGGCCTGTCAGGGTCGCCTTCGAGGTACTGGCACAAGACCTCCCATCCGATGCGCGGCATCGCCGATGACCGGCCCGTGTTGTCCTGCAGCACCGGGATCCAGTGCGAGCAGGAGTCGTCCTTGGGTTGCAGCCGGTCCCAGGGGAAGTGCACCTTCACCTGACCCCACCCGTCCGTGTGGATGTCGGCGCCGGAAGGACCCGTCACGTAGCCCGTCAGCGGGTTCGGGATCATCGGCACGTACGTCGTCACCGGCGGCCGGAACACCACATCCCCGGGGAGCGCCTCGAACCCCACGGTGAACGACGTCGCCGTCCGGTCCCAGGCGTGGGTGACCAGGGTGAGCACATACTCGCCGTCCGTGACGCCCGACGGAGCGTCCACCAGCGAGAACCGCGCTCCAGCGGCGAGGCGTCCGGAGATCGAGCGCCCTGCGAGCCGTCGCTTCTGGCACGCGAGCGCCTCCGCGCGAAGCCGCGCCTTGCTCTGCCCCTGCGCCGGCAGCTCGTACTCGCCCGGGTAGTCGTACCACTCCGGTCCCCAGGCCGTGGGCCCAGGCGCGCTGACATCCATGTCGAGGCGCGGGCGCTCCGGGTTGAAGTCGCGCAAGGACACCTTCCCTGCCGTCGCACGCCCGACCCACCCCACCTCGTAGATCGCCTCTTCTTGCCCCTCCAGACCTGCGTCATGCGCGAACGGCAGGACGCCTGGACCCTCGAGGTACGCCGAGGTGTAGTCGCCGAGCACCATCCGGCCCTCGTCGTCGACCACGTAGAAGATGCCCTCGTCCTCCAGGAGCCGCGCCGCAAAGTCGTAGTCCGACTCGCGCATCTGCACGCAGTACGGTCGCCGCGTATACGACCCGATCAGGCTCTGCACGACCTCCACGCCGTGCGCGCCGATTACCTCGGCTACGATCTCCGGCGCCGTCTTGTCCCGGAACACCCGGATGTCCACCCGGTGGCGTGTGATCGCGAGACGCGGCTCGAACAAGACCCGCACTTGCCCAGCGCCCGCGTTCTTCGTCCGCGTCGCCGCCCGCTGTACCCGCGTCACCAGCCCCTGAACACGGCGCTCCTCCATGCCGCGCATCACCACCAGCGCCGCGTCCGATCGCACCACGGCGTCGGGATCGAGCGGGTCGTCGGGCGCGACGTGCAGCGTCACCTCGAACCTGTACGTCCGCGAGATCCCCTCTTCTCCCTGGAGGGTGTTCACCTCCCGGAGCGAGCCACCGAGGTCGATGAAATAACGGAGCGGATCCAGCGTCGCCACGGTGCCCCCTTCAGTTGTGCTCGATGGTGCCGCTGTCGGCGTCCAGGTGGGCGCCCGACAGGTCCAGGTTCTTCGCCGTGAGGGTGATCGCCTGCTGGGTCAGCGTGAGCACGCTCTCTCCGCACGTGATCCTCACCAGGTCCACCGCCTCCACGTGCAGCTCGGGCGCCTTCCCCGTCAGCGCATCCTTGATGGTCCAGGTCGACGTCGTGTCCGCGTTGTCGATGTACTTGCTGTTCGACTGGAGGAAGATGGACTCGCCGACGTCCTCTTTGTAGTCGGTGGTGACATCCAGCGCGCGGTCCTTCTTCGCCATCTCCAGCTTCGATCCGCCGATCTCTTGCTGTGACACCTTCCGGGCCGCCTCCGAGATGTCCTGTCCAGCGACCTTCATCGCGCTGCCACTCACCACCGTCGTCGCGTCGCGGGCCGTCATGTTGATGTTGCCCAGCGTCACCTCGATCAGCGACCCGCCGACGGTCAGGACCCGGCTCCCCTGCACGAACCCCTTGTGCGCATCAGCCACGGTGATCGAGCGTGACCCGCCGACGGTCTCGGTCTCGTTGCCGGTGATCGACTTGGTACGCATCCCCTCGACGGTCAGCGTCTCGTCACCGCCGATCTCCACGGTCTGGTTGCCGACGACGCGCTCGTCGAGCGACGATCGGATGCTCAGCGCGTGGTCCACGCCCACCGTGCGCGTCGCGTCGTTCTCCACCGTGTCGTATTTTGCGTCGAGGACCTTGTAGGTCATGTCCCGCGAGGCGTTGATGAACATCTCCTCCGTGCTGTCCATGTCCTCGAAATAGATCTCGTTCGTCGTCCCATCCGCAGGCACGGTGGCCGTCTTGAAGACGACCCGCGTCATGTTCCCCGGCAGGGCATACTCGGGCCGGTGCTCCCCATCGTGGATGCGACAGATCAAGCTCGGCGCGTCGACCCCGCCCTCCTCGTTGAACGTCGCCACGTTCCAGCCCATCCGGGGGAACAGCATCGATCCAGGCGCCCCACGCTGCGCCACGCGCATCCACGTTCCCCCTTGCTCGTTCCGCTTCCCGAGCCGGTCCCAGTGCAGGATCGTCCTCACCCGTGCGCGCTCGTCCGGGTGCACCTCCTGTCCATCCGGCCCCACGACCTGGCCGAGCTGCAGCCCGGCCTGCTTCGCCTCCTTCGTGACCCGCTGCATGCGGAACGGCACCTCGGCGCGGATGGCGGTGAAGCGCGTGGCGCAAGGGCGGTGCTCGTCGCCCTGCACCTCGACCCGGGTCACGAGGTAGCGCGTGTCCAGCCGCCCGAGCGGGTGCCCCTCCACCTCGAAGATTCGCCCCGGCGAGAGCCTCACGCTCTGGGCGAGCCCCGAGACCCCGGCGCGCGCAGCCACGGCGGCCTCCCGCTGATCCCGCAGGCGCAAGGCGAGGATGGCTTCCATGTTCGTCCCTCCGCCAGGAGCGTCGTACACCTCGTGCCGCCCCTCGCCCACGCTCCCCTCGATCGTCATGAGCGGCCGCTCCGGATCGAACGAGCGCCCGGAGAAGCGCCCCGTCGACGCGAGGCTCGTCGATCCCAGCTCCGTCACCGCGTCCTGCTCCGGCAAGAGGGCGCTCTCGCGTACCCAGGGCAAGAGCGCCCCCGCCGGGATGTCGGGCGCGACCGTGGAGTCGTCCGAGAACACCGCGACCGAGCCAGCGTCGTGATCGAACCAGTAGAAGATCCCCTCCTCCTCCAGGATCCGGCTCACGTAGGTCCAGTCGTCCTCCCGGTACTGCACCCGGTAGGGGTATCGCGGATAGCTCCGCCCCAGCTCCCAGCGGTATTTGCCGGTGTAGTCCGCGAGCACGTCATCGACCATGTCGATGACCGTCACGTCCTGCGATGCGTAGCAGTCTCGCCCCAGCGACTGCCGCCAGATCTCCGGACGCAGGACCACCGTCGCCCGGGCGTGCTCGTTGTCGAACGCCTGCGCCGACGCCTCGGCAACCACGCCGACCACCGTTCTCTCCCGACCCGCCCGATCGCGCAACACGAGGCTCGCTTCGGCGCCGATCAATGTGTCCGCGTCGGGCAGTGGGAGATCGATCTCGGCCTCCACCGCGTAGCGAAACAGCGTGGAGAGGGCCTCCTCGCCGTGTGCCGAGAGCACCCGCCGAACCGACATCCCTTGAACCTCGAGCACCGCGAAATCGAGCTTCATCGGCAGGCCTCCTTCAGGGCGTGAGCTTCTCCGGGTTGCCGCGCACGGTGATCTTCGTGTCGCTCTTCAGCTTGAGCGGCCCGACGATCTTCACCTGGTCCGGGGTCAGCTCGATCGAGATCCCGTCCCCCTGCAAGGCAATGCGGGACGTGGCGTTCAGCTCGATTTCCTTGCTCCGCAGCTCCATCCGCTCGGCGGACTCGAACGAGGCCGAGGTTCCCACCGTCACCTTCGAGGTCTTCGCCGAGACGCTCATGTCGTCCTTCGACTTGCGCAGCACGAGCCCCGTCACCGTGGTCGTCAGGTCGCCGGCCACCGCCTGCTTGATGCTCTCCTCCGTGGCCACCGTCAGCTTCGATCCCGACGCGATTTCCACCAGCTCCTCGCCTGCCTCGTGGGCGATCGAGCCACCCGCCTGCGCGATCCAGGATCCTTCGACGATCCGGGTGAAGCGCTCCTGCACCGCCCGGTCGATCGACCCGTTCTCCTCTTTGCCCGTCCGTGTCAGCCGCGTCCCGCCCACGCTTTCCGTGTCGTCGCCGGTCACCGAGGTGTCCATGAAGGCGCGCACGTCGATCGTCTCGTCGCCCCCGATGTCGTGCGTCCGATCCTTCTCCACCGTCACGATCACGTCGCGGCCCACGGTACGTGTCTCGTCCGCTCCGATCGAGATCGTCTGGTCCTTCTGCACCGTCCGGTTCGACTCTCGCTCGATGGAGACGGTCAGGTTGTTGCCGATCGTCTCGTTCCGATCGTGCCGGACCATGTTCTTGAAGTCCTTCTGCGCGTGCCAGTCCATCGTCATGGATCCGGCCGAGTCCTCCATGCGCAGCTCGTTGAAGCCGTCCTTCCCCGGGTAGGTCTCGGTGCGGATCGTCATCCGGTTGCGCATCGCAGGCTGGCTGTAGGTCGGCACCATTTGCCCGTTGATCTGCCGCGCCAGCCCCACGGGCCGCTCCGGGTCGCCGTCGATGTAGGCCACGCTCATCTCCCAGCCGACCCGCGCGAGCGCGATCGACGAAGAAATCTCCTGGAGCGTGCGGATCCAGCGCGAGTCCGCGTCCGTCCCCTTCGCCTCCCGGTCCCAGTGGAACTGCACCTTCGCGCGCCCGTAGGCGTCCGTGTGGATCTCCTCGCCCACCGGGCCCCGGACCATCGCCGTGTGGTTGCCGGCGACGATCGGATACGGCGTCTCGACGGGAGGCCTGAACGGAACCTCTGCCGGGATCGCGCGGAAGCGGTTCTCGAACCGCGCCTCTCCTTGCTCTGCGCTGTAGGTATGCTCCACGTGCACGAGCAGGTAGCGTCCGCTGAAACTCATCGCCTCCTCGTGCGAGAACGAGAACAGCCGCGCCGGCGCGAAGGTCGGCACGGTGCCCGTCCCCTCCACGAAGCGCTTCGAGGCTTCCAGGGCCTCCAGGCGAAGCCGCGCCAGGGTCTCGCCCGAGCCCGGATCGCGGTAGCCGGTCGGGTACTCGTAGATCTCCAGGTCCGCGTCACGCGCCCCCGCCTTCGACGCGAGCAGCGACACCTTCGGCGTCTTCCAGTTGTAGTCGTTCACGGTGGCCTTGCCCGGCCCCACGAGCGCCCCGCGCTCGAACGAGGTGATCCCGAAGGCCCCGTGCTCCAGCGCGCCCGCGGCCTCGATCAGCTCGTACGTCGCCCCCCCTTCCACGTCCGGCGAGGCCGACGAGGCGTCCCCGATGATCATCGTCCCGTCGGGATCGAACGTGTAATAGAACCCCTCGAACTCCAGCATCCGCCGCACGAAGTCGAGGTTCGTCTCCCGGTATTGCACGCAGTAAGGCTGCGATCCCGATGGCCGCGTCGTCCGGAAGGCATGGCGGACCTGCCCCTCGTCGAGGATGCGCCCGACGATCGCCTCCGTGGTCTCGTCCCGGAACTTCCGCGTGTTCCTGTCGAGCCCCAGGAAGAACAGCGCTGGCCGCAGCTCCAGCTCGTACCGGAGGTGTCCCTCGTGCTCCCGCAGGAACGTCCCTCGCGCGAGCCGCAAGGTGAAGCGCCGCTCCTCCCCGCCCTCCCAGCGCACCGTGAGCTCGGCTTCCTCTTCCAGGAGCGGCTCGAGGTCGAGATCCTCGTGCTGCGCGATCTCCACCCACGCGCCGCCGATCTCGCTCATCCCCTCCACGATCCGCGCCGTCACCGCGGGCCACGAGGCGCCGCTCAAGCTCAGATCCACCTCGACCCGCTTCGGCGCCTGACTCATGGCTTACCCTCTCCCCCGACACCGGCCCCCACCTGTGCCCGCTCTCCAGACCGTTTCCCTGCAGGCGGCCCTTGCCCACGCAGGACCTCCTCCGAGAGCTCGCCGACCCCGAGCACGAGGATGCGCTCCAGCCGCTCCCACTTCTTCGGGAGGCGGATCGACGCCCGCCAGCACAGCTCCACCGCCCGCGTCTCGCTGTCGATGAGGAAGCTGTCGAGGTGGGTCGCGTGGACCTCGTGACGCCCCTCGCAGACGCTCTCGAACGCCACCGCATACGAGGGCAAGCGGAACCGCCACGTCCCCTCCGGCAGCACGCCACCCACCTCCACCGGCTCGTCGCCCACGAGCGGTGCCGCGCTGTACAGCCCTGGCGTCGACCACGCATGGTGACGTGGATCGAAGTCACGCGGCCGCACGGGCGCCCGCTCTCTGGCCCAGGCGGCGTCATGCGTCCCCGCGAGCGAACGCCGAGGCTCCCACTGCGCTGGGATGGGGGCGAACGTCGCGTGCGCCGGGGGCCCGCTCGTCACTCCCTCTGTCTCCTCCGCGAGCCCCAGCGGTGGCACGGGGAGGCCGATGAGGCGCAACGGGTCGCTCGAGAACCCCATCCCGATGGGGTTCAGCGCCTCCACGGCCCCCGTGAGCGGATCCGAACCGCCGTAGGCGAGGTCGTAGCGAAGCGGCACGGGATCGACCAGCGGACCAGGCTCCGATGGCGCCACGCCGCGCCACCCCTTCACGTACACACGCGGGCCATGCACCGTGATCACCTTGCGCAGGCCTCCCACCGACAGCCACGCAAACGAGCGTCCTCGAGGCCCTCCCCCGCCGCGTAGAGGAGGGTGAGCGACCCCCACCAGGCCCACGTCCGTGCCTGGCTTCTCGTCCGCGGTGAGGTCTCCCGGAAACCGCACCCCACCGCCCTCATCCCGCACATCATCACGGCGCACGGGCGCGAGCACCCGCCGCACGACCCCCTCTGGCGAGACGCGGTACGCCACCTTCGCCACCACCACGGCGACATCGCGGCCCGATCGATCCAGCGTCGGATTGACCCCGACCGCAGCCCAACTCACGTTCGAGACCCGCCCCTCGAGGTTCATCGCTCGCGGAGAGGCTATCCGGATCCTTGGTATTCCTACAACCCACCGACTGCAGGAACGGTCACCGTCGCGATGCTCGGATCCAGTCGTTCGCGAGGCGTCTTGCCACAGCGCGGTGCGATCCGCCGTTCTTGTCCGACTGCAGCGTCACCATGATCATGCAGGTCGACGCAGGCGCCACTGACGCACGAGGTCATCGCCCCACAGCGCGCGCTCCAGGTTCTGACCGAGCGCCCGCAGATCACGGCCGCAGACGAGACGTGCCTTCTCTCGCCGCGTCGAGCTCCTCCACGAGCTTCTCGACCAGCGTCTGCGCCGGCATCACGCGCGACCACCTCGCCCCCTGCCCAGCCCAGAGTGGCGCGAACTCGGCGCTCCCGGCGCGTGTCGCCGCCGCGTTCAGGGCCTTGCCCGCGTCGTAGGCGACCGGGTAGTCCGCCGCTGCGGGTCGACCCGGGACATCGATCTCCTCGTGGAAGCGGTTGACGATCCCGCGCGCCGGGCGCCCCGAGATCGCCGCGGTGAGCGCCGTGTTCCGCGCGCGCTCGCTGGCCAGCATGGCGCGGTACGCGGCGTCGGCAGCCGACTCCGGACAGGGCACGAACGCCGTCCCGAGCTGGGCCGCCTCCGCGCCGGCCGCGAGCGCCGCGGCAATGTCCTCCCCGCGCATCATCCCGCCCGCCGCCACGACGGGCACCGAGAGCCGCCCCGCCAGACGACGCACCAGCGCCAGCGTGTCGAGGCCTTCGTCCTCGGCTTCCGGGTCGAACACCCCCCGATGCCCACCCGCCTCCACGCCCTGGGCCACCACGGCATCGATCCCGGCCGCCACCACGGCATCCGCCTCCCGCTCGCTCGTTGCCGTCGCGAGCAGCGTGATCCCCGCCGCGCGCAGCGCCTCGATCCGGGTTCGAGACGGCAGGCCGAAGTGGAAGCTCACCACCGAAGGGCGCTCCGACAGCAGCAGCTCCAGCATGCCGTCGTCCTCGCAGAAGCTCCTGTAGATCTCCTGGAGAGCGATGGGCGGGGAGACGCCGAACTCTGCGAAGAAGGGCGC
Source organism: Chondromyces crocatus (assembly GCF_001189295.1). Classification (NCBI taxonomy): domain Bacteria; kingdom Pseudomonadati; phylum Myxococcota; order Polyangiales; family Polyangiaceae; genus Chondromyces; species Chondromyces crocatus. The sequence continues at coordinate 6,450,410 of NZ_CP012159.1, forward strand.
AAGGTGCCGCAACCAGGCCCCCTCTCGGGCCGCGTCACGGTGCGCTGGTCGATGACAGAACACGTTGACCTGGAACGGCGCAGACGTCGCAGCGCGCGTCTCCTGGATCATGGCTCTCGCGGTTTCCACCGTCGCCGCGCCCACCGCGATGGCCCCGAGGGCGCCCGCGTTGGACACGGCAGCTGCGAGCCGTGGCGTCGAGACCCCGGCCATCGGCGCCTGGAGAAGAGGATGCCGGAGACCGATCCGCTGAACGAGCGAACGCATGACCACCACCGCAAGGCATGCGCTCCCGGCGTGCACCGCGCAAGCCCATCCGGCATCCTGCGCCCGCTTCTGGGCCTCGTTCCGCCGAGCGGGTAAGATGAAGCCCGTGACCTCCGCCCTGCTCGACCTGCTTCGCGGCGTGCTCCTCGCATCGGTCGTCGTCGGCTGCGGACGCTCCGCCATCCTGGACACCGAGTTCGACCCGTCCGTCAGCGGTCCGGGCAGCGGTCCTGGAGGCATGGGCGCCAGTGGTCCCGGTCCTGGTGGCGCTGGGCCAGGAGGGGGAGGTCTGGGCGGCATGGGACAAGGCGGTGAGGCCCCTGTGTGCGACATGCCCGAGCCCGAGGTGTGCGATGGCCTGGACAACGACTGCGATGGGCTCATCGACGAAGGCGACCCTGGCGGCGGGGCCGGTTGTCCCACAGGGCTGTCCGGGGAGTGCGGCCAGGGCACGACGACCTGTCAGGGGGGCACGCTGATCTGCGTTCCCGATACCGGGCCGACTCCCGAGATCTGCAATGGGCTGGACGACGACTGCAATGGACTCATCGACGATGGTGTCCCTTGCAATTGCGTTCTTCGCCAGTTCCAGAACCACGAGTATGAGTTCTGCGCGATCGAGCTCTCCTGGGACGAGGCGGCGGCGATGTGCGCGCAGCGGGGCCTGTTCCTGGCCACCCTCGGCAGCCCCCAGGAGAACCAGTTCGTCTTCGAGGCTGCCAGCGCCATCTCCAGCGACAGGTGGTGGATCGGGCTGCGCAGGAACATCAACTCCGGCGCCTGGCAGTGGAGCAATGGCATGCCCGTGACCTACACGAACTGGGCTCCGGGGGAGCCGAACAACAGCGGTGGCAACGAGCACTGCGGCCAGATCAACCGCTTCTACCCGGCCAGCACCTGGAACGACGAGCCCTGCGACACGCCACTCTTCTTCGTTTGCGAGTCCTTCGGCGGGCCCTGACGTCGCCACAGGGCCCTGACCCCCTCGTGCCCGGTGCAGCGGCAGGGCGACTGGGCTATAGGGGGTGCCCTCGAAGGGGGCGGAAGGAAGAGGTCAGCCACCCATGCGTGTCAAGCTCTACGTCAGCGAGCCGGGCCTGTCGGCGTCCCGGCCTCATGAAACCCTCACCGTGAAGGACCGCAGGGCCCTGCGGCGCGCGGCGCGCCGCCTCGCCCAGGAGACCGGCAAGGTGGTCTCCGCGCGCAGCGTCCAGGCGCGCGCGCTGTTCGTGCGGCTCAACTACGGGCCGTTCACGCTCGCCGGCGCGCTGGCAGGCCAGGCCCACGCGCACGGTCCGTACGCGGTCGCCCCCGCGCAAGCCGCGACGAAGTAGCTGCAGCACGGACGGCACGGCATCTCGCCAGCGCCCTCTTCAGGATCCAGTACCGCGAGCGCACCGCTCCGAGCGCATGCCTCGAACCTGAGGGTGGGCAGTTCGCGTGCTTCTGGCGCGATTCGCATCGCCGCCCCACCCACTCCATCGCCTCGACCGTGAAATTTGCTGCAATTCCTCGGAGGGGATGAGCCTTCCCTCGAGGGAACACGGTCCCCCAGAAACTCGGCGCGAGCCTTCCCTCGGAGGAACACCGTCCCCGAAACTTCGGGGAGGGCCTTCCCTCGGAGGAACACCGTCCCCGAATCTTTGGGGTGGCCCTTCCCTCGGAGGAACACTCTCCCCCAGAATTTCGGGGCGAGCCTTCCCTCGGGGGAACACCGTCCCCGAAACTTTGGGGCGGGCCTTCCCTCGGGGGAACACGGTCCCCGAACCTCCAGCCACGGCGTTTTCCTCGGGGCACGCGATGTCCGGGCATCACGCCGCGGGAATCGCCGGGCTCCATGGGGGTTCCTCGTCGGTCGGCGCAGTGCGGGGGTCACGGACCTTCGAGAGGGATGTGGAACGTGCCCCTGGATCCGCAAGGAATGAGTGCCGTCATGACCGGACCCATGAATCCATCCCGATCGTGCCATCTAGCGTTTATCGACATATCGCCTTCGATGTTCGAATGAATGTATCGCTAACGAATCCAGAAAGAATCGTTCCGCATCGAAGGGGAGACGAGCCATTGGAAGGACACGACGCATCTCTTCCCCATCACTCCCGCGACGTGAGCGCAGACATGGGCGCCGTGCGGAACCATCGAGTCTCCGCCCAGCAATGTCGACATGCCCCGCGAGGTTGGATGATCCCCGCAGCGGGAGCCTTCCCGGGCAAAGACGAGGAGGGAGGGATTCCCCTGGGAGGTACTCCTTCGTGCCAAGGCCGGATAGGGTTCCACGCCATGATGCAGCTTGCACCGGAGCGGGCGCTCCCCGGGCGCTCCCTTTCACGCCGCACCGTTCGCGCCGGAGCGCACGTGCTGGCGCTCTCCGCGCTCTGCGCGCTAGCGGCCTGCGCGTCCACGCCGCCGCCCGAGCCGCTGGCGCCTGCCCAGTCCTCTTCCGACCCTGGCCCTCCTGCCCTCGTGACCGGCTCAACGAGCGACGTGCAGCGTGCTCCCAACCCCAGCACCCCGGAGGAAGCGCTGACGCGGTTTCTGACCGCGGAGCGCCCCGAGGAGACCTGGTTCTCGCCGGATTTCCTCGACAAGGTGCCGATCGGCGCCATCGGCAGCGTGCTCACGCAGCTCCGGGACGAGCTGGGGGCGTTCGTGTCCGTCGCCCCGGAAGGCCCGTCCGGCCATGTCGCGCGGTTCGCGCGGGGCACGGTACCGATACGGGCCAAGCTCGACGCGGAGGGGCGCTTCACGACGCTCTTCCTCGCGCCCCCCGAGCAGGATGTCGTGGACTTCGACGGGGCCATCGCGGCCTTGCGCTCGCTCCCTGGAAAGCACCACCTGCTGGTCGTGACGGACGGGAAACCCAGGGTCGAGAGCCACGGCGATGAGCCGCTCGCCGTGGGTTCCGCCTTCAAGCTGGCGATCCTCGCCGCGTTGCGTGGTCAGGTGGACACGAAGAAACGCGCCTGGAAGGACGTGGTGACGCTGAAGCCGGAGCACCGGAGCCTGCCCTCGGGCACCCTTCACGAATGGCCGGCTGGCAGCCTGCTCACCGTGCAGTCGCTCGCCTCGCTGATGATCGCTCAGAGCGACAACACGGCGACCGACGCGCTGATCGATGTGGTGGGTCGGCGGGCGATCGAGCCATTCGCACCGCACGCTCGTCCGTTCCTCTCGACCCGGGAGGCCTTCGTGCTCAAGGCGCAGACCAACGAGGCGCTCCTCGGGCGCTGGGTGAAGGCAGACGAGGCCGGGCGAAGGACGCTGCTCGCCGAGATCGATCGGCAACCCCTCCCGCCCCCCGAGGCGTTCTCGTCCGAGCCGCGGGCCATCGCCGACGTGGAGTGGTTCTTCTCGGCCCGTGAGCTCTGTGGGCTGATGGAAAAGGTCCACGACCTGCCGCTGTTCTCGATCAACCCTGGCCTCGCCAGGGCGAAAGACTGGGAGAGCGTCGCGTTCAAGGGGGGATCCGAGCCCGGCGTGCTGAACCTGACCACCCGCGTGAGCGGCAAGGGGCACACGCACTGTGTGGTCGCAACGTTCAACGATGGAAAGCCCATCGATGAGCGGCGGGTGGTGATGACCTACGGCCAGGTGCTCGCCGCGCTGCGCACTCCTTAGCGCTCCAGCGACGGCGTGTTCCTGCGACAGGGCTCCAGTGACGACTGGAGCCGAAGCAACCCATGGCGAAGTCGAAGTAATGAAGAAGAGACGGTGCCGGCCAGGTCACCCAGAGGTGGACCCCAGCGGCGCCGTCAGCAGCGCGGCTGCGCGTCGTGACGGCTCAGTCGAGCCACTTGCCCACGCCGCTGCTGGCGCAGTCTTTCTGGGCGGTCTCTTTGTCGTACTTGGGGCTCGAGTAGTTCACGAGCATCCCCATGGCCTTGCACGTCCCGACGACGTTGTCGGTCGGGCACGAGGTGACCACGTCGGCCTTCAGCGCCTTGGCGACCTCGGCGATCTTGCCGCCGTCGAGTTTGTCCTTCTCCGCCTCGGGGGCAGCGAGGACGACACACTGCCCCTCTTCACCCGTGGGCGTGAGGTAGCCGATGGCGATCATGCCCGGCTCGAGGCCCTTCTGTGGAGCCGCCGCCTTGGCCGCCGGAGCCGCCGCAGCGCCGGAAGCGGAAGGCTTGGCCGTGTCGTCGGCTGCGGTGCCACCTTCCTTGGAGCAAGCCGTCAGAGCGAGCAAGGTGACCATCAAGAACAGCGTCTTCATGAATCGATTCCTGGAGAGGCGTCTGCCGGGGTGGGCGCTGCGCGCGAGAAGGCCTCGCGCTCCATGCGTGAGGCACCCGGCAGACGTGGTGCCCCACGCGCCGGTACTCCAGCGCGCCATGCACGACAAGATGCTCTCGTCAGGACGACGCGCGATGCCTCGGCGGGAGCTGGGCCCCGTGGTCAGCGACACCGAATCTCGATGGACTCGATGTCCTCGTCGAGGTCGGGTCGACCATGCAGGTCCGCCCGCTTCGCGCCCGCGTGGTACTCGGCGGAGGGTCCCTGGAAGTTCTCGTCCCCCCAGACGATCACCGTGGCGTCAGAGCCGACCATCAAGCTCTCGATCTCGTCGTGCCAGTCTTCGTGCTCGCCGGGGAGCGCCCTCAGGTGGCTCCAGCGACCCGGACCGCAGAGCAGCACCGTGTCGTCTTTGAAGTTCTTGTCTTCCCAGATCTGGACCCAGCACGACCGGCACTCGGGGGGGGTGGTCGGTGGCGTCGCCTGGCCGGGAGCAGGGTTGGGGAGCGCCTCTGGCGGGAGTGCGATGGGTGGGGACTTCGGCCCTGAAGGGGTGTTGACCGCGACGGGCACCTCCGGCTCCACCGGCGCGGGCTGCTGCGCCGGCACGATGGTCGGGTTCGTCGCCGGCTGGCTGTTGCACGCAGCAAGCGGGAGGATGCCGAGCACGGCAGCGACGCCCAGCGCTCGACGGCTCGTTTCGATGAGCTGGTCCATCTCGGGAGGGAGCATTGAGCTGGAGGGCGTGATCGCAAGGGGACAGGTACGCCGGGGAGGTGACCGCCTCCTCGAGCGGGGGCGTTCCTCGCTCGTGGCGCGCGGGTGTCGATGACGATGTCGATGAGGCCTCCAGGGAGCATGGCCTCCGGGGCCGACGGAGAATGAGGTCCAGGAGCGCCCGACCCGCTATCCTTCGTCGGATGTCGCGCTCCGCCGTCGCCGCCTGGTGTTTCGCCGTGATCGTCGTGAAGCTGGGGCGACGCTTCCTCGTCGTGCGCGAGCGAAAGCACGGACAGCTCTGGTACTTGCCCGCGGGTCGTGTGGAGGCGGGGGAGAGCTTCGCCGACGCTGCGCTGCGGGAAACGCTGGAGGAAGGGGGGATTCCCATCGAGCTGGAGGGGATCCTGCGGGTGGAGCACAGTCCGCAGGGCGACGAGGCGCGCTTCCGGGTGATCTTCCTGGCGCGTCCAGCGGGGGACGCGCTCCCCAAGCAGACGCCGGACGAGCACTCCCTGGAGGCCCGCTGGGTGACCGTGGAGGAGCTTTCGGCGTTGCCTCAGCGGGGTCCGGACGTTGCCCGTCTCTTCCGGGAGGTCCTCGGCGGAGCGCCGGTCTATCCCCTCTCGCTCGTGCGACCCGAGGGCGAGCCGCTGCTGCCTTGACCTTCCGGGACCGCCAGGTGCGGGCCTTTCGATGCGCCTCCGGAAGACACACCGGGCAACGGACGATGCGCGACCGACGGGTTCGAGCACGCCCCGCTACATCGACACGAGGGGACGGGAGACGGACGATGTGGACTACACTCGGGGCCGATGGTGTTCCGAGAGCCCGCACGCCAGCATGCCAGGGGAAGCGTCCGCTACGGTCCGTTCCCCGTCCGGACGAGGCTCCTGATCTTCTCGTTCGCCGCTCTCTTGACGGCCATCGTCCTGACGTTCGTGGCGCTCGATCGAGATCGCCTCGTCTGCACACCCGGAGCGCGCTGCTCCCTGTCCAACACGCTCCGGACCCAGATCCACACCTTCCCTACCGCGGCCATCGGTGAGGTGCGCGTCGACGTCCGCTCGAACTCGAAGGGCGTTCCCTACGGCGTGATCGTCCTTTCGCTGGCCCCGACCCAGGAGTTCCGGCTCTCGCAGACGAGCGTGGAGGAGGCGAACGCGGTCGCGGCGCGCATCCGTGCTCGCCTCGCGGCGGGACAGAAGGTCGACGTGGAGGTGGGGGGCTCCTGGTGGGTGCTCGCTCTCGCGGGGGCTGCGCTCCTGCTCTGCTTCTCGCTGGTGGCGGCGGGGCTCCGGGGGTTCGGGGTCTTCCAGCTCGACATCCCGTCCGATCGATCGCGGCTCCGCGTGCAGCGCCGCCTCCTCGGGATCCCCGTGTCGACCCACGAGGTTTCGCTGGAAGGGGTCACTGACGTGCTCATCGAGGGAGGGGCGCTGGACGACGCCTGGCGCGGCCGTGACGAGGCGCCCACGCCGGCCGGACGCCTGGTGCTCGTCGACGCCTGGGGGGCGGTTCGACCAGTCACGTCGACGGTTTTCCCCGGTGCGGCCGTTCACCTCCGCGCGGCCTGTGCGCTTCGCGCGATCCTGGGTATGGTGCCGCAGCGGGGTGGCGTCGAAGAGCATCTCGCCTCGCTGCCCTGGATCACCACGTCGCCGGGCATGCGCGCCGCGTTCTCGTTCATCGGCGCCACGCTGGGAGCGCTCCTCGGCATCGGGCTCGTCGCTGTGGGCGTCCTCCTGGTGGGCGGCCTTCAGCCGAGCGACTCCGACACCTGGGTCTTCGCAGTCGGTGCGGTGCTCGGCGCGCCAGCCGGTGTGGTCTTCGCCCTCTTCGTCACGCGTACGCGACCGCCGACTTGAAGGTCTCCCTCGTTCCGCCGCACCACGACGGCGCGAGTGGGCATCCGTTTCCTCGCACGAGATCACGATCGACCAGGGTCCTCCGGCCAGCGTCGTCCCCCTGGACAGCGGAGATCCTCCGTTCCTCGCATGCCTCGCTGCATGGACGGGGCTACCTGCAGAGCGGGCGGTTGCCCTAGACTCATTGCGCATGGATGTCGTGTCGGCCTGTCCACTGCGCGTCGGGTCCACCCTCTGGCAGCCGCGCGCTGATGCCTGGGCGCTCACGGTCGTCTGCAAGGCCACCTACGAGCTGACACCGGGGGTGTCTCCCCTGGCTCAGGAGCAGGAGGCGCCCAACGAGACCGATAGCTACTGGGACGACGACCTACGCCGCAGCTTGCGGGTCGCGAGCGACATGGTCCCGTTCAAGCGGCGTGCAGACATCCTCCTGACCGGGAGCGCCTACGCACCGGGTCGACAACCCGTCCCGTCGCTGGTGACGCGCCTCGTGCTGGACGAGATCGACAAGGCCATCGCCGTCTTCGGAGACCGAGCCTTCACCTTCGACGGCGAGCTGCGGGAGCCCGTGCGGTTCGTGAAGATGCCGCTTCGCTGGGAACGCGCAGCCGGCGGCAGCGAGTCGAGGAACCCGGCCGGGGTGCCGCCGGACGCGCCTCCGGACGGGCGCGGCCTGATTCCGGTGCCGAACCTGCAGTCACCCGGGGTCCATGTGACGAGCCGGCGCGACGTCATCGAGCCCGTGGGGTACGGGCCCATCGCCCCCACCTGGCCAGAGAGGGCGCGCAAGCTTCACTGGTACGCAGCGCGGTGGAACCACGCTCACTGGAACGCTCAACCCCTGCCCCACGACATCGACGCCGGCTACTTCAACGCCGCCCCGCCGGATCAGCAGAGAGACGAGATCCGCCCCGACGAGCGGCTCATGCTGGAGAACCTGCACCCCGAGCACGCGCGGTTGATCACGGCCCTGCAACCAGTGACCCCTCGCGTGCTCGTCGAGCGGGGCGCCGGCGCCGTGGAGGAGCGGAGGCTCCGCTGCGACACCCTGTGGATCGACACGGACCGGTGCACGTGCTCGCTGATCTGGCGCGCCTACATCCCGCTGGATCATCCCCAGCAACCGGGCCGCGTGGTGCTCTCCCTCGTCGACGAGAGGCACGGCTCCCTCGTCGGCGCGATGTGGCGCCAGGAGACCTCCGCGAGAGCCCCGGAGAGCCCCGCACGGCCCGCCACCTGGGGGGCCAATCCCCTCGCTGGCCTGCCCTGGAGCGACGGTGGTGCTCCCCCTTCGACGCCTGCCGTGCGCGAAGCGATGGTGGTCGATACGTTGAACAGCCCCATGACGGGCATAGAGGCCTCGAAGCCAGCGCTGCCGTTCGTCGGGAACCAGTCCGGGTGGGCAAGCTCCCCTCCCGCAGCACCTGCGCAGAGCACGCCATCTCCCACGGATTCGCGTCGGGCGGGGCATCAGACCGGGCCGATGCTCATGCCCTCACGCGACGTGCTGCCTTTCTCCAGCAACCTCCCGAGCACCACCTCCGCACCACCCATCCCAGGAGAGCCTCCTGCGCTGGCGGCCGTGATGCCCCCCCCGGCCGTGCCGACCTCCGTGGTGTCCCCCCCTGTGACGCCTCCTCCTGCCGTGCCGCTGTCGCCGCTGAGCATGCCGCGTCCAGTCGCTCTGTCCGCCGTGGTGGCGCCGACCGTGGGACAGTCGCTCGGCGCCCCTGCATCGCCGTCCATGCCGACCGCGCCCGAGCACGTCACGCCGTCCGTCACCCAGGGCTTCTCGACGCCCATCACGGCGCCGCCGATGATCGGCCCACTGGCGCGGTTCGAGGCCGACCGTTCGCAAGAGCGCCCGCGCGAACCTGCCGTGATCGTCGAGTCCGCCGCGGCCCCTCTCCACGATGTGCGCGACGAGGTGAGCTTGCCCTCTCTGGAGGAGTTCACCCTGGAGCTGTGCGCCACCCTCGACGCCTCGCTGGCCTTGCGCCCCGAGGACGAGCCACGGCTCCTGAAGGAGAATCAGCTCACGAAGCCCGAGTGGACTCGGCTCCGCGAGGTGTGGGCCTCGGAGATCAAGACGGAGCTACGGCGAGGCCGGAACGGCTCACTCCGCAGGTATGATGCCGCGTACGTCGCTCAGCTCGAACGCGAGCGGGGACCCATCACCCCCGAGGACGTCGCGCGGATGAACGTGGGCACCGATCGCGGCGATCTCGACGCTGTCCTCCGCGACATCGGCCTCCCGACGCAGAGCGCCATCCGCATCCAGCGCACCTGGATCGGAAAAATGGCCAACGATGCGGCGCTCGGCGCATCGGTCCGCAAGGCCATGGCGAAGGCCAAGGCCGAGTGAACCACCCGTCATCGCCCTCGAGACCTCTGGATGGCGGGTTTCGTGTTCATCGGCCGCGCTTGCGATGGCTACATGGGTTCCATAGCATCGAGCCCGCGCACCCCGTGCTGGCCACGTACGACGACGGCCCGCGATCCATCCCAGGGAGACGAGGTCATGGCCAATCCCACGTCGAATCTCTTGTCGGTCCAGATCGAGTCCGGTGACGCCCTCGATGTGCGCACGTTCCACGTCTCGGAGGAGCTCTCCAGGCTCTTCTCCGTGACGCTGGTCGCCCATTGCACCAACCCGGACATCGATTTCGACGCAGCGGTCGGCATGCCCGCGTCGTTCACCATGGTCGCAGGCTCGAACGTCCCTGCCAAGCGGACCTGGGGGGGCGTCTGCACGTCGCTCCAGCAAGTCGCCGTCGAGGTGGACGGCGTGTCCACCTATCAGATCGAGATCGCGCCCCTGCTCTGGTTTCTGACCCAGCGGAGGCGAAACCGCATCTTCCAGCGCCTCTCGGAACTCGAGATCGTCGAGAAGATCCTCGGAGAGTGGAGCATCCCCTTCGAGAAACGCATCCTCTCCGAGCACAAGAAGCGCAAGTACCGCGTCCAGTATGGCGAGAGCGACTTCGCCTTCATCTCGCGGATGCTGGAGGACGCCGGCATCACCTTCTACTTCGATCCGACCACCACCGACAGCAAGCTCGTGCTCTGCGACGCCCCGCAGGCCAACAAGCAGCGCGCTCCGATTCATTTCCACGATGCCCCGATGGACGGTGATCACGAGTTCGTCACGGCGGTGCGCATCGGCCGCAAGGTGCGGCCCGGCAAGTACACCCTGCGCGATCAGGACTACCGCCTCCCGCCCGCCTACAAGGTGATGCAGTCGGCCAAGGCCGGGACACCTCCGGAGGAAGGCCTGGAGCGCTACCACTACGTGCCGGGCTCGTTCCTCATCGAGAGCGACAAGGGCGACGGGACGCCCGTCGCCGACGACAAGGGGAAGTACCGCGCCGACGACCGGGCTGGCGAAGAGTTCGCGCAGAAGCGGCTCGAGGCCAAGCGGGTGACGGCGAAGACGATCGACTTCGACACCAACTGCATCGATCTCGCGCCCGGCGTGGTGCTCAGCTTCCTCGATCACCCGAAGAGCGAGGTCGCGACCGGGAAGAAGCTCCTCGTCGCCACCGTGAGGTTCTCCGGCTCCCACAGCGGCAAGTGGTCCCAGAGCTGCCTGGCCGTCCTCGGCGACCTCCCCTTCCGACCTGCTCTCACCACCCCCAAGCCCAGGGTGCAAGGCGTGGAGACCGCCACCGTGGTCGGTCCCCCTGGAGAGCAGATCCACGTCGACGAATTCGGGCGCGTGCGTGTCCAGTTCCACTGGGATCTGGAGGGGGGCATGAACGACAACTCCTCCTGCTGGATCCCGGTGTCCCAGTCGTGGGCCGGTGGGGGGTTCGGTCACGTGAACCTCCCCCGCGTCGGTCACGAGGTGATCATCGACTTCCTCTCCGGAGACCCGGACCGTCCGGTGGTCGTCGGCCGCGTCTACACCAACTCGCAGAAGGTCCCGTACACGCTGCCTGGGTTGAAGACGCAGAGCGGCTGGAAGAGCCAGACCGTCGGCGGCACGGGCTACAACGAGATCATGTTCGAGGACGCGCCGGGCCGAGAGCTGGTTCGCATGCAGGCCGAGCTGGATCTGACCAAGCTGGTCAAGCGTGACGAGTCGGTGACCCTCGGCCGGGATCGGTCCAAGAACGTCGGCCGAGACGACGCCCTCACGGTCGGCAACGACCGCACCCACACCATCGGCAACGACGAGTCGATCCAGGTCGGCAACAACCAGACCATCCTGATCGGCGTCAACCAGTCGATCACCGTCGGCGCAGATCAGACAATCACCCTCCCCGCCGGCAACCAGACGGAGAGCATCACCGGCAACCGCACGTTCACGCTCGTCGGCGACCTCACCGAGACCATCGTCGGCAACAGCACGCTCACACAGACAGGGAACCAGACCGAGACCGTGATCGGGGACTCGCAGCGAACACAGCTCGGCAGCCAGTCGGTCTCTCTGCTCGGAGACCACACCAACCTCCAGGTCGGCGGTCAGACCTTCGTCCAGGTCGGCGCCCGCATGGAGGTGCAGCTCGGCAACCGCACCGACATCCAGGTCGGCAGCCGGCTCGACGTGCAGATTGGCGGCACCACCCGCGTGGAGATCGGCTCGCTGAACGAAGCGGTGATCGGCGCGCGGAGCGAGGGAACGACCGGCAACTCGACCGAGACCGTGGGCGCGGCCAAGTCGCTCACCTCGGCGACCTGGAGCGTGCAGACCGGTGAGGCGGCGATCCGAGCCGGCGCCAAGCTCGATGCTTCCGCCTCGGAGGTGATGGTGAAGGGGGGGAAGATCAACGTCGAGGCCAGCGGCGAGACGACCATCAAGGGCAGCATCATCCGACTGAACTGAGCGCCCTCCCGCCAGCGAAGACCCCTGATGATCTCTCGAACCCACGACGACATGCCTACCCACGACCCCGCCACGCCGCCCACCGAGCCGATGGCGGCTCGGGATGGACACGACGCTCCTGAAGCGACTGCCAACCCGGCCCCCCCTACGGCGCCCACAGCGGGCGTCGGTACCCTCGCGCTCGCGCAAGGGCACACGCTGATCGTCGCCGGCGGACAGGACCGAAACGTCCTTCAGCTCGTGGATCCCAGCGGCACGGCGAACCTGGAGATCTCCATCGGCCCCGAAGGCATCCGCCTCCTGGTGCGCGGCGCAGACCTCGCCCTCACGACGACGGGTGCCCTCGCGATCGAAGCGGAGCGTTTGTCGCTCCACGGGAAGCAGGGTCTCTCCCTCTCGACCGAGGGTGACGCGCGGATCGAGGCCAGCGGCCAACTCGAGACCGTGGGCCGCAGTCAGCTCATCCGCTCGGCGCGCGGCAATGTCCGCGTCCAGGCCAACGACGACGTCGAGGTCGCGGGTGAGCGTATCCGGCTGAACTCCTGACGGGCGCGAGGGACATGGAACTCCAGAACCACACCCCGTTTCCTGCCCGCCTGTTCCGCACGGCCATCGACGATGACCGCATCGCGGCCTCGATGGTGACGAAAATCACGTACGATCTCCGCGGTACCGAGCTCTCGCCCAGCGAGGAGCAACCCTGGATCCTCTCCGCCGAGCCCTGGGAGAGCGAGTACGGCCTCATCGACACCGATCAGCTCTTCTACCGGGGCGGCGTCGATCTCTTCCTGTTCGGCCACGCCCGCCCGGAGAAGCGTGACACGAAGAGCTTCACCCTCTCGGTCCACGTGGGCACCGCGTGGAAGCGCGAGGTCGCCGTCTTCGGCGTGCGCGTGTGGCGCAAGGGCGTCGGCGGTCTCCTTCCCACGGCGCCGCTCCCCATCGACACCATCCCGCTCACCATGGGCTTCGCGTATGGCGGCAAGGATGCGTGGGACGGCCTCGACATCCCCTACCCCATGAACCCCGACGGCATCGGCTGTTACCTCTGGGAGAACAGCGCCGAGGGCAAGCCGCTCCCCAACCTGGAAGAGCCCGATCAGCTCATCACCACCTGGGAAGACCGCCCCCTGCCCGCTGGCGTGGGCCCCTTGCCCCCCATGAGCGGCATCCGCCTCGCCCGCCTCGCCGGGCCTGCCATCAAGGCGCATGTCGCTGGCAAACCGAACCCCATGGGTGAGGGAGACCCCATCGTCTTCGACGCCACCTTCTTCAACGCGGCGCACCCCCGCATGATCGTCCCCTCCATCGAGCCGGGTACGCGCATCGCCATCAGCGGCGTCACGGGGCGTGGGCCGCTCCTCGTGGATCTGCCCGACCTCCGCCCGCGCGCGCGGGTGCGCTTCGAGGACGAGGTGGACGAGCGCCCCCTCGCCATCGATCAGGTCGGCATCGAGGCGGACAAGGGACGCGTCTTCATCAGCTACCGCTTCCCCTTCCGCTACGTCGTCGTGCCCGAGCAGCTCCGGGAAGCCCATCTCTTCATCTGAGGCCGGCCATGTACTGCAACGTCCTCGTCCATGTGAACCCGATGATCGGCCTGGATCCGCACACGGCGCTCCCGCCGCCGGTCGGCTTGCCCATCATCCCGATCCACGCCCACATCACCGGGGCGATGAACCACTTCGCCATCTGGGGCTTCGCCACCGCGCAGGACAGCTCCAAGGTCCTGTGCGACGGCAACAAGACCATGCAGCGGGGCACGGACATCGGTTTCTTCATCGTCCACGTCCCGATCCCGCTCATCCCTCACTTTCTGCTCCCCATCTGGAACACGCTCACCGGGTCCAAGTCCGAGTTCGGCGTCAACGCCGTGCACGTGGAGGACAAGCCCGTTGCCGTCGCCGTCGCCAAGGTCGTCAACTTCAACCTGAACTGCTTCGGCTCGACCTCTATGCTCCCGGGCGTGGGGGTCGTCATCACCTGGACCAGCGTGCAAGCGAACATGACGCTCGCCGACTTCCTGGCGGGCCTCGTCGCGGCGGTCATCGATTGGGCGGTCCAGTACGGCATCAACAAGCTGACCGGCAGCAAGATCTTCGGGAAAGGCATCGACCGCATCACCGCCCCCCTCTGGCGCCGCATCGCGCCCGCGCTGTTCGAGCGCCTCCCCGCTGGCACCATGCTCACGTCCGCGCTCCACGCCACGGGCTGGAACCGCTACCTCGCCTACTTCGTCGGCAGCCTCCCCGCGGCAGTGATCGGCATCTTCGGGCACGGCTCGCCCCTCGGCTACGGCGCTCCCTGGTCGCTATCGAACCTCATCGACCCTTCGAAGAGGGCGAACGACGCCGTGTACACGTACCTCAACAACAGCTCGGTGCCGCAGTATCCCGGCACCGACGAGACGCCTGCGCCCGCGCCTGCGCCTGCGCCTGGACCGACGCCGACGCCAGGTCCCACGCCTGGCCCAACCCCCACCGGGTCGCGATGAAGGAAACGCTCACCCTCCCTGGCCCCACCGCCCGCCAGCTCTCGGCCAAGGATCCGGACGGGTCGCAGATCCTCTCCGTCGTCTGCAAGCGCACGTACCACGTCGACAGCCGCGGCCGCCTCTTCCGCGCACCGGAGCAGGTCCCTCTGTTCGACGAGGTCGTCCCCCACCCGGACAACCCCACGATCCTCGTGCACGACACGGATCTCGTCGCGTACAAGCCGCTCACCGACATCCTCGTGCTCGGGCACGCCCATGCGCCGAGCCGCGCCACGAGCGTGCTCACCGGCGTGCGCGTCGGCAACCACGCCAAGCAGGTGCTCGCCCTCGGCGATCGGCGCGCGTCCCTCTCGCACACCGGCCTCGTGCTCTTCTCGGAACCCGAGCCCTTCGAGCGCATCCCCCTCGGGTACGACCGCGCTTACGGTGGCATCGACACCGTGACCGAGGCCCGTCTCGGCGATCCCACCGCAGCCCTCAAGGCGTGCATGCCGAGCGAAGCGCAGGGCCCTGGCGCCAGCGAGTACAGCTACCCGCGCAACTTCGCGGGCAAGGGCTACCTCATCGAGCCCACCCCCGAGGCCGTGGAAGCCATCGCGCTGCCCAACCTGGAGGATCCCAACGACCGCCTCACCTCCGAGCGCATCGTCGTAGGCAACACCCGCGCCTGGCCCAGGATGCCCCTCCCCGCTTCGTTCGGCGTCTTCGACTACGGCTGGTTCCCCCGCCTCGGCTACCTCGGCGTGGTCCCCCTCCACGCGCCGGAGTTCGCCGTCTTCAGCGAGGTGCGCCAGGGCTTCGCGCCCGCGTCGATCCTGAAGGAGACCTTTCTGACCGAGGATCCCCAGGTCGACTTCCGGTTCATGTGTTGCGGCTCGCTCGGTCTCTCGGTCCCGTTCCTCGCTGGTGACGAGGCCGTCGTGCTCTACAATCTCCACCCGGAGCTCCCGAAATGGGAACTCCGCCTCCCCGGAGAGCGGCCGGAGATCTTCACCGACGGCCGCAGCGGCAAGCTGAACAAGACCGAGCCCATCCTCCAGACCCTCATCCTCGAACCCGATCACGATCGCGTCACCGTGGTCTGGCGTGGTTGCGCGAAAGCAATCAGGCCCTACCTCCCGATGGAGCTGGAGAAGATGCCGTTCCGGGTGGCGTGGTGACCTCGGAGCGCAAGAAGAGCGCGAGCACCCCCTACCGGACACCTCCAGCGACCAGCGTCGGCGTCCGACGCTTCCAGTACGGGCCGTTTCCTATCCGCCCCGGCCTCCTCGCGTTCGCCCTCTCGACGATCTTGCTCGGGGTCGTCATGTCCGCGGGTGCATTCGACCGGACCCGGATCGTCTGTACGCCGCACGAGCGCTGCCTCGTGGCGCCCGAGGTGGGCTCGAAGGACCACTCGTTTCCCACCGACGCGCTGGAAGAAGTACGCGTCGACGTGAAGCGAACGTCGAAAGGGGAATCCCGGGGGAACCTCGTCCTGCGCGTGACCGGCGTCGGCGAGATCGTGATGTCTTCCACGGGCGTCCAGGAGGCGAACACCGCGGCCGATCGCCTCCGCACGTACCTCGGCGCCGGCCAGCGAGCCGACGTGAAGCTCGGCGGCTCCTGGGGCCTCCTCGCGGCCGGCGTGGCCATGCTCGGCGCTGGTCTCGCATCGGCGTTCCCCTTGCTCCGCGGCTTCGGCTCCTTCCGGATCGACCTCCTCCAGGATGGCTCGGGGCTCCTCGTGCGACGACGCCTCCTCGGCCTTCCTCTCTCGTCCCGGCGGATCCCCCTGGAGGGGATCACCGACGTGGTCGTCGAGGGGGGCGCGATCGACTACCTCTTCCGGCGGCGCTACGAAGTCCCGATCGCTGCCGGACGCGTCGTTCTGGTCCACGAGGACAGCGAGGATCGACCGCTCACCGCGCACCTCGTCCCTGGCACCGTCGTCCACCAGCGTGCGGCCGACGCCCTTCGCGTGATGCTGGGCTTCGAGGACGAGCCCGATCCGCGCCTCGCCGCGTTGCCCTGGATCACCACCCCGCCCAGCCGACGGTTCCAGTACGCCTTCATCGGAGCGAGCTGTGGCGCCATCCTGGGCACCGTGGCCGCTGCGGCGGCCAGCGCCTCCCTGCGCAATGCTGGGCCGGAAGCCTGGAGCCCCTGGCTCACGGGCACGGGCATCCTGCTCGGCGCTGCCGCCGGCGTCGCCCTCGTGCTGTACGCGACGCGCCCGCGCCCCCCCGCCTGAACCGGCCCGGAGGGCGACGTGCACGCAGAGCAGGGGGCGGCGCTCGGGGCCGCGTGAACCCCGAGCCCGACCCCACCCCTCACTTCACGGGCGACACGTACCCGATGATCGAATAGCCCGTGCCCGCCGTGTTGTTGTGATCGACGAAGCCCGTCTCGAAGACCTCACCTCGGCCATTGAAGTTGTTGTCGTAGTTCCCGTGGACGATCTTGAACTGGTTCCCGCTCACCTCGGAGATGATCGCCACGTGCGCGTTGTTCCCCCACAGCACCGCGTCGCCGACCTTGGGCACCACGTTCGTCCCCTTGGCCTTCCAGGTGCCGTTGTTGGTGCCGTACGTCCGGAATGAGGTCACCGCCGCACTCAGGTTCGTCGTCTTCGCCCCCGACTGCCCCCACACATACCGAACGAAATCGGCGCACCACTCCACGCAGCCCGTGCCGAGCTGGGCGCTGAACGTGCTGCAGTTCGGCGCGGCGGCCTCGTAGCCCTTGTAGGACCTGGCCTTCGCGACGATCGCGGCGCCGAGATCCCCGGTGCTCCCGCCCCCACCGGAGCCCCCACCTCCGCCGCCGGTCTGGCCACAGCGGGGCACGCCGGGGATGAAGCTGCTGTAGCCGGTGTACACGTAGGCATCCGTCACATAGCCACCCTTTGCAGGCAGGAAGTTCCAGATCGACGTGCCTTCGATCACCGTCCCCGTGGTCTGGCACTCGATGCCCACGCTCGCCCCCGCATGGACCACCCCCACGATACTGCTGCTCGTATTCGGTCCGGACCGCACATTGACCGAGTCGCCACCCGTATTGAAGATGGTCCCCGTCGCATTGACTGCCGCTTGTTCGGCCATTCCGATCTCTTCGTCTTCGAGATCGAATTCGTCTTCCAGGTCGGCGACGCAGCCGACCAGAGTTCCGAGCCCAGCGAACACCAGCATGAACCGAGAAAAGGACATGAATGCCTCCGAGAGAGCGTGCAACGCCGCATGGGTGACCTGCTGCGTGCCTGCCGCAGGGACGCCGAGGCGCGCTCCATTCGAGACAGGCTGACCAGCGGTGGGTGGGTGTCTCTCTCTTCGAGAGCAATGGCAGTGCCACGAGCGAACAATCGGCCGTCAACCGATGTTTATTGAGAATGCATTGTCGCCGCTGTCCTACACTGGATCCATCGCTATCGAACAAGCTCGGGGAGCATCGATTTGCGTGCCCATGCGGCAACAATGCAGCAGGACTCGGACCATGTGCAACTTCTGCCGGTCAATGCGTCGACCACCTGGATCTCGGCCAGGCCATGTGGTTTTGACCAGACCGATGTAGCCCTGAGTCGACGCGTGGCGCACACCCTTCAATGCGTATCGACGCAGTGCGGCTGGTGAGGCGCTCCTCTGGCGCAAAGCGTCGAGACCTCACGCAGCAATGCGTTACAAGGGGCCATGACCGAGAACCAAACATTCCCCTCCGGCCGCTCACTCCGCCATTTCCCTCACGGCGTGGGCCTCCTGGCATGCCTCTCCCTCGGCTGCGTCGCGCCCATCGCCGAGATCGAACAGGACCTCGGAGTCGCCATGGAAACCTCGGAGGACGAGCTCCAAGGCAGCGCGCTCGAGCTCTGCCCCATTCCAGGGACGCTCGGCGAGCACCTCTCCCATGGCAATCGCTTCGACTACGACCCGCCGGGCATCACCACGAGACGCATCAAGGGTCGCTACGAGCCCGGTGATGGCACCGTGCGCTGGCGAGAGCGCCACGCCGCCGGCAGCTACCTGAAGAAGACGGTGGTCCAGGGGCAGGTGTCCCCCGCGTCTCCCTCCGAGGCCACCGTCACGTACGCCGCCACGACCCGAGAGCGCGACGGGTCCGAACGCACCACCGACGTCGAGGAGATCTGGCAAGACTGCGCCCTGATCCGGTGGACGCGCGACGGCGCCAGCGCCCCCTGGCTGGCTCAGGAAGGCTCCTGGGACGGCCTCCGCTACGCGTACACCCAGGAGCGCATCTCGCGCGCCCGTGGGTACGTCATTCTGCTGGAAGGCGTCCGTCATCCCGACGGGACGTGGAGCGAGGTGTACGAAGACGGCTCCTACCCGCAGGTCGACGAGACCTGGGCCATGGACGCGGGCGGGAACCTGACCATCTCGTGGCTGCGCAACTGGGGGGACTCCTTCACCGAAGGCGCTCACCAACGCTTCTTCGACGGCTCCCAGCATCACCGCGTGGACTACGACATGGAGGCCTGTGCGCCGTGGATCGAGTTCGACGTGGACCACGCCGGCCATGGCACCGGGGAAGCAACCCTCTGCAAGTCGAGGGAGATCCTCACCCCGGAGGGCGAAGAATCGGAAGAGGTCTACTACGTCCCCTGCACGGTGACGGTGACCGCCGGTGTCTGCACCCAGTCGTGCGACGACGGCTCGACCTCCTCCTGTTCCGCGCTGCTCCTCGACTGAAGCGCGACCCAGCGAGAGCCGCTGAGCCTGCAGCGTCTCAGCGCGAAGAGCTCACCCCGCCGCTCTCCCGCGCCAGCGCCTGCATGAGCTCACCGTCCTGATCCGGACCGACGCCCACCGTGTCGAACCGGACCCCTTGCCGCATCGCCAGACGCGCCTCCACGAGCAAGGTGTGCCGGTCCCCCCCGACATTCGCCAGCCCATCCGAGAGGAACACCACCCGCCGCGGCCGCATCGAGTACGCCGTCCGGAGCGCCGGCACGGCCGCGGTGGCGTTCTCCGGCCGCAGGTTCTGGATGAACGAGATCGTCGACAGGCGCGAGATCGGGTTCATCGTGACGAGCTGCGGCGCGAGCTGCGACGCGTGGTCGTGGAAGAAGACCAGGTTGTAGCGCGTCCCATCGGGCAGCATGCTGATGGTGCTGATCAGCTCCGCCTTCGCCGCCTCGAGCTTCGAGTCCTCCACCTGGAAGAGCGAGGGCCCCAGGCCGAGGAAGCCCCCGGGCGCCGGGTTGGTCGCCAGGTTCATCGCCCGCGCCCCGAGCAGCGCCAGCCCTGCGACCGGGTTGGTCACGGGCGGAGAGGTCGTCGCCGACTCCATCGAGCCCGACTGATCGAGCACGAACACCACGTCCTGCGCGCCTTCGAGGGGGATGCCGTAGAACACGGGCGGCGGCCTCCAGGGAACGCCGACGGGCGCGGGCGCAGGCGGGGGCGCATCGTAGGTTCCACCGCCGTGTGCATGCCCCCAAACGCCAACGCCGCCCGTGCCCTGGCCGTGCACGCTGATCACGGGCACCGGCGCCACGACGCGCGCCGTGGCCCGCCCGCGGACAGCGCACCCCGTCGAGGCCAGCGCGAAGAGAGAAGCGACACAGAGCAAGGGGAGCGATGAACGAAGCATCGAGAAGACCTCCAGGCTGAGGGTTCTCCTTCAGAGCATGTGGCGTACCAGCGACGCGCGACCCGCTGCACGCCCTCGCCCATCGCATGTCACGCGCTCGTCTCGTGGCGTGCTCGCGCCCCTCGCGCGGTCCCCTCACCGCGGTCGCCTTCCCCTGGCATCTGCTCGTCCCGGAGCGCTCCCGCCGCGCATTCCATGTGTGGCTTCCAGCAACGCTTCCGTGCGTGGCGAGCGTTCCGCCGCGGTCTCGTCCTGCGATCGAGGGGGGTCCAGTCGGTGTGGCATCGACCCGCGTCGTGGTCGGGCTCTGCTCGCTGGAGCCGCCGTGGGTGGTGTGGGCCATGGCGGCTCCGCCGCGGCGCTGTCAACCAGCGTTTACAGCGCGCAGGGGAGCCGTCCGCAGAGCTGTCAACCAGCGTTTACAGCTGTCTCGCCGGGCAACATCGCGAACACCGGAGCATGCGCCGTGGGCGCCGCCGTGGGTCAGCGCCGCTTCGGTGCCGGCATCGTCGCGAGGGCTGCCGCCGCCTGGCTCGCCGCGGTCCTGTCGGAAGCGACGCGCTTCGTCCACTGCCGCAGGAGAGGCATCAGGGCAGGCCGCTGGATCGCGAGCGCATCGAGCGTCGGGTTGATCTGCCCCTGGGCCAGGCTGAGCACGATCTGCGTGTACTCGTCCCCGCGGATCGGTCCACGGAACCCTTCCACTGCGGCGACGTAAGCCCGGTCGCTGTCCGTCTGCAGCCCATCGTCACCCCGCTCGGCGGCTGCACGGAGCGCCTCCTGCCAGTGCTGCTCGACCGTCTTCCAGGAGCGCTCGGTCAGCGCGTGCGCCTGGAGCACCTCTGCGCGGGGGACCTTCGCTTCGACGATCTCGGCCGTGATCGTCGCGAAGCGCTCGATGGGGTAGTCGTCCAGCGCCACCTCGCCTTCGGGCGCTGCTGCGGCGACGACGTCACCCGGCGCCGGCTCGCTGTTCACGTCACGCAGCTGTCCGGCCAGCGGTCCGATCATCGGCGGCTCGGGTGGACCCCCGCCTGCCGGAGGTGCCACCGCGCCTGGCGACACCGCCAGAGCCCCGAGGGACAACGACGGAGGCACCTCGCTCGTCGAGATCCCAGGCAGCGGCGGGGCCGACCCCTTCGCCCCCCCGGAGACGGACGTCGGAGCGGCCGCCTTCGAGAGCGCAGCAGGCGCCTGCGTCGGGCCCAGGGCCCCCACGGCCCCCGCGGCCCCCGGAGGAGACGCCGTCGCCCTCGGCGCCGCGGTGGGCGCAGGCGGAGGCACCGTTCTTCTGGGATCCCTGGGGGAGGGCCGCACCTCGGGCCCCCTCGTCCCTGCCGCCCCAGGCCGGGGCACGGTCGCTCCTGTCCCCGTGGCGAGCGGCGGCGCAGAGGCGAGCGCCGGCCGCGGCGCCTCGATGGAACCCGTCGAGGCCGACCTCCCCGGCGCTGTCGTCGCTGTCGGCAGAGGGGGCGGAGGTGCCATCTGCGGCGCCGAGACCGCAGGTGGTGCCGTCACGACGGGCGGAGGCGGAGGTGCCGTCTGCCCTGCCGATACGGTCTGCGCTGCCACGGCTGGCGGAGGAGGCGGAGGTGCCGTCTGCCCTGCCGAGACCGCAGGTGGCGTTGCCGCGACCGGCGGAGGAGGCGGAGGTGCCGTCTGCGCTGCCACGACGGGCGGCGGGAGCGGAGGCGCCGCCCGGGGGCCCATCATCGGCGGAGGGGCAGGCGGTGCGGTCAGCGGGGGCGGAGGCTCCGTCCGAACGTCGAGCGGAGGTGGCGGCGGCAACCTGGCCAGCATCGCCGGAGGCGCAGGCTGCGGCGCCGGTGGCTCGGGTACAGTGGCCCCGGGCGTCGACGACGCCGACCTCTGGCTTCCCGCCTTCACGAACGGCAGCGTCGCCCGTTTCTGCATCTCCTCGGGCGTGAGCTGCAGCGTGCCCGTCGTCTCGTCGTCGATGAGATCCAGGGCCACGAGGGGCGCCGAGATCGTGTCACCTGGCCCTCCGGCGCCGAAGCCACTTTCCCTGGGCGCCGGGGCGCTGGCCGCTCCCGCACCGAAGCCCGGCGTCGCTGCGAACCCCGAGGTTGCCTGCCCTGGTGCCCCCTGCCCTGGCGTCGTCGCAGCCTGTCCCGGCGTCACCTGTCCGGAGGCTGCCGGTCCTGGCGCTGGCCCCCCTGGCACTGGCCCCCCTGGCGCCCCGAACCCACGCGCTGTGCCCTGCTGCGTCTTGTACCCCTGCGCCGCCATCGCCTGGCCCACGGTCTGACCCACGGTCGGCTGCGGCGGCGGCGTCTGGCTCGGCCCGCTGGGCACGCCGACCCCCTGGGCCGTCCCCCCTTGCCGCGGCGCCGTCGACGGCCCCAGCCCTTGCGACGTCATCATCAGCTTCTGGAAGCTCGTCAGCGGTGGCACTGCGGCCTGCGCTGGACCCGACCCCGCGGGGGCGGAAGGCGCTGCGGGCTGGCTCTTCACGAACGGCAGCGGCGCCGCCAGCGTCACGTCGAGGCTCTCGCCCGGCCGCAGCACCTTCGTCGCCCCATCCACGCTCTCGTCGCGCCGCGGCTCCACCTTCCGCTGGGACAGCCCCATCTCGCAGGTCACCATCACCCGCCCCGCTTCTTCCGGCGACGACAGCGGCACCCAGCCCCGCCACGCCAGGGTGCACACCCCGCGATCCGTGTCGATCACCAGCGTGTCGCAGCGGAGCTGCACCTCTTTCGGCGTCGTCGCGCCCCGCTCCACCATGGCCCGCGGCGTCACCGGGCTGAGGCGCGTCGTGAGCTTCGGGAAGTACGGGTGCAGCCCCTCCAGCACGATGCGCTCGTCTCCCTGGAGCTGCTCCACGCGCTGATCCGGAGGCGCGGCGTTGAAGAATGCCTTGTCGATGTCGACCGGCAGCGGGCTCGCGTTCCAGTGCCGGTGGTCCCACACGCCGGCGTTCTTGCGCAGGCGGGCCATTCGCTCGGGCCAGATCGGCGCGATGGGACCGAAGCCCACGGGCGGGATCCGGTCCACGGGCCCCAGGAGCCGTAGCCCTGGCGGCTGCAGGTTCGGCAGTGGCCTCAGGTTCCGCGCATCGGGCGGCGCGTGCTGCGGCATGCCCACCGGGTTCGACGTCCCCGGCCCACCGGCGGCGCGCTCCCAGCGCAGCGCCACCCGCGAGAAGCGCGGTTCGGCCAGCAGCCGACCCTCCGACGACCAGGCCCGCTCTCCGTGCACCTCGATCGACTTGTCGATCGCCTCGCCCACGACGAGGCGCACCAGGAGCGGTCCGCCCGCGTGATCCTTCGGCGCGTGCGCGTGACCGACCAGGTAGACGTCGCCATCCTGCTTGAAGGGGACCAGGTCGCTCGCGGCGCTCAGGCTGCGCTGCTCGTCGTCGTTCCAGTAATCGTCGCTCTCGTTCGGATCATCCTGCACGTCCGCGAGTACGGACTCGTCGGGCTGCAGCGCGTACGTCGCCTTGCAGACCACCGTGAGGATGTAGACCCCTCTCATGGGCTGCCAGACGACCGACGCGACGCGCAGCGGGCTGGCTGAGACGACCTCCATCAGGGCCGCGAGTCTATCGCAGGGCTTCCACGAAGCGGCCGGAAAGTGCGGGAAAAAGGCTGCCCGCTCGCTCGCGACCCGGCACCGGGCACTCCGTGCGCGTGCGCGCGTCGAAGGCGCGTCGAGCGGGGCGCTCGAGGCGTCGAGGGCAGGACGTGGAGGTCAGGCGGTCAAGGCGCGAGCAGCAGCACCCGCACCTGGCTCGGGACGATGCGCATTCCCGGTGCGTTCGTGCTGTTGTGGATGTTGACGCTCGTCAGGCGCGTGGCCGGCAGCCCCCCCACCAGGACCGAGAACGCCGCCGTCAGGCTGCGGGTCGGGCCCATGACCGTCCCCGAGGCCACGCCCGTGGCGATGCCGGGATTGTCCCCCATGCTGATGGGGATCATCGTCGCCATGTTGTGGGCCGGGGTGCCGCCGTAGAGCACCGTCGGCACGAAGGGGACCCCGAGCGGTCCGATGGAGAGGTTCGGGTACGGGATGGGGATCGGCGCCGGCGCGGGAGGCGCGGGCGTCATGCACACGTCCGGAAACCCGATGTTCAGCCCGCCCATCTGCGTGTTCGCAAACATGATGTGCCCTCCTCAGCCGAGCTGAATCTGCTTTGCGTCGACCTTCACGAGCTCCTCGGCATGGACCACCGCGTGCTCCGCGCGCAGCGCCATCGTCGTCTCCGCCGCGTAGTCGATCTTCTTCGCCTTCAGGTGATCGATGTCCTCCACCGTGCGGAAGGACCGCTTCACCCGCTGCGACACGCGCTCGAACACGGCGTCGCACACCGAGCCGACCGTCTTGATCGCCTGCACCTCGGCCTTCAGCCGATCACCGAGGTAGCCGAGCTGCTGGACGAAGACCGTCCCCTCGAGCGCGCTGACGCTCAGGGCCTTGCCCACCAGGCTCAGGGAGTCGCCCGAGGTCACGTTCACCCCGCGGGCCGCCCGTAGCCCGAGCTTCCCCTTGCCGACGCGCACCTCCAGGTCTCCGTCGACCTCGATCGTCGTCGCCTCGGCCTCCTCGCCGGGTCGCTCTTCCCCGGTGAGCACGGCGAGCACGAAGCCCCGCCCCTCGCGCCCGAACGAGATCAGCACCTCGTCGCCCACCCGGGGTGCCACCAGGCAGCTCCTGGCGCGCCGCGCCACGCAGTCGAAGTCGCCGATGCGGATCGTCAGCGCCCCCTCCTTCACGTCGACGACCGTGCCTTCATCGAGCGTCACCGGGTGACGGGTCAGCTTGCGTGCGAGGTTCTGCATACTTCTCCTCCAGACTCCGATGAACGTCGAGCGAACGCGGATGCCGTCCTAGTAGGGCGGGTTCCAGTCTTCTGACTCGGCCACCTCTGCCTCGTCTCCGAGGGCCGCGACCCGGCTGCACCAGAGCGTAGCCTCGTCTTTGACCCGGTGGAAGCGCGTCCGGAAGACCTTCGCCCCCGAGAAATCGGCAGCGGAAACGTCGGCATGCGAGAAATCGGCGTACGTCAGATCGCAGCCCACGAACTTCGCCCCCTCGCACTGCGCCCGGTGGAAGATCGACTCCCCCACGGCCGATCCCGAGAGATCGGCGAGCGGCATCCGCGCGTCCGAGAACAGCGAGCGGTTCAGCGCCGCCTTCTGCAAGCTCGCCCGGTCCAGCCGGGCCTCGACGAAGATCACTTGCTGCGCCTGCGCCCCATCGAACCGGGCCTCCTCCAGGATCGCCTTCATGAAGTTGCACTGCCGCACGATCGCCCCCTCGAACGACGCCCCCGTCAGGTCGGCCTCGATGAACTGCGAGAGGGTCAGGTCCATCCCGGCGAAGCTCATCCCCTGGAGCTTGGCCGCGATGAACAGCGTGTTGTCGAAGCGCGCCCCGGTGAAGTCTGCGCCCACGAGCTCCGCCTTGTAGAGCGTCGTCTGCTTCAGGTTCGCCCCGGCGAGCCGCAGCCCGGGCACCACGCACTCCACGATCCCTGCCCGGTCCAGGTTCGCCTCCCCCAGGTCCGCGCGCGTCATGTCGCAGTGCGCGAAGCCACCCACCACGAGGTCTGCCCCCACGAAGCGCGCCTCGGTCAGATCGC
The DNA here is from genome assembly GCF_001189295.1 of Chondromyces crocatus. Taxonomy (NCBI): domain Bacteria; kingdom Pseudomonadati; phylum Myxococcota; order Polyangiales; family Polyangiaceae; genus Chondromyces; species Chondromyces crocatus. The sequence continues at coordinate 6,476,011 of NZ_CP012159.1, forward strand.
ACTCGTGGAACTTCGTCACCCCCATGTACCCGTGCTCCAGATCGGCGCCCCGCAGCACCGACCCGCTCACGGTCGCGTGGCGCAGGTTCACCCCCGCCATGCGCGCCCCGTCCAGATCACAGCCGCTGAACAGCACCTCCTTCAGCAGGCTCCCGCGCAGATCCGCCCCGCGGAACGACACCTTCTCGAAGATGCCGCCCGACAGATCCACACCGGCGAGATCCAGCCCCGACAGGTCGACCTCGGAGACGACCTCGCCGCTCTTCACCAGGTCAACGAGGGCGCTCTTGTCCATGACTCTCCTTCTTCGCGCTCTCCTGATCCTTCTTCGCGTTCGCCTGCTCGGCCTGCTGCTGCGCCTGCGGATCCACCGTCGCCGGCTTCCCGGGCCCGCCACCTTCCCTGGGCGAGACCCGCACCTGCGTCACGTTCGCGTCCGTGAAGCACGTCCTGTCGTCGCCCACCGCCCGCAAGAGGTCGGCGCGGAACAGGTTCGCCCCCGTGAAGTCGGCCCGCCCGAGCTTCGCCTTCAGCAGCACCGCCCCCTCCAGGTTCGCCGCGACGAGCCGCGCCCCCGTCAGGTCGGCCCGTGAGAGCATCACGTTCTTCGCCACCACCCGGTACAGGTTCGCCTCCCGCAGCACGCACTTCGACATGTCCGACGAGTTCAAGCTCGCCCCCGTGAAGTCGGCCCGGCTGAAGTCCGTCTCCCGCAGCGTCGCCCCGTCGATCATCGCCCCCGTCAAATCCGCTCCCACGAACGAGCACGGCTCTGCCAGCCGGATCCCCCGTAGATCCGCCTTCAGAAACGACGCCCCGTCCAGCGTGCAGCGCACGAGCGCCGCGTGCTCCAGCGTCACGTGCGCGAGGTTCGCCGAGCGGAGATCCACCTCCGCCAGGATCGCGTGGCTGAACGTGGACTCCCGCAGATCGCACCCGCGGAGCTGGTTGCCTTTGAGGATGCACTTGTCGAAACGCGACAGCGTCAGCGACGCCCCGTCGAGCACCACGTCCGACAGGTCCGCCTTCTCGAACGAGACCCGGTGCAGCGACGCTCCGGTGAAATCCGCCTGGCTCAGCACCGCGCCCCGCAGCGTCACGTCGTCGAGCCTTGCCCCCCGCGCGTACGAAGCGCCCAGGTTCGCCTCGCTCAGATCCGCGCCCGAGAGATCCACCTCGGTGAGATCGCTCCCCGCCAGCACCGCCCGCGAGAGCCGTGCGCCGGCCAGGTTCGCGCGCGCGAGGACGGCGTTCTCCAGGAAGGCCTCGGTCAGGTCCACCCCCCGCAGATCCATGCCCGACAGGTCGGCCCCGCTCAGATCCTGCCTCGAGAGGCTCCTCCCGGCCGCGTGCGCCTCCGCCACCCGCCGCCGCAGCTCCGAGCGCGCCGGCTCCTCCAACCGAGCTGGCCGGTACTCCGCGAGGTGCGCCCCCGACAGGTACGCCTCCCGCGCCTCCTCCTCCGCCTGCCGCAGCCTCGCTTCCGTCTTCGGATCGGCGAGCGTCGCGTCCAGATCCGGCGTCGCCACGTTCGCGTTCTGGCAGAGCGTCTGGATGTCCCGCAGCCGCTCCATCTCCTTGTCCGCGGAGAACTTCGGCGGCCCGGCCCCCTCCTTCTTCGACTTCGCCACCGCCGCGTCATAATCGCGCCCCGCCTCCGCGTAGCGCTTGCGCGTGTCCGCGACGAGCTTCTCCTGCGCCGCGTCCATCTTCCGCTGCGCCTCTTCCAGCTCGCGCTCCGAGCGCTCCACGAAGCCCGGTAGCTCCTCGAACGTCGGCGCCGAGAGCACCTTCGGCCCCTCCGCGTCCGGCACCGTGCTCGGGTCCCCGCCCGCCGCGATCACCTCCGCCCGCACCTTCTCCGCCTCGCGCCGCGCCCGCTCCGCCAGGTTCTTCTGGAGGTGGTTCTCCCGGCGGGTCAGCTCGAACATCGCGTCGATGTCACCGCCCCCGCCCCCACCGCCGATGTTCGGTGGCACGAGATCCCCGTCGCGGAACACCTCCGACGCCTCCCGCTTCGGATCGAGCCGCCGCTTCAGCACCTCGCGGTAGTGCTCCAGCGGACGCCGCTCTGCCGTGTCGTCACACGCGACCAGGAGGTGCAGGATGTCGTCCGCGTCGTCCTCGGCGACCCGCCACAGCCCCCGGAACGACAGCGCAACCCGCTCCAGGTGCGGAAAGATCTGCACCGTGTCGAGCCGCATCGGGATCTCGTGGAATGCCTCGCCTTCGGCCGAGCGCTGCGTCACGAAGCAGCGGCCCACGATCCCCGGCAACCGCCCTTCCAGACGTGGCCGCTCCGGGTGCAAGTTCTCCAGGTAGATCGCCTCGCCTCCCTCGAAGAAGCCTGCCGGGAGCTGCTGATCCTCCGGCGCCGCGTTCCACATGGTCAGGTCCATGTCCTTCGCGAAGCCCGGGAGCTGCTCGCGCATCCACTTCCGGTCGTAGGTGCCCATCTTCGGCCATCGCTGTGCCCACAGCAGCTCGTACGGGCCGAACCCCGCCGGCGCAGGCCGGTCCGAGCGCGACTGGACGAGCGCCTTCGGGTGCTCGATGTTCGGCAAGGGGTGGACCTCGCGCCCGTCCTCGCCCTTCACGGGCGCGACCCCGATGCCCGTCGGGTTCAGCGCGTATCCCTCGCCACCGAACGCGCGCGTGTACCGGATCGGCATCTCGGTGAACGGCGTGGCCTCCCCGGGCACCCCGTCACGCCGCCACACGCGATCGCCGATCACGTACAGCGACTTGTCCAGGCTCCCCACCTTCGCCCGCACCGAGGCCGCCGTTCTCGGCACCGCCCCAGCCGTGTAGCAGCGCCCGTGCACCAGGAACTCCCCGCGCTGCTTCGGCATGCACTCGTCGAGGATGGCCTCCTTGCCCAGCTCCGCCGCCGAGAGGCGCCAGAGATCCACCTCCGGCAAGAGGCGCCGCTCCGCGCCCAGATCGCACAGAACCAGGATCGTCGGGACGAAGTAGTACTTGTGGTCCAGCTCGAAGGTCCGCGTCAGGACCCCGAGCTTCATGGGCTTGATCGTCTTCAAGGTGCGTTCACGTCGTGGAGAGAAAGGCGCGCGTGCACGGGCGCCTTCAGGTGTACGTGTGCATGCCGGAGGGGTGGATCAGCACACCGATGGCGACCAGCCTCACCCCGTTCTCGTCGAGCTTCGCGCCCTCGGCCGTGCTGCGCAGCCCGACCGTCTTCAGGTTCACCCCGTTCAGGCCCATGCTCGTCCCCTTCGCCGACGCCGACACGCCGGTGAACGCGGACGACCGACCCGTCGCCGACATCCTCACCATGAACAGGTTCAGCTTGAGGCCCACGAGGTGGATCTGCACCGGCGCGTCGATGTCCAGGTTCGCCGCCGTGTGCGTGATCGGCCCGGCTGCCACGTGGATCGCCGCCGCGCCCACGTCGATCGTCTCGTCGCCCCCGATCTCCGTCTTCACGCTTCCCCCCACCAGCACGCCCTGCATCGCCCCGGCCTGGATGTTCCGGCTCCCCGCGACCGTCGTCGTCTGGTTCCCCCCGTAGTTCTGGAATGCCAGCGCTCCCACGGTCTGCGTGCGCGTCGCCCCGTAGCCTTCGATCCACCCCGCGGCGATGCTCGTCGACCGCGACGCCCCGTAGGACTCGACCACGCTGCCGCCCACCCCCTCCACGAGCGACCCACCCACCATGTTCACGTGGTTCGCGCCCGTGGTCCTCACCTCGTTCGCGCCGATGATCATCGCCCGGTTGCCGCCGATCACCCGCACCTGGTTCGCGCCGATGATCTCCGTCTGGTTTCCGCCCACGGTCAGCGTGTCGTTCGCCCCTACGCTGACGGTCTGGCTCGCCCCGATCTGCTCGGTGTTGTCGCCGCCCACCGTCATCAGTGCGTTCGCGCCCACGTTCTCGCAGCGCTCGTTCCCGACCACCACCGTCACGTCCTTGCCCGCGTTCACGTAGATCCGCTCCGAGCCGGCCGTGTCCTCGAAGGAGATCTCGTTCCTGACCCCGCCGCCCGGCAGCGCGAGCGACCACAGCGAACTGTGCGTCGGCGCCGTCTGCGGCGGGCGGTTCTTGCCGTTGTACACGCGCCCGGTCACCACCGGCCGGTCCGGATCCCCCTCCTCGAACTCGACGATCACCTCGGTCCCGATGCGCGGGTGCCACAGACCGCCTTGCCCACCGCGTGCGAACGGCTGGCTCACGCGCACCCAGGAGCTCGACGGCTCCTTCGCCCGCCGCGCCGCGTCCGTGTCCCAGTGGAACTGAAGCCGCACCGACCCGAGGGACGCTGCGCCGCCCAGGTTCACCTCGGCCCCGCTCGTCCCGGGCTCCGCCGTCACGAACGCCGTCTGCGCGCCCACGATGCGCGGCCGGGGCGTCACCCGCGCTGGCTGGAACCGGCTCTCCTTGACCCCCTTGCCCCGGCCCCGGCACGCGCACTCCAGCTCCATGTGGAACGGCTCTCCGCCGCCCCCATCGACCTGCACCGACACCACCCCGTCCTGGTGCCCCTCCACCCGCAAGCGCGTCACCAGGTACTCGCCCTCGTACCTGTCCTTCGGGTGCTCCAGCGTGAAGATCGCCCCCGCCGACAGCACCCGCGTGCTCCCCTCGCCCACTGCGAACGACGCCTCGGTGTGCAAGCGATCCAGCCGCGCTTGCGCCAGCGGAAGCCCCAGCTCCTGGCTCTCCAGGAAGCTCCCCGGAAACACGTGCTCGGCAAGATCCCCGTCGCCGCCGTCCTTCGCCTCCGCCGAGATGTCGAGCGCCGGGTTCTCCCAGTTGTGCTCCCCGAGCCGCACCGCCTTCGCGCGCAGCCGCCCGCCCAGGCGGAAGTGCCGCATCTCCCGCGCGTCCTTGCCCGGCCCGAGCACGTCGTCGTCGGCCACCCGCGGCCGGCCCGCGTCCGTGTCCGACAGGACGAGCAAGCTCACCTCGTCCCCGTGCTCGACGTGGAAGCTGACGCCCTCGTCCTCCAGGAGTCGCGACACGAAGTCGAGGTCGCTCTCGTTGTACTGGACCACGTACGGCCGCGCCTTCGGGTTGTCGAGCCGCGCGCCCTTGCCGATGCGCCAGGTGAACCGCTCCTCGGCCGGCCGGTACGAAGGCAGGCCCACCGGCGCATCGAGCATCGCGCCGGACACGAGCTTCATCCCCGCGTCGTCACGCAGCACCGTCTCCACGATCTGTCGCAGCGTCTTGTCCACGAAGATCCGCGAACGCTTCCGGTGGCGCGCCCGCGCGAGCGGCGCCTCCAGCACCACCCGGTAAACCGCCCCCTCGGGCACCTCGGCGGCGTCCTCGGCCTCGGTGATCACCCCGTGCACCAGCTTGAACGCGGGCTGCGAGCCGGTGCTGATGCGCAGGCTCGCACGGCGCCCTACCAGCGAGAGGGGGTCGAGATCGTCGTCCCCCGTCGCCGCGAGGAGCAGCACCTCGTAGCGGAACACCCCGCTCATCGGCTCTTCCCCGCCGAACCGCACCACGCGGAGCCCACCCCACGACCCGAGGGCCCCGCCCTTGCTCTCCCACCCGAAGACGAAATCGTCGAAGCTCATCGCCGTCCCCGTGCCTCTGCCGGCCGCTCAGAGTTTGATGATGAAGGCGCGCCGCAGCTTCACGCCCTTGGTCTGGAGGTGCGCGCCATCGATCCGCGTCAGGAGCCCGTAGGTGTCGATCTGCACCCCCGAGTACTCCAGGTTCAGCCCCGTGGCACTGAGGCTCACCCCCGTCGTCGACGTCGCCAGCCCCGTCGCACCGAGCGAGATGCCACCGACCGTCACGTTATGCATCATGATCTTGAACTTCGCGTCGTTGATGTCGCTCCGGTTCGCGTCCGACGCCGAGTAATGCGGCGTCAGGAAGGCAGCCACGCCGCCAGCCGTCAGCGCGTGGTTCCCGCCGACCTCGGTCTTGATGTTCCCCGCCACGATCCGCACCGCCGCCGCGCCCACGTCCGTCTGCAGGTCGGCGCAGGAGGCGTCCCGGTTTCCCCCCACCAGCTTGATGTGCGCGGCGCCGAACGACTGCGTATGCGCCCCTGCGATCGTCGTCGCCCGGTCTGCGCCCACATCCTCGCTCTCCGACGCGGCCACCGTGGTGGTCAGCGACGCGCCGATCGTCTCCAGCACGCTCCCGCCCACGTTTTCGGTGCGCGTCGCCCCCACCGTGATCACCTGGTTCGCGCCCACGAGGTGCGCCTCGCTTCCCCCGATCATCGTCAGGCTGTTGCCCCCGATGGTCGTGGTGACGTTCCCCCCGATGAGGGCCGTGTCGTTCCCGCCCACGGTGACCGTCTCGTTCACCGCGATGCTGACCGAGCAGCTCCCCCCGATCTGCTCGTCGTCGTTCGCGCCCACGACCATCGACGCGCACGCGCCCACCGTCTCGGACCGGTCGTTGCCGACGTCGGTCTCCATGTCCTTGCCGGCGTTCAGGTAGATCCGCTCGGCGCCCGCCGAGTCGTCGAAGGTGATCTCGTTGTGCGCGCCGCCCCCCGGGCTCGCGTCGGACTTGAACGTGCTCAGCTCCGGCGCCCCGCCCCCGTGCGGCTGGTTCACCCCGTTGTACACCCGCCCGATCACGATCGGCCGATCCGGGTCCCCCTCCTCGAAGGCGACGATCACCTCCGTCCCCACCCGCGGATGCCAGACACCGCCCATCCCGCTGCCTGCGAACGACTCGCTGACCCGCACCCAGGCGCTCGCGGGCTCGCGCGCGAGCCGCGCCTCGTCCGTGTCCCAGTGGAAGCGCACGCGCACCGCGCCCACGTCGATCCCGTCCGGCCCCCCGACGTGGATCTCCGCGCCCTGTGCCCCGGGCGCGGCCACCACCACCGCCGTCTGTGTGCCCAGGATCCGCGGCTTCGGCGTCGTCCGCGCCGGCCGGAACCCGCTCTCCCGCACCGCCGCCCCCTCACCCCGCCGCGCGCAGGTGAACCGCACCGCGAACGGCTCGATCATCGACGCATCTGCCTGGCTCTGGAGCACCCCCGACTGCTCCCCGCGCACCTCCAGCGCCGTCACCAGGTACTCCCCCTCGTGCCGCGCCTTCTTGTGCTCCAGCGCGACGATCGTCCCTGCCGACAGCACCCGCAGCTCCCCCTCACCCCGGGCGAAGCGCGCCTCCGTCTGGTAGCGACCGAGCCGCGCCTCCGCGAGCAGCTTCCCTTGCCCAGCCTGGTCCGGGTAGCCCCCCGGGTACGCCTGCTCGAACAGCGCCGCCCCACCGTCGCCCGCCTGCATCGCCATCGGCAGCTCGGGCTGCTTCCAGTTGTACTCCCCCAGCGCGACGCCCTCGGGCCGCAAGCGGCCCCCCGAGAAGAACGTCCGCACCTCCCGCTCCTTGATGGCCGCGCTCACGATCGCCGGCGCGAGCCGCGTCCGCCCCGTGTCCGCGTCGCTCAGCACCAGCAAGCTCGTGTCCGCGCCGTTCTCGACGTGGAACGCGATCCCTTCTTCCTCCAGCAGCCGCGCGACGAACGCGAAGTCGCTCTCGTTGTACTGCACCACGAAAGGCCGCACCCGCCGGTCGTCGAGACGCGACGGATCCTGGATCCGCCAGGCGAACGCCTCACGCGCCGGTGAGAACCCCGGATCCCCTTGCTCCGGCGCGGGCGCCTCGCCGCTCCCCTTCTGCACCCGAGGATCCCCGAGCAGCACCGCGTCCACGATGTCCCGCAGCGTCTTCTCCAGGAAGATCCGGCTCCGCCGCCGCCACGTCGCCCGCGTCCACGTCGGCGCGAGGATCACCCGTATCGTGCGCCCTTCGGGCAGCGCCGCGAGTTCCTCCGCCTCGTCGACGAGGCCGTGGACCACCTTCCACGCCGGGATCGACCCGGTCGCGATCCGCAGCGACGCCGACTTGCCCGGGAGCGCGCTCACCTGCACATCGCCCATCCCTGCCGCCTCGCGCGCGAGGAGCACGATCTCGTAGCGGTACGCCGACGACATCGCCTCTCGCCCGTGGAAGCGCACGACCTCCAGGGCCGACCACGCGTCGAGCCCGCCCTCGACGCCCTCGCACGCGAACGTGAAATCCCGGTTGCTCATCCGCTCTCTCCGATCGCCGCCACCGCGCTCCGAGCCCTGCGCACGCTCAGCCTTCCACGTCCGGACCGCCGCCCTGGTGATCCACGCCCGAGGCGAGCATCCCCACCGCCGCCAGCTTGATGATCATCCCGGCCCCGTCCTTCTTGAAGCCGTCGGCGCTCTCGCTCACGTACGACTTCGACTTCTTCACGCCCGTCACCGACCGCGACATCCCCAGCGCTTCCAGCGACACCACGTTGATCGACAGGCTCGACCCTGCGGCCGAGATCTTGCCTCCCTTGATGTCGTGCTCGAACGCCGCCGTCGTCAGGTGGACCGGTGCCGACCGCACGATGTTCCCGCTCACCGTCAGGTCCTGCGGGCCCGCGCTCGCGTCGATCAGCACCGCACCCACCCCGAGCGTGCTCGCTCCACCGACCACCGTCGTGTAGTTCCCCCCGATGGCCATCAGCCGCGCCGCGCTCACCTCCAGCGCGTGCGACGCGCACGACTCCGTCACGTTCCCCCCGACCGACACGCTCATGATCGAGCCGAAATCCTCCGTCACCGCCCCGCCCACCGTCGTGATCCGCGCTGCGCCGTAGGTCTCGGTCACCACCCCGCCCACCGTCTCGACCTGGTTTCCCCCCACCTGGACGAGCTGCGCCCCGCCCACCAGGTTCACCTCGTTCGCGCCCACCGTGTGCGTGTGGTTCGCCCCGATGATCGCCGTCGAATTGCCACCGATGGTGATCGTCTGGTTCACCCCGATCGACAGTGAGTCGTTCGACCCCACGCTCTCCGTCCGGTTCGCACCGATGGTCTCGGTGTTGTCCGCGCCGACGATCATCGAGGCGTTGGCCGCGATCCCCTCGCGCCGGTAGTTCGCCACGTCCGTCGCCTGATCCTTGCCCGCGAACACGTGCAAGAGCTCCGAGCCCGCCGCGTCGCCGAACATGATCTCGTTGTACGTCCCGCCCCCCGGGGTCGAGAGCGACTTCATCGAACTCTCGTGCCCACCGACCCGCGCGGGCAAGTTCGCCCCGTTGTAGAGCCGTCCCACGACCACCGGCCGGTCTGGATCCCCCTCCTCGAAGGCGACGATCACCTCGTCCCCCACGCGCGGATGCCACACTGCCCCTTGGCCGGGCCCGGCGAACACCTGGCTCACCCGCACCCACGCGCTCGACGGCTCCTTCGCGAGCCGCGCCGTGTCCGAGTCCCAGCGGAACCGCACGTGAACGCACCCCACGGCGAGCCCATCCGGCCCGCCCACGTTCACCTCGGCGCCCGACGCGCCGGGCGCCGCCGTCACCACCGCCGTCTGCGTCCCCTGGATGCGCGGCTTCGGCGTCCGCAGCGCTGGCCGGAAGTGCGACGCTTCCACCCGCGCCCCCTCCCCGCGCCGTGCCAGCTCGAACCGCGCCGCCCACGGCTTCTCCTGCGCGTTCGACGCCTGCGCCAGCACCCCTTGCTGCTCGCCGCGCACGTCGAGCTGCGTCACCAGGAACTCCCCCTCGTGCGTCGACTCGTCGTGCTCCAGCGCGAACACCGATCCCGCCGACAGCACCCGCACGGCCCCCTCGCCCACCGCGTAGCGCGCTTCCACCTGGAAACGCTGCAACCGCGCCAGCGCCAGCGGCGCTCCTTGCTCCGGCCCGTCCGGATAGCCGCCGGGGTAATGCACCTCGAGGAGCGCATCCGCCGCCCCCTCGCCCGCGGAGACCCCCATCGCGAGCTGCGGCTTCTTCCAGTTGTACTCCGCGAGCGCCACCCCTTCCGGCCGCAGCCTCCCGCCGAGTCGCAGCGCCGCGACCTCGCGTCCGAGCACATTCGCCGCGAGCGGCCCGCCGGCAATGCGCGCCCTGCCCCCATCGTCATCGGCCAGGACCAGCAAACAGGCCTCCTGACCATTCTCGACGTGGTAGCTGATCCCTTCTTCTTCGAGCAGCCGCGAGACGAATGCGAAATCACTCTCGTTGTATTGCACGACGAACGGGCGCACCCGCGCGTCCTTGATCCGCCCCGTCGCCTGGACGCGCCATGTGTACTGCTCCGTGGCTGGCGTGAAGCTCGGCCCTCCGACGTCCTCGTCCACCTCGGCGCCATCGCGGCGGGTCACCCGCGGATCGCCCTGGAGCACCGCGTCGACGATGGCCTCCACCGTCTTGTCGAGGAAGATCCGGCACCGCGTCCGGTGCAGCGCCCGCGCCCAGGGCGGGCTCAGGACCACGCGGTAGAGCATCGCGTCGGGCGCCTCGAACAGCTCCTCGGCCTCGACGACGATTCCGTGCACCACCTTGAACGTCGGCACCGATCCCGTCGCAATGCGCAGCGTCGCCCGCAAGCCCAGAAGATCCCGCGGATCCACTTCCGGATGCGGCGCCTTCACCGCGAGCGTCAGCTCATAGCGGTACAGCTCGGAGATGGACTCGCGACCCTGGAATCGCACGACCTCCAGGTGACTCCAGGCACCGGCCGCTCCCCGGTCCACCTCGCACGCGAACGAAAAGTCGACATCCGCCATCCGCCCGTCCTCCGAAGGCCTGCGCGAGCAGCCGGCACACATCCTCCCAGGTGGTCGCCTTCTCTACAAGCGCCGTCCTGGCCCTCCGATGCAGAACCGCAGCACGTGGGCTGTAAAATCCGGCCGCAGACGCATGGCGCTGCATTGCACAGCACATCTGCGCTGCGTCTCGCGCTGCGCAGCTCGCGCACGACGGACCTTCTGCGTCGTGGTCTGCGAACCCGAAGCCGTGCGACCCGAGAGCCCTTGAAGGCACCCTCGGGTCGTCGCGCAACGCGTCACGTCGGAGACACGCTTTCCGTCACGCGATGGGGCTCCTGGCGTGCCCGAAGCACGCCCCTGGCGCCCCAGCGGCGTGCCCTCACGGCCGGAAGTAGCCCTGGATCTTCAGGCCTGCCTTCGTCCCGGAGCGGGTGCCGCAGCTCCCGTTGGGCCAGTTGCCCTCGGCGATGTGGATGGTCGAACCGCTGACGGAGGTGACGTACGCCACGTGCCCCGCCGAGCTGCCGCTGTTGATCACGGCCACGTAACCTGCCGCCGCCGTCTGCGTGTTGATGATGTTGAGCTTGTCCTGGTACGTGTTCAGCCCGAAAGGCAGCTTCGGCTGACGGCACCGGGCGTACAGCACGCAGTTGCTGCACTGATTGCACGTTGCATTCGACGTGTCCCCGTCGCCAATGGCCAGCTCCTGGTCGTCGGTCTCGACGGCCTCGCCCAGCTCTGCGGCTTCGAGCTCGTCCCCCGCGTCCACATCCACCGCACACCCCGACCACACGAACGCGCTCATGGCGAACACCAGGGCCGACGCTCCGCACTTCGCAAACCACTTCATGGCGTACCTCCTGCGATGACGTTGCAATGGTCACACGACACGCAGCCGCGGGTTCGGGCGGCTCGGGACGGCTCCAGGCGCAACCCACCCGCACGAGCGGCGAAGGCGCTGGGCGCTCACGCGACAGGACGCGCTCGAACGCGCGGATCACCAGGACCCGAGCGAAACGAGCGCACCGAGGCGCATGCAGAGACTCGTTCGTGGGGAGATCGGCCTGGTCTCTGGCCGGATTCGCCTGGCGCCGTCCCCCCCTCGCGGCGCCATGGTGTGGACGAACGTGATCAGGGCTTGAAGTAGCCCACGATCTTCAGCCCGGCCTTGGTGCCGGAGCGGGTGCCGCACTTGCCGTTGGGCCAGTTGCCCTCGGCGATGGTGATGGTCGACCCGTTCACCTTGGTGACATAGGCCACGTGACCGTAGGAGCTGCCCGAGTTGATGATCGCCACGTAGCCGGCCTTCGCGGTCTGCGTGTTGATGATCGCCCGCTTCTGAGCATACGTCGTCAGACCGAAAGGCAGCTTCGGCTGGCGGCAGCGGGCATACAGCACACAGTTGCTGCACTGGTTGCAGGTGGCGCTCGACGTGTCCGTGCCGATCGCGATCTCCTGCCCGTCCTCGCCGATCGCCTCGACCTCGTCATCGAACGCCTCGGTGGCCTCGGCCTCCTCGATGCCCAGCTCGAGCCCCTCTTCGGGGTCCATCTCGACGGCACAGCCGAGGGCCGTGAAGGAGCCAGCGCCCAGGATGAGGGCGATCGCGCTGCACTTTGCCAACCACTTCATGACGATTCTCCTGTGAATGCACGAGCAAGAGCACGGCAACCACCTCTGGCTGCCTGGGGGTCGGGCTCCTCTGCCGCATGGATCATGCGTGATGGGCCCTCGCGGCCCCAGCGCATCGCGGTCACGTGGTGAGGTGTGGACCTCGTCCTTGCTCCGCCCATGCTCCTGGGACACTGCGTGGAGTGTGCACGCGGGTATAGGACTTCGACACGCGAACCGTCAATGCCATTTGACGCCCAACCATGCGAGCTTCCTGCCGTTCCATGCGGTTTTTGCCTCCGCAGATCATTCCACCTTGCCAGCCGAGCGCTTCACCGTGTGACCGTGTAAATGGTGCGCACTGCGTATGGTGCGCACTGCGTAACGCAGCGCAGTCACCGGGGATTCCGGGCACGATGTCGGCTCGCGTCATGGGGTGGAGACGCCTGTGGGGAGCGCACATCGGTGGTGCGCCATGAGGGCCCATTCCGCGTCGATTGCAGGCGACAGCGATGACCATTTCGCAGCACCTGCTTTCACCCGGGAGATCGGGTCACCCCGGTCGCGCGGCGATGGAAGCGACAGCGGTTGCCATTCCCAGCGGTTGCCATTCCCAGCGGTTGCCATTCCCAGCGGTTGCCATTCCCAGCGGTTGCCATTCCCAGCGGTTGCCTTCACCTGGTGAAAGCTCCGACCCGCGCACGATGCGCGCACGACGGATGAACCACGGATCGGAACGCGACGAACACCTGCCCCTCTCCCCCACCACGGGGCGACATGTCGACCGGCGCGACGGGCATGCATGACAGATGGCCATCTGCTTCGCGAACATCACGATGCGGCAGCATGCTCGTTTGATGCATTGCATTGCTCGTCTCATTTTTTTCCTTTCGCACGGACTCGTGCATCCACAGGGCCGAATCCAGCGCTCTCTTTGCCATTGCCATAGAGACGCTTTCTTTGCCGACAAAAGCACTTCCAGTGTCGACTTTCGTCGCCGCACGGACCCTCCGGGTCTTCATCGTCGCAATTGGGTCCTGGTCACCTTGACCGCACCGGGCGCAGCACACGAATGCTCACACTCCGTGACCTCGAAATCACTTCAGCTCCTGGCGAGCCTGGGCTGCCTCGTCGCCCTGGTGACGTGTGGACGTGCCGACGAGCAGTGCGAAGGCCCCTGCTGCGCGGGCGCCTGCGATCCTTGCCGCGACGGGCGCTGCGACGACAAGGACGCGCTCGGGTGGGAGCCTCCCGTGCTGCTCTGGTGGGGTGACGCCGGCGCGCCTGCGCCAGGCTGCCCCGCCTGGGCCCCCGAGGTGGTGTTCGAGGGCGTCGACGGCCTGTCCGCGAAGCAGGAGTGCCCGTCGTGCTCCTGCGGCCCTGCCGCGTGCAAGCTGCCGGCAGGCATGGTCGTGTGGAACGAGTTCATGTGCAACGCGCATGACGTGCCCGACCCGGAGTTCATCCCGTATCTCGCGCCCGACCCCTGGGACGGCTCGTGCGTGACCCGTGAGACGATCCCCAAGGACACCTTCCGGTCGCTCCAGTTCCTGAGCACGACCTTGAGCCCGTGCTCGCCGATCACCGGGCCCGAACCCGTGGTGGCGGAGCCGGTCTGGGAGACGCAAGCGCGCGCATGCGGTGCCGGGAAGATCGCTCCCGAAGACGAGCGGCCACCGGAAGCGCCGCTCACGCCAGCCGGGTTCAAGGAGTGCTTGTGGCGCCAAGGAGAGCCGGGGCCTTGTCCGGCCGATCATCCCGACCGACGGATGTTCTACCGCGAGATCGAGACGTCGCTGACCTGCACGGCGTGCACGTGCGGAGAACCGACGGACGCGAGCTGCATCGCGCTGGTCCGTCTGTTCCTGCGTCCGGAGTGCGACATGACGCCGGGACAGTGGAGCGGGATGGCCATGGACCTCGTGCGCTCTCCTTGCACCGGCACCCTGGGAGGCACCATGAGCCTCAGCATCGGGAGCATGAACGCGATGTGGTACGAGCAGCAGCCTGGCCGCTGTGAACCCGCGGGGAGCGAACCGATCGGTGAGGTGTGGGCGAACGAGCAGACGACGTTCTGCTGTGCGGAGGCGAGATGAGTGGCCAGGAGATGCATCACAGCAGAGCGAAACGTTCGAGGAGCGCGACGTGGTCCGCCCTGATCGCCCTCGCGGCGTTCACCACGTTGCTCCCGGCGGCCTGCAAGACCGGGCGGGTCATGATCTATACCTGCCCTGAACCCTGCGAGACCTGCGACGACCCCTGTCATCCCTGCATCGAGGCCAAGGGCGAGTGCGTGCCAGAGACGCTGTTCGGCTGGGTGGGTCCCGTGCTCCTGTGGGCTGGGCGGCGAGATCTGGAACCACCGCCGTGCCCGGAGCATGCGCCGACGCGCATGTACTACGGCTACGATGGCCTCACGATCGAGCGGGGCTGCCCGTCTTGCTCCTGTGGCCCCATCACGTGCATGCCTCCGAGCACCATGGCTGCGCGTGACCAGCCCGTCTGCACTGGTGATGGGCCGAGCGATGACGATCTGCACCTGCCCGTTCCTGAGACCTGGGATGGTGCGTGCCAGGACGTGCCTGCCATCGCCGAAGCCGACATGGCCGCGCTCGTCGCGTCGGAGGCGCGCGTGGGCGTCTGCAAGCCCAACCTCGGGATGGTGCCTGCGTCGGATGCCTTCGCCTGGGACTTCCACGCGATGGCCTGCGAGAGAAAGCGCATACCGCGCACCTGTCACGACGGCGTGCAGTGGTGCGCGCCCCAGGCCGAGGGGACTTTCGCCAGTGTGTCTATACCCGCGGAGATGAGCCGAATTGCCCTGCCGGCTATTCGAAGCGGCGCGTGTTCTTCGACGGGATCGACGGGTCCCTCGCGTGCTCCCCCTGCACGTGCGAAGCGCCTGCGGTCAGTGCCTGCGAAGGAATCCTGACGGCGTTCAGCGATCCGGAATGCAGCCAGGTGGTGACGCTCGCCAACGTGAGCCTCCAGCAGCCAGCGTGTTCGGATCAGGTGCAACCCGGGGGTCTGCGCAGCCTCTCGCTGAGCTGGCTCCTCGACGAACCTGGCGCCTGCACCCCACGCGGTGGGAGCCCGACCGGCAGGGTCGACGCCGAAGGCCCGACCACCTTCTGCTGCCTCTGAGAGGAGTTCGTCAGTCATCGCGCAGGAGGCTCGCCGGGTCACGCTGCGGCCTGATGTCAGCGCTGGAGTACGTCATCCGACGCAGCAGGCGTCGGGGCGCCACGACGCTTCACGGTGGTCCAGGTGTGCGGCAGACGACGACGCCTGCGCCTTGATTCTCCCATGCGCCCCGACCCGCAGAGCACCGCCCGAGTCCCGTTCGAGGATTGCTCACGTCATCGAGCAGCTCTCGTGCCCTGCGCCGGCGTGCCCCGTGAAGCGGAGCTGGCTCACGCCCACGACAAGCAAGCGCCTTGCACGAGGTGTTCCAGGCGATGCCCGATGGTCGTGCTTCTCGGCTCAGCGGAATGGCTTCCACGCTCGGTCGTCAGCCCCCTCGTGCTGGCGGGAGGAACTCACGCGCAGGTAACGCACGACGACACGGGCGCGGCTGTCGCGTGCTGACCCGTGATGGTCTCGTAACGGTCGAGAATCGCAGCGCTTCGAGGCGTGAAAGACACCTTCGTGGGGAGGAAACGAGTTCTCGTGCCAGTGAATTTGCTGTTCTGATCCGTCATTGCGCTCATCGAGCCAGCGGTTTTGCTTCTCTGGTCAGTGGTTGCGCTTCTCGTGACAGCGAATTTGCTTCGCTGGTCGGTGGTCGCGCTTCACGTGACAGCGAATTTGCTTCGCTGGTCGGTGGTTGCGCTTCACGTGACGTCGAAGGAACTTCGCTTGCCAGCGAACCGCGTTCACGTGACAGGGAACGTCCCTCATCCGACCCTGTGCGCAACCTTGCCTCAGCGAATGCTCGTTCACGTGACGTCGAACGCGCTTCACGTGCCGTCGAAGGAACTTCGCTTGGCAGGCAACGCCGTTCGCGTGACGTCGAACGCGCTTCACGTGCCGTCGAACGCGCTTCGCTTGGCAGGTAACGCCGTTCACGTGACGTCGAACGAATTTCCCTCGGCAGCGAAGCGCATTCACGTGACAGGCTCTTCGCACCATCCTCCCGCATGCGCGAGCCTGCCTCACTGGTGTCGATTCACGACTCAGCGAATGAATTTCGCTGAGCGTCGATCCGCCTTCACGTGCCGTCGAGCCGCCTTCACGTGACGTCGAACGAGTTTCACGTGCCGTCGAACGGATTTCGCGTGGCGTCGAACGAGTTTCACGTGACGTCGAACGAACTTCGCCGAACGGCAAAGGCATTTCACGCGCCAGCAACCGCGCTTCACATGCCGTCGAGCATCCATCCCTCGTCAGTCATCCAGACGCGACGCCACGCACCAGCTGACCCCCCCGCCAGAAAGCACTGGAGGCGAGGTGGAATACGCTGACCGTACGCCCGAGGACCGCGACGCGCTGCTCACGCTCCTCGAACGCACATGGTCCCAGGTGACCAGGAGCGGTCCGGCAGGGGTCACCTCTGCACCGATCCCCTCGGTCGCACAGCCCTTCGCCACGTGTTCGACTCGTCCAGACGAGCCCTTTTTCAAGGAGGAAGCGTCCGATTCGCGTCCCCATCACGTCGAACTCACCCTGGCTCTCTCTGGAGCCGAGGTCGCACACGCCAACGACACGCCCGCACCAACCTCCACGGGCACAGCGACCATCGCAACGTGATGCTCGTCCGCCCTGTGAAGGCTGGCCAGGATGCGAGGGAGGTATCGTTTCGCACGTGTTCACTCTGGAGATCGCACACATCATGCCGATGTCGGCCTCAAGCAGTCAGCATGCTTTCCGCTTCGTATCGGCTTCCTCGCCGCATACCCCTCGGCGCCGTCCCTTCCCCCGAGCGCTGCTTCTCCTCATCGCCGTGCTCGTCGTCGGCGCGTGCAGTGACGCGGGCTCTCTGCTCCTCTGGTCGAGCACCTCCCAGGCCCTCTGGGAGGCCTCCCCGAGCCCGCCGATCCCTCCGCTCCTGTGCCTTGGCCCTGACGACGGTCCCTCCCCGTTCCCGCCTGACCTCGCGCAGGGGCCCACCGCCGCAGCAGGCACCCTTCCAGGCTCCTTCTCGGTCACGAGCACGGGCGAGGCGACGTACACGATCCCGGTTCCCACGCTGCCAGGCCGCGCCGGCGTCGAGCCTTCGCTCGCGATTGCCTACGACAGCGCGCTGGGCGAGGGGCTCCTCGGCATCGGCTTCCACCTGCAAGGCCTCTCGTCCGTCGATCGCTGCCCTCGTAACGTCGCGCAAGACGGTCACATCGCAGCCGTCCGGGATGCCGAGGACGACGCGCTGTGCCTCGATGGGCAACGGCTCGTCCCCGTGGACCCGCAGCCAGGACGGGCGCCGAGGGAGTACCGCACATTCCCGGACAGCTTCACGCGCGTCGAGGCCGACTTCGCGGAGAGCGAGGGGTGGCCGGCGGAGCGTGGGCCAAAGCGGCTGCGGGCACATAGCAAAGCGGGGCTGATCTACGAATACGGTGGAGAATCGTCGGGCCGGGTGCTCGCGCGGGAGCAGGTGGTGCGGTCGTGGCTGCTGACGCGGCTCAGCGACCGGGATGGCAACACGATGGAGGTGGTCTACCGGAATGACCTCCACGCGAAGGGCTATACCGTCGAGCACGCGCCGCAGCGGCTCACGTACACCGGGCACCCGAGGGTGCCGGCCTCGCGCACGGTGGAGTTCACGTATGGGCCGCTGGAGTCGGCGGACGTACGCGTGCTCTACGCCCGCGGGATGGAGCTGCGCCGCTCGCTGAGCTTGCGCTCGATCCAGATGTTCGGGCCGGGGCAGGTGCTCGCCCGAGAGCTGCGCTTCGGTTACGGGCATGGGCCGGCGACGGGTCGTTTGCGGCTGGAGGCGGTCCGGGAGTGCGGGGGAGATGGGACGTGCAAGCCGCCGACGCGCTTCACCTGGCACACGGCTGGAGCGGCTGGGTACATGCAGCAGCAAACGCCTGTGGAGGTGCCGCTGTCGGAGCGCGGGACGCTGATGACGATGGACGTCAGCGGCGATGGCCTCGACGACCTGGTGACGTCGGACATGGTGGTGGAGGCCGGCACGGAGCAGCCGATCACCCGCTGGTCAGTCGCGCTCAACCGGAGCCAGGAGTTGACGCCGGCATTCTTCGAGGCGGCCGCCTCCGGGCAGGAGCAGCCGCACTTCATCGACGGGGAGCCGCCGTACCAGCCGGAGCTGGGGACGCCGCTCGACTACGACCACGATGGCCGGATGGACCTGTTTCTGCACGATGTGCACGGGCAGGCGCTGACATGGGAAGTGCTGCTGTCGGATGGCGATGGGACGTTTACGCGGCGGGACACCGGCGTCCCGCGTCCCTTCACGATGGGCATGACGCCGGCTGGGTTGCGCAGCCCGGATGCGTCGACGCACCTGGTGGATGTCGACGGCGATGGGATGGTGGACCTGCTCCAGTGCTACCAGAGCGCGCACGAGCAGCTCTGGTATCTGCACCGCTGGACGGCGGCGGCAGGAGGCTTCGCGCCGCACGGGGATCGGGTGCATACGCTGACGCCGTACCCGTGCCACGCCGAGCTGCACGCGATCGATATCGACGCGGATGGGCGGGTGGACCTGGTGATGCAGGAGCTGGTCCTCGTCGGGAGCCAGGTGCGGGCAGGGTCGCAGTACGTCGCGTTCTCGTACGAGCTGTCCGATGGAGCGTGGACGCGCGCGCTGACGGGGCTGCGGCTGACGCCACCGGGTGACCGGGTGTTCTTCCTCGACGTCAACGGGGATGGGCTGCCCGATGCGGTGCAGAGCAACCGGGACGATGAGCAGCTGTACACGTCGATGAACACGGGCGCGGGCTTCGTGGATCCGGGGCCGAGCCTGGCGACGCCGACGCTCGGAGCCGCGAGGTTCGTTCGTTTCGCGTCGGTGCTCGATCACAACGCCGATGGGCGGCAAGACCTGCTGCTCGCGATGAGTGATGGGGGCTCGGAGTCGCTGCCCGCGTGGAAGGTGCTTCAGGCGACGGGGAAGGTCGGGCCAGGGACGTTCGAGGTGGTCCATCCCGGGCTGCCGATGGGCATTGTGCTCCAGCAGGACGAGCTGCCCACGCCCGACCACCCGCTCACGCCGCGGGTCACCGATGTGAATGGGGATGGGGCGCAGGATCTGCTCTATGCGTTCAACAACCAGGTCCATGTGTTCGAGAATGTCCTCGGTCAGGAGGATCTGCTCGCGGCCGTGACGGACGGCATGAATGCGCATGACCCGGAGGACGCCGAGTACCTGCCCAACGTGCAGATCCGGTACGACCACCTGATCGATCGTGCTCGGACGACGGCGGGCTTCGAGGACACGACGGGAATCCCGTCACCCGAGCAGCGCACCTACCGGCCTCTGGAGCACAGCGATGAGGACCAGTGCCGCTATCCGGTGCGGTGCGTGGTCGGGCATCGGCGGGTGGTGAGCGGCTATGTGCTCAACAATGGCGCGGACCGGCCGCGCACCTTTCAGGTGGCCTACCGCAATGGCCGCCACCATCGCCTGGGCCGCGGGTTTCTGGGGTTCGGGACGAGGATCGTGCGTGACCTCGACACCGGCGCGGGGACGGCAGAGTTCTACGACAACGTCACGTTTGATGGGGCGTTCCAGGCCTTTCCCTTCCGAGGGCAGGTGCAGCGATCGTGGCGCTGGAGCCCGAGCTTGCCGCTGGACGCGCACAGCGCAGAGCCGGTGTCGGTCGAGCTGCTGACGACGCGGAGCTACCCGGCGCTGATCCCCACGCAGGCGGGGACGTACTTCACGCTCTCGCTGCTGGAGGGGAAGAGCCGTCATCAGGGCACGTTCTCGCCGGGGAGTGGAAAGACGCTCGAAGAAGCCGTGCGCGCTCTGGAGGGGGATCTCGCCTCGCGGATGAGCGACACGCTGCGCACCGTCAGCGACTTCGATCTCTACGGGAACATCCTCGCCGAGCAGACGCAGACTGACGGCGTCGACCTCGAACTCTCGGTGACACGCACCTTCGAGAACGACCCGCTCTCCTGGCGCCTCGGCGAGCTGACGCGAGAGACGACGTGCAGCAAGGCGGGCGGCGAGACCCAGTGCCGGGTGATGCACCGAAGCTATGACGCGCGCGGGCATGTGCGCCTGGAACGCGTTGGGGGCGAGCCCTTCGACCCGGAGATGCAGCTCGATGTCTGGTTCTCCCGGGACGCGCTGGGCAACATCCACAGCACCCGGTCGCGCGACGGGACGGGGCAGGTACGGGCGACCTGCACCAGCTACGACGCGCTGGGCTTGATGCCCCATGCGCACCGCAACCTGGAGGGCCACCAGAGCTACACGCGCTACGACCCAGCACTGGGCGTGCTGCGCGCGTCGGTGGACCCCAACGGTCTGGTGAGCCGCTGGGCCTACGATGGTTTCGGCCGGGTGACGCTGGAGAGCCTCCCAGGGCGCATGCCCACGTCCATCCGGCGTACGTGGACGAAGGACGGTGGAGCGGCTGGCAACGCCTGGAACCTGAAGGTTCGCACCTCCTCGGTGGGCGGCCAGGACGAGACCGTGCAGTTCGATGGTCTCGGGCGTGAAGTGCGCTGGTGGTGGCAAGCGCTCGACGTGGGGGCAGAGCAAGCGCCGCGGATGATGCAGGAGGTCGGCTTCGATGCGCGGGGCGAGCACCTCGCCTGGCGCTCGCTGCCGATCGCGGATCCTGCACCACCAGGCAGCGTGCAGCTCCGGGAAACGTGGTCCTACGACGGAATGGGGCGGGTGCTCCGGCACGTCACGCCGTGGGGGGCGGAGACGACGCACGAGTATGTCGGGCGGGACGAGGTCATCACCGCGCCTGGGCAGGCCGTCACCCGCATCGCCAGTGATCCGCTCGGCAGGCCCATGGCGGTGGGCGATCCTGAAGGTGGCGGCACCCGCTACACCTACGGTCCCTTCGGCGGGCTGCGGACGGTGACCACGCCTGCTGGCGCCACGACGTTGACCGAGCGCGATGCCTTCGGTCGGGTGCGACGGCAGCTGAGTCCGGACCGGGGGGTCTCCACAGCCCACTACGACGGCTATGGGCAGAAGATCTCGTCGCTCGATGCGGCAGGACGCGAGGTCACGACCAGCTACGACACGCTGGGTCGGATCTACAGGCAGGTCGACGAGGACGGCGTCACCGAGTTCCGGTGGGATGACGCGCAGCATGGGATCGGACAGCTCGCGCTGGTGGTCAGCCCGGGGGGCCATCGGCTGCGCTATGGGTTCGACCACGTCGGACGACCAGCGACGACGACGCTGGAACTCGGCGGCGAAAGCTTCACCAGCCGGCTGTCCTACGATCTCAGCGGGCGGCTCAAGCGGATCGAGTACCCGAGCGCGCCGGGGATCGGCAGCTTCGCTGTCGAGCGGGAGTACGATCCATATGGGCGGCTGCGGGCACTGAAGGACGCAGGATCGGGCGCGGAGTTCTGGCGGGCAACGGCCATCGATGCAGGGAACCGGATCACGCGGGAGCGCTTCGGTGGGGGGACGGCCACGACGCTCCGCACGTTCGATGCGGCACGGGAACGGGTGAGCCGCATCGAGACGCAGGCGTCGGGCGTGCATGTCCAGCAGCTCTCCTACCTCTGGAACGATCGCCGCAAGCTCGTCGAACGCTCCGATGGCATCCACGCCAACGTCGAGCGCTTCCGTTACGATCTCCTGGACCGGCTGACGTGTGCGCAGTTCGGGCTGATCAACGCCGCCCTCTGCCAGCGTCCGTTCACCTACGGACCCGACGGCAACCTGCTTCAGAAGCCCGGCGTCGGCGCTTACGAGTACGACCCGGCGCAGCCCCACGCCGTCGCCCGGGCTGGTGGCGCCTTCTATGGCTACGATGCCGTCGGCAACCAGACCTCGCGACCCGGCGCGACCATCGCCTACACCGCGTTCGACCTACCGAAGCGGATCGCGCTCACCAGCGGCGACACCGTCGACTTCGAGTACGACGGCCTCCAGCAGCGGGTGCGCAAGACCACGGCGACGCAGGAGGTCGTTTCCTTCGGTGAGCTGTATGAGCGGGTGACCGATGTCGTCACGGGGGCCGTCGAGCATCGCTACCATGTCCGCAACGACGAGCGCGTCATCTCTCTGGTACGGCGCTCGGCAGCACAGGGCACGCGCACGCTGCACGTCCATGCCGACCACCTCGGGTCCATCGATGTGCTCACCGACGGCATGACCGGGACCGTCGCTGAGCAGCGCAGCTACGATGCCTTCGGAGCACCGCGCCACCCGGACTGGGGCTCGGGGCAGACGGCGTCACCCCACGAGCTGTCCTCGCTGGGCTTCACCGGGCACGAGGCAGACCTCGACCTCGGCCTCGTGAACATGAAGGGCCGCATCTACGACCCGAAGCTCGGCCAGTTCCTCACGCCGGATCCACTCGTGCCGCGACCTCTCTTCGGGCAGAGCTGGAACGCGTACTCCTACGTACTCAACAGCCCGCTGTCGCTGGTCGATCCCAGTGGGTTTCAAGAGCAGCCACCTGCAACGGAAGACGGATGCTCGCAGGGCTGCACCGTCTGGGTGTTCGGTCCCCCGCGCGAGCCGAAGCCGCCCGCGCCGCCCAAGGTCGTCGAGGGCAACTTGGAGGAAGCCGCGGGCGCTGGTTCGACGCAGACGCCGGTGGATGTCGGGACCTCCGGGGTCCGCGGTGGGTGGAGCCCCCAGCTCCCGGCCACGTTGCAGGCCCTGGGTCGCGGCGACGCCATCGCTCGGCGCATCATGGATGGCGTCCGCATAGGCATGGCCAGGATGCTGCTGGAGTCTGCCAAGCTCGGCATCCTGGGTGGCGCCAGTCGCGTCTACGTCGCGTACACGACGATCACGGCCGCCTGGAATGGCTACAAGGAGAGCGGGATCCCCGGCGCCCTCGATGCCGTCAATCCCGCCAGCCAGATGGTCGAAGCCGGCGTGGAGGCCTACGAGGCCGCCGCCGCGGAGGACTGGGAATCCGCGGGCGCCAGCTTGTTCAAAGCCGGGTCGATCGGCATGTCTATCCTGGCCACCGCTGTTGGGGTGGGTGGAGCGCTCACCGCCACCGTAGGGTCCACAGCAAAGGCGGCAGGAAGAGCAGGGGCGAGGCCCACAGGGGGTGTACCGAATCCGCACGGTAGCCGGGGGGGGCCGGCCCACCGAGCGACGATTGAGCGGCGTATCGACGAACTCAGGACCCAAGGCCATCAACACGTTGGCGGAGGGTCCCTACCAGAAGAAGTGATCCCGACACCGGGTGGGTCGAAAACATTCCGACGCCCTGACATCACGATGCTTGCCCCGGATGGCAGAATGTACCGGGAGAACGTCGGCCGAAGCGCAAACGGGGGCCATCCCGTTGCACGTGAGCTACGAGCCTTGGATGATATTGAGGCGGCGACAGGCCAGCGACCTGGCTACACTCCTTACGATCGGTGAGGCACCAGTGGCATCGAAGTCGAAACAGGCATTCATACTTCCGGACGAGTTCTTTGCCCTTCTCGCAGAGCTCACGTCGTCGATGAACCTGGTCGTGGTGCTGCAGCGTAGACGCAGCTTGCGTGAAGCTTGGGATGGGGACCGTCATGCGTTGGCTGGCACAGTTCGCGTATTTCTTGCGGTTGCGGGGACAGTCGACAGTGGTTCGCTGACCGATGAGTCCGCGCCTTCGCGGCTTGGTTGGGTCATGGCTGACGTTCCGAACATTGAAGACGAGAAGCTGTTCGCCATTCAGGTTGGCGCGCGTGGTGATTGGTTTGACAAGGCAACTGGAATGGTGTGTGAGAACAACGAAGCATTGAAACAATTCGGCAGGGTTTGGAAGAAATTCGCACAGAGACTCCGCTTTCCGACGCGAGCGCGCAACATGACGACTGAAGCGGAGTCGTCCTATGCATCAATAGGCTACAGCGCCGGTGCGGCAGATTGGTTCCGTCACGGCAACAGGCTCAGGCAGCGCGGAGTGGAGAATATCGAATTTCTGATTCCTGAAACCATGAGCGGATGATCGTCGCGAGCGCCTCGACAGCGGGGTGCATGATGGGCTGTCCAAACACCACGGCTGGCGCTCGCTGGTTATCGGGACGAGGTCATCACGGCGCCCGGGCAGGCGGTCACCCGCATCGCTGGCGCTCCGCTCGGCAGGCCGATGGCGGTGGATGATCCCGAGGGGGGGATCATCCGGTACACCTACGGTCCCTTCGGGGGGCTGCGCACGGCGACCACACCCGCTGGTGCCGTGACGCTGACCGAGCGTGATGCGTTTGGCCGCGTTCGACGAGAGGTGAGCCCGGACCGCGAGGAACTTCGTCAAGGACTTCTTGGCAGCGTGCCTGACCGGTGCCTGTGCGGACACGAGACGCGCGGCGCAGGCAGCTATGGCTGGACGCTACTTGCCCTTGACGAGTGGATGCCCCTCTTCGAAATCCCAGACGCCAGCGGCTGGCCAGGCTCTGACGACGTGGGTGTTGCTCGTCATCGCCACCCACTCACCCATCGTGATGGCGTATCCAGACGCCGACATTTACCTGTTCCCGCCGGAAGGAATCGAAAAAGTGCGCTACGAGGAGACGCAGCATCACCAGCTCACGCGGGATTTTCTGCTTCACCGGGAGCGGTATCTCGAGCAGCTCTGCAAGTAGCAGGCTGGTCGAGCTGGGATGCGCACGCTCACGTACGCCTACGGTCCGCACGGGTTTCTGGTCAGCACGACCCAGCCATCCATCCTCCCCAGAGCATGCGCGGTAGCCATCGACACCGATGCGCTACCTGATCGCGCACGACCTGCGGCTACGCTGCGTCACCGAGCAGTTTGCGCATCTGCTCGCCATCGCTGTCGGCTGAATCGATGTTTCTTGGCCCGATGAACCCCAGACTGACCCACATCGTGCTGCATGCGGTGTTCGGTCGCGACCGGTGCTACCTGTTCCAGCGGAGGTAAACACCATGAGTGAGGCGGCGAGCCCCATCGCGGAGACATTGGCTGCGGTCGTGAAGGAGTTCCTTGCCAAAGGGTCCAGGTTTGCTCAGACGAAACCAGTGATCCTGGAAACCCTGCGACGCCTGGGCCCCCACCGCCGAGATGAGCTCAAGACGGAGCAAGCCGTCCTCCGCGCCTATTACGCCATGTTCAAGAACGGTACGCTGCACTGGGGGTACGACGCCAACAACCCGGGGCCGCCGTTCTTCCACGTGGCGGACGAGTGACCGAGAGCCCCGCGCCTGGCGACGCCGTTCGAGAGCATCGCCAAGCTCGCTACTCTTCGACCGCAGCCACGCTGCTGAGCGTTCACGAAACCCTGCAAAACGAAGCCTCGCAGCCTCTGGCGCCGTGACATGCGGTGTCCTCGGCCGCGACCCGCACCGAGCAGGGCGAGCCGGTTCGACGCTCCTGGCAGAGCGAGCCTGATGCGCCCCTCGGAGGAGGCAAGTGCGCTGTGGCGAACGTGGTGCCGCTGGCGAAACGTGTCGACGTCGTCGCTCAACTCGTCGAGGTCGTCCGGAGCCGACGAGGCGTGGGGGCCAGGTCGGCCAGGGCGAGCGCCGTGCGCTGGATCGGGGGGCGCTTCGCCGGCTTCTTCCTCGCGGGCACGGGTCGCGCTATGAAGCGGCCCATGCCCCAGGATCCCAAGGAATCGTTCGCCTCCCTGTTCGAGCACGGCACTGGCGGGGTGCGGCCGTCGCGCCGCCACCAGGTCGGGGACCAGATCGAGGTCACCATCGTCGCCATCACCCGCGAGGCCATCTTTGCCGACCTGGGCGGCAAGCAAGAGGGGGTGTTCGAGCGGCCGGCTCTCTCCACGCCGGACGGGGCCGTGCAGGTGGAAATCGGGTCCCGGGTCTCGGCCCAGGTGGCCGGCTTCGACAAGGAGACGGGGCAGGCGCGGTTGAAGCCGCTGGTGGTCCGCGCAGCGCCCGACGGGTCGGCGCCGCAGAAGGCGGCGGGGCCGGTGCTGGTGGAGGGCTCGCACATCAAGGGGAAGGTGGTGAGCATCGAGCGGTTCGGCGTGTTCGTGCAGATCCAGGGGGCGCCGCCGCGCTCGGGGCGGGGGCTCGTGCCGACCGCCGAGACGGGGACGCCGCGCGGTGCCGACCTGCGGAAGGCCTTCACGGTGGGGCAGGACGTGGAGGCGAAGATCCTGAGCGTCGACGAGGTGGGGCGGATCCGGCTCTCGTTCGCGGCCCTCAAGTCGGACGCGGAGCGCAAGGAGTTCGAGTCGTTCGCGAAGGGCACCAAGAAGGAGCAGAACGCGAACCCGAGGAGCCTCGGCACCCTCGGCGATCTGCTGTCCAAGCGCGGCAAGCGCTGACGCTCCGGCCGGGCCCGCGCGGGGCCTGGCGACGCATCTCCCTGCCCGCCGTCTCCCTGCCCGCCGTCTCCCTGCCCGCCGTTTCCCCATCGTATCCTGAGCTGGGAAGGTGGGACGGATGAACCGATCCGAGTTACGCAAGCGCCGGGCGTCCGGTGAGCACGACCTCCGTGGTGTGGACCTGAGCGGCGCGGATCTGCGAGGGTTCGACCTGCGGGGCGCTGATCTTCGCGGTGCCGATCTGACGGAGGCCGATCTGCACAGCACCGATCTGCGCGGCGCCGTGCTGGCGCAGTCCTCGTTCGACGGCGCGAGGCTCACCGGAGCGCGCATGGATGCGAGCACCTGCGAGCGCAGCGGCTTCTCGCCGGACCAGGTGGAAGCGCTGCGGCGGCGAGGTGTCGAGTTCATCCCCCTGGAAACGCTGGCACGGCCGGAGCCGGATCGAGCGCTGGACTCGTGAGCTTCGCAAGCGGCTCTGGAGAAACCTCGACGGCACGCCGACCGAGCCCTCCTGTCGGTGGGGGCTGCGGTCGACGCGTCAGCGCTGGGCGAGGAGGGACGCGACGGCGATGGCGGCGGGCACGGCGGTCGACAGGCCAGCGAGGAGCATCGCCACGGGGGACAGGCGGACGCTGAGCCAGGCGCGGGCGGCGCGCCGGAAGGCCGGTGGGTCGGCCGGGACGAGGAGGCCGACGCGGCGGAGGGCGCCGCGCTCTTCGTGGCGGACGGCGCTGTCGGGGTACGGTGGGGTCTCCGTCGAGGCGCTGCCCCGGGGGGCAGGTAGCTCGTACCAGGACCGGGCGGTGAAGGGCTCGTCGTCGGCGACGCCGGGAGCGACGGGGACCAGGGCGCCGCGCGGGAGCAAGGCGTCGCCGAGGTCGGCGTCGTCGCGCACGGCGCAGAGGTGGATGCCGTGGTCGAGGGCGACGTCGGCAGGGCCGCCAGGGAGCAGGGGGTCGAGGGTCAGGGGGGTGTCGAGCTCGCGCCGCAGGGCGCGGCGGCGGCGCAGGTGCCGCGCGAACCAGACCGGGGCGAGGAGGTAGGCGAGGCCGCCGAGCGGGAGGGCGAGGACGCCGAGAAAGAGGACCGGGAGGAGGGCGTGGAGGCGGGTCGGGGCCGTGAAGGCCGCGGCGGCGCGCTGGATCTGGAAGGGGGGGCTCGCGGGCGGGTAGAGCTGGACGACGCGGACGGCGGCGAAGTGCTCGTGACTGATGCGCCGGAGCTGGACGAGGGGGGTGTTGGCGTGGGGGTTCTGCGCGGCGCTGGCCGTGGGGTCGCCGATGAACTCCAGCGTGGCGAGGTCGGGCGTGCGGGGCGGGAGCAGGTAGCGGGCGGTGCCGTCGTCGAAGGCGATGGCGCCGAGGGGGGACCTGGACCAGCGGAGGTCGCGCAGCTCGGAGGCGGGGGTGGGCTCGGGCCACGAGGGGGGCCAGGCGCGGCAGGTGGGGCGGGCGCTGGCGTCGTCGACGACGGTGCAGAGGCGCGGCTGGCCGTCCTCGGGTGGGAGATCGGGGGCCGCGATGAGGCCGTCGAGGGCGCGGCCCGAAAGGAGGCCGAGGAGGATCCAGCGGCCTCGGCCGTCGAGGGCCGGCAAGGCGATGTCGGGCTGGCCGTCGACGGTCACGCGGATGGCAGGGCCCTGGAGGGTGCGCCAGCTCGCGGGCGCTTCGAACGAGGAGGGGGGCGGCGAGAGGGGGCTGTCGGCGTCGATGCGCCAGCGGACGTGCGGGATGGAGAGGGCGTCGCCGAGGAGGAGGCCGGCGAGCGAGACGGCAGCACCCGCCGTGAGCTGGACGAGCACGCGCAGGGTGCTCGGCGCGCGGCCTTCGCGGCGGGGAAAGAGGAGGATCGCCGTCACCAGGGTCCACAGGACCGCGACCAGGAACCACGCAACGAAATGGCCGCGGACGAGCGCGTCGACGACCCAGGGCCGCATGGGGACGCACGTTAGCCGCTCCTGCTTTCCTCCACGAGGGGCTCGTTGCCGGACGCGCGCGCCCGAGAGAATGCGCGGCGACGTCGCGGGGCCATGGAGAATGCGCGGCGATGTGGCGGGGCCCGGAAGAATGCGCTGCAACGTTGCGTTCGAGGGGCGGCTCGACTTACACCACGGCGGGCCCTCCTCCGTCCCGACATGCGCCTGCTCACCTGCGTCACCTCTGCTCTGCTCGTCACGGCCTGTGCGCCAGCCCAGGACCCGCCAGGGCGGCTCGCACACGGCGACGCCCAGGCGGCGGCAGGGATCGGGCTTCTGGCACCGGGCGCGCCGGGCGCTGCCGAGGCGTCGTCCGCGGCGGTGATCGCGGCGGCGAACTCCGGGCGCGAGGGCGACAGGGACGCGACCTTGCCAGGTCAGGGCGCGAAGATCGCGAGCATCGCGATGCGCACGTGGATCTACGTGGCGCCGGACGATCGGTCGACGAAGCTCGGCTACCTGCGCGCAGGCGCGGTGGTGGATCGGGCGGAGCTGTCCGCGGGGACGACGGGGTGCGCGGGGGGCTGGTACCGGATCGCGCCGCGCGGCTACGTGTGCGTGGGCAAGGGGGCGTCGCTCGCGCTGGATCACCAGGTGGTGGCGGCGGCAGGGCGCGGGCCGCTGCGGGGTGAGCCGGCGCCGTACCACTACGTGATCTCGAAATCGCCGGCGCCGCACCTCTACTTCCGGCTGCCGTCACGACAGGACCAGGAGCGGACGGAGGGGTCGTCGCTCGGGGTGCATCTCGCGCGCATGGGGGGTCCACGGGATCTGCCGCTCGATCCGGTGCCGGAGTTCCTGAGCGCGGGGCGTGATCTGCCGAAGCCGTACGGGGCCGAGGAGAAGCTGCACTACTCGGTGCACACGGGGCGCGCGAAGGAGAGCTCGGCCTACGGGCTGGCCACGGCGTTCGAGTGGACGGGGCGGCTGTTCGGGCTGACGACGGAGCTGGATCTGATCCCGCTCGATCGGACGAAGCCAGCGCGCTCGAGCCAGCTCCGGGGCCTGGTGGTGACGCCCGCGCAGTGGGCGGTGGTGGAGTCGCCGCCGCAGGTGTCGGTGGACGTGAAGTTCGAGCCGGAGCTGAAGGGCGCCGCGGCGATCGTGAAGTCGTACGGCGCGGCGCTGATGCGGCCCGACGATCGGGGGGAGTTCGAGAGCGCGGGGCTGGCCGGGCACCGCTCGGGGTGGCTGCTCACGGGGCGGACCCACGGGGGGCGCAGGGGGCTTCTGGAGACGGCCGAGGGGTCGTGGATCGGCGAAGGGAGCCTGGTGATCTCGCCGCGGCGCGACGATCCGCAGGGGTACTCGAAGAGCGGCCGGAAGTGGATCGACGTGTCGATCAAGCGGCAGATGGTCGTGGCCTACGAAGGGGACCGGACGGCGTTCGCGACGCTGGTGTCGACGGGGCGCGGGGGCATGGGTGATCCGAAGACGACGCACGCGACCATGCGGGGCGTGTTCCGGATCCACACGAAGCACGTGTCGACGACGATGGACGGGGACGACGAGGCGACCGAGGCCTTCGATCTGCGCGACGTGCCGTACACGCAGTACTTCCACGAGGGCTACGCGCTGCACGGGGCCTACTGGCACGACGAGTTCGGCAAGGAGCGGAGCCACGGCTGCGTGAACCTCGCGCCCGCCGACGCGGCGTGGCTGTTCGACTGGACGGAGCCCTCGGTGCCGCTGGAGTGGCACGGGGCGATCAACATCGACGGCGGGACGCTGGTCTGGGTCCACGGCTGAAGCGCTGACGGCGCGCGCTGGCGAGATGCCGCGCGCTGGGTGGGGGGCGCGAGCGGGCGGGCCGAGAGGCGTTCGGGTCGAGTCGCGTTACTGGCAGCTCGCGGGGAGCTGGGCGCCGAGCAGGAAGGAGCGCAAGGTGCCGAGGGCCTGGCGGCCTTGCGGGGAGTTCACCAGGCCGTCACACGCCGCGGCGGCGGAGAGGTAAGCGCCCTTCTGCTCGGGGGGCGCAGAGGCGGCATTCTGGCGCAGCGCCTGGCAACAGCGGCGCACGCCGGTGGGGTCGCCCGTGCCCACGATCGTCTTGCCCGCGTCGGCGCCTGCGTCCTCACCCGCGTCCACGCCGGCGTCTTCTTCGACCGCGAGTTCCATCGTGGTGGTCGTGGTGGTGGTCGTGGTGGTGGTCGCCACGGGCACCGGCAGCTCGTCCTCGTCCTTCTTGCAGCCGACGACGAGCGCGACGGCGAAGCAGCCCGTGAGCGCGAAAGGCACCATGAGACGTCGCGTGGAGTTCATCTGGCCTCTGGATCCCCGATGGATACTGGAAGTTAGGAACTTCTTTGCGGTCGGGTGAGGACGGGACGTCGCACGGCGCTCCCCTCCCCTCGCGATCGGCTGCTGGAAGCGTACGGAGCCACGGAAGTCACCGCAAGCTGGGGCTGGCCTCCCGGCCCGGGGAATCAGGAGAATTTTTCATCGGACCGAGAAACATGAAGGCTCCCGATCGTGTCCAACGTTAGGCAGCGCATCGACCTCCCCCGAGCACCGTCTGGCCCGCGCGCCGCATGGCTGTCGATGCTGCGCGCGCACTGCATGGAAGGAGCAATCCGGGGTCATGAGCAACGCGCAGAAGCTGTTTCCGAGCATCGGGTCCGTCACCTCGTCGGGAGCGCGACGGATGGAAGGCTCGACGGTGTACTCGCTCCAGGCGCTGATCCGGAAGAACGCTTCCATGGCGGCGATCGCCGGGGATTCGTACGCCGCCTTGCCTGCGTCGCGGGCGGAGGACGACTCCGGGATGATCGATTTCCGTGCGCTGCAAGCTCAGCAGCACGAGGTGGTGCAGCACCTCGATGTGTTCCCGCTGGGCGTGCCTCCGGGACGACACGCGATGGCCGATGCGGCGAGCAAGGGGATGGCCACGGCCAGGAGCCCAGCGTTGCGTGGCGCGGTGGGGGCCTGGGTCACGGGCAGCATCATCGCGGGGCTCGGCATCGCGGTGGCGGTGGGGATGCGGAGCTCGGCGGAGGCGCACGGTCCAGCAGCAGCGACAGGGGTGGCCGCAGCAGCGCGGGCGGCTGCGTTGCCCGTGCAGACGGCGTCGTGGTCCGACGGCGCACGCGAAGCCCGGGGATCGAAGGCCGCCATGAAACGTTCGAGCAAGCGGTTCACGTCGTCCACGGGGCGGCGCGCGCCAGGCCCTGGGGTGAGTCAGGCACCGGGAGCTGCGGGGTCGATGGGCATGGCGGGAGGGGTCGCGGGCGGAATGGCGAACGCGGCCTCCGGGACGATGGGCGTGGAGATGGGCGTGGAGATGGGCAGGGCGATGGTCAGCGCCACGGGAACCACCTCGAGCGCGACGCGAGGCGAAACGGCCGGAACTCCCGGCGCCACGGCAGGGAGTGGGCCGGGGATGAAGGGAGTCCAGGCCGAGCCCGTGGCAGCGCTCTCGACGGCTCCGACCGGGCCTGTGGCGGCGCTTTCCAGGAGCCCGGCAGGGCAGCACGCAGGCGGGACCAGCGGCGTCGTGGGATCGAAGCCAGGAACCGGGGGGGAAAACGCGGGGAGCGCGTCGACACCGGAGAAAGCGGGGAATCAGGTGGTCGCGGAGAAGGTGGTGGATGCCTGCCAGGGAGATCTGATGTGCGCGATGCAGCGCGCGGTGAAGCGGTAGGCAAACGCGGACGTCGAGGTGGCCCGCTCCGTCGAGGCAGGTGTGCACGCTCGTGCCTTGGCGCTCATCGAGCGCGTGCGGCGCGAGGATGACCTGTGCGCAATCGTGTCAGCCGTCGAACTGGACCTCACGCTGGGTCGCAGCGCAACGTCGCGGACCTTCCACGCGCTTCAGCTCGGCCGAGGTGGGGTCGAGGTGGCTCAGCTGAGCGCGGGCTGGCTCATGTGCTCGGCGACGGCTTCGATGAGGCGGTTGAGATCGAAGGGCTTGGCGATCGCGGCGCTGGCACCGATCTCGCGGGCCCAGCGGCCGGCATCGACGGCGGCGGTGATCACCAGGATGGGGGCGTGCGGGCCGGGGCGCGCGGCGTACGCGCGCGCGAAGGCCCAGCCATCCATCACCGGCATGCGCATGTCGAGCAGGATGAGGCCGGGGACCTCCTGGTCGAGGAGGTGGAGGGCCGCGGCCCCGTCGGAGGCGCAGAGGACGCCGTAGCCCTCTTCGCTGAGCGCGATGCGGAGCATCTCGCGGATCTCGATGTCGTCGTCGACGACCAGGATCGGCTGTCGCGCCTGATGCGCGCCGTCGGCTCCGGGCGTCGCGCTCGGCTGGTCATCCTGTCGCACTCCCTTCACGCCGGTCCCCTTTCCATGGTCCCCACGTCAGCGGGTTGGCCTCCCAACGATACCTCCGTGGCGCGGAGGCGTTGAAGCGCTCTGCACTCCGTGCGTGCTTCATCGACGCGATCGTCGCGCACGGCGGCGCGCAGGCCCCTTCCATCGATGCCCCGGACGGCGAGGGTGATTCGCGCGATGTGGATTGGCTCGAGCCCGGTTCTCTGGCACCCTGGTATCTGCGGGACAATTGCGCTGGCACGCCGGCTCAGGGGTGGGGAGGCGGGATGGGGGCGGAGGTCCACGATCCGATCATGGTCGATTGTTCACCGTTCGGCAGCCACGAACGGTGTTCCCAGGGGTCGGCGTGGCGTGGGCGACGGGCGGGTCGATGGGCGCTCGGGTGTCCACCGTGCCGGCTGGCATCCCGCTCGCACCTTTCAGCCGAGATGCGGCAACGACATGAGCAGAGCGCCCCGGGTGGCAAGGAACTGCGCAGCACGAGGTGGTGCCCTTCCTTGCGGGGGTGGTCGCTGCTCGTGTCGGCGTGTCTCGCGCTCTCATGGGGCGCAGGCTGTCGCGAGGACCGCACGAACGCCGAGGTTGCCCGCTGGACGCCGGAAGAGGTGCTCGGCGACTCGGTGTGGGAGGCGCCGCCGGGAGCACTGGCGGCGTGCCCGTGCCTGGTGGAGGTGGCGACCACGGAGATCGGTGAGGTCCCTGGAGGGGTGACGGTGACGGTGCGCGCCCAGAGCGAGGCCGCCGTGGCGGAGATCCAGGCGCGCGCGCGCTTGCTCTCCCGGGTGGCAGGGCGAACCCAGAGCGGGGGCGATCCTTGCCCGGTGGTGGCGAGCCGGACCACGGTGGCGCCCGAAGAGCTGCCGGATGGGGTGAGCTTGCTGGTGAAGCCGCGCGACGCGGCAGATCTGGCGTGGCTCCGCGCTGAGACGCGAGAGCGCCTGCGGGAGCTGACCGCTCTCCACGCAGAGCCCGTGGCCGGGCGGTAGGCGCGAGACGGCGACCTCGGGGGATGCCGTGGTTCTCCAGGTTTCCTGCTGATCCATGGACCTGCGACGGTCTACCTTGCGCTCGTAGGCAAGTCGTTCCTCGCGTCGTTCGACGCCATGGTCCCCGCGCTTCACGAGCACCCCAAGGTGGAGGTCCACGAGGTGGTGAGGCCTCCAGCATCACGCGCCGACGTGGCCCGTACGAGGCGGCGCGCGCGAAGCGTCGGCACGTGATCGAGACGTGGTCGGCGTCTCGTTCCCTGGACGCGATCGTGGCCGATCTGGAGAAGGACGAGGGGCGCTGACTCCCTCGGCATGGACTCGTCCTCCCCTGCCCCGCTGACCGCACCGCGCGCGCCGTCCTTCGCGGACCGATCCCACCAGCCAGCACGTCGCGTCGGCTCGTGCCAGGTCGAGACAGGCCGCGGGCCGCCAGGTACCGTGCGTTGCCATGGGCAAGGCGTTTCTTGAAGCGTTCAACACGATGGTCGAAGCACTCCGTGCTCATCCCAAGGTGGAGGTGTACGAGGTGAAGGTGGCCGCGCCGGCGTCGGACGCCGCCATCGCCAGGGCCGAGGCGCAGCTGAAGCGCTCCTTGCCCGACGACGTGCGCGCGTTCTACCTGGCGCACGACGGCGTGTTCCTCACGTGGGGGCTCGCGGGGCGAGCGGTGCAGGATCCGCTGTCGGCCTTCGAGTTCCCCGACTACGGCGCGCCACCCGGGGTGATCAACCTGCTGCCGATCGATCGTGTGTTCAGGCGCTTCTGGGTGGAGCAGTCGTTCATCAACTGGTACGAGCGGCCCCACACCGCGATCTTCGGCGTGGCGGCGCAAGACGCCGACGACGAGCAGCGTGTCCGCGCTGGGCTCGTGGACAGCTTCGGGAACTACCACCACGCCGACATGGTGTTCGGCCCACCCGATCAGCCAGCGCGGATGCTCGTCGCGGGCGATCACGGCGCCGATCTGATGTCGTCGAACGTGTCGAGCTTCGCGACCTACCTGGAGGTGACGCTGGCGATCTGGGGCACGGACCGCATGCGCGCCTACAAGTCCCGGAGGTACGGTCGGCCGAGCGTGCTCGAAGGGCCGCCCATGCGCCCGTCGCTGGACGAGATCATCGCGCGCCTGGAGCGTGACGGCGACGACGATGAGGGCGACGACGAGGGGATGAGCGAGGACGAAGGTCTCGACGAGGAAGGGACGTCGTGATCTCTCCCGCGTCATCGACGAGGGGCCGCTCAGGACGCGAAGATGAGGCACCTCCTTCGAGCGGAAGGTGGGCGCGTCAGGTCCAGGTGGGCTGTGTGTGCGGTGACGAGGCCGCCTCCCGGCTGGGGCGCGGATGAGGGCCGTCGCGCGGGGGCATGGTAGGCTGGGGCGATGGCGCTGAAATGGATCCTCGTCGCGGTGATCGCGGGGCTCCACGTGCTGGCGGTGGTGCTGAGCGCGATGTTGCGGCGTCGGCGCCGGCTGCGGCAGCTCCGCGAGGCGGCAGGTCGACGGCTGTGGGAGGGGTTCCTGAAGCGGCGCTGAGGGCTGCGGAAGGGCGCTGAAGTCCGAGGGCGCGTCGAACTCCGCCCTTGATGCGGCTCAGCGCGAGAGCAGGCTGCGGAGGCGCTCGAGGGCGGCAGGGTGAGCACGGACCTGGAGGCGGCCGCCGTGCTCGTCGTAAGCCTCTTCGAGGACGCGGGCGTTCTCGTAGATCTCGCCGATGAGGTTCTGCTTGCCGTACGGGAGGAGCAGCTCACCGTCGACCATGGCGGCCTCGAAGAAGGCGACGATGCGATCGCGCAAGGCGGCGACGTCGGTGGGGTTCTTCGCGGAGAGAAAGACGGCGTCGGGGTGGAGGGCGCGGAGGGCGTCGAGCTGCTCGGGGGCGACGCGGTCGACCTTGTTCAGGAGGAGGAGGCTCGGGACGTCCCCTGCCCCGATCTCGCCGAGGACGCTGCGGGTGACGGCGAGCTGCTCGGTGTACATGGGGTCGGAGGCGTCGGCGACGAAGAGGAGGAGGGACGCTTCGAGGGCCTCGTCGAGGGTGGAGCGGAAGCTGGCGACGAGGTCGTGGGGGAGTTTCTTGATGAAGCCCACGGTGTCGGAGACGAGGACGCGGGGCTTGGCCTCGGGGTGGAGGGCGCGGACGGTGGTGTCGAGGGTCGCGAAGAGCTTGTCGGCGACGAGGACCTCGCTGCCGGTGAGGGCGCGCATGAGGGAGGACTTGCCCGCGTTGGTGTAGCCGACGAGGGCGACGCGGCGGGCGTCGCGGCGGAGGCTGCGGCGGGTGCTCTGGTCGCGCTGGACGGCGGTCAGCTCTTCCTTGAGCTCGGCGATGCGGTCGCGGATGCGGCGGCGATCGAGTTCGAGGGCGCTCTCGCCCGCGCCCTTGCCGCGCTGGCGCTCACTCGTGCCGCCGGTCTCTCGGAGGCGGGGGGCGACATAGTTGAGCCTGGCGATCTCGACCTGGAGGCGGGCCTCGCGGCTGCGGGCGTGCCGGTGGAAGATCTCGATGATGACGCCGGTGCGGTCGAGGACCTGGACGCCCGTCGCGCGCTCGAGGTTGCGGATCTGGCTGGGAGAAATGTCGTGGTCGATGGCGACGAGGGTGGCGCGGCGGCCAGTGTCGGGCGCGTCGTGCTCGGGCGCGTCGTCGTCGAGGTCGTCGCCATCGAAGGCGTCGGCGTCGATGTCCTCGTCGTCGTCGCCTTCGGCTTCGCGTTGCTCGGCTTCCCAGCGGAGGCGGGCTTTGTCCTTGCGCTGGGGAGCGCTGGAGGCGAGTTCACCTTCTCCGCCGGTGTAGGCGGCAAGCTCGCGAAGCTTGCCGCGGCCGAGGACGGCGGCCGCGCCGAGGGCCTCGCGGCGCTGGGAGAGGGTGGCGATGACGTCGTAGCCGAGGGTCTCGACGAGGCGGCCGAGTTCGGCGAGGTCCGCCGCGTGCTGCTCGTGGTCGATGCCGGGGAGCTGGACCGAGACGAGGACGGCTGCGGGGCGTTCCTGGGTGTGGGTATGCATGAAGCGCGAGAGAGCCCTACCCACCCACCTCTTCGGGCGCAAGGGCTGGCCCGGCGATCGAGGGGTCGTGCCGGGCATCGATCGGTGAGGGCGGCGGCAGTTTGGATGAGGGCGCAGTGACGCGGGGGCGCGCGTGTCCGCAGCGCCGGGGGCGCTTTCGGACGGGAGCGCCGGTGTGTCAGTGACGCCGAGCGCGCCTTCGGACGAGGGCAGCGGCGAGACCGAGCGGGATCAAGGTGAGCCACCAGCGGGAGGAGACGGCGGTGGCTGGCGCGGAGCAGCCGCCCGAGCTGTCTTCTCTGGGGCCACCCGAGGAGGAGCCGCCCGCGCCGGTGGTCGTGGAGGAGGAGGTGGTGGTCGTCGGGGATCCGTCGCAGCTCTTGGCGCCGAGGAGGAGCTGGGTGGGGCCCCACTCCTCGGCGCAATTGCGGGTGAGGCCGCTCTGGTCGTCGCACTCGAGGGGGCCGCAGACCTCGTCGAGGTGGAGGACGGGGGTGAAGGAGCGGCCGCCGTTCTCGGAGAGGCCGACGACGAAGCCGTCACGGAACTCGTCGGCGCAGGCGTAGAGGCCGCGTTCGGTCCAGGTGAGGCACTTGACGCCGATCTCGGCGACCTGCTCGAACTGGAAGGTGGAGGTGGGAGCGACCCAGAGGCCGTCTTCAGGGCCGCCGATCGCGACCTGGCTGCCGTCGGGTGACAAGGCGAAGCCGAGCATGTCGCCCTTGCCCTCGAAGAGGGTGGTCCAGCTGTCGCCCGCGGTGTCGGTGTAGATGAGGGCGTCGGAAGGATCGCCCGGGGCGCGGTTGAGGCGGACGTACACGACGTCGGGATCCATGGGGTCGATGGCGCCGATGTACGGGAGGCTGTTGTCGTCGCTGCCCGGGATGTCGACACGCTCCCAGGTGGCGCCGCGGTCGGAGGTGCGCTGGAGGACGCCAAGGTAGTCGGGGGCGCCGTAGCGACCGCTGATGTAGACCCTCTCGGGGTCGGAGGGCGCGGGATCGAGGGTGAGGGCGAGGAATTCGACGGGGAGGTCGATGCCCGCCTGGGTCCAGGTCGCGCCGCTGTCCGTGGTCTCCCAGAGCTGGGTGAGGAACTGGCCAGCGTCCACGCCGTTGCTGGCGACGGCGACGACGCGCGAGGCGTCGAACTTCTCGACGGCGAGGTCGACGACGTAGCGGTTGCGGAGGGAGGGGTTCATGGTCCAGTCGCAGCCGCCGTTGACCGAGCTGCTGAGGCCGATGAAGAGGCCGGCCGTGATGCGGCCGTCGGCGAGAATGCCGAACATGGGATCCTCGAAGCCGCCAAAGCCGACGACCTTCTCGCAGGTCCACCGCCACTCCCCGCCGTGATCGTGGGTGGTGATGATGCCGTAGGTGGCCCGGACGAGCACGTGGTCGGGATCGTTCGGGTCGACGACGAGAAGGCCCGCCGCGGGGTAGCGGCCGTTGGCGTGGACGTCGTCCGCGGCGAGGAGCAAGGTCGCCGCCGAAACGACGGCAGCCGCAAGGCGGTGGGCGCGCCTGGGTGCGTGTGTCGCAGGTGCGAGGCGGGTCACTCGCGGCAGGCGGGAGGAGGGACGGAGCGGGAGGGAGGAGGCGGGCACGGGGCGATGCTATCGCAGGCCGGGGTCGTACGCCCACGGGTCGTCGGGGGAGCACGTCGTCGTCACATCCGCGAGCGCGTTCGTGGACGTCCGAGCGAATGTTCGGTGAGGTCTGCGGATCGTCGGGGAGCGCGGGTCGCGTGGCCGTGGCAGGCTGTTGACGCTCCGCGCCGGCCCGCATAGACGGAGGGATGCCCCACCGGGCTTCGTGGCGGGCAGGGTCCCCTGCTCGGCGGGCGGGCGTGGCCAGGATGAGGCGGTGCAGGCCGCCAGCAGGACGTCGATGAGCGAAGACAACGAGACGGTGACGATCCCCCTGGCACGGCTCCGTCGGCTGGTGGAGGCCCTGTCCTACGCTTCGGTGGAGGCGTTC
Organism: Chondromyces crocatus; assembly: GCF_001189295.1. Lineage (NCBI taxonomy): Bacteria > Pseudomonadati > Myxococcota > Polyangiales > Polyangiaceae > Chondromyces > Chondromyces crocatus. The sequence continues at coordinate 6,514,754 of NZ_CP012159.1, forward strand.
GAGGAGGCTCGGTCCCTGCTGGAGTCGCCGACGGAAGACGATTTCGGCGAACTCGAAGGCATCATGGCCGTGTTCCTGAAGGAGCTGCAGTCCGCTCAGGATCTGCGGGCCGCGCAGGAGCAGCAGCGGCTGTTGATCGAGCGGCAGCAGCTGGCGATCCGGGATCTGACGACGCCGATCATCGATCTGTGGGACGACATCCTGACCTTGCCGATCGTGGGCGTGGTGGACACGCAGCGGGCCGCGGAGATGACGGAGCGGCTGCTGGCCCGGGTGGAAGAGCGCGGGACGCGGTGCGTGATCATCGATGTGACGGGCGTGAACGTGATCGACACGATGACGGCCGCTCACCTGGTGCGGATGGTGAACGCTTCGCGCCTGATGGGTTCGTACTGCGTGGTGACGGGGATGCGGCCCGAGGTGGCGCAGACGCTGGTGCAGAGCGGGGTGGAGGTGGCCGGGGTGGAGACGCTGCGGTCGCTGAAGGAAGGGCTGCGGGAGTGCTTCCGTTACCTGCGCTCGGACGCGGGAAGCGTGCGGGTGGGCGGAGAGAACCGGCCGCGCGACACCGAGGTGCAGCCGGCGGGATGAGGCTGGCTGCGGTGGGGGGCTGAGGGAACGCCGAGCAGGGGTGGGGTGAGCCGACGACGGGGCGGCGCGGCGCCAGGGGCTGGCGTGGCGAGGGGTCGCGAGAAGCTCGATGTGGGGTTGAGGGGCTGAGGTGAGCCTGCTGCCGGGCCGAGGAGAGCGGCACGGCAGCAAGGAGCATGGCGTCGAGCTACGGCGTCACGCAGGCGCCGCTGTCGTCGCAGACTTCGGGGTCGTCGCAGGTGTCGGGTTGGCCGTCGAGGGAGGCGTCGGGGAGGCAGGTGCCTTCGGCGCCCGGCAGGTCACAGGTATGGCAAGCCTCGTCGCAGGCCGTGCCGCAGCAGACGCCGTCGGCGCAGAAGCCGCTGGCGCAGTCGTCGTCCTCTGAACAGGTGATGACGAGGGCCGTGCAGGCGCCTGCATCGTCGCAGGCCTCATCGTCGCCACACTCGTCTTGCTGCCCATCGAGCGCGCCGTCAGGGGAGCAGGTGCCTTCGCTGCCGGGCACGTCACAAGCCCAGCAGGCGTCGTCGCAGGCCGTGGCGCAGCAGACGCCGTCGACGCAGTGGCCGCTGGCGCAGTCGCCGTTGGCTGAACAGATGGCTCCCAAGGCGGCAGTGCACGTGCCGTTGCTGCACTGTTCGCCGGGGTCGCAGGTTTCTTGCTGGCCGTTGAGCGAGACGTCGGGTGAGCAGGTCCCCTCGCTGCCGGGCACGTCGCAGGCGCGGCAGGCCTCGTTGCAGGCGGTGGCGCAGCAGACCTCATCAACGCAGAAACCGCTGGCACAGTCGCTGTTGACCGAGCATGCAACCCCCACGTCAGCCGTGCACGTGCCGTTGCTGCACAGTTCGTTGGGGTTGCAGGTGTCTTGCTGGTCGTCGAGTGAGGGGTCGGGGGAGCAAGTCCCCACGCTGCCCGGCACATCACAGGCGTGGCAGGCTTCGTTGCACGCGGTGGCGCAACAGACCCCATCGATGCAGACATCGCTCGCGCACTGAGCGGCCGCGTTGCACGTCTGGCCGTCCACGCGCTTGCACGCGCCATCGTCGCAGACCTCGACGTTGCTGCAGGTGTCTTGCTGGCCATTCTCCAGGGGGTCAGGCGCGCAGGTGCCCACGCTGCCCGTCACATCACAGGCGTGGCAGGGCTCGTTGCAGGCAGTGGCGCAACAGACCCCATCGATGCAGAAGCCACTCGCGCAGTCGGAGGGAGAGTTGCACTGGGAGCCGCCCTCGCCGCTGCACGAACCGTTGTGGCACACCTCGCCGGGGTTGCAGTCGTCTTGCTGTCCCTCGGCCGTCGGAGAGCAGGTGCCCACCAGCCCCGGGACGGCGCACGACTCGCAAGCGTCGCCGCAGACCTCGTTGCAGCAGACGCCGTCGGTGCAGTAGCCGCTCAGGCACTGGGCGCCGTTCATGCACAGCAAGCCAGTGGGGAGCCTGCACTCGCCCATGCCGTTGCACTGAGCGCCTCCCGTGCAGGTATCCGTCGTACCCAGCGGGAGCGGCGTGCACTGGCCTTGCGGGTTACCGCAGCTCACGCAGTCCCCGTAGCAGGCCGTGCTGCAGCAACGGTCGTCGACGCAGAAGCCGCTCGCGCAGTCGACATTGGCGGAGCAGGTCTGGCCGGGAGAGCGCTTGCACACGCCTGCCATGCACACCTGGCCGCCATTCTCCGAGCAGGCGGTGCCGTCGGGGACCGGCGGGTGCGACGGCGTGCCGTTGGTGCAGAGGTCCTGAGTGCAGGTGTGCCCGTCGTTGGGGAGATCCAGGTCGAAGGGATCGAGCTGGATGCCGCCGTTGCCCGTGCATACCGGGCGCCGGCAGTCGCCAAGCGTCGTGTCTTCCTGCGGTGTGCCCGCGGGGACGTTCGTGAAGCCGCAGGCGCCAGCGTTGCACGCCGCGAGGATGCAGACGTTGCTCCCTGGCTGGCATTGCGAGGCCATCGTGCAGTCCACACAGGCCCCCATGCCGCTGCAAAACCGGCCGCCGTTCTGGTTGCAGACCGAGTTGAGCGGCACGTAGACCGTGTCGGGCATGTCCCCGTTGCAGATCTGAAGCGTGCACTGGTTGCCGTCGTCCTGGGGCGTGTCGGTGCCGAGCGTCACCGTGACTGGAGTCTCGGAGGTGCCGCTGCACTGGACCTGCTTGCAGTCCCCTGGCTCCTGATCGTCGTCGGGGAGCGGAGTCCCCGCAGCGGTGTACGCCCAGACGCACTGCTGGCTCGGGTTGCACACCCGTTCGCCGCAGAACGTCCCCTGCCCGCACTGGTCGTTCGCGGTGCAGCCCACGCAGGCGCCGGCACCGTTGCAGTAGAGCTGGTTACCGCCGCCGCACGGGGTGTTGAGGGAGGCGTCGACCGAGCGCGGCTGACCGTTGTTGCAGTCCTGGATGGTGCACTCGTTGCCATCGTCGACGAAGTCCGTGTCGTCCGGCATCGACACCTCGGCACCGGCGCCGTCGCACACCCGCACCTGGCAATCACCGACCGTCTGGTTCGGCACCAATGTGCCAGCTCCAGTGAACACCTGGCCACACACGTGGTTCACGCAGGTGCGCGTAGCGCAGGCGCCGTCATCCGGCAGATTCACGCAGTCGCTGGCGCTGTTGCACTGGCCACACGTCCCCGCGCCGTCGCATACGTCGCCGGACGAGCCGCACGAAGTCTGCGCCGGCAAGGGGACCTGCGTCGGGGTTCCCCCGTTGCAGAGGCCCTGCATGCAGTCGTTCGCCGGAGCCGGCGTCTCGGTCTCATCGACGATCCGCTGCACCTGACCGCTGGAGCAAACGGTGACGCCGCAGTCGCCTTGCTCCTCGACATGACCGATGGGCGGCTCGCCATGCCTCGGGGTGTTCACGCACTGCGAGGTGACCGCATCACACGCGTCGTCGGTACAAGGGTTGCCGTCGTCGCACGAGGGCTGGTCGGGTCCGCACGGGACCACGCACTGACCCGCACGGCAGGCGCCCTGCACCGTGCCGACGGCACATGCGTCGCCATCGGGTTTCGGTGTGTTGCGCGGCTCGCCTTCGACGCACGTGTCGAAGGTGCAGTCGTTGCGGTCGTCGAGCACGTCGCTGTCCGTGGGCTGCTCGCTCGGCTGGCCCCCGACGCACATCAGCACCCGGCAATCTCCTGTGAGCTGCTGCGCCTGCGGGCCGTCAGGCACGAGGTCGGCGCTGCACAGGTTGTCCTCGCCGCAGGTGTCGACGGTGCATGGGTTTTTGTCGTCGCAGTGCGCCGCCGAGGTGCAGGAGCGCTGGTCGCCGGTGCTGGCCGTGCCGCTGGTGGGGAGGCCGCAGCCTCCGAAGCCGAACAGGAGGGCGAGCAGCGCGGAGAGCGAGGCCGCCGCGACGACCCCAGGGCCTCGTCGGTTCAGGCGGGAGCGAGGACCAGGGAGAGAAGTTCGGACGGACATGGGGCAGTTTCCTGCTGGCGAGGATAAGCCAGTTCCGCCCGATTGTGGTCGTCAGCGGCGCTCGATGAGGCAGACGCTCTTGTCCGCGAGAGAAAGCGTCGCGATGCGGTCTGGCGTGACGGCGATGCGGGCGTCGGTCGCGGTAGGGCCGATGGAAAGGCGGGCCGTGATGGTGGGAGGGTCGCCATCGAGGATCAGGAGGGTGCCGGGATCGACGGCAGCGCGCCCCGCGAGGGCGATGAGCGCGGTGCGGCCGTCCGGGGTCTGCGCGGTCGCAACGGGCGCGGTGTCGAGGGGGAGGCGCGCGAGGAGGGCCCCGTCAGGCTCGCCGAGGACGAGGGCTACCCCCGCGGTGTCGACGAGGATGAGGTAGCGGTCGAGGAGGCGCGCGACGCCAGCGAGGCGGCCTTCGGGGGCGGCCGCGAGGAGGGTGAGGTCCAGGGCATCGGGGGAGATGTGGACCAGCTGAGATCCCTGGCGATCGAGGAGGGTGCGCCCTCGCCACGGAACCGAGGTGTGCGGGTCGGCGGGGACCACGTCGAGCGAGGGGGCGGTCGGCAGGAGCCGCGGCGTGGGGTCGAGGTGGAGCGCGAAGGCTCTACGCGACGTGCCGAGGGGCTCCACACGTGGGTCGAACAGCTCGAGCGTGCCGGGGCGCGAGGGGTCGAGCGCGGGCAGGATCATCAAGACCAGCTCGGGGTTGCCAGGCACGAGGCCGAGCTGCTGGGGAGGGCGCGGGAGGGAGAGCGTGCCGGCCATGCGCCAGTCGGCGGTGTCGGTCGAGGTGCCAGGGCCGATGAAGCGGGTGACGCGGCGGCCCGTGGCGCTCGCGGTCAGGAGGACACGGCCCTGTCCCAGCAAGAGAGCGTCGCTTGCGGGACCGCCGGCGTCGAGGAGGGTGAGATCCCAGGTGCGCAGGTCGATGAGAGGGAGCGGGCCCTGGGCGTCGAGGGCGACGAGGTGATGCGGTCCGAGGCGGTGGAGGCGGGCGGGTCGGCCAGGAAGAGGGAGGCGGCGGCGCGTATCGGGGGCGTCGGGCTGGATGGCATGGAGGGCGCCATCGGTGTCGAGCACGAGGAGGGTCGCACCGTCCTCGGTGAGGGCGATGTCGCGGGGGACGACGCCGAGGGGGATGGTGCGAGGTGGATGCCAGGTGGCGGGGCGCGCTGCGTCGGGTGGGACGGGGGTCGAGGCCACGGAGGGACGCGCGGCAGGGGGGAGGTGCGGGGCGCTGGGGGCGGCGTTCGAAGGGAAGGAGTGGACGCGATCGGGCACGGACGAGGTGGAGGTCGATGGCGCGGGAGCGGGAGCGAGAGCGGCGCGATCGGTGTCCGCCGGGAAGGTGAGGAGGCCAGCGAGGTGGGCGCCGCCGAAGCCGAGGGCGGCGCCCGTGGCGAGGAGGGCGCAGGCGATCCCGAAGAGCTGGCTCTGTCCGAGGGGAAAGCCCGGGCGCGGACCGATCCACTGGCGGCAGGCGGGGCACTTGGAGGCGCCGAGCTGGATCGAGGAGCCGCAGCGGGGGCACGTCGGCTTCGTCATCGCAGCACCACGATGCGGCGGGTGCTCGGCGCGAAGGCAGTGGCGAGGTGGCCGCCGAGGCCGTAGCGAAGGCGCTGGAGGGGTTCGCCTCGCACCAGGGGGGTCAGCGTCCGGGTGGAAAGGTCGAGGGCGGTGACGCCCGGCGACGGGGCGTCGAGGAGAACGAGGGCCTGGGTGCGATCGGGGGCGAGCGCGAGCTGGAGGATCGGGGCGCCGAGGTCGAGCTGCGCGACAGGGGTCAAGGTGGTGGCGTCGAGGAGCGTGAGGCCGGTGGAGCGGCAGGCGACGAGGAGGAGGTCACGCCCAAGGGCGAGGTCGATGGCGTCGTCGCAGGTTCGGGCGTGAGGGCCGACGGGGCCGAGGGAGGCGCGAGAGCCGAGGTCGAAGCGGACGAGCTCGCGGCGGGCCAGGAGGAGGGCGACCCCGAAGGCGCCGTTGGGCGCAAGGGCGATGGCGGAAGGCCGCTCGGCGAGCTGGATGCGGTGCGTGGGGCGCGCGTCGGGCTCTCGCTCGGTGGTGGCGTGGAAGGCGACGAGGGCGGCCGGGTGAGGCTCGGGTCGCGAGGCGGGAGGGGCTGGCCGAGGGCGCGAGGTGGCAGAGGGAGACGAAGGAGGCGCGGGCGAAGCCAGGATCAGGGGGCCCTCGGCGGCGAGCGCGTGTTCGCCGGTGGCGTCGAGTGTGAGCAGGGTCATGGGGGCCTCCAGCGCAGGGCGGTAGACGCTGTCCAGGCGGTCGTGCGCGAGGCGGAGGAGGGTGCGGCCCGAGGGGTCCGGGAGGAAGGCAAGGCCGCGGGCAGAGGCGATGGCGATGGGCGGGAGCGCGCTCCAGGTGAGCTCGTGGACGGCGAGGGGCCGCGCGGTGGGGACGTGCACGGTCGCGAGGCGCAGGCGCGGCGTCGCCGGGGAGGCCAGAGGGGTGAGAAGGCGCGGTGCGACGCGCTTGCCGGAGGGCGCTGGATCGGCGTCGGAGGGACGCTCGGGGAGCACGACGAGCATGAGCTCGGAGCCATGGACGGGGAAGAGCGCCTGGGCGCGACTCAGCTCTGGCAGGGTGACGCGGTGAGCGCCTCGCAAGTCGACGATCTGCAGCGCGGCACTGGAAGCGACGGCGAGGCGATCGGGGGCGATGGCGAGGACGTCGGTCGCGTTCGGTGGGGCCGTGAGCGTGGCTGCGACCTCCAGGGTGGTGAGGTGAGCTGGTGAAGGCCGCGATGGTGTGGGCGGCACGTCAGGGGGGGGCGCGGAGGAAGGGGCCGAGGCGCTCGGGGCAGCGGCCGGCAGAGGCGTCTGAAGCGCGCGGTCACGCTGCAAGAAGGGGGCGAGGACGAGGGACAGCACGGTGACGACGCCGAGGGCCGCGGCCCCAGAGAACACCTGCTCGCGGCGCGTCGGCCCAGGCGAGAGGCGGGTGGGCTCGCCGCACGCGGGGCAGGTCGACGCGGCAGGGGTCAGGGACTCTTTGCAGTAGGCGCACGGGGCGGCGGGAGCGCCACGTCGACGCACGGTGGTGGCGCCGGCCGAGGCACCAGGGAAGACGACGGCGGCGACCGTCCACTCGGCGCGGATGCGTCGCGCGGCGAGCGCGATGGCGGCGGAGGTGGAGAGCTTGCCAGCCTTGATCGCCTTGACGAGGAAGTCGCCCCCGACGGGGCCCATCACGCCATCCTCGTCAGAGACGAACCAGCGCAGGAGTTCCCGGACGTGGGCCGGCAAGCCCGCGACCTCACCCGGCGGGAGCGGGGCCGGACTGCCTTCGGGGGGCTCCGGGAGATGCGGCGCGGGAAGCAGATCAGCGACCGGATCCCACGCGGCGCCAGGGAGCCAGGGGTGCCCCTCGGACACCCGGAAGCGGGCGCTGACCCCGATGGTCCCTTCGGAGATCGCGCTGCGGACTTTCTCGATCGAAAGAGGTCCGTAGCCACGTCCCTCGTCGAGGACGTATAGCTCTACGCTGGTCGGCACCGTTCGAAAGGCCGGCGCCCGTCGAGGAAGCCAGCCTGGATGACTCTACCCGAAGTCGCTGGCGGCCGGGCGCCTACGCTTGGAGCACCGAGCGATAGACCTGCGCATACCGCCGGGCGGGGCGATCCCAGCCGAGGTCGAGTCGCATGACGCGGCGCCGCACGGCACCCCAGCGGGGGTGGGTCAGCGCGGCGATGGCACGCTGCGTGGCGCCGATGAGCCCTTGTGCGGTGGGCTCGTCGTAGAGGAAGCCCGTCCCCGTCTCCAGCGCCGGATCGAGGTCGATGACCGTGTCCACGAGACCGCCTGTGCGGTGGGCCACGGGAACGGTGCCGTAGCGCTGGGCGTAAAGCTGCACGAGTCCGCAGGGCTCGTAGCGGGAGGGCAGGAGCGCGAGGTCGGCACCGGCAAGGAGACGGTGCACGACGGGCTCCTTCACGCCACCGAGGTACGCGGCACGACCCGGGGCTCTGGCCGCCGCGGCCTCGAGCTGCGCCATGAGGGCGGGATCGCCTTCCCCTGCGATGATGACGCTCGCGTCCCCGCGCAGGATCTTGGGCAGCGCCGCCGCGAGGAGGTCACTCCCCTTCTGCTCGACGACACGGCTGATCGCGACGAGGAGGGGGCGCTCGGGCCGGATCTCGAGGCCGATCTCCTGGAGGATGGCGCTCTTGCAGCGGCCCTTGTTGGCGATGTCCTCGGCGTCGTACCGCGCCACGAGGGAGGGATCGGTCATCGGGTTCCACACGGCGTAGTCGATGCCGTTCACGATGCCCGAGAGCTTCTTGGCCTGGGAGCGAATGACGCCGTCGAGACGGAAGCCGAGCTTCGTCGTCTGGATCTCGCGGGCGTAGGTGTCGGAGACGGTGGTGAGGGCATCAGCCGCGAGGATGCCGCCCTTGAGGAAGTTGAGCTGGCTGTAGAACTCGAGCCGCTCGGGGTGGAAGTGATCGTCGCCGAGGCCGAAGGTGGCCAGCGCCTCGCGCGGGAAGAGGCCCTGGGAGGCGATGTTGTGCAGGGTGAGAACCGACCGGGTCGGCATGACCGAGCGCTGTTCGCGCAGGAGGTAGCCCGCCATCGCCGTGGGCCAGTCATGCGTGTGGAGGACGTCGAACGGGGTGCCCGTGCGGGCGCGCTGGCGGGCGACCTCCACGACGGCGCGGGAGAAGAGGCCGAAGCGGCGGGCGTTGTCGGGGTACTCTCGGCCGTCTTCGCCGTAGATGCCTTTGCGGTCGAAAAGGCCGGGGATGTCGAGCAGGAGAAGCTCCACCCCGGAACTCAGCCGGCCGTCGTACACGGTGACCTCGGCACGCTCCCCGGGGCCGTCGAGCACCATGGGGGTGAGGCGGCGAGCGAGCATGAGGCCGCTCGACTCGAGCGCCTGGTAGCGCGGGAGCGCGATGGTCACGCGGTGGCCGAGCAGTCGGAGAGCCTTGGACAGCGAGGCGACCACGTCCGCGAGGCCGCCCACCTTGATCATGGGCGCGAGCTCGGAAGCAGCGAAGAGGATCTCCATGCGGCGGCGGGTGTACCACGGAGCCTCGGAGCCGTGGCCCCCCTTTTGAGGGGACCGGAGCGCGCCCCGCTCGGAGCGCGGCGGTGTCCCGGAGACGAACCCCGGGACACCCTGTACAAGACACGGACAGGCATGACCCGGATCAGCGCGCGGCAGCTCGAGGCAATGGAAGGGCCCTTCGGCCGAGGGGTACAGGTGGTGCGGCCGGCGGAGGTGCCCGAGGGGTCGGTGGTGACGGTCCTCCGGGTGCCGCCCGAGGCCGCAGGGATGCGCCTCGACCGCTTCGTGCAGACGCAGCTCCGGAGGACGAGCCGGACGAGGGCCGCGACGATCGTGGCGCGGGGTGCCTACTCGCCGGACGCGCGCCGGTTGCGCGGTGGCGATCGGGTCCGCGCGGAGCAGTGCGTGCTCTTGTGGCGGGAGCCGTGGGACGAGCAGGCGCCATCCGTGGAGATCCCGGTGGTCTTCGAGGACGAGGATCTGGTGGCGATCAACAAGCCGCCGTTCATCCCGGTGCACCCCACGGCGCGCTACCACAAGAGCACCGTGGTCAAGATGCTGGAGGCGGCGCGGCAGGGTGAGCACCTGTACCTCGGTCACCGGCTCGACCGGGAGACGAGCGGCGTGCTCCTCTTGTCGCGCAACGCGGAAGCCGATCGGCGCGTGAAGTCGCAGTTCGAGGCGCGCACCGGGGTGGTGAAGCGCTACCTCGCCATCGCCTGGGGCTGGGCGACGGAGGAGCACTTCCGGGTGGAAGTGCCGCTGGAGCTCGATCCCACACACTCGACCAAGGTGAAGATGCGTGTCGCGCGGCCTGGCGCCGGGCTACCGTCTGCCACGGCCTGCGAGCTGGTCGAGCGCCGCGTGCAGCCCGCGTCAGGGCGCCACTACAGCCTCATCCGATGCACGCTGGAGACGGGAAGGCAGCACCAGATCCGGATGCATCTGAGCACGGTCGGGCTACCGCTGGTCGGCGACAAGCTCTATGGCCCCGACGACACGTTGTTCACGCGCGGGGCCGACGGGTTGTTGACGGACGAAGACCGGCAGACGCTGGAGCTCGAACGGCACGCGCTCCACGCGGAGCTGCTCGAGATGGAGCACCCCATCCGGGGAGGCCGTGTTCGCTTCGAAGCACCGCTCGCCGGGGATCTGCAAGCATTCTGGGACCAGCTCGCGCCCGCCTGAGACGCCACGAGAGACGCTCACGGTCTCCCTGCCGAAGGCCAGCCCTCAGTGGCTCGGTGCTCCACCATGATGAGAGTCGCGGTTGCGCGCCTCCTGGTCGCTCTCCCGGAGCCGCTGCGTCTCGCGCGGGTCGCGCTTGAAATAATGCCGGTTACCTCGGATGCCTGCCGTACCGAAGGCCCCCAGCGCGAGCGCGACGAGCACCGTGATACAGACGACCGCCGCAGTGTCCCAGGCTTCCTTGGACGACGAGGAAGGCGTGGATTGGGGCACCTCCCGCTTGGGCGTGAGCAACGGGTCCTGGATCGCCAAGTTCGCGTGGCCGGGGGTGCTTCTGGACGCGACGATGACGGAGGCCCGTGCGGCTTCCTCCGGGCCTGCAGGATGCGCGTCAGGCAGCAGAGTGAAGGTCCCCAGCGCGAATGCCAGCGCCAGGAGCGCCACGGCGTGCCCTCGCGCAGCACGCTGGGCGCGCCCGGTGGGAGGTCCGGTCACGCTTCGTCCCCAGCAGGAGTCCGACCTTCTGCTCTCCCCTCCCCTTCTGAGACACCTGGAGCCCATTCCAGGAGGGGAATTGCAAGGGACGTACCCCCTCCCGGAAGGTCAGAGTCCGCGCGGAACTTTGTCGAGATCGACCTGAGAGAGTGCGTGCCGGATGAGGGCACTCCGGTTGGCCTTGGTGATGCCGCGGGCTTTCAGCGCGTTCACCATCTCGTCCAGCCGCTCTAGGTCCTCGGTGTACAGCGAGATGCAGATCACCTTGTAGTGCTGCGGTCGTTCGGCAGGGAGCGCCTTGGCCCGGGGGCGTGCTTCTGCCGGCGTGTAAAAGGCGCCCGAGAGCACCCCCTCCACTTCGTCGGGATCGAGCAGGGTCCTCGCGGTACCGCCGCGCTCATCAACGCCTTTCATCTCTGCCTCCCGCTCGCTCACGCGCCCGCCGCTGCGGCGCCGGCCCGGCTGCCCGAAGTCGTTCGCGGGGCGCTCGACGCCTTCGCGTTCCCTGCCTCCGAGCCGGCTTGACCCCGCTCGCGGCTCTCGATGATCCGCTCCACCACGGTGAGGTAGTCGTCCGCGGCGGGCGTCCCCGAGGCGTACTCGAAGATGGTCTGGCCCTGTGCCGGCGCCTCTTTGACCTTGATGGCCTGGCGGATCGGAGGAAGGCAGCGGTCACCGAAGTGCTGCTGCAAGGTGCTCACCGCCTCGCGTGCGATCTTGGCGCGCCCATCGAAGAACGTGGGTAGGACGCCCCAGATCTGGACGGGGTGGTGGAGAAGCGCGTTGACGTTCTTCACGGTCTTGATGACCTGCCGCACGCCGACGAGGGAGAGGTAGTCGCAGGCCACCGGGACGAGCACGCTGTCGGCGAACACGAGAGCGTTCTGGTTCATCAGCGACAGGCTCGGAGAGCAGTCGAGGACCACGTAGTCGTAGCCCGCCGCCGCAGCACCGAGCCTGTCGGAGAGCACGCGGTCGCGGTTCTGCCGCCCGGCGAGGTAGAGCTCGCCAGCGGCGAGGGTCTCGTTCGAGGGGAGCAGGTCGAGGTTGGGGCGCACCGTCTTGGTGGCGTCAGCCACGCGCAGACCCATCACGAGCACGTGATAGAGCGACCGCTCTGCGCTGGCGCCGAGGGACACCGACACGTTGCCTTGGGCGTCGGTGTCGACGAGGAGCACCTTCTTGCCCTTGCTCGCGAGGCCAGCGGCGACGCTCACGGCCGTGGTGGTCTTGCCCGTGCCCCCCTTGTGGTTGAACACGGCCAGATACCGGGGCACGGCCTGGGGAACCGGGGCAGCAGCCGTCCCGGCAGGCTGCGTTCCTGCACCGCGGCGTGCATTCGGTGACGGGACGACGGGCACGGCGACCGCCCCGCCCTGGCGGGCCGGGACCTCCGACGCCTTGCTTCGAGGCGCGGGGGTCGCAGAGGCCGAAGATTGAGGACCCGGGAGGGCCGAGGCGCGCCGCACATCCGCGGAGCCGCCACCAGCAGCGGCCGGGCGAGTGGCTGGGGCGACGCTGGAGGGGGCGCGCGCAGAAGTCTGGCCGAGGCTGGAGCCGCTCGACAGGGGGAGCGGCTCGGCTCCTTCCTGGAGTCCTTCAGCGGCCTCGGCTCCTTCCCGCATCGTCGCCGGGGGCGGCTCGGAGACGGACGCGGCGATGTCTCCGAGACGCACCCCATTGGCCTCGCGCACGACCTGGGTCCTGCACTCGAGGGAGCAGGCATAGTGCCGTTTGCCGGACACGTAGAGGACCTGAGATACCAGGGAGGGCGAGAAGCGCTTGGCGCACGCATCGCACGTGGCCATCGCCTCGCCGTCACCACCGAGCTGGCTCTTCTCGAGGCACTTCTGCGAGCAGAAGAAGGAGAAGCCCCCGTCCTTCTCCTCCATCTGGTAGCGGAACTGGACCTCGAAACCGGTCCCACAGATGCTGCATGTCTCGCTGATTCCAGCCACAGCCTCGCTCCTTGGCGACATCCCCGGAACGCCGGGGCTCGAAACACAGTCGGGTCACGGAGAGGCGCTCGGAGCACCCACCGTGTCGCCGACCATCAACATATAGAAGAACTCGTGGCCAAATTTTCGGCTTCGATATTTATCTGGCCAGCGCGTGAAGTGGAATACTTCAGTGTCGGAAGTGGCGAACGCCGGTGAACACCATGGCCACCCCGGCGCGGTCGGCGGCGGCGATGACCTCGGCATCCCTCACGCTGCCCCCAGGCTGAACGATCGCGGTGATGCCGTGCTCCGCGGCCAGCTCGACGCCATCGGGGAACGGGAAAAAGGCGTCTGACGCGAGAGCGCTCCCGCGCGCCTTCTCTCCTGCTTTGCGGCACGCGATCCGCACGCTCTCCACCCGAGACATCTGCCCTGCACCCACGCCGACCGTCGCCGTCGTCGAGGCGAGCACGATCGCGTTCGACTTGACGTGCTTGCAGACCTTCCAGGCGAGGTCGAGGCCCTCCAGCTCCTCCTCGGTGGGGGCCCGCTGCGTGACCACCCGGCCTGCCCTGACTTCCCCAGCGCCGGTGGCATCACGCTCCTGCACCACGATGCCGCCTCCGACCCGCTTCCAGGTCAGCTCCCGGTGCGCCGCCTCCAGCCACGCGCCCGTCGCGAGGACCCGCAGGTTCTTCTTGCCCCGCAAGAGTTCCAGGGCCTCCTCGGCGTAGCTCGGGGCCACCACGCACTCCAGAAAGGTCTCCACCAGCGCCTCGGCCGTCGCGCGGTCGACCTCGCGGTTGAGCGCCACGATGCCACCGAAGGCGCTGAGCGCGTCCGCCTCACGCGCAGCGCGGTAAGCGGTCACCAGATCGGCCGCCACAGCGACCCCGCAAGGATTGGTGTGCTTCACGACCACGGCAGCGGGCGCCTCGAAATCACGCACCGCCTCCAGCGCGGCGTCGACGTCGACCAGGTTGTTGAACGACAGCTCCTTGCCGCCCGCCCCCAGCGACTCGCTGCGCGCTAGCGTCCCTTCGACGGCCCGTCGCTCTCGGTAGAAGGCTCCACTCTGATGGGGATTCTCGCCGTACCGCAGCGGGTACGCGCGCTCGAACGCGAGGGTCAGGTAGCGCGGATGTGCATCGCGTGCCGTACCCTCCTGCACCTCGGGCAACGCGGAGAGATACCCCGAGACGGCTCCATCGTAGGCCGCCGTGTGCGCGAAGGCCTTGGCCGCCAGCCGACGCCGGGTCGACGCCGACACCTCTCCGCTCTGCTCGAGTTCGTCGAGCACCACCTCGTAGTCGCGTGGATCGACCACCACCGCCACGCGGTCGTGGTTCTTCGCGGCGCTCCGCACCATCGAAGGACCACCGATGTCGATGTTCTCGATGATCTCCTCATGCGCGGCGCCAGGCTCCGCAACCTTGGCCTCGAAGGGGTAGAGGTTGCAGACCACGAGATCGATCGTCTTCCCCCCGATCCGCTGCAGGTCTGCCTCGTCCACGGCGCCCCGCATGAGGATCCCACCGTGGACGCGAGGGTGGAGGGTCTTCACACGACCGTCCATCACCTCGGGAGAGCCGGTGTAGTCCTCCACGGGCACCACCGGAATCCCGGCAGCCACGAGCGCTCGCTGTGTCCCCCCCGTCGAGAGGATTTCGATGCCCCGGGCCACCAGCCGGCTGGCCAGTGCGGCCAGCCCCGTCTTGTCCGACACGGAAATCAGCGCACGTTGAATCATCTCGGGGAGGGCCGTAGCCCCTCCCGATGCTGGGCGCCAGTGACGATCCGGTGAACTAGACGGCGGGAGGCGGAGCAGCCGGGGTCGGCTCGCCGACGGGCGCAGGCAAGGGCTTCGCAGCACCGTCCGGGGTCCAGGGCTCTCCGTCCCGGTACTCGACGACGCTCGTGGCGGGACCGAAGATCGCGATCGGATCGGGCAGCACCAGCGCCTCCCGCAGCACGTCGTCCACGTGCTCCACGAGCACGAGGCGCAGGGACTTCAGCACCCGCCGCGGCACGTCCCGGAGATCCTTCCGGTTCTCCTTGGGCATGATCACCGTGGTGATGCCCCCGCGGTGCGCGGCGAGCAGCTTCTCCTTGAGCCCACCGATGGGGAGCACCCTCCCCCGCAGCGTGATCTCGCCCGTCATCGCCAGATCGCGGCGCGCGGGGACCTTCATCATCGCGCTCACCAGCGCCGTCACCATGGTGACACCTGCGCTCGGCCCATCCTTCCGGACGAAATCCGGGAAGTGAATGTGCACATCGACCTTCTGGTAGATGTCCGCCTCGAGGCCCAGGCGATCGAGGCGCGAGCGCACGTAGCTCATCGCTGCGTGCCCGCTCTCCTCCATCCCCTTCTCCAGGAGCCCGGTGATCACCAGCTTCCCCTTGCCAGGGACGACCGTCGCCTCGGCCGGCAGCAGATCACCACCGACGCTGGTCACTGCGAGGCCATTCACCAGGCCCACCTCGTCGCGCTCCTCACGGCGCCCGAGCCGGTACTTCGGGACGCCGAGGTACGTGGGCACGTTCTTGGCGAGGATCTGCATGGGCTTGTCCTTGCCCTCCGCGACCACCTTCCGCGCCACCTTGCGGCACACGCTTGCAATCTCGCGCTCCAGGGAGCGAACCCCGCTCTCCTTCGTGTAGTGGTGCGTGATCGTCCGGATGGCGCCGTCCGTGAAGTCGAGCTGAACGTCCTCCAGGCCGCACTCCTTGCGCTGCCTCGGCACGAGGTACTTCACGGCGATGTTGAGCTTCTCGAACTCCGTGTACCCGGAGAGCTGGATGATCTCCATCCGGTCCTGCAGCGGAACCGGGATCCCCGACAGCGTGTTGGCCGTCGTGATGAACATCACGTCCGAGAGATCGTAGTCGAGATCCAGGTAGTGATCGTTGAACGTCGAGTTCTGCTCCGGATCGAGCACCTCGAGCAGCGCCGCCGCCGGATCGCCCCGGAAGTCGGTCGACATCTTGTCGACCTCGTCGAGGAGGAACACCGGATTGTTCGTCCCCACCTTGCGCAACGACTGGATCAGCTTCCCGGGGAGCGCACCGATGTACGTGCGCCGATGCCCTCGGATCTCGGCCTCGTCACGCACACCGCCAAGAGAGAGGCGCACGAACTTGCGCCCCGTAGCGCGGGCGATGGACTTCGCCAGGCTGGTCTTTCCCACACCAGGAGGCCCAACGAAGCAGAGCACCGGCCCCTTGAGCTTCTTGGTGAGGGCCTGGACCGCCAGGTACTCGAGGATGCGCTCCTTGATCTTCTTCAGACCGTAGTGATCCTCGTCGAGGATCTTCTCGGCCTCGGCCAGGTCGTACCGCTCCTCGCTCTTCTCGTACCAGGGCAGCTCGAGAATCCAGTCGATGTAGTTGCGCACCACGGTCGCCTCGGCGCTCGTGGGGTGCATCATCTTCAGCTTCTTGAGCTCCTTCTTGACCTTCGCGGTGGCCTCTTTGCTCATCCGCTTGGTCTTGAGGCCCTCCTCGATCTCCTGGATCTCGTTCTTGAACTCGTCGCGCTCGCCACCACCCAGCTCCTTCTGGATGGCCTGCATCTGCTCGTTGAGGTAGTACTCCTTCTGCGTCTTCTCCATCTGCTTCTTGACGCGGCTCCGGATCTTCTTCTCCACCTGGAGAATCTCGATCTCGGCCTGCATCAGCTCGATGAGACGCTCGAGACGCTGACGAGGGTCCTCCATCTCGAGCAAGCTCTGGCGGTCGGCCAGCTTGATCGCAGGGAGGTTGGCGATGATGGTGTCCGCGAGCCGCGACGCCTCGTCGATGCTCTGCACCGTCATGAGAACTTCGGGCTGAATCTTCTTGTTGAGCTTGACGTACATCTCGAAGGTCGACTGCGCCGAGCGCATGAGCGCCTCGACCTCGACCCCGGACGCGGCCGTCTCCGGCACCTCGTCGTACTCGACCAGGAAATAGGCGTCGGTCTGGAGATACCGACGAACACGCGCCCGCCGCTTCCCTTCGACGATGACCTTCACCGTGCCGTCTGGCAGGCGCAACAGCTGCATGATCGCGCCCACGGACCCGATGGTGAAGATGTCCTCGGGCGTGGGATCGTTCGTCTTGGCGTTGCGCTGCGCGGCGAGGAAGATCTCCTTGCCGCGCCCCATGGCCTCGTCGAGTGCGGCGATGCTCCGCTCGCGACCCACGAAGAGCTGCGAGACCATGTGAGGGAAGACGATGATGTCGCGCAGGGGAAGCAACGGCACCACCCCACGCTCGGGGGTGCCTTTGCTCCGCTCACTCTCGTTCTTGAAGAACATCCGCCGGCTTTCTGGGGTGGCTGATTGGATGCGGCGGCGCGTTAAGCGAGCTCCGCCTCCTTCGTATAGACGATGATCGGAGGCTCGTGCTTGAGGATGACGTCCTCGCTGACCACCACCTCCTTGATCCCGGTACGCGACGGGATGTCGTACATGATGTCCAGCATCGAGTTCTCGAGGATGGCTCGAAGTCCGCGCGCCCCGCTGGCACGCTCGAGCGCCTGACGCGCCACCGCCGTCAGCGCGCCGCGCGTGAACTTGAGCTTCACGCCGTCCATCTCGAACAGCTTCTGATACTGCTTCACCAGGCTGTTCTTCGGCTTGGTGAGGATGTCGATCAGCGCGTCCTCGTTCAGCTCGTGGAGCGTCGCGACCATCGGCAAGCGGCCGATGAACTCGGGGATGAGCCCGAACTTCAGCAGATCCTCCGGCTGAACCTCGCTGAGCAGCTCACCCAGCTTGTATTCCTTCTTCGACTTGATGTCGGCGCCGAAGCCGAGCGACGCCTGACCGATGCGGCGCTGGATGATCTGGTCGAGACCGACGAACGCGCCGCCACAGATGAACAGGATGTTCGTCGTGTCCACCTGCAGGAAATCCTGCTGCGGGTGCTTGCGGCCCCCCTTCGGTGGCACGTTGGCGACCGTCCCCTCGATGATCTTGAGGAGTGCCTGCTGCACGCCCTCACCCGACACGTCACGGGTGATGCTCGGGTTGTCGCTCTTGCGGCTGATCTTGTCGATCTCGTCGATGTAGACGATGCCGCGCTGCGCTCGCTCGACGTCGTGGTCGGCGTTCTGCAGCAGCTGAACGATGATGTTTTCGACGTCCTCGCCGACGTAGCCCGCCTCGGTCAGCGTCGTGGCGTCCGCGATCGCGAACGGCACGTTGATGATCTTCGCCAGCGTCTGCGCGAGCAGCGTCTTGCCCGAGCCCGTCGGACCGAGCAGCAGAATGTTCGACTTCTGCAGCTCGACGTCGTCGGAGGACACCCGGCTGTCGATGCGCTTGTAGTGGTTGTGCACCGCGACGGAGAGGATCTTCTTCGCGCGGTGCTGCCCGACCACGTACTCATCGAGGATTGCCTTGATGTCGGACGGCTTCGGCACAGGCGTGGAGCCCGCGTAGGGCTCGTCCTTCTCGACCTCCTCCGCGATGATGTCGTTGCAGAGCCCGATGCATTCATCGCAGATGTAGACCGTCGGTCCTGCGATGAGCTTCTTGACCTCCTTCTGGGATTTTCCGCAGAAAGAGCAGCTCAGATTGCCGTTCGAGTGATCGTCCCGCCTTCGCTCCACTTCGACCCTCAGCTGGTGTGATCGCCGCGCCCTGCGATGAGAATTCCGCTCAGGTCCGGGAAACCACGCTCCGATTCTAGAACGGTGTACTTACCGTCGCAAGCGAACGGGGATCGCTTCTCCCCGTCCCTGCGCTCGGGGACGCTCCGATGAGCGAGCCCAGCAAGAACTCGCTCACGCACCGACGTCATCACTTCGAGATCTCGATAGACGGCCAAACCAGCAGGGCGATGCGCACGCATCCGCCCCCCCCATCCGTGGCTGCTGCATGAAGCGACAGACGAATCGTCCTGCGAGCCGCGATCGGCCCCTACTTCTTGCGTGCCGGGAAGACCTCGTCGATGAGGCCGTATTCTTTCGCCTGGGCTGCGCTCAGGTAGAAGTCGCGCTCGACGTCCCGGGCAATGTCCTCACGACCCTTGTTGGTCGCGTCGACGAGGATGTCGATCAGCGTCTCCTTGATCTTCTTGATCTCGCGCGCCTGGATCTCGATGTCCGTGGCTTGCCCACGCGCGCCGCCCAGCGGCTGGTGGATCATCATCCGCGAGTGGGGGAGCGCGTAACGGCGCCCCTTGTGGCCGGCCGCGAGCAGCACGGCGGCCATCGAGGCGGCTTGACCGAGGCACATCGTCGACACCGGGCACCGGACGTACTGCATGGTGTCGTACATCGCGAGTCCGGACGTGACGACACCGCCCGGGCTGTTCACGTAAACCTGGATCTCCTTGTCCGGATCCTCGCTCTCGAGGAACAGGAACTGCGCGATCACGAGGTTCGCGAGGAAGTCATCGATTTCTGCACCGATGAAGACGATCCGGTCCTTGAGCAGACGGCTGAAGATGTTCCACTCACGCTCCCCGCGGTGGGTCACCTCCGTGACCGTGGGGATGATGAGCGCGCGCTCCCGCTCCACCTGCTCGAGGTGCGGCTGCTCCCGCTCAAGGAGGTGCATGGCTTGTGTGCGGTTTTCGACTCGACGGGTCATCCGGTGCTCCGAGGGTTTCTGCCGGTCGTCGGCAGGTCCCTAGAACTGGGCCAGACTCCGCACGACCGCAAGTATTTGGGCGCTGTTCAGGATTCGCAATCGACCGAGGCTGCCGAGCTGGACCTGGCCCGACGAAGGTGCACGCCAGTCACAGCTCGGCTCCGGACGAACATCTTCCGTGACTCGGTCTCGATGGGGCTCTCGGGTCGCGCTCGGTCCCGAGAGCCCTTGACGTGCGGGCTGACAGAGGCTGGGTCTCAGGTCGCCTCGGTGACCTTCGCCGCTGCCTCGATCATGTCGAGGATCTTGTCTTCGAGGATCATGCCGATGAGGATCTCGCGCTTCTTCGGATCGCGGTACTCGGCCTTCACCTTGGCGACGTTCTTGCCGGTCTGCTCGGCGAGCTCCTCGTAGCCCTTCTCGATGTCGGCGTCGGTGATCTTGACCTCCTTCGCCTTCGCGATCTCGGCCATCAGGAGACCAGCGCGCACCTTCATCTCGGAGTCGAGACGGACCCGTGCTCGCAGCTCGGGCGTCGGGTCGATGCGCTGCCCCTGGCGGCGCGCCGCGGCGAGCAGCTCACGCTCGGCGAGCTGTGCCTGCTGATCGACCAGCGACGGCGGCACCGGAATCGGGTTCGCCTTGCAGATCTCGATGACGAGCTGCTCAGCGACGGTGTCGCTCGCCTTCTGGGTAAGCTCCTTCTCCACCTTCGTGCGAAGCGACGTTCGGAGCGCCTCCAGGCTGTCCTCACCACAGTCCTTGGCGAACTCGTCGTCCACCTCGGGGTAGATCCGCTCGCGCAGATCCTTCAGCGTGATGTGGAAGACTGCGTCCTTGCCGCGCAGCTCGGGGTTCTGGTGCTGCGCCGGGAAGGTCAGGGAGACGTCCTTGTGCTGACCTGGCGTCATCCCGTCCAGCGCCTCTTCAATCTCCTTGAAGAGCTGTCCGGAGCCCACCTCGGTCTCGACCTCCTGGTCCTTCTGACCCATGGACTGACCGCTCACCTCCAGCTGGAAGGTGATGGTCGCGACATCGCCCTTCTTTGCCGGGCGCTCCGGATCGGGAGCCTGGAGCGTTGCGTGCTTCTGGCGCAGCGCGGTGACCTCGGCGTCGACCATCTCGTCGGACGCCTTCACCGAAGGACGCTTCACCTCGAAGCCCTCCCACTTCACCTCTGCGATCTCGGGGCGAACCTCGAAGCGAGCCTTGTAGGAGAAGGACTCGTCGGGGCGGAGCTCGGTCGGCGCTATTGCGGGCTGCGACAGCGGCTGGATTTCCTTCTCGGCGAGCGCCTTGTTCAAGGTCGCATCCACGAGGCGCTGGGCGACGTCGGCGTGGACTCGGCCTCCGTACAGGTGCGAGAGCACATGGCGCGGCGCCTTGCCCGGGCGGAAGCCACGGACGCGCGCGGTGCGCTGCAGGAGGGAGTAAGCCTTGTCGACCTCGCTCCGTACCTGATCGGCAGGCACCTCGACGAGGAACTCCAGGAGCACGGGGGA
This sequence comes from Chondromyces crocatus, assembly GCF_001189295.1. Lineage (NCBI taxonomy): Bacteria > Pseudomonadati > Myxococcota > Polyangiales > Polyangiaceae > Chondromyces > Chondromyces crocatus. The sequence continues at coordinate 6,535,485 of NZ_CP012159.1, forward strand.
CAGCTTTTCGACGGTGACTTGCATGGCGTATGAGGGCGGTCCTCGTGCCACGCGCCGCCGAAAGGGTCAAGACAGCCGTGAAGTCCGTGAAAAAAAAGGAGCCCCGGCGGAGAGGCGTCCGCCGGGGCTCGGATCCCGGGAAGGATCACAGGGAAGGCTTTCAGTAGTCGTCGTCAGAGCCGTCGAAGCGGTCTTTCTCGAAGTCGAGCTCCGCGTCGAAGGCCCCCTCTTCCACGATGTCTTCCAGCGAGAAGCTCACGCGGCTGGGGCAGAGGTAGTCACGCTCGAACTCGGCATAATTTCGGTAGGTCCTGGGCAGCGTCATCTGTGTCTCCTCACGGCAACGACACGGCAACCACCGAGACGACACGCCGATGGGGTCGGGCGGCTCGGTACAGCAGGGGCTCTGATCCGGCGGAGAGAGGCTGGGTGGAGCGAACGAGCGGGATCACCGGCGCGAACGTCGCGCTGGCGTCGACGCCGCCACGGCTCCAGAACCCTCGCGACAGGATCCGGTCGACCGACCCCCCATCGAGAGACGAAGTCAGCACCTCACCGAGCCGGAACTGCTGGGTAGGCTGCCGAGCAGGACGCCGCGCCGTCGGGTTCTCCCCGCGACCCCGCTTCCACCTCGACGGTGCGACGACCACCAGCCGACCTGGTATCCCAGCAGCCGGCGACCCACTCACACCTACATCCAGCGACATGTCGGTCACTGTAGAGGCTCTCCCGTGGTCGGTGAAAATTCCTGCGTTGATTCATGGGGTGATGGTGTGGTGTAGAGCGTCCCCGCATCTTTCAGCGAGGAGCCGCCTCGTGTATCTGCCTGGGCGGACGCGACATCACGATGCCCGCACCCCGAGATGGGGGCTCGCCCGCCAAGCAGGCTGCAGCCACCCCGAAACCCCCGACGCTGATCTTCGCCGTAGCCAACCAGAAGGGAGGCGTGGGGAAGACCACCACGGCCGTCAACCTGGCCGCCAGCCTGGCGGCTGCCGAGCACCGCACCCTCCTCGTGGACTGCGATCCTCAAGGGAACGCTTCCAGCGGCGTGGGCGTGCGGCCCCGCAGCATCGAGCTGTCCATCTACGACGTGCTCATCGGCCGCGCGGCGCTCTCCCAGGCCACGCTCCCCACCGAGGTGCCCCTGCTCGAGGTCATCCCTGCCACGCAGGATCTGGTGGCCGCCGAGCTGGAGCTGGTCGACGCCCCCGATCGCGCCAACCGCTTGCGTGACGCCATCCGCCCGCACGTCGGCGACTACGCTTTCGTCGTGCTCGATTGCCCCCCCTCGCTCGGCCTGCTCACGCTGAACGCGCTCACGGCCGCCCACCGCGTCATCGTCCCACTGCAGTGCGAGTACTTCGCGCTGGAGGGACTGACGCACCTGATGGCCACCATCGACCGCGTGCGGAGCGTGTTCAACCAGGAGCTGACCGTCGAGGGCATCGTCCTCACGATGTACGACGGCCGAACCTCGTTGACCCACCAGGTGGCCGACGAAGTGAAGGGTCACTTCCGGGTGTTCAACGCGATCATCCCCCGCAACGTGCGCCTCAGCGAGGCCCCCTCGCACGGCAAGCCGGCGCTGCTCTACGACGTTCAGTCGAAGGGAGCCCAGGGCTACCTCAGCCTCGCCCGCGAGATCCTGGAGAGCCACTACGGCCCGATGAAGCGGCCGCGCGCCAAGCCCGCAGCGAAGCCGACAGCACCCGAGGCGCAGAAGTCGGCCACCACCAGCGCGGCGACACCTCCCGCCACCAACGCGCAGGAGCCGGGCGCAGAGAAGCCAGCGTCTCCTGAAGCCCAGAAGCCGCCCGCCGCCAGTGCGACGAAGGCACCCGTCACCAGCGCCCAGGAGACGAGCGCCGCGAAGCCCACGTCCGCCGAGGGCTCCAGGCCAGCCGCCGCACGAGCAGCCAAGACCCCCGTCACCGAGGCGCCCAAGGCCCCCTCCACGAGCGCCGCGAAGACTCCCCTCGCCGAAGACACCAAGGCTCACTCCGCCAGCGCAGCGAAGCCCCCTGTCACCGAAGCTCCGAAGCCGCCCGCCACCGGTGCGGCGAAGTCCGAGCCCGAGCGACGCCCCACGCCCAAGGACACCCGATCGCGAACATGAGTGTGGATCTCAAAGGACAGCGCCGGGCGCTGGGACGGGGGCTCGACGCCCTGCTGCCCGCCCCCGTCGCTGCAGGCACGGCCGAGAGAAGCGTCTTCCTGTGCGCGATCGAGAAGATCGTCCCCCAGAAAGGCCAGCCGCGGCAGTACTTCGACGAGACGGAACTCAAGGAGCTGACCGCCAGCATCCTGGAGCACGGCCTCATCGAGCCGCTCGTCGTGCGGCGAGGGCAGCCCAGCACCGACCAGTTCGAGATCATCGCCGGGGAGCGACGCTGGCGCGCAGCGCAGCGCGCCGGCCTCCGCGAGGTCATCGTGGTGGTCAAGGACGTCTCCCCCAAGGAGGCATTCGAGCTCGCGCTCGTCGAGAACGTCCAGCGCTCCGACCTCAACCCGATCGAGCTCGCCGAAGCCCTCGATCGCCTCCTCCGCGAGCACGGATACACCCAGGAAGTGCTGGCGGAGCGGGTCGGCAAGGAGCGCTCCACCATCACCAACACCCTCCGCCTCCTCAAGCTCCCGCAGCGCATCCGCACCATGGTGATCTCGCGCGAGCTCAGCGAAGGCCACGCGCGCGCGCTCCTCGGCGCCCCCGACGACAGGGCGATGGAGGACATCGCGGACCGCACCATCCGGGGCAAACTCCCGGTGCGCAAGGTGGAGACGCTGATCCGCAACGCCAAGGCCCGCGCGGCCGAGCGCTCCAGCGACGACACGCCCGAAGAGAAGGCCAAACCCCCCGCGAAGGCCGCGTCCACCCGGGACCTCGAGCAGCGCCTCACGCGCCGCCTCGGCACGAAGGTCGAGGTGCGCGATCAGGGCGGCAAAGGCGAGCTGGCCATCCTGTACAGCTCCCTCGACGAGCTGGACCGCATCCTCGCGCTCCTGGAGCGCTGAAGACGGGGGCGACAGGGCGGCCGCACGCCCTGCTCCCCCGGGCCCGTCACTTCTTCCCCAGCTCCTTCATCTTCTCGCGCGCGCGCTTCCCGATCTCGGAGTCGCCCCCCACCTTCGAGGCCTGATCGAACGCCGCGAGCGCGTTCTGCGTCTTCTTCTCCCCCAGCCACGACATGCCCAGGTAGTAGTGCGCCGGCGCGAATTTCGGGTCCGCCTTGATCGCCGCCTGATAGTCCGCGCGGGCTCCCGGCTCGTCCTTCAGCTCGTGGCGGCAGGTCCCGCGACGCACGAAGAGCTCCGCCGCGTCCGGTTTGAGCTGGATCGCCCGGTCGAACGCCTTCACGCAGTCCGCATAGGCCCCGGCGGGCCCCAGCATCCGGCCGACGCTCGCGATCAGCGCCACGTCGTCACCAGCGCCCGCCAGCGCCTTCCGGAGCTGCTCCGCCGCCTTCTCTCCTTGCTTCGCCTCGAGCAGCATCCCCCCGTAGGCGAAGTGCAGCTCCGGGCTCGCCCCCTTGCTCAGCGCTGCCTCGTACTCCTTGCTCGCCTTGTCGTAAGCCTTCTTCAGGCTGTAGGCGTACGCCAGGTTCTGGTGCAACCGCGTCGCGTCGGCGGCCTTCGCCACGGCGGGCGTCATCGCCGCGATCGCCTCGTCCGGCCGCGCCGGCTCCTCCAGGTAGATCGCTCCCAGGTTCACCGCCGCCTCGGCGAGCGTCGGATCGATCTGGAGCGCGTGCTTGTAGTGCTTCTCCGCGCCGGCGAGATCCTCGGTCTTCTCGCTCACGAGGCCCAGGTAATACGCCGCCTCGGCGCTGTCCGGCTTCAGCGAGAGCGCTTGCTCCAGGTGCGGCTTCGCCTCCGCGAAGCGCTCCGCCTTGATCTCCTCGATCCCTTGCGCGAGCGCCTTGTTCGCCGCACTGGCCGACGGGCTCTCCTCCGCGCCGAGCGGCGGATCTGCCACGAGCGGCTCCTCGGGCGGAGGCTGCGACGCGCCACACCCCACCACCACGAAGAGTCCACCGACCAGCGTCGCGACCCCTGCCCGACCCCTGTTCCCGTTCCGCACCCTCATCCGACGATCCCTTCCTCTCTCTCCGTCTCGCGCAGCACCGCCTCGATCCGCTCCCGGATCTCGGCCGTGCGTCGCCCTGGCGCGATCTTCTCCCCCCCCGCTTCGTTCACGTAGAACACGTCGGCCACCCGTGTCCCCTCGGTGTTGATCTTCGCCACCGCGATCGAGAGCCCCACCTGGTACAGCGCGTCGGAGATCGTGAAGAGCAACCCTGGCCGATCCCGGGTGAAGATCTCCAGCACCGAGTGCCTCGGCGAGGCCCGGTTGTCCACCTTGACCTGGGTCCGCACCCGCGGCGACTTCCGCTCCCGGAACGACGCCGCCCGCTGCTGCACCAGCGCCGCTCCCTCCACCTCCCCCGAGAGCACCGCGTGCATGTCGCGAACGAGCTTCGGGATCGAGCGCGCCACCCCCTCCACCCCATCGCCCCGATCACGCACCCAGAAGAGATCCACCGCCTGGATCTGCCCCGCCCCCGTCGTCCGCGAGTGGATCTGCGCCGCGTGCACCACCAGACGCGATGCGGCGATGGCCGCGGTGAGCGCCGCGAGCAAGCCGGGACGATCCCACGCCGCCACGCACAGCTCCGCCGCCTCTGGATGACGCGACGGCACGAGCGCAACCCTCGCCAGCGCCTGCGAGCGCTCTTGCTCCCACGCCACCGTCGCGTGTGCCGCGATCGCCGGCGCCCCGTTCGACAGCAGGTAACGCTCGGGCATCGAGGCCAGATAATCCCTCGTGAACGCGTGCAACTCCGCCCGCTCCGCCTCCTCCGCGAGCGGCACCGACGCCACCGCCCGCGTGGCCTCGGCCACGGCCCGATCGAGCCGCTCGTCGTCGACCACCTGCCCGGCAAGGGAGGCATCCGCCGCCAGGTACAGCTCGTCCAGCATCCGCGCCTTCCACGACGTCATCGACGTCGGGCTGGTCGTCGACAGATCCGCCACCGTGAGCAGGTACAGGTTCCGCAGCCCCTCGCGCCCGTTCACCTCGCGGCAGAACTCGGCGATCGCCGCCGGGTCGTCCAGATCCCGCCGCGTCGCCACGTGGTACATCACCAGGTGCTTCAGGATGAGGTGGCACGCCTCCGCCACGTCCTGCGGTGGCAACCCCAGCCGCGCCAGGATCCCCTGGGCCATCTCCGCACCCCGCTGGCTGTGCTCCGTGCCCCCGATCGCCTTGCCCACGTCGTGCAGCAGCGTCGCCGCGAACAGCACCTCGGGCCGGCTCACCTCCGCCGCCAGCCGGCATGGCAGACCGAACTCCGCCGCCAGATCCCCGCGCGTCACCTCGGCCAGCCGATCCACGGCCGCCACCGAATGAACGTCGACCGTGTACACGTGGTACACGTCGTGGTGGACCCGCCCGACCACCGGAGAGAATTCCGGGATCATCGCCAGCAAGAGCCCCAGCTCGTGCATCTCCCGGATGGGCGAGCCGCTCTTGAGCTGCGTCTCCTTGCACGTCACGAGCAGCGCGAGGAACCGCTGCGCCGCCTCCGCGCTCTCTCGCAGCGCAGCGCAGAACGCGGGCTCCGCCGACGCCCGCGCGATGGCCTCCCGCGTCGGCCCCAGGAGCGGCAACCCCCGCTCCACCGCGACGGAGAACGCGCGCAGCGCGAGCGCCGGATCCGTGCGCAGATCCGGCGGGTTCGCCAGCGCCACGCACCCATCGAAGAGGCGCAGCCCACCGCCCAGATCCTCCTCGTGCCGCCGCCGTCGCGTCAACGTCGGCGTCGCGCGCGTCAGGAGCATCTCCAGCGTGCGGGAGATGGTGCGAGCGCTCCGGTAGTAGTCGCTCATCATCCGCTCCACCGCTTCGTCCCCGGCGCCGTAGCCGAGCGCCGCCGCGCACGCCTCCTGCTTGTCGAACGTCAGCCGATCGTTCCGCCGGTTCGCCCCCGCGTGGAGCAGGTTGCGCAGCCGCCACAGCGTGTCCTCGGCCGCCCGGATCTCTGCCGCCTCCCGCGTGACCAGCGCCCCGAAGCGCACCAGCGCCTCCACCTCGCCCGCGCCCCAGCGCGCCTTGCTCGCCCACCGCGCGATGTCGAGATCCCGGAGCCCCCCTGCCCCGTTCTTCACGTCCGGCTCGAGCAGGTACACCGACCCACCGAACCGCGCGTGCCGCTGCTCCACCTCTTGCCGCAGCCGCTCGATGAACAGCGGCAGCTCCGAGTGCGCGAGCAGCCCGGTCACCGCCCGCTGCCAGAGCGACTCCGACAGATCCCGATCCCCGGCCAGGTGCCGCCAGTCCAGCAGCGTCGTCGCCGACGGCAGATCATCGCGCGCCGACGCGATCAGGTCCTCGATGCTCACCACCTGGTGCCCCACCGAGACCCCCATGTCCCAGAGCGGATACAGCAGCGACTCCACCACCGTCGCCGCCTCCTGCACGTCGCGCGCGATGATGCGCAGATCGAGATCGCTGCGCAGCGCGACGGCGCCTCGCCCGTAGCTTCCCACCGCCGCCAGGGCCACCTCGTCCCAGATGCTCCGCTCCGACGCCCCCCATCCCCCCTCGCGCGGCTCCCGCGTCGCGGAGAACAGCCTCACCAGCAGATCGTCCACGAGCCGCGCCCGCTCCCGCCCGAGCGCGATCCCCACCTGCGCGATCGCCTCCGCCGACGCCTCTCCTGGCACGGCGACCACGCGCGTCACCTGCTCGTCCAGCGCCGCGCGCCCCTCGGCATACGCCGCCCGCAGCTCGGCCACCGCCGACGACGGCCCCGCATGCACCCCCACGACGAAGCTCATTTGCCGCCTTCCTGACCCCCGTGAGGCGGAGGCCACGTCAGCGGCGGTGGCGGCTCGCTCCCCGTACGCGCGCCGACCCGGAATGCCGTCACCCCCGACGCCAGGCGGGCCGTCGCGATCCCCACCCCGCACAGGCGCGGCACCTCGCTCGCCGCCGTGAACAAGAGCCCCCGCGGATCCAGCTCGGCCATCAGCCGCCGCGCCACCGCCTCCCCCGCGGGCGAAGCCAGGTACAGCAGCACGTTCTTGAACAGGATGATGTGAAACCCGCCCCGCGGGACCGTCGACACCAGATCGCAGACCTCGAAGCTCACCAGCGAGCGCAGCTCCTTGCACACCTGCAGCGCCGACCCGTCCACCTCACAGTAGCGCCGCACGTATGCTGGCGGCAGGTGACACGCCGCCTCGGCCGAGTACGTCGCCTCCCGCGCGGCCGTCACCGCGTCCTGCGACCGGTCCACCCCGAGCACGCTGAAGCGCCGCCCCGCGCTCGCCAGCACCATCGCCAGCGTGTACGCCTCTTCCCCCGTGCTGCATCCGGCGGAGAGGCCCGCGATCGGCCGGTTGGGCAAGGTCGGCACCACCGCGCTCGCGATCGCCTCCCAGGCCAACGGATCCCGGTAGAACCGCGTCTCTCCCACCCGCAACGCCGCCACGATCTCTTCGACGGCCGACTGGTTGCGCCGGAGACGCTCCGCCGCCAGCAGCGCGCTGACCCCGAGCCGCTCGGCCTGACACTGCAAGATCGTCAGCACACGATCCCGCACCCAGCCCGGTGCAGCCATGGCCCGCCCCACGCCATGGGTCTGCTCCGCGGCCGCGAGCGCGAGGTCGACCGCGCGATCGACCTCCTGTGACGTGACCTCACCCTGGGGCATGCCCATCCGGGGGCGCAGCTTATCACCCCCTCATCGCACGGGTACCCTGACACAAGGGGATTCCGAAAACATCGAGCTGCCCCGAGCACGGCCTGTCGGGGGCGAACCGACGCATGCTCGGGAGTCAGCCCCCCGGATGCTCGGGGCCGGGGAGCGGTCGACGCCTCCGGACGCGGCGATCAGTCCACGAACATGATGGGCGTCGGGGGGACGCAGGTCGGCTGCTGGAACGAACAGACATGAAGATCGAGGAGCTCGCCGTCCTCGCGCAGGACGAACTCCTGCTCACCGGGAGCCACGCCTTCTCGTTGATGCACGGCATAGACGTGCGTCCCCTCCAGGAGCCCTCCGGGGAGCCGGTCGAAGAGCGGCATCTTCTGCTCGGCGGCCGCTGACGCCTGCGGACCCACATGCGTGATGAAGGCGGAGCCGACACCGTAGGCCCCGGACAGGTCGTCGACACTCAGGGTTCCATCGCTACCCCCAGGCGCAATCCGGATGCTGGCCACCCCGAAGGTTGGCCAGTCGTGCTCGCAGGTGCAGGGCGCCGTGTCGAAGCAGTCCCACATACAGTTCAGGGACTCGTAGGGCGGAGGCGAGATCACGCTCAGGGGGATCTCGACGCGCGCCGCAGCCCCGTCGAAGGCTTGATGGTACGCGATGGCCATGGGTACGATCCGGTTGCTGTAACCGCTGGCTTGCCAGACCACGGCCACGCGGCCTGACGCGATCTCGAGGCCCTCGGCGACGGGCTTCACATCGAAGCACAGAGAATCCGACGGGCAGGGCGTATCGGGCGTCGCGGACGCGTTCGGGTCGTCACCGCTGCATCCTGTGAGGGTCGCCAGCAGCGAAACGGCAAACAGGGCTCGTGCACTCATCGGGTCGCCTTCCTTGTGGTTCCATTCACGTCCGCTGCTCTCGACGGCGTGCGCAGGCTCCTGCGCCCGCGGCTGGAGAGCGCGGTTCTGTCGGACGCACTCAGCACGTGTCGTGCCGCGGAGACGAAACGGCTCGAACGACGGGCATCCAGCGAGACCCCGGACAGGATGACGCCTGACGGAGGCAGATGTCGACGTTCGCTGGCGGATGTGTCGACCGTCGTTGATGCGGTGAACGGACCACAGAGGCAAGAAAGGCTCAGCGAGGATCGCACAGGCGAGCCGTTCGCTGGCCTCGACCCCGGAACACAGGGCTGGGACCACGGCCCACAGCCCCCGCGAACGCGGCTCAGCGTTCGCACCTCCGCCTGGAAGCCCGCGGAGGCCCCGCGCTGCGACCGGAATGGCCGCCCGTCGGCCCCCGGAGCCCCGCTAGCCCCGCTCCCGGACGCCTCAGCCCAGGAACCCGGCGCGCCGCGCCCCGCCGGACTTCGTCCCCCCCTCCAGCGCCACGGCGAACACCGCCTTTGCCGGCACCAGGAACGTGTCGCCCTTCGAGGTACGGGCCCGCACCAGGGCGCCGGTGACCAGCAAGGCCTCCACCCGGGTCACGTTCAGCCCTACCCCCTCGTGCGCCGCGTGGAGCGTCAACGTCCGCCCCTCCGGCAGCACGGTCCAGCCGTCCTTCTCCGTCTTCGCCTCGGCCGCGTCGAGGGCCACCTTCAGGATCTCGTCGATCATGGGAGCGGTTTCCGCCTCGGCGGCTCCCCTGTCAAGCGGCGTGGTAGCCTCCGGCCGACCATGTTGTTCAAACGGAAGGCCCCTCCCCCTCCGACAGGGGCCCAGGACGGCGGAAAGGGGCCCCCTGAAGGCCGCGCCATGCCCCCCGGCTGGCTCGACGGCGACCACCTCTTCGTCGACGACGTCAAGAAATCGTTCGGGTCGACCCACGTCCTCCACGGCATCACCATGCACCTCCGCCGCAAGGAGACCGCGGTCATCATCGGCGGCTCCGGCGCGGGCAAGACCACGCTCCTGCGCATCCTCATCGGCCTCGAGCGCGTCAGCAGCGGCCACATCTGGGTCGACGGCGAGGACATGGGCGCCCTCGACGACTACGAGATGAACCGCATGCGCCAGAAGTTCGGCATGGTCTTCCAGTATGCCGCGCTCCTCGACTCGCTCACCGTGTTCGACAACGTGGCCTTCCCCCTCCGCGAACACCGCAAGCACATGAGCCGCAACGACATGCGCGACAAGGTCGTCGGCATGCTCAACATGCTCGGCCTCGAGAACAAGGAAGAGCGCACCCCCTCCGAACTCTCCGGCGGCCAGCGCAAGCGCGTCGGCCTCGCGCGCGCCTTGATGCTCGAGCCCGACATCCTCATCTACGACGAGCCCACGAGCGGCCTCGACCCGCTCACCAGCCGCATGGTCGACGACCTCATCGAGGAAACACGCGACCGGTTCGGCATCACCAGCGTGGTCATCTCCCACGACATGGCGAGCACGTTTCGCATCGCCCACCAGGCCTTTCTCGTCGTCCAGGGCCGGGTCATCGCCTCGGGCACACCGGACGAGCTGGCTCACGGCGACAACGAAGAGGCCAAGGCGTTCATCGCCGCCTCGGGCGTGGCGACGGATCGTGTACGGCGAGTCGGTGAGACGAACGATCACGAGGGCGCCGCCGTAACGCATCAGGACCGGAGCGCATCGAAGTAGAGGCGAGCCGCGCCTGCACGGGTAACCTGATCTTGGACATGACCGCCGTCTCCCAGCTCATCGGTCAGACGGTCGCTGGCCGCTTCAAGATCACCGGCGTCATCGGCGAGGGCGCCATGGCGGCCGTGTACCTCGGCGAGCAGGACAGCGAGCCCCGCGAGGTCGCGCTCAAGATCATGCGCCCCGAGATGCTCGGGGACGCCACCTTCGTCGGCCGGTTCCGCCGCGAGGCCAAGGCCGCGTCCCGCCTGGATCACCCGAACACCGTCAAGATCCTCGATTACGGCGTCGACGGCCGCCTGCCCTACATCGCCATGGAGCGCCTCTCGGGCGAGGACCTCTTCGACCTCCTCGCCCGCGAGCAGCGCCTCTCCGAGCGCCGCGCCGCGCAGATCCTCATCAGCATCTGTCGCGCCCTCGAGGCCGCCCATGGCCGAGGCATCGTCCATCGCGATCTCAAGCCAGAGAACATCATGATCGTCCCGAGCCCGCTGGCCGCCGGTGCGGAACAGGTCAAGGTGCTCGACTTCGGCATCGCCAAGCTCGTCGAGACCGACGCTGCCCCCACGAACCCGGGCGACGCCCCGCCTTCCAGCGTCGGCACCGTGACGCTCACCCGCGTCGGCCTCACCGTGGGCACCCCCGCGTACATGTCCCCCGAGCAATGCCGGGGCGAAGCCGTCGACGGCCGCAGCGATCTCTACACCTGCGGCATCCTGCTCTACCTCCTCGTCACCGGGCGCCTCCCCTTCCCCGCCGTCGGCTCTCCCTGGGACATCGCCATGGAGCGCCTCCGCCGCCCCCCACCCGCGCCGAGCACCTACGCCCCGCGCATCCACCCTGCGCTCGAAGCGACCATCCTGACTGCGCTCTCCATGTGGCCCTCGCAGCGCCACCAGTCCGCGCGCGAGCTTCGCGAAGAGCTCACGAACACCCTGCCCGATCTGGCCACCGAGCCGCACAGCGGCCTGGCCTCCATCGCCGTCCTCGACGCCGACACCCTGCCCATCTCCATCCGCAACCGCCAGCGCGCCATGGTCCGCTCCCCCCTCAGCGAGCGCGTGGAGGTCGGCGAGCGCCGTGTGGAGGTCGGCGAGCGCCGTGAGCGCTCGGAGAGCACCCCCCCCGCGGCCGCGCCGTGGCTCCCGAAGCACTTCGTCGCCGATGCCGACGGGACGTCCATCACCCCCGACCGCATGCGGGTGATCATCACCGCCAGCGAGATCGACGCCGCCCTCGATCTGGAGGACGGCGAACCCTCCCTGCGCACCCGCCTCATCCCGCAGTCGATGGCCGAGGAAGCCCTAGGTCACCTCCGCGCCGCGCCCCTTCGCACCGAGCGTTCCCGCCTCGCCCCTTCCCCCGAGCGCTCTCGTTCGGCCCCTTCCCCCGAGCGCTCCCGCGCGGCGCCTCCCCTCGAACGCACGCGCACGACCCCCTCTGCACAGTCGACTCCCCCTCCTCCTGCGCCCGCGCCTTCCCCCGAGCCTCCCGCCCTCGAGCGTCCTCAGCTCGCTCCCGTGCGCGCGCTCCCCGCCTCCGATCCACCACCACGCCCCGAGCTCCAGGCCCCTCTCCAGCGCGCCCACCCCACGACCCGCCCCCCACCACCGAAGCACGTCTCGAGCACCCTCGCCGCGCGCCTTGTCGTCCCCCTCGCCCTGCTCATCGGCGTCGCCCTCGGCCTCCTCGCGTTCTTCCTGATGACCCGCTGACGCCCGAGCGCGCCCCTTTCAGCTCGAGAACCGCACCTTCTCCTCGGCCCCTTCCCCGAGCGCCGCCTTCACCGCTTGCGCACGCAGCTCCAGCGCAGCGCTCGGCGGCGACGGCACCACCTCCTCCGCCTCCGAGAGCAGCGCCAGCGCGAACGCGTCCACCGCCGCCTCCACCACCCCCTCCAGCGACTGATCCGAAAGCTCCGCCGGCGCCGGGTGCACCGACACCACCCCCATCAGCACCGCCCGCACCTGGGCCCGTGCCCGCGCCTCCGCGCGCCCCTCCACCGTCACGCCCTCGGGCATGAACGGCTGCGCCACCTTCGCGATCTCCACCGACAGCGGCCCGGACAGCCGCGCGATGAACCGCTCCTGCGCGTACGCCCGCATCCCCGGATCCCGGTGCTTCCGCTCCTCGGGCAGCTCCGCGATCGGCCGCAGATCCAGCGCGAGCTGCCGCCGCGCCCCGCTCACCGCCTGCTCGATCGTCCCCGCCAGCGCCCGCCGCTCCCGCCGCAGCGCCACCCCGGCCGCGCGCAGCCCCTCCGCCCGCGCCCGCGCCCGCCGCGCCGCCTCGCGATCTTCGGCCGCCCGCGTCGACGAAAGCGCCTCCAGCTCCGTCGCGATCTGCGACGCCTTCCGCCGCAGCCCCCGCTCCCGCAGCGCCTCGCTGTGATCCACGATGTGCTCGCTGAACAGCGCCTCCACCGCGGCCCACCCGCTCTCCACGAGCGCCGCCTCGTCGCCCATCCGCCCCTTCAAGGACAGCTTCGCCGAGAACGCGATCGGCGCCGACAGCGACACCAGCCGCGTATCGGCGAGCCCTTGCCGCACGTGCTCCAGCACCTCCGCGAGCCCCCCTTCCCGCAGCCGATCCGCCTTGTTCGCCAGGATCTGCGTCGGCACCCCCAGCGCCTGCAGGTCGGCCAGCACCTTCCGCTCCGACTCCTTCATCGGCGACGTCGCATCCAGCAACCACACCGCCACATGCGCCTCGTCGAACGCCTGCCGCGCCCGTGCCGCGTGATCCGGATCCGGCGCGTTGAACCCCGGCGTGTCCAGGATCTCCACCCGCTTCAGCCGCTCGATCGGCGCGTAGATGAACACCCGCTCCGGCGCCGCCCCCTCCGCCTCCAGCGCCCGCAGCGTCACCTTCAGCTGCCCGTGCGGCACCACCCGCTCGTGCGCCCCCCGCGCCACCACGCGCGCGAACGGATCCGGCGCCCACGCCACCCAGTGCATCGTCGCCGTCGTCGGCAAGACCCCCGTCGGCGCCACGTCCTCCCCGAGCAGCGCGTTGATGAACGTGCTCTTCCCCGCGTTGAACTCTCCCACCACCGCGACGCGCAGCGGGCGCTCCCGCTCCACGGCCAGCGCCTCGATCGCCGCCACCAGATCCAGCCGATCCAGCGCCCGCGCCGTCCGCCGCAGCTCGCTCAGCACCTCGGGCCACGAAGCGGGCGAGAGCGCGTCGAAGTCGGCCCCGGGCTCCGCCAGCGGGATCCACCCACGCACCACCGCGTACCGGAGCTCGTCGGCCCACCCCGCGCTCTCCCCGACCACCGCGTCGAGCGCGTCCAGCGCGCGCTCTCCTTGCCCCGCCGCCGACAGCCGTACCGCCTCCACGATCTGCCAGAGTTCCGCCGGGAGCAGCGCGCGATCCCGCGCCGCGAGCAGCTGCAACGCGTCCAGATCCCGCGTCTCCACCGACAGCCGCAAGAGCGCCACCGCGGCAGCCCGGTCCCCTGCCGCGAGCCCTCGCGCCAGCGCCTTCCGCGCGTCCTCGCGCCGCCCCTCCGCCGACGCGAACGCCGCCGCCCACGCCGGCTCGTCGAACACCCCGAGCGCCCGCACCACCTGCCGCGCCCGATCCACCACCACCACGTCCCGCGACGCCGACACCATCGCCGCGCACAGCGCCGCCGCACCAGGCGCCTCCAGCAACAGCCCCCGCAGCCCCAGATCCAGCGCCTCCTCCGGCCTCCCCTCGATCAGCGCCAGTTGCGCCCGCACCAGCGCCGAGCGCCCGTCCACCGGCGCCGCGTCACCGAGCGACCCCGCCGCCTCCCGCGCCGCCTCCACCTCCCCGCGTGCGAGCGCGCACTCCGCCCGCCGCAGCGCCACCGAGGGATCCGGCGCCCCCAGCCCGCTCGGGATCCGGTCCAGCCACCGCTGCGCCCGGTCCGGATCGCCCCCTGCCAGATCCAGATCGCACAGCTCCAGCAGCGCCTCCCGCCCTGCTTCCCGCTCCTCGGGCGCCGACGCCGCCCGCTCCAGCGCGTCCCGCGCGCCAGCCCACCCGTTGCGCAGCCCTGCGCGCCCCAGCCGCAGCCACACATCCGCGCGCCACGGCACCTTCTTCGACAGCTCCCCCAGCGCCGTCACCGCCTCGTGATCGAGCCAGGCCTCCTCGGCCGCCTCGGCCCACAGCGCGAACCCCACCGCCGACCCTGGCAAGCTCGCCAGGATCGTCCGCGCGTGGGCGCGTGCTGCCAGCGGATCCCCCTTGGCCAGCGCCGCCTCCGCGGACAGCCGCTCCTCTTCGAGCCCCAGAGCGAGGATCTCCACACGACCGAAGAACCGAGAAAGCGCCTCGACGAGCCTGGCCATGGCCGAGATGAAAGGCCCTTCTCGGTGGGCGGATCAAGACCGAAGGCACGGCCGCGCGGACGGCACGGCCCCGCCTCGGCCCTGCGGCTCAAAACAGCACGGGGATCTCGTCGAACCCGCGCAGCACCTTGTGACCCCAGCTCATCTCCTCCGCCGGCCGCGAGAGCCGGAGCGACGGAAAGCGATCGAACAGCACCTCGAACGCGATCTGCCCCTCCAGCCGCGCCAGTGGCGCCCCCAGGCAGAGGTGGATTCCCCGGCCGAACGCCACGTGCCGGCCTGCATCGGGTCGCGTGATGTCGAAGGCCTCCGGGTGATCGAACCGCGCCGGGTCGTGGCTCGCCGCCGCGAGCCCGCACATCACCCGGCTCCCTTTCGGGATCACCGTCCCGGCGATCTCCACGTCCTCCTTCGCGATCCGCCCGGACACCGTGTCGACCGGCCCCCAGAACCGCAGCGTCTCCTCCACCACGCCGCGCGACAGCGAGGGCGACGCCTTGAACCGCTCGAGCTGCTCGGGGTGCGTCAGCAGCGCGAACACCCCGTTCCCGATCAGGTTCACCGTCGTCACGTGCCCCGCCACGTAGATCAAGAAGACCATCGACAAAAGCTCGTCCTCGCTGAGCGCATCCCCCTCCTCCTTCGCGTGCACCATGCGGCTGATCAGATCCTCCGCCGGCCGGTCGCGCCGCTCGACGAAGAGCGCGCGCAGGTACGTCGAGAACTCCTGGAGCTTCCCCAGCGCCGCCTTGTCGAGCCCCCGGCTCCCCCGGTTGATCAGCAGATCCTCCGTCCAGTGACGCACCCGATCCCGATCCGCCTCGGGGATCCCCAGCAGCTCGCTGATCACCGTCACCGGCAGCGGGTACGCGAACGCCTCGACGAGATCCATCCGGCGCTCTCCCGCCTTCTCCCCGCGCGCCGCCGCCGCCGCCTCCGCCTGGTCCAGGAGCCCCTGTGCGAGCTGCACGATCCGCGGGCGCAGCGCCTCCATCGCTTGCGCCGTGAAGCTCGGCTGCACCAGCTTCCGCAGCCGCGTGTGGTCCGGCGCGTCGGTCGTGAGCAAGCTGTCCCGCAGCGGCTTCAGCTCCTCGGCGACCACCGGCTCCTCCGCCAGCTCCTCGGCCGACTTCAGCGCGTGCGGGCACGACGAGAACCGCTCGTCGCGCAGCGCCTCGAACACCTCCGCATACCGGCTCAGGAAGAACACCTCCTTGCCGTAGATCTCCTGGAACGCCGTGCGCCCCTCCGGGTTCTCTTCCTCGTCCGATCCCGTGCTGACCGGGATCGCCACCCGCACCACCGGCCCCTTCTCCCGCAGCGCCTCGTACGCCTCGTACGCCCCTCCCAGGAACTCCGGATCGCCCACGTTCAGCACCGGGATCGACTCACCGCCCTGCGCGTCACGCCTCGACACATCCTCCGTCACGGCACGCAGCGCGCGGGGCTGCTCCTGACTCGCTCTCGTCTCCATGGTGTCCCCCCTCGTTGGTCCCCTGGCTTGAACGGCAGGAGCCTCGCCCGCAAGGCACGAGACGCCCTTTCGCCCCGCGCAAAGCCTCGCATGACCCGCCCGAGCGACCCGGGCGCACCCAGGACGCGAGCCCACGGTGACGCTGTGAGATCAGGTC
The DNA here is from genome assembly GCF_001189295.1 of Chondromyces crocatus. Taxonomy (NCBI): domain Bacteria; kingdom Pseudomonadati; phylum Myxococcota; order Polyangiales; family Polyangiaceae; genus Chondromyces; species Chondromyces crocatus. The sequence goes on from NZ_CP012159.1 coordinate 6,551,762, forward strand.
AGAGACCTGCCCACGCATGAGGTGCCCGGCCTGCGGACGTCCCCCTCACCGGAGCCTCGGATCCCCTGCGCCACGCAGCGACCCGCTCCTCGACGGCCGTGAGCGGTCGAAGCGCACGCATCGGCGCGGAAAGCATCAGGTGGATGCGCACACGTCGGCGCATCGGCGCGTCGCGCGGAAGTCGTCAGTTCGACGGCCGGTACAGCACATCCGAGCGGAGCACGTACTTCGTCCCTCGCGTCACGGACTCCCCCGCGTGGAGCACCATGTGCTGGAACAGGAGCGCCGTCCCCGTCCGGGGGACGATCGTCCGCTGCTGCTCGGGGAAGGTCGTCGCCCCGCCCTCGAACCCCTCGTTCAGGTAGACCATCAGCGTCAGCAGGCTCTTCGCGCCGTCGTCGCGGAAGTACGACTGATCCTGGTGCAGCCCGAAGTGCTGGCCCACGTCGTAGCGGTAGATGCGTGCCGGCACGTGCACGCCGACCACCTCCATCGGCACCAGGGAGCGCCCGTGGACTTCTGCCTTCATCTGCCGTGGCACGTGCGGCAGGACCCGTCGGTACAGCTCCTCCGAGATCGCGGGCTTGCGCAGCACGGCCAGCAGGTTGTTGCGGATCCGCTTGTCCACCACCCGCCCCGACGCGCTGTTCACCGTGCTCGGGATCCAGGCCTCGTCCGGTACCCCGGAGAGCAGCTCGGCGCATTCCGCCGCGGTGTACAGCGCAGGGACGGTCCAGATCAGGGGATGCGTGAAATCGTAGTGACCGGCGTACATCCCCATGGCTATTTTTCGACCTCGTCGATTACACCTGCCGCGCGCACCACAGGAGCACGGCCATCGCGCTCGTCATCTTATGGTACGCCTGACGGAAAGCAATGCTCTGCGGGCCGTCGAGCACCTCGTCCACCACCTCGTAGCCGCGCATTGCGGGCAGGTCGTGGAAGAACAGCGTCCCCTCGGGCCGAGAGACGCGGCGCATCACTTCCTCGGTGATGGTGTACGGCCTGAACTTGTCGAGCCAGTCCGTGTCCTTCTTCGACGCGCCCATCGTCAACCAGCGCGCCGTGTAGACCACGTCGACGTCCTTCGGCAGGTCGTCCATCCGGTGGTGCTGGGTGACGCTGGCCCCGCGCTGCGCCGCGAGCGCCTGAGCCTGCTTCACCGTCTCCTCGTCCAGCCCGTAGCCCGGCGGCGTCACCAGCGTCAGCCGCATCCCCGGCGTGAGCCCCACGGCCAGCGCGAGCGCCGAGGCCGTGTTGTTCCCCTCGCCCAGGTAGAGGATGTGAATGCCGTCGAGCCGCCCCTTCGCCTCCTTGATCGCGCTCAGGTCGCCGATCACCTGCGTCGGGTGCTCATTGTCGCTCATCGCATTCACCACCGACATCACGCCCTGGGCCCCGAGCGCCTTCATCTCGTCGACGGATTCATTCGTCCGCACCACGAGGATGTCGAGGAAATTGGACAGCACCCGGCCCGTATCGGCGAGCGTCTCGCCCGTGACGATTTGCAGATCATTGGGACCGTACGCAATCGTGTGCGCGCCCAGCTTCATCGCCCCGACGGTGAACGCCGTGCGCGTCCGCGTCGACGATTTGCGGAAGTAGATCCCGACGACCTTTCCCTCGAGCGGCTGTCCTCCATCCCACTTCCCCGTGGCGATATCAGTGGAAAGGTCCACCAGACGTGCCAGGACGTCGGGGCCCAGCTCGGCAATCGAGAGGACGTGTCGCGCGCTCATCGCTTCGTTTCCTTCCGTGGCGTCGATCATGAGGGGAATTTGCGCGAGGTGCTGCGTCACCCGAGGCCACGCGGCAGCGTTCGCGATCCCGTGAGCGCGTACCTCAGCCGTGCTGGGCCCGTCAAGCGCCGCCCCGAAATGCCCCATACGCGACGCCATGACGCGACGCCATGACGCGCACGTCGACGCCATGACGCGCGCGTCGGTCGACGCATGACGCGCACGTCGGTCGACGCATGACGCATGACGAACATGCGCATCGACACACGGAAGACACACATCGCGACGCATGCGTGAAGCTCCGCACGACGTGCGCACGCGACCATAACCTTTTCGGGAGCGCGGGCCCCAAAGGGGATGACACAGGATGTGCGTTCCGTTAAGTCTTTCTGTATCGCGCCGCTCCCGTGGCGAAGCGGCGGATCCCCAATCGACGGCCTGCGCGGGTGATTCGACTTCCTGCCGCGCACCAGGGTGAGGACACAGCATGCGGGTGGAGCAAGAGACGCCGAAAGAAAACATTCAGCGAGAGCGTACCCAGTCACTCCGCGGCGCGGCCGAACCAGCGCCGCGCTCGGCGGATCCAGCGCCGCGCTCGGCGGATCCAGCACCGCGCTCGGCGGATCCAGCGCTGCGCGTCTGCGACAGCGTGCTCGACGCCATTGGTAACACGCCTCTCATTCGGCTCTCGAAATTCATTCCGTCACCGAGCCCCCAGTGTTTCGTCAAGTTCGAGGCGATGAACCCCGGAGGCAGCTCCAAGGACCGATCCGCGCGCGAAATGCTGCTCGCGGAGGAGCGCACCCGCGGCCTCGAACCCGGCGCCGTGGTGATCATTTCCACGTCCGGCAATATGGGCATCGGCCTGGCGATGATGTGCGCCTACAAGGGCTACAGGCTCATCGCAATCGTCGACCCCAAGATCTCTCCGGTCAATGAGAAGATTCTGCGCATCTACGGCGCGAAGATCGTCAAGGTCGTGGAGCGCGATCAGCACGCCGGGTATCACCTCACCCGCCTGAAGAAGGCCGAGGAGCTGCGCAACAAGTACCCGGACGCGATCTACATCGACCAGTACGACAACCAATGGAACGCCGAGGCCCATTACCGCACCACGGGCCCCGAGATCGCCCGCGCCCTCGACGGCAAGGTGGCCGCCATCGTCATTGCCGCAGGCACTGGCGGCACGGTGATGGGCATTGCGCGCTATTTCAAGGACCATTACCCCGAGACGCACATCTGGGCCGTGGACGAGCATGGATCGCTGGCGCTGCCCGCGAACAGCATCCCCCAGCCGCGCTATCTCAATGGGATGGGCGCGAGCCAGCGGCCCGCGAATTACGACTACCCCACCTTGCCGAAGTACCTCGACAAGCAGCACTACGTCGGCGCGGCCGAGTCCATCCAGGCAGCGCTCGATCTCGCGCGCACCGAGGGCATCCTCGCGGGCGGCTCGGGTGGCGCGGTGGTGACGGTCATGAAGAACGTCATGCGGCACGCTTACCGCAGCGACCAGAACGTGGTCGGCATCCTCCCCGACCACGGTTCGCGCTACACCGCCGACTTCTTCGACGAGGAGTGGCTGTCCATCCGCGAGCTGCCCGTCTCGCTGGCCGTCGACGGCGACGAGCCTTGACGCGCGTCCCCCTCCGCTGACGCTCGTCTCCCTCAGCCGACGCTTGTGGCCTCACGACGGCGCTTCCGCCTTGCCGAGGCGCGTCTACCCCCCGCTGACGCTCGTCTCTCTCCGCCGATGCTCGCCGGCCTCGCTATGGCGCTTCCGCCTTGCGAAGCTCCACCGCCGCCTCACGCACGAGGAGTGCGTCCGGGCCTGCGACCCGCAGCATGGCGCGCACCACGTCCCCCTCGCGCTGCCCGGTCAAGATGCCGGTCATCGCAGCGGGATCGGTCGGGTCGTTGGGGTTCACCGAGGCACGGAGAGCACCGTCGTCGAAGCGGCCGGTGATCGTCGCCGCGCCCAGCGCGCCTTCCGCCTTCCCGCGCACCTCGCCGCCCGGCTCGATGGTCAGCGTGATGGTGCCCGGCCCTGCGGCGACCTTGCCATCGTCCTTCTGGCGGGCCTTGTCGCTCACCTTCGCGGGGTAGGTCACGACGCCCTTCTTCGCGTCGTACTTCCCTTGCCATTGCTCGACGAGTGGCGCCTTCGCCGCCGCGGCGGCCGACGCGGATGCAGAGAGGCCTGACGCGCTCGCGCTCACGCCCGCGCTCACGCTCGCGGCGGGCGGGGCCGCAGCGCCGCTCGCAGCCGGAGGCGCCTCCTGCGCCGGCTTGCCGTCCTCGCATCCTGCACCGATCGAAGCCAGGCCCATGACCGCGAGCAAGAGCAGGATGCGCGGTTTGCGGGTCGCGTGCGTCGCGTGCATCGCATGCAATGCCCGTCCTGCCTGCGTCGCGGGCGGCACCTGTCCCGCCTGCCTCACCTTCGTCCGGGGAAACCCGTGCATCACGCCACGCCCTTCTGCGAGAGGCCTTCCAGCAACGAGACGACATGCTCGGGCCCGGGCATCGCCGCGATGGCCTGCTTCACGGCGGCGGCGCGCTCGCGGTAGCCCTTCTCGGCGAGCATCTGGCGGACCTGGGCGCGGAGGGTCTCGGCGGTGAGTTCGGCCGGCACGATCGACGTGGCCACGCCGAGCTGGGCGCAGCAGCCCGCCTGGAAGGGCGCGTCTCCGCCCACGGGCAAGAAGAGCATCGGCACGCCCATCGACAGCGCGGCCATCACCGTGTTGTAGCCGCCGTGGGTGATCACCAGATCGCAGCGCTCGAACATCAAACTCTGCGGGATGTAGGGCTCGATGTGCACGTTCGCGGGCTGCGGCCCGAAGCGCGCCGGGTCGAGGTTGCGCCCCACGGTCAGCACCAGGTGGATCGGCTCGTCGCGCAGCCCTTCGAGCAGCGCCTCGAAGATGCCGGGCGTGCTGTTGAACACCGTCCCGAGCGAGGCATAGACCGTCGGCACGTCCCCGAGCTGCTCGGTCCACGCGGGGAGCTTCGCGCCGTCGATGTTGTCGAAGATGCAAGGGCGCACCGGCTGGCTGATGGGCAGGAGCGGGATGTTCTCCGGCTGGTAGCCCGTCGGCAGGATGTGCAGGTAGAGGTCGCCGTACATCCGGATCATCCCCGGATCCGGCGGCAACCCGTGCTCGATCCGCAGCGCGTCGAGCATCTGGTTGAAGCCGAAGTCGCGCAGCATGTCGGTCGGGTAGAACAAGCTGATGCCCGCCGTGGCGAGCGGCACGCCGAGGATCTCCGCCGCGAGCGAGCCCGCAGGCTCCCAGTACTCGCGCACGATCACGTCGGGCGCGAACGCCCTGCCGGCGGCCACCAGATCCGGCAGCATCGCCTTCAGGCCGACGTTGTAGAAGATGTTGAGGAAATAGCCCGTCTGCGCGTCGACGCTCAGCCCCTCGAACTCGGGGAACGATGTCTCCGGCGCCGACTCGAGCCAGTCGATCCCCACCGGAATCGCCTGGAACCCTGCCGCCTCGATGGTCGCGCAATAGGGCCGCGAGGTGGCGAAGGCGACCTGATGCCCCGCCTCGACCAGTGCGCGCGCGAACGGCACCAAGGGGTTGAAGTGACCTGCCGCAGGCTGCGTCGTGAACAGCACCTTCATGATCGCGGCGGACGCTAGCACACGCCGATCGCTGCGAGGTCTGGAATCCAGGCATTTCCGCGCTCGGTTGACGGTGCGGAGGCCGCAGATTACCCTCGGCCCCCCATTCTGACGCATTCACGGCACCCCGAGGGACCGACCGATGGACAGCCCGTCCGATAGCAGCAATGCCGGGGGCGAGCGCACCGGCGGCTCGCAAGGCAATTTCATTGCCGTCCTGCGCATCCGGGATTTCAGGCTTCTATGGCTGGGTCAGCTCATTTCGCAGACGGGCGATTATTTCGCCTATACCGCGATGATGCTGGTCGTGAGCCGCTTCTCCACGCTGCGTGGCGACGGCGAGGGCGATCTGGCCCTGGCGATCTCGTCGCTGATGATCGTCGCCGCCGTCCCGCGCCTCCTGTTCGGTGCGCTCGCTGGCGTGTTCGCCGATCGCTGGCCGCGGCGCCGCGCGATGCTCTTCTCGGACGTGCTGCGCATGGGCATGACGCTGCTGCTCATCCCGGCGTTCCTGTTGAAGAGCCTGACCGCGGTGTACCTGCTGGCGTTCCTGATGTCGACGGTCAGCACCCTGTTCACCTCGGCCAAGGGTGCCGTCTTGCCCCTGCTCGTCCCGCAGGAGCAGCTCATGCCAGCGAACACCATCTCGCAGGTCTCGATGATGGCCGCGAACTTCATCGGCCCTGCCCTGGCAGGCGCCGTCTTCAAGATGCTGCCGAGCGAGAAGCTCTGGATGGTGTTCATCCTCGACTCGTTCTCGTTCTTCGCTTCCGGCGTGGCGCTCTGGCTCATGTCGACGGCCGGAGACGTGCGCACCGACCGCGCGAAGCTCGCCACGGCGGGCGGCCCGCTGCGCCGCGTCGTCGACGATCTGCTCGTCGGCCTCAAAGCGCTCACCCAGAACCGCACCATCTCCGCCCTGGCGATCGTCTGCACGATCTCCTTCTTCGCCGCCGGCGGCCTCCAGGTGCTGTGGTTCGTGCTGCTCAAGACGCGCTACGGCTTCGTCCAGGAGAGCGAGCTCGCCTTCCGCAACAGCATCGTGGACATGGCGTTCTTCACCGGCATGGTGCTGGCGAGCGTCGCCGTGGGCAACGTGCTCTCCAGCGCCGCCCCGAAGTGGCTCATCTTCTGGGGCCTCGTCGTCAGCGGCGTCGCGACGGCGATCGCCGGGCACATGCCGAGCTACTGGGGCCTCGTCGTGTCGGTCGTCTGCCTCGGCCTCTTCGTCGCGCCCATCCAGGCCGGCATCAGCACGCTGACGCAGCTCGTGGTGCCGAACGATCAGCTCGGTCGCGTCGGCGGGAGCATCAGCACCGTCACCGAGGCGGCGATGATGAGTTCCCTGGCGCTGGCGGGCGTCGTCCCGAAGACGCTGGGCCTGGCGAACACGTTCCTCGTCGCGGGGGCGCTCTGCTGGCTCGGCGCCCTCCTCGCCTGGATACGGTTGCCGGCGGTCAAGGCGCAGCGCAACGCGCCCACGGTGACCCCCGGAGAAGCGCAGCCTGCCTGATCCGCGGTGGGCTCCCCCACCTCAGTCCATCGTCGACCTCACCTCGGCGCCCTCGACCCGTCCACCGACGGGTCCTCGCCCAGCCCACCGTGTCCAGGCCCCTTTGACCGGTCGAACACCCCCAGGTCACACGTGCAGCACCCCCTTTGGCCGGTCGAACACCCCCAGGTCACACGTGCAGCACCCCCTTCGACCGGTCGAACACCCTCAGGTCACACGTGCAGCACCCTCTTTGACCGGTCGAACACCCCCAGGTCACACGTGCAGCACCCCCTTTGACCGGTCAAACACCCTCAGGTCACACGTGCAGTACCCCCTTCGACCGGTCGAACACCCAGAGACCACGCGATTCCCCCTGGAAAACGCACGCTCAGCCCCTCTGGGACCCGCCTCGCAGGCAGCCGGCAGAGGGGTCGATTCTGCTCCGGACGCGACGAATTGCGTCCACGCGAGATGTCCGTAGGGCAGATGGACACATCCATTCCGCCACGAACGGTTCGGATCGCATCCCAGGATGCCTGACAGGCGCACCCGACGAGGAACGGGTGACGCCGATTCCGACGGGATGACCGTCCGGTCGGCTGGAGGGTCGTCCGTTCGGAGGGAAGCCCACAGGTCTTCCGTCCAGCAGGTGGATCAGCGAGCGGCAGGTGCGTCTGTCAGCGTCACGACCGCTCTCGTCGCCCCGCGCTCATGGCACCCGTGTGGGCACGGCTCGGTGCCGTCCGCGACTTTGCCTGGGTCGGGTGAGCCTGTGCCGCCTCAGCCTTCGTGGCCGCGAGGTGCAGGGAGCTTCTCGTCCCAGAGGATCGAGAGCGGCAGCTCGATGGCATCGAAGGGCGCGGCCCGCACGACCACATCGCCTTTGACCAGCAGCTCGGTCTCCCATCGCTTCCGAGGGCCCAGGTGCTGGACCTCCAGCGTGCGCTTGATGGGGTCGACCAGCCAGACCCAGGTCACGCCTTCGCGGGCGTAGATCGGGAGTTTGTCGAAGCGGTCGTCGGTCGCCGTGCTCGGGGAGAGCACCTCGCAGATCCAGTCCGGAGCGAGGGAGATCGCCGCCGTGCTGGGTCGGGTGGGCATCCGCTCCCGACGCCAGCCGGCCAGGTCGGGCACCAGCACATCGCTGTCCAGATGCAGCTCTGGCTCGTCGAAAATCCACCATCCCCCCGGACCACCCATCCCGAGCCGGAACGGGGAGCCCAGCATCATCCCCAACGTCGAGGAGACACTCACGTGTGGCGTGGCGGGGCGCGGCGACATGAAGAGGGTGCCCGCGATGATCTCCCCAACCATGTGCGGAGGTACAGCCTCGAGATCGGCGTACGTGGCAACAGCCGGTAGTTTCTTCGCCGGTTCAGCCATTGCGGTCTCCGAGGGGTCTATTTCCTTCCAGCATGGTCATCGACGAATGGCCGCGAGACGCGCGCTGCCTGTTTCTCGGCATTTTCGAGGTCGCTGAGGGGTCTCGGGACGGGGTCTCCAGAGCGTAGAGGACTGTCCGACGGCTATCAACACGTGTTGGTGGTGTGTCGGCTGGCACGATGGGTCGCTGGGAGCCGGCGACGGTGACGTCTGGCCGCTCGGGAAAAGCGTGGCGGACGGTGACGACCGGCTGCGCGTGACGGCTTTCCGCCCGAAGCGCAGACTTTTCCCACGCAGGCGCGCTCAAGCGAAGCGATGGATCGCCTGGATGACGTGCTCCACGGCGTCGTCGGCGAGGTGCGGCCCCATCGGGAGGCTCAGCACTTCGGCCGCTAGACGCTCGGTGAGCGGGAGCGGGGGGAGGCCTGCGAGATCGGCGTAGGCGCCAGCGCGGTGCGGGGGGACGGGATAGTGGATCTGCGTGCCGACGCCCTCGCGCTGGAGGTGCGCCTGGAGCGCGTCACGGCGGGTCGAGCGGATCACGAAGAGGTGCCAGACCGGCTCGGCCCACGCAGGGACGTGCGGCAAGACGAGGCCGGGAACGTCGCGCAGCGCCTCCAGGTAGCGCTGGGCGATCCGGGCGCGGCGCGCGTTCCAGGTGTCCAGGTAGGCGAGCTTCACGCGCAGGAAGGCGGCTTGCAGCTCGTCGAGGCGGGCGTTCATGCCGATCACGTCGCTGTGGTACTTCACGCGCGAGCCGTAGTTGCGCAGGGTGCGCAGGCGATCGGCGAGGTCGGCGTCGCTCGTGACCACGCCGCCGGCGTCGCCGAGGGCGCCGAGGTTCTTGCCCGGGTAGAAGCTGAAGCCGGCGGCGAGGCCGAGGCTCCCGGTGCGCCGGCCGCGGTAGCGCGCGCCCTGGGCTTGCGCGGCGTCCTCGATGACCAGGAGGCCGTGGCGGGCGGCGAGATCGAGGATCGGGTCCATGTCCGCGGGCTGGCCGTAGAGGTGCACGGGCAGGATGGCGCGGGTCTTCGGGGTGATCGCGGCGGCGAGGCGCGCAGGGTCGAGGTTGTGCGTGCGTTCGTCCGGCTCGACGGGGACCGGGGTCGCGCCCGCGTGGGTGACGCCGAGCCAGGTGGCGATGAAGGTGTTCGCGGGGACGATGACCTCGGCGCCAGGGCCGATGTCGAGGGCGCGCAGGAGGAGCACGAGGGCGTCGAGGCCGTTGCTGACGCCGATGCCGTGCGTGGCGCCGCAGTAGGCGGCGAACTCTTGCTCGAAGGCCTCGACCTCGGCGCCGAGCACGTACCAGCCGCCCTCGGCGACGCGGGTGTAGGCGGCGTCGAGCTCGGCGCGCAGCTCGTCGTGGGCGGGGCGCAACTCCAGGAACGGGACCTTCATCGCATTGTCTCCAGAGCGTTCGGGCGGCGCTGCGCCTTCATCCGGCAGGCAGCGTGAGGGACCGGGCTGCGCGACGTGCTCATCGCGATGCCCGGGTCGCGGCGAGGAAGGTTTCGTGATCGCGGATGTACTCGGCCTCGTCGTAGGGTTCCGAGGCGAGGATCAGGCACGCGGCGCCCGGGGAGAAGTCGTACAGCTCGCGCCAGAGGATGGGCGAGAGGTGGAGCGCGCGGGTGGGCGAGTCCAGGAGGAGGTCGTGCTGGGTCTCGCCGTCGTCGAGGCGCATGCGGAAGGAGCCCGCGAGCGGGATGAAGAGCTGCTCCAGTCGTCGATGGGCGTGGCCGCCGCGCTCGGTGCCAGGGGGGACCTGGCAGATGTAGTAGACGCGGCGGATGGCGAACGGGATGTCGCGTGACCCCTCGACGAAGCCCAGGAGGCCGCGCGGGTCTCGGTGCGAGGGGACGTCGAGGAAGCGGAAGGCGCCGAGGGGCACGAGGGGTCCTAGTCGAGCGTGGTGCCGACGCCCTGGGCGCGGGCCTTGTCGTGGAAGTGGCGGGCGATGGCGATGTCGAAGACGGCCATGCCCATGGGGTTGAACAGGATGGGCTGGGCGGGCGCGAAGCCGGCGAGGGCGCCGTGGCAGACGACGTCGACGATGCTCTTCGTGCCCTCCTTGGTGAGGCCCTTCTCCTTGTGGAACACCTCGATGTCGGTCGCCTCGCGGTTCACCTCGTCCCAGTCGTCGACGATCATGGCGTCCTTCATCTGGTCGAAGACGTGGACGGTGTAGTCGCGGAGCGAGACGTTGAGCTGGAGGGAGCCCGGCTTGGCGGGGCGATCGATGTAGGGCGCCGAAGAGACGGTGCAGGTGATGAAGACGTCGGCGTCGTCGTAGGCCTCCTGCCAGGAGCGGACGAGGCCGACGTGCTCGGGGAGCTGGCCTTCGGCGTGGAGGTCGATGGAGCGGGGGTCGTAGATGGAGACCTTGCGCAGGCGGGCGCCGAGCAGCTCCTGGCACATGGCGAGGTGGTAGCGGCCGATGGGGCCGAAGCCGGTGATGCCGACCTTGACCTCGTCGGGGGTGCGGAGCTGGTCGAAGAGGCGGAGGAGGAGTCCGCTGACCGAGGCGGTGCGGATGACGCTGAGCAGGGCACCGTTGACGATGCAGATGGGCGCGCCGGTGTCGGCGTCGTTGACGACGACGACGCTGTGCGCGCGCGGGATCTGGCGGTCGAGGTTGCCAGGGAAGCTCGCGATCCACTTGATGCCCGCCGCGTTGACGTCGCCGCCGAGGAAGGCCGGCATGGCGATGATGCGGTTCACGGGGTTGCGGTAGCGGAGGTACGGCTTGATGGGCTGCGCGAAGTCGCCGCGATCGAGGCAACGGACGGCGTGGTCGATGGAGGAGATGGTCTCGTTCCAGTCGATGCCGAGGGTGTGGAGGTCGCGTTCGGAGAGGTAGAGCATGGGTCGTCCTGGGTCAGGGTGAGGCCTTGGGAGCCGTCGTCCTCGGTCGGCTCGGGGCCTCGGGTCCGTGGGGTACAGCGAAGGTCGCGGCGCGCGTCCCGTCGAGGCTCATAGCTCGATTTCCACCATGTCGTCGTCCTCTTCGACCGCGGCGCCCGAAGGATCGCCGTCGGTGCCGGAGGTGTTCGATCCGCCCGTGGGGTTCGCGGTCGGTGCGAGTATGCGCGCGAGGTGCGCCTGCTCCCACTCGGTGTGGAGGTGCGCCGCGAGGGCGGCGACGGTCGGGTGCTTCCACACGAGGGTGGAGGCGAGGCGGACGGTGAGCGCAGCTTCGAGGCGGGTGCGCAGTTCGAGGCCCATGAGCGAGTCGAGGCCGATGCTGGTCAGCGCCGTCTCGCGCTCGATCTGCGCGGGGTCGAGGCGGGCGACGCTGGCGATCTGTTCGACGACGACGCGCTCGATCATGGCGGCGCGGGCCTCTTCGGGCGCGGCGCTCAAGGCGGCGTCGATGGAGACGGCGGGTGCGGCCTTCTGCGCGCGAGGGCCGCCGCGGACCAGCTCGGCGAGGCGGGTGGAGGTGGCGGCGCGGGGGTGCCTCGACCACTGGCCGCCTTCGAGCGGGATGACGCCGATCTGTGCGGGCGAGGTGGCGCCAGCGTCGAGCAGCGCGCCGAGGATGGCGGTGCCTTCGTCGGGCTGGATGAGGCGCAGGCCGGCGTGCGCGTTGCGGGCGCTGGCGGTGTCGCGGCGGGTGAGGTCCGCGGCCATGCCGACCTCGGCGAAGGCGCTCCAGTCGATGCTGACGGCCGGGAGGCCGAGGGCGCGGCGGTGGTGCGCGAGGGCGTCGAGGAAGGCGTTGGCGGCGGCGTAGTTGCTCTGGCCCGCCGAGCCGACGAGGGACGCGGCCGAGGCGTAGAGGACGAAGAAGTCGAGCGGGAGGTGCCGGGTGAGGGTGTGCAGGTGCCAGGCGCCGTCGGCCTTGGGCTCGAAGACACGCTGGAGGCGTTCCCTTCGCTGGGTGAGGAGGGTGCCGTCGTCGAGCACGCCGGCGGCGTGGAGGACGCCGCGCAAGGGGGGCATGGCGACCGCGGCGGTGTCGAGCATGGCGGCGACCTGTGCGCGGCTGGCGACGTCGGCCTGGGCGGTGACCACGTGGGCGCCGGCTTCGCGCAGGGCGCGCAAGGCGTCGATCTGCGCCGGGGTGGTGGCGCCCTTGCGCCCGACGAGCACGAGGTGGCGCGCGCCGCGCCCGACGAGCCAGGCGGCCGCCGAGAGGCCGAGGCCGCCGAGGCCGCCGGTGATGAGGTAGGTGCCGTCGTTGCGGATCGGCGTCGCGTCGGGCTTGGCGGCGCCACGGCGCGAAAGCGGGCGCTGGGCGAGGCGGCCGACGTGGCGGGTGCCCTCGCGGAGGGCGATCTCTTCGTCGGGGCCGTCGGTGAGCAGCTCCTGCGCGAGGGCGCTCACGAGCGCGTCCTTCGTGCGTGAAGCGCTGGAGGCGCTCGAAGCGCTGGAGGCGCGCGGGGCGTCCGCGGCGGCAGAGGGCGGCGCGAGGTCGACGAGCTTGCAGGAAAGCTCGGGGTGCTCCAGGGCGAGGGTGCGTCCGAGGCCCCAGAGGGGCGCTTGCGCGACGGCGACGGGGGCGGTGGCGTCGCCGAGGCGCTGGGCGCCGCAGGTGACGAGCCAGAGGTGGGGCGTCGCAGGGCGCTCTCGTCGGGCCAGCGCCTGGGCGACGTGGAGGGCGCCGGCGAGGACGTCGAGGGGGAGCGGCGCCGCAGTGGTGGCGCGTGAGGCGTCGGTGGCGAGCGCGGTGTCGGGCGCGGGCGCGTCGAGCTGGGCGTCGACGCCTCGGAGGTACACGACGCCGTGCAGCGGCTGCGGGAGATCGCGCTCGATCGCGTCGAGGAGCCCGTCCATGGCCTCGGGCTGCGCGAGGGGGGCGGTGTAGTGGTGAGGGGCCGTGCGCGCGAAGGTCTCACCGCTGGCGACGCGCGCGCAGGTGTCGCCACGCGCTTCGAGGGCGGCGGCGAGCGGCGCCGCGAGGCCTTGCTGGTCCTCGACGAGGAGCCACGTGCGAGGGCCGGTGGACCCGGTGGGGGCCGCGACGAGCGGCTCGGGGCGCCACACGGGCTCGTAGAGCCAGCCCGACCAGCGAGAGGCGCCGGTGGCGGCGAAGTCCTCACGGGTGGCGCGCTTGAGCCGCAGCCCTTCGATCTCGGCGATCACGCGACCGCTCGCCTCGAACACGCGCAGGTCGACTTCCTGGACCTCGGTGATCTTGGTGTTCGCCTCGGGGCGGGCGCGGAGCACGGCGTGGCTGAACAGGGGGCCTGCTTCCGTGCGGCCGTGGAAGCGCAGGCGCTCCAGGGCGAGCGGGATGAAGGCGGCGTCGGCGTCGAGCGAGGGCAGCGCGCCGGCGACCATCTGGAAGCAGGCGTCGATGAGCACGGGGTGGAGGAGGCCGAGGTCTTCGCCGAGCGCGGACGGGGCGCGCAGCTCGGCCAGGGCCTCGCCGTCGCCGCCGTGGAGGATGTGCACGCCGCGGAAGGCCTCGCCGAGCTGGACGCCGAGGGGCCAGAGGGTCTCGTAGATGGTCTCGGGAGAGACCTCGCGGGTGCAGCGGGCGCGCACGGCATCGAGCGCGGGGGGCGCGTCACCAGGCGCCGCGCTCGGGGGAGACGGCGCGCGGAGCACGCCCGAGGCGTGGCGGCGCCAGGTGGGTTCCGTCTCGTCCTCGGCGGTCTGGCTGGCGACCTGGAAGGGGGCGCCGCTCGGGTCCACGCCGTCGAGGGCGAGGTGGAGGCGGACGGCGTCGGGCACGACGAGCGCTTGCGGGAAGACGACATCGTCGAGCACGCAGCCGCTCTGCCCGAACAGGGTGTCGCCCGCGCAGAGCAGGAGCGCCAGGTGGTACGCGCCCGGGACCACGACGTCGCCGTAGATGCGGTGGTCGTCGAGGTAGGGTGTGAGCGCCGGGCTCACCGACGAGACGAACTGCACCTCACGCCCCGGGCTGGGGAGCCGGCGCCCGAGCAGCGGGTGGGCGCGCGAGGTGGACGAGGCGAGCTGCGCCAGCGGGTCGAGGGGCGGGAGCTCCAGCCAGCAGCGCTTGCGCTCGAAGGGGTAGGTCGGGAGCGGGAGGCGCTTTCGCACGTACGGCATGTCGAAGCCGCGGAAATCGACGGCCACGCCGCGCACGTGGAGCTTGCCGAGGCTCTCCAGCAAGATCTCCCAGTCGTCGCGCCCGCGGCGCAGCGAGGGCAGCCAGAGGGAGGCGCCCTGAGGCGCGCACTCCATGGCCATCCCGAGCAGCGTGGGGTGCGGTCCGATCTCGACGAAGATCTCGCACCCGCGGGCGGCCAGGGCGGCGACGCCCTCGGCGAAGCGCACCGGCTGACGGATGTGCTCGCGCCAGTACGCGGGCTGGGCGATCTCGTCGCCAGCGATCGCGCCGGTCACGTTGGACGCGAGGGGAACGTTCGGCGCAGTGAGGCGCGCCTCCTCGACGATCCGCTCGAAGGCGTCGAGCATGGGCTCCATGAGGTGCGAGTGAAAGGCGTGCGAGACGCGCAGCGGCTTCACCTCGGCGCCGCGCTCGCGCAAGGTGGCGCACGCGGCCTCGACGGCGTCCCGCGCGCCCGAGAGGACGACGCTCTCGGGGCCGTTCTGCGCGGCGATGGAGAGGCGATCGGCGTACGGGAGCATCGCCGCGCGCACGGTGGCGACGTCGGCGCGGACCGAGGCCATGGCGCCGTCGCCGGGCAAGGCGCTCATGCGCTGGCCGCGCTCGACGAGGAGGCGCATGCCGTCCTCGACCGAGAACACGCCGGCCACGCAGGCGGCGGCATACTCCCCCACGCTGTGACCGAGCACGGCGTCGGGGACGACGCCCCACGAGCGCCACAGCATGGCGAGGGCGTACTCCAGGGCGAAGAGGGCCGGCTGGGTGTACACGGTGTCGTCGATGGTGACGCCGTCCGCCCCGCCGAAGAGGATGGGCTGGATCGAGCGCGCGGTGAGCGCGTGGTAGATGGCGTCGCAGGCGTCGAGGGCGGCCCGGAAGACGGGCTGCGTGTCGTAGAGCGCCGCGCCCATGCCCACGTACTGGGCGCCCTGGCCGGTGAACAGAAAGGCGATCTTCGGCCGCCGGGCGGTGGGATCCGCCGCGCCGAGGAGGCAGCCCGCGGGCAAGCCGGCGGGCGGGATCGTCGCGCGCGCCGGGGCGCTCGCCACGGAGATGGGCAGCGCCGCGAAGGTGCGCAGCGTCTGCTGGAGCTCGTCGCGCGTGCGGGCGACGAACGCCAGGCGGTGGGTGAGGTGGGTGCGCCCGCTGGCCACGGTGTGACAGACGTCGGCGAGCGACGCTTCGGGATCGGTGTCGAGGTGCCTTTCGAGCCGCCCGGCTTGCGTCCGGAGCGCCTCCGCGCTGCGCGCCGAGAGCGTGAAGAGATGTGCCGGCCGCTCGGCGGGAAGCGACGCCGGGACCATGACGGGCGTGGGCTCGTACGGGCGGGGGGCCTCCTCGACGATCACGTGGGCGTTCGTGCCGCTCAGGCCGAAGGCGCTGACGCCGGCGACGCGCGGTCCATCGTCGGACGGCCACGGGCAAGCCTCGGTGGGCACCCGCAAGGCGAGCGCCTCCCAGGCCACGTGCGGGTTCGGCTTCGTGAAGTGCAGGTGGGCCGGGATGGTCCGGTGCTGGAGGGCGAGCACGACCTTCATGAGGCCGGCGATGCCCGCCGCGGGTTCCAGGTGGCCGATGTTGGTCTTGACCGATCCGACGAGGAGTGGCGCGGCGCCAGTGCGGTCGCCGAGCACCCGTCCGAGCGCTTCCAGCTCGATGGGATCGCCGAGCGGGGTGCCGGTGCCGTGCGCCTCGACGTAGCTCAGCTCCGCGGGCGAGATGCCGGCGTTGTCGAAGGCGGTGCGGAGCAGCGCTTGCTGGGCGTTGCCGTTCGGGACCGTGAGCCCGCTGCTCGGGCCGTCGTGGTTGACGGCCGAGCCGCGGAGAAGGGCGAGGATGGTGTCGCCCTCGGCGAGCGCGGAGGAGAGGCGCTTGAGAACCAGGACGCCGCAGCCCTCGCCGCGGGCGTAGCCGTTGGCGCTGGCGTCGAAGGTCTTGCAGCGGCCGTCGGGCGACAGCGCACGGGTCCTGGCCAGGAACACGGTGGTGGCCGGGGAGGTCATCACGTGGACGCCACCGACGAGGGCCACGTCGCACTCGCGGGCGCGGAGGCTCTGGCAGGCGAGGTGCGCGGCGACCAGCGACGAGGAGCAGGCGGTGTCGATGGACATGCTGGGCCCTTGCAGCCCGAGCACGTACGAGAGGCGGCCTGCGGCGAACGAGGCCCCTCGCCCGGTGCCGTCGTACACGTCCATCAGCTCCATGCGCTCGGAGGTCAGGGTGACCTGGCCGTAGTCGCCCTGGCTGATGCCGACGAAGACGCCGGTGCGCCCGCGCGGGAGCGCCGCCGGGGTGAGGCCGGCGTTCTCCAGCGCCTCCCAGCTCACCTCGAGGAGCAGGCGCTGCTGCGGGTCCATGCGCTCCGCCTCGCGCGGCGAGATGCCGAAGAACGCCGGGTCGAACCCATCGACGGCATCCAGGAACCCGCCGTGCCGCGTGTAGGTCTTGCCCACGGCGTTCGGGTCCGGATCGTAGACGGCGTCGTGGTCCCAGCGATCGCGGGGCACCTCGCGGATCGCGTCGGTGCCGCGCACGAGCAGCTCCCAGAAGCGCGCCGGGGTGTCACAGCCGCCCGGAAAACGGCAGCCCATGCCGACGATGGCGAGCGGTTCGCTCTTCTCCTCCTCGGACGCGCAGAGTCGGGCTTCGAGATCCTGGATCAGCAGGAGGGCCTGCTGGATCGGCGAGATTTGCGTCATGTCGCGGCTCGGGGTTGGAAGCTCAGGATTGCGGTCGGAACCGGGAGACGAATTTCTCCGAGATGACGCCGGCCACCTCGTCGTCGGAGAGCTGCGCGACCCGGTCGACGTCGTCGGGGGACGGCTCCGGGCGCAAAGCCCATGTGCGGGTCGAGAGCGGCCCCGAGGCCCGCGCCGAGGCGGGCGGCAAGCCCCGCGTCGACGGCGGGACCAGCGAGCGCATGGACGCGGGCGGCAGCGTCTGCGAGGAGGGCACCAGCGAGCGCATGGACGCTGGCGGCAGCGTCTGCGAGGGGGGCACCAGCGAGCGCATGGACGCGGGCGGCAGCGTCTGCGAGGGGGGCACCAGCGAGCGCATGGACGCGGGCGGCAAGGTGTACGACGGCGGGAGGGTGTGCGTCGAGATCGGGGCGCCAGCGCGCCGGGTCGAGGGCGGCGCGCTGTCGGCGAACAGCTCGACGAGGTGATCGGCGAGCTGGGTGACGCTCGGGTGGTTGAAGATCAGGGTGGGCGAGAGGGGGCGCTCCAGGCTGGCCTGGAGGCGGTTCTTCAGTTCGACGGCCATGAGCGAGTCCATGCCGAGATCGGCGAAGCCGCGGTTCGGATCGAGAGGTTGCGTCGGATCGCGGCCGAGCACGGTGGCGACCTCGGTGGCCACGTGGTCGAGGAGGAGGCTCTGGCGCTCGGTGGGCGTGGCGGCGCCGAGCTTCCGGACCAGGCCCGCACGCGCGGAGGGGTTCCGCGGCGTGGTGAGCGAGGTCCGCGGGAGGATGTCGCGGAGCAGCGAGGGCTGTCCGTCGGCCTGCGCGAGCCAGGTGTCCCAGGCGATGGGCAGCACGGCGGCCTGCGGCGTCCCGTGGGCGAGGAGGCGCTCCAGGGCGACGAGGCCCTGCTCGAAGCCGATGACGCCGAGGCCTCGATCCTGGAGGCGCTCGCGGAGGCGCAGCTCGAGCTTCGCGGCCATGCCGGCTTCGGCCCAGGGGCCCCAGTCGATGCTGAGCGCAGGGAGGCCGAGGGCGCGGCGGTGGTGCGCGAGGGCGTCGAGGAAGGCGTTGGCCGCAGCGTAGCTGCCCTGCCCTGGCGCGCCGAGCATGGACGCGGCCGAGGAGAACAGGACGAAGAGGTCGAGCGGCTTGCCGGCCGTGAGGGTGTGCAGGTTGAACGCGCCCGAGACCTTGGGCGCGAGCACGCGCGCGAAGGAGGTCCAGCCGAGGCGCTGGATCACGCCGTCCTCCACGATGCCAGCGGCATGCACGACGCCGCGGAGGGGGGGCATGGTGGCGTCGAGGTCGGCCATGAGGGCCGCGGCGGCTTCTGGATCGGCGACGTCGGCCTGGAAGAGGCGCGCCTCGGCGCCAGCGTCGGCGAGGGACGCGAGCGCGGCGCGCGCGGCCGGATCGTCCGGACCGCGGCGGCTGACGAGGGCGAGGTGGCGGGCGCCCTGCGCGATCATCCAGCGAGCGACGTGCAGGCCGAGCGCGCCGAGGCCGCCGGTGATGAGGTAGGTGGCGTTCGCGTGCAGCGGGGCGCTCGGCGCGGTCGCGCGCTGGGCGGGCACGAGCCGGCCGACGTAACGGATGCCGTCGCGCAGCACGATCTGGTCGTCGGCGTTGCCGGTGGCGATCTCGGCGAGGATCGCGGCGGCGTCGTCCCCTGCCCTCCCCGCGGGCGGGAGATCCAGGAGGCCTCCCCAGGCTTCGGGCAGCTCCAGGGCGACGACCCGGCCGAGACCCCAGAGCGGCGCGGCGGTGAGCGCGAGGGGCGACGGCGTGGCACCTGCGGCGACGGCGTTGCGGGTGACGATCCAGGTGCGGGCGCCGTCGAGCAGCGCGCTCTTCGCGAGGGCCTGGAGGAGGTGGAGCGCCGATGAGCATGCGTCGTGCTGCGCCGTCACGAGGGCGTCGTGGGTGAGGGCGTACGTGGCCGGTGCGTCCACACAGAGCAGGTGGACGACGCGGGTCAGGGTGCGCACGCCGTCCTTGCGAAGCGCGTCGACGAGGGCATCGAAGTGCTCCGGCGCGCGCGGATCGAGCTGGAAGGCGTGCTCGCCGAGGGGCTCCCAGGTCGGGCCCGGGTGGACGAGGACGCAGCGCTCGCCACGTTCGCGGAGTTCCCGTGCGAGCGCCTCTGCGGTGTCACCGTCCGCGTCGTCGCCACTGCCCTGCCCGCGCGCAGCGAGGAGGAGCCAGGCGCTCGACCCGCGCGAGGCCGGGGGGTCGTCGGCGGCGTGCGCCGTGCGCGGGCGGGGCTGCCAGGAGAGTTCGTAGAGCCACGGCTGGACGGCCTCGATCGCTGCTTGCTTGCGGTGCTCGGCGACGAGCTGGTCGAGGACGCGAGGGAGCAAGCGCTCCTCCTCGGCGGAGAACTTCACGCCTCGGGTGACGTGCGCGGCGAGCGCCGGGACCTCTCCGCGCTGGATCAGATCGAGCACGGCGGTGGTGGGGGCCGTGAAGGTCGGGGGGGTGGCGCTGGCCGCGACCCCCGGCGACGTGTCGACCACACCGCGCGTGGACGCGGCGATGTCGAAGGCCACGCCGGTCGGGCCGGGCGCCCCGGTCGCGCGGGTCGTTCGCGGGGTCGTCGCGGCGCTGGCGGCGATCTCGTGCCAGGGCTTCGCCGCGCGCGACCAGTAGCGCTGGCGCTGGAACGGGTAGGTCGGGAGCGGCACGCGCTTGCGCGGGTACGGGGCGTCGAAGGCGCGCCAGTCGACCTTGACGCCGCTCACGTGGAGGCGCGAGAGGCTCTCCAGGAGCACCCGCCAGTCGTCGTGTCCCTTCCGCAGGGAGGGGAGCCACAGGTCCCCCGGTTCGACGCCGCACGCGGAGCCCATGGCGACGAGGGTGGGGTGCGGGCCGATCTCGAGGAAGATGCGACACCCGGCGGCGCGCAAGGTCGCGATGCCCTCCTCGAACCGCACGGGCTGGCGGGCGTGCTGCTGCCAGTACACCGGGGAGCCGAAGTCGTCGCCGGCGAGGGCACCCGTGACGTTGGAGACGAGGCCGATGCTCGGCGGCGAAGGCGGAACCTCGACGGCGAACTCGCCGAGCGGGGCGAGGATGGGCTCCATGAGGGGCGAGTGGAAGGCGTGGGAGACGGTCAGCGCGCGGGCTTCGACTCCCTGGGCGCGGAGCGCGTCGCAGACGGCCTCCACCTCGTGGCGCGCGCCGGAGACGACGACGTTGGTGGGGCCGTTGATGGCGGCGATGGAGACGCGCGCGAGGTGGGGCTCGATGGCCGCCTTCGCGGTGGCGAGATCGGTGCGGAGGACGGCCATGGCGCCGTCGCGGGGCAAGGCCTGCATCAAGCGGCCCCGCTCGACGCTGAGGCGGAGGCCGTCGTCGAGACTGTACGCGCCGGCGACACACGCCGCGGCCAGCTCGCCGACGCTGTGACCGAGCACGTAGTCGGGCGTGATGCCCCAGGACTTCCAGAGCGCCGCGAGCGCGAACGCCACGGCGAAGAGCGCGGGCTGGGTGAAGGCGGTGTCGTCGAGGGGCGAGGTGTGGCCCTCGTCGGGGTAGAGGACCGAGAGGAGCGCGCGATCGAGCTGCGGGCGCAGGAGGGCGTCGCACTGGAGGAGGGCGTCGCGGAAGACGGGCTGGGTCTCGAAGAGAGACCGCGCCATGCCGACGTACTGGGCGCCCTGACCCGTGAACAGGAAGGCGATGGGCGCGCGGCCCAGGGCGGGCTCGACGAGGCCTTGCACGCTGCCGGGCGGCGTCTCGCCGCGGGCGCAGGCGTCGAGCGCGCGCTGGAGCTCGGCCGAGGTACCGCCGATGACGGCGAGGCGGTGGTCGAAGTGGGCGCGGCCCGTGCTCGCGGTGAAGATGAGATCGCCGAGCGGGGTGTCGGGGTGGCGCGCGAGGTGGGCGGCGAAGCGCGCGGCCTGGGCGCGCAAGGCGTCCTGGGTGCGGCCGGAGAGCAGGAGGAGGTGCGCGGGGCGCTCGGGCGCCGGGGTCGACGCTGCCGCAGCGGACGACGCTGCCGCAGCGGGGGACATGGCGACGGCGGGCGCAGGGGT
The DNA here is from genome assembly GCF_001189295.1 of Chondromyces crocatus. Lineage (NCBI taxonomy): Bacteria > Pseudomonadati > Myxococcota > Polyangiales > Polyangiaceae > Chondromyces > Chondromyces crocatus. Next base: position 6,572,785 of record NZ_CP012159.1, read on the forward strand.
CGGGGCTCGCGTCGGGGCTCGCGGTAGCGGCGCCTCCTCGACGATGAGGTGAGCGTTGGTGCCGCTCATGCCGAAGGAGCTGACACCGGCGATGCGGGGCGACCCCCCGGCAGGCCAGGGGCGCGTCTCGTGCGGGAGCACGAAGGGGGTGCCTTCGAGGGAGATGCGCGGGTTGAGCGTGTCGAAGTGGAGGTTCCGCGGGATGGCCTGGTGGTGCAGAGAAAGCACGACCTTGAGCAGCCCGGCGATGCCCGCGGCCGCCTCGGTGTGGCCGAGGTTGGTCTTCACGGCGCCGAGGATGCACGGGGTGCCGTCCTGGCGCGGAGCGCCGAGGACCTTTTCGAGGGCCTCGAACTCGATGGGATCGCCGAGGGGGGTGCCCGTACCGTGGGTCTCGACGTAGGCGATCTGGGCGGGCGTGACGCGGGCGTTGCGGTGGGCCTCGCGGAGGAGAGCCTGCTGGGAGAGGACGTTGGGGGTGGTGAGGCCGGTGCTGCGGCCGTCCTGGTTGACGGCCGAGCCGCGGATCACCGCCCAGATGCGATCGCCGTCGCGCTGGGCATCGGAGAGGCGCTTGAGCGCGACCATGCCGCAGCCTTCGCCGCGGACGAAGCCGTTGGCCTGGGCGTCGAAGGCCTTGCAGCGGCCGTCCGGGGAGAGGCCCTGGGTCTGCGCGACGAGGTGCATGGTGAGCGGCGAGAGCAGGAGGGTGACGCCGCCCGCGAGCGCCATGTCGCTCTCGCCCAGGCGCAAGCTCTGGCAGGCGAGGTGCACGGCCACGAGGGACGAGGAGCACGCGGTGTCGAGCATCAAGCAAGGCCCCTGGAGGCCGAGCACGTACGAGAGGCGGCCAGCGGCGAAGCAAGGGCCGTTGCCGGTGGTGGCGTAAGCGTCGATGTCGTCCCACGAGGAGGTGACGACGTGCTGGTAGTCGTGGGTCATCATGCCCACGAAGACGCCCGTCTTCGATCCGCCGAGGCGATCGGGTGCCACGCCGGCGTGCTCCAGCGCCTCCCAGCTCACCTCGAGCAAGAGGCGCTGCTGGGGGTCGAGGTCCATGGCCTCGCGCGGGGAGATGCCGAACAGCTCGGGGTCGAAGCCGTCGATGGTGTCGAGCAGGCCCGCCCAGCGCGCGGCCGGCGTCGCGGAAGGGATGACCCCTTCCGGCCAGCGGTCGGCCGGGATCTCGCGGACGGCGTCCGTGCCCGCTTCGAGGACGCGCCAGTAGGCCTCGGGGTCCTCGGCACCACCCGGGAAGCGGCAGGCGAGACCGACGATGGCGATGGGCTCGGAGCGCGCGCGCTCGGCGGCGGCGAGCTTGGCCTCCATCTTTTCGAGGGCGACGAGGGCGCGATCGAGCGGCGATGGACCGGCGTTTGGCTTCATTGAAGGAGCGCCTCCAGGGCGGCGAGTTTGTCGTCGAGCAAGGCCGTCTTTTCGTCGTCGGTGAGATCCTGGAGCGCGGCCATCCGTTCTTCGGTGGCAGCTTCCTCGTCGCGCGCGGCGGGGTCTTTCGCCGGCGTGGCGTGGAGGGGCGTGGGCTCGGCGGTGAGGTCGAGCTTCTCCAGGAGGTGCGCGGCGAGCGCGGCGATGCTCGGGTACGTCCAGACGAGGGTGGCGGAGAGGGTGATGCCGAGGATGCTCTCGAGCCGGTTGCGTAGCTCGAGACCCATGAGCGAGTCGATGCCGAGGCCCTTGAGGGGCGCCTCGGGCTGGATGCGCGCAGGGTCGACGCGCACCACGCGGGCGACGTGCTCGCAGAGGAGCTGCTCGACGAGGGCCTGTCGCTTCGCCGGCGTGCGCGCCCGGATGGCCGCGAGGATGCCCTCGTCGCCGGTCGGAGGCTTCCTCACGGCAGCGCGCCCGACGAGGCGGGCGAGGCGCGGCGCGCTCGCGATCTGCGGGTAGAACGCGACCCACTGACGGAGGTTCACGCGCGCGACGCCGAGGTGCGCCGCCTCGCCCGCGGCCCCTGGCGCGCCCGCACCACCGCCGAGCAGTCGGCCCAGGAGGGATGCGCCCTCCGCGGGGGTCAGGTGGCCGAAGCCCTGCTGGGCAAGGCGGCTGTCCGTGCCAGCACGCGCGGCGATGCCCGCCTCGGAGAAGATGCCCCAGGCGATGCTCAGTGCGGGAGCGCCGAGGGCACGCCGGTGGTGGGCCAGGGCGTCCATGAAGGCGTTCGCCGCGGCGTAGTTGCCTTGACCAGGCGCGCCGAGCAGGGCCGCCGCCGAGGAGTACAGGACGAAGAAGTCGAGCGGTGCGCTGCGGGTCAGCTCGTGCAGGTTCCAGGAGCCCGCGATCTTGGGCTGCATGACGCGGTGGAAGCGGGTGAGATCCTGGGCGGCGAGCAGGCCATCGTCGATCACGCCGGCTGCGTGCAGCACGCCCCGGAGCGGCGGCATGGTGCGCTGGAGGTCGTCGAGGAGCTGGGCGAGCTGAGCGCGATCGGCGACGTCGAGGGCCGCGATCCGGACCTCGGCGCCGGCCGCTTCGAGCGCGCGGACGGCCTCGATCTGGGCGGCGGTCGCCGCGCCGTTCCGGCCGAGGAGGGCGAGATGGCGCGCGCCGCGCTCGACGAGCCATGCCGCGACGGACAGGCCCAGGCCACCGAGGCCGCCCGTCACGAGGTAGGTGGCGTCGGCGCGCACCAGGGTCGCTCCCGCCACACCGACGTCACCTGCCGTGTCCACGGCGTCGCCCGGGGAGGCCGCAAGGGTGGCGCTGCGGCCGAGACGGCCGACGTGGCGTCCCGTCGCCCGTAGCGCGAGCTCGTCCTCGCGGACGCCGGAGAGCAGCTCGCGCACGAGCGCGTCCACCTCGTCGGGCGGGGCGTCGGGATCGAGATCGACGCGGGAACAAGGCAGCTCCTTGTGCTCCAGCCAGATGGTGCGCGCGAGGCCCCAGAGCGGCGCCTGGGCCACGGAGACGGCACGCCCGCTGGCATCGACTGCCTGAGCGCCGCGCGTGACGAACCAGAGCCGCGGCGGGGTGCGGAGGTTGCTCCGGGTGAGGCCCTGGACGAGGTGGAGCGCGCTCCCGCAGATCCTGCGCTGGTCCCGGTCGAGGGAGTCCAGCGTGGTCCGCTCCGCAGGCGTCGCTTCGAGGGCCCACAGGTGGAGGATGCCTGCGCACGGGACCCCATCCGCGAACGCTGTCCGGAGGAGGGCGTCGAACGCGGCCGGAGCGTCGATCTCGACGCGGTGGACCTCCAGCGAGGTCGAGGAAGAGGCCGAGGAGACGGCGCGGACGACGCTCTCTCCCTGGGCCGTGAGCGCTGCGGCCAGAGGCTCGGCGAGGCCACCGTCGTCGCCGAGGATCAGCCACCGTCCCCGGGGCGCGCGTGCCGCGATGGGACCGTCGGCGGGGGCAGCGAGCGGCTCGCGCTCCCACGTCGTGGTGAGCAGCGAGGTGTCGTCCGTGGCCGCTTCCGGCGGCGGATCGAGGCGCTGGAGGCGGAGGCCGTCCACCTCGACGAGGAGCCGACCGTCCGCCCCGAGGAGGCCGAGATCGGCCTCGAAATGGCCCTCCTCGACGCGCGCTTCAGGGATGCGGCCGTGGCTCCACAGCTCGCCGTCGGGGCGGCGATGGATCTGCAAGCGGCGGAGGCCGACGGGAATGGCCGGACGACCATCGTCACGGGCCTCGACCATGGCCGCCATGAGGACGTGGAAGCTCGCGTCGAGGAGCGCCGGATGGATGCGGTACGCAGCGCGCTGGGCGGCGACGTCCTCGGGCAGGCGGATCTGGCAGAGCGCCTCCCCTGCCCCCTTCCAGGCGCGGAGCACACCCTGGAACGCGGGGCCGTAGGTGATGCCGCGGTCGGCGAGCGCCTCGTAGTAGGCCGCGCGATCGAGCTCCGTGGCGCACCGAGCGCGCACATCGGCGAGCGCCTCGGCGAGGCGCCGGGGCTCGGCGCTCGGCGTGGGGTCGAAGGTCGCGAGTACGGGGGTACTCGTGGCTTCGGGCTGCCAGCGGATCTGTCCCGTGGCGTGCACCGTCCACTGGACGTCGTGCAGCCGCCCTTCGGCCCCCGCGCGGCTCGCGATGCGGAACGAGGCCACGCCCGGCCCGTGCAGCTCGATCACCGTCTGCACCGCGATGTCCTCTCCGATGCGGAAGGTCATGGCCTCGCGGAAGGACACCTGCTCCAGCGCGAGGGTCTCCACGCCGAGGGCGTCCCACGCGGCGGCCACCGCCATCTCGAGGTAGGCCGAAGCCGGGAGCACCGCGGCGCCCTGCACCTGGTGATCGGCGAGGTACGCGAGCGCCGACGGGCCGATGGAGGTCTCCCAGAAGCGGGTCCCGGGGTGGAGCGACGAGGTGAGCCGGGCGCCGAGCAGCGGGTGGGCCCCCACGACCGCGTGGCTCGCAGCGGGCGCCATCCAGTAGCGGCTGCGCTGGAAGGGATAGGTCGGGAGCTTCGCGCAGCGTGCCGTCGCCGGGCTCATGGCGGCCCACGCAATGGGATAACCGCGGGTGTAGAGGGTGCCGACGGCTTCGAGCAGCGTGGCGCGCTCGGGTTGCTCGCGGCGCATGCTGGCGGCGACGGTGACCTGCCCGGGTCGACGGAACGTGGACTCGATGGCGGGGAGCAGCACCGGGTGGGGGCCCAGCTCGACGAAGAGGGTGATGCCGTCGTCGTGCAAGCGCTGGACGGCGCGCGCGAACTGGACGGGCTCTCGCAGGTTACGACCCCAGTAGGCGGCGTCGAAGCGGCCCCCGTCCTCCAGGGCCCCGGTGACCGTGGAGTAGAGGGGACACCGCGCGGGCTCGGGGCGCAGCGACCCGAGCGCGTCGACGAGCCTCGGGACCAGGGGATCGACCTTCGGGCTGTGCGCGGCGACGTCGACCTTCACCCGGCGGCAGAAGATGCCCTCGGCTTCCAGGGTGGCGAGCAGGGCATCGAGCGCTGCGGGGTCGCCAGCGATGCCGATCGAGCGCGGGCTGTTGATCACCGCGATCGAGAGCAGGTGCTCGCGTCCGGCGAGGCGCGCGGTGGCTTCCTCCTCGGTCAGCTCGACGACGCCCATGGCGCCCTGCCCGCTGATCTCGTGCAGCAAGCGGCTCCTGTGACAGACGAGGCGCGCCGCGTCCTCCAGGCCGAGAACCCCAGCGACATGCGCCGCAGCCACCTCGCCGACGCTGTGGCCGACCACGGCGTCGGGCGTGACGCCCCAGGACCGCCACAGGGCGCTCAAGCCGATCGCGATGGCGAACAAGGCGGGCTGCACGACGTCGATCCGCTGGAGCGCGGGGGCATCGGGATCGCCGCGCAGCAGGGCGGTGACCGACCAGTCCACGTGGGCGCGAAGGGCAGCGTCGCACGCGGCGATGGCCTCGGCGAAGACTGGCTCCTCGGCGAGGAGCTGCCGCCCCATGCCCACCCTCTGGCCACCGTAGCCAGGGAAAACGAAAGCGACCCGGGGGCGCACCTCGGAGGTGAGCCGAGCGCTGCTCGTCCCGGGGTGGGCCTGACCCTGGGTGAAGGCGCGGAGCGCGGCGCCGATCGCTTCGCGATCCTGTCCGACGACGGCGAGTCGGTGCTCGTGGTGGGTGCGGCGGGTGCCGGCGGTGAACACGAGGTCTTCGAGGGCCCGCGGGTCGTCGCCGAGGCCATCGAGGTGCTGCTGATGGGCCCGCGCAAGGGCGGTGAGGGCCTCCGGGCTGCGGGCGGAGAGGGGCAGGACGAGGGGGCGCTTCGCAGCGTCGTCGGAGGGCGCGGCGTGCGCGTCGGTGTTTGCGGGGGGACGCGGGGCCTCTTCGAGGACGAGGTGGGCGTTGGTGCCGCTGATCCCGAACGAGCTGACGCCGGCCATGCGGGGGGCGCTGCCCGCGGCCCAGGTTCGCTCTTCGCGCGGCAGGGCGAACGGGGTGCCATCCAGCGAGATGCGGGGGTTCAGCGTGCGCAGGTGCAGGTGGCGCGGGATGACCTCGTGCTGAAGGGCGAGCACGGTCTTGATGAGCCCCGCGATGCCGGCCGCGGCTTCGAGGTGGCCGATGTTCGTCTTGACCGAGCCGAGGGTGCAGGTGGACCCGTCGACGCGCGGCGCGCCGAGGACCTCCTTCAGGGCCTCGAACTCGATGGGATCTCCGAGCGCCGTGCCGGTCCCGTGCGCCTCGACGTAGCCGATCTGGGCAGGTGAGACGCGGGCGTTCTCCAGCGCTTGCCGGAGGAGCGCCTGCTGCGAGAGCACATTGGGGGCCGTGAGGCCGGTGCTGCGGCCATCCTGGTTGACGGCCGAGCCGCGGATGAGGGCGACGATGGGATCCCCGTCGCGCAGGGCGTCGGAGAGGCGCTTGAGCACGACGACGCCGCAGCCCTCGCCGCGGACGAAGCCGTTGGCGCTGGCGTCGAAGGCCTTGCAGCGGCCGTCGGGCGAGAGGCCCTGGGTCTTCGCGAGCAGGCGCATCATCACCGGGGAGAGCAGCAGGTTGGCGCCGCCGACGATGGCCAGCTCGCACTCGCGGTTGCGCAAGCTCTGGCAAGCGAAGTGCGCGGCGACGAGCGACGACGAGCAGGCGGTGTCGATCGACGCGCAGGGGCCCTGGAGGCCGAGCACGTACGAGATGCGTCCGGCGGCGACGCTGGAGAGGTTGCCGGTCAAGGCGTAGGCATCCAGCTCGGGCATGGCGCGGGTGAGCACCTGCCGCTGGTAGTCCGTGGTCGCGATGCCGACGAAGACGCCGGTACGGCTGCCGACGAGGCGATCGGGCGCCTGCCCTGCGTTCTCCAGCGCTTCCCAGGTGACCTCGAGGAGCAAGCGCTGCTGGGGATCGAGGCTCTCGGCCTCGCGCGGGGCGATGCCGAAGAAGGCGGGGTCGAAACCGTCGACCGCACCGAGGAAGCCCCCCCAGAGCGTCTCCGGGGGTTCGTCGGTGCCACCGTCGGTGCGCCAGCGCTCCGAGGGGATGCGCTGGATGCCGTCGACGCCCTCGCGCAGGGCGCGCCAGAAGGCCTCGGGGTTCGTCCCGCCGCCAGGGAAACGACACCCCATGCCGAGGATGGCGATGGGCTCGCTCTGGGCCGCTTCGAGCTTCTTGAGCTGCGCCTTCAGCTTCTCCGTCTTGACGAACTGCTGTTCCAGGAGCTGACGGAAGTTGACCGGTTCGGGCATGTGACTCTCCTCAAAGCTCCTCGCCTTGACCATCCAGCTCGCCTTGGACCAGGGCGGCGAAGTCCTCGTCGGACATGCCGGCCAGGTTCTGCTCCATCAGGTCGTCGTCGGCTGCGCCTTCCGCATCCGCGGCCACCTCGATCGCCACGTCGGGCCGCCCCGCCGCGTCGGCGCCTGCACCCGGCGCACCAGCGGTCCCTGCTCCGTGACCGATCTTGCTGCCGAGGTGCTCGGTCAGGGTGGCGATGGTGGGGTACGTCCAGACCAGCGTCGCCGACAGCGTGAGGCGGAGGCCGGCCTCGATCCGGTTGCGCAGTTCCAGGCCGGTGAGCGAGTCGATCCCGAGGCCCTTGAAGGGCGCATGGCGCTCGATGCGCGCGGGTTCGAGCTGGAGCACCTGGCCCACCTGATCGCGGAGGAACTGTTCGAGCAGCCCAGGGCGCGCCTCGGAGGGCGCGGCGTGCAGGGCGTCGAGCACGGCAGAGCGGCCACCGCCGCGCGGCTTGCCCCGGGTGGCGTCGCGGGCGAGGTCCGAGAGGAGCGGCGAGGAGGCGGCCTGCGGGTAGAACTCGATCCACTGGCGCACGTCGAGCGCGAGGACGCCGAGCTGGTCGCCGCCGACCGCGAGGAGGTGGCCGAGGGCGTCGTTGCCTTCCGCGGGGGAGAGGCCGCGCATGCCACGCTGCGCGAGGCGGGAGCCGCGGTTGTCCTGCGAGGCCGCGAGCCCGACCTCCGAGAAGGCGCCCCAGTTGACGCTGAGGGCAGGGAGACCGAGGGCACGCCGGTGGTGCGCGAGGGCGTCGAGGAAGGCGTTGGCCGCGGCGTAGTTGCCCTGCCCGGGTGAGCCGAGGAGGGAGGCGGCGGACGAGTAGAGGACGAAGGCGTCGAGGGGCAGCGCCTTCGTCAGCTCGTGAAGGTTCCAGGCGCCCGCGATCTTCGGGGCCATGACCTTGCGGAAGCTCTCCAGGTCCTGTGCGGTGAGGAGGCGGTCGTCGAGCACGCCGGCGGCGTGGATCACGCCGCGAAGCGCTGGCATGCGCTCGGCGATGCGCGCGAAGGTGGCGGCCAGCGCGCCGCGATCGGCGACGTCGACGGCCTCCGTGAGCACGGTGGCGCCCAGCGCTCGAAGCTCGGCGAGGGCGTCGTGCTGCGCGGTGGTGGTGGGGGCACTGCGGCCGAGGAGGGCGAGGTGGCGTGCGCCCGAGGTGACGAGCCAGCGCGCGAGGGAGAGCCCGAGCCCGCCGAGGCCTCCGGTGATGAGGTACGTGGCGTCGGCTCGGACCGCGAACGCGGGGTGCGCCGCAGGCCGGACGGGGACGGTCGGGGAGTCGAGGGTGACGACGATCTTGCCGATGTGGCGCGCGTTCACCATGTGCTGGAAGGCGTCGCCGTGGGCCGCGATGGGGAACGCGGTGTGCGGGAGCGGCTGGAGCGCGCCCTGCTCGACGAGCGCGAGCATCTCCTCGAACAGCGCGCGCACGCGCTCGGGGCGCTTGCGGCTCATGTCCATGAGGTCGACCAGCGCGAAGGAGAGGTTGCGCAGGAAGGGCCGCAGACCGAGCTGCGCGTTGGCGACGTAGTCGCGCATGCCGAGCTCGATGAAGCGGCCATGGTCGCGGAGCAGCTCCAGGCTCTTGGGGATGAAGTCGCCCGAGAGGGAGTTCAGGACCACGTCGACCCCCTCGCCCTGGGTCCAGGCCTGGATGTCTTGCACGAAGCGCAGGGAGCGGGAGTCGGAGATGTGCTGAACGCCGAGGGCGCGCAGGTGCGCGTGCTTCTCCGGACTGCTGGCGGTCGCGAAGATCTCGGCGCCGACGTGGCGTGCCCACTGGACGGCAGCGAGGCCGACGCCCCCCGTGGCCGCGTGGATGAGGATGCGCTCCCCCGGAGCGAGCCGCGCGACGTGCGCGAGGGCGTAGTACGCGGAGAGGTGCGCGATGGGGAGGGTCGCCGCTTCCTCGGGCGTGAGGCGTGCGGGTTTCGGCAGCACCAGGGTGGCCGGGGTGGTGACGAAGGAGCCCATGGTGCCGCGGGCGACGGCAACGACCTCCTGGCCTGGCTGGAGGTGGGTGACGCCCTCGCCAACGGCGACGACGACGCCCGCGCACTCGCCCCCGAACGGGAGGGGCTCGTCGGGGTTGGCGTTCGGAAGCGCGCCGAGCGCGAGAAGCACGTCGCGGAAGTTCATGCCCGCGGCCTGGATCCGGATCTCCACCTCGCCGGGCCCCGGGGGGCGGCGCTCGGTGGTGCGGAGGGCGAGGCGATCGAGGACGCCAGGCTGGTCGCTCTCCAGGCGGAACGCGAGGTCCGCCGCCGGCACGAGGGTGGGCGTGTCGACGGTCGCGGACGCCTCGGGGGCGCGTCGCTGGAGCCGCGCAGCGAAGCGGCCATCGAGGCGCAGGGCGATCTCCTCTTCGTCCCGCGTGCTGGCGAGCAGCTCCTGGAGGAGCGCGTCGGCTTCTCCTGGGGTGGGCTGCGCCGCGAGATCGATGCGGGTGCAGTCCAGCTCCGGGTGCTCGTAGGCGATGGTGCGGGCGAGGCCCCAGAGGGGCGCCTGGGCGATGGAGACGTCGCGGTCCGAGGCGCCGACGCGATGGACACCGCGCGTGACGAGCCAGAGGCGCGGCGGGTTCCTCGTCACCCTGCGGGCGTGGGCTTGCAGGATCTGCAAGACGCTGCCGCAGAGGGCAGCCTGGTCGTGCTCCAGCGAGGCCAGGGTGGTGGCCGCGGGCGAGGTGGCGTCGAGGCCGAGCAAGTGGACGATGCCGCGGCAAGGGACGCCGTCGGCCGAGGCGCGCTCCAGCAGCGCGTCGACCTCGGCGGGGGTGGAGAGGTCGCTCTCGACGGCCTCGACACCGGCCGGAGGCGCCACGCCACGAGGGACGACGGCGAGGGCCGGGATGCCCTGCTCGACGAGGGCCGTGAGGAGCGCCTGCGCGGTGCCGCTCCGGTCCGCGAGCACCAGAAAGCGTCCCGCCGTGGGTGACGCGGCAGGCACGGGCGCGAGGGCCGGCTGCCAGTGCAGCGAGAGGTAGAGGTCGTCGTCGGTACGCCGAGGTGCCTCCAGGAACTGCACGCGCAGGCCGAGGGCCTCGGCGATCACCTGGCCATTGCCATCCAGAAGGAGCACGTCGCCCTCGACGGCGCGCGCGTCGGCGGGCAGGTCACGCAAGCGCGCGTGACACCAGACCTCGGCGCCAGGGCGCTGGAAGAGGCGGACGCGCTCCAGCGCGACAGGCACGGCCGGGCCGCCAGGGCCCGACGCGGACACGGCCGCGCTGAGCGTCTGGAAAGCGGCGTCGAGCAGGGCGGGATGGAGCGCGTACGGCTCACCGGGATCCGCCGGCTGCAAGCGGGCGAGGGCCTCGCGGTCTCCTCGCCAGAGCTGCTGGACGCGCTGGAACGCCGGGCCGTACTGGAGCCCTTGCGCACCGAGCGCCTCGTAGTGGTGCGCCGCCTCCACCGGGGTCGCGCACTGCCCCTGCAAGGCTTCGAGGGACGTCCGTGGCGGGGTGACCGCGCCCTCGGCCGTGGGGGTCGCCGCGCGCACCAGCACCGAAGCGTGGAGCGTCCAGTCCCGCGCCGTCGCCTGCGGGTTCAGGCTGGAGATGCGCACCGAGAGGCCCCCTCCCCCTTCCTCGGTCAGCGCGATCTGCACCGTGGTGGGCTGCCCTTCGTGCAGTGTCAGCGCCTCGTGGAAGGTCAGCGTGTCGAGGACGTGGACGCCAGCGCCGAGGGTACGCTCGGCAGCCGCGAGGGCCATCTCCACGTAGGCCGCACCGGGAAGCACGGCGGCTTCCTGGATCCGGTGATCGGCGAGCCACGAGGGAGCATCCGTTCGCAGCTCGGCTTGCCAGAAGTGCGTTCCAGGCTGCGTCGATGACGCGAAGGCGCCACCCAGCAGCGGGTGATCCCCTCCGCGGGGGGCCCCGTCGCGCGTGGCCTCCGGGTCGGACACGTCGTCCAGCCAGAAGCGCTCCCGCTGGAAGGGATAGGTCGGCAGGGAGGCGCACTGGCCTCCCTCGGGGTACAGCCCCTCGAACCGGACCGGGTAGCCGCGCGCGTACAGCCCTCCCAGCCCGCTGAGCAGCGACCCGCGCTCGTCCTGGCCGCGTCGCACGCTGGCGACACCGGCTGCAACGTCTTCCCCCGCCTGCCGCAGCATCGGCTCCATCGCCGGCAGCAGCACCGGGTGCGGGCCCACCTCCACGAACAGCGTGTGACCGTCGTCCAGCAGCTGCTGCACCGCGCGCGCGAACTGCACCGGCTCACGCACGTTCCTCGCCCAGTACCCGGCCGTGAACGCGCCGCCCTCCTGCACCCCGCCCGTCACCGTCGAGTAGATCGGGCACTGCTCCGCCTGCGGGGAGAGCCCCTTCAGCGCTTCGCGCAGCTCTGGCAGCAGCGGCTCCACCTGCGGGCTGTGCGAGGCCACGTCGATCTTCACCCGACGGCAGAACACGCCCTCCGCTTCCAGGCTCGACAGCAGCGCGTCCAGCGCCTCCGGGTCCCCCGAGATCCCTGTCGTCTGCGGGTTGTTCACCACCGCCACCGACAGCAGGTGCTCGCGTCCTTGCAGCCGCTTCGCCACCTCTTCCTGAGGCAGCTCCACCACCCCGATCGTCCCCTGCCCGCTGATCCGGTGCATCAGCCGGCTGCGGTGACAGACCACCTGCGCCGCGTCCCGCAGGCTCAGCACACCGGCCACATGCGCCGCCGCGATCTCGCCCAGGCTGTGGCCCACCACTGCGTCCGGCGTCACGCCCCACGAGGCCCACAGCGCCGCCAGCGAGACCCCCACGCCGAACAGCACCGGCTGCACCACGTCCGTTCGCTCCAGCGGCGGCGTGTCCGCGTCCCCGCGCAGCACTGCCGACAGCGACCAGTCCACGTGCTCGCTCAGCGCGGCCTCGCACGCCGCGATCGCCGCTGCGAACACCGGCTCCTCCGCAAGCAGCTGCCGCCCCATCCCCACCCACTGCCCACCGTACCCCGGGAACACGAACGCCACCCGGGGACGAAGCTCGGGACCGACACGCCCCGCGCTGAGACCAGGATGCGCACGCCCCTCTGTGAAGGCGATCAATGCCGCGGCGATCTCCGCGCGATCCCGGCCGACGGCGACGGCGCGGTGATCGTGGTGAGCCCGGCGCACACCGGCCGTGTAGACCACGTCGCGGAGGGCCGAGACGTCGTCCTTCAGGGCGCCGAGGTGCGCCGCGTAGAGCGAAGCCAGAGCCGTCAGGGCCTCCGGGCTGCGCGCGGAGAGCGGGAGCAGAAGCGGCAAGCGCACGGCTGTTGCAGCCGCTTCGACCGCTTGGGCGGGCGCCTCCTCCAGCACCACGTGGGCGTTCGTTCCGCTCATCCCGAACGAGCTCACGCCTGCCACGCGCCGCCGCTCCCCACGACGCCAGGGGATGCGCTCGGTCGGGATGTAGAAGGGCGTGTCGTCGAGCGAGATGCGCGGGTTCAGCGCCTTGAAGTGCAGGTGGCGGGGGATGGTCTCGTGCTGGAGCGAGAGCACGACCTTGAGGATCCCGGCGACCCCGGCGGCCGCTTCGAGGTGGCCGAGGTTCGTCTTCACCGAGCCGATGGGGCACGTGGAGCCGTCCGCACGCGGGGCGCCCAGCGCGGCCTTCAAGGCCTCCATTTCGATGGGATCGCCGAGGGAGGTCCCCGTCCCGTGTGCCTCGATGTACCCCAGCTCCGAGGGCTCGACGCGCGCGTCCGCGAGCGACTGGCGCAGGAGGGCCTGCTGCGAGAGCACGTTGGGGGTGGTGAGGCCGGTGGAGCGGCCATCCTGGTTGACCGCGGAGCCGCGGATCAGCGCGATGATCCGGTCGCCGTCGCGCTGCGCGTCCGAGAGGCGCTTGAGCACCAGGACGCCGCAGCCCTCGCCGCGGACGAAGCCGTTGGCGCTGGCGTCGAAGGCCTTGCAGCGGCCGTCGGGGGAGACGGCTTGCGTCTTCGCCACGAGGTACATCGTGGTGCGGGAGAGCATGACGTTGACGCCCCCCGCGAGCGCCATCTGGCTCTCGCCCTTGCGCAAGCTCTGGCAGGCGAGGTGCACCGCGACGAGCGAGGAGGAGCACGCGGTGTCCACCGCCAGCGTGGGGCCTTCGAGGCCGAGGACGTACGCGAGGCGTCCTGGCGCGAAGCACGTGGCCGTGCCGGTGGCCGAGTAGGCGTCGAGGTGGCTCACGCCGCGGGCGGTGACGCGGCGCTGGTAGTCGAGCGTCATCATGCCGATGAACACGCCGGTGCGGCTGCCGACGAGGCGGTCGGCGGGCTGGCCGGCATGCTCCAGCGCCTCCCAGGCGACTTCCAGGAGGAGCCGCTGCTGCGGGTCGAGGCTCTGGGCCTCGCGGGGCGCGATGCCGAAGAACGCTGCGTCGAAGGTATCGACCTGGTCGAGGAACCCACCCCAGCGCGTGCCGGGCAGGTCCTTGTCGGGTGCGCCGACGGGCCAGCGCTCGACGGGGATCTCGCGGACCCCATCGACGCCTCGCTCCAGAACCTGCCAGAAGGCTTCCGGATCCGTTCCGCCGCCCGGGAGACGACAGCTCATGCCGATGATGGCGATGGGTTCCGTCGCCAGGCTCTCCTGGGCCGCGAGCTCGTCCTGGAGAGCGTCGATGGTGGCGAGCGCTTGCTGGAGCTGCGCGTCGTGGGGCGTTCCCTCCGGAGCGCGGGTCGCGTCGGGCGCTCCGGGGAGCGAGACGCGGGCGGGAGCCCCGGGACGAGCCTCCGCCAGGGCGGCCCGGGCGGAGGTCACCACCGTGGAAGGCGCCACGCGCGGGGTGACCTCCAGGGTGGGGAGGAGCTGTTCGAGGAGGTGCTCGGCGAGCGCCGCGACGCTGGCGTACGTCCAGATCAGGGTGGCCGAGAGGGTCAGACCGAGACCCGCTTCGAGGCGGTTGCGCAGTTCGAGGCCGGTCAGGGAGTCGACGCCGAGGTTCTTGAAAGGGGCGCGCCAGGCGATGCGCGCAGGGTCGAGCTGGAGAACGTGAGCGACCTCGTCACGAACGAAGCGCTCCAGGGCGGCGCGGCGGGCGGCTGGGGCGACGGCGCGCAGGGCTTCCCGGGCGGTGCCGCGCTGGGTCGCCGCGCGACGCCCCCGGGTGACACCGCGCGCGAGTTCGGAGAGAAGCGGCGAGGAGGCGGCCTGCGGGTAGAACTCGATCCACTGGCGCAGGTCGATGGGCACGGCGCCGAGCTGGGCGTCGCTCGCGCCGAGCAGGCGGCCGAGGATCGCGACACCTTCGGCAGGGGTGAGGCTGCGCAGGCCGCGCTGGGCGAGGCGGGTGCCACGGCTGGCCTGGGCGGCCGCCATGCCGGCTTCCGAGAAGCTTCCCCAGCCGATGCTGATCGCGGGGAGGCCGAGGGCGCGGCGGTGGTGCGCGAGGGCATCGAGGAAGGCGTTGGCCGCGGCGTAGTTGGCCTGGCCTGGAGAGCCGAGGAGCGCCGCCCCCGAGGAGTACAGGACGAAGAAGTCGAGCGCGGTCTCGCGGGTGAGGGCGTGAAGGTTCCACGCGCCCGCGACCTTCGGCGCCATGACCTTGCGGAGCTTCGCGACGTCCTGCTGCAAGAGCAGGGCATCGTCGAGGACACCGGCGGCGTGGACGATGCCGCGCAAGGGGGGGAGTGTGGCGCGTAGATCGTCCAGGAGCTGGCCGAGCTGCGTCGCATCCTGGACGTCGGCCTGAGCGACCCGGACCGACGCGCCGGCCTCGGCGAGCGCGGCGAGCGCCGCGTGCTGCTCGGGTGTCGTGGCGCCGCTCCTGCCGAGGAGGACGAGGTGACGCGCTCCCTGGTCGACCATCCAGCGCGCGATCGAGAGGCCGAGTCCGCCGAGGCCGCCGGTGATGAGGTAGCTACCATCCGCGCGGAGGGCGGGGTTCACCGCGTCTCCCGCCGAGGCCAGCGCCGAAGCGGGCACCTCGCGCGGGGTCTCGGCGCGCCGCAGGAGCCGCGCGGCGAAGCGGCCATCGGAGCGCAGGGCGATCTCTTCTTCGTCCCGCGTGGCCGTGGACAGTTCCTGGACGAGGGCGTGAACTTCGTCGGGCGCAGGCTGCGCGCCGAGGTCGATGCGGGTGCAGTCCAGCTCCGGGTGCTCGTAAGCGAGGGTGCGCGCGAGGCCCCAGAGGGGCGCCTGGGCTGGCGCGACGCGCTCGTCCGAGGGGACGACGCGGTGGACGCCACGGGTGACGAGCCAGAGACGCGGCGGGTTCCTCGAGGTCCTGCGATCGAGGGCCTGCACGAGGTGGATCACGCTGCCGCAGAGGACGGTCTCGTCACGCTCCAGGGAGGCCGCCGTGGTGGCCTCGGGCGGGGTGGCGTCGAGGCTGAGGAGGTGGACGACGCCGCGGCAGGGGATGCCCTCCGCGAAGGCGCGTTCGAGCACGGCATCGAGGCCGTCGGAGCGCTCCGGATCGAACGCCACGGTCTCGACACCGGTCGGGAACTCCACGCCGTGGGGCACAGCGGCGAGCGCAGGAATGCCATGCTCGGCGAGGGCTGCGAGCAGGGCCTGCGCCGTGCCGCTCCGATCCGCGAGCACCAGAAGGCGCCCTGGTGAGGGCGGATCGGCGAGAACGGGCGCGAGCGCAGGCTGCCAGTGCAGGGAGAGGAACAGGTCCTCCTCGGCGCGCCGCGGAGCCTCCAGGAGCTGCACGCGCAGGCCGAGGGCCTCGGCGATCACCTGGCCATCGCCATCGAGCAGGAGCACGTCCCCCTCGACCGCGCGCGCGTCGGCGGGCAGGTCACGCAGGCGGACATGGCACCAGACCTCGGCGCCCGGTCGCTGGAAGAGGCGGAACTGCTGCAGCCCGACGGGCATCACCGGGCCACGGTGGCGGGCAGCGGGCATCGCGGCACTGAGCGTCTGGAACGCGGCATCGAGCAGCGCCGGGTGCACCGCGTGGAGCTCGTTTCCTTCCACGGGCTGCAAGCGGGCGAGGGCCTCACGGTCCCCTTGCCAGAGCTGCTGGATGCGCTGGAACGTCGGGCCGTACTGGAGCCCTTGCTCACGGAGCGCCTCGTAGTGCTGCGCGACCTCCAGAGCGCCGGGACACTGCGCTTGCAACGCCGCGAGCGACAGGGGAGCGGGCGTCGCCTCGGCCTCTCCGGCAGCACGCTGCACGGTGGCCGAGACGTGCAGCGTCCATGCCTGATCCACGGCCTGCGGGGCGAGGCTCGAGATGCGCAGCGAGAGCGTCCCCTGCCCTTCCTCGGCCAGCGCCACCTGAACGGTGCGCGGCTGGTCTTCGTGGAGCGTGAGCGCTTCATGGAAGGTCAGGGTGTCGAGGGGGTGGACCCCTGGGCCGATGGCCCGCTCGACCGCGGCCAGCGCCATGTCCACGTAGGCGGACGCCGGAAGCACGATGGCGTCCAGGATCCGGTGGTCGGCGAGCCAGGCGATCGCCGGAAGGCGCAGCTCGGTCTGCCAGAAGTGCATTCCGGGCTGCGTGGAGGGGCGGAACGTGTCCCCGAGGAGCGGGTGGTCGCTCTCGCCGTGGCTCCATCCGGCGCTGGCGCGGACGAGCGGCGCGCGGTCCAGCCAGAAGCGCTCCCGCTGGAAGGGATAGGTCGGCAGCGAGGCGCACGGGCTGCCCTCGGGATACAGCCCCTCGAACCGGACCGGGTAGCCGCGCACGTGAAGCTGCCCGAGCGACAGGAGCAACGCCGCACGCTCGTCCTGGCCGCGCCGCAAGCTGGCCACGCCCGCTGCGACGTCGTCTCCCGCCTGCCGCAGCATCGGCTCCATCGCCGGGAGCAGCACCGGGTGCGGTCCCACCTCCACGAACAGCGTGTGCCCGTCGTCCAGGAGCTGCTGCACCGCACGCGCGAACTGCACCGGCTCTCGCACGTTTCTCGCCCAGTACCCGGCCGAGAACGCGCCGCCTTCCTGCACCCCGCCCATCACCGTCGAGTAGATCGGGCACTGCTCCGCCTGCGGCGAGAGTTCCTTCAGCGCTTCGCGCAGCTCTGGCAGCAGCGGCTCCACCTGCGGGCTGTGCGAGGCCACGTCGATCTTCACCCGGCGGCAGAACACGCCCTCCGCTTCCAGGCTCGACAGCAGCGCGTCCAGCGCCGCCGGGTCGCCCGAGATTCCTGTCGTCTGCGGGTTGTTCACCACCGCCACCGACAGCAGGTGCTCGCGTCCTTGCAGCCGCTTCGCCACCTCTTCCTGAGGCAGCTCCACCACCCCGATCGTCCCCTGCCCGCTGATCCGGTGCATCAGCCGGCTGCGGTGACAGACCACCTGCGCCGCATCCCGCAGGCTCAGCACACCGGCCACATGCGCCGCCGCGATCTCGCCCAGGCTGTGGCCCACCACCGCGTCCGGCGTCACGCCCCACGAGGCCCACAGCGCCGCCAGCGAGACCCCCACGCCGAACAGCACCGGCTGCACCACGTCCGTTCGCTCCAGCGGCGGCGTGTCCGCGTCCCCGCGCAGCACTGCCGACAGCGACCAGTCCACGTGCTCGCTCAGCGCGGCCTCGCACGCCGCGATTGCCGCTGCGAACACCGGCTCCTCCGCAAGCAGCTGCCGCCCCATCCCCACCCACTGCCCACCGTACCCCGGGAACACGAACGCCACCCGCGGACGCCCTCTGGGCGCCACCTGGGCCGACACGAGGCCGGCATGCGCTTGCCCATCGGTGAACGCGCCCAGTGCCGCAGCCAGCTCCTTCGGGTCACGCCCCACCACGGCCATCCGGTGATCGTGGTGCGCGCGTCGAAGCGCCGCCGTGGAGACCAGCGCCTGCAGCGCTTCAGGCGCATCGCCCAGGGAATCGAGCTGGCCTTCGTAAAGCTTCGCCAGGGCGAGCAGCGCCGCGTCACTCCGGGCGGAGAGCGGCAGCAGCGCCGGGAGTCGCACGTCTCGCGACGCGGTCACTTCCCGCAAGGGCGCTTCTTCCAGCACCACGTGGGCGTTCGTGCCGCTCATCCCGAACGAGCTCACCGCGCCCACGCGCCTGCCCTGCCCGCGCTCCCAGGGGATGCGCTGGGTCGGGACACGCGCCGGGACACGCTCCCAGGGGATGAAGGGGCTCGGCACGTCGAAGTGTCGGTTGGGCGGGATCTCGCCGTGTTGAAGCGACAGGACCACCTTCATGAGACCGGCGATGCCGGCGGCCGACTCCAGGTGGCCGATGTTCGTCTTCGCCGTCCCCACCCACAGCGGAACGTCGGCGGGTCGGTCTTCACCGTAGACCGCGCCGAGTGCGGTGATCTCGATCGGATCGCCGAGCGGCGTCCCCGTGCCGTGCGCCTCGACGTAGGTGACCTCGCGCGGCGAGATGCCAGCGCGGTCGAGGGCCTTCCGGATCACGGCCTCCTGCGCGGCGGCGCTGGGCGCGGTGAGGCCGTTGCTGGTGCCATCCTGGTTGATGGCCGTCCCGCGGAGGACGGCGAGGATGGGGTCACCGTCTGCGAGTGCGTGCGAGAGGCGCTTGAGCACGACGACGCCGCACCCTTCACCACGCACGTACCCGTCGGCCGCGGCGTCGAACGCGCGGAGGCGGCCCGTGGGCGAGAGCGCGCGGAGTTGCGAGAGCGCGATCAGGTTCTGCGGCGAGAGGATGAGGTTCACGCCGGCGGCCAGAGCGAACCTGCACTCCCCGGCTTGCAAGCTCTGGCACGCGAGGTGGACGGCGACGAGAGACGAGGAGCACGCCGTGTCGATGGCGACGCTCGGCCCGGTGAGTCCCAGCGCGTAGGAGAGGCGGCCCGCGGTGATGCTCGTGGCGACGCCGGTGAAGGCGTGCGGCCCGATCCTGGCCGGGTCACCCGAGCGCATGTGGGCGTCGGCGTAATCGTCCGTGGATACGCCGACGAACACGGCCCCTTCGACGCCGTCCCCGCCACCGACGACCTGCCCCGCGCGCTCCAGCGCCTCCCAGCAGACCTCGAGCAGCAAGCGCTGCTGCGGGTCCATGTCGGTCGCCTCGCGCGGGGACACGCCGAAGAAGCCGGCGTCGAAGGTGGCCACCTCGTCCAGGAAGGCGCCCTGCCGCGCGTAGGTCTTGCCTCGGACGCCCGGCGTCGGGTCGAAGCAGGCGTCGATGTCGAAGCGGCTCTTCGGGACCTCGCCGACCGCGTCCACACCGTCCAGGAGGAGCTGCCAGTACGCCTCGGGGCGGTCGGCGGCGCGCGGAAACCGGCACGCCATGCCGATGACGGCGATGGGCTCGTCCACGGCGCGCTCGTGGAGCGGGGT
The DNA here is from genome assembly GCF_001189295.1 of Chondromyces crocatus. Lineage (NCBI taxonomy): Bacteria > Pseudomonadati > Myxococcota > Polyangiales > Polyangiaceae > Chondromyces > Chondromyces crocatus. The sequence continues at coordinate 6,592,126 of NZ_CP012159.1, forward strand.
CGTCACGGCGCGAGGGGGAGCGTCGTCCCCCGCGAGGTGGAGGCTCAGCGCGTGGATGCTCGGGTGATCCCAGGCCGAGGTGGGGGGGAGCGCGCGCCCGAGCCAGTCGCCCAGCTCCGCCGCGATGGCCACCCCAGCGGCCGAGTCGAGACCGAAGCGCGCGAACGGGGCGCGGATGTCGATGCTCGCCGGGCTCACGCCGAGGCGGGTCGCGAGGTGGTCGATGAGCCAGGCCCGGGTCGCGTCGTACGATTTCGAGAGGGCAGGTGTCGTGGGCGAGAGGGCAGATGCCGCGGGCGACCTCGGGCGCTCTCCGGCGCCGTCACGGGCGCGCGCGGGGGTCGTCGCCGGGATCGGGCTCGTCCAGCGCGCGACCTCGTCGAGTGCTCCCGCCGTGAAGCCGTCCTTGCAAGCGCGTCGCTGGATCTTGCCGCTCGACGTCTTCGGGATGGTGCCAGCAGGCAGCAGCGCGATCGCGTGCACCTGAAGGTCGTGACGCTCGGCCACCGCCTGGCGGATGGCGCCGAAGACCTCGTCGCGCTGTTCCTGCGTGGCGCCCGGCGCGCCGTTCTTGCCCGTGCGCGCGAGGGCGGTCTCCACGACGAGGCCGAGCCGCTCCTCGTCCCCCACGTCGATGGAGAACGCGGCCACGCCACCAGGCCGGACGGCGCCGTGCGCCTGCTGCACCGACCACTCGATGTCCTGCGGGTACCGGTTCTCACCACGGATGATGATCAGGTCCTTGACGCGGCCGGTGATGAACAGCTCGCCATCCGCGAGGAAGCCGAGATCACCCGTCCTGAGGAAGGGCCCCTCGCCCGTGTCGGCGAGGTGGGCGTGGAACGTCTCCTGCGTCGCCTCGGGGCGGTCCAGGTACCCCAGCGCCACGCAGTCGCTCGCGAGCCAGATCTCCCCCACGGTGCGCGGGGGACACTCGGTCGCCGTGCTGGGCTGGACGATGGCAATCCGCGCTCCCAGCACTGGCCGCCCGCAGCCCACCACGGTGCGCCCGGTGCGATGCTCGGAGGGGACCTCGACCACTTCTCCCCGCTGCGCGAGCGCCGCCGCGTCCACCGAGAGGGTGCGCGGCCCCTTCTGGCCTCGAGGCGCGCTGACCGTCAGGCTGGCCTCGGCGAGGCCGTAGCAGGGAGCGTGCGTCTCCCAGCGAAAGCCACAGGGCGCGAAGCGCTCGTGGAAGCCCTGGAGCGTCTCCATGCGGATCGGCTCGGCGGCGTTGTAGGCCATGCGCCAGCTGCTCAGATCGAGGCGCTCTCGCTGCGCGTCGGTCACCTTGCGGAGGCACAGCTCGTACGCGAAGTTCGGCCCGCCGGCGTGGGTCGCGCGGTAGCGGGTGATGGCCATGAGCCACTGAGCAGGCCGTGCGACCAGGGTCCCCGGGTGCATCAACACGCACGGGTAGCCCGTGTAGATCGGCTGAAGGATGCCGTGAATCAGCCCATCGTCGTGGTAGTTGGGGACCCAGATGACGGCTCTGCTGTCCTCGTCGTAGGACTTCGCCTCGCGCACGGCCTCGGAGATGGCGAGCAGGTTCCCGTGGCTGATCAGCGTGCCCTTGGGGGCGGTGGTCGACCCCGAGGTGTACTGCACGTAGGCGACTGAGCCTCGCCCGGGCTCGGGACACCGCCATCGTCCGTCGGCGTGGGCCGAGGCCTCCTCGACGGCCAGCCAACGAAGCTCGCCCAGCGCGGGAGACGCCTCGATCAGCGAGGGAGAGAGCGCGAGCCCCGCCCGGTCGGTCAGGACCGCGACGGGACGCGCGTCCTCGACGATGCCCGTGAGGCGGGGCAAGGTCCTGGCGATCCGGGACGGGCTCGGTGGAGGCGCCGGAATGGCGATGGCGCCAGCGTACAGGCAGCCGAAGAAGGCCGTGACGAAGCCGAGGCTCGCCGGGAAGAGCAGGACCACCCGCTTCCCTTCGAACCCGAGCGACTGAAGCTGTGCCGCGATGGACCGGGCCGCCGCATCGATCTCTGCGTAGGTGAGGTGCCCGTCCTCCGTCTCTCCGTCTTCCTGGAGGAGGGTGAAGGCCCTCGTCGAGGGTTGATGCTCGGCTCTCCACCGGAGCAGGTCGACCAGTGACGAAACCTCGGACGGTCGTAGCTTCATGGGCCTCTCAGTCCACGCCGACGAGCAATCTTCTGCAGACGGTTCAACGAGGAGACCAGCGATGAAGGCGCGCTCCCTGCCCGCGAACGCTCGGTGCGCAGGCGGGGCGCTCTCACCGCGATGGCGCTAATCCGCGCATTCCGGGAGCGTGCCGCCGGACTCCGCGACATCGACGCCGTCGAAACAGGTCAGCTCGGGGCCCTTCCCGTAGACCTCGGCGACGAAGGCGGCCAGCGAGGTCGGGTCGAGACAGGTCGCGGTGTACGTCGCTCCCCATGCAGAGGCAGCGATCGTCGTGGGAAGCTTCGGATCCGGCGTGAGCAGCAAGCGATTGCGAACGACCGGGATGTTCATGCTGCAGAAGACGTCGTCCGGGTAATCATCCATGACCTGTTCGAGCATGGCGACGACCGAGGGACACGCGCCAGAACAGCGGTAGGACAGGACGACACCACCGTGCTCCTGGTTGTGAACGTACATCTCGCGCGCTACCGGCACCGTGTAACGCCTGAAAGCCGCCCACCTCGGCCAGTGGTCGCCACTGCTCGGTGGATTCGCCGCAAATTCGAGCGAGGAGCACTCGTCGAGGTGATTCGCCGATTCGACGGGGATTTTTCTGGCGATAACAACCTTGCACTCGCTCTCACCAGGCAATGGCTGCGCGCCCGGGGAGAGCGTCTCGATTTCCGCGCCCTCGGGCACGGTCGAGGTGGTCCCATTCGGCGTGGGATCAGCGTCGTCACCGCAGCCGGCGAGGCTCAAACCGACGCCGAATGCCAGAAGACGAACGACTCCGCGAATCGAGGCACCTGCATGCCTCCAATCACCCAACACCGCCATCATGCACCGACCCTGCCTGGTTCTGAAATAGGGCTATGGTTAGTTCCGAACCACTATATTTACCAGGCCCAAGCGTTGCAAGCGTCAACATCTCGCAGAGATCCGTGGGTCACGGCACGTCCCCGCTTTCCCTCTTGGACAATTGTACTCTTGCCGAAAGGCGGTCGAGATCCCGCAACATCGTGATGCATTCACCGACGCATCGTCGTGACGATCCGCAGCGCCGCGGAGAGAAGCCGTCGTTCGACGGATGGAGACCGTCACTCCACGTTACGGTCTACAGACCACCGAATACGACAACAGTGAATGGATCCAGCCAGGATGACTGCGCATGCATGAGTTCGCACTCGACGCTCGCGCGTCGCGCACGTGCCCTGCAGCACAACCTCCGAGCGGTGCGGTGAAGGCTCGTTTCAGAAGGCTCGAGGGAGAGGACCCGTGAGCAGATTCATCCAAGCGCGATGGTTCGCGGCAGAGCGGATCCGATGGCCGCGCCGACCCATCAGCGAGCGGGCTTGTGCAGGGAAGCGGCAGGCGAGATCGTCACGGGCCCTGACGACAGCAGGGCAACAGGAGGGGCGACAGGAGAGCGGTCGTCACCGCGTGCCAGAATCAGAAGCCCGTCGCCCCTCGCGCTCCCGCAGGTCGCTGCCCCAGCGTTACTCCGCCGATCGCTTCGCGGTGAGCGGGGGGCAGGCCTGGGAAGACGGGGCTAGTACCGTGTTCCCCAAGTTCGTCCTGGGTCCTTGGCCAAGCGATCTGCGAAGAAAGCAGGGGTAGCGACCATCGGGAGCGTAGGGGCCGATAGGCCCCTGATTCAGGGTACGCAGTACTAGTCGCACGCGCCCGTCGACGAGCAGTTCACCGCGCAGTTTTCGCTGCATTCCTTGATGTCACACGAGCCGTTCGCCTGGCAATTCATGATGCACCCATTCCCAGGGCAGTACATGACGCACGAGCCGGTGCTCGAGCAATCGGCGGTACACCCACCTTCCGGACAGTCGAACTCGCAGGTACCGGAGGATTCGCAACGGAATGCGCAGCCAGGACCGTCGCAGGTCCGCTCACATCGTCGTTCGTCGGAACACACACAGTCTTCACCAGCCTCGCACACACCGCGAGATACGCTGCAGCTGGCGGCAAGGGCCATCAGAGCAGCGATCGCAGGAATGGCAATGAGGCGCTGGAGCATGGATCTTTTCATAGAGTGAGTAGCCTCGCTCGGGACCCTACCAAACGGATCGCGCGCCTGTCCAACGACGAGCAGGTTTCTTCACGTCGCTTTTCGTCGTTCCTCCTCGGCGCGAATGCAGGCGACGCGCCGCAGCACGGGGCATTCTTCCCCATGTCACCGTGGCCAACGGTTCACGATGACGGGTCAGGGACCGACCCCCGCGGCACGCCACATCGCGAATTCGATGAGACAGGATGCGAATGTCGCTTCAATCGTCGTGCCTCTCCAGTGGCACCCGGCTCGAACGGTGAAATCGAATGCGCATTGCACGCCGCGTGCAGGAGGCGCCCCGCGCCCGGTCGTGTCAATCGGCCGCGCGCGGCGGGACGCGACGCAACACGACGTACGGGAGTCCCGGGACACGGCTCTCGATGAGGGGAGCGAAATCTTCTTCGATGTGGGGCAGGTGCGCCAGGTAAAGCTCCGTGCCGCGAGCGAAGCGCGACGCGGTCCAGGGGATGCGCAGCGGCTCCCCCTCACGGAGGAGGAGCACCAAGGTGTCGACGCCGCGCGCGTCGAGCAGCGTCGGAGGGATGCGCTTGGTCGTGTGACCCCCTCGAAGGGCGGCGATCGCAGGATCGGTGACCCCGGCGAGGTCGACGAGGGTGGCCTCGGGCGCAGCTGCCCCGAGCCAGCCGATGTCCACGGCCGCGATGGTCTGGGCTCGGGAGAGCGGCTCCCGGAGCGCCTCGATGAGGGCGGTCCGAGCGTCGCCGACGCGGGCCGCAGCGGGGCCGACCTTGACGAGCGCGAAGAGTTCGCCAGCGAGCGCGAGCGCAAAGCGGGCTGCCGTGGCGCGGCGATCGGAGACCGCGGCGAGATGAGCGGCGGCGAGCGCGGTCGCAGGCAAGGCGGGAACGGCGAGGCGCGAGAGGGGCATCCAGTCGCCCCCGGCGAGGGCGATCGCGGCGAAGTGGGTGAACACGGCGGCGATCAGTCCCCGTGGCCAGGGGGCCAGGCGCCGCGCAGCCAAGGGGGCGAGGAGCGCGATCGGACCGCAGAGAAGAAAACAGGCGAGTGCGTACCGGGCACCGAGGGTCGCATCCGGCGCTTTCGCGAGGGCCGAGAGGGGCGCAGGACGACCGAAGAGCGCGGCGCGGAGGAAGGCGACCGCGAGAAAGGGGGTCACGGCGAGGCCGAGCTGCCATGCCCAGCGCGCGAGCGGCGACGGCGACGCTGGGTGCGTGGGGTGATGGGGAGCCCAGCCGGCAGCTCCGGCGATCACCAGCGAGAACGGGAGCAGCTCGGGTCGAAATCCAGCCGCGAGGCCGGCGCAGGCTGCCCCCGCGCGCGCAGCGCCCAGCTCGGGCAGCGCCGCGGCGAGGGCGGCCAGGGCGGCGATCAGGCCCGTCTCCATGCCGGAGCCGCTCCAGGCGCCGAGGGGAGCTGACGCGGCGACGAGCGCAAGCGCGGCGAACCGGATCGGGCGCTCCGAGCTGCGCGCGATCGCCGCGCCGAGGAACGCTGCACCGAGGAGCCAGGCGACCACGCCGAGGAGCTTCGCCGCGGCGAGGGCGGCGAGGGGGCCGCTTCCAGCGAAGGGGGCCAGGAGATGCGCCCAGCCGAGGGGGGTCACGCCGTCGGTCACGGGGCCCGCGGCGTTGAGGCGGTAGCCGTGGCCAGCCGCGAGGTTGGCTGCGTAGCGGGCGGAGATCAGGGCGTCATCCACCGTGAAGCCGCGCAGGGCGAGCGCAGGTCCGAGCGCGCTCGACGCTCCGGCCAGGGTGCCCAGGATGACGGTTCTGCGCTGCACGCGGCGCGGATGCTACGCGAGGCGCACGAGGATGGATCCGGCAAAGCCGAGCGCTTCGTGGGCTGGAGCCAGCGCTTCGTGGGCTGGAGCCAGCGCCTCGTGGGGGGGAGCCAGCGCTTCGTGGGGATGGGTCACGGATCGTGCGAGGGTTCCGGGGGGTGATGGGCGTCGGCGACGACCGGCTGCAAGCGCACCACGGTCATTGGCGAGGCCACCACGACCTGCTGGTAGCGGCACGACGACCTGCTGGCACCATGCCGCGGACTGCTGGCACCGTGCCGCGGGCTGCTGGCACCGTGCCGCGGGCTGCTGGCACGACACCGCGGCATGCTGCGTTCCCTGGAGGGCTCGGCCTGCCCGCGGGGTCTCTCGTGTGGATGAGCGACGCGGAGGTGCGACGGGCAGGGCCATGGGCAGGGGCGTACCGCTCGTCACGTCACGAGCGAGGAGCGGGAAGACTCCACCATTTACAGGGGCAGCGAAGTGAGACGCTCTAGTCTTGCTGTAATGGCGCTTCGTTGCCGGCCTTTGCGGTGGCAATGGTGGCCTCGGCGCTCACGTAAGTCACGGAATCGACTGGGTCTCTCGATTTCGCCGGGCGGGCTTCCCACGGCGACCTGGAAGGGTGGGCCAGCAGCCCGATGCGGCGTTATAATCCGGCCCATGTCCCTCCCCGCTGCCCTGCTGTCCGCCATCGAGCGGCACGGCTGCTTTTCTGGCTGCTACCGCAGCGACTCCGAGGTCCTGACCTGCATCGATCCGACACGACCGCTCGAACCCGTGGTCTCCGTCGCCTGTACCGATTGCCTCACGTTCCACCCGGGCGCTCTGGCGAGCTTGCTCCCGCTCGGGATGACGGGGAACGCACTCGCGGCGGCGCTCACCGCCCATGTGCGCACCTTGCGGTCGTACCGCTGGGCTGCAGGGGGGTACCACACCAAGGGCGGCGGGTTCTGGCTCAGCGCGGCGTACTACGGCGACGGGCTGTTTCTGGTCGATGCGTCACGCAATCGCAGCACCCGCACCGATGTGGAGGTGCTGGCCGACGCCTTCCGTCATGGCGTGCTCCAGCCCGAGGACCCGCGCATGGTGGACCCTTCGCTCTACACGTCGGAACTCTCCTACCTGAACATGCACGCGCCGATCACGAACATCCGGACGAAGCAGGACCTCCTCGCTTCTCCGCAGCGCAGCGCCACACCACGCCAGAGCTTCCAGCGGGTCTCCATCGTCGAGTTCCAGCCGCTCGTCGCGGCCCTCGCGTCGGCCCCGTCCACCTCGACGCCTGCCCCGTCGGCGCCCTCGACCCCAGCGATCCTGTCGGTCCCGCCCACGCTACGCCCTGCCGGGACGGCGCCGCGCTCCTCGGCGCCGCCGCGACCGCTGACGGTGGGTCAGCTCTGCCCGAGATGCGGGAGCGAGGTCCAGGAGCGGCCTCTGTTCACGGGGACTTACCTGGCCTGTCGCTGCTGAGCCGACCCTCGCTCAGGTCGGACGGAGGTCGGGGTCGTCCATCACCCAGCTCCCGTGGAACCCCAGCGGGACGCGCGAGGGCAGATGAATCCGGGCGAGCGGCTCGCCCGTGAGATCCTGCGCGGCGAGGATCACGAGATCCGCCGCATCGCGTTCGGGATGGTGGACGAAGGCCAGGAGGTATCCGTCATCCTCGTCCGTCGCATCGGCACGCGGCACGAACACGGGCTCGCTCGCAGCGGCGTGAAGCCCGAATTCCCGGGTCACGGTCACACCGCGCTCGAAATCGTGCTTGATCAACGCATTGGTGGTGGCCTCCACGGGCGCGCTGCTGCCGCCTGGCGTCATGGCACCGATCATGGGGCCACAGCACACGGTGTAGCCGTACCGGTAGGGTCGTGACACGAAGCGCTCGTTCACGCGGGGGAACTCCTGGATGCGCGCGTCGAGCGGGTGGCTGCGGACGGTGCCGGCCACGGGGTCGAGGGTCCACCGCTCCAGACTAGGGGGCGGAGCTGCGTGCGCATTGGCATCGAACGGGCCTGCATAACGCATCAGATCGACGATCACCCGACCTCCCTCGTCGTAGGCGTTCATCGTGTGGGAGACGTAGCAGGGTGGCAGCTCCATCCAGCGAATCTCGCCGCCACGGCGAGGCAAGAGGCCGACGCGTGCCGGATGCGCGTCATCCCAGAAGAAGGGTGTGAGTTCACCTCTCGAAATGGCTTCCATCCGGTACCGGACCGAGTGGTCGTAGATGACCACGTGGTCTTCGGTGAGCGCGAAGTCGTGCATGAGCGAGGCGCCGGCCACGGGGAGATTCGTGGTTCGCGCGACGGCGCCCGAGGGGTCGACCACCAGGTACTGCACGTGATCCAGCCCGCCCACGTAGGCCACCGCGTGCAGCTCGCCGGTGCGAGGATCGAGCTTGGGGTGGGCCGTGAAGCCTTCCTGCCGCGTCCCGAGAAAATCGAAGACCCCGACCGTCTCGAGGTCGTGGGTGAGTTCGTAAATCGTGGCGCCGGCCTCGATCAGCGCGAGGATGCGGCCAGCGTGGCTCACCACGTGGGTATTGGCAGCGAAGTCCAGATCCGCGGCGACCGGCGCTCCTCGACGTGGCTCGCCGAGCCGATCGGCCACCGCGCCGGAGCGGACCCAGCGATTGCGATACCATTCGGCCCGGCCCTCTCGGAGCCGCACGCCGTGGATCATGCCCTCACCACTCATCCAGTGGTGTCGGTGTGGGTCGGCCACGATCGCGGGATTGGGGCCATTGCGGAAGTAGCGGCCATTCAGCTCGGGAGGAATGCGGCCGGTGACGGGGAGGTGATGCTCGGTCACCTCCTCTCGAACGGGTGCGAAAGGGCCTTCGAGGTAGGGATTCGTCGACATGCGCCGTCCTTTCACGTTCCACGGAGGGGGCGGTGCAGAAGACGCAATGGTCCCCAGGAACGGAGGTCGCCGTCACCGCGCCTCGTCCCCCTCCCCTGCCCCTCTCGGCCTGTCTGCGCCCCATGCCAGACGAACGCCGACACACGAACACGACGGCGGCCTTCTCGACCCGTCCACGTGCCCGAAATGAAGGACAGGGGAGCGCTCCCCTGATGGTTTATACGGACGTATTATACAAACGTATAAACCGGTTGGGCAAGACGTTTGTAGGAGCGTGGGTTAGAGGTCCGGCCCGTGGGACATCGAGAGAACCTGCTGGCTGGCGCCAAGCAGTGCTTGCTGGAGCGAGGGTACGCACACACCACGGCGCGCGACCTGGTGGCGGCTTCAGGGACCAACCTGGCGTCGATTGGCTACCACTTCGGCTCGAAGGAGGCCTTGCTCAACGAGGCGATGATCCTCCTGCTCGATGAGTGGGCCACGGAGATGGAGCGGATCCTTCGGGCCGAGCCCGCGGCCGATCCGGCGCAGCAGTTCGAGCTCACCTGGTCGCGGATGCTCGCGTCGTTCGCGGAAATACGGCCGGTCCTGGTCGGCAGTGTGGAGGCCTTCCCTCAGGCGGAGCGGGTCCCGGCGCTGCGGGAGCAGCTCGCCCAGGCCCACGAGAAGGCGCGCATGGGGCTGGCAGCCATGTTCCACGCCGCCCAGCCCACGAAGGACGAGCGCGCCGTGCGTGCGGTCGGGTCCGTGCACCTGACGCTGCTGATCGGGGTACTGATCCAGTGGCTCATCGATCCGGCGCGCGCGCCGACGGCCTCCGAGCTGGCCGAGGGGTTGCGGCAGGTGGCCGCCACGATGCACCCGGCCTCCACGATGCACCCGTCGGAGCGGGAGCGGTGAGCAGTGAGCGGTGAGCGGTGAGCGGTGGGCGCCCAGGCGCGGTGGATGCCCGGTGGCGTCTGTCGGGTGACCGATCAGCTTTGTCGGGCGCGGAGTCGCGTCAGGGGAGCGACGCAGGTGCGACGGCCTGCCAGGCCTCCTCGCCCGTCGGGATGTCGATGGCGCGCAGGGAGCCGCCGGCGATGACGACGAGGCGTCCATCCGAGGCGTCCATCGCGGGGATGTGGGGACCCGCCCAGCCTGCAGGGCGCTCGTAGAGGACGTTGCCGGAGCCGACGTCGATCCCGACGAAGCGCATGCGGCCCGCGCCTCCGCCGTCGGAGCCGGCGACGATGACGATGCCTCCGGCCACCACGAGCATGAGTTCGGGGCTGGCGCCGGGGGCGCGGGCGTCGAGGGGGCGCGTCCAGACGACGGTCCCCGCTTTGAGGGCTTCGAGGGTGAGCTTGGGCGCGCCTTCGGTGGCCGCCGAGAGCCGCAGGGAGAGTTCTCCGACGGGCACGAGGCGGGGATTTTTGGTGCGGTCCCAGCGAGGGCCGGCGAATGCGTCTGGGGTCGGCGCCGAGGGGCACGCGATCATCGCGCCCGTCGCTCGCTGCAGGCCGGTGGCGACGCCGCCGCGGGAGAGCACGGTGATGCATCCCTCGCCGACGGAAAGCGCTTCGGGCTGACCCGGGAGATCCACGCTCCAGCGTTCGGCGCCCGTGCGCGCGTCGAGGGCGCGCAGCGAGGCGTGACCCGCGCCAGCGAGGATGGTGTCGGTGTCTGCGCAGCCCAGCACGTGGCGACCTTTCCCGGCAGGCGATGCCCAGATCCCCTCTCCGGTGCGCCCGTCGACGACCGCGACGCGGCTCTGGTCCTTTCCGTCGGACATCCAGACCACGGGATCGAGGGTGCCATCCCCGTTCGCATCGACGAAGCAGAGGTCGTCCCGGTACACCTCCAGCGCCAGGCCGCGGAGAGCGCGCGAGGGGGTGCGGGCGCTCAGCGCGCCACGCGAGGGGCGGGTGCCGTCCGGCGGTGGCTCGACCTGGATGAAGAAGAGGACGGCGAACCCGAGCGCCAGGGCGACCATGCCACCGACGGCGAGCATCCGTACGGCGGGAGAGACGGCTGGAGGTAGCTGGAGCGGTGGATTGTCGGCCCCACACTGGGGGCAACGGACATTCTCCGAGGGCTCGCCCTCCACCGCCGCCGCGCACCCCTTGCACCACCGCATCGCGTCGAGTGTACGTCGAGGGCCGCGCGGCCCGGAAGGACGTCGTCGTCCTGGCGTCGGGAGATCGTGGCCCGCCGCTCGGAATCACGCGGCGGCGGGAGCGATGGACGGGTGGAGGCGGCGGTTCAGGGCCGCGCCCGCGCCCTCGATGGCGCCGGCGCCGGCGCGCGACAGGCCTCCAGGCCCTGCCGCAAGCTGCGGAGGATGACGAACCCTTCCGCGTGGATGCCCGCATCGATCAGGGCCCGCGCGACCTCCGGGCGGACGCCGGTGAGCACGGGGCGTGCGCCGAGCAGGGTCACGGCGCGAGACAGGCGCTCCAGGGCGGCAGCGCCCTCCAGGTCGAGTGCCTCGGCGCCGGTCAGGTCGAGGATCACCTTGGCCGCGGTGCGCTGGGAGATGGCGGGGAGCAAGCGCTCGGCGAGTTCGTCGCCGCGCGCGGCGTCGATGAGGCCGATGAGGGGCACGGCCAGTGTCCCTTCCCACACCTCGAGGATCGGCGCCGAGAGGGTGACGATCTGCTGGCGTTGCTGCTCGACGAGGGCGAGGGAGCGGTTGAGTTCGTCGATGAGGCGGCGCTGTGCCTCGACTTCCACTTCCGCCTTGCGCTGCGCGGTCAAGTCGAGCTGCTGGACCAGGACGGCTCGACCCCCGGTCACCGGATCCGTCGTCGCGCGCGCCTCGACGAGGTGCAGCCGTTCGTCGTCGGGAGGGCCGACGGGGATCTCCGCCGAGAACGGCACGTGTTCTCCGGTGAGGACACGCAAGATGGCCGCGGAGATACCTGGATCCGGAAACAGTGCATCGAGGCGGGTAGCGCTGTGCGTGGCACGCAAGGCCGCAGGGTTGTGGAAGAGGATGTGTCCTTCCCCATCGACGAGGCTGATCAAGACGGAGGTGTGACGGACCGCCTCCACCCCGCGCACCATGGAGTCGTCGATGCCTGCCTGACGAGGGAGCGCCTGGAACAGGATGCCCGTGCGGCCGTCGTCGAGGCGCACGCCCTGACCGTGCAGCGTCATGGTGGCAGGCACGCCGCGTGGGTAGAGGGTCCAGTCCTCCTCGACGGTCTGACCGTCGAGGATGGCGCGCAGGTAGTTCTCGAGGCGGGTACGCGTGGACGCCGACAGATCCGAGAGATCCCGCGAGAGCAGCTCTGCCCGATCCGAAGCCCGCCAGAGCGCGACGGCCTTGCTGTTCGCCCAGGGAAACCGGCAACGCTCGTGATCCCAGACCCAGGTGGGGAGGATGGACAGCTCGAGGGCCGAGAGTTGCTGTTCGAGGCTCATGAGCGGGCCCATGCTTCTTACGATGCTCGCGCGTCATCCGCACGCTTCGCGGACCGCTGGGTAAGCCACGTCGCGTCCGGCGTGCGCGGCGTGACAGAAGGCGAACGCTCCGGATGAGCGGCCTCGGGCAGCGCAGGACTACGGCTTCGGGATGCGCAACGTCGCACTGATCATCGCATTGCCGCTCAGCACGAAGAGCAGGCTGAGGGGGTGAAGGACGCCAGGACCGAGGCGGATCTCGCCGAGCCAGAGTTGCTCGTGGACGTGGCCCATCGAGAACAGGATGCCGAGGACGAGCACCAGGAGCAGGCTCGAGGGGATCGGGGTGCCCTGGTAGTACTTCACCTTGCCGCTGTCGTCGCTGAGCGACGCGGCGGTGACGTTGTACCTGGCAAGACGGCTGATCCCGCAGCAGACGAAGAAGACCAGCGCCACCATGTCCCAGGCACCGCGCAGGCCCAGGGTGTATCCGAGCACAGCGGGGGCGACACCGAAGGAGATCACGTCCGCGAGCGAGTCCAGATCGGCGCCGAGGGGCGAGTGTTTGCGCCGCCAGCGTGCCACCGTCCCATCGAGGATGTCGCAGATGAGCGCGAGGGGCAGGAGACCCAGGGCGAACCACACGTAGGTCCGCTCGTGCGTGTCCAGGTAGTTGAGGCAAAAGAAGAGGGAGAGCGTTCCACTCGCGGCGTTGCCCAGCGTGATCAGGTCAGCCAGGACGAAGGAGCGGAGCATCGAGAAGCGGCGCGGGCGCTCGGACGCAGGGGGCATGGGGGTCCGGGAAGCATGCCACATGCCTGGACATACTGCGGTGCTTCCATCACCCGGAGGTGGGCCTGGGCGGGACCGGGGTGTGCAGCGGCTGCGCGGGGGCGGACACGATCTCGACCCAGCGCTGCGCCTCGGCGTGTCCGCGGGCGTCGTCGAGGTCAGCACCCGCCAGCGCTGCGCGGGCCAGCACGAGCGCCTCGCTCGATCCTGCGAAGAATGCTGCGCGGGCCGCAAGGATGGCGAGTCGGGTCCTCGCTGGACCGAAGCCGCTCAGGGTGGCGAGCTGAAGTCCGGTGTCGGCTTCGACGGCGGCCTCATGCGTGGCAGAGTTCGTCGCGTCGAGCGCCTCCACCCCTCCTTCGCGTCGTATCGCCTCTCGGGCGAGGCCGATCCGGGCCGCGAGTTCGTGACAGCGCAACGCCGCCTCGACTTCTCCGGAGACGGTGACCCAGTGGCGCGCTCGTGTGAGGCTCTCGGTGGCTGCAAGGAGGTCGCGCTCTTCGAGGAGGGCATGACCCAGCAAGGCGTGGGCATGAGAGGCATGTCCCTGCCAGCCGAGGTGTTCGCACTGCCCCAGGATGCGGCGTGCCGTGCGGCTGGCGTCGCCAACGTGGCCCAGGGCGAGCTCGCGCTCGGCTTCCCAGAGCCCACGGCGGGCGGTCAGGCGATCGCCGAGGGAGCGGGCCGCGGCGAAGGCATCGGCTGCGGCACCGTCGTCGCCCAGGTCGTGCAGGATGGCGGCACGCAGCGAGAGACCCCGGGTGATGTGGGCCGGGTGGGTGTCACGCTCCGCGATGGCGATGGCGCGGTCGACGAGGGCGAGCGCGCTGCGGAGTGAGCCTGCGAGGCGCTCGGTATATGCAAGGGTGCGCAGGCCCGTGGTGAGGTGGATGGGCTCCTGGAGGTCCTCGACCAGGCGGTTGTGGGCCTCGTAGCAGCGGCGAGCAAAACCCAGCTCGCCGAGGGCTGCTGCATAGAGGCCGCGCTCGTAGGCGAGCTCGGCGCGAGAGAGGGGGGGCAGCGCTTCGGGCAGGCGATGCGGGTCGTCGTCCTGCACGCCGTCGGCCTGGCGATCCAGGTCGGTGGCGGCGGAGAACGCGCGCAGGACGCGGGCGCCGCGGCTCATCTCGCCAAGGACGAGGCCGAGATGAGAGAAGCCTCCGAGGCCACGCCGGTAGACATCCCAGGCGTCCACGGCGCGCCCTTGCTCGAGGAGCTGGCCGATGAGGGCCTCGTGGAGTTCGAGGGTCGCGGTGTCGCGCGGAGCATGACGCGGAGCCCGCAGGAGGGAGCCTTCGCTGGAGGAGGCGAGGGCCGCAGCGGCTGCTGGTCGCAAGCCTGCGGCCAGGGCGCGGAAGTGATCGCGAACGAAGGGGTGGGTGGAATAGAGAGGTCGCTCGGCACGCGCAACGAAGACCAGGCCGAGGCGCTCGAGCCGCGCGAGGCCGCGTCGTAGCTCGGCGATCCCCCATCCGGCGAGGGTGCCTGCGAGCATGCCTCCGGCGCGCACCATCGTGAGGAGCGCTTCTTCCTCGGCGGCGGCAGGGAGCAAGGACAGCCGGGCCAGGAGATCCCGCTCCGAGGGAGGCAAGGCGTCCGCATAGGCGGAGAGGATCGAGGCGAGGCGACGGGCGAGGGCATCATCACGGGCGGCATCGACCAGGGCCGCACTCCGGAAAGCTGCGGGGTCGCCACCGAGCAAGCTGCCGACATAGGAGCCGAGCACGGCCACCGAGAGTGCGTGCCCGCCGGAAGGGGCGGAGAGGCCACGGAGGGTGTCGTCGTCGCCGCGGACGCCCCACGCGCGAAGCAGGTCGGAGGCCTCACCCGAGGAGAGCGAGGAGAGCGGGAGGGAGCCCGCGCCATCGCCTGCCCAGGGGTCGAGATCCGTCAGGGAGAAGCGCGAGGTGACGAGCGCGCGGGCGGCGCCCAGCCCTCGGGCCAGGGCGCAAAGGAGGCGTCGGAGGAGAGGATCCACGAGTTCGCCGTGAGCGCGCCCGCCCCCCCCTTCGGCCTGAACGACCTCGAGACCATCCAGCGCCAGGAGATGAGGAGCGCCGTCCCGGAGCGCCTCCTCCAGCCGGAGCAGGCGCTCTCCCGGGCCGCTCTCTGCACCTCGTGCGAAGTAGCGGAGCGCCTCGGCCAGGAACGACTCGATGCGCTCGTCTTCGTAAAAGCTCCAGACGAAGACGCCGCCTCGCTGCGGGGCATCTCCGAGCTCGGCGAGCGCGCGGTCGAGGACCGCGGTCTTGCCCGCACCGCCGACGCCGAGGAGCGTGAGCACCCGGGGCGCGGGGCGCGGGGCGGCGATCCACGGGCTCAGCATGGCCAGCAGGGGAGCGCGTCCGACGAAATGCTTGGCACGCTGGAGAGCATGCACGTGGAGGGGCACGAGCGTGGTCGGCGGTGATGCTGGTGGCGACTCCGGCGCGGGCGAAGGTGCGGAGGGTGGAAGGGAGGTGGAGCGCGGAGGCGTGGGGGTGGGGCGCTGATCGTGCGCGAGCGCGTTGGTGTCGAGGAGCAGCTCCTCTTCCGTCAGGCCGAGTTCGACGCAGAGGCGTTCCAGCATCCGGCGTCGTGTCGGGTGACGCACCGAGAAGCCCTGACGCGGGTCGTTCACCGCGCCGGACTCGTAGCGCCGGTACGTGCGGACATCGACGCCGACGGCGGCTGCGAGCTGCTCCTGCGTGAGGTTCAGATCGAGCCGAGCGCGGAGCAGGGCTTCGTGGTGGAACACCTGCGGCATGAGGCACGACGATGATGAAGGAGTTCCGCCGGGCGTGTCTACCGGGCCAGGAAGCACGGCCAGCGCAGGTGGCGCCCGCGCTCGGAGCTGCCGGCCGGCAGGTGAGCGTCGCGCGAGCCCCGCACGCGCCGTCGGCGGGGGGAGGCGTCGCGCTGGATGGCCGGAAAAGTGAGGGGGCGGCGCCACTAGCCGCACGCCGCCAGCTTGTCCAATCCACGGCAATGCGCGCACAAAAGTTAGGAAAGGTGCCCACCCTGCCTAGCATCCCGCAGCGGATGCACGGACTGTCTCTCGTCGCTGACAACACCCTCCCCTCCTCGCCCGAGCCGGCCCTCCTCCATGAGCTCCTCGAGCTGCTGGAGCGCTCGCCCCGGGAGCGTGGAGCCCCGGCCTGGATCGAGGATCCTGCGGCGCTCCCTCTGCACGCCGAGGCGGATCCGGTCGCCTTGATCTGCGATCTCGCCGATGCGGTCGCCGACGTGGCCACCGGCCGCCGCGGGCGCGCCGTGGTGCGCCTCTGCGTGGAACCGGAACCCTGGGAACTCGGCCTGGAGCGCGCCGGGCGCGACATCCACGCGACCACGTTCCAGGGTGGAGAGGTCCCCGCCGTCGCGCTGCACGAGCGTCGGGTGGCGGGCCAGGGCCTCTGCGCGTTCGTGCTGGCCGCGCTCGATCGCGCGGGCCGCAGCGCCTCCCCCACGCAGGTGCCTCGGCTGGCTGCCGCGCGGCGTCGCCTGGAGGGGGCGCTGCCGTTCCCCGACGAAGAGGCCACGACGGATCTCGCCGTGGTCGGTGTGGAGCCCACGGGCGAGATCCCCGTCGTCATCGCGTCCGAGGTGCTGCTGCGTTCGAACACCGCCCCGGAGAGCGGAGGCGCCACCGAGAGCCGCAGCAGTGGCGCAAAGTCGGTGCCGCCGCCCGTCCAGCGCTCCGACCTGTTCTCGTTGCTCTTCCGAGGGCGGGTGCGCGTCGCGGTGGGCGAGCATGCTCGGGAGCTGCCCGACGTGCTGGTGTTCGTCGTGGCCGAGCAACTGACGGCGCTCGCGCTGGAGGCGCTGGATGCCTGGACCCGTAGCCGGCCTTACCACCGCCGCGTGACGGCTGGCGGGGCGCTCCTGGGAATCCGGGTGCATGGGGAGGGTGGGCTGTCGCTGAGCCTGGGGCTTTCACGCCCGCGGGAGGTGGGCCCGTCGCGCGGCAGCGATCGCGGGGAGTCGCGGACGCAACCCTGGACGTTCCCTGCGGTGGATGTGGCAGCGCTCGCCCAAGGGGTGATCGCGTTCGGCAGGGCGCTGTGCCGGACCCTCTCGCGGCGCGATCGGTCGCAGGCCTCGAACCTGCGGCTCCACGCGTTCCGTGCGCGGGTGCGGGAGCTGTCGGAGCGGCTCCGCGAGGTGACGCGCAACGACGCCAAGATCAACGAAGCGCCGGAGAGCTACCGGGCCTTCGCAGAAGCGACCCGGGCCGCCGCGGCCCAGGCGACCGCCGATACGTTCTCGAGGACGCGGCTCCGCTTCTCGGCGCGCTGGGTGACGGCGATCCCGTCGCTCGATCTGCGCTCGACGTTCCTCTGCGGGGACGTGCTGGTGGCGGGGACGGCCAGAGAGATCTGCTGCCTCGATCGACGGACCGGGGAGCTGGTGTGGCAGCAGCCTGCCCCTCGGGCGGTGAGCGTGATGACGCCGGTCGGCCTGGGTCGGCTCCTGCCAGACGGGACGCTGTGCCTGCACGACCTGACGAGCGGCGAGGTCGCCTGGTCCACGCGGCTCTCGCCACGCGCCGGGGGCAGCGCGGCGGGGGCGGTGGTCAGCGCGCCCGGGTTGCCGCGTACGCTGATCGTCAGCGAGGGGGCACGGCACCTGGCGGCGGTGGATCTGCACGGAGGCGATGTGCGCTGGCGCTATGCGGCGCGTCGGGGGGAGAGCTTCCGGCTGCGGCGCGCTGGCAAGCTGGTGGTGGTGGTGAGCGGGGAGCCTTCGCTCTCGGCCCTGGACGTGCTCACGGGTGAGGTGGTGTGGCGCTTCTGTGATCGGCTGCGCTTCAACGCGCCGGTGGCCGTGGATCACGACGCCCTTTTCGCGCTGGCTGGCGATGGCGCGCTGGTGGGGCGAGGCGGAGCACGCCTGCATCACCTCGATCCGTGGTCCGGTGCAGCGCGGTGGAGTGTGGATCTGCCGGCACACGGCGCTCCCGTCGGCGCGCCGTTGCTCGCAGCAGAGACGGTGTGCGTGGTGACCCATGGTCGCCGCGGGACGGGGCTGGTCGCATACGACCGACAGACCGGCGCCGCGCGGTTCGATGTGGCCATCTGTGCCGGAGCGGCGTCGTGCATGGTGGTCGACGACGTGATCGTGGTGAACAGCGAGGGCGGCGAGCTGATCGGGGTCGGCGCGCTGGACGGCCAGATCCGTTACCGTCACGTGTTCGGCGGGGGTGCGGAGGGGGATCGACCTCGTCGTCTGGAGCCGGTGCTGCGCTCGGGCGCGCTGTTCGTTCCCCAGAGCGAGGTGCATGTGGTGCGCTCGCGCGATGGTGCCCCGCTCGGAAAGGTTCCGACCGATCTGATCCCGGATCTGCTTCGGGTCGATGAGCGCTGTGACGTGTACGTCGCCGAGGAGAGCGGGCACATTGCCGCGTTCACCGCAGGCCCTCGGCTCAGCCTGGTGTCCTGAGCGTCAGCGGCGCGAGGGGGGCTTCGACACCACCACCACGGTGACGTCGACCACCCCCTCGCGGATCATGCCGATGGCCTCGGCAGCCTTGCGCGAGAGGTCGATGATCCGCCCCTTCGTGAAGGGGCCGCGATCGTTGATCGTCACCCGGACGCGCCGACCATCGGCGCGGATCACGTCGACCACCGTGCCGAACGGCAGCTTCCGATGCGCCGCCGTGAGGAGGCCGGGCCGATAGGGCTCGCCGCTGGCGGTGGACCGGCCCGCGAGGCGATCGCTGTAGTAGCTGGCACGGCCGCGCTCTCCCTGGATGTCGCCGGAGTCACCGGAGGCAGAAGGGGGCTCGGACGCAGGGCTCGTGGGCACTACGGGGGGGCGGCTGGTCCCGCTGCTGCAAGCAGCCGTCAGCATTCCGAGGAGGCCGCAGAGGGGCGCGACGAGCGACCTCACCCCTCCCCCTGGGCAGGCTGGCCGAGTGCCATGGCTGCTCCGCCGGACGTCGCGGCGAGCGGCAGATGCCGTCGAGGAAGGGCGTTGCCGTCAGCAGCCGCGATGAAGTCGGCCTTGGCCCGGATGAACCGCGCGATGGCCCGAAAAGGCACGCCCGTGGGGCAGATGGCCTCTTTCTGTTCGAGGACCTCGTCAGGGACGTGGCGAAGCGCCAGGGCCGCCGCGTCGAAGTCCGGCATGCTCCGCGCTGAAGCCAGCACGACCGCCATCAAGCCTGGATAGGCGCCGCGTGACGCTGCGATGCGCTCTGCCTCCCCTGCATCGCAACGACCGCAGGCGATGCAGCTGGAAAAGGAGGTGAGTTCCTCACGTTCGCCTGCGGTGAGCGGTGGGAGGCGATCCGCGTCGTAGTTGTCGTGAAAGAGCGCGAGGCCAGTCTTCCTTCCGCCGAGACGCGCGAAGAGCACCTTGACCAGGGACCAGGCCAGAATCACGAGCGCGAGTGCGCGACCGGACAGCACAGGCGGGGTATAGCATCTTCGAGGCCCGTGCCAGCAGCGCACCGCCGCGTGCGCCCGGTGCCCCGAAAGCCCGCCTCATGCCACGCGCGGTATGGTAAGAGGCGGCCGGAGGCCTCTTGCTGGACAGTACCCGCATCCCTCTCCTTCTCTCCTTCGTCCTCCCTCTCGCCGCTTGCGGTGGGGGCAACGGGGACGCGCACGCCGACCCGCTCGCGAACGTCTACGGAGATGGCGAGCGCCTCCCACAGGTCCTCGGACAGCCGAGCTGGCTCGACCCCGACGATCAGGACAGCGCGCGCTGTTCCTACCCGTCGGATCGTCCGGTACGGGTCACGGGCGTCGCCGTCGTGGCCATCGACCGCTACGACGAGACCAGCCAGGGCGCGACCGGCAACTACTACGTGCAGGATACGTACGCACAGGCGAACCACGAACCCGTGGAGGGCGATCCCGTCCCCGGGTTCGGCATGACCGTCTTCAACCCCTCGTTCAGCCCCCCCGACCTCCGCCTCGCGGAAGGCGATGTGGTGGACGTCACGGGGGTGATGATGGAGTTCGCTGGGCCGGTGACTGGGCGTTTCCCCTTCTGCCGGACGCTGCCCGAGATCGGGGGCACGATGTCGTTCCGCTTCGAGAACGCCCATGTGGAGTCGACGACGGTGCCGCTCACCGCGCTGCGCGGGTACGAGAGCGCCCGACCTTACATCGGCATGCTCGTCCGCCTGGAGAACGTGGAGATCGCTGGCAATCCTTCGGAGAGCAGCGGCCGGTACTCGGCGGCGATCAACATGGGCCAAGGCGTGGAGGCGAGCGACATCGTTCGGATCTCCAACGAGCTGTACGATCTGAAGGGACAGGGGCCAGCGCTCCAGGGGTCGTCGTTCCGCGCCGTCACCGGGGTGTTGACCTATTTCTATGGCTTCAGGATCGCACCGCGCTCCCCCGCGGACTTCGAGTTCTGAGTACGCTCGGCGGATGACGTGCCCGAAGCGCCGCGTTCGCGCTCCGAGGTCGGGTCGCGCAAAGGGTCTTCCAAGGTCTGACGCGTCCCTCGGGGCGGGTCCCCTCCCCTCGATGCGCTCGCTCGCCGGAGCTTGGCTCGGGCCCGTCGTCGTCGGCGCGCTGGGGCTCCTCGTCGGTGCCTGTCAGCAGCAGCCACCAGTGCCCCCGCCCGTGCAAGCGTTGCTCCCGACACCCGAGGGCAGCGTCGGGCAGATCGAGGTGCGCCGTCTCGATGAGCGCCCACGTTTGGCGCTCGTGTCGAGAGAAGGAGACCCTGCACCCGCGCTGGTCGCAGCCGTGGCCACGGATCTCGGTCCTGCGGCGACGGTAGCCCTCGCGAGTGTCATCGAGGGGCGGCTGCGAGCGACGGGTCTTGAACTCGAGGTTCAAGTGGACCGAAGCGCGTTCCGGGTGGTCGCACGCCCGAGAGGCAAGGAGCAGGTGGCTTCGTTCCTCGGCGCCCTCGCTCGCGCGTTCGCCCAGCCCATCGCGGTCGACAGCCCCGAGCTCGCGCTGGCGAAGCGGCGCCTGCTGGGACTGCGCGAGATTCCACTCGACGCGCCCGAGCTGCTGCCGGTCGCAGCCTGCACGGGGCGCGTGGGGCTCGCCGGGAATGAACCGGTCCCGGACCTGTCCACCCCGGCGGGCGCGCGGGAGCTGGAGGCGTGGCGTCGCTCGGCACTGCACGCGGCGCGCACGTCGATATCGGCCGTCGGTCCAGCCGCGTTCTGCGAGGAGACCGCAGCCGCGCTGGAGCGCGCCGGGGCCTGGCCGGCGGGCGACGAGCCCACGGATCCATGGCCCACGGCCGATACGGTGGGCGCCCATTCCTCGCTGCAGCTGGGTGATCGTAGCGCGCGCCTCACCGTGGCCGTTCGTGTCCCGAATGCGCGCTCGGCCGCGTATACCGCCGAGCGTCTCGGCGCCATCAGCTCCCCGCTGCGAGCGCGTCTGGCTGCGCTCTCGATCCCATGGAGCCCTGTGGAAGTGCTCGGGGTGGCGCGCCCACGCGGCGGCTGCATCAGCGTGACGGTGGAGGCGGCAGCGATGCAGGGAGGTACACCTCCGGAGGCAGCTGCGGCGGCGGTAGCGGCCTTGGTGCGTCAGGAGATCCGCACCGAGCTGGCCTCGTCTCCCTCGACCGGCGTCGTGTCCAGGCAGATTCTCACCGCTGCAGATGCACGGGACGCGGCCGCACGCGCCGCGTGGTGGGCGCTGTCCAGTGTCGCGCGTGATCAGCCGGAACGATGGGCGACGGTGCTCGCCGTACCACCACGCCGAGATCCGCCGTCGAGCGGTGAGACCTCGGTGGGCGCACGCTTCGACGTCGAACTCGGGCGGGCTCTCACGTCCGCTGCCCAGCCCTCGGTGGAGCGGCGCACCCTGGTCGAGCGCGGCCAAGGAGAGGTGTGGGTCTTGCTCGCGAGCCCCTGTGGCGTCGTCGAGGAAGGTGTGAGCGATGCGGGGGCGACGGCGCTCGCTGCGCTCTCGGCAGTGCAGCCTCCCTGGGAAGGCAACGTGGCGCTGGAGCCATGGATCACGCCCGAAGGCATCGGCGTCATCGCCCACGCACCGCTCGACGACGAGTCCGAGACGCCCGCCGATCTCGCGCGCCGGGTCGCGGATGCCGCGGCGCGCGCACTCACGGGGACCACGGCAGAGTCGACGGCGCTGTCGCTCGCACGGGTCGCCGCGCTCGGACATCTGGAACGAACCGCCGGTCCTGAAGCGGCCGCGATGGGGACATTTGCCGCGGCCATCGCGCCAGATCATCCCTCGTGGGTCGAGCCGTTCGGCCTCTGGGAGCGCGTTACGGGGAGCGCATTGCATGCCGCACGTCATCGCTGGCAGGCGCTCGCGACCGGACCTCTCCGCGTTGCGGTCCTCGCGAACGCGGACGCTGCACAGGCCACCGCGGCGGCGATGGCCACCGAGCGGTGGATCGCGCCCAGGACCGGACAGCGAACATGCACCGCGCCCGAGCTCGGCACACCACACCCGGGGCGCTACACGACGGCATTGCCCAGGGAAGCAGCGCTCGCACAGGCGCTCATCGGCGCACCGGTGGGTCAGGGGACGCTGGAGCTGGCGAGACTGACGGCTGCGGCGCTCGATGGCGAGGGAGGTCTGCTCGCGACGACGCTCACCGACGCAATCGGCACTCGCGCAACGGCGCGGGTCATCGGAGGCTCCCGCGCCGCTGCGCTGGTGGTCGACGTCCGTACATCGGCGGATCGGCTCGAAGCTGTCACCACCCGGCTTCGCGAGCTGCTCTCCGGCCTCTCGCAACGGCTCACCGAGAGCGACCTGAAGCGCGCCGAAACGAACCTCGCCAGAGCAGAGCGCGATGCACGCACCCAGCCCAGGCGGAGGCTGATCGACCTGTGGCGTGACCGGGCGCCCACGGGGAGCGCCCCTGCGCGGGTCGGCCTCGCCGCGTGGCGCGCCTGGCTCGCGACAGCGCTCGCCGAGGGCGCCCTGATCAGCGTCGAAGCCCGCCCGGAGTGATCACTCGCCGCCGTCGAACTCGACGGCATCCTCGCTCGCTGCCAGCGCGCGATCACCGCCGAACCCGTCGCCGTCCTCCATGTCGTCGTCGAGGTCCTCGTCGTCCAGGTCCTCATCGGCGTCGTCCACTTCGGGCCGGTTCAGCACCGGAAGGCGGCGCTTGCCGACAGGCCCTTCATCGACGTAGTCGCGCAGCGCGTTCATGTCGCGCAGCGCCTCCAGCTTTGCCAGCGCCTTGACCTCCACCTGACGGATCCGCTCCCGGGTGAGGTTCATGATCGCACCCACGTCCTCGAGCGTGGTGCCTCCCCGATCGGCGATGTCGAGCGCGCAGGACTCGTTCATCTCCGACGCCTCGAGATCGGGGAAATTGAGCTTGATCGCCCCCGTACGTGGCGAAACATCCAGGTACAGGTGGTGCTTGCACGACACGTAAGGACAGGGCCTCGGACCATCCACACATTCCGCGCGGGTACGCGGCTTGTAGTAGTCGGTCTCGGGGTAAAGCATCCTTCCGATCTCGAGCTCGCGCTTCGTCATCCGCTTGACGCTGATGGTTCGCGCACGCACCTCGCGCTTGCGCCGCGAGCGACGCTGCTCGCGGGTGACGGCGCTGGCCGATGTCGCCAGCTCGGCCTTGCGCGCCAGCGCGCCTTCCACGACCGGCCCCCCGAGCTCCTCGAGCTCGACGTCACCGGCCTCGGCCCCTGCACCCTCGAACACCTCCAGCCCGCTATCAGACACCATCGCCATGCGCCTGCCTCCGTTTTCCGCTCTGCGCACGCACGACCGCCCGGATGCGCGAGTCCGAGCCCGCGCGCCGAATGGTCGTCCAGTACTCTCCGGCGGTTCTCGCCGGACCATCGATCGCCATGAAGCGCACGCGGACAGGCCCGACCCGTCCATGCACGCCGCTACATTCGAACCGCTGACGCCCCTCGAATTAGGAGGAAGCAGCCTGCTTTGAAGACATCAATCCTCTCGAGAGCCGCGCCTGAGCCATCAAGCGCTCCTCGAGCATGGTGAGCTTCGCGACGAGCTCACGCGCCAGGACCTCAGCCGTGCTCAGGTCCTGCGCGATGGCTCGCCCACTCGTCTCACTTCGCCGCTCTTTTGCGGCTTCCTTGAGTGCATCGAAGACCTTCGCCATCGTCCGCTCCAGCTCTTCGATGTCACCCCTGACGAACAGGAACTCCCTCTGGATCTCCTCGATGGTGTAGTCCTGCGCCATCATGTCCTTGATCCGCTGGATCTGTCGGACCACGCTGGCCGGATACATCCCCTGGGAGCCCTGATGCTTGCCTTTTCGGCCCACCCGCACACTTCGCGGGAGCAGGCCGAGCTGCACATACTTCCTCAGCGTCGCTTCGCTGAACTTGAGCCCGTGAGCGGCGAACAGGTCGAGGATCTCACTCGACGTGATCCCCTGGGCGTGCTCCTGCTCGATGCGATCTAGCACGTCGTCGGGGATCCTCTGCACACCGGCCTCCCGAGCCGTCAGGGGCGGCGGCACCGCCGCTGCCCAACCAACGCGCGCGACTGTATTCCACTGAATGGAATACAGTCAATTAGCCGTGCGAAAAGAATGCTGCTCCGTCCGGCATTGCCTCGATTGCAAGGGTTTTCTGATCATGGTGGGACATTCTATGTCCCATGATGAAACCCGTGCTGGTTGTTCTGTGGTCGAGGCTTACGTGTGCTTTCTCACTGGGAGCGGAGTCATCGTCACGAGAGGACGGACGAGGCGAGAGTTGAGCGTCAGCGGACTTGGACACGCACCTTGTCATACATCCGGTTGCCGGGACAAAAGGGCTGGTACGCTCCGGTCACATGGTTGCTGTTAAGGAGGACCGCCTGAGGCTCGGCAGAACTGCCCCGCAGGCGACGACGAGTCGGGTGCTTGATCATGTCGTGCGGGATGTCACCGCCAGCGGGGTCCGGATGCGGGTGCTGGAGGCAGGCGCCGACACCAGCCCTGCACTGGTGCTCATCCACGACTTCCTTACGAGCCGTCTGGCGTTCGAGGACATCATCGGGCCGCTGTCCACGCGCTTTCATGTGCTCGCCCCCGATCTTCCTGGCTTCGGCGAGAGCGAGAAGCCCAGCGCAGCCCGGTACGCCTATGGCATCGAGGCTTTCGCCGAGGCGATCGCCGACCTCATCGCGGCCTTCGGGGTCGGCAGGGCTCACCTCTGCGGTCACTCCCTGGGTGGCGCCGTCGCCATCACCCTGGCAGCAGAACACCCGGAGCTCGTACAGCGGCTCGTGGTCGAGGATTCGCTCTGTTACCCGTTCCCGATGGGGATGAGGAGAAAGCTGCCCCTCGTCCCGGTGATCGGGGGGATCTTCTTCAAGCAGCTCTGGGGGCGCGCCCTGTTCCGCTCCTTCTTCCGTGATGAGATCTACGGGCGCCATGCGACGTTCCCTGCCGCTCGCGTCGAGCGCCACTACGAGCTGTTCAACGGCCCCTCGGCCCGAGAGAGCGCGCACGCCGTACTCCGCGCCGGGCTCGACGCGCGGCCAGTGGTGGCCCGGCTCACCCGTATCGCCACCCCGACGCTGGTGGTGTGGGGGCGCGACGATCGGCTCTTCCCTGCCGTGAGCGCCCAGCGACTGGCTCGGGAGATCCCCGGGGCGCGGCTCGAAATCATGGACGCCGGCCACTCGCCGCACGAGGAACGTCCTCGTGAGTTCGTCGCGCTCCTGACGCAGTTTCTGGAAGGCAGACGCTGATGCCAACGGGGCACGGGGGGAGCACTCAGCTCACCCGACGGAGCCCCTTCGCGCCCGTCAGGGATCTCGGTGCACTCGGCGCGCGCTCTCCGCTCCGGTGATTTTTCGACCCACGGTTGAGACGCCACACAGCGACACGCACTCCGCCTGACTGAGCCGACGAGCGGGACTCAGTGCATCCCGGCGAGGGCTTTGCATTCCGCGTTCAGCTCCGAGTCGGGAGGCGCGAGCTCTGCGCATTTCCGGAACGACGCCATCCCACCGCGCCCCGCCGACTGCTCCGCGGCGCCACGGAGGTGCCAGGCGCTCGCGCTCCCTGGCGAACCTGACGTCAGCTGCTGCGCGAGTTGCACGGCGCGCGCCCCCTGCCCGGCTTCCATCGCCCGCATGACCCGCGTCGTGAGAGGCGCCTTCTCGTCATCGACGAACCCAGGACCACCAGCCGGCTTCGCGGTCGCGGCTCCGGTCGCCGCTGGTGCGGCCGAAGCTGTGGAACTCGGCGAGCCCTGCGCCGTGGCCGTCGTGGCGCCGTTCGGCTCCGCCGTCAGGCTCGGCTCGGCCATGAGGCTCGGCTCCGCCGTCAGGCTCGGCTCGGCCATGAGGCTCGGCTCCGGCTCTGCGCTCGCCGTGTGTACCGCCGCCGGGACTTCATGACCGACCGCGGGAATCGTGGCGACCGATGAACCCGACGCCCCCACGCCCGAAGGCTCGGGAGACGCGCTGACCTCCACCGTGGAAGGCCTGGCGCCCTTCCTCGACCGGTTCACCGCCCAGATACCGCCGATGCTCAGCACGAGCCCGACCACGACGCCCACGACCACCCGCAGCAGTCGCGCACGCCTCGCTTCACGTTCCGGATGCCCAAGCGTCGCTCCCAGCGCCGCGGCCTCCTCGTCCACATCCTCTTCGTGCTCGGCATGCCGCCGCGGGGGCTGCACAGCGCCTTCTTCCGGCGCGTGCCCACGCGCACCACGCACCTCACTCGAGGCCGTGGGTCCCCCCTCGTTCGCGGGGATCGCAGGATCGACCACCGCGATCCCTCCCTCACCGCCCGCTCGCTCCCCTTCGAGCACAGCGAGCGCCGTGGGTTGCTGCGCTTCCCGGGTGGCCTCCTCCTCGACCTCAGCGCGAACCGGAGCCTCAGCCGAGTCCCCCGGCGGGATCTCCCGCGCAGCCTCCATCACCGCCACGGGAGCGAACACGCGGTCCAGCGCATCGCGCGTCAACGGTCCCACAGGGGTCGCGCGGTCCCCGGTTTCGACTTCGGTCCCTCTCGACGCGTCCCCAGCCTGGTCCCCCTCGGACGCGTCGTCGCTCGGGCCCACCGCGACCCCGACCGCCGCTGGCTCTCTGTCCCCTTCCGTCACGCCACGGTGCAAGACCGCCGCCTCCATCGTGGTGTTCACACCCGGCGCCGGCGCGTCCGCGCTCCCCCGGCCCGGCAGCGAGAGGCCCAGCGGCTGCACCGAGAGCGGAGCGGGGACCACCCCACCATCCTCCGCGAGCTCGTCTCCAGTCGAGGACAGCGGCCCCTGCTCGGCATCGCTGCCTTGCCCCAGGCTCATCCTCCGCAGCCGCGGACCGAGCGTTGGCGGACCGTGGAACTCTTCCTGGCCGGTCTCCGGATCCACACTGGGAACCACGTCTTCGGTCGCTCCCGCGGGCGCTGCTGCCGGCACCAGGAGCCCCTCGAAGTACAGCTTCGAGATCGTCGCCAGCGTCGACAGATCCTCGAACGGCGACGTATCGACCACCTGCATCAACGTCCGCCGCCCATCGAACAGGCGCAGGATGCCGTTCAGCTCATCCGGGATCTCGTTCAGCCGCTCGAGCAGCTCCTCGTGATCGACCTCGAACAGCGTGCTGAGCGGCGGCAGCGCCTCCAGAAGTCGCCCCCACTCGTCCACCCGCCGCATCCCCTCCATGAGCAGCCCCTGCGTCGAGGCGTCGATCACATCGGGGCACTCCACCTTGCAGAACTCGACCTCGAACGTCCCCTCACTCCAGAGCAAGGCACGGTAAACCGCCTCCTCCCCCGCGAGACGCCCCAGCGTGGCGTCCACCACCTTGCCATCGCGGAAGTAGATGTGCGCCTCGTCCTCCCCGCTCGCGAGGTGGACCACGCCGCTCTTCCGGCTCACCTCGAAGGTCTGCAGCAGGTCGACCACGTTCATGTCCGCGATCGCCCCCGAGAACCGCATCCGCCCACTCGGCCCCGAGCGGGTCGTGAAACCCTCCCGCTCTCGCCGTGCCAGGAGCAGCTTCACCCGCGCGATCAGTTCACGGACGAAGATGGGCTTGGTGAGGTAGTCCTCGATCCCGAGCTCGAGCCCCCGGATCTTGTCCTCGATCGACTTCTGGCTCGTCAGGAACACCACCGGGATCGAGGCCCACTCCGCGTGCTCCTTCATCCCACGGACCAGACCGTAGCCGTCCAGGTTCGGGAGCCGGCTGTCCGTGAGGACCAGATCGGGCGTCGACACCTCGAGCTTGGCCAGCGCGTCGGCGCCGTCCTTCGCCGTGGTGACGCTGTACCCGGCTTTCCTCAGGCTGACCTCGAGGACGCGCAGGCTGCGTGGATCGGCGTCGACCAGGAGCAGTTGTTGCTTCGCCACCTTGGATGTTTCACCCGCCGCGCGGCGGCTATTTCGTGTTGCGCCAGGGGTCCACGAGGTCGCCCGACTCTCTCGGCTTCGCCGTGGTCGCAGGGGTCCCCCGTCCGGCTCCCTGCCCCTGTCCGGTGAGCGTCGAGACGTTCGAACCACCGGAACGTGGTGCCACGCCAGACACGGCGCTCACCTCCGCGCTCACGGCCCCCACGGCCGTCGGCACGCTCGGCACCACGTTTTGCGCTGCGCTCGTCGAGGGAGCAGCAGTCGGCTCCAGGAGCGACGCGGAAGCCTCCGACGTCCGCGACCCCGAAGCGCCAAGCGCGGTCTCCGGGTTCTCGACCGTTCCTTGCAAGGCCCGCACCCCGAGCAGTGCCGCCACCGGCAACACCACCGCGGCGACGCCGAGCGCGACCCACGTCGACCTCGACTTCGAGGAGGGCGGCGCATCCACTTCCCTGGGAAGCTGCACGGGCCCGAGCATCGGGTTGCTGTCCCGGAGCCGCATCGCCGGACGCCGAGGACGCTCACCTCCGCTCCCTGCCGCCGCCTCCTTCGGGTTGGTCAGCGCCAGCTCGAGCGCATCGGCCAGCTCCGCCATCGAAGGGAACCGTTCCTCGACACGCTTCGCGAGGCAGCGCATCACGAGCGGCCCGAACGACCCCAGCGCCGCCGCATCGGGCGCGACCCGCTCGAGCGGCTCGGGTACGGCGAACATATGCTTGGTGAGCACACCCATGTACGTGTCGGCTTCGAAAGGCACCCTGCCCGAGAAGCACTCGTACATGATCACGCCGAGCGCATACACATCGGTGCGCGCGTCCACGTGCTTCCCTTCTGCTTGCTCCGGGCTCATGTAATGCGGCGTCCCGAAAACCATCCCCACCCGGGTCAGCCGACGGTTGCCCGCCACCTTGGCCACACCGAAGTCGAGCAGCTTCACCACTTCCGCGTCCCCTTTGCGGACGATGAACAGGTTGTCCGGCTTCAGATCCCGGTGCACCACCCCCGCCTTGTGCGCGGCCTCCAGCGCCCGAGCGCACTGGATGAACAGCGGCGCGACCCGAGCCGGCGTCACCAGCTTCTCCGCGCGGAGCAGCGCCCCGAGTGATCGGCCCTCCAGCAGCTCCATCACGAAGAACGGTCGGCTCACGTCCTTCGAGCCTGCGTCGATCGACCCGAAGTCCATCACCGTCACGATGTTCGGGTGCCCGATCCCTGCCGCCGCCTTGGCTTCCTGGGTGAACCTGGCGACCAGATCAGGGTCCTTGGCGATGTCTCGCCGCAGCACCTTCATCGCCAGCGTCCGCCCCAGCGTGGCGTGGCGCACCTCGTACACGGTGCCCATGCCGCCCTCGCCCAGTAACGAGAGGACCTCGTAGCGCCCGCCCACGATCGTCCCGATCAGCGGATCGACGCTGGGACTCCAGTCCAGCGCATCGGCCAACGTCGCACCGTCGAACGGGCAGAAACGTGCATGCGTCGACGAGAAGGTCTGCTTGCACTGGGGGCACCATCGAGCGCGCGAAGGAGGCTGCTCACTCTTCGGTGGTGTCGGAGGTGGCCCATCGCCTGCACTCCCTGTCGCGGGATTGCCGCCACCGGGGACGACGCCAGGGTGCATACGCAGCGTGGAAGGCACCTGGCGAGTTTAATACACCTCGCCCAGACCCGTCGCCTTTGTATGTGCGGACCCAGCCATGGCGCGCTGCAGTTCGATGCATCCACCAGCGAACGCACGTGAGCACAGGCCTCTTGCCACTCGCCATCGTCGGCCTGGTGCGCGGCTCAGCTCTGACGCGGAGCAGCGGAGCCTTCAGCCTTTCGAGATGATGGACGTTGGCTCACCAACGAAAGGAGGGAATTCACACGAAGCGCGGACAAAGAAGTCAGCCCCGGACCGGCTGGTCCAGGGCTCGTTTCAGCAGGAGAGGATGAACTTCCGAAGATGACGTCGTCGACCGGACGGGTCGACGGGCGTGCGGCTCGGGAAGCCCGAGTCCTTCGTCAGATCTCTTCGAGGATCTTCGCTTTGCGTGCCTGGAAATCCTCTTCGGAGATCAGGCCCTTGCTCTTCAGCTCAGCGAGCCGCTGCAACCGCTGCTCGACCGTCTGAGCCCCACCGGCGCCCGCGGCTGCGGCGGGCTGCGGCGCGCCAGGGTACCCTTGCGGAGCGCCCGGATAGCCCTGTGGCGCGCCGGGGTAACCAGGAGGGGCGCCGGGGTAGCCGGGCGGAGCGCCCTGAGGAGGAGCGCCAGGGTAGCCCTGATGCCCGTACCCCTGCTGGTGCGCCGGGTTCATCATGTGCGCCATCCCGACGCCGACGGCCATCTGCGCCCCGAGGCCCGCGACGCCAGCGTCTCCACCTCCCTTGGCCATCCCCTCGCCCGCACCGAGCATTGCCTGCCCTGCGGCGTACTGGTTCCAGCCGCCGGCCATCTGCGTGTAGCGCGCATCCTGACCGAACTTCTGGTCCAGCTCGAACTGCTTCGCCCGCGCCTGATCGGCAGCGATCCCGACCCCGCGCCGAGCCTCGCCGCGCGACTTGTTGGCCTCGCGCAGGAGCTTCTGGTCCTCGGCCGCGAAGTTGATGTTGAAGTTGCCGATCTCCAGCACCCGCACCCCGATCTCCTCGAGGTTCGGCGCCGACTGAACGATGCGGGCGGCCAGCTCCATGCTCATCCCGCCGAGGTTGAGCAGGCTCTTCTGCTGCTGCGCGCAGGTCTGGGCGATCACCGTCTTCACCGACATGAAGAACTTGCCCTTGATCCAGCTCAGGATGACGTCGTTGTCGTTCGCGCCGGCCGCCTGCCCGTGGTAGCCGATGACGAAGCGCACCGGGTCCACCACCACCAGCGAGAACTCGCCGAAGATGCGGGGCGTGACGAACTCGTAGAGGATCGGATCCTCCATCGACTCCAGGGGACCGCCGAACGGCAGACCGCGCACGGGCTGGGTCTTCACGAAGAAGACCTCCGCGATGAACACGTCCCCGCCCGTGAACTTGTTCACGAGGTTGTTCAGGAACGGGATGTTCTGGCTCTGCAGCGTGTGCCGGCCGGGCGGTAGATGACCGACGTAGCGCCCGTCCTTGAAGAACAGGGCACACTCGTCGCTATCGACGGTGAGCTGCGACCAGAAGGGGATGTTCTGATCCGGATGCTTGTAGACGATGAGATGTTTCAGTGCATCCGGGCGCGCGATCATCATCTCGCGGACGCCGCTCTTGACGAAATCCAGAATCCCCATGTCGCGCTCCCTTTCGCTTCTTCCCGCCCGCTTCCGTGACGCGCGCCTTGCGGGCGTACGGCCGCCTCAAGATAATCCCCCCCGGTCGGGTCAGCAATGCCCCGGCGAACACAGAAGGACCAACATTCGATGATCCCGCCGATCGACATGGGCACGCTCTCCCCGCCCGCCCAGAAGATCGCCCAGCCCGCCGCACCGCAAAAACTGCAGGAAATGGCCGCCCGCGGGGTCGCCCCAGGCATGAAGCCGGGGGAACTGACCACCGTCCTCGTGCTCCTCACCACGAGCGAGCGGGCCTCCGTACGCGAGACGGCGGAGCGCACCCTGGCCGCCCTCCCCGATCCCATCCTGACGGGGGCACTCGGCAGCGACCTCCCGCCCCTCGTCGTCGACCACCTCGCCAGGCTGTACCCCGCGCGGCCCCCCGTGCTCGAGAAGCTCCTGGCGATGCCCCGCATCGACGCGGAGACGCTCCTCCACCTCGCGTCCACCGGCAACGAGACGGTCACCGAGCTCATCGCCGTCAACGAGGAGCGCCTCCTGAAGAACCCGCGCGTCATCGAGCGGCTCTACCTGAACAAGAACACCCGCATGTCGACGGCCGATCGTCTCATCGATCTCGCCACCCGGAACCAGGTCGAGCTGACCGGGATCCCTGCCTGGCGAGAGGCGAGCACCGCCATCAAGGAGGAACTCATCGCCGAAGCTTCGGACGAGCCGACCCCCGACGACATGCTCTTCCAGGAGACGGATGCGCTCGCCGAGCAGCTCACCGACGACAACCAGGGGAGCGATACGCACAAGGAAGACGAGGAGGGCAAGGAGCACGTCGAGGAGAAGTTCCTCCCGCTCTACAAGCGCCTCGCCGACATGACCATCTCCCAGCGCATCCGCCGCGCCATGCTCGGCACCCGCGAGGAGCGCATGCTCCTCGTCCGCGACACCAACCGCCTCGTCGCCAGCGCTGCCGTCCGCAGCCCTCAGATGCAAGAGGACGACATCGCCCTCATCAGCCGCAACCGCAACATCTCGGACGAGGTGCTCCGGGTCATCGCCACCACGGCCGAGTGGATGAACAGCTACACCATCAAGAAGAGCCTGGTCGAGAACCCTCGGACCCCGGTCATGGTCGCGACCAAGATGGTGCCGCTCCTCCGCGAGTCGGACCTCAAATCGATCTCCAAGAGCAAGAACGTCACGTCGCCGGTGAAGGACGCCGCGCGCCGCCACCTCGACCGACGCAAATGAAGATGCCTCCTCCCTGCCTGCCTGTGCCTTCTCTTCTCCTCTCACGACGAGCCCA
This sequence comes from Chondromyces crocatus, assembly GCF_001189295.1. Lineage (NCBI taxonomy): Bacteria > Pseudomonadati > Myxococcota > Polyangiales > Polyangiaceae > Chondromyces > Chondromyces crocatus. The sequence goes on from NZ_CP012159.1 coordinate 6,624,917, forward strand.
CGCGCGATGAGCGACCTGGTCCGATTCGGCGTGGCCATGGACCGCAGCCTGCTCGGCGACTTCGATCGGCGCATCGCCGGAAGGGGTTACGAGAACCGCTCCGAAGCCCTCCGCGATCTCATCCGCGCCGACCTCACCCGCGCCGCGTTCGAGGGAGGCGCCCGCGTCGCCGCGACCCTCACCCTGGTCAGCACCCCCTCCGCTCGCGAAAACGGTGGGCGGCTTGCCGAGATCGAGCGCGAGAACGCCTCCCTCATCGTCGCAAGCCTCGTCGTCCCCCTCGACCGGGAGCGCACCATGCAGGTCACCGCGCTGCGCGGCCGCGCCTCCGATCTCGCGGCCATGGCGGGACAGATCGGTGGCCTCAAGGGCGTCCTCTCCTGCGAGCTGTCCGTTGCTGCCCCACTCCCGGAGCCAGCGTGAGCGCCCCTCGCCGCGTCCTCGTCGTGGGCGCCACGGGCCACCTCGGCAGCGCCATCGCCCGCGCGCTCGCGCGCCGCGGCGACCAAGTCGTCCTCACCGCCCGCGACGCCGAGCGCCTCGAAGCGCTCGCCCACGAACTCGCGCACCTCACCATCCCTCACCCGCCGCCCCCCCGCATGATCAGCGCCGACCTCCGCGCCCCCGAAGGACCGGCGCACCTCGCCGACGCCGTCCTCGCCACGGGTGGCCTCGACGACCTCGTGCTCGCCGGCGGCCCCTTCCCACGCACCCCCTTGAACGCCCTCTCCCGGGAAGCGCTCCTCGACGCCCTCACCGTGCACACCGTCGCACCGCTGCTCCTCGCGAACGCCCTCGCCGAGCAGCTCACCCTCAGCAACGGCGCCATCGTCGCCCTCAGCGATGCGGGCGTGACCCGCCCTTACCCCAACCACCTCGCCTACCTCGCCGCCAAAGGCGCCCTCGAAGCCGGCCTCCGTGCCCTCGCCACCGAGCTTGCCCCCCGCGTCCGGGTCAACGCCCTCGCCCTCGGCATCGTCACCGATCCCGAGTCCGGCCACGATCCCGCCCGCGCCACCCGCCTCGCCGCCCGCACCCCCATGGGGCGCTTCGGCACCCCGGAAGAGGTCGCCCACGCCACCCTCGCCTTGCTCGATGCCACCTGGACCACCGGCGAAGTCTGGGGCGTCGGCCGCTGAAGCCAGCTCGTTCGCCGACAGCGGCAGCGATCACACGCCACCGAGCCCCCTCACCTCCCTCGCGCTACGCCTTTCGATTTCGAATCCGCAACAGCACCGCCCGCGCCGTCGTCGAGAGCCCCTGTGGATCGAGCGCCGCTTCCATGGCCCGCAGCCGCAGCGCCCGCTCGTAAGCCTCGGCCCGTCCTGCCTCGTCCAGATCGTACCAGGCCGGATGCGACTGGATGTTCCCGTGCGGATCCCGCCCCCGGAACGCGCCAGCCGCGGCCTCGATCAGCCGCTCCCGCTCCTCGTCGCTCCCGCTCGGCGGATCCGACGGCGTGCTCATGACAGCTCCACCGCCAGGTCGACCTGCTGACGCTCCAGGCACTCCGCCAGGAGCTTCCGCGCCCGCGTGAAGTTCTGCAGGAAGGTGTTCGTCTTCATCCCGAGACGCGCGGCGATCACCTCGTCAGGCTCGGATCCCCCTGACGAAAGCCGCGCCATCAGAACCTCTGCGGGCTTCCCTGGCAGCTTCTCGCGGCACGCTTCGATCACCCGCCGCAGCAGCGGATCGGGGCCCACCGGCATCACCTCCCCTTCGCTCGCGGCGAGCGCCCGCTCGATCGCCTCATCTTCCACGGGCGTCGCGCGCGCACGGCGCACCTCATCGACGGACAGGTTACGCGCGATCCGCAGTGCCACCCGGAACAGGCTGTTGGGACGACCATCCGGCGTGTGCCGCGGCGCCACCTGCCACACCCGCAGCAGCGCCTCCTGAAGCACCGCCTCCACGTCGACCCGCGCCGCGAACGAGCGCAACGACGACCGCAATGCCGGCTCTGCCCCGGCGAGCCACTGCCCGAAGGCGTCCGCATCACCGTCGGCGATGGCGGTCAGGTGAGCGTCCAGGTCCAGCATCGAAGGCCTGAGCATGCCACGAAGTGGACCCCAGGTCCCCGCTCCTGTCGGCCGACCGAACGAGGATTCGCATCCAGGGTCCAGACGCCTGATCTACCCTGAGTCGTCGCTCGACCCTTGGAGGAGTCCCTATGGCGAGAACTGCACCGCTCCCGAACTTCCCCGCCATCCCCGGCATGAACCCCGGAATCTTCATCCTGGGTGGCGGCGGTGGCCACGGCGGTGGCCGCGGCGGCCGTGGCGGAGCGGACGGCCAAGGAGCCGATGGCCAGGGAGGCCAGGGAGGCGACAGCGCCAGCGAGGATGGTCGGGGAGCGGGGGCCTCGGGCACCGGCTCGGGGAGCGGCTGTCCCAACCCGGCACATGGCGGTGGGGGTCAGATCAGCGCCGGCGATCCCGTCGACGTGGCGACCGGTCGCGTGTCCACCATCCCCGCCGTGGACCTCGTGTTACCCGGTCCGATGCGGCTCGTCCTCACGCGGGAGTACTCCTCCTTCGCCGTCGAGCGCGACGTCGGCCTCGGCTTCGGGTGGACCCACGCGCTCGCCTGGGAGATCGAGGAACGCCGCCGCCATCTCGTCCTGTGGCGGGGAAACGGCACACGCGAGCAGATCCCGCGCCCCGAACCCGGCAGGTCGACATGGCTCTCGCCTGCGCGCTCGATCGCCTCCGAGGAAGGGTTCTACGTCCTGCGGGACGAGCACGGGTGGAACCGCTATTTCCGGCGGGTCGGCTCCGGGGATCGCTACCTGCTGTTCCGCATCCAGAACCGGTGGGACCACCGGATCGAGCTGGAATACGATCAGGATGGCCAGCTCAGCACGATCACGGATGCGGTCTTCCGAGCAGTCCACGTCCGCCGTCACAGCTCTGGACGCATCGCCGCCTTCGAGGTGCGCAACGGCCCCCCCGGTGCGGAGTACGTGCGCTTCTACTCCTACCGGTACGACGACGCGGGAGACCTCGTGGAGGTAAAGGATGCCGAGGGCGCGGTCACCCGGTATCGCTACGGCGACCACCTGCTCACGCACGTCGTCCACGCTGACGGGCTGACCGTCCGGCACCGATACGACGAGCAACGTCGCTGTGTCGAGACGTGGGCGGAGTACCCGGAGGGTCGAGATCCCAGCCTCGACGAAGGGGTCGCCGAGGTCCTCGCGGACGGGAGGACGGTCGCCAAAGGCGTCCTCCACTGCACGATCGACTACCACGGCGACGTCACCGAGGTCGTCGATTCACGGCAGCTCCGACGCTACGTCATCAACGAGCACAAGAAGGTCGACAAGGGCTGCTGGGGAAGCGCCGTCTGGACCCAGACGTACGATCCCTGGGGCAACCTCGCCTCCTCGACCGACCCGGAGCTGGCGACGTGGTGCTGGAAGCGGGATGACTGGGGACGCGTCGTGACGTCACAGGATCCCATGGGGAACACGACCGAACTCGAGTACGACGAGATGGGGAACCTCGCCGTCATCCGTGACGCCCTCGGCGTGGCGACGCACTACGAGCACGACGACCGGGGAGCGCTCACCCGCGTGTGGGACGACCTCGGGGACATCGTCCAGTACCGCCATGATGGCCTGGGCCACCTCGTCGAGGCGCTGATGCCGAATGGTGGCACGACACGAATGGCGTACGACGCCCACGGCAACCGGATCGAGATCGTCGAGCCAAACGGCGGGGTGCGTCGTATCCGGTACGACTACCTGGGCCGCGTCCTCGCCCACGTCGACCCAGCCGGCGGAGAGACGCGGTACGCTTATCATCTCTCCGGACGCCTCCACACGGTGATGTACCCGAACGGCGGTATGGAGGTGTTCGAGCACGATCCCGTCGGGCGAGTCCGGCGCATCCGCGACGCGAACGATCGCGTCTTCGAGCTGCGCTGGGGGGGCTACGACGTGATCCACGAGGTGGTCCGACCAGACGGTCGTTCCATCAAGCTCCGCTACGATCGCGAAGGCGACCTCCTCCGGGTCATCAACGAGGCGGGAGAGGAGCAACGGTACGAGCGCAGCGCCTCGGGCCGCATCATCGGCGAGCGCACCTTCGACGGGCGCCACTACGCCTACCGGCACGACGCCGCGGGTCGCGTGACGCAGGTGCGGAGCGCCGGCCTGCAGACCTGGAACTACACGTACGATGCGTGCGGGCGCCTCGTACGTCGCGAGCATCCCGACGGCGCGCTCGACGAGATCGATCGCGATCCTCTCGGACGCGTGGTCGCAGCGCGAGCCGCCGGCATCGAGTGCTTGCTCACCTACGACGCGCGGGGGGTCCTGACCCGCGAGACGGTGCTTGGCTCGGTCGAGACCAGCGTCGTCGACTACGTCAATGATCTGCTCGGCAAGCCCGCCGAGGTGCGCTCGTCCCTCGGCTTCCACGAGAAGGTCGCTCGGGACCCCATGGGGAGCCCGACGCGCATCCAGCTCGGAGACCACCATGCGATCCGCTTCGATTACGATCCGTGCGGCACCGAGGTGCGACGAGAACTGCCCGGGGGGGGAGCCATCCTCTCCGCGCCCGAGGCCTTCGGGCTGCTCGCTCATCGGCGCGTCACCCTCGCGGGGAGCTTCGATCTCGCGGGTGAACCGGACTGGATCGGGCCGGTCCCCCCTGGAACGGTCTGGCAGAAAAGCTTCTCTTACAGCCGCGGAGGTGAGCTGAACGCAGAACACGATCCGCGGTATGGCTCCACGCGTTACGAACACGACCCCCTGGGGCAGCTCGTCGCGGTGATCCCCCCCGACATGCAGGCATCGATGTTCGGATACGACGAGTCCGGCAACCGCTTCGCGTCGCAGGGAGAACGCTACGAGCCAGGGGGGAAGCTGAGCGCACGCGGGGCGTTCGAGTACATCTACGACGCCGAGGGCGCGCTCATCGAGCGACGAGATCGGAAGGGAGCCGACCCTCCCTGGCGGTATTGCTGGTCTGGTGCTGGTCTCCTCGAGGCGATCGAGCGGCCCGACGGCGTCAAGATATCCTTCCTCTATGACGCGTTCGCGCGTCGGGTGTCGAAGAAGATCGAGGGACCTGGCGACGTCGCCCAGGTCCACAGGTACGTGTGGAGCGGCGACGCACTCCTGCACGAGGTCCGCCAGTACGTGTCCAGCAGCGGCGAGCCCGCGGTCGAGGTGCGCACATACTGCCATGGTCCCAACGCCTCGGTGCCGATGGCACAGCGCACCGACCTCGAGATCGGCGGGCGCAAGGAAGAGGGAGCATGGGAGTTCCTCGTGACCGACGCCAACGACGCCCCGGATGCCATCGTCTCCGGGCGCGGAGAGATCCTCGCGGAGATCCACATGGACGCCTGGGGCAAGGTCACCCCGGCGACCCGCTCGGCGACGCCGTTCCGCCACCCGGGACAGTACGAGGATCGAGAGACCGGCCTTTTCTACAACCGGTACCGCTATTACGACCCGGATCTCGGCAGGTACATCAGCCCAGATCCCATCCGGCTCCAGGGATCCCTGCGCGGCTATACGTACGCCGACAACCGCCCCGAGACGGCCATCGATTCCGATGGTCTGCAGACGACCGTCACCATCACCCGCCGCGACGGCACGACGGTCGAGCGCAGCCAGGGCGACGAGCAGCCCTACCACGTCGCTGTCGATCGAGCGCTGTCCCCCTGCACCGCGCACACCGCAGGCGCACCGCGTGTCGTACCAGAGACGGCCAGCGCCGCAGAGTCTGGCGGCCGACGCCCTTCGGCCTGCGCCGAGCCGGCAGCGCTGTCCGGGCACCTCCGGGACTGGGAGACCCGCAATTGCCCACCGCGCGCCCCGATTCATCCGGATTCCGATGACGGCCGCCGCTCCCTCGGCGATGCCCTCGACGAGATCAGCCCGGAGAACGGGATCGCCGCGCGCGATCAAGCCAGCAACCCCATGGCTCCTTGCGCCAACTGCAGCCAGTCGATTCCGAACCTCTGGGGCCTGACCGGACCGGGCGCACGCCCCCCCAGGGACGTGATCGCGCCTGGCTATTCGCCCCAGACCATTGCTGCCATGAACCGCGCCGCGGCAGCGAACAGGCCGATGGACCCAGGTCCCCCGACGCAGCGATTCACCCCGCCACAGGCATCGACACCGAGCTACAACCAGCGGCTGCGCGACCACAACCAGCGGACCGGAGACAACCGCGTGGTGAACACCTGGAATCCGACCTCGGGTTGGGGCTCTCAAGCGCCATGACCGTCGCGTCCCCGCTCTCCGAACGCGCCCTTCGCTTCCTCGTCGCACGCGGCTGCATGCCACCCGGCTGGAGCCGCGAGCGGCTGGACGACTGGCTCATCCGCCATCAGATCCCCCCCTTCGCGTCCCTCATCGCCTGGGAGCAGGCCCTGAACGACGTCCGCGAGCGCTTCTACCTCCCTCGCAGCGCCTGCAGCGCCACCCCTCAAGGCTGCCGGCAACGGATGTCGAACCGCCTCGTGGCGTTCAGCAGCTACGAGGCCTGGACCATGAAGCTCGCGTCCGGTGCCCCCCCTGTCCTCGAACGCGACGGAGCGACGCTGGTGCGCTTCGGTTCCGCGGCGCTCGGCCGACATCTCTACCTCGACGAAACGGGCCACGTCATCGAACTCAGCCCTCCCAACCTCTCGCGTGCTCGCATGGTGGCGCGGACGCCCTTCATCCACCTCGAGCGCGAAGTTCTCCGCACCATCACCCGCGAGGCGCCCGCGGAGCTGCGCTGCGAGGGCGACGTCGCGGAGCGGCTCGCGGACGCGCTCGACGTCCACACCCTCCCTGAAGCCTCCGACGACCTCGAGCAGATCAACGGAAACGACCACATCATCGTCCAGCAGACGAACCCCTGGTACGCGACCGTCTTCCTCCTCGACGTGGCCGAGGCCCCGAAGCTCGTGCGGGTCCTCGCAGAACTGGGCACACGCGCCCGGATCCACGGCCCCGCGCCCACCCTCGCCCTCGAACCCCTGGATGCGGCGCCTCCTCTCCCGACGCCCGTGGCGGGCGCCGTACAGCTCTGGAGCTTCGGCCACACCCGCGGCGCCATCTCCCTCGAAGCCGACGCACTGGTGCAGATCACCGGGCGCACGACGGAGGCCCGCCGCCTCGTCGTCGCCCCCGCGTCCCCCCCGATCGAGCACCGCCGCTGCTTGCTCGCCGACGCCGCTCTTCAGGACTTCTCCCCTCGCGCGCGTGACTACCTGCGGGCGATGCGGGCGCGACGCGATCCCATCGAGATCCCCGAGGGCGACGAGCTGGAAGAGGCGCTCGCACGCTGGGGCCTCCGCTCTTACGACGCCCTTCGGCAGGCGAACGCCACCTGGGGCGGGTTTGCCTGGGGCGACGAGCCACCGAACCAGATCGGCACCCTCGCCTTGCTCACCGCGTACTTTCCCTTCCCGGAGCAGCCGCTTCCCCCACGCCTCCCGGGCAGCCCGCGCGACCTCGGCCTCTCCTGGGAAGGCCGCGAGCTGGTGATGATCGGTGCGACGCCGAGCACCACGATGTACCTGGATCACGACGGGACGCTCATCGAGCACGAGGCCACGGTCGACCAGCTCTTTCCGAGCGCGTCCAGCCTGCGCCACCGCATCGAGTTCGAGGCCGCCCTGGAGACGGTCACGGGACAGAAGGGCCAGTTCCTGGAGCACGCGCTCCCCGGATCCATCGGCGCCCCCCTCGCCCACGCGCTGGGGTTGCCGGCCGTCCCCGAGGCCAGCGACGCCATCCGGTCCTGGTGGATCGGCGAGCACGTGTCCATCCAGGAGCTGTTCGCTCCTCTCTCCGGTGAGCGCATGACCGTGGTCTTCGCCACGGACGACGACCAGCTCGCCCACGCCATCCAGCTCGCCGAGGCCGCGGAGCAGACACGCGGGACCGATCCGGGGGGGTGAACGCCGTGGACCCATCCCCCCCCGACCCCGGACGCTCACAGGGTGATGTGCAGCGTCTCTTCCCCTCGACGCAGGCTCACCCGCAGCAGCCGCGCCCCGAGCGGCTTCTCCAGCGCCACCGCGAGCCGCACCACCTGCCCTGGCGCGATCTGGCCCGCCCGCGTCGACGACGTGAGCACCGCCCGCACGACCAGCCGAGAGCCATCGTCCAGGAACAGCTCCACCTCGCCCTCCGGTGACCAGCCGAGCGACGACCCTTCCACGGTCGCTTGCAGCACCAGCACGTCTCCCTTCTGGAGCACCACCCGGCCCTGGAGTGTGCGCTCCGAGAGATCGCGCTGCGGCGCGTCGTCCTCCATCTCCGCAGCGTCGTCCTCCATCTCCGCAGCGTCTTCCTTCATCTCCGGAGCGAGGAGCACCGGAGCGGCCGTCTCCGGCTCCATCGGCGGGGCGTCCATGAAGCGCCCCGTCGCATCCTCCAGATCCGACGGCCCTCCGCGGTGAAAGCTCTCGGCTTCCTCCGCCAGACTCGGCGGCGCCGACGCCACGGCCCGCTTCCTCGAGGCGAACGCAGACCCGTCGTCCGACGCAAACGCCCCCTCGTCCGGTCGCCTCACCGAGCTCCGCGCTTTCTCGGCCTTGCCTCCCCCGAACCCCGCGTCCTCCTTCACGCGCCCTCCGCCCCCGAGCGCGGGCGGTGCCGCCCCTTGCGCGCCCGTCGACGCCCGCGCCTCCGCGCGCATCCCCACCTGCGCCGGTGGCGGCGGCGGCGCCCCGGGCATGCTCATCTTGCCCTTCGCCATGGGCGCAGGCGCAGGCGCGCTCGGCGCCATCACCGCCCTCCGAGGCATCATCGCGCCCAGCCTCGGCGCCTCCTCGGCCAGCACCCCGGGCCCAGCCGACGTCGCCCGCAGCCCGACACCTTCCGCGCTCACCCCGAACGGCAGTTCGTGCGGCATCCGCTCCTGCCGTGTCGGCGCCCCCGGATCCACCATCACCTCCGACGACACCGCCACCCACGACGTCACCCGCGTCGCGATCTGGAACGCGATCCCGACCTTCTCCAGCGCGGCATCGATCTCCTCCCGCGGCGCTCCCCCCCCGAGCCGCATCTCCAGATCCTCCGCCGCCTCTCGCCCGAACAGCGCCCCCGCCGCCGAACTCCCCTCACCGCGCACCGTCGCCGGCACCTTCACCCGCTGCTCCCAGCCCCCGGTCGCCGTCCTGCCCTGCACCAGCAGCTCGCCCCCCTCCGGCCGCAGCGACACCCCCACCAGCGCGGGCGCCCCTGCGAACAGATCCGGCAACCGCGCAGGCGCGTGCCCCAGCACGGCCGACCCGCCGATCGACAGCTCCACCACGAGCGGCGCCCGCGTCCGCCGCAGCACCCGCTGCGCCGCCGGCTCCGGATCCTCCCGCAGCCCGATCACCACCTCGATCCCCCGCCCTGCGCGCGCCGCCGGCCCGGTCAGCGACCGGTTCACCGCCGACCCGACCCCCACCGTGTGCAGCCGCGATCCCGCCGGCAGCCGCTGCAGGATTGCCGCCACCACCTCCGCCTCGAACCCGATCTGCCCGTCGGTCACCAGCACCACCTGCCGCTGCACCTCCGCGCGCAGCCCGTGGAGAGCGCTCAAGATCGCCTCCGTCATCTCGGTGCTCCCGCTCGCGCGCAGCCCCTCCAGCCAGGCGATCACCGACCGCTTCACCTCCTCGGTCGCGAACACCGGCTCCTTCTGGAACCGCCGCGCCTGGCTCGAGAACTCGATCAGCTCGATCCGGTCCTCCGCGCGCAGCGACCGCACCAGCGCCGACGTCACCCGCACCGCCTGCGAGAGCGGCTCACCGCCCATCGACCCGCTCGTATCGAGCAGCACGATCATGTCCCGCGCCACCGAGCGCATCGCCGCCTCGCTCGCAGGCGGCACCAGCGTCAGCAACCCGTAGGCTGCCTCGTCGCCGGCGGCCCGGCCCTCCACCGGACGCCCCACATCGAGCGACACCCCCACTTCCGGCGTCGCCACCGGCCACTCCACCACCAGATCCCGATCGAGCCGCGCGCCCTCGCGCAGCGTCACCACCGCGCCCTCCAGCCCTCGTGACGACACCTCGACCGCGTGCGATGGCGACGCCGGTTTCCCACCGCCGGGCAGCGCGTCCCGGATCACGCAGACCAGCGACGCCCGCGCCGCGAGCGGCCCGTCCGCCACGTCCTGCGCCACCCGACCCGCGTCTTCCACCCGCCCCGGCTCGCCCAGGTACCGTGGCGCGACCACCGTCGGGAACCGCCACGCCCATGCCCCTCCACGCGCGCGGCCGGCGCCGCCCTCTGCCTCGGCGCCCACGCCCTCGTCGGTCCCCTCCAGCCACACGAGCCGCTGATCGAGCGTCACCTCCGCCACCACCTCCGCGCCGGGCGGGATGTTGCCGATCGCCTGCGTGAACAGGCTCGACCGCTCCTGCTCCAGCAGCGCCGCGCTCCGCCCTTCCACGAGCGCCTCCTCGTACCGCGCCCGCGCCTTCATCCGCCCATCGACCTCACCGACGATGCGGCGCCCCCCCACCCGGAACGCGAACCCGCTCACCGCCGCGTCCGCGGGCAGCGGCAAGCTGTACGTCACCTCCAGCGGCTCGGCCCACGCGTTCCGGAACGTCTGCTCCAGCACCACCTGCGCCACCCCACCCCGCGCGTCGACCGACACCGTGGTCCCGAGCAGCGGGAGGACACGCCCTCCCGTGGCGACGAGACGGGCGCCGCTCGAGGGCGCCGAGACGGTGAACGGCTTCGCTTGCGATCCTGCGGTCGTCGCGCTCATGGGCATCATCATGGCTCTCTCTTTTCCTTGCTGACCTTCGCGTCTTGCTGGCCTTCACGTGACCAACGAGCGAGGCCCCCGACCAGTGACAGAAAAAACGGGAGCCCTTCGATCTCGTGCAGCCCCCCCCGACCCCCTCACCACCGCATCCCCCCCTGGACCTCCAGCGCGCAATCCTTCTCGACAGCGCGCTCGTTCCCCCTCAAGACCTTGACCGCCATCAGATCTCGATGTGCCAGTCCACGTCGCCTCGTCGCAGGGTCACCCGGCGCAGCGGTGACGCGAGCGGCGCGTCCAGCTTCATGAACAGCCGCAGCTCCTCCGCGCGTTCGAGGCGCATCGCGGGTGTCGTCAGGCGGGACTCTGCTTTCACGATCACCACGGATCCATCTTCCAGGTGAAGCTCCACGTCACCTTCGGGAATCCAGTCGAAGTACATGGCCTCCGCTTTCGCTCGCACGAGCAGGACATTGGGCTTCTGTATCGACACCCAGCCGCGGAGCGTGATCACGTCGCGCTCGGGAGGCGCCCCGTACACCGGCCCGCCTCCGTACACCGGCCCGCCTCCGTACACCGGCCCGCCCCCGTACGCCGGACCGCCTCCGTACACTGGCCCGCCTCCGGCTGCGCCGTAGGACGCCATCGCCCCACCTCGCCCATCCAGGCTCGACGCCATGGGCGCCATCGCCGCCACCATGGGCGCCATCGCCGCCACCATCGGCCCCCGCAGACCCACCCCTTCTGCACTCACCCCGAACGGCAGCTCGTGCGGCATCCGCTCCTGCCGAGTCGGCGCCCCTGGATCCACCGTCACCTCCGACGACACCGCCACCCATGACGTCCTCCGCGTCGAGATCTGGAACGCGATGCCCAGCGTCTTCAGCGCCGCGTCGATCTCCTCGGAAGGCGCCCCACCACCGCGCTGCGTCTCCAGATCCTCGGCGGACTCCCGCCCGAAGAGCGCGGCGGCCGCCTGACTCCCCTCACCTCGGCCCGTCGGCGGCACGGTGACCTGCTGCGCCCAGCTCCCCTCCGCCGTCCTCCCTTGCACCAGCAGCTCACCCCCCTCCGGCCGCAGTGACACCGCCACCAGCGCCGGGGCCCCGGCGAACAGATCCGGCAGCGCGGCCGGCGCGTGCGCGAGCACCGCCGACCCCGTGATCGACAGATCCACCACGAGCGGGGCCCGCGTCCGCCGCAGCACCCGCTGCGCTGCAGGTTCCGGGTCCTCGCCCAGGCCGACCACCACCTCGATCCCCCTCCCTGCGCGCGCCGCCGATGCCGTCAGCGAGCGGTTCACCGACGACCCCACCCCGACGGTGTGGACACGCGAGCTGGACGGCAGGCCCTTCGCGATGGCCGACACCACCTCCGCCTCGAACCCGATCTGCCCGTCGGTCACCAGCACCACCTGCCGCTGCGCCTCCGCGCGCAACCCGTGGAGCGCCTCCAGGATCGCATCGCGCATCTCGGTGCTTCCCCAGGCGCGCAGCCCGTGCAGCCAGGCGATCGCCTCCTGCTTCACCTCTGCGGTCGCGAAGCTCGGCGCGGACCTCCAGCGCCGCGCCTGCACGGAGAACTCGATCAGCTCGATCCGATCCTCCGCGCGCAGCGACATCACCAGCGCCGAGACCACCCGCACCGCCTGCGCCAGAGGCTCCCCTTCCATGGATCCGCTCGTGTCGAGCAGCACGATCAGATCACGCACCACCGGCTGGAGGGCTCCATCACCTGCTGGGGGCAGCAGCGTCAACACGCCGTACGCCGCCTCGTCCCCGCTGACCCGGCCCTCGGGCGGTCGCCCCCGGTCGAGCGACGCGCCCACCTCCGGCATCGCCGCCGGCCATGCGACCACCACGTCCCGATCCAGCCGCGCCCCCTCGCGGAGGGTCACCACCACCCCCTCGGACCCCCGCGGCGAAACCTCGATGCCATGCGAGGTCGACGTCGGCACCCCGCCCATGGGCAGCACGTCCCGGATCACACAGCGGAGGGATGCCCTCGCCTGGATGGCCCCTTCGGCGACGTCCTGCACCACACGCGCCGCGTCGTCCACCCGCCCGGGCTCCCCCAGGTATCGCGGCGCGACCACCGTCGGAAAGCGAAAGGCCCACGACCCTCCGGGTCCCCCCCCGTCCGCATGGACCTCTCCCTCACGCGCCCCCTCGAGCCACAGGAGCCGCTGGTCGAGCACCACCTCCGCCACCACCTCTGCGCCGGGCGGGATGTTGCCGATCGCCTGCGTGAACAGGCTCGACCGCTCCTGCTCCAGCAGCGCCGCGCTCCGCCCTTCCACGAGCGCCTCCTCGTACCGCGCCTGCGCCTCCTCTCGTCCTTCGACCTCGCCCACGACCCGCCGTCCCCCCACCTGGAACGCGAACCCGCTCACCGCGCCGTCCGCGGGCAGCGGCAGGCTGTACGTCACCTCCAGCGGGTCTGCCCAGGGGTTCCGGAACGTCTGTTCCAGCACCACCCGCGCCACCCCGCCCCGCGCATCGACCGACACCGACGTCCCGACCAGCGGAAGCTCTCGATCGCCGGTGGCGACGAGGCGGGCACCGCTCGAGGGCCCCGAGGGGTTGGACGGCTGGGGCCGAGCATCTGCGGTCGTCACGCTCACGGGCATCATCATCGCCTCTCTTTTCCTTGCTGGACCTTCGCGCCTTGCTGGCGCGTCGAGCGCCCAACGAACGAGGCCCCCCACCTGTGACAGAAAAAAATGAGACCCGCTCACGATGGAGCCACGGCAGCTCCAGAGGACCCACGCCCCCTCGGATCTTTCCCTCGTCGGCAGCTCCACCGACGCCGACGTCCCGAAAGTGCGACCCCCTCTGCCATCATCGATGACGGATCCATGCTCTGAGACGTTTCATCTTGCATCAACGCGACCGTTCACATCCCGTGATCCTCCCGGCTCGTGCCCGGGATCGTCTTCGGTGAGCCGGACGATGCGCGATCCAGGGTCTGGATCCGCGTCCACGCGGCACCGGGAAGGGATCGCTTCATGCGCACTGGAATGACACACGCCCTCTCGGGCACGGGGCTGCTCTTGCTCGCCCTGGCCGCATGTTCGAGCAACGGAACCGACGATGTGGGTGGTGGAGGCCAGGCCGCAGGCGGCGGTCAGGGCGGCACCACGACCAGCGGCGGCCCTGGAGGAGCCGGGGGGAGCGAGAGCTCGTGCGTGCCTGGGCCGGGTTCACCTTGCTGCTCTCCCGATGAGACGAGCTGGATCGGGACCATCGATGGCAACGCCGTCGACGGTTGTTACAACGCCACGAGGATCTGGCCAGAGGGCCGTTACCTCGACATGGAGATCGACTTGCAAGGGGTCGTGCGCTTCTACGGCGCCCAGACGTTCACGGAAGACAACGTCGGCAGCCCGGTGTCGGCCTCGAGCATTTTCCGCACCCCCCAGGAGGGGCCGCTCGCTGGCACCTGGTTCTGCTCGGGCCAAGGCACCTCGGTGACCCGGCCGCCCGTCGACTCCTCGGCCGGCACCTCGTACACCCTCGCGTCGCTCTCCCGGCTGGGCACCTGCTCCGGAACGCCCGTTTCCGGGAGCGTGGAGATCTGCAGAGGACCGTCTGGCACCACCTCCTGCTCGGGCTCACGGAGCAGCCTCACGGGGACCATCGACGGGGTCGCCATCGATTTGACGGCCAGCTTCAGCGGGTACAGCTCCTCGGACGATGGAGTCCTCACGACGTGGCGGCCGAGCGTGGATGATTCGGGCTACAGCATCGTGGTGATCAGCCAGCAGAACACCGTCGTCCGTGGCTACATCGTCACGCCCATCGCGGGGCTGGATCGAGGGGCGGTCTACTGCATCGGCGGCGGCACCGCCTCCGTACCGGAACCGGGAAGCGGCGGCTTGCTACGCGCGACGCTCACCGACCTCTCCTTCGTCGGCCGGTGCTCGGAGGCGACCCCCGTCGAAGGGGAAATCTCGGCATCCCGCCCGGCCCCCTGAGGCAACCAGCGACCCGGCCCCGCCGCGCGGCTCACGCTTCCGCCTGCGCTCGCCCCGGCCCACGCCCCAGCGCCGGCCCTTGTCGCCCCTCTGGCTCCGCCGGCCCCCCTGGCACCGCCCAGAGCTCCCGGAGCAGCGGGACGCCTCCCAGCGCGCTCCCTCGCAGCCGCGCTCGGTCCACCCCGAAGGGCACCAGGTGCGGCTCGACGCGGGTGAACAGCTCGTCCAGCAAGCGCAGCCCCGTCGCCTGGGACAGCGGCATCAGCCCCAGCTCCCGGCAGCGCTGGAGCATGTGCTCCTCGCGCCCGGCGATGCCCACCTCCCACGGCCCCCAGCCCAAGCTCGACGCGGGCAGCCCCCTGCGGCGGCGTAGCTGCGCGAGGCTGTCGAGGACCGCGTTCGCGGCGGCGCAGGCCGCCATGCCGGGCAACGAGAGGAACGACCCTGGCGACGAGATCATCACGAAGTGCTCCAGTGGCGTCTCCTTCAGCGCGTGGTGCAGGCTCCACGCCGCCTGCGCGTTCTCGGCGAGCACCCGATCGAGACCGTCGGCATCGAGGTCTCCGAACGATTGCTCCTCCAGGTGGGCCGCGCAGTGGATCACCCCGCGCACCGGGATCCCTCCCCGCTGACGGTAGCGCGCGAGGACCGCCGCGGTCTGCTCGGGGTCGGTCAGATCGACCGACAGCGTGGTCACCGCCGCGCCTTGCCCCCGGAGCTGCTCCATCACCGCCAGATCCGTCTCCGTGAGCGCGCTGCGCCGCCCCAGCAGCAAGAGGTTCCTCGCCCCGCGCGCCACCATCCAGGACGCCACGCTGCGCCCGATCCCGTCCAGCGCGCCCGTCAGCAGGTGGACACCATCGGCACGGAACCTCGGCGTCGGCGCGGCGGTGGACGGTGGCAGCGGCTGGAGCCGCAGCACGTGACGGTCTCGCCCCCGCAGCGCGATCAGATCCTCGCCGTCGTCGGCCAGCAGCGCATCCCAGAGGGCCTCGATGGACGGCGTGGCGCCCACGTCCAGGAGACCGCCCCAGAGCTGCGGCGCCTCCTGCTGGCCAATCACCCGCATCAAGCCCCACACGGTCGCGGAAAGGGGCGAGAGCGCGCCGTCACCGGGCGTGACCAGGTGCGCGTCCCGGGTCACCGTCCACAAGCGCAGCGGCACCCTTCGGCTGGCGAGCACCTGCGCCAGCAGGAGCAGCGCATGGCAGGGCGCTTGCGGCGGCTCGGCCCTGTCGTCCAGCGCCCACAGCACGACGAGCCCCTGGGTCTCCGCCGGGATCGACGCCACGAACTGCGCCATCTCCGCGGCCGAGAGCGGCATCCACGGGAGCTGCGTCGCCTTGCCTCCTCGACGCAGCAGCTCCCCGACGAGCTGCGCCCCGAGCGCCCCCCCGCCCAGGATCGCCCAGCGCGACGCCGCGCGCCGCGAGGACCCGAGCCGTGACGAGGTGGGCTGCGGCGAGAGTGACCGCGAGGAGACCGGCCCCGCGCCACCGCGCCGCGACGACACGGGCCGCGTCGACACCGGCCCCGCGCCACCACGCCGCGACGACACCGGCCTCGTCGACACGGGCCGCGTCGACACCGGCCCCGCCCCTCCGCGCCGCGACGACACCGGCCTCGTCGACACCGGATCCGGATCCGCAGGCACCGACGAGGTCGACCACGACGAAAGAGACCGCGACGACACGAAGGCGAGCCGCGACGCCGCCGACCGCGAGGTCGCGGACCAGGGCATGGGAGGCCGCTGCGCCAGGGACCGCGCGGGCACAGGGAGCGGCGCCTCCTTCCAGACGGGCCGGCAGACGGCCGTGGTGACGGGGGCGCCCTCCTCGTGCCCCGCCGCCCGCAGGAGCACGAAGCCCCGCACCTGACAGACGAGCTTCCCCTCGGCCGTGTGCGCGTCGATGTCGCTGCGCAGCGACCCATCGGTGGTGACCTTCAACGTCACGTGGGCCACGACCCGCCCCGACAGCCGCCCCGACACCCGCAGCGACTCGATCCGCGTCGGGAGCCGCCCCTCCGTGACCTGGACCGCGTCCGTCAGCCCGACGGCCTGGATGGCGAGCGGCGACTGGAGGATCCCCTCCAGCGCCGCCGGATGGAACGTCATCCCCTCCTCCGGCGCTGGCAGATCGAACTCGCAGACGGCCTCCTGCGCGCCGATCGAGGCCCGCAGCATCGAGCGACACAGGCCGCGGAAGGAGAAGCCCATCCGCTCGAAGGCCCCGTACAGGGCGTCCTGCTCCAGGCCCTCTCGGCAGCGGATCTGAGCCGCCACCAGCGCGCCCACCGCACCGAACTGCCCTGGCGGCACGGCGCGGAGCCTCGCCCGCGCGGCGAGCACGAAGCCCGGTTCCTGGGTGGTCTCCGACACGTACACCCGCGCCTCCAGCGCCTCGCGATCGACGTGGGTCTGCACGCGGAGCGCCGACTCCGCGTCGAGCGGCAGCGCGTGGCGGAACTCCAGCGCCTCGATGGCGAAGCCCACCCCCGGGAACATCGCCTGCGCCGCCGCCGCGATGACCTCGGCGAACAGCGCCTCCGGAAGCCGCGCGTCGCCCATCCGCGCTCGATCCAGCAGCCACGGAAGCTCCGCCACCGAGAGATCCGCGTCCCACACGTCGCCCCCTTGCGGCTGACGTTCGCCGAGCAGCGCCCCGCCGCGCCTCGAAGGACGGCGGGGGATCGCCTCCGGCGCCAGCGTGCAGCGCTGCGGGTGCCAGGGATAGGTCGGCAGATCGACCTTCCGCGCGCCCGGGTTCAAGGCGTGCCAGTCCAGCTCCACCCCGGCCTCGAAGAGCTGCCCGAGCAGCTCCGCCACCCGCTGGCTCCCCCGGCACGCGAACACCCGCCCTCGGGCGGGGCCCACCCACCGCTTCAGGCCCGCGGCGAGCGATGCCCTGGGGGAGACCTCCAGGAAATGACGGTGGCCACGCTGGAGCAGCTTCGCCACCGCGGCATCGAACCGGAGGGGATCGACGAGGAGCCGGGCCCAGTAATCGACGTTCACGCTGCCCGGCCCGAGCTCGCCCCCCGTGACGGAAGAGAACAGCGGCACCTCGGGATCGGCCCCGACGATGGCCGCCGGGCTCGCGGCCAGCGCCGCCCGCACCGGCTCCAGCATCGGCCCGTGGTACGCGATCCCGCAGCCCAGCACCTTGCAGGGGACCCGCGCCTTCCGCAGCGTCGAGGCCACCAAGGAGAGCGCCTCCGCAGGCCCCGACAGGAGCAGGGTTTGCGGGCTGGTCAGGCCGGCGCACACCACCCCGTGGCCTTCTGGCAAGGTCGCCAGGCACGCGTCCACCGTCTCCTGCGTCGACGCCACGACCAGCAGATCACCGCGCGGCTCCACCCTGCGCAGCGCGCTCCGGCCCGCGTGCAGCAGCGTCAGCGCGCGCCGCAGATCGATCACCCCGGCGAGGTGGAGCGCGGCCATCTCGCCTGCGCTCTGCCCGAGCAGCGCCGCGGGGCGCAATCCCGCATGCCGCAGCAGCGCCGCGAACGACACCTGCGCCGCGAACCGCCCCGCTTGCATCCCCGGATCGAGCGGCGACCGCAGCGCCTCCCGCAGCGACTCGCCGGACAGCTCCGACCAGATCGCCTCGCATGCCGCGAACGCCTCGGCGAAGGCGGGCCAGCGGTCGAACAGCGACACCACGTCGTTCCAGCCGTCGCTCCCCATGCCCGGGAACACCCAGACCAGGTCGCCCCCGGGCTCGCCCACCGGGACCGGCGAAAGCTCGCCCAGACGCGCGTGCAGCGCCTCCGGGGACGAGAAGACCACCGCCGCCCGCACATCGAACCGCTCGCGGGTGGTGGCGATGCTGAAGCACAGGTCTCCTGGCTCCTCCTTGCCACCCGAGCGCAGGTACGACGACAAGACCTGCCCCAGCCGCGCCAGCGCTGCCGCCGACGGCGCAGACAAGGGCAGCACGTGCTCCTTCGCGTCGCCGGCCGTGGCGCTGCGCTCCGTGTCGCGCTCCGGCTCGTGGCTGCCGAGCACGATGTGCGCGTTGGTACCGCCTCGCCCGAACGCGCTGACCCCGGCGAGCGCCCGCTCCTCGGGGAGCGCCATGGGCTCGGTGGGGACGCCGAGGCCCAGGGCCTCGAAGGGGATGTCGGGGCTCGGCGGCGTGACGTGCACGTTGCCGGGGACCTGCCGGTGGCGCACGCAGAGCACCGCCTTGATCAGCCCCGCGATCCCAGCAGCCGCCCCCGTGTGACCGATCACCGGCTTGCTCGTTCCCACCACCAGCGTGCGCGGGCATCCGGGCTCGCGGCGCAGCACCGTCCCCATCGCCTCCGCCTCGATCGGGTCTCCGGCCGGCGTCCCGATCCCGTGCGCCTCCACGTAGTCGACCTGCTCGGGCGGGATCCCCGCCTGCGCGAAGGCCACGCGGATCACCGACTGTTGCGCGTCACCGCGGGACCGCGCGCCCTTCGTGGTGCGCCCTTCCTGGTTCACCGCGCTCCCGTGGATCACCGCGAGCACCGGATCGCCGTCCAGCAGCGCGTCCTCCAGGCGCTTGAGGATCACCACCCCGACCCCCTCGCCGCGCACGTACCCGTCCG
Source organism: Chondromyces crocatus (assembly GCF_001189295.1). Classification (NCBI taxonomy): domain Bacteria; kingdom Pseudomonadati; phylum Myxococcota; order Polyangiales; family Polyangiaceae; genus Chondromyces; species Chondromyces crocatus. The sequence continues at coordinate 6,644,195 of NZ_CP012159.1, forward strand.
CCGCCGCGGAGAAGCTGCGGCACCGGTGCGTCGGCGACAGGCCGCCCCCGCCGCACGCGAGCCCCACGACATCCTGCCCGCGCAGGACGCGGCTCCCCGCCGCGATGGCCAGCCTCGTCTCCCCTCGCCGCAGGCTCTCGCACGCGAGATGCACCGCCACCAGCGACGACGAGCACGCCGTGTCCACCGTGAGCGAGGGCCCGCGAAAGTCGAACACCTGCGACACCCGGTTCGACACCGCGCCCCCCGCACCCCGGGCCGTGGACGGCGGCGGCTGCCCTGGCTGCCCGCGCCCGAAGGGACGCTCCTCGGGCGCGAAGGCCCCCACGAACACCCCCACCGCCTCTCCCGCAAGCGACGACGGGACCACGCGCGCCCGCTCCAGCGCCTCCCACGTGACCTGGAGCAAGAGCCGGAGCTGCGGATCCAGGACCGTCGCCTCTGCCGCGTCGATCCGGAAGAAGGCGGCGTCGAAAGCGTCGAGGTCGTCGAGGAATCCGCCCTGCGGCACGAGCCATCGCCCAGGGGACTCGACCGAGAGCGCGCCCAGGATCGCCGACCAGCGCTCTTCCGGCACCGGCCCGATCGCGTCACGCCCGCTGTTCAGCAGCGTCCAGTACGCCTCCGGAGAGCCGACACCGCCAGGAAAGCGGCATCCCATCCCGAGAATCGCCACCGGAACCGCACCCTTCACCCCCACGCCCGGCTGAGTCATGGCCTCGCCTCTCCTTTCTCGTCATCGTCGGTGAAGCTTCTCATCGTCGGTGAAGCAGAGCGTTCTCCGCCTCCGCCTGCGTCTCTTGCGTGCTCGTCTCCGCCTGCATCCGCGGCGCGCTCCACGTCGGCTCTTCGCTCGGGCAGATCACGCATCACTGCCACGACCGCCATGACCGCCCGCCGCGCCGACGGCCTCGCCCCGCAGAGACGCCTCGCGCCGAGGATCCCGGCGCGGCGCCTGGCGCGCGTCGTCCCACTCACGTCGGCCCTGCACGCCGCCGCGAGGCCGCCCCTGACGGCGGCATGGTGCAAGTGAATCCGTTCGAGATGATGGTGAAGCGATTGGAATCTCAATCACGAATCATTGCTCTACAGCATCATCGACGGCAACCATTCTCGACGGCAGGAGCGCCTCCATCGGACTGTCGGGAGACGCCTCTGGCCAGCACGGCGTGTTGCGAGAAGGGATGCACACGCAGCGTGCGCGGCGTCGACCGTGATGACGCGACGCTGGGTCCTCGTGGGGGGGCGCGGGAGGTGCCCGCGTCACCCTGTTATCATGAGCACGGGCGAGCGAAGGTCAACGCCATTGTCATTGAACGATGGCTCGATGTGCAGGCATTTCCCCGCCCATCCCGTCGCGGCCGGACGACCCTCACCCCTCGCCGCGAACGGGCAGCGCATCACGCCATGATCTCGCGGTGATCACGACCGCCCTGGAGGTCTGGACGCTCGGGGCGATGCGAGCGCGGCCCCCTCACGCTTCGAGGTCGGCCTGCGCGCGGCGAGCGCCCAGCGCCCCCCTCGACATGCACCGTCAGCCCGGGCGAGTCGCCATGCACCGTCAGCCCGGGCGAGCCCGATCGACCCGGGTCGTCACTTCGCCATCACGTACGCGTACGATTGCGCGTGCGAGAGAGCCCAGGACCGCCTCTCATGAGTCCGAACGAGGAGATGTGTCATGCGCACTGGAAGGCCGCTTGGGTTGCTGGGCGTGATGCTGGGCGTGATGCTGGGTGTGATGATGACGATGACGGCGCTCAGCGCGTGCTCGGACGACGGGCGCGGAGGCACCGCGACCACGGAAGGCGCGGGTGGCTCGGGTGCCGCAGGCTCGACGACCACCTCGGGAGGCGCGGGGGGGACCGGCGGCGATCCCTCCTGCCTCCCCGAGCCTGGCGCGCCCTGCTGCGCGCCGCCCGCCATGACCTGGCTCGGGACGATCGACGGACAGACCATCGACAGCTGCCATCCCCCGCCGGGCGTCCATGTGGACGGCCATGTCCTCGAGGCCAGGGTGGACGCGCAGGGGTTCGTGCGCTTCCGCAGCCCGCAGCCGTTCACCTCGGCCAGCGTGAGCGTCCCGGTGCAAGCCTCGGCCATCGCTCGCTTGCCGGACGAGGGCCCGCTCGCCAGCACCTGGCTCTGCGCAGGAGAGGGAACGACGGTGACCCGCGCAGCCGACCCCTTCGAGGGCGCCGAGTTCACGCTCGCCTCCCTCTCCCTTCTGGGCACCTGCCCTGGAACGCCCGTCTCCGGCAGCTTCGACCTCTGCTGGGCCCCCGGCGGGGCTGGCTGTCCAGGCGGCAGCAACGCCTTCACGGGGAGCCTCGACGGGACCCCCATCGACTGGTCGGCCGATGTCGTCGGGCTCGGCATCTCGCTCCCCGACGGCAGCCCGACGACCACCTGGGAGCCTCTCTTGCGCGCCAACGAGCACGCCCTCCGCGCGGTGAGCCAGCAGGGCACCGTGGCGGATGGCTACCTCATCACGCCCCTCGGAGGGCCGGACGGCGGCGCGGTCTACTGCATCGGCGGCGGCACCTCGACGTACGCGAACGACGTCCTGATCGCGACCCTCACCGACCTCTCCCTGCTCGGCCGGTGCTCGGAAGCCTCTCCCGTGGACGGAGAGCTCCTCGCCACCAGATCCAGCCCTTGACCCACGCCGCAAGGCCCGGCCCCCGCGGCTCTCGCGCTTTCACGGCAACCCGATTTCGAGTGCTGCCAGCGCCCGCCCTGAAGACCACGCCGTCGTCACCCGCCCCCCAAGCAGTAGTCGCCGCCCCCTGATCCGCCGCGTTGGCTTGTCGCTTGCCAGCTCATGCACCATTGTCTCAAGCTCGACAGCGCCTCGAGCACCCATCCCTGGAGCGCAGCCGCATGACCCATCCCCCCATCGCTCCTCCAACCCTGGCCCTCTCGCCCGAGCCTCGCCTGCTCGGGCTCCCGCTCTCCCGCTATGCAGGCGTGCAGGCAGGCCTCGCCGAAGGCCTCCCTCTGGATCAGGTCCTGGCCCATGAAGGCGTGGACCCCCGCACCTATGCGGCAGCGGCCCCCGCCTGGGCCGAACGACTCGCCGACGCAGACGATGGCGACGACGAAGGGCTCGAAGCCGCCTATGAGGAGCATCTCGCACGCGCCCGGGAGCGATACGCGCAGCGCGTCCTCCCCCTCGCCGACGACTTGCACGCTTGGCTCACCTTCTTGCGTCACTTCTCCAGCGATCCGGATCCGCCGGCGCTGCTCGCGAAGGTCGGACTGCGCCTGCAGGATGTAGCTCGGCTGCAACGAGACTGGGGGCGTCGGCTGGCCGCACAGCCGGATCTGCTACGCGAGGCGGCGAGCGCAGAAGAAGTTCCACTGAACCCCTTGCCTCGGATCGTGCTCGAAGCAGCACGACCCGCGCCGCCCGAGCCGCTGGACGAGGCCGCACTCCAGGACCTCACACCACGCCGCGACGACGACGACGACGACGACGACGACGACGACGACGACGACACCACGTCGGAAGCCCCACCGCTGTTCGTGCCGTTCGAGGCGCAGGAGTCCGCCTTCCGGAAGCCCGAGACCACAGGGGCAGCAGCAGCGACAGAGGTGACGCAAACGCCAGAGGACGAAGGCGAAGGAAAGACACGGCGGACGCCAACCTCTACCGCGGACGCAGACCTTCGGAAGGCCGCGGTGGCGGCGACGGTGACCCTGGCACCGCCGCCCCTCGCGCCGGGCGGGGCCTTGCCCTTCCGAGACGATCCGGCCGCACTGGTGCAATTCCTGGCGGCCGTGCCGCCCCCCGACCTGGTGCCGCCGCGCGACCGGACCGCCACGCCAGCCTGGGGCGAGGGCACGGTGGCGGCTGCGTTGATCACGGCCGGGCCGGCGCTCCCCTTCGAACAACCCGCTACCGCGGCCGAGGCCTGGTGGGAGGCGCCCGAACTCGAGGCCGACCCAGTCGTGCAGACAGCGCTGGCCCCGCTGACAGCGTCGGGCCCGGCACTGCCATTCCGTCCCCCCCCACCCACCTCGCTGCCAGGCCTGTCGCTGGAGCAATACGCGTCGCTCTGCGCAGAACTCGCCGTCTACCCGAACGAGTCGGAGTCAATCTTCAAGCTGTACGGACTCGGTGCTCCGGAGGCACGCCGCGCGGTCGACACGGCCTGGAAGGTGCGGCTCGCGCAGGAGCCAGGGCTCTACGCAGCGTGGCAGGACCTGTACCGGCGGCACCTGACGCTCCTCGTCGCTCGACGCGGCGTGCAGGGCTGACCCACCGCATCACCGTATTGCAGCAGGCAGTGCAGCGAGCGCCGCGCGAGGCCCCGCTCCGAACGCAGCGAGATTGACCACGACCGGCACGCCCATATGGGCCCCGAGCTCATCGAGGCGCAGCGCGATGGCAGCAGCGGAGAGGCCCTCCGAGGCGCACTCCGAGGCCACAGCGCGCAGGGACCAGAGCTGCCCGCCGCGATACCGCCCGCCGACGTCCAGCCCGAGGCGAGGGAGGGCATCGCGCCACCTCGCCGCGTCGAGCCGATCGTCCTCCGGAACGGCAGGACCGAAGAGCGTGACGAGCGCCGCCGCCGCCGCCTCGTCGAGCTCCGGATCGTCGAGGTAATGGAGGAGCCAGGCCCAGGAGCCGGGACTTCCGAGGCGTGCGACGGCATCGAGCAAGTCCTCGTCGGGCGGGGCGCGCCGAACGATGGCCTGAGCCGCCGCGAGATCGGCGGGAGAGCCGCGGAGGACGAGAATATCGAGAGCGCGAGGGCCGAGCGCGCGGGCGAGGCCTCCCCCTTGCCGGATGTCCTCGTAGACATCCGACAAGCCCCACAGCGAGAGCAAGCGCGCCGCCTCCCACACGAGAGCCGGCTCGGAAGCGCGGAGCAGCGCGCGCGCGCGCGGGATGGCCGTGTCGTCGCGCGGGCCACGAGCGAGGGCGCGCAGCGCTGCGGCGAGGACCTGTGGCTCCGTGTCATCGAGCGCTCGCGAGAGCGCCACCGGGACGAGCAGCCCAAGGCGTGAAGCCACCTCGACACCGATGGCGCGCGCAAAGGGCGAGGCATGAACCGTGAGACGCGAGAAGACGTCCGCCGGCTCTCGGTATGGCGCGATCACCAGCGCGTCCGCGACCGGCGCGAGCACGTCCTCACCGCCCTCCTGCGACGCGAGCAACGCGATGAGCTCCTCGGCAAAGGTCGGGCCCTCACAGGCGGCGAGCGCCAGCGCTCCCGCCGCCAGCATCCAGGGGTCGTCCTCACCGTCTTCCTCGGCCTGGAGCGCTATCCCACCCGGACGCGCACTGGCCTCCGCGATCGCATCGAGCTGGGCAAGAAGGCGCGCATCGATCTCCGGGCGCTCGGCGAGGGCGAACGCGCGACGGTGGCGGAGGAGCATGCCGAGCCGCTCGAGACAACCGGCGACCACATCGCCATGGAAGGCTTCGATCTGCGCTGCGGCATCGCGCCGGTCCATGGCATCTCTCCGCTCGACGGGGAGGAGCGGCACAGGACGATCTCGGGTGGCACGGCGCGGCGCGGGTTCCGGCCCGACGAGCGCCGGATCGCCAGGCGCTGCCTCCAGGAGCGTGACCACGCAAAGACCACGGGTGCCGTCCGCAGAGATCGCCCAGGCGCCGATCGGAGCCGCAGCCGACGGACCGAGACCTTCGGGGAGCGCGTCGCTGCGAGCGACCGCGAGACCGAAGACGAGGTGCGCCGCGCCCGCCGCAGCGCCGAGCCACCCGGCGTCACTCTCCAGGCAGAGCAGCGCGGCCTCCGGCGCAATGGCCCGTACGCAGCGGGCCGTCGCCAGCGCCCACTCGCGCTGGCGAACACCAGCGACCTCGTGAGGTCCGAAGACGGCGCCGAGAGGCCCGAGTGGAGCCACCCGTTCGAGGAGCGAGCTCATGGCGCCGCCGTCGATGACGGCGTCGTTGTCGTCGTTCGACGCCCCCGACGCAACCGAAGCGAAGCGCAGCTCCGCGAAGGGCCGGACGCCGCGACGCGCCGCCTCTTGCGGCGAGGCGAGGACGACGACCGCTGCCGCCTCCGAGGGGCGCGGAAGATGAGCGTCCCAGGGGGATTCAGCCACAGCACGGAAGGCCGCGAGCGCCTCGACCGAGGCCAGGGAGTCCACGGCGACCACGACGACAGCCCGCTCCGGCTCGCGTGCGAGGAGGGCCTCCGCCTCGGCGAGTGCGAGGAAGAAGCCCGCCGCGCCGGTCCTCCGCACGGCCTCGCCCGAGGCGACGCGGGCGGCGAGGGCTCGCTCGACGACGAGGCGATCCTCGTCCGAGAGACCCTCCCGAGGAGCGGCAGTACAGACCAAGAGCTGAGGCGGCGCACCAGCCCCCGCAACACGCCACGACGCGAGGGCGTCGTCGAGCGCCTGGCCAGCGAGGGCGACGAGACGCTCAGCGAGGGGTACACCGGCAGGAATCCACGGGCAATACGCGACATCGATGCGCTCGCCGGCGGCATCAGCGATCTCGCCAGGGGCAGCCGCGCCGGTCTCTGCGCGCACGAAGAAGGCATGCTCGGCGGGGCGAAGACCGACGGGGGAGACGAGACCGATGCCCACGATCGGGACGGGCCTCATCGGGTGGAGGCCTTCTTCGACTGAACCGCCTTGCCGTTCACGACCACCTTGCTCGCCTTCAGCGTCACGCCCCCCCCATGCACTGCGACGATGCTGCCCCCGACCTGAAAGACGACATTGCTCCCTTTCAGCTCGATCGATCCTCCCGCCTGGATCGTGAGGGCCCCGCCCGCCTTGATGTGGTGCTCACCGCCGGCCTTGCTCTTGAGCGCGCCGGCCACGCTGAGGTTCGCAGCACCGCTGATCGTCCGGCCGATCACCTGGGCCGCCTTCATGTGGATCGCCGCCGCCGTATCCGAGGAGATGCCGCCCGTCGTCCGGCTGATCTTGACCGCCTTGGTGCTGTGGCTCCCGCCCACCGAGATGCTCGACGCGCCGAGGGAGGTCCATTTGATCGAGCCCGGCGTGGCCATGGCGCACAAAGCGCCGATGCCCTCGAACATCACCCCATCGACGATCGTCTTGCGATGCCCTGGCCCTATCGCGACGCCGCTCGCCCCCTGGGCCGCAGCCCCGCTTCCCCCGCCCCCTGCTGCGGCGGCCCCCTTGGCCTGCAGAGCGCGCTCCGACCATGGGGTCAGCCCCGCAGCATCTGCGGCTGCAACAATCGCGTCTCCGCCCGGAAGCTTACCGACGCCGAGGCTCACCCCTGAACGCGCGAGCGCCAGGAGCGCGCCTTGCTCCTTGTTGTCGCGATAGCCATCGTACACGGACTTGCCGATATCAGCCGCAGGCGACAGAAACGGCCCCACGAACGGGATTGCTGAGGAGCCCTCGATTGCCGCCGCCACGGCGAACTCACACACGCCGGTGACCGGGTTACCCACCTGCTCGACGAGCGCGCCCCCGATCAGCACCGACTCGCTCCCCACGGTGGTCAAGCCCGAGGCCCCGACCGAAATCGACTGACTCCCCCCCACCGTGGCCGACTGCGAGCCGACCTCCAAGCTCAACGCATCCTTGACCGAGACCGTCTCGTCCGAGCCGACGGTCCGTGTCTGACTCCCCTTCACGGTCGCGACCTCGAACCCGACGGTCTGGGTCTTCATGTCGTTGCCGACCGTCGTCTTCTTCGCGAAGCCAGCATCCCAGACCATGTGCTGCCTGCCCGCCGCGTCATCGAAGTGGACCGCATTCCTGCGCCCCCCGCCCGGCGAACTCTGCGTCGAGAGCGCCGTGATGGTCTTGTTCGCAGGCAGCGGGAATGGCGGCGGCTGCTTCGCGTTGTACGCTCGCCCGAGCACGAAGGGCCGGTCAGGGTCACCGTCCTCGAAGCCGACCGCGACCTCCCACCCCACCCGCGGGATGAGCATCGGCCCCGCGAGGCTCGGCTGGAGCACGCGCACTGGCCGGCTGCTCTGGTGGTCGGTGGGTCCCGTGCGGTCCCAGGGAAAGCGGACGTGGACGTGACCTGCGGCATCGGTCTCGATCTCCACCTTCGACGGCCCGGTGATGATGGCCGGATGGATGCCGGAGATCTTCGGCCGCGGCGTGACCACCGGGAGCCGATAGCGGGTGCCACGCGGAATGGCGGTCACGCTGATCGACGCCGGCCGGTCCTCCTGCACGTCCTGCCGCCACGCCGAGCGAACCTCGACGACGAGCAGTTCCTCCTCGGGCCGCGCGGTGCCAGCGTAGTCGTCCGTCGCCTCCAGCCGGGTCGAGAGACCGGGCGCGAGCGCCATGGAGCTGGTCTGAAAGCGATAGCTCAGCGCTTCCGCCCGGAGACCCTCCAGGAGTACACGCGCCCGCGCACTCCCCTCGGCAGGCGTCGCGAAGCGCCCTGGAGCACGATAGACCTCGACGCCCTGCTCGCCGGCAAGGCCGGCCGTCGCCACCCCTTCGAGCAGGAGGGCGGGCTTCGCAGGATCGTAGTCGCGCAGCGTGACCTTGCCCGGACTCCGCTTGCGGAGCGCGACACAATCGTACGCAGCAGGACGATCCTCCAGAAGCTGGGACCCATCCGCGAGCGCGAGGACCGCATCCTCGGCAGTCGGAGCCGAGGTGGAGTCATCCTCCAGGACGAACGCATCCTGGCCGTCCCGCGCCTCGAACCGGAAATAGAGCCCCTCCTCCTCGCAGAGGCGTCGGACGAAGGCGGCATCATCTTCGGCGTACTGCGTGGTGTGATCACGCTCAGCGTGCGGGTCGAGGAGGTGTCTCCTGAAAGCGTCCCCCTGAAGGCCGGCTTTCTGAAGGACCTCAGTGACGATGTCAGGCACCGTCTTCTTCCGGAAGATACGGCTCTGCCTGCGGTAACGGAGGACAGCAAAGGCGGACTCGACGATGGCACGATAACGGCGGCTATCGGCATCCTGAGCGGTGGCCAGAGCAGTAAATGAAGTGACGATGCCGTGAACCGGGCGCTGGCCGAAGGCGCCGACGAGAACGATGGCGGCGGGCTGGCCGAGGAGCGCGTCGGGCTCAACGGGCTCAGGGGAAAGGAGGTCGAGCTCGAACCGAGAGACGTGGCCGAGACGCTCCACGCCAGAAAGGGCAGTGACTGAAAAGGGGGCGCCGGCGCAAAGGAAGAGGGGAGTGGTCATAGATTCTTCGTGCTCACGGCCGAGTATGCTCGGTCTAAGACCCAATGGCTTCCCGGGCCATGCAGCCCAGCGAGCCTTCCTGTGAGGGGAGCGTCCGTCATGCGCTCCGCTGCCTTGATCGGTTCAGGCTCAACAGCACGTCTGCTGCGGTGTTTCTCACAATCGGTGACGGATTTCGCGAGAGTTCCACCAACCCGTCGACCGCCTCATCGTCTTCGTACTCACCCAGCGCGAGCGCCGCAGAAGCCAGAGCGTGGGGGCTTCCAGAAAGCCGCCCCGCAACGGCCTCCTTTAGCGCGCGAAGCACATCCTTCGAAGGGAAAGACGCAAGCGCCTGGGCGGCCGCAGCACATACGACATCTGAGGGATCATGCTGCATGCTATTCACGATGGGCATGCGTGCCCGCTCATCGCCGACATTGGCGAGGGCCGAGATGGCGACCGCACGAACGTGCTCATTGCTGTCGCCTAGTACACCCAGCAACAGATCGACAAGATTGCTCGGTCGGTAAAAGGCCAGGCGACGAACTGCGCTACGACGGACGTTGGGTTCCTCATGAGCGAGATCGTGTAGCGCGATGCTCGTTCGGTGCTCCACGAGCGCCAGGGACGCGGCGTCCTGCCTCTCCGGGCGCTGGCGTAGGTCTTCGAGCGCCCATTGCGCGAGCTCTGCCCACTTCGTCCCTTCCCAGCTTCGTGCGATCAGTACCCAAAGCGCCTCAAGCCGTGGCCGGTTCAGGTGTGCCAGCGATTCGATTGCCGGCTGTTGCACATAAACGTCGTCGTCGTCGACGAGCTCGACGAGAGCATCCAGCGCCCTGTCATCATCATGCTCACCCAGGAGACGCGCGACGATCTGCCGTGGAGGACGAGATCGCTTCTGGCGACGGACCTCGTCCAAGAGAGTGTCGAGGACGTCCAGAGTGGCCCGTCCTTCGAGTCCGCGTAGTGCGGCCTCGCGAACATCCTCCGAAGGATCGCGAGAGATTACATCAAGAAGGTGTTCGAGGACCTCAGGCTCCGCGCATTCCCCCAGCCCATCCATCACAAGCACACGGTTCCTCGCGTCTTCATCCTGCAGAAGCGATTTAATAAATTCACCAGACATGGTCAGATCCGAACGCTCGATCCATTGGCGCAAGGGGCTCGGGGGCGAGGAGGTCGACCTCGGAGTGGTAGGGCAGGTCGAGGCGCTCCACGCCGGAGAGGACATCGACGAAGAGGAGGGCATCAGGGCAGAGAACGAAGGAATTGGTCATCCACCCCAACCCTTGAGGTACTCGTCAAAGGGGATGTCACCATACTGCTCTCCGCCGACTTCGACGTACTCGCCGATCTCGGGGTAGACCTGGTCCCCCTCCACAATGACCTGGATATTATGTCGTGCGTGGTCAGCCAGAAACTTCCACAGGATCCTATTCAGCTCGGTGTTGCCGGAATTGAGCGGCACATCCTGCACTGCGGCGTGGAACCGGGTAATCTGATAGTTCTCGTGTAGAGCTTTTCCAAGCCACAGCGTGGTCCTGCACGTATGGCACGCCATCCATCCAGAGAGGCTCATCTTCTCACCATCACGGGCAACCGAGCGGCCCGTTGTACAGCTCGTTTCCGTTGGGATCCGCGATTATAATCGTCACGTTCTTGTATTGCGATCCGCGATCGGGTCGTGAGCCCCTGAACCGCCTGACCATTCTCTCAGCATCAGAGCCCGAGGGCACCTGGACAAACACGTTCGACGCCTGCTTCTTGGCTGCATGTCCGACCTCCCTATTGAACGAGCCCTGGGCGCCACCCGCGATGCATTTCACCTCGCACTTCCCGACGACCTGTCCCGTCGTATCTGTGAACGTGACGTCGCCTCCTGCTTTGCCAGGTCCACCGACTTGCGCCGTGCTGCCAGCGGGTCCCGAACCAAGCACTGTCTCGGCATTCGTTTTTGTCAGTGGGAACTGCGGGTTCGAGTCGGAGATGAGTACGCTGACATCGTTTGGAGTGAAGGTGCTAAGCCCGAATGGATCGGTCCTACAGGTGGGAGCGCCATCCCATGCGCATGCATTCATCCCCCCCAGGACGTTGAGCGGATCCGGGCTCAGCCACCTCCCCAGCGCCGCATCGAAGTACCTGAACCGCGTGTAACACAGCCCCGTCTCCCCATCCTCGTACTGCCCCAGCAGCCGGAACGGGCTCTCCACCCCCCCGTGGCGTGGCGTCGCCTTCGGATCGCGCCACACCTCCACCACCTGACCCCACGCCGAGTGCGCCGCCGACCAGGCCACCCGCCCCTCGGGATCGATCAGCTCCTTCGGCGTCCCCAGGTGGTCGTTCACGTACGTGAACACGGCCCCCTGCTCCGCTTGCAGCAGCGGCACGAAGGACCCGGGCACGTGAACGAACACCCGCGTCCACGGCTGGTCGGGTGACGGCCCCCGCCGACCCGCAAACTCGTCCGCAGCCCGCTGCGCTGCCGTCCGGTGATCGGGCGGCGCCTCCACCCGACGGCCTGGCTGGATCTCGGCCGCGAGCACATCGCCGTCCCACAGGAACTCCGTCACCTCCGCCTTCGGCAGCGCCTCCTTCCCCTGCTCCAGCGCCAGCCGCACCATCCGCGGGTAATCCCCCCGCGCCGCCGGCAGCACCTCCTTGCGCACCCGCCGCCCGAACGCGTCGTAGGTGAACAACACCCGCCGACCATCGGGCAGCTTCACCTCGCGCAAACGATCCCGGCAATCCCAGACGTAGCCCGTCGCCTCCGCACCATCGACCAGAAGCCCGTCGGCCTCCCGCACCTGCGGAACCTTCCGCGTGCGACGCCCGCACGCGTCGTTCTCGAAGCGCGCCTCCTGCGTGCGCGTGAGCACGTTCCCCGCACGCAGCTCCCACGGCGCCCCACGCCCCGCTTGCCCCAGCTCGCTCAGGATGTTCTGCAGCGAGCCCGTCACGTCGTACTCGAACACCTCGCTGCGGTCGCCGCGCGCGGCCTGCACGAGCTGACCGACGGCGTCGTAGCCATACCGAGTGCTCCCCCAGCGGGCATCGTCGATCTGCGAGACCCGCCCGAGCGGATCGTGGTGCCAGCGGCGCTCCGCGAGCACCCTGGGCGCGCCGCCGCCTGGCTCCGGGGCGCTGACGCGCTGACCGGCCAGGTGATCCATCGCATCGTAGGAACTCTGGATGTCGACGCCGCTCGCATGGAGGTGCTTGCGGATCTCGCGCCCGAGCGGATCCCGATCGATCGTCACCACGTGACCGTCGTGCTCCACCGCGGCCAGCGCGCCGAGGAGATCATGACGGTACCGCGTGGTCTCACCTCCTGGCAGAACACGCGCCGCGCGACGCCCGCGCTCATCGATCGCAAAACGGATCTCCCGCCCGTTCTGGCGCTCCGCCACCAGCCGCCCGAAGCGGTCCCGCTCGAAGACGTTGACGACCTTCCCAGGAGCCTCCGTCAGGACGGCCTGGAGCAGCCGGCCCAGCCGATCGCGCTCGAAGACGATGTCCCCATCCGGCGACCGATCCTCGACGAGACGACCCAGCGGATCGTGAACGAATTCCCGGAACGTCCCGTCCGGGGAGTCGACGCGAGAGAGGTTCCCCGCCTTGCTGTAACGGTACTCGAGCCGCCGCCCATCGAACGTGTGCTCCTCGACGACGCGGCCTGCGCGGTCGTAGACGAAGCGGTACAGCTCCGCGTGCGGGTTCTCGATCTCGACGAGGCGCTCGTCGCTGTCGTAGCGGAACCGCCACGCCAGCCCATCGGCCTGCACGAGCCCGGCGAGCACGCCCGTGCCGCGGTACTCCATCGCCGTGCTCTGCCCCAGCGCGTCGGTGAAGCGCGCGACGTTGCCCAGCGGATCGTAGGTGGAGCAAGAGCTGGTGCCGTCGGGATACTGCACGGTGACCGGCTGGCCCAGCCGATCGTAGTCGACCCGGGTCCTGCGGCCGAGCGCGTCGGCGCGACCCACAGGGCGCCCGAGCGCGTCGTGCGTGTAATGCGTCGCAGCACCGCGCGCGGTGCGCTCCCACGCGACGTTGTGGTGCGCGTCGTGGCCGTAGTCGACGAGCAGCCCCTCCGGCCCGAAGATCCCGGTGAGCCGACCCTCGCGATCATGGGCGAACGACGTCGTGAGCCCGGTCGGGTAGGTGACGCCCTTCAACGCGCCGTGGCCATCGTGCGCGTAGGTCGTCACCAGCCCATCGGCCCCGACGCGCTTCGTGGGGAGGTCGTCCTCGTATTCCCAGACCGTCTCGTTGCCCGCCGGATCGAGGACCTTCGTGCGGTTGCCCCGCACGTCGTACGCGAAGTGCGTGGTCTGACCTGCGGCGTTCGCTTCGGAGAGCAGGAGCTGATCGTCGTCGTACGCTCTGACGAGGGCGAACTGGCCGTCCAGCGTCTCCTCGCGGAGGACCAGGCCGTCCGCGTTCCAGGTGTACCGACGGGCCTCGTTCGTACCGCTCGTGGTGGTGACACCGCTCTCGCGATCGAAGAACAGCTCGACCTCGTGCAGACCACCGTCGCCCCAGGTGCGGACGCAAGCGCCCGTATCGCCGTCGTACTCGTAATGGAAGGACACCCCGTTCTTCAGGGTGGTCTTCACCATCCGGTGGTGACTGTCGTACTCGTACCGATCCGCGTGCCCGAGGGCATTGGTGGCGACCGCGAGCTCGCCCGTGGGGTGGTACGCATAGTCGAACCAGGTTGCGAGCGAGGGCGCAGGCGGCGCCCCCTGAGCGGGCGCAGCGGGAGGCGCGGCCCAGACCTCCATGCGGATCAGGCGTCCCTTGTCGTCACTGGAGAGGCGGATCTCCCGGCCAGCGGTGTCCGTGATCCCGACGAGGCGCTCGCCCTCGTACTGGAACAGCACGGCGTGCTCGTACGGATCACGGATCGCGCGGAGCAGCGCGCGGCCCCCCCGGGCGGCGGGGAGAAACTCGCTCGTGCGGCGCGTCTCGTGGTCGTACACGGAGAAGCCACCGTGGCGATCCATGCGCAGGGAGAGCCGCTCCCCCCGGTGGAAGCTCGGCTCCTCGCTCTCCGCGCCTGCGAAGTGCGCCACGCGGCCGTCCCCCATCCGCAGCATGGCCCCGCCCTCGCGAAGCTCGATCCACTGCTCGTGAGCATGGACCCAGCCGCCACGCCCGAGTGCGCCCCGCTGCCCGGCGCGCGCCGACGAGTAGCTGCGGTGCCAGAGGATCGGGATCAGCCCAGGCAGCGCGAGGTCCACCGCCTCATCGACGACGTAGCCGGTGGCCACATCGACCGGGTGACCCGCCTTCGTACACTTCTTCGCGCACTGCGGAGGTAATGCGAACTTGCCCTTCTTGTCTCCCTTCGCCCCCTTCCCCTTCTTGCCACCCGCGCCCCCCCCGCCGAACGCCTTGATCAGCGGCACCGTCACCTGCGCGACGGGCATCATGTCGGTGGGCACGTTCATCCGGACCATGTCGCCGGTCGCGGAGACCGGCTTCCCTCCGGCCTTGGTGCGGCTGGAGCCCTGGATCACCGGCGCCTTCTTCCGCACCGCGCGCGTGACGATGTCGCCGCCCGTGGGCAGGGAGGGCTGGTTCGCGGGCGGGTCGACCTTCATGACGCTGCCCTTGACGACGACCTGCTTGCCGCCCGCCTTGAGCTGCTTCTTGGTCTTCTTCGCCGTGGCCGTGCGCGCCGTGTAGACGTACGGGATCGGCACCGGACCGGCCGGTGGCGTGGGCGGGTTCAAGCTCGCCGCGGGTGTCGAGACCGCGGTGTGACCGCTCCCCTTGGTGGCGATGTCCTTGTTGCCGACGGTCGTACCCATCTCCGCCCTCCGCCTACGGCAGCTCGACCAGCGCCGAGAGGACGCGCACCACGGCCGCGACGTCGAGCGTCATCCGGTTGCCGACCATCTTGATGACGCCCCGCTCGTCGAGCCGGATCGCCGAGGCGCCGACGCGCAGCTCGATCCCCTCGTCGGCCTGCACCTCCACCCGGCGCCCGCGCACGCGCACGGCGCCATCGGCCTCGCGCGCCGGCGCGCTGGCGGTCTGCAAGGCGCCCAGGATCAGGGCGCCCGCAGGGCCTGCCGCGACGAGCACGGTGCGGCGAGCGCGGAAGCAGTCGTCGAGCAGGGCAGGATCGACCTCGTCCGCAGGGCGGGCGCGCACGAGCGTCCCGTCGAGCAGGCGCACACGCCACGCATCGCGCGAGCGCACCTCGATGCGCCCGGGATGCACGCCTCTCGCGAGCGCCTCCACGACCGGCGCCTCGGGCGCCTTCGCCACCGCCCTCGTCTTCACCCTCGAGACCGCCGCCTTTGCCATGGATCCGCTCCGCACCTCTCGCTCAGCCGTTCGTCAAATCCCCGGTGACCACGCTCTCCATCGAGCTCTTGAGCGCACCTTTGACCGTGATCTTGCCCTGCTCGATCACGATCTTCACGCCGCTGGCGTGCAGGGTGATCTTGCTCTTTGCAACGAACGAGATGGAGCTTGCCTTCGCGCGCAGCGAGCCACCCACCTTGTACTTCGCCGCGCCACCGAAGCTCTCCACATGACGCGCGCCGGCCTTCACCTGCTGCGCGCCGTACGTCTCTTTCAAGCTTCTCGCCTTGAGCGACACCTCGCGGGCACCGATGGACATGAGCCCGCCGACCACGAGGGAGGTCGCGCCGAGGACACCCGTCGCGGCGGAGAGCCCCCCGATCTCCTGCCAAGATCCCCCCACCGCGACGGTCGAGAAGCCCGTGACGTGGCGGTCGATCCCCTGGATTGCGACCTCCGCCTTGGCGGCGCCGACCATGCGCGAGAGCGTTGCGGCCTGCGTCTCGTGATCCCCGCCGATCAAGAAGAGGCGCATACCCCCGACCTGTACCGACTCGGTGGCAGCGCTGATGACGTGATTGCCCTCGATCGAGAGGCTGCGGTCCGCCGCGATGGTGTAGGTCTCGGCGCCCTGCACCTGGACGGTCTTCGCGATCCCGACGGTCTCGGTCCGGGTCGAGCCCACCGCCTGGACATCATCCGCCGTGACGGTGGAGACCTTGTCGTTCTCGGTCCGCTCTGTGTAGTCGCGGGAGGCGTCGAGGTACATGCCCTCGGCCCCCGCCGCATCGTCGAAGGTGAGCACGTTGGCGCCGCCGCCCCCGGGCGTGGTGCGAGAGCCGAACGCGCTGCGCACCTTCTTGCCAGGCAGACCTTCAGGGGGCACGCCCTCGGCGTTGTAGAGACGGCCGAGGGCGTAGGGCTCGTCCGCCGAGGGCCCCTCGAAGCCGAGCAGGACCTCCCAGCCCACGCGCGGAAGGAAGAAGCCACCGGTGGTCGGCGGCTGAACGGGCCGGACCCACGCCGAACTCTGGTCGTCCATCGCCCGCTCCCGATCCCAGCGGAGGTGGACCTTGATCCGCCCCAGGGCGTCGGGATGGATCTCGCCGTCTGCAGCGCCGGTGACCACCCCGGTCTGCATCCCGCCGAGCGTGGGACGCGCGCACCTCGCGGCTCGGTACGCCGACGCCGCCGGGACCGCGACGAACTCGGCTTCATGACGACGGCCCTCCGGGTTCCCCGGCTCGGCATCGAAATCGATCCCGCGCTGCGAGACCTCGACCACCAGCCATCGCCGACCGAGGGCCCCCGCCGCATCTCCGGTGAGCTGGAAGGTGGCGCCAGGGAAGAGGCGGCGGCAGTTGCTCTTGCCACGCAGGACGAAGGCCCGGGCGCGGGCCTCCTCCAGGCGGATGGCGGCCAGCTCTTGGCCCTTGTCGGGCCTGATGTACCCAGCGGCGTGCTCGTAGAACTCGAGCGGACCGCTTCCGCTCTCGACACTCGGATCGGCGAGGGGGTGCGAGAGGTCGACATCCCGGAGCACCACCCTGTCTGTGACCGTGGCCCGGGTGCTCTCGACGGCAAAGATGGCCTCGGGCCCCACCAGGCCAGCCTGCTCCCCCTCCGCGAGCGCGAGGGCGTCGCCGCCAGGGACAGGGGGATAGGCGCCGGTGTGGTCGGAGAGGACGACGACGTCGCGGCCCTCGTCTTGCTCGAGGTGGAAGAGCACGCCCTCCTCGGCGAGGAGGCGGCACACGAAGTCGAGGTCGGTCTCGAAGGCCTGGACGCACTGGGCGCGCGGCTCCGCGGAACGCGACAGGCGGCGCTCGACGTCGAGGTGGTGGGCGCGCAAAACCTCCTCGGCCAGCGCGATGGGATCCTCGCCGACCCTGACGCGGTGGTCCACGGCATCGGCGAGGAGCGCGAGGCGAGGGACGAGGGTCACGCGGTAGCCGCGGCCGCGCGCCTCGATGGCGTCGACGACGGCGCGGAAGACCCGGGGTTCGAGCGGGTCGCGGAGCGTGAAGCGGGCCGCTTGTCCGAGGAGCGCCTCCGCCACGAGCGGGGTCCGATCGGCCACCTCCAGCTCGACGTCGACGCGATAAGGCGCGAACACCCGCTCCTCGGAGAGGAAGGACCGGACCCGGAGCGGGGCGTCCGTACCATCGATGGTCAGGGCGTAGCTCGCTTCGAGGCTCATCGTCCCACCTTCGAGGTCACCTTCTTCTGGGTCTTCGAAGCATCGAACTTCAGCTTGCCGTTCTTGACCTTGAGCTTGCCGCCGAGCGTCATGGCCGCCCCCGCCTTGATCTTCAGGGAGCCGCCCGCCTTCAGCGTGATGGTTGCGGCCTCCACGAGGAGCTGGCCGCCCGCCTTGATCTTCATGCTGCCTCCCACCTGGACGCGGACGACGCCGCTCACGTGGGTGACCACGTCGGTGCCCGCCTTGTCCTTCGCGCTGCCCGCCGTGATCGTCTTTGCCCCTTTCACGGAGTCCGCATACGACGCCATCGCCTTGAAGCTGCGCGCGGCGCCCACCTCCTCGGTGTGCGCCAAGGCGACCGAGCAGTTCGTGCCGAGGCCAGCCGCGGTGATCAAGCTGCCGCCAATGATCTGGGTGAACGCTCCCTGAACCACGGTGTTCGACTGGTTGCACTGGAGGGCGTACGCTCCGCCAATCAGCTCGCTGTAGCTCCCCTTGGCGACGAGGAGCTGGTTCCCCGTGACGCTGTGGGTATCGATCGCACCGATGCTCTCCTCCCGCGCCCCGTGTACGGTGAGCGAGGCGTCGCCACCGACGGTGATCGACTGGAACGCTCCAACCGTGATCGTCTGGCCGCCCGTGATGCCGAGGGTCGAGGACTTCTGCACGTCGTGCGATTCGGTGGCGCCGATCTCCACCGTATGGGTCCCCCCGACGGTCACGGTCTGGTCCTTGGTGGCGTGAATGAACGTCTCCATCTGGCCCGCGTCGTCCGAGAAGCGGATCTCCTGCGTCGTACCATCCCGCGGGGAGGTGGCCGACTGGAGGCTGGTCGTCGCCTTCTTCCCTGGCATGCCGTACGGCGTCGCGGCGGCTCCGTTGTAGACCCGGCCGAGCACGAAGGGGTGATCCGGATGGCCGTCGACATAGGCGACGGGGACCTCCATGCCGACGCGCGGCAGGAGCATCGAGCCGCCCATGTTCATCTGGAGGGAGCGGACCCAGTGAGAGGATCGATCGTCGCCCACCCCGGAGCGATCCCACGGGAAGCGGACCTTGACGCGGCCGAGATCGTCGACGTGGATCTCGTCGCTCGGGGATCCGGTGACGATCGCCGTCTCCAGACCGTCGATGCGCGGCGCGGCTCCCGTCGGGGCCGAAGCGCGTCGCTCACCGTCCGAGCCCGGGACAGGCGCAGGAGGCGCAGGCCGGAACGCGCTCGTGCGCGAGAAGGGCACCAGCTCCACCAGGTTGCGATAAGGACGCGCCCCCTCCGCGACGTTCTGGCTGGCCTGATGGAGCTCGTGCCGCACGCGGACGACGAGGTGCTCACCGTCGAACGCCTCCTCGGCGGCCCCCGCGATGCGGACCACGCGACCCGGCTGGAGCCGCGCGCAGCCGCTCCTGCCGTCGAGCCGGATCGCGAAGCGCCGGAGCTGCTGGAGCCGGATGGCGGCGCGAGCCTCGGCCGCTTCGGCGTTGCTGACGCGCGCAGGGAACTCGACCACCTCGAGCGCGCCCTCGCCGGCGGCGCCCTCGATGGCCACGTCGGGCTGACAGAGATCGAAGTCCCAAAGATGGACGCGCTCGGGCGCGAGCGTCACCGTGCGCGACAGCTCGAACAGGGCGCTCGCGGTGTGGGCCATGCCGCTCGGATCCTCGAAGCGGATCGTCGGGCCGCCCTCGATGGAAGCATGGGCGCCTGCGCTGTCACCGAAGACGACGAGCGGCTCACTGCCCTTCTGGTGATCGAACCAGACGTTGATCCCCTCCTCGGAGAGGAGACGCGCGATGAAAGCCCAGTCCGACTCACCGTACATGACGGTGTAAGGGCGCCGCGCATAGCGCCCGGAGAGGCGGAACGAGACGGAGGAGGAAGGGTAACCGGCGTCGGACAGGACCTCGGCGACGATCTCCTGCGTGGTCCTGTCCCGGAAGACGCGATACCCCGCGCGCAGGGTGAGACGGTGGAGCCATGTCGACAGGGTGAGACGGTAGCGGTGGCCATCCCGATGCGCCCCGGCGTGGGTGGCCTCCACGACGACGAGCGGGATCGACCGCGCCCCACCTTCACCGTCGCCGATCGCCAGGGAAGCGGGAGCACCGAGGCTCCGCTCCAGGGCGAGGTCGCCGTCGTCCGACAGGACGCTGACGTGCCAGACCGGGAGCTCGGACATGGCCTCGTCGCCGTCGATGCGCACGACCCTCGTCGGGCCGAGCGCGTTGCAGCGCAGCATCGCCTGCTCGATCATCGGAGCCCTCGTCGCGCCGAGCGACGCAGGTCGCCCGCGGGGATGCCAGGGTCAGCCATCGATCCTCACCTCGCGCAGGAGCGTTCTGCCCCGGCCCTTGGAAAATACGAGCCGCGCCGTCACCTCGAAGCGCGCCCTGCCCGGCTCGACCAGCACGAGATCGACGACGGGCCGGCCCTCTTCCCAGCGACCGTCGTCGCGCCGCGCCATGACCGAGACGTCGATGGCGGGCAGGTCGAAGGCGAGCAGGCCCTTCTCGGACATGCCAAGGATGCGGATCTCGTCGCCCGGCGCGAACGGTGTGGGGACCTGAAGCGAGGGGTGGGCGACGTTGTGGTGCCGGAGATCGAAGTCGACCGGGGAGAGGGGTAACCGGGTCCGCTGCCACGCCTCGTCGAAGGTGCCGGCGAAGGCGGCGCGGGGAAGCCAGCTCGTGGAGATGGCGCCGTAACCGACGGGCTCTGGCCGGTCGGATGCGGAGGTGATGGGATGCGCGGGATGCTCGATGGTGGGTGCGGGCTGCCCCTCGAGCTCACCCGAGCTCCTGGCGACGCCGCGGCCGACGGGGTTCCGCGGCTCCAGGATCGAGGCGTCCGTGGCGGTACCACCGTAGGCGTATTCGTAGAGGATGCGCCGCCGCTCGAAGGGGGCAGCAGGCCCCACGGCGATGCGGCCCAGGGAACGGTAATAGACCCGCTCTCCGTGGACACGCAGCGGCGCGCGCTGCTCGCGGACCTGGACCATGACATCGACGAACGAGACGGGCTTGCTGGCGATGGCCTCCCCCACGATGACGAGATCGCCGCCTCGTTTGCCGGGCGAGAGGTCGGACGGGTAGCGAATGCTGCTCTCGGTCGGAGCGCCAGGCAGAGGCGGGTCCGCCTCGGAGATCGGCGCATGCAGGACGTCGGCGACCCGAACGGGGGCCTGCTCGTCCGCGAGAACGACACGACCCTGAGCGCGCACGGCGAAGGTGCCCTTCACCAGGGTGACCACGACCTCGCGGCCGTCCGGGGAGACGAACGGCGCCGCCAGGGCAGCGTAGGGCGTCCCATTGGAGAGGCTCATCGCTCTCCTCGCCCACGGACGCCTAACGCTGCACGAGCTCCCGACATCACCCCCCTCCGGGAAATGCTGAATTCAATCGTTCTATCGATGGATCCATGCCTTGGTCAACCAAGCGCGCTCACTTTCCCGCCCCCTACCCTCCCGCCTCGGCCGCCACCTGCGCCGCCAGCGCTCGCCCCGAGAGCCACGCCGCCTCCACCCGCGCCCCCAGGCAGTAGTCCCCGCACACCCCGATCCGCCGCGCCGGATCCCAGAGCGCCGCCTCCCCGAGTGGCTGCTCCGTCCGCGCGTGCATCCAGCGGTGCGTCGCCACGTGCAGCGGCGCCTCCGACACCCCCGTCGCAGCCACGAAGGCCCCGAGCAGCATCGACTGCACCTCGGCGGGATCCCGCTCGACCATCCGCTGCGACCACGCCGGCGAGGCGTGGACCACCCAGCGGTCCGGCGGCGTGTCGGCCCCGGGGCGCGAGTTCTCGCGCGCGATCCACGCGAGCGGACCCGCCTCGAAGCGCTGCACGTCGGGCGCGTCCACGGACTTCGCGAACGCCACCATCAACGTCCAGCAGGGCAGAAGCGTCACCGCCCCCACTGGCTCCGCGAACGGATGCCCCGCGGCCAGAAGCAGCGGCGCCGCCTGCGCTGGCGGGATGGCCAGCATCACCGCGTCGAACCGCTCCACCACCCCGCCGGTGTCGAGCACCTCGCCCGGGTAGGCCTCGGCGGCCGGGACCACCCGCACGAGCCACCCGGCCTCGTCGTCCTGCAGAAACAGCACCTGCTCCTGCAAGCGCACCTCGGCCCCGCTCTGCTGCGCCAGGTGACGACCGAGCACCGACATCCCGGGCACCCCCGTCCACCGCCCCTCGCCGGCCGCGTCCCAGGGCGCCATCACCCCCGCCTCGGCGAGCCCGGCGAGCAGCGCGCCGAACCCCGGGTCCCGCGCGGTCACGTACTGCGCCCCGTGGTTGAAGCGCATCGCCCCCTCCCGCCGCGTCGCCACCCGACCGCCCACGCCGCGTCCCTTGTCGAACACGGTGACCGCGACACCGAGCGCCGACAGCTCCGCCGCACAGGCGAGCCCAGCGATCCCAGCGCCAATCACCGCAATCCGTGCCCTCTCCGTCATCCTCGCATCATCCTACGAGCCAACGCCCTGGCCCAGAACGCGGCCGTGCCGAGGCGTGTCGAGGCCTTGCTTCGTCGCCTCCCCAGCCCCTCGCCCTCGCCTCCCCCAGCTCACAGCCCTCGCCTCGTCCCCGGCGTTTACCGGCCACGACGCCAGGTTCCCTGCCCTCGCCACGGACCCAGCGTGCCCTCCAGCCGTGGCCGGCGCCCTTCCGACCGCCAGGAACCCCTCCGACATCGGGAGCGCCGACCCCTTTCGGACCCCGACCCTCCCAGCGACCCTCGAACGACCACCAGGTTCCGAGACCCACGAGCCCTGTCGTCGGTCGCCGAGGCGCTTCCCGCCCCTCCGAATCCCCCCGGCATCGATCGACGGTGGCATTCCTTGTGTGCCGAATGACACCAGCAACGATCGCCGACCTGGTTCAGAGCGCTCTGAATCCCCCTCGCATCGGTCGACGACGGGGGGGTTCGGAGCGCTCTGAATCCCCTCGGCATCGGCGACGCCCCCCACTCCGCGCCTGAATGGGTGCGATCTTCGTGGCCAGGACCCGTCGGCGCTTCCGGAATGCCTCCAGCATCGATGCTGGGCCGAGGGGCGACGCGCGGAACGTGGCCGTTCTTCCTCCACCGCGCCGGTCGCTCCACCCCGGCGGGGGTCGAGGGCCCTGGTGATTCCAGCACCACGCGAAAGGAAGACGAAGTTCGGCTCCTGGGTTGCCGGTGAAACAGGAGTGGTTACTGCTGATCCCGCTCGCATTGCGGCCGTGGAGCGCGTCCGACGCAGCGTCACGCCCGCCATGCATCACCCAGCCGGAGGATCGACCCATGGCCGCCAGGACCTTAGATGCACGCCACGCCCTGCTCACCCTCTTCCCGCAGGTTCGCTACACGCTGAAGCGGCTCGAAGCCCACCCGCTGGGAGCGCCGCACATCGCCACCTTCGAGGCGCTCGCTGCCGAGGGACTCCAGGTGCTGGCCGCGGAGCTCGGGATCATCGACGACATCACCGGGGCGCAGGCGCTGGTCGACATCGCCGACGACCAGCTCGACGATTTCGCGGCGCGGGTGTCGAAGGCGGTGCTCACGCTGACCGGGGACGACCGGGAGCACCCGCTGTACCTCCACTATTTCGGGTCGAAGAACCTGGCCACCTTCAAGCGGCCGGTGCTGGGGGCGCAGCTCGTGAGCATGCGCAAGTGGGTGCAGTCGCTGACGGAGAGCGAGCACGCCACGCTGCAAGCCCTGGTCCCGGAGCTGACCCAGCGCATCCAGCAGGCCGAGGCCGCGGTGCAGACCCGCGAGGAGGCGCGGCAACAGAACCGGATCTTCCGCGACGTGGGCGAGCGCTACCAGTGGGTGGAGCGGGTGAACGCCGCCCGCAAGGTGCTCTACGGGGCGCTGTCCCAGCTCCCGCACCAGCAGACGGCCTTGCCCTCCGATTTCGCCGATCAGTTCTTCCTCAAGGACCTCAAGCGGAAATCCGACGAGGAAGAAGAGGCCGAAGAGACGGTGGCGTCGATGCTGGCGACGATCCAGGCGCAGCGCGACGCGCTCGTCGCCTCCGAGAAGCGGCTCGCAGAGCTGGAGAAGGCCGAGCTCGCGGCCAAGAAGGCCGCCGCCGAGCGCGCAGCCCAGCTCGCCCAGCTCGAGGATCTGACCCGAGCGATGATGACGCTGGAGAAAGAGCACGCGGCACTGAAGAAGCAGCTCGAAGCCACGATGAAGGGCTGAGCGCCACAGGCCACGGGCCACGGGCTACGGGCACCAGGCCACGGGCCAAGGACCACGGGCACCAGGCCACAGGCCACAGGCCACAGGCCAAGGACCACGGGCACCAGGCCACGGGCCGCAGTGGCATTTTCTCGAGTTCACCCGCCAGCGAGGTCGGGGGCGAGCGCGCTCACCCCCGACGACTTCCCGGTCGAACTGCCGACGGCTCCCCGATCGAACAGCACGATCACGCGAGGCGCGCACCGTGCGCCGCGTGGGACGTACGCCGTCAGTAACAGATGGGAGAAGGTCCGTTGCAGATGCAGAGCTGCGTGCCCGCGCAGCTCCCCCCTGGACATTCCACGGTGCAGATCTCCTGGGAAGGTAGCTGCGCCAGCTCCTCCGTCGTCTGCACCTCCTCGTCGCTCTCCGCGACGCGTTCCGTCCGGTTCGCGTCGGGCTGCGGCTCGTCCTCGGTGTCGGCCAAGCAGCCCGCCGACGCCAATGCGACGACGAAGAGTGAAAACACCGAAATGGTCCCCAATGCATTGCTCATGGCGTGCCCCCTCCCTGATGGTACGCGCGACCGTGCGACGCGAGCACCAGCTCGCCACGCACTCGACGCGCACCTCGAACCAACATACTGCCGCACCGGGCATCACGCAGGCCCGATTGAAACTATCGTGTCGGAGCTTGGCTGGTCGGTGGCCCCCACGGCAGAGACAGGCGTCGTCCACGATTGCGCGTCCATTCGGTACGCCGAATGCAAACACCGCAGACCGAGGGCTCTGGCAAGGCGAATGCAACGGGATGAAGCCGAGCGCGAGAATGCCGACGCGCGGGCAACCCTCGCACGATGGCGCCGTCACGAGGGACCGTGCTGCGCCTGCGCGTCGACGGTGCTGCACCAGCACGCCGATCGAGGCTGCACCAGCACCCCGATGGTGCTGCGCCAGCACGCCGTTCGAGGCTGCGCCAGCGCGCCGCTCGAGGCTGCGATCCAGCAGTAACGCTCACGAACCGCCAGGCGCCGACGCTCACGAACCGCCAGGCGCCGACGCTCACGAACCGCCAGGCGCCGACGCTCGCGAACCGCCAGGCGCCGATGCTCACGAACTGCCAGGCGCCGACGCTCGCGAACCGCCAGGCGCCGACTTGAGTCGTCGGTCTGTCCTCCCGGACATGCTTTGCGCGCCCAGCGGGCGCTGCGTGACCTGCGCGACCGCCCCGCTGGAGACCGGTCCTGGAGAGCGCGCGGCGCTGGCTCGCCAGCTCGAACCGCGCTGTTCCTGCTCGTCGAGGCCGTACGTCGCCTCGCAGGAGGCAGGGCGCGCCCGCTCGCCGAACGCCTCGGTGCCCCGGAAATCAGGCGCGCGCCCGCGCATCAGGGCAGGAGGGGCCGCATCGTTGCTGGGAGCCGAACGCGGTGTTCGCCGGAGGGGCCGTGGTGTTGCTCCGAGGGGCCCTTACAATGGCCGGCATGGATCGTCGAACTGCTCTGGGAACCATCGCCACGGCGCCGGTGCTGGCAGCCTGCGCCGTCGCTGAAACGTCAACCGCGCCGGTCCCGGCCTCCGAGGACGAGGCGCTCGCCGAGAGGGATGTGGTCCGTACCATCGAGACGCTGGGTGCGCCGCCCTGGAAGACGGTCGACCCGTTCCTGTTCTGCGTGCACCACGACGACGCTTACCCGGCCGGGAACGAGCGGCTCGGGCCGGCAGCGTCGCTCGCGGGGCGCGACATCGGGCAGGACTTCGCAGGGAAGGATGGCTGGCGGATGTACCACGGGGACGTGGTGCCCGGCTTCCCGGCCCATCCGCACCGCGGGTTCGAGACGGTGACGGTGGTGCGCCGCGGGCTCGTGGATCACTCGGACTCGCTGGGCGCGACGGCGCGCTACGGGCGCGGTGACGTCCAGTGGCTGACGGCGGGCAAGGGCATCCAGCACTCGGAGATGATGCCGCTCGTGAACCAGGAGACGCCGAACCCGCTGGAGCTGTTCCAGATCTGGCTGAACCTGCCGCGGGCCGACAAGATGGCCGAGCCGCAGTTCGTGATGATGTGGGGCGACACCATCCCGAAGCGGGTGGTGCGCGACGCGGCCGGTCGAGAGACGGAGCTGACGGTGGTCGCCGGACGCTACGAGGACCTGACGCCGCCCGCGCCGCCGCCGAACTCGTGGGCGTCCCGCGCCGAGGCCGACGTGGCGATCTGGACGCTGAAGATGGCCCCCGGGGCGCGGTTCACGCTGCCGGCGGCGAAGCCGGGGACGAACCGGACGCTGTACTTCTTCAAGGGAAGCCAGCTCCGCATCGGGCCGCGGGTGGTGCCAGGGAAGCGGCTGGTGGAGGTGCGCGCCGATCAGGCGGCGCTGCTGGAGAACGGGTCGGACGAGGCGGAGATCCTGGTCCTGCAAGGGAAGCCGATCGGCGAGACGGTCGCGCAGTACGGGCCGTTCGTGATGAACTCGCAGACCGAGATCCGGCAGGCGTTCATGGACTACCAGCGGACGCGGTTCGGTGGGTGGCCCTGGGGAAGCCAGGGGCCGGTCCACGCGCGGGAAGAGGGTCGGTTCGCGAAGCACCCGGATGGGCGGCTGGAACGGGCGACCTGAAGCCCCGTGAAGCCCTGGCGACCTGAAGCCCCGTGAAGCCCCGGCGACCTGAAGCCCCGTGAAGCCCCGGGGGGCGGAGGGGCCGGAGGCTGGGCCGGTCGATCAGAAGGGGTTCTGCTGGCCGTCGTTGCGCGCCTGGGGGGGGGCATCTGCGGGGGGAGCGCCGTTGTCCTCGGCGGGCGCGGCAGGCGCGGCAGCGGGCTGCTCCACGCCGATGCAAGCGAACTTCACGCGCCACTCGACGACGTCGCGGCTGGCGGAGTCGGTGTCTTCGTACGAGACGCGCCGGCTGCGTGACGTCACGGAGGAGGAGCTGGACGACGAGTTCACGCCGACCACCTCTTCACCCTCCTCCACGATCTCGAACGTGCCAGGGCCGCCGCAGGTCTCGGACATCAGCTTCTCGCCATGGATCATGGCGTAGTCACGGTGCCCCTGCAGCGCGAACTCCCCGCCCGCCTTCGAGCGCCGCACGAGACGAGCGCTGGCCGAGGGGTGAGGGATGTAACAGGCAGTCGCGAAGAGAGACGCCAGGGAGGCCGCGACGACGAGCTTCGAGCAGGCACTTCTGATCATGTTGATGCCACGATTAACATCGGCGCATTCCCCCGAGCAAGCCGGGGCACATCGCCGACGAGGTCGGATCCGCGTCGTCGCATCGGCGTGTCTGTAGAGGGATGGCGTCACCGTAGCGAGATGGCCGTCCTCCCGCGGCGTCACCGCGGGTTACGCGCTGCGGCGGCGGCTGCGGCGGACCCGGCGTCAGCGCGCGTGTCGGGCTTGGCGTCGCCGGATGCGGCGGCTCACGCCGAGCGATGTGGCGAGGGCCAGCGCGAAGGCCCAGGGTGCCGTGTCGCTGCCACCTCCAGCGACGACGCAACCGCACCCTTCGTCGGTGCCGCTACTGCCGCCCGCGGCCCCTGCCCCACCCTCTCCTGCGCCGCCGGCGGAGCCCCCTGCACCGCCTTCGCCAGCGCTGCCGCCGCCTTCGCCGCTGATCCCGAGGCCCTTGAAGTCGTCCGCGAGCTGCCAGCCGCGGTTCGTGCCTTCGCCGGCGTAGGCACCACGGAAGCGGCCGTCGCCCTTCGCGATGCCGTTGAAGTCGCGGTCGTGGTCGACGTCGCCGGCGAAGGGCACGAGGTCGAGGGCAGCGCCCTGGGCCTGGCCTTCGCGGGGGTAGAAGTCCATCTGGCCGAGGACGCGCGAGGGGGCGTTGACGATCTCGGCGGCCTCGGCCTCGGTGTAGACGAGGTTGCCTTCGTCGACCTGCACGGAGCCGGTGACGCCCTGGCCCGCGAAGAGGAGGTTGCCGACGACCATCGCGCCCTCGCTGGCCTCGTGCGCGAAGCGGATGCCGCGATCGGCGCCGTAGACGGTGTTGTTGTAGACGTGCGCGAGGCGGAGCGGGAGGTCGTGGTTGGCGAGGACGAGGGCCGAGGAGGCAGTATCGACGAAGACGTTGTCGTGGATGCTGACGCGGCCGGAGGCCTGGAGATGGGCCTCGCGGGGGTTGTGGAAGAAGAAATTGCCGAAGATCTCGTAGCGGTTCTGGGCGCCGAGGCCGGTGTCGGGAAAGCCGCCGACGAGCAAGGTGGGGCGGTCGCCGTCGGGGCTCGGGGCGTCGCTCTTGAGGAAGACGTTGTCGCGGATGACGGTGGTGGTGGGGTCGGTAGGGAGGCCGTTGTTGAGGGGCCAGGGGGTCTGGTGCTTGATCTGGAGGGCGTAGCCGATGGGGTTCCGGATGAGGTTCCGCTCGATGAGGCCAGCGACGAAGGGGCTGCCGCCGTTGGAGTCGCCGAGGTACATGCCGGTGCCCGCGCCTTCGATGAGGTTTCTGCGGATGATCCAGCCCCAGGTGGGGGCCTTGGTGGAGATGGCGACGGTCTGCTGGGAGCCGCCGTGGCCGCGGAAGATGCAGTCCTCGATGGTGATGTGGTGGACGAGGTTGGCGTTGCCGTTCTTGGCGCTGACGCCGAAGACGCTGGGGAGGTTCTGGCCGTCGATGGTGAGGTTCTTGACGACGATGTGGCTGGAGGCGGTGATCTCGACGGTGTTGCAGCAGCCGTTGCCGAGGAAGATGGCGCCCTTGTCCGCGGGGCCAGTGATGGTGATCGGGGCCTCGGGGGTGCCGTTGAGGCTGAGGAGGTCGAGGCTCTGGAGGTAGGTTCCCGCGGCGAGGTGCAAGGTGTCGCCAGGCTGGAGGGTGGGGACCAGGGTCTCGTAGGTGCTGGGGTCGGCGTCGATGTCGGCCGCGAGGGCGTCCCGGGGCGAAAGGACGAAGGGAAGCGCGGTGGCGGCGAGGAGGAGCGGGAGGAGGCGGGGGGCCCGGGGGCGCGGAAGGAAGGCCATCCTGCGAGGGTAGCGCAAGCCGGATTCGAGGAGCGAGCCCGAGCGCTGCCCCGGACCTCTCCATGCCCGTGAGGAAGAGAAGCGCTCCTCCCGACGGCTCTGGCAGGGGCTCACAATGCCGTTCGGTGCGAAATGGGGCGGCGTCGGGGACCGTGATCGACGAGACGTCGTGGATGCGGAGGAGTTCGCCGCCTCGACGACGGCAATCGTCGACTGGCACCAGGCTGATTTCTAGCGGCGTCCGGTGGACTTCTTGGACTTCGTACGAGTCGGTCTCCGGGAGGCCGGCTTGCTCGACTTTCGTGTCGTGCGCGTGGGCATTGCCTTGCTCGACTTCCGTGTCGATTTCACGGCCATCGATTTGCTCGTTGCCCTGGGCGCCGCTTTGCTCGCTGCCTTTCGAGGTGGTGTGTTCGACGGCCTGGCCTTCGCCTTCGTCTTCGCCTTCCCGGATCGGGGCGCCGAGGCGGGGGGGGATGAGGCAGGCGCTGCCCGTCGTGACGAGGTGCGCAGGGGCGAGCGGCGGTCCGGCCGGGGCGACGACGAGCGAGGGGCGGCGGAGAGAGCGTCCGCCGCGATCTGTCCGAGGGCGTCCGTCAAGGCCAGCTCGAAGCCGCGCGAAACATCGCCATGGCCCGAGCGAGCGTGTGTGATTTCGTGGAGAAGGGTGCCAGCGAATTCATGAAGTGACTCCAGCTGGTCGCGCTTGATGATGATCCGCCGCGTCGCCCTCTCCCAGACACCGAGCGCATCATCGTTTCCAGCGTCGTTCGGTCTCATCGTGCTCGAGATGAGCACCGTCTCCACGATGGGAGGCCACCCTCCGACGAGGCCAGCGATGTCGTCGCGACGCTCGAAGATGGCTTGCTCGGCAGGGGTGAGGGACTCGGGCTCGATGAAATCGAACGAGAAGCTGTCGCACCACTCTCTGGCAAACTGGTCGAGCCCGCGCACGGGCGCCCCCGTGTGATCGCTCAAGCCAGACAGTTTGGCGCGGATCGTCTCGGGCAAGGAGATGATTCGATGTCCATCGTTCCGAGCATTCTCCACCATGCTCGGCGCCTCCTGAAGCTCTCTGGAGGAGACGAAGACGACCTTTTGCGCCTGGTTCAGGATCTTGCATGCGTGCACGGCCACGCCGCCCCACTTCACTTCGTCCCGTGCCGTGCCTCGATCGAGGTTCGCGATCTCGGTCGCCAGAATCTCGAATACGGCAGGGCTGTGGCACGCGAGCAGCATGTTCTGCACACGCTCGGTATAGGCAGCACGCCCCACATGGGTCCGCTCACGGTTGAGGGCCTTGTTCATGGCAGCGGTGAGGGACGTGATGTTGTAGG
This sequence comes from Chondromyces crocatus, assembly GCF_001189295.1. Classification (NCBI taxonomy): domain Bacteria; kingdom Pseudomonadati; phylum Myxococcota; order Polyangiales; family Polyangiaceae; genus Chondromyces; species Chondromyces crocatus. The sequence goes on from NZ_CP012159.1 coordinate 6,674,287, forward strand.
AGCAGGCGAAGTTCTCCTCCTCGGCCGCGAGAAGGCCCTTCACGTAGACACGGCCGGGTCGACCGTGAACGCGCCGCAGGATGTCTCCGTACCGGGTAGTTCCCAGGACCTCCTCCTCCGAGAACCTCAGGAAAAAGCTCTTGGCGGCGGCCATCTCCGCAACGTCGAGTCCGCGCAGGACCACTTCGGTTCCAACGCGGGCCGGGTTGCTGGGCGGGTGAATGACGCCGTGCAGCGTCCGTAGCTCCGCGAAGTCGTGCTTGGGTCGTTCGGCGAGCGTGATGTCACCGTGCTTCGAGCGGATCTCGATGGAGATCCCACGGCGGTGGAACGTGGCCAGGGCGTCTTTCAGCCCCATGCCGAACTTGCCGATGACCTTCGAGGAACTGGCGAGCTTCTCCTCGTTCTCGTTCTGAAGGAGGTGCTCGTGACGAAGACCACGGCCCTGATCCCGGATGATCCAGCCTTCTGCCGTCTCCGCGATGACGATGTCGCGGGTTTCTGTGAGGGCCTGCTCGTCCAGCGCGTTGGCGATCAGCTCGCGGACGGCATGCCTCGGTGACCAGGCTTCGAGGATCTCGCCGATGTTGAGATCGAAGAACTGCGGCTTGTGCGTGCTCAATGTTCAGCCCCCCTTGGCTCGGATCCCGAAGGTAGGGCATGTGATTCCGGCGAGCGTCTGTATCTTCGGGTGACGCAACGCGCGGTGGCGGCTGGCGATGCCGAGGTGGCGCTCGGTCGATGGTCGGGCTGCGGCAACGGAGGACGCGCCGCACGTCCCGATCGCCCCCGTCCGAGGGCCCCGGGAGGCTCAGCCCTGGGAGCGCTTCACGCCGAGACGGCGCTCGGTCATCTGCACGTACTTCTCGTCCATGTCGCAGAGGATGGCGTGGCGGCCGAGGCGCTGGCACACGGCGCCGGTGGTGCCGGAGCCGCACATGGGGTCGAGGACGGTGTCGCCAGGGACGGTGGTCATCTCGATGAGGGGTTCGAGGGCCTTCTCGGGCTTCTGGGAGGGGTGGCCTTGCTGCTCGCGGCGTCCGACGAAGCCGATGATGAGCGCGGCTTCGATGACGCTGGGCGGTCCCGGGAGGTAGCGGAGCTTGCCCTGGCGCTGCTTCTCGCGCTGGGCTTCGTTGAGGAAATGCTCGGGGTGGAGGCGGGCGTCGCGGTGGGCGAGGTGGAGGCAGGCGTTCTGCGCGCTGCGCCAGCCGCGGATGACGGAGGGGCAGTTCTTGAAATACCAGGTGAGCCACGCGGCGAGGGTGTGCGTGGGGGGGATGCGGCCGATCTGGTGGGCGACGATCTCGGGGAAGCCCCAGACGAAGACGTGGTCGGAGAAGCGCGCGGCCTCGGCGACGACCTCGGCGAGCCAGTCGTGGTAGTCGGGGCGCTCGCCGCCGATGCCCTTGTTGTACCAGGGGTCGAGCATGGTGACGGTGACGCGCTCGCGCTGGGCGCGGAGGGTGGTGAGCACGTCCGCGGGCGGGAGGATGACGAGGTGACCTGCGGGCGGCGCGGAGGCGGAGGGCGCGGAGGCGAGCTGTGCAGACGAGGGGCGAAGAGAGCGTTTCACCGGCGCGAGGCGCGCAGGCTTCTTCTGCGTCGAGGTAGGGGCCGACGTCTTGCGCGGTGTGGACGCGACGGCCTTGCGCTTCGTGGTCGAGATCGGGTGTGCCGGGGTGGATGTCGTCTTGCCGGCGGTGGTGGACGCGGCGTCGCGCATCGTGGAAACGGTCGCGGCGCTTCGCGTCGGCCTGACGCCTTTCGAGCTTGGCGGAGTGGGCGCCGGCGTCTTCTCGTCGATGGTTCGAGACGCGGGCGCTGCCCGGGGACGCTTCGGCCGTCGTGGCGCAGTGGGGGAACCCATGAAGGCCGCTCGTACGGTGCCGGGGGTGCGTTCGTCAATGACTGGTGCGCTTCGAGTGGCACGCTCGGTTCGACAGGTACGCTCGGAGCGAGGGGTACGCTCGGAGGCACGCCTCGGGACGAGCAGGCTCCAGAGGTGAGCGCGCTGGAGGAGTGTTGCCGTTCAGCGCTGCACCGAGCTGGGCGCCGTCTCCGTCAGGGGGAGGCGTCGAGAATGACCGCTTCCCAGGGGCGAAGTTCGATGTCGCGGGAGGCGAGGAGCTGAGGTTCGTCGCCGGTGCCGTGGGTGGTGAAGAGGGGGCGACGAGGGCCGTCGAGGTACACGCGGTGGGGTCGGTCGCTGGTGTTGAGCCAGATGTCGAGCGTGTCGGTGCCGTGCTGCCTTCGGTAGCCGAGGAGGGCGTCTTCGTGCGGGCGCGCGTCGAGAAGCGTGAGGGTGCCGAGGGAGAGGGCGGGGCGCGCGCGGCGGAGGCGTAGGAGGCGGCGGTAGTGCCAGAGGAGCGAGGTGGGATCGGCGTCCAGGGTGGCGACGTTGACGCGCGGGTGATCGGGGTGAAGGGGGCGCCAGGGGGTGACGTGGAGCGGGCTGAAGCCGGCGCCAGGGGCGGCGGTCCAGGGCATGGGGGCGCGGCTGACGTCGCGGTTCAAGGTGATGCCGGCGCGGGTGAGGAGGCGGGCGGCGGTTTCAGGGGCCCAGCGGTAGCGGGCGGCGAGAGGATCGAGGGCTTCGGCGAGGGGGATGTGGGGGCCGCGGAGGCCGAGTTCTTCGCCGTAGTAGATGAACGGGAGGGCGCGGGCGGTGAGCTGGAGGGTGGCGAGGAGGCGCATCCGTCGTTCGTCGCCATCGAGGCGGTCCAGGATGCGGATCTGGTCGTGGTTGCCGAGGACCCACGTGGGGAGGTGCGGCGCGGGGAAGTCGCGCTCGAGCTCCTGGAGAAGGTGGCGAAGGGCGGGCGCGGCGGCGCGGGTGCGCAGGGTCTTGAACAGGAAGACGGCGTGGAGGCCGGGGGCGTTCGAGGGGCCGAGGTAGCTGCGGAGGCGCGCGGGAGAGCCGAAGACTTCGCCGACGAGGAAGCGGTCGCCCGGGAAGCGGTCGCAGACGGCGCGGAGGTCCCGGGCGAAGGTGAGGGTCTCGGGGAGGTCGGAGGTGTGGAGGCGGCGCTGGAAGAAGCCGTCGGGGGTGCGCTCGGAGGGGAGCGGGCGGAAGGAGAAGGGGTTGTCGCGGAACGCTTCGTCTTTGTAGAGGGCGTTGAAGATGTCGAGGCGGAAGCCGTCGGCGCCGCGGTCGAGCCAGCGGGCGGCGACGTCGAGCATGGCGGCGCGGACGTCGGGGTTCCGGTAGTTGAGGTCGGGCTGGAACGGGAGGAAGGAGGCCCAGTACCAGGTGTCGGTGGTGGGGTCGTGCTGCCAGCCGGAGCCGCCGGTCATGGCCTTCCAGTTGTTCGGAGGGGTGCCTCGCGGGGGAGGTCCGGGGCGCTTGCCAGGGCGCCAGAGGTAGTGGTCGCGGTGGGGGCCGCTGGGGTCGCGGGAGGCGCGGAACCAGGGGTGCTCGTCGGAGGTGTGGTTCAAGACGAGGTCGAGGACGACCTTGAGGCCACGGGCGTGGGCTTCGCGGAAGAGGCGGAGGGCGTCGTCGAGGGTGCCGTACTCGGGAGCGATGGCGTCGTAGTCGGCGATGTCGTAGCCGAAGTCGCGCTGGGGGCTGGTGAAGAAGGGGGAGATCCAGAGGGCGTCGACGCCGAGGTCGGCGAGGTAGTCGAGCTTGTCGATGAGGCCGGGGAGGTCGCCGATGCCGTCGCCGTTCGCGTCGGCGAAGGAGCGCGGGTAGACGTGGTAGACGGTCGCGCGCCGCCACCAGGGCGCGGTGTCGGGGGCAAGGGCGTCGACCATGGGGGGAGGATGGTGAGGGCGCGGGTGGGGCGTCAAGCGGTGGGCGGGCGTGTGGTGATCTGGGTCGGGGAGCGTGGCGGGACCGTCGTCTCTGGGCGTAGCCTGCGTGGTCATGGTCCACGGGGCGTCGGCGCCGGGTCGCGAGGAGCGCGCGATCACGGCGCGGGATCGGGTGGTGCTGGGTCTGCTGGCGGTGGTGACGGCGCTGCTGTTCGCGGATCAGAACCTGATGGCGCCGAACCTGACGCAGATCGCGGCGGAGTTCGGGTTCGATGCGGTGGAGCGCGACACGAAGCTGGGGAGCGCGATCGCGGCGGCGTTCTTCCTGGTCGGCGGGCTGATGTCGGTGGGCGCGGGCTACCTGACGGATCGGTTTCCGCGGAAGTGGCTGTTCGTGGGTGTGGTGGTGGTGGGCGAGATCCCGTGTCTGTGGACGGGGTTCGTGCGGAGCTACGAGGAGCTGTTCGTCGCCCGGATGCTGACGGGGATCGGGCTCGGGGCGGCGATGCCGCTCCTGTACTCGCTGCTGGGCGACTACTTCTCGGCGAGGGTGCGCGCTTCGGCGTCGGCGGTGACGACGTTCGCGATGGGGATCGGGATCGCGGGGGGGCAGGTCCTGGCCGGGGCAGTGGGTCCGGAGCACGGGTGGCGGCTGCCGTTCGTGCTGGTGGCTGCGCCGAACTTCGTGCTGGCCGGGGTGGTGGCGCTGGTGATGCGGGAGCCGCAGCGGGGTGGGGCCGAGGCAGTGCAGGTGGTGAGCGGGGGGCAGAACGAGCGGGTGGCGCTGGCGGACTGGAAGGCGCTGCTCCGGGTGCGGACGAACGCACTGCTGTTCCTGCAAGGGCTGCCCGGGTGCGTGCCGTGGGGGATGCTGTTCACGTTCTGGAACGACTACTTCGCGCAGGACAAGGGGCTGGGGGTGGGGCCAGCGACGCTGCTGGTGATGGTGGTGGGCGGGGCGGTGATCGGGGGGAGCTTGCTCGGGGGGCTGCTGGGGAACCACGTGTACCGGCGGCGGCCGAACGCGCTGCCGGTGCTGTGCGGGGTGGCGGCGATCGTGGGGGTGCTGCCCGCGCTGGCGCTGATCAACACCCCGGCGCACACGGGGGATGGGGCGCCAGGGATGGGGGCGCTGATGGGGCTGGGCGCGGTGATGGGGCTGGTGATCAGCATCCCGAGCGCGAACATCCGGGCGATGCTGGTGAACGTGAACCCGCCCGCGGCGCGGGGGTCGGTGTTCGGGCTGTTCAACCTCGCCGATGATCTGGGCAAGGGGCTGGGGCCGTTCCTGATCGGGCCGCTGGTGGCCGTGCTGGGACGCACGGGGGCGTTCAATGTGGCGGCGAGTCTGTGGGTGCTGTGCGGGCTCGCGCTGCTGGCGGCAGGAAGGACGTTCGCGGGGGATCAGGAGGCGATGGAGGCGGGGCTGCGCGCGCGGCAGGGGGGATGAGGCGCGCGCGACGGTGAGGAGGGAGAGAGGGGGCGCGCTTCAGGCGTCGTCCTGGGTCTCCTTGATCTTCACCGTGGTCTTGGGCGGGTCGACGATGAAGGTGACGAGGCGCTCCTTGGCCTCGAACTCCTGCCGGTAGATGACGGCGGAGTGCTTGTGCTTGAAGGGGCCGATGCGGACGCGGTGCCAGAGGCCACGGCCCTTCACGTAGGCAGGCTCGACGTAGGCGTGGTGGCCACGGCGGCGGAGGGCGGCGGCGAACTTCTCGGCGTCGGCGGGCTCCTTGAAGGAGCTGACCTGGAGCTGGAAGTTGCCAGGGCTGCCGATGGCGACCTCCTGGCCGCCTTCGCGAGAGACGTGGCGCGCCATCTCGGTGAGCGCGTCCTTGCCCTGGGCGATGGGCTCGAGCATCACCTGCGCGGGCAGCTCGACGACGGGGAGCTTGTCGGCGGCCGGCGGAGGCGCGGTGGGAGCGCCCGAAGCCAGGGGGAACGGGAGCGCGGGATCGGCCTTGGGGCGCTCGCGCACGGCTTCGAGGGCGGTGGTCGGGCGGTCCGAGTCGGAGAGGAGCTCGGGGAAGGTGACCTGGTGGCCGATGGAGGGCTTGCGGTCGATCTTGACGCCGGCCGGGTGGGTGCGCGCGACCAGATCGCCGAGGGGATCGGCGGGGGTGGGGCGCTCGCGGGCAGGGACGCGCAGGAGCGCGACGGCCGCGAAGACGATGCACGCGCCGCCCAGGGAGGCGAGCACGAGGGCGCCGGCGCGCGAGGGGCGGCGGTCGGCCTCGGTCTCCTGGATCTGGTCGAGGTTCCGGATGGCGCCAGGGTCCACGATGTCTGCTCGGTGGCTCATTCGCTCCTCGAGGGGTCGCTCAGGTCGTCGTCGTCATGGGCGGGGGATGCCGCGCCTTCAGGGGCCGGCGCGCCGGCGTCGGCGGCGCGCTTCTCCATGTGGTCGAGTGCAGTGATGCCCGCGAGGCGGAGGCCCGCGCCGTAGACGGTGCGGATGGCCTCGACCCACGCGAGCCGTGCCAGGGTCTTGTCGCGATCCCAGTGGGCCTCCCAGCCCGGCTCGGCGGTGATCGCGGCAGAGGGAAGGATGGCGTCGTTCTCGCCCTTGAGCCGGGTCCAGTAGCTCTGGAAGGCCTGCGAGAGGTCCTGGAGGTAGAACAGGGTGCGGTGGGGCTCGCGCAGGGTGGCCGCCTCGGCGATCACGGCAGGGAAGCGGCCGAGTCGGGCGAGGATGGCGAGCTCGTCGGGGTGCGTGAGCTTCTCGGCAAGGGTGTCGGTGATGGGCGGGGGCGTGAGGCCGAAGACCTCGCGGGCGCGGCGCAGGACGGAGCAGAGGCGCGCGTGGCCGTACTGGAGGTAGAAGACCGGGTTGTCGAGGGAGGCCTTCTTGGCGATCTCGAGATCGAGGTCGATGACGTTGTCGCTGCGGCGCGAGAGGTAGAAATAACGGAGGGCATCGGCGCCCGCGCCACGTCGGCCGGCTGCGTGGTCGATCTCTTCGACGACCTCTTCGACGGTGATCAGGTTGCCGAGGCGCTTGCCGAGCTTGTACGGCTTGCCGTCGCGCAGCAGGTTCACGAGCTGGTAGAGCAGCACCTCGAAGCGCTCGCTCGGGAGGCCGAGGGCGCGGAGGGCGCCGCGGACGCGCGCAGTGTAGCCGTGGTGGTCGGCGCCGAGGACGACGAGGAGGCGGTCGTAGCCGCGGGCGATCTTGTCGGCGTGGTAGGCGATGTCGCTGGCGAAGTAGGTGGTGGCGCCGCCCTGCTTGCGCACGACGCGATCCTTGTCGTCGCCCTCGGCCTCGCTCTTGAAGTAGAGGGCGCCGTCGCGCTCCTCGAGGTAGCCGTCGCGTTCGAGCTGGGCCAGCGCGGCGCGGACCCGGCCCCAGCGGTGCAAGCTCTCCTCGGAGAACCAGACGTCGTGGTGGATGCGCAGCTCGGCGAGGGTGCGGCGAATGCCCGGGAGCATGCGAGAACCCGGGACGCCATCGAGGATGCGCGCCGCGGCGACGCGGGCCAGGGTGGAGGGATCGGGATCGGTGAGCGCGGCAGGGTCGTTGTCGCGGATCCAGGTGGCGAGCTCGCGGACGTAGTCACCGCCGTAGCCACCTTCGGGGTGAGGGACGCCTTCGAGGGCAGCGCGCACCGAATCCCCGAGCAGCCGGATCTGGTTGCCGAAGTCGTTGATGTAGTACTCGCGGACGACGCGATGGCCTGCCGCTTCGAGCAAGGCGCCCACGGCGTCACCGAGGATGGCGCCGCGGCCATGGCTGATGAGCAGGGGGCCGGTGGGGTTGGCGCTGACGAACTCGAGGAGGATGCGCTCTCCCGTGGCAGCAGGAGCGCGGCCATAGCCGGTGCCCTGGGCCTGCACGTCACGGAGGACGCGGTGGAACACGGCGGCCTGGAGGCGGAAGTTGAGGAAGCCAGGACCCGCGATGTCGACGGTGCGGAACGCGGGGATGCGGCGCAGGCGCTCGGCGAGGAGGTTCGCGAGGTCGCGGGGAGCGCGGCCAGCGAGCTTCTGGATCGCGAGGGGAGCATTGGTGGCGAGGTCGCCATGCTCCGCGCGCTTGGGACGCTCGACCGCGAACGCCGCGCCCGTCACGTCCGCTGGAAGCTCGCCCGAGGTCGCCAGATCGGCGAGCGCGGCGCTCACGAGACCTTTGACCTGTTCCTCGATGCCCATGGGTGACATCCGCTGTAAACCACAAGGTGCGACATCGCCAAATTTGAGGCCACTGTACGGATGACGATGGCCTCGGGCGGGCGGACCGGAATCCCGGGCCTGGCGTCAGGCGCCGGTACAGGTCGACGGGAAGATGCGTTGACACCGGCTCGTAGCGTGTGCCGAGGTCCTTGGACGTACGGAGGATCCCGACGGAGATGCGCTCGCGAACGGTGAAGCTGCTGTCGCCAGGAGGCCTCCCGGCGCTCGAAAGATCGAAGGATCCGCGGCTCTCTTGGCCGCAGCACGCGCTTCGTCCCACGTCGGTGAGATGGCTGTTCGGCAAGCGGATCCACCGGGGTGGCGACGAGTAGCACCTTCACACCGAGAAGCCGCGCACCGAGACGTCGCGCGCGCTCGAAGATCTGCTCTCGTGGCATTTCCGCATCGTGGAGCGACGCGCGCTCCCACTCGATGTTTGCCGGTCCGAGCATGCTTTCGGTGCCTGTCACGAAGGTCGTGAGGGGCTAGACTGCTCCCGTGCTCGTCGGTGCCGATCTCGGGATTTGAGCGGTCCACCGGCGAAGTGCCATGGCTTGGAAAGGAGATCCAATGCTGCCTGTTCATACAAGGGTGCTGGGAATGACGGCTGCTCTCGTCCTGCTCGGGATCGGGGTCGGCTGCGGTGGTGACTCGTCGGAGACGACGGGCAGCGGGGGCAGCGGCGCGGGAAGCCCGACGAGCGGCGGTGGAAACAGCAGCGGCGACGGGGGATCGCTCTTCCCCTCGGGCCCTGGCGGAGGTGGCCAGGGCGTCGGAGGCAACAACGGCAACTGCAACCCGACGCTCACCGGCATCGTGCGCGACTTCAAAGCGTACAACGGTGGCAACGGTCACCCGGACTTCGAGACGTTCGGTGGTCAGGGGTTGAGAGGTATCGTTCGCGAGGATCTCGGCGAAGACCACAAGCCGGTGTACGCGCACGGCGGAGGCACGGCGCACACGACCGGGCCCAACGAGTTCAACCAGTGGTACCGCGACGTGGCCGAGGTGAACCACCGCATCGAATTCGAGGTGCAGGGCACGGTCGACAACAACGGCCTGTTCACGTACGCCAACAGCGCGTTCTTCCCGATCGACAACCAGGGCTGGGGCAACGAGGGGAACGCGCACAACTTCCACTTCACCTTCGAACTTCACATGACGTTCAAGTTCCAGGGCGGTGAGGTGTTCAGCTTCAGTGGCGACGACGATCTGTGGGTCTTCGTGAACAACAAGCTCGCCATCGATCTCGGCGGTCTGCACAGCGAGCTGAGCGAGACGCTGACCCTCGACGACGCCAAGGCAGCGGAGCTGGGGCTCGTGCCGGGTCAGGAGTATCCGCTCGACTTCTTCCACGCAGAGCGGCACACGACGGAGTCGAACTTCAAGGTGCAGTCGACGCTCGACTTCACCAACTGCAACCCGATCATCTTCTGAGGCCGAGGGTCTGGGGGGGCGCCTCTCTTCCTGGATACGCCCCCGCTCCAGCCCCCATCCCCGCTCAGTCCTGGGCTCGGGCGCGCTCTCTGATCTGCGCGAGGACCAGGTCGATCTGGCGCTCGGTGTCCTCGCGGGTGCCGCTGTTGTCGATCACGAAGTCGGCCGCCGCCACCTTGTCGGCGAGGGGAAGCTGGGCGGCGATCCTGGCGCGCGCCTGGGCCTCGGTCGCGCCGTCGCGGGCCATGGCCCGCACCACCTGGACCTCCTCGGGGACGGCCACCACGACGAGGGGCCTGAACATGTCGGCGAGCCCGTTCTCGACGAGCAGCGGTGCCTCGTAGCAGGCGACCAGCTCGCCGCGCTCCCGGAGCGCGAGGGCTCGGCTCATACCGAGGGCGCCGATGCGGGGGTGCAGGATGCCGTTGAGGCGGCGGCGCTCGTCGTCGTCGTTGAACACGATCTCGGCGAGGCGCGCGCGGTCGAGGGTCCCGTCCGGGCGCAGGACATCGTCACCGAAGGCGCGGACGACCTCGGCGAGGCCTTCGCTGCCAGGGAGGACGACCTCGCGGGCGAGGACGTCGGCGTCGATCACCGGGACGCCCTGGGCTTCGAGGCGTCGGGCGACGGTGCTCTTGCCCGAAGAGAGGCCCCCCGTGAGGCCGAACAGGATGAAGCCCACCTACCCTGAGCCTCCGCCGAGGGCCTGGATGAGGTCGCGCATGCGGGCGAGGTCGGAGTCGGTGAAGCGTTCGTCGAGGAGGTCCGAGGCCAGCACATCGACGTCCCGCGCGAGGTGAGCGAGCGCTCTCTGAAGGATGTCGTCGTGGTCGAAGGCCAGGGGCCCCGTCCGCTCGGTGCCCGATTCGAGGCGGTAACCCAGGTCGGCCGAAGGTTCGAGACGCCACCAGCGGGCTTCGTGCGCATCATCACCCGCCTGGGCCTCCCCGAGGCGGCGGGGCGGGACGAGGGCGAGGTGCGCGACGGAGACCACCCACCCCCGCGGGTCCCGGCCCGGCTCGGAGAAGGTGTAGACCTGCTCGAGGTGGACGCCGCGCAAGCCAGTCTCTTCTTCCAGCTCCCGCGCGGCCGCTTGTTCGACCGACTCACCCGGGTCGCAGAAGCCACCCGGGAGCGCCCAGCGGCCTTCGTACGGGTCTTTGCCTCGTCGGATGAGCAGTACTTGCAAGCCGGGTTGGGGACCACTTGCACTCACATCCGGAGCAATCACGACTACATCCGCGGTCAGCGAGGGCTTGGGGTACGACCTGCTTTCAGCGTGTGCGCTCATGCGTAATCAGCCTACCTCACGGACATCACAACTTCCGAGCACTTAAGTATGGTTCTCAGATCAAATACGCCTACGATGGACCTGTGACGGCAAAGCTCGAGACGGTCGCAGATGCCCGGCCGAGCATCCTGCCAACGCGGCCCGAATCGCATCAGCGGCCGACCGCGGAGGGGCTCGCTTCGTGGCTGTCGCAGATCGATGTCGCGGTAATCGAGGTCGATGGGGATGGCCGCATCATCCGGATGAACGCTGCCGCAGAGCGTTTGACGGGGTGGTCGTTGGCCGAAACGCGTGGTGCCGCCGTGGACGAGGTGGTGCGCGTGGTCACGCCCGATCGCGGAGGTGACGTCGATGACGACGGGGAGCGCGAAGAGATCAGTGGATCCTCGCTTCTGCCCGAACTCTTCGGGGCAGCACCGACGGGTGGCGACGATCGAAGACATCAGACGGCGCTGATTGCGAGACGCGATGGCGAGCTGATCTCGATCCGTCACACGGCCGGGATGATGCCGGCGCGCGGGGGTGAAGGAGCCGCGAGTCCGCAGAGGGTGCTGCTGTTCCGCGAGGTGACGGCCGCCGAGGAGGCCGCGCAGAGCGTGCGGTCCGACTCGCTGACGCATCTGCTGGATCGGCGGAGCATCATCGAGCGGATCGATGTGGCGCTCCAGGACTGCAGGACGAGCGGGGCGACCTATGCGCTCTGCTACATCGATCTGGACAGCTTCCGGCTGGTGAACGCGACGTGCGGCCACGAGGCAGGCGACGATCTGCTGCAGTGGGTGGCGACGCGGGTGAACGAGGTGGTGGGGCCGAACGATGCGGCAGGGCGCATCGGGGGTGACGAGTTCGCGCTGCTGCTGGCCGGTCGTGGGGAGCGAGAAGCAGAGCGGATCGCGAAGGAGCTGCAGCTCGCCCTGCTGGAGTTCCGTTTCGGCTGGGCCGAGAAGACGTTCTCGATCGGGGCGAGCATCGGCCTCGTGGTGATCGGTCCGCAGTTCGAGCGCGCCGCCGATGTGCTGAGCGCGGCGGACTACGCATGCCGGGTGGCAAAGGAGAACGGGCGCGGACGGCTGCAGGTCTACCTGGACGACGACAAGATGGCCGCGAGCCGTCGGTCGATGCAGTGGGTGGCGAGCTTGCAGCGGCACCTGTCCGAGGGGCGGCTGCGGCTGTACGCGCAGGGGATCTACCGGCTGTCGATGCTCGACGATTCGCCGAACAGCGTGGAGGGGCGCAGCGTGCGAAAGCCAGGCGCTCACTTCGAGGTGCTGGTGCGGCAGGTGGACGAGGACGGGCGCGCCGTGTCACCGGTGGGGATCATCCACGCGGCAGAGCAGAGCGGGCTGATGCACGTGATCGACCGGTACGTGGTGCGACAAGCGCTGCGGATGATCGGTGCGTTGCCGCCCGCTGCGCTGCGGCGGCTGGATACGTGCTCGATCAACCTGTCGGGTGTGTCGCTGCTGCGCGAGGGGTTGCTGGACTTCCTGGTGGAGCAGCTGCACCGGGCGCAGGTGCCGCCGAGCAAGATCTGCTTCGAGATCACCGAGACCGCCGCTCTGGCAAACCTGGGCGAGGTGCTCTGGTTCATGCAAGAGATCGGCGCGATGGGCTGCCGGTTCGCCATCGACGACTTCGGGAGCGGACACGCGTCCTACGGCTATCTGGAGAGCTTGCCGGTGGACTACGTGAAGATCGACGGGATGTTCATCCGCGATCTGGCGGACAACTCACTGCACCGCGCCATCGTCGAGTCGGTGCAGCGCATCGGTGCCACGCTGGGAATCAAGACGGTGGCAGAGCAGGTGGAGAACGAGCTGATCTCCAACATGCTGCGCGACATGGGCATCCACTACGGTCAGGGCTGGCACTTCGCTCGTCCCCGACCGCTGCTCGATCTCTGCAACGAGCTCCGCGAAGGGATCTGAGAAGGGGGGCGCTGCCCCCTGCGCTTCTGCTGGTCGCTCTCCCGCGGCAGGGCGATGGCGCGACTCTTTGCGCTCCGGATGGTCAGGGTGAGCTGGCTCTACGCCGCGCAGCAGGAAGGGCGGTCTCTCTCGGAAGAGACGGGGGCAGACGTCAACCGAGGATCTCCGTCGATCGGGTGATGCGGACGCCTGCGCTGCGGAGTTCGTCGAACGTGCGCGCGACACCTTCGGGTGAGATGCCTGCAACGGCGTCCTCGATCAGGGCAGTTCGATAGCCACGCTCCGCGAGGCCGAGAGCAGCAGCACGTACGCAGTAATCCGTCGCGACGCCGTACACGAAGAATTCGGGCGGCGTCTCGGTCGCTGCGACGAGGTCACGCACGAAGGGGTCGGCGAGCGGGTTGATGAAGAGGCTGTAGACCTCTTTCTCGAAGTAGACGCCTTGCGTTTTTCCCTGGAGAAGCTCGTCGAGGGCGACAGACGCGAGGGGGGCCTCGGGGACGTTGGGAAGGAAGCGGAAGCGGGGCGGGAGGGTGCCCTCGACCTTGAGCCAGCCGGGGGTCCCCTTCACACAGTGATCAGGAAAGTTCGGCTTCGTGGCGTCTTCCGGCGGTGGGACGTCGTTCGAACCGAACTCCCATGCATCCCAGGCGTGGGAGTCGACGGAGCCGAGGATGGGGATGCCACGAGCGACGGCATGAGCCGTGAGACGCCTGTACAGATCGTTCGGTGAGCCCTTCACGTACAGCGATCCGGTCTCCAGGCAGAAGTCGTTCTGTACGTCGACGTCGACGAAAACACGGTCGATCTTCATGGTGCCTCGGCCTTTCCTGGCAACGGTCCCTCAGTCTTCCTTGGCAACCTGATGGGACGGCGCAACCCGTGCTCTGACCTCATCGATGAGGCGGGTGAGTCCAGTCGAACGCTGTGGGGTGAGCGGCGTCCAGGGGTCTCCGTCGAGCCGCCGCAGCGATGCAGGGAGCGAGGCCAGCTCGCGCTTCGCGCGTGCCCGGATCGCCGAGAGCGGCTCTGCCGGAGCGAGCCTCTTCCCGCCACGCACGATCTCGGCGAGCAGCGGCGCCGTGCCCTCCGGTCCGTGCTCGTCTGCGAGGGCAATGATGTCCCCCGTGATCTCTCCATCAGGGCCGTGCGAGCGGAACACCTGGTGTGCCCCCGGAAGGGTGGCCTTGCCTTCGGAGAACTTGGCGATCGGGGCGCGGTCCTCCCCTTCCCCGATCTCGACGAGCTTGTACACACCACCGAGCGCAGGCGCGTCCCGCGAGACGACGAGATCGGTGCCCACGCCGTAAAGATCGATGGGCGCCCCCGCGTTGCGAAGGGCGGCGATCTTCAGCTCGTTGACGTCGCCAGAGGCGACGATCTTCGCCTGTCGACAGCCGGCGTCGTCGAGGATGCGGCGGACGCCCTTGCTGAGTGTGGCGAGATCGCCCGAGTCGAGACGGACGCCCTTGAGTTTGTCTCGTGCGATGGCCGCGGCCCGCTTGGCTCCTTCGAGGGTGTCGTAGGTATCGATGAGCAGGATGGAGGCGTTCGGGAAGATCTTCACATAGCCTTCGAAGGCCGCTTCTTCGGTCGGATGCGCCATCGTCCACATGTGGGCGGCAGTGCCCGTGACGGGGATGCCGTAGCGCATGCCCGCCTCGACGTTGGAGGTCGACGCGAACCCGGCCGCATAGGCAGCGCGGGCGGCGTCGACGGCCGCGTCGAAGTGGGTGCGCCGCGTCCCGAACTCGACGACGCCGGCCTCTCCGGCGCTGAGCACGATCCGCGCCGCCTTGGAGGCGACCATCGTGGCGTGGTTCACGGCGGAGAGGACGAAGGTCTCGACGAGCTGGGCTTCGATGAGAGGTGCCGTGATCCTGAGGACTGGCTCCTGCTCGAAGAACACCGTCCCTTCGGGGATGGCCCACAGGTCGCCATGGAAGCGAAAGTCGCGGAGGTAGGCGATGAACTCGGGCGTCATCGCGTCCGCGAGCGAAGGGACGGTCTTCAGGTAGGCGATCTGCTCGTCGGTGAAGCGAAGGTCGGTGAGGTACGCGATGACGCGCTCGATCCCCATGGCGAGGAGGTAACGCCGCTCCTCGGGGAGCCGCCTCACGAACATCTCGCAGGTCGCCGTCCGCGAGGCCATGCCGCGGTGGAAATACCCTGCGGCCATGGTGAGCTGGTAGAGGTCGGTTTTGAGTGCGTCCACGGTTGAGGACGTAGAGACGCGCCAGGCTCCGGTCAACAGAAGACGTCGGACCGCCTTGGCGACATGATGCCGTGCGCACTAAGCTCCCGCGCCATGACGGCTCAGATCCTGGATGGCAAGGCCATCGCGCAGAAGGTCCGCTTGGAGGTACGCGAAGGGGTGGCGCGCTTCTCCGCCGCGCACGGGAGGCCCCCGGGCCTCGACGTGCTCCTGGTGGGCGAGGATCCAGCGAGCGTCATCTACACACGCAACAAGGAGAAGGCATCCCACGAGGTCGGGATGCGAGGGCGGCTCCATCGGCTCTCCGCCGACACGACCGAGGAGGAGCTGCTCGGGAAGATCGCAGCGCTCAACACCGATCCGTCGGTCGACGGCATCCTGGTGCAGCTTCCGCTGCCGAAGCAGATCCGCGAGGCGCGGGTGCTCGACGCGGTGGATCCAGCGAAGGACGTCGACGGGTTTCATCCAGTGAATGCCGGGCTCCTCGCCACGGGCCGCCCCGCCCTCGTGCCCTGCACGCCGAAGGGATCGATGCGCTTGCTCGCCGAGGCCGGCGCGCACCTCGCGGGCGCTCGCGCGGTGGTGGTGGGCAGGAGCAACATCGTGGGGAAGCCGATGGCGCAGCTCCTGCTCGCGGCGCACGCCACCGTGACGCTGGCGCACTCCCGCACCCGCGATCTGGGTGCCGTTTGTCGTGAGGCAGACATTCTCGTCGCCGCAGTGGGTCGGACGCGCCTCATCCAAGGCGACTGGATCAAGGACGGCGCCATCGTGATCGACGTGGGGATGAACCGTGACGACGACGGGAAGCTCGCTGGTGACGTCGACTTCGATGCAGCGCGGAGCCGTGCTTCCTGGATCACACCCGTTCCGGGCGGCGTGGGCCCGATGACCATCGCCACCCTGCTGGAAAACACGCTGCACGCTGCACGAGCGCGCGTCGGCGACGGTTGATTCCAGGGGCTCCGTCCCTTGCCGCGAACAGGCGGCCGTGCTTCCTGAACGTCATGCTTGGTCAGCGCATGACGCGCCCTTTTCTTCATGCCTTGTCTCTCCTGACGGCGGCACTCACCACCTTTGCTGCCGCGGCGTGCGGGGGGGATGAGGCCGGAGGCTCAGGCGGTGGCACCACGACCACGACCACCTCTTCCACGGGTCCAGGCCCTGGAAGCGGAGGAGCAGGTGGACAAGGTGCAGGGGGCGAGGGGCAAGGCGGGAGTGCGTCGCCCGACTGCGGACCTGAAGAAGAGGGAGGCGGTGGGGAGCCGACGCTGACGCTGGACGACGTCCTCGCGTCGCTGCGTACCGATCGGGACGGCACCCTGCACGAGATCTCGCTGACCCGAGGGTGGCCCGCGCTGCTTCCCGACGGCTATCTCTTCGTGTCGACCAGCAGCAACCTGACCCATGTCGCAGGAGATCATGACGGCTGGGTGGGGGCACCGCTCACCGCGGACCAGGGCTTCTCGTGGGCGCTGGTACCGATCGCCTCACCGGGCGGAGGCTACAAGTTCACCGACCTCACCGCTTACGAGGCCGATCCCTGGGCGCGCTCGTACACGGTCGACAGTTTCGGAGAGCTGAGCTTGATCCGGCCATCGATTGCCCACCTCGATCGGTACCGCGACCTCGGTGACGCCGACCTGAAGCCGCGGGATCTGCGGGTGTGGGTCCCTCAGGGGTCGATCAATCGCGTGCTCTACGCACATGATGGCCAGAACCTGTTCTTCGACGGAGGGCCGTTCGGCTCGTGGCGGCTGGAGCAGAGTGTGCCTCCCGGGGTGCTCGTCGTCGGGATCGACAACACGAGCGACCGGATGGACGAGTACACCCACGTGACGGACACCATCGGCGGTAACACGGTCGGGGGGCAGGGAGATGCTTACGTGCGCTTCCTCGGTCGAACGGTGCGGCCCTTGATCCAGGCTCGCTATGGCGAACCAGGGCCCCTCGGGGTGATGGGCTCGTCGCTGGGTGGCCTCATCAGCCTGCACATCGCGGATCGATGCCCGGGGGTCTATGCCTTCGCGGCCAGCCTCTCCGGCACCGTGGGCTGGGGCAGCATCGGCGACGGCAACCGCAATGAGACGATGCTCGAGCGTTACACCGCGCACACCCGGCCGGTCGCCTCGCGGCTGTACCTCGACGTCGGCGGTGGGCCTGGCTCCGGCTGCGTGGATGCCGACGGGGACGGCATCGAGGACGATACGGACAGCTCCCCCGACAACTACTGCGAGAACGAGCAGCTCAGGCGGCAGCTCGCGGCAGGGGGCGCGTACACGGAGGGAGCCAACTTCGACTTCGCGTGGCACGAGGGCGCCATTCACAACGAGGCCGCATGGGCAGCGCGCGTGGGGAACCCCTTCTCGATCTTCGCGGGCCTGTGACACAGCCCCGGCAGGTTCTCACGAGGAGGGTTGCCGCCCCCCGCTGGGCAGCCGACGCGCAGGCCGGGGCCTGACAGAGCGCTCGCCCAGGCTCTCCCGTCATGCGATCGGCTGCTCCTGCCACGACTCCTCCGGACCACGATGCAGCCACCCTCTGGCGAGGTCGCGAGGCGCAGGTCCGGGCGCTCCTCGGCCCCTACGGCAGCGGGGACCTGCTCCCGGGTGACTTCCGCGTTCATCGGCTCCTCTCGGGCCGCGACTTTTACGAGGTGCGCATCGAGGGGCCAGGGGGGGCCCACGGCGCTCTCTACCTCGCTCCCCGCGGCGCGTACCCCGGAGAGACCATCGTCCTGCCGAGCCTGGGGGTGCGGCTCATCTTCGACGCCTCACCCGCAGATGCCCCCTCCCCTCGCCCCGCCCTCGAGCGGCTCCTCGACATCATCCGCAGCAACGACGACGGCCATTTCTGGGAACGGCCTCCGCAGGAAGAATCCGACACGGAGGACAGGCGCATCGAGCCCCTCGACGTCGTGGTGCCTCTGGGCCTCCTGCTCACCGCAGCGCTCCTCGCCCGCCGCCATCTCGCAGGCCGTCACCACGCGCGCGCGGCATCACCGCGCCCACATCAGCCGGGTGGCGTCCTGTCCTCGCGCTTCACACTCGCCGCACTGCTGCTCGTCACGGTGCTGACGGCGATCCCGCTCGCCACCGCCGAGACCGACGACGCCTACACCGTGCTTCGTTACGCGCGGAACCTCGTCGAGCATGGCGAGTTCACCTACAACCTCGGCGAACGCATCTGCGCGCTCACCTCACCGCTCCACGCCCTCCTCCTGGCGCTCCTTTACCGCCTCACGGGTGAGCTTCTCCTCCCGGCCAGGGCGCTGGGCGTTGCCTGCACCCTCGCCGCTGCCGCATCCCTCACGCTGTCCTTCCGGCGGGACGGCACTGCCCTGCGCTGCGGGCTCGCGCTCTTCATCGCCTCCCCGTTCGTCCTCTACTGGACGTTCGGCGGCCTGGAGACGCCCTTGCTCGCAGCGCTCCTCACCTCATCGACCGCGCTCGCCCACACGTCGCGACGCGCGCCCGACGGGACCTCGACGCCCGGCCTCCTCCGCCAAGGCCTACCGTTCTTCCTCGGTGGCCTCGCCGTGATCACCCGCCTCGACGCGATCACCTTCGTCGGCCCCCTCCTCGTCTCCCTGGCCATCCACCCCGGGCCCACCAGCCCCTCGCCAGGACGGCAGTGGGCGGCGCGCCTCCTCGACCTCGTCGCCTTCGCGGCCCCCCCAGCCGCGTGGTTCACGTTCGCCGGCAGCTATTACGGCCACCTCTTGCCCACCAGCTTCTACGTCAAGACGCCTCGCCTCGACGTCCCCTGGCTCCTCGCCAATGCCATGTACATGGCCGACTTCGCGCTCGTCTCTGGCCTGCTGGTGCTCCCTGGCGTCGCCGCCTTCCTCGCGATGAGCAGCACCTCGTACCGCGCTGCAGCCCACGACCACCTTCGCCGCTTCGGGGGCATCCACGCCGGCCTCGCTGGTGTGGCCGCGTATGGCCTCATCGCTGCCACCACCCACCTCTTCTATGCGTTCCGGCTCTTCATCCCCTTCCTGGGCCCAGCCGCGCTCCTCACCGCGGATCTCGTGGCTGGCCTCCGCCGCGCCTCCACGACGGACGAGGGGTCCACGCCTCCCCGGGACACCTCGCCTCCCACGACCAACACGACGGCCACGCCCTCGCTCACGCCTTCATCCCCCACCGCCGCTGCAACTTCCCCCCTCGACCGCCTCTTCGCCGCCAGCACGCTGGTCCTCCTCGCCCTCCAGGGGCTGAGCGCCCTCCAGGTCGCCATGCCCTCCGGCAACCTCAGCGGCGCTCGGACTGGCGAGATGCGTGACCTCGGTGCCCCTGACATGACGGCGTGGGTGCGGCGCTTCGCGGAGCCCGCCGACACCCTGCGGGACCACTGGCAGCGCCAGCCAGCGAGCGCCGAGCGCCCCATGCGCATCGCCACCTTCGCCGTGGGAGCCCTTGCGCACGCCCTTCCCGATGCCCGCGTCTACGAGCAGCACACGGCGTACCGCCACGCCTGCCGCCCCCGGCCCGGCGTGCTGGCCAGCACCGCGGACTACGTCTGCGTCCTTTCCCCCATGCCCGAGGAGACCGAGCTGGACCTCGACCGCTTGCAGCTCGTCTTCGAGACGCAAGCCGAACTCTCGGGCACCGTCCGTCACTACCGGGTCTATTTCAACCCGACGCCAGCGCCCCAGATCCTGCCACCACGCATCGATGCCCCCTGCCTGCTCTGACCGCGACCGCGTCCGGGCCGCCTCGTCTCGCAGCGCACGCTCGGGCCTCGACGCTACTCCGCTTGCCCCCCTCGCGCCGCCCAGGCCTCGGCCACCTGCTCTGCCAGCGCACGCACCGTCAGCGGCGACGAGCCCTCGGCCTTGTTGTTCACCAGCACGAACGCCGGGATTCCCGCCGCCGCAGCAGCGCACACGATCTCGACCACCTCGGCCCGCATGCGGGGGTCCGGCTCGACGATGCGATTGAACGGCGCAAACCGCGCCTTGTCCGCTTCGTAGGCACGCCCGGGCTTCAACGAGAGGCGCACCAGCACGAACGGCGCCTGGGTCACCGGCACGGTCTCCGCCTGGGCTCCCGGAAGCGGCATCGACCGCCAGTAGGAGTAGGCATGCGCCACGCCATGCGCGCGCAGGACCTCTGCGTAAGCCGGTGTCAGGTACGCCCGCTCCCGCAGCTCCACCGCGTAGCGCAGCCCGCGGGGCGCCTCCGAGAGGAAGCGGTCCAGCCGGTCGAGGAAGGCGGGGAGCGGCAGCCGGTTCGCCGCCCCCACTGGCGGCATCTCCAGCAACACTGGCCCCGCGTGCTCGCGGAACGAGCCGAGCAGCGGCCGCGCGTGCATCGCCTCGAACACCTCGACCGACAGAAAGTCCGGGTTCGGCGTCACGGTCGGACCGCGCTCGTCCTCGGGCAGGCCCGGCGCCATGAACACCTGCGACATCACCGCGTGGGGTGCCTTCGACACACACTGGAAGCCCGGCGGGAGCTGCCGCGCATAGCGAAGGTAATCGCCATCGGGCACGGGAGCGTAGAAGCTCCGATCGATCCCCACCGTGGTCAGCAGCGGGTGCTGTGCGTATTCGAGGAGGCCATCGTGCGCCAGCTCCTTCACGCTCCGCGCGCGCGAGTAAACGATGCCCGCCCACCCAGGAAAGCTCCAGGTGCTCGTCCCGAACCGCAGCCCTGGGGGCAGGCGCTCGGCGATCGGTCGCGCCAGGGCATGCTCCTGCTCCAGCGCACGCGCCATCGCGCCATCCTCCCTTTCGGCGGGGGGCGCCCCTCGGTCCTCGAGGGGCGAAGGCGGTGGCTGCTCGAACAACGAAAGCTGATGACTCGCAACACGGTGACGAGGGCTCACCCGCGTGAGCATACTCGCCGCAGCAGCAATGCAAGGGCTCCAGCACCCGCAATCGCACCGCCGGTGCTTTTTGCATTCTCCACCGTCGCGCATCCGCTACAGCTGGCAACTTCTCGACGCTCTCCGGAATGGCTTGATGACGCGGAGCCGTGCGCTCGTTCGGCGGTCGCAATCGGCGCCGCCACCGCAGGCTCGGGAGCGCGTGGGACCACGGCGCCCGGGAATGGCCCGGTCACCACCAGCGTCATTCCCTCGTCCTGCATGTTGAGGAACAGCGCCCGTCCGTCGGGTGAAAAGCAAACGCCTGCCAGCTCGCTCGCGCTCTTCGCATTGCGGCCGAACACGTAGGTCTCCCCGCGCGCGTTCATCACGACGATGCGTCGCTCCGTCTCCCCATCCTCGGCCATGAACAGCTCACCGCCAGCCGAGAAAGTGATGTTGTCGGGCATGTCGAGCGCCTTGCGGTCCGTCGACTCGCCCACCACGACCAGCGTGTCTTCGCCGTCCTCCCCTCCGGGTACGTAGCGGAAGATCTGCCCCGCCTCGACCGGTCCCCCCTTCGTCGCGCACAGGTAGACCGCGCCTCCGTGCCGCGTGAGCCCCTCGCCTCGGCGGAAGAGCGCGGCACCTCGCGCCTGTGCCTGCAAGCGCACGGAATCGGTGCGGGGGTCCGGATCAGGGATGTCCACCCAGTCGACCCGGACCACCTCTCCGGGACGGAGCCTCGCCGACGTGTCCAGCCGGTCACGCCCGATCACCCGCAAGGCCTGAAGCTTGCCGACGAAGGGCGTATCGAGCCGCTCCGGAAGGAAGCGATAGAAGGCGCCGTCGACACGATCTTCGCTCAGGTACGCGATGAGCGTGTCCGGATCGACCACCGCCGCCTCGTGAAAAAAGCGACCGTACGCTGGGATGCGATGCGGTGGCTGGATGCGATCCGCATCGGTACGGCAGAGAAAGACATAGCCGTGGCCCGGCTCGACGGTCTCCTCGCACGAGAGCCATCCCCACGGGCTCACGCCGCCCGCACAGTTCAGGTGCGTCCCGCCGAGCACGAGGTTGCTCGATAGCAGCTCGAAATCGTCGGCGCGGAGCACCACCCGCGTCACGCCGCCCATCCCCTTCGGGTCGAAGGCCTCGGAAGGAGGCGCCTGACCGGGTTCCCATGGGCCGTACTTCGCCTTGCCGGGGACGTTCTCGTGGTTGCGCATCAAGATCAGCGTGTCGTCCGGCCCCTCGAAGCACCCCATCCCGTCCGGACGACCGGGGACCCGGTAGCCGTCGTCCATCCGGTCCATGGACCGTTGCAGGACGCGGTACGAGAACCCCTCGGGCAAGTCGAAGATCTTCTCTGGATCGGGCCGAAGCGGCCCCAGTGGAGAGGCGATCGCGCGCCGCTCGAACAGCCCTGCGAAGGGGACTGCCGCGGCCGTCGCCGCCACCCCTCGGAGGAAGGCGCGACGACCGCTGGAAGCGTGGCGCTCACGACCGAGCGTGGAAAACGGACCGGAACCTGGCTGCGCGCTCGGCGATCGAGGATGTCGTCCCATCAGGCGCGCCCAGGATAGCGCCTCGGCGCCAGCGCATCGACCCACGATGTCCACCGCGGAGCCCCGGTCGCCGTCGCCGGTTCGTATCTACCGGTCCACGATGTCCACCGCGAAGTCCAGGTCGCCATCGTCGGTCCGCAGCGTCAGCGTCGTGGCTCCCACGTCGCTCCCCACGATCACGAACACCGATCGTGGCGTGGTGCTCACATTCCTCCGGTAGTCCGTCTCGGAGCGCGACAGCATGTCGACGTACGCCGGGTACACCGTGGCAACCGCGGCATGCTCCACCTCCGCGGTCGCGTTCTCGCACGCACGACCGTTGTAGGTGCAGTGGAACCCCAGGGCGATCCCCTTCGTGAGCGTGATGGTCTCCTCATGGCTGTCGAGCTCCGCCTGGGTCCCCACGGGAGACACCGTGAGCGCGGACAGGCTCGGCTCACAGCCCAGCAAAAGCCCCGAGAGAAGTGGCAACGGCAGCGCGAGACGACGGATCACGGCAGCACCTCCAGCTCCAGGGTCGTGGTCAGTCCGAGCGCCTCCACCTCCACGGTGGTGATGCCAGCTCCTCGAGCTACCAGCCTCCGGCGGTTGCGCATGCCGTCCTCCAGCACCTGCACCACCTCTGGATCAGCACGCCACGTGCTCACCGCCTCGCCGAGCAACCGCTGCGGCCCGGCGTAAGGCTGGGCCGAGATTCCCAGCTCGTCGCCCACGAGGAGCTGCACCCGGCCGGGCAGATCCCCCACCTCGACCCCTTCGTAGGTGTGGCGATGGAGTCGGATCGCATCCGGCGTCTGCACCCACACATGAAAGAAATCCAGCACCGTGCCGCCCGTCAACACGAGCAGCGAAGCCACCCCGGGAGCGATCCCGTCCACGTGCACCCCGCTCACGGTGAACACCGTGGGGTCCGCCGAGGCGAAGGTGAGCGGCGGCGAGGCGCTCCCCTTCGAGGTGACGGAGACATCGATCGGCAGAGAGGCACCAGTCGCCACCGGGGCATCGATCCCGCCGACCGCGCACACGAGATCGGTCGGAGCACACTGCGGACTCGCCTGGGTTTGCCCCAGCGCCCCCGTGGAATCCTGCGCGCATGCCGTGAGGGCAGGAAGGAAGAGGAATGGCCAGAAACGCATGCGCGCCCCAAAGCAACTCGTATGCCTTGCTCGGAGGTCCTACGAATCCCCTGCATGTCGAGACCTCCGAGATCTCGCCGCCCCCGCCGCCACGCCGCATGCATGACATCTGCGTCACGGGGGAGAACCCGCGCCCCGTTTCATGAAACTCCCAGCCATCGACGCACGTGCTCGGGAAACGCCCCGGTTCGCGAGGCGCGCATGTCGATGGGCCTTTACATACATCTGCTGCAGAAGACCGCTCGGACGCGACGAACCCGGACACGCCACCGACGCTGGCACCACCGAACGGACACCAGATGAACTGACGCAATGCCCCTGCTCGGAAGCTGCCACTGCGGCGGGACGCACTTCGAGGTGAGCGACCCGCCATCCAGCATCACCCGCTGCAATTGCAGCTTCTGCTTCAAGCGCGGTGTGCTCTGGGCCTATTACTCGCCCGATCGATTCAAGTTGCTTTCGAACGAGCACGACGTGATTTGCAGCCGCAATGGCGTCATCACGAACACCCCTGCAACGCCTGTGGATGCGGCACCTGTACAGAGAGCCCCGAGTGGACGACCGAAGGTCAGGATCCTTCGAAAAAGTGCATCGGCATCAATGCGAGGCTCTTTGATGATTTCATGCTCGACACCGTACCTACGGAATCTCTGGACGGTAAGAATCTCTGGTGGTGCTCGAGAGCGACGGCCAGGCAGCGCTGGGACATGCGCAGCCTTCACCCGCATGCGCCAAGGGATCGACATGGATGTCGGCCGCCCATGGACGTTGGATCGCGGAAGCACCGTAGGACGAAGCGCTGACCGGCGACGCGGGGTGCGCCGCCGATCCACCGGTCAGGTGTCGCGCGTCACCCCTTCTCGGGGGTCGTCAGCTTGAGCCCCACCACCGCGACCAGCAGCAACCCCAGGAACATGAGCCGCGCCGGCGAGAGCGACTCGCCGAACATCAACGCCCCCAGCACCGTGGTGCCCACGATCCCGATCGCCACCCACACGGCGTAGGCCGTCCCCATCGGCAGCTCGCGCACCGCGACCCCGAGCAACCCCATGCTCGCGATGATGGTGAGCACGGTCAGGATGCTCGGCAGCGGCTTCGTGAAGCCGTGCGTGTACTTCATCCCGATGGCCCAGCCGGTTTCGAGCAACCCCGCAATGACGAGCAAGAACCAGGACATGACGAACCTCGTGCGTCGTCTTGTCCTGACCGGGTACGGCGCGTCTCGTCCGGGACCCTCGCCAGGGCCACCCTCTTGCGTGCCGCCTAGCTATGGCGGCAGGCACGACCCACGTCAAGCACGACCCGGCGCCGAAAACCCTGGACGAACCTCCCCCTTCGACCCATGCGCCGGCCCCCGCATCACAGCGCGGGCGTGAACAGTGGTTCCCCGTACTCCTTCACGCCGAACTGCCCGATCAGCGCTCGCCCCTCCACCGACCGCAGGAAACGCACGAACGCCTGCGCCCCCTCCCCCTCCGCGTCTCCTGGCGGCTCGAGCACCGAGTAGGTATTCCTGAGCTCGCTGTCCCCCTGGAACACGATCACCAGGTCCAGATGTCTCCTCTGCGCCAGAAATGTCGCCTTGTCCGACAGCGCGAAGGCTCCCTCCTTCGACGCGCGCACCAGCGTCTCGGCCATTCCGGCGCGGGAGACCACGACGAAGGACGCCGCCGTCGGGATCCCCGCCGATTCGAAGACGACCTCCTCCCGTTGATGCGTCCCCGACCCGTCGCCTCGCGACACGTACTTCCGCCCCGATCCTGCGATCCGCCGCATCGCCTCGCGCACGTCCCCTGCGCCTGCCGTCACCGCCACCAGCCCGGCCGGGCCGACGATCACGAACTCGTTGTGCATGAACGGCGTCCGACGCCCGATCCGCCCTGCCGCGAGTGCCGCCACCTCCGCCGAGGGCGCGTGCGTCACCGCCATGTCTGCCTGCCCGAGCTGCGTCGCCTCCAACGCCTTCCCCGAGCCGACCGCGGTCACCTCCACCCGATGGCCGCTCTGCGCCTCGAACGCCGGGAGCAGCACGGCCAGAAGTCCCGAATCCTGCAAGCTGGTCGTGTTGGATAGCCGCAGGACCTTCCCTTCCTTGCTCCGGCTGCACGCCGAGAGCAACGCGACCATCACAGCAATCCCCACGATGAGCCGAAGGCGCACCTGCATGAGCCCAGTCTCGGCGCACGCCTCCGGGACGGCAAGCACCCGCGCTCCCTCGACGCGCGACGTCAGGCGTCAACGCACGACGTCAGCGGTCCACCGTGACTCCACGGTACAGTCCCCTTGTCGCGCGTTGATGCCCTGCGTCGAGCCTGGGCTCGACCGCAGGACCGCCTCGATGGGCCGTGATCCGCTCGCCGATCAGGAGGCCGCGTCGGCGATCGCCTCCGTCGCCGGAACGACCATGGTTTCCGCCTGCGCCGCTTCCTCCCAGGCTTGCATCGACGGCAGCGACAGCACCGCCGTCATGTACGCCTGCGCGACCTCGTCCACCGCCACCCCGTACGTCCGGAAGCGGGTCACCACGGGCGCGTACATCGCATCGGCGATGGTGAAGGAACCGAACAGGAACGGCCCCCCCGCGCCGAACTGCGCTCGGCACGACCGAAAGCTCTCCTGGATCCGGTCCACGTGCACCAGGGCCGCCGCTGGCACCTGGAAGTTCGCCACCCGCCGCCGGATGTTCATCGGCATCGCAGCCCGCAGCTCGGCGAACCCCGCCGCCATCTCCGCGCTCACTGCCCGCGCCACCGCCCGAGCCGCCCGCTCCTCCGGCCAGAGGCGCGCCTCGGGGAACAGCTCGGCCACGTACTCGCAGATCGCAAGCGACTCCCAGATCAACAGGTCTCCGTGCCGCAGCGCCGGCACCTTCCCTGACGGTGAGTGACGCCGGATCACGTCACGGATCGGCTCCTCGGGGTTCCCCAGCGCGATGAGGACCTCCTCGAAATCGACCCCCGCCGCCTTCAGCGCGAGCCAGGGCCGAAGCGACCACGACGAGTAGTTCTTGTTCCCGATGAAGAGCGTGAAGTCAGCCATCGGTCCGAAATTACCAGAGCCCTGCAAGGCCGTCAGGGCACGTACTCGTGCGCTCCCACGTCGGGCAGGCTGATCCCGTCCAGATTCCCGTCGACCGGCCGCGGCACCCCTCGGTTGTCCACCGGGGGTGCGTGCGCGGGATCCGCCGCGTCGATGGCCGCGCTCCCGGGCGCGAGGAGCAAGCTCCCACCGGCCACGTCGAGGAAGGGATCACTCGCGGGCAGCAGGTTCCCGCTCATCACATCCGGCTGCGTCCCGCGCAGAGGGTTCGCGTTCGTCCTCCAGTACAGGTTGTTCGCCACCACCACGCGCGGAAAGAGCCCGGCCACACCGTTCACCCAGACGGCATTCGCCCTGTCGCCGCTCACCCCCTGCGGCACGACGAACGAGTTGTTCCTCACCTCGATCGACGACGCGGCCGCGTCTGCCGCCGTCAAGGCCAGGCACTTCGACGTGTAGACCCCTTCGTAATCCGTCCGGTAGAACTCGTTGTTCACGATGGTCGCTTTCACCCGGGTGCCCGCGGGCGAGGTGACCGCTCCGCACGTCCCCGAACCCGTCTGGTTCACCAGGTACTCGATCGGATCGAAGATGGAGTCTCCGGGCCCCGGCATGAAGCGGTTCCGCTCCGCCACGAGCTCGTGCGACACCGCGGTCGCTGGCAGCCCACCGACCACCCGGAATCCCCGGCCCCCTGCGCACAGCGAGTCGCGGAGCACGATCTGCACCCCACCACCGAACGTCTCGAGCGTCGCGCAGTACATCGTGCCGTTGAGCTGCGTCGTCGACCTGAGCTCCACCCGCTCCGCCGTCAGCGCCAGCGTCCCACCGGCGAGAGCGGCGGACGATGCGCACGCAGGCTGGTTCACCGGACAGGTCGTCAGCGCCCCGCCCGCACTCGACACCACGCGCAGATCCCGGATGCTCGTCGGCGTCGGATCGGCATCCCCGAGGGCGCGCACCGACACGTTCCCCTGGATCTCCGTGCTCGGCCCGTACCCTTGCAAGGACACGTGCGGCCGCATCGCCACATCGCCCGCGTACTGCCCGGGCCTCACGCACACCACGCCAGGGGATGGCGCCGCCGCGATCGCTTCCGCGATCGTCGCGTGATCGTCGGGCACCCGGACATCGCACACCACACAGTCCAGGTCCTCGGGCGCCGAGCACCCCGCAGGACAGCAACCGTCCCCGCTCACGCAGGCGGTGACGGGCGCCGCGGCACAGACCACATCGCACGTCTCCGGGCTGCCCGAGAGCACCTCCTCGGTGCACGCGTCTCCGTCGTCCGGACAGGTCGCCGGGCAATCCCCATCGCAGGTCTCCCCCCCCTCCACCACCCCATCGCCGCACACGGCTGCGGTGCCACCGGCGCCCCCCTGCGCCCCGGCTCCCCCCGCACCGCCCTGCGCCCCGGCTCCCCCCGTGCCCCCCTGAGCCCCGGCCCCACCAGCGCCCCCCTGCGCTCCTCCTCCACCAGCCCCGCCCTGACCGTTCGTCGTCCCCCCTCCGCCTGGCCCCGTTCCGTCTTCCTCGCCACCACAGGCAAAGAAGGCCGCCGAGACCACGGCCACGAGCCCCCAGAGGGCGGACCCCCTCCTCCCTCGGGCGAGCGTGACGAGCGACGAAGACCCAGACAATCCAAGCAACCCGACCATGGCGGTGCAGGGTAGTGACGAAGAGGGAACCCTGTCGAGCTGAAGCGCTCCTTCAACCCGTCACGGCATCCCGCCCGACCCTCCGTCCAGCGAGAGCCCAGCCGCCAGATCCAGCGACACCAGCGCCTCCTTCGTCACCTTCGGCGCCAGCACCTCCAGCGTCTTCTGCGCCAGCTTCCCGAACGCCTCGCGCGGCTGCACATCGTGCTCGGCGAGCCCCACGGCGAACGGCTTCACCGTCCTGATCACCGCGTTCACCGGCATGTTCCCCTGGAACCGGAACGTCACGGCGAGCTCCACGGACTTCATCACCTTCCGCTGGTGCAGCAGAAACTCCCCCGTCACCTTCAGGTTCACGCGCCGCTCCGACCCGCTCCGCTTCCCCAGATCGGTCTCTCCTTCCACCTCGACCAGCCGGATCGCGAACTGTGCCTTCGCGTTCTTCTCCCGGACCTCGGCCGGCGTGTCCGGTGAGATCTCCAGCCACGTCAGCGCGTGCTCGTTCTGCTTCTCGCTCTTCGACTCCGCGCCGAACGCCCCATCCGCTCCGGCCACGGTCTGGAACAGCTCCAGCTTCCCGAGATCCACCGTGACCAGCCCCGTCGTCTTCGTCAGATCCGACGGATCTACCAGCAGCTCCCCCCCGGCCGCCCCGCTCACCCGCCCCCGGATCTTCTCCTTCGGCGCATCCATGAGGAACTCGACCTTGCTGCTCGGCGCATCCACGGCGAACCGCAGCACGCTCGGCGCGGCCGGCTTCGACGCCTCCAGGCTCGTCGCCTCCGGTGCCAGCGGAGCCTTCTCCCCCTCGCAACCGATCCCCCAGGTCGCCCCCATGACCAGGAGCCCGGCGACGACCAGCGCCCTCGATCCACCCATCGTTCCCATCCTGTCCGCCTCGATGTGCTCAGCCTTCACCGCGAACTCCGCGCAGCATCGCACCGCATGATGGCGCCGCCGTCGACGGGTTCTCCACGATCATCCACTGGAAGGACATGCTGGCCGGAGCGCAGCCAGACAGATCTGCCGCTCCGACCGCACCCCATCGAAGAGGCGCAGCCTGTCGATCAGCCCATGAAACCGATCCGCACCAGGATCGTCCCCTCCCACCACGATCGGACGGTTGTGCTCCTGAGGCAGGGCACCCACCGGCGCAGTGGCCACCCGGGCACCGTCGATGTAAAGCCTCCCCTCGTTCCCGTCGTACATGCACGCCACGTACGACCACGCCGCCCCTCGAAGCGCTTGCGGGCTGGACCGGAGCACCCCCCCCATCTGGGGAAGGTGGCAGTCCACAATCCCGTCCTCGTTGACGAACAAACCGAAACGCAAATCGCTATCGACGAGCCCCATCCGCTGCCCCGGTGCCGGCAGCGCTGCGGGTTGGACCCATAGCTCCACCGTCAGGAGGGTGAAGTCGATCGACGGGTTGTAGTCGATGCGCGCATAGCTCCCGCCGTCCATCCGCAAGGCCTTACCGCCCCTCCCGGGCTCGAACCGCGCATTCCGGACGTCCACCAGGTGATTCCCCCTGCCCGAGCGGTCCTCGATCCTTCCCGGCCCCGAGACGCTATCGCCGCCCCCGTGGAACCCATCATCGAACGGGTGACAGGCGACCAGCGTCGGATCATTCGCGTCACAGAAGGGCCCCTCGATGGGCGCATCGCCTCCCGCACCGCCATCACCGCCTCCGCCTTCCTCGCCAGCGCCAGCGCCTCCCGTCCCGCCTCCGGCGCCACCCATCCCGTTCGACGGCTGCTCCCCCGAGGGCGACATCGCCCGCGGCCCGGTCCCGTCCACATCCAGCACGCAGGCCCCGATCAGCAAACCGAGCGCGAACACTGACGCACCGCCGCACCGCCTCATGCGCACAAATTATCCCACGCGCACCACGACCGATAGAGCGCTCACCTCACCCGCCTGGCCATCGTCCAGTGACACCAACATTCTCTTCCCCGCGCTCGCTCCCCGCCCGCGCCATGGCGCAGCTGACGCCCTTCGGTCGAGTGCGCCGGAAGCCGGGCCCTCCCGCACAGCGTGACCGAGTGGCAGGGGGCCCACCGTCAGGCACGACGTGTGTATCGACAGGATTCAACCAGGCTGGCTGCGCTCTAGCGGCTCAGTGAAAGGAAGCATGGAACAGGTACAGGTCACCTTCCGCAACATGTCGACCTCGGACGCCCTCGAGAAGCTCGCGAGGGAGAAGGCCGACAAACTCCAGCGCCTCTTCCCCCGCATCACGAGCTGCCACGTGGTGGTCGAGACGACCGCCAACAGGACTGCGAAGGGGAATGTGTGCCACGTGCGCATCGACGTCTCGGCCCCTGGCGCCGAGCTCGCCGCCCACCATGAACCCCCTCCGCACACCTTCGATGACGCCTACTCGGCCATGCGCACGGCGTTCGACATGATGCGTCGACAGCTGGAGCAGCACTTCGACAAGCTCCGCGGCGACGTCAAGACACACGGGGAACCTCTGCCGGGCTTCGAGGCCACCTACGAACCCGCGCAGGGCAAGGAAGGCCCCCACAAGACGAAGACCGCGCCCGTCCACTGAAGCGCGGAACGCCGCTCCCCGGCCTCCTGGGGCCGGGGGGCACCCGCGCGGCGCCCGGGTAGCTCTGCGGGCCGTTCACGCCCCGACGCCAGAGGAGCACGCCTCAGCGGCGGAACTCGGGCTGATCGAGCACCCGGAGCCAGGTCCCGTCCGCCTGACGACGGGCCACCTGGGCGCGCGCTCCCGCGTCGTCCCGGGGGCGCACCGTGCGCGTCACCGTGGCCGGCGCCGCCATCCTCCCGCACGCCCGCGCCGCGCTCGCCGTGCGCCGGGATCACCCCCTCGCGGGCAAGAAATCCATCTCCCTCGCCGCGCTGCTCGAGCCCCCCTCGTCTGCCTCACCCGCGGCGCCGGCATCCGCACCGCCTTCGACGACGCCTGCGCCAGCCGCGGCCTCCGGCCTCACGTCCCCTTCGGAGCGAGCGCGCCCGACACCGTTGCCGCCCTCGCGATCCGCGGCCTCGGCGTGGCCCTCCTCGCCGAATCCATGGCCCGCCAGCACCGCGCCGAGCTGCACGCCCTTCGCATCACCGACCCGGAGCCTCGCGCGCAGTTCGGCCTCTTCTGGCGAGCAGGACAGACGACCAACCCGGCCGCCCACGCCCTCCTCGGCTACGCACGCGACACCTTCACGCGACCTCGCTGACTTCCCGAGACCTCGCCGATCATTGGCGACGAAGCGCCACCTCCACGCGCACGATCCCCCCATCGCGACCCGACACGCTGCGCTCCTCACGAGCCAGCACCTGCGCTGAACGCACCCGGAAAACCCGGCACATCCTGTGCCCAGCGCAGGGGGCATGAAAACTTCCTCCACGATTGCGCTTGCCCTGCTCCTTGGCCTCTTCAGCGCCGCGTGCGAGGACGACCGCAGCAACACCACGGGTACGGGAACGACCAGCGACCCCACGAGCAGCAACGGCGCCGGAGGCGCGGGCGCGTCGGGAGGTGCGGGTGGCGCCGGTGGCACCGGTGGCGACGGCACCGCGTGCGACACGCTCCCGACCGACGGCCTCTATGCCACCTTCGTGATCACCGGCGAGCAAACTTATCACGCCTCGATCACCAACCCCGATGGTGTGCAGGAAGCGCTCGCGCTGTGGGCTGGAGAGGCGACCGCCAGCATCCCCATCGGCAACCTCGTCTGCGAGCCCGCGCCGTGGAACTGCGGCTGGAGCTGGCATCAGGACCCTGCCACCGTCCGGCTCGCCGAGATGACGATCGAACTCTGCGACGGCACCCCCAGGCTGGTCGAAGCCGGGTGCGCAGACTTCGGAGGCGGCCAGTTCTGCCCGTGGCTGGCGGAACTCACCCAGCTGCGCGACTGCCGCACCGACACCGCTTGCCCCCTCGTCCCCCGCTGAACCACCGCCCACCGCCCTTCCCCACACGCCCGCGCCTCGTCCGATGGCGCCTCACTCGACGCACACGCCCCTCGTGGGCAATGCATGTCGCCCATTCTCGCCCCGAAGCGAATGCATCGTACGAGCCGTCCCGCGGCCGCTCGACGCCTCGTGATAGCGTGGTCTGCCATGACATTGCTCCCTCGGCTGGACGACATCGAAGACATTCGCCAACTCAAAGCCCAGTATGCGGTGCGCGCCGACGCCGTGTTCCGCACGCCGGGGAGCGCCACCGCCGCAGCGCTCGGCGAGCTGTTCACCAATGACGCCATCCTCGATCTCGGCCCCTTCGGCCGCTACGAAGGCAAGCCCGCCCTCCTCAATGCCTTCGAGAACATCCTCCCCCAGAGCACGATCTGGAGCATCCATTACATCGTCAACCCGATCATCACCGTCCAGGGACACCAGGCGCAGGGGAGCTGGTACTTCTTGATCTTCGCCCAGGCGAATGCCACCCCCCGTCCCCCTGCGGCCCCGATCTACGGCGGCTACAACGACAAGTACAAGAAGTCCGGCAATACATGGCGCATTGCCGAATCCATCTCCTTCTTCACGCAGCCGCTCCCCTGACCTCGCGCCTCATGCACCGAAGCGCGGCGCTCGCCTCCCCTCCCCCTGGACTCCCCCGCTTCACCCCGCCGACGGCGGCGGCACCCCCAGCGGCTCCGCGGCGAGCTTCCCGGCCACGCGTTGCAGCAGCGTCGACAGCAGCGCCTTCTCCTCCTCGCTGAACCCCTCGGTCAGTTCCTGCTCCAAGGCGATGAGCGCCGCCCTCGCCTTCGGCAGCCGAGCGCGCGCCTTCCGCGTGAGGCTGACCAGACTCCCGCGCCGATCCTCCGGGTTGAGCACGCGCTGCACCACCCCGTCGCGCTCCATCCGGCCGAGCATCTCCGCCATGGTCGGCTGCTCCACCCTCGCCCAGCGGGCGAGATCCTTCTGCGACATCGACCCTCCGTCACCGAGCGCGTGCAGCACCGGCATCTGGCTCATCCCGAAGCCGAGAGGCCGCAGCAGCCCCTCCTGCTGGCGCAAGAGCGCCCGCGAGGCGACGTTGATCCAGAACGAGACCGTGGACTCCGGCTCCCAGTCGTGCGGCGCTCCATCCTCTTGCATAGGCCCCTATATTAAATTACATCGGCCCCTATGCAAAAGACGAAAACGATCGGCATCGTCGGCGGAGGGCCTGGAGGACTCACCCTCGCGCGGGTCCTCGCCACCCGGGGCATCGTCTCCACGGTCTTCGAGCGTGACCCGCACCCCCTCGCGCGTCCCCAGGGGGGCTCGCTGGATCTCCACACCGACTCCGGGCAGCGCGCCCTGCGCGAGGCTGGACTCGAAGCGCAGTTCAGGGCCGTCGCCCGGTACGACGACCAGGGCGACGCCATCTACGATCACCACGGCAAGCTCCACTTCGCGAACACCGACGCCGCGAGCGGAGACCGACCGGAGATCGACCGCACCCAGCTCCGCGCTCTCCTCCTCGACAGCCTCCCCGACGGCACGGTTCGCTGGGACAGCCGCGTCACCGCCATCACCCAGGTCCCGGGCGGTCGCCACTGCGTCGAGCAAGACGGCACCTCCCTCGGCGAGTTCGACCTCGTGGTCGGCGCCGACGGCGCGTGGTCCCGGGTCCGACCGCTCTTGTCCAGCCACATGCCGACCTACACCGGGGTCCTCTGCATCGAGCTGTGCATCGACGACCTCGACGCCCGCCACCCGGCGCTCGCAGCGCTCGTCCCCCACGGCAAGATCTCGGTGGTCGGCGACTGCCGAGGCCTCATCGCCCAGCGCAGCAGCAACCACCACCTCCGCGTCTACGTCATGTTCCGCATCCCCGAGGCGCAGCTCCAGGGGCTCATCGATCCTGCACATCCCGCACGCGCCCGCGCCCAGCTCGAGGGCATGCTCCCTGGCTGGGCGCCATCGATGCTCGCGTTCATCGACGCCGCGAACGACACCATCCACGTGCGCCCCCTCGTCGCACTGCCCGTCGGGCACCGCTGGGCGCACCGCCCTGGCATCACCTTGCTCGGCGACGCCGCCCACGTCATGCCGCCCTTCTCGGGCGAAGGCGTGAACATGGCCATACTCGATGGCCTGGAGCTCGCGCTGGCGCTCGCGGGCAGCGCCGAGAAAGATTCCGATGAAAACGACTGGAATCACGCCGTGGTCCGTTACGAAGCGGCGATGTTCGAGCGCGCCGCCGCCGCTTCTGCAGGCGCCATGGAGGGCCTCGGCTTCGTTTCGGAGCGAGGCCTCTCGCACGTCCTCGAGACCTTCAGCGCGCTCCATGGCGCGGCGATCCGCGATCCCGCGCTGCAGACGGGCTCCGTACCGACGAGACCGTGCGCTGCCCCCTCACCCTGGCGGTGACATGCCCTCGACATCGAGTTCGGCGAACTCCTGGCGACACGATCGATCCCTGGTGCGCGCCGTCACGCACCATCGCCGGTTCTTGGTCAGCGTGTTGGCCCGATGTACTGTCCGCGCATGGAACACCTGTTCCTCACCCTCGCGCTGACCGTCCCCTGGGCCGGGTTCTTCGTGTTCCTCTTCTGGCTCTTCATGAAGCGTCACCAGGCGGTCGCTACCTGGGAGAACTCACCGGACGGCATGCTGTACCGCGAGGCGCTCGGGTCGTATTTGCTCGCCAAGGCCCGCCTCGAACACGCCGCGCTGGTGCCGAGCCCTCCCTCGATCCGCGCCTCGTACCACGGCGTGATGGTGGGACGGCGCATCCAGCGCCGCTTCACGCAAGAGCCTCGGCAGCAGGTGCAGATGCGCGTGCAGATGATCCTCGTCGGTGGCCATCACCTCACCAGCGAAGGCACCGTCACCGTACCCGTCGCCGAACTCGGCGACCTCGTACCGGGGCACCTCTTCAGCGTGCTCTACGATCCTCGCGATCCGCGCCGCTTCTACATCGACACCCTGCGTCGTCAGCACATCGTGCTGGATGGCGTCATCCACCGCACCCGCATGGCCGAGGAGCAGCTTCGCACTGCCCAGGCATTCCATCAGCCCGCCCCCCCACAAGGTCAACCGCAGACGCCGTGGTAGACGCACCAGGCTGGGCATCAGCGATACCCGCCCGGGTGCGCGGGTATCGCTGATGCCCGCCCGGGTGCGCGCCGTCACGCCTCCAGGCGGTGCTTGGTCACCCTGTGGGCTCGGTGTACCGTCTGCGCATGGAACGCCTGTTCCTCAAAGAACTCTTCATCGCAGCCCTCTGGGGAGCGCTCTTCCTGACCGTCGTCGGGATCGTCTTGCTCATCGCGTACGGCATCAGATTCTTCCAGAAGCGCCAGCAGGTGATCACCACCTGGGAGCGCTCACCGGACGGCCTGCTGTACCGCGAGGCGCATGGGTCGTGGTTGCTCGCCAAGGCCCGCCTCGAACACGCCGCGCCGCTGCCAGTCCCCCCCGTGGTCCGCGCCTGGGAGTACAAGGAGAGGAGTGGACGGTACGTCCAGCACCGCTACACGGAGATGCCTTGTCAGCAGGTGCAGATGCGCGTGCAGATGCTCCTCGTCGGTGGCCAGCAGCTCACCAGCGAAGGCGTCGTCACCGTACCCGTCGCCGAGCTCGGCGACCTCGTGCCGGGGCACATCTTCAGCGTGCTC
The DNA here is from genome assembly GCF_001189295.1 of Chondromyces crocatus. Lineage (NCBI taxonomy): Bacteria > Pseudomonadati > Myxococcota > Polyangiales > Polyangiaceae > Chondromyces > Chondromyces crocatus. Next base: position 6,709,888 of record NZ_CP012159.1, read on the forward strand.
TACGATCCGAACGACCCGCGCCGCTTCTACATCGACACCCTGCGCCGCCAGAACATCATGATGGACGGCCCCATCCACCGCACCCGCGTCGCCGAGGAGCAACTCCGCGCCGCCCAGGCGTTCCATCAGCCCGCCCCCCCACAAGGTCAACCGCCGGCACCGTGGTAGACGCACCACGACGGCACGACGGACAGGACCTCACCTCGCCCCGCGAACGATCGACCTCCGAGATGTGCCATCAGGCGCCGCCGGCGAGGCTTGGTCCCCCCACCCACGCGATGTAGCGTCGTCGCATGTCGCCGACGCTGCCGGTGGCTTTACAGGTCTGCATCATGGTGTTCGCGATGATCGGCGGACTCCATGTCGGTGCCCTCTCGAGACGCGTCCAGAGGGTCAACGCCTGGAAGGCCTCACCGGATGGCAAGATCTACCGCGAGGCCTCCGCATCGTGGTTGCTCGCCCAGGGCCGGATCGAACACCTCGCGCCCGTGAAGTACTACGTCATCCCATCGTCGCCACGCCGTCCGGTTCACATGGCGACCGAGGATCGCCCTTGTTAGGTTGCGGCCCGATGGAGAACGACGCCGCACCGCACTCCACGCCGCCCGAAGCGTGGCCCCGGGCCCGCCACCTCGCGCTCGCGCTCCTCCGTCCTCTCGGCCGGTTCCTCCACGTCCAGGCCGCCAGCGGCATCGTGCTGCTCCTCGCGTCCCTCGTGGCGCTCGCGTGGGCCAACTCCCCCTGGGCCGCGTCGTACGAGCACCTCTGGCACACGCCGATCCGCGTCGGCGCGGGCGCGCTCGTCTTCGAGCAACCGCTGCACTTCTGGATCAACGACGGCCTGATGACGGTCTTCTTCTTCGTCGTCGGCCTGGAGATCCGCCGCGAGATCCACGAAGGCGAGCTGGCCGATCTCCGGCGCGCCGCCTTGCCCATCGTCGCGGCGCTCGGCGGCATGGCCGCCCCGGCGCTGATCTACCTCGCGGTGAACCCCGAGCTGCCCGGGCGCAACGGCTGGGGCGTCCCCACGGCCACGGACATCGCCTTCGCCGTCGGCGTCCTCGCGCTGCTCGGCAAGCGCGTCCCTTCCGCACTGCGCGTCCTGCTCCTGGCCCTCGCCATCATCGACGACATCGGCGCCATCCTGGTGATCGCGCTCTTCTACACCTCCGGCGTCCTCTGGAGCGGCCTCCTGCTCGCGGGCGCAGGCGCCCTCCTCGTCCTCGGCATGCAGCGCTTCGGCGTCCGCTCCCCGTGGGCCTACGTCGCTCCTGGTGCCGTGATCTGGTGGGGCATGCTGAAGTCGGGCGTACACCCCACCCTCGCAGGCGTGGTCCTCGGCCTGCTCACCCCCGCGCGCCCCTGGTTCGGCCAGGAGGGGTTCCTCTCCGTCGCCAAGCAGAGCGTCAGCGACTTCGAGCGCATCGCCAGCTCCAGCGCGCAGGACCTGCACCTGCTCATGGCGCCCCTCGTCCGCCTCGATCAGGCCCGCCGCGAGGCCCTCCCCCCCGTCGTCCGGCTGCAAGCCTTCCTCCACCCGTACGTCGCGTTCGGCATCATGCCCCTCTTCGCCCTCGCCAACGCCGGCGTCGACGTGCGCGGCGTCTCCTTCGAGGCCTCGGGCGTCTCGCTGGTCATGGTCGGCGTGGTCGCTGGCCTCGTCGTCGGCAAGCCCCTCGGCATCGTCACCGCGAGCTGGCTCTCCGTGAAGCTCGGCCTCGCCGCCTTCCCGCGCGGCGTGAAGGTCCCCGGCGTGCTCGTCGTCGGTTGCGTCGCCGGCATCGGCTTCACCATGGCCATCTTCGTGGCCGGGCTCGCGTTCGACAGACCCGAGCTGCTGGGCGCCGCGAAGCTCGCCGTGCTGCTCGCCTCGCTGACGTCGGCCGTGATCGGGCTCCTGGCGGGGCGGCTGATCTTGCCGGCGCATCAAGCGCCCGACGTCGCCGCAACCACCCCCGACGACGCCGAACGCTCGAACGAGTACTGATCCCCGCGCGGGCCTCGACGGGGATGGCGTCACGACGATCGGGGGTCCAACGACATCGACGATCCAGGTATGCTCGCCCCACGGTGGGAGGGGATCACGACCAGGAGTTCTCGCGCACGGCGACGACTGGTCGAGGACGCCTCCGCATCAACACGCATCAGCGAACGAAACGAGAGTCGATGCTCATCACGCAGACCCAGCTGGCAGCCTTATCGGAGCACGCAAAACATGAATTCGAAGAGGACCTCACACGACAGTTGATGGAGCGGCACCCATGGCGACGATTCGAGGGCATCGCCGAGGCATTACGCTTCGTTCATGACGAGACGCAGCGCGCGGTCGCCCATCGGATCACCGCGAAACCATCGATCGAGAACTACGTCACGGCCTCCTGGCTGCTGGGCGCCTCGGTCGACACCCACGGCGCCGAGATCCATGCCATCGTGAGCGACCTCGAACTGGCGCAGCATCATCGCTCCTTGAAGGCGCTCGACTACGCCCACCAGCACCGAGGCGCCCCCCATGAGTGACTATGGTGACGTGGTCGAGGCGTGCCTGAAGCGAGAGTACGTCATCGTCGTCGGAGCGGAGGACTACTACGATCGCGCTGGAAACAAGATGATGTTCATGGCGCATGCCGTGCGTTACGTGCGGCTGTACGCGAGACGTTTCGACATCACGACGGTCCTCTACTTCCGGGGCAGTGCGCACACGACGGCACAGACGAATGCTCTCGAGACGTCGGTCCGCAAATACGGGGGAACGCCGAAGCCCGTCCGACAATGGAGCGACGTCGCTGCCCACATCAATACGAAACGAGTGAACGGATGCGCGAAGCGAGTGCAGGTGCTCATCTTCTTCGCGCATGGCTCACCTGGCCAGATATGGCTGTCCGCCAGCGAGAAGCTCTTTCTCACAGCGGCCGAGGTTGCCAGGGTGGATGCCAGCTCGTTCGTCCCCAAGGACGACACCAACCCTCGTTATTCGTATCGGCACGTGACTTCCTGGGCATGCCAGACAGCGAACGCCGGCAACACGGGAAGCGCGGAAGACAACCTGAAGGCAAGCCTCGCCCAGACCATGGCGAATACCTGGGACATCGAGGTATACGCCTCCATCACCCAGACCGATTATACAAAGACATGGGCTGGCTGGCATCCCCTGGACACGAATGCCGATCGACACCACATCGACAATGCGGTCTGGGAAGAAGACGGTGCTGACGGCAGCGTCAGGTCGGGAACCGGCAGCGACCAGGGCACCATGCCCAGCGGCATGTATGTGCTTCGCCCGGGCCAGACGTCCGGCTACAGAACCAGGAGTCTCGATTGACGAGGCTCACGCCGAGGCATGCGTCGAGAATCGCACGGGTCGCGATCATCCTGGGCACCCTCATCACAATCGTGATCATAACGGGCAGAGGTCGTCAGATGCAGCACGAGCGACGAGGTGGGTTTCAGTGGAAACCCTTCGAACCTGAAACTCTCGACCGATTCATCGAGCAAGGAGAGGAGGCGAAGAACACCGCGACCCGGCGCACCTCCGTCGAGATGGCGATCCACCCGCAGCACGAAGACCCAAAGCTCGACGAGAGCTGGCTCTTCATCGAGACCCGAGACGCCACGTCCGAGACCGTTCTCTACGCCGGACCATTCACGCGCAAAATCATGCGAAGCGACGTCCCCCATGCCCACGAGTCGACGAGTCTCTTCCTGTGGGCATTTCATCGAGATTCGGGGACCTTCCTCTCCTGGAAGAGCCTCGAAAGCTGGCCCGTGTTCACAGGGAAGCCGATGATCCTCGATCTCTATGACGAATACCGTGACGACGCCGGGGGGTGGTTCCGTCTCCGCTCGGCCGCCGACTGAGGCCGAGGAAGCGCCCCACGCCGGGCGCAGCGCGCTCACGGCGACGGCGCGCGCTGACGGGCTGCGCTGCGGTACCTCTGCGGAGCGCTCCCCGTGACCCGCTTGAACGCCGTGCTGAACGAGCTCTCCGACGCATACCCCAGCGACTCCGCCACCCGCGCCACCGGCGCGTCGCTGTCCCGCAGCGCGCGCTCTGCCAACCGCATTCGCCATTCGGTGAGATAGGCCAGCGGCGCGACTCCCGCGACCGCCTTGAAGTGAAGGGCGAACGACGTCCTCGACATCGCCGAAGCCCTGGCCAGCTCGTCGAGGTGCCAGGCGCGCGCAGGCTCCCCGTGCATCAAGCGCAGCGCCGGCGCGAGGCGAGGATCGCTGAGCGCCCGCAGCCGCCCCGCCCCCTGCTCACCCCCCGCATTCCCCGGCTCCCCCAGGCCGCTCAGGTACACCCGGAGCGCATGCAGGAACATCAGCTGCGCGATCTGCGTCGCCGCGAACTCCGAGCCCGCGCTGCCTCCGCGGTGCTCCTGCACCAGCCGATCGATCAACCACCGCAGCGGCCGGGCCTCGTCGGACGCCGCGCGGATGTGGATGCGCGGCGGCAGCTCGTCGAGCAGCAGCCGACCGCTCGTCGGGTCCAGCGCCACGTGCCCCCCGAGCAGCGAGAACATCTCCCCCTCCCCGACCCGACCGACCCGCAGGCCAGGGTCCGCGAACAGCAGCTCGGCGTCGACCGGCGGCACATCCAGCGCGCTCCCGATCACGAACGGCCGCTGTGCCAGAAGCAGCAGCACGTCCCCCTCTGCCAGCAAGCTCGGCGCCTTCTGCCCCTCCAGGGTCAACCAGCACGTGCCACGCATCAGCACGAAGAACTTCAGCTTCTGCGGCGGCGGAAAGCGCACCGCCCACCGCCCACCGGCCACGAGCCCACCCGACACCACGGTCTGCGCCCGCATCAGCGCGAGCACTTCGGAGAGAGGATCCTGGAGCACGGCTGAACTCCCGCGAAGATTTCCGGTACGGCGCAGCATTCTCCGTTCAACCGCGCGCGTCCAGGATCCCTTCACCGTTTGCCCTTCTGGAGGATCGACATGCGCACCCCTCAAGCTCCCATCCCTTCCGGTTTCGACGCCTTCACCACCGCCGCCGACGTCCTCCGCGGCGTGGACCTGCGGGACAAGACCGCGATCGTCACCGGCGGCTACTCCGGCCTTGGCCGCGAGACCGTCCGCGTCCTCCTGCTCGCAGGCGCCCGGGTGATCGTCCCGACCCGTGACGTCCCGCGGGCCAAGGCCGCCCTCGCCCACATCGACGGCGCCGACGTCCAGCCCATGGACCTGCTCGACCCCGCCTCCATCGACGCCTTCGCCGCCCGCTTCCTCGCGACCGAGCAGCCCCTCCACCTCCTCGTGAACAGCGCCGGGATCATGGCGCTGCCCGAGCTGACCCGCGACGCACGCGGCTTCGAGGCGCAGTTCGCCACGAACCACCTCGGTCACGTCCAGCTCGTCGCGAAGCTCTGGCCGGCCCTCTGCCGCGCCCAGGGCGCCCGCGTCGTGTCCGTGTCCTCCCTGGGCCACCGCTTCTCGCCCGTGGTCTTCGACGACCTGCACTACCAGCGCCGCCCGTACGATCCCTTCGGCGCCTACGGACAGTCGAAGACGGCGAACATCCTGTTCGCGGTGGCCCTGGACGAGCGCGGCAAAGACCACGGCGTCCGCGCATTCTCCCTCCACCCTGGCAGCATCGTGGGCACGGGCCTCGACCGCCACGTCCCCATCGCGGCCCTCGAGGCCGTCGGCATGCTGGATGCGGACGGCAAGCCCATCATCGCCCCGACGAAGGGCTTCAAGACCGTGGAGCAAGGCGCCGCGACGCAGGTCTGGTGCGCGACGAGCCCGCAGCTCGCCGGCAAGGGCGGCGTGTACTGCGAGAACGTGGACATCGCCCCGCTGCGCGTCGTGCCCCCCGGCACCACCTTCGCGATCCGCGACGCCAGCATCATCACCGGCGTCCTGGACTACGCCGTGGACCCCGAAGCCGCCGCCCACCTGTGGGAGGTGAGCCGTGCGCTGCTGGGCCTCGGCGACCTGGAGGCGTAGCGCTCCCGCCTGGGGGCGCGGCCCTCCGAGCGACATTCACGAGGTCCCGCCCCTCTCCTGCTGCCTCTCGCCCCGACCCGCCCCGACCCGACCCGACCGAGCACCCTTCGAGGACCGCTCCTCTCATGACACCGCGTTCGTGCCATCCACCTGCGTGCGGCGTGACGTGGTGCTGGCTCGCGTATCCGGCGAGGCAGGTCCTTGCAGGAGATGTTCCACTCGACGCCTCACGTTCGCCATGATCGTCCCGACGAGACGGACACGACGCGCCCCGGCCCACGGCATCGCGCTGGCAGCAGGAGGTCACGCGCTGAAGAGGCATGCCAGCGTGGGGGTGGTTGCCCCACGCCGGCGCGTCATGGCTCCCTACATGCCGAGAATCACAGAGGTTCGAGTCGTGAAAGGCGCTTCCGTGGTGAGGGTTCGGGTTGTCGTGTCGCCGGACGCGCTTCGCTGGGCAGGGACTGCGCTTCCCTGAATCGTATGTTTGATCTACGTGCCAGCGAATCCGCTTCACGTGCCAGCGAACGAACTTCACTGGACGGTGAATCCGCTTCACGTGTCAGCGAATCCGCTTCGCGTGCCAGCGAATCCGCTTCACGTGTCAGCGAATCCGCTTCGCGTGCCAGCGAACGAACTTCGCTTGGCAGTGAACCACGTTCACGTGACAGGGAACGTCCCTTATCCCACCCTGTGCGCAGGCATGCCTCAGGGAATGCTGGTTCACGTGACGTCGAACGTGCTTCACGTGGCAGTGAATGAACTTCGCTTGGCAGGCAACGCCGTTCACGTGCCGTCGAACGAACTTCGCTTGGCAGGCAACGCCGTTCACGTGACGTCGAACGAATTTCCCTCGGCAGCGAACCGCATTCACGTGACAGGCTGTTCGCCCCATCCTCCCTCCTGCGCGAGCCTGCCTCACTGGTGTCGATTCACGTCTCAGCGAATGAATTTCGCTGAGCAGCGATCGGCCTTTCACGTGCCGTCGAATGGATTTCGCCTGGCAGTCAATGCGCTTCGCGTGCCGTCGAACGAATTTCGCGTGCCGTCGAACGAATTTCGCGTGCCGTCGAACGAATTTCGCCGAAGGGCAAACGCGCTTCACGTGCCAGCAAGCACACTTCTGGAGCTGTCGAACGTCCGTCCATCGACAACGGTCCAGAAGCGACGCCACGCCCCTTCCACCCATCGCCCAGAAAGCGCTGGCGGCAAGGCGGCAGACGCTGACCGGATGGGAGATGACCACGACGCTCGGATCCCGCGCCTCGGGTGCGACGGGAGGCCCTCCGCGGTACGCCTGCGCGCTCGACCGCCGCGGTAGAGGACGCGCGCGTCGTCTACCGTGCTTCGGCGCTCCATGGTCCCCGGGCGTCCGAAATCCAGGCTGCGTCAGTCTGCGCATGGAGGTGATGGGAGCCCGTTCCCAAAGCCTGCAGGCCGTCGCACCAACGCTCGAGCGGCTCGATGCCCTTCAGCTCAGACGGCGCAATGGCCGCCGCCGACGTGAGCGTGGACGGCCAGATGCGTGATGGCCATCGGCGGCATGCACGAGGGCAATCAGGGAGCGCGATGGCCATCCTGCCGTGCGAGCGCCCCTGGCGAAGGCACGCACGACGCGGCGGCGCTTTGTCGTCATCGTGCGATGGTTGCCACGGAGAGCGGGCTTGCGCTCCTGATCACCCAGCATGCCGTCGCCGGCACGTGCCCATGAATCTCTGGACGAGCGAGGCCGCGAGACCGGCAATTCTCGTTCGCAATGCGGAATGCCCACGTCTTTGCCCCGATCGGGCGCCCTCCATGCATCGAAGAGATAGCCGAGGAGGGGTATCGTGGTAGAGCGCTCGTATCCTCAGCAGCCTGCGGGATGACCCGAGACATGGATCGTGCCCATGGCGGGCGTCGGCGCGAACTGCGCCATTCCGCAGGCCCAACCTCGTGACCCGAGATCCGTGACACCCCTTCAGCCGCCGTCTCCTTCTGCTGAGAAGCGCGCCTGGCGTGACCGCCGGCTGGCGCGGTTGCGTGCAGTGGAGCCGTTGCTGCTGCCGTTCGTGCTGGTGGCGGCGTTGATGGCCTGCAAGACCGGGCGGATCGACATCTACACGTGCTCCGATCCCTGCAAGGAGTGCGAGGAGCCGTGTGCGTGCCCCGATGGGACGTGTGTGCCGCTTCCGCCGCTCGGCTGGGAGGGGCCGGTGTTGCTCTGGCACGGGCCGCCCGAGGAGGAGCCGGCGTGTCCTGCACGCGCGCCGGCGCCTGTGTACGAGGGATATCGGGGGCTGAAGACGATCCCGGAGTGCGCGCGGTGTGAATGCTCGGCGCCGACGTGTGCGCTGCCAGAGCGGGTGAGCGCGAGCGCGCAGAGTGATGTGTGCGGGGTAGGGCTGGAGACGAGGGTCTTTCCGGAGGGCTGGGACGGGTCGTGTCTGGCCATCGATCCGCTAAACGCGCCGCGGTCGCTGCGCGTGGGGGCGACGAGCGTGGGGGCGTGCGAGCCGGTGACGGTGAGCATCCACAAGGCGTCGTTCGGGTGGGAGACGAAGGCGAAGGGGTGCATGCTGGGGTGGCCGGCGGAGGCGTGTCCGCGGCCGTACGAGGTGTGCGCGCCGCGGGTGGAGACGGCGCGCGATGGCTTCGAGCTGTGCATCTATCAGCCCGGGAGCGGGAAGACGGAGAACGCGAAGCCGGGGTGGGGTCCGTCGTGCCCGGCGGGGTTTCCCCAGGTGCGGGTGTTCCACGGGGGGGTGGCGGATGATTCGTGGTGTACGCCCTGCAGCTGCGGCGAGCCGGAGGGGAGCGTCTGCGATGGGCGGTTGACGCTCCATGAGGGCGTGGGCTGCCAGGGGGACCAGCAAGAGGTTCCTACTGGGTTGAATGGCAATGCTTGCAGCGTGCCTCTGAATCTCATTCCGGAGATACGCAGCGTTGAAGTCGAACTGGTGAGGGATCAGCCAGGCAGTTGCAAGCCGGCAGGTGGAAATCTGGTCAACGGAGGAATGCTCCTGGAACCAGCCACATTTTGCTGCCGGTAGATCCACCTCGTCATCACACGATGTGAATGGTGCTCGTGGTGCGAACGACGCGACGAATGCGGCTTTATTTCGTTCGGATGGGGCTCGGCAGCCTGGTTTGTTGCGGCGTGGATTCAAGCGTCGAGCAACAGATTGGCAAGGTGACTCCGCAATGCGCAGCGGGGGAATGTGATGAAGCAGTCCCACTCGGCTGGAAAGGGCCGGTATTGCTCTGGAGCGGGACGCCTGCGCTTGCGCCACGCTGTCCGGATGCCGCACCCGTGCTGGTGTACGAAGGCCACACGGGGCTCCAGACGCACGGCGTGTGTGGCGACTGTGCCTGTAGTGATGTGGAGTGCTTGCTGCCTGCGGGTGTGACCATCACCAAAGGGAACTGCGGAGGACCTCTGATCGATGTGTACGCGCCACCCAACTGGGATGGCTCTTGCTGGGCCTTCCCGCCCATCCAGGACCCTGAAGGCGCTGTCTTCTGGGGCTCTTCGCGAACCGAGTGCCATCCGCTCCTCCTTCAGCCGGAGAAGCAAGCCACGTACTCCTGGGAGACGTTCGCTCGGGCGTGCTCGACCTCCATTGGACACAAGGAATGCGAGGACGATACAGAAAGCTGCTTGCCGCCACCGACGCCAGGGTTCGCGCGCTGCGTTTTCAGCGCTGCAAAGGCCAATGACTGCCCGGCGGGATATCCCGAGATGCGTCGTTTCCACGAAATGGTCGAGGATCGTTCGTCCTGCGGTCCGTGTCGCTGTCTGCCCCCGGAGTCGAGTGCATGCCACGTTTTCTTCGGCTTGAGTGAAGACAGTGAATGCACCATTCGGATGCTGGGGACGATGGTGGGCTACGATCTTGGCGTCTGTCAGCTCACGTCGGTACCGCTTCAGTTCGCAAGCATGAGGGCAGAAATCAGGCGGCTCGACCCTGGGAGCTGCACGCCTCAGGGCGGAGAGTTCCTCGGGGGGTTCGAGCCGACGCAACCCACCACGTTCTGCTGTGAGCCCGGCGGGTGAGGTTCGAGTTGCGCTCGCGGTGATGTCCTCATCACCTGGATGTCCTCACGAGTGATGCGCGTCCGCCCTGCGAAGGCTGGCTAGGATGCGAGGAGCGCGTCGTTCCGCGCGCGCTCGCTCTGGAGATGGCGCGCTCATGGCGATGTCGGTCTCACGCAATCAGCCCGCGTTCCCCTTCGTATCGGCTTTTTCCCCGCGTCGCCGTCGAGGTGTTCCGTTCCCCCGAGCGCTGCTTCTCCTCGTCGCGGTGCTCGTCGTCAGCGCCTGCGGTGACGCCGGCGCCCCGCTTCTCTGGTCGAGCACCTCCCAGGCCCTCTGGGAGGCCTCCCCGATCCCGCCGATCCCGCCGCTCCTGTGCCCTGGTCCCGACGAGGGTCCCTCCCCCTTCCCGCCCGATCTCGTGCAGGGGGGTGCGCAAGACCAGCGCGACACAGGAGATCGTCTCCTTCGGGGAGCTCTACGAGCGCATGACCGATGTCGTCACGGGGAACGTCGAGCACCGCTACCATGTTCACAACGACGAGCGCATCGTCTCTCTGGTACGGCGCTCGACAGCACAGGGCACGCGCACGCTGCACGTCCATGCCGACCACCTCGGGTCGATCGATGTGCTCACCGACGGCGTGACCGGCACCGTCACTGAGCGGCGCAGCTACGATGCCTTCGGAGCACCGCGCCATCCCGACTGGGGTTCGGGCCAGCCGCCGTCACTCCACGAGCTGTCATCGCTTGGCTTCACCGGGCATGAGGCGGACCTCGACATCGGCCTCGTGAACATGAAGGGGCGCATCTACGACCCCAAGCTCGGTCGGTTCCTCACGCCGGATCCGCTCGTGCCGCGGCCCCTCTTCGGGCAGAGCTGGAACGGCTACTCGTACGTACGCAACAGCCCACTGTCGCTGGTCGATCCCAGTGGGTTTCAAGAGCAGCCACCTGCAACGGAGGAGGGATGCTCGCAGGGCTGCACCATCTGGGTGTTCGGTCCGCCCCGTGAGCCGAAGCCGCCTGCACCGCCCAAGGTCGTCGAGGGCAACCTGGAGGAAGCCGCGGGCGTCGGCTCGACGCAGGCGCCCGGCGATGTCGGGACCTCCGGGGTCCGTAGCGGGTGGAGTCCGCAGCTCCCAGCCACACTGCAGGCGCTAGCCCGTGGTGACGCCATCGCTCGGCGCATCATGGATGGCGTCCACCTCGGGATGGCCAGGATGCTGCTGGAGTCCGCCAAGCTCGGCATCCTGGGTGGCACCAGCCGCATCTACGTCGCCTACACCACGATCACAGCGGCCTGGAATGGCTACAAGGAGAGCGGGCTGCCCGGCGCCCTCGATGCAGTCAACCCCGCCAGCCAGATGGTCGAAGCTGGCGTGGAGGCCTACGAGGCCGCTGCCGCCGAGGACTGGGAGGCCGCAGGCGCCAGCTTGTTCAAGGCCGGGTCGATCGGGATGTCCATCCTCGCCACCGCTGTCGGGGTTGGGGGCGCCATCACGGCCACCGTCGGGTCGACGGCGAAGGCGGCGGGGAGTGCAGTGAAACCGGGGCCACAGGCAACAGTTCCATACAAGCGGCCTTCCGGAGCGACCACTCCAGCACAACGGGCATCAGTTCAGGGCAAGCCCTGCGTTGATTGTGGCGCAGTAACATCCAAGCAGGTGGCAGATCACAAGACTCCCTTGGTGAAAGAACACTATGAAACCGGCAGCATTGCTCCGGAGCGGATGCGCAGCATCGATGCCGTACAGCCGCAATGCCCCACGTGTTCGGCACGTCAAGGTGCGGAGTTGAGCCGATACGCCCGCGAACAAAAGGTACGACTCGGCCAAGGGAATCCATGATGAAAGGAACACGCTTGGAACAGATCGCAACGTGTCAGCGCTACGGCGCGAAATTCGATCCTCCCGCAGACGATATGAAGGCAGGGGTGGCTCTCAACGTGCGTGAGCGGCTTCAACCGCTCAACGGGCTTCGACATCCACCAGAGGGAGACACGAGTGGGTGGTACATCTGGGCAGGTGAAGGCGACCCGAGCGAAGACCCGGAGTTTTTTCAACCGCTACACATCAAGCATCTGCACGTGTGGTGTCCAGAGCTGGTGCGGCTCCTGGCACTACCACCAGGCTGGAGATTCCTGATCGCAGACAATCATGAAGATGTTTGGGAGGACCCAACATTGCTGAACCCCTGACGACAACCACGTTGTCGAGGGCAATGTGGATGAAGCCGTAAAGCCGCAGGCGCTGGTTCGATCCAGGCGCCGGTCGACGTCGGGACCTCCGGGGTCCGCGGGGCTTCAAGAACAGCCACCTGCGACGGAGGACGGGGGCTCGCAGGGCTGCGCCGTCTGGGTCTTCGGTCCTCCCCGCGAGCCGAAGCCGCCCGCGCCACCCAAGGTCGTCGAGGAAACCTGGAGGAAGCCGCAGGCGCCGGTTCGACGCAGGCGCCAGTCAAGCTGGGGACGTCAGGGGCTCTGACATCCTGGCTTCCTCTGCCCCGCTCGCCGGCGCCAGGCCATGGCGCAGACCAACCCGAGCATCAGGCCAGCCCTGCAGCTTCCCGCGCCGCTGCGTGCCCCCCCGAGGGCGCAGCCGCCCGTCGCCACGAAAGGTGCATCTTCCCCGTCGTCGTCGAGGCGGGCGCACCCGAACACGCCGTCCCGGTCCGCCAGCGGCGAGCAGGTCGCGTCGGGGCCGCAGCGCTGAGGGTCGCCAGGGAAGCACAGGGCGCTGCACACCAGGGACGCGCTCTCGTCGAAGGCGGCGCACAGGCCGAACTCGCAGGCGTCGTCGCTGCCGCACGCCGAGCCGATCGCGCCAGGGCTGGGGCCCGCAAACCGACAGACCTTGCCCTCGGGCAGGTCGCGGTCTCCTGCCCCCTCTGCGGGCGTCGACGCGCCCAGGTCGCCGCAGCGCATCCCCTCGCCGCACGCTTCCTCCTCGGTGCAGGCCTGGGTGCAGAAGGCGAAGCTCGGCGCATCGTCGGGGGCGAGGCAGAGCCCCGAGGCGCAGTTCCGGTCGACGACGCAGCGCTGGCCGAGTTCCCTGGAGGTGCCCTCGACCAGGGTGAGCAAGGGCGCGAGGAAGGTTTCACGGTGCGCGTCCACCCGCACGGCCTCGGAGCCCGCGGAGCAGGCGCCGTCGCCGGAGGAGATGATGCCGAGGAGCACCTCCGCACCGGCGCGTGTGGCGAGGGCTGGGCCTCCGGAGTCGCCGGAGCAAGGCTGCGCGGGATCGGGCTCCACGCGGAAGGTCGAGGAGGCGATGGTGCCGATCGTCGAGCTGCCTTCGCGCTTCTGCGCCGGGAGGGGGTCGTCGCCAGCGACCTGCCCGAAGCCCACGATCCGGAGGCGCTGGCCTTCGTCCGCGGTGACGAGCGCTGCGGCGTTCAGGGGGATGGGGGCCACCTCGAGCGGAGCGCGCAGCACGAGCGCGCCCAGGTCGTGGGCCGCTTCTCCGAGGCGGTAGCGGGGATGAAGGAAGCTACGGACGAGGTCCACCTGCTCGCCCTCGTTCAGGGCGCTGCCCACGAGGAGTGCGTCAGGCAGCGCGTTGACGACGCAGTGGGCCGCGGTCAGGACGAGCTGGGGGCTGACCACGACGCCGGTGCAGCCGATCTTGCCACCGCGCACGAGGCCGACGACCGCGGGGTCACCCAGGGTCAGGGTGCCGTCGGTGATCCACGCCCTGCCCTCGGCGAGGCGCTCGGCGTCGAGCAGTCCCGTGGTGGAGGCGCCTGCTTCGGTCGCGCCGAGCAGTCCCGCGGTGGAGGCGCCCGCTTCGGTCGCATCGAGCGCGCAGCCGGCGGCGAACGGGACGCCGAGCAGCGCTGCCGACAGGGCCGCCGGTCGCAAGGCCGACGCGGCTGGCAGCCTCGTACCCGCGAGCCGCCGGCGCCCCCCGTGGCTTGCCTCGCGCTGCGCCGGCGTGCGGTGCTTCATGGCTTCGACGGCTGGCCTGGACGACGGGCTCCAGGGCTCAGCGCGGGCGGCCGCAGTTCCCGGCGGCGCAGCAGTAGCTCGGGCCCGGGTTCTGCGTGAGGATGCAGTTCACCACGGCGCCGTTGCACCGATCGCAGGCGCCGCCGGGCAGCGTCCAGTACCAGCTCGACGCGGTACACCCGTTCTTCGCGTAGCAGGAGTCGTGCACGTCGCAGCACTTGCCCTTGCTGCCGCAGCTGTTGACGGCCCAGGTCGGGATGTCGCAGCCGTGGCTGTCGTAGGCTTGCTCGTCGGGGGAGACCGAGGCGCGGCCCTGCATGTAGAGGGCGGCGCCGATGGCGTCGCTCAGGCTGGGCAGCTCGCGGAGCTCCTGCTTCAGGCCTCCCGAGGCGGCCTCGACCTCCTGGCTGCCCCCGGCGGCCGTGAACACGGTCCACCGGATCGTTTCGTCGTCGTCGCCTCCCAGGCGGTAGTCGACGGAGAACTGGCGTGCGCCCACCTGGTCGTGGATGGCGACGTGGACGTGCGCCGTGTTCACGCGGGTGGCGTGGGCGACGCGGTTGTCGCCACTCAGGGTCAGCGAGTCGGCGCTCTCCTGCTCGGCGCCGATGTCCCGCGAGGCGTCACGCGCCTCGTCCGCGGGCTCGGCGAGACACCCTGCCACGACACCGCTCCCCAGCACCGCGAGCGCGAGAGATCCAGCGAATCGGAGCGTTCTGTTCTTCAATGCGTCCTCATTTCGGTTGGAGTGTGCCAGCCTCACCAAGGCCCGAGCGCCATGAGCCGTGACGTGCACGGTTCATGGCAGCCCGAGGCCCGGGGCCACCGTGACGCACTCTACAGGCGGGAGGACGGCGGTCGTCAGCTTGCATTCGCGCGCGGAGTTTGCTCCGCGGTTCGCTTTGAAAAAGTCGATGGTCGCTGCATTCATTTCGTGTGCTCCCACCCCGCAATGAGACGACACACTGCGTCGAGCAAGACACCGAGACGTCGCGACGAAAAACTTCCCCCGGCGCTGTCGCGAGTCGGCCGTAGATTCTAAAATGAACACGTGCGTGACATGCGGAGACAGCGCCCGCACCACGCCTCGCCATCATCCTCGACCGTGTGCGACGGCGCCATCACCAGAGCCCTGCCGCGCTGCGCCTCACTCACGGTCGCAGTCCCACCACGCCATCGGGTGCGCCCCTCGGGGAAGCCTGGCAGGATGGCGGCGATCTACTCGCACGGACGCTTGGGCCTGCCCCGGCTCAACATCAGCTTGTATGGCTCTCGGCGCCACGCCAGGTACACGTCGCCCGAGGGGGCGTAGCCCACGGCCGGACACCCCCCCGTCGCGTCGATCACATCGACGACGCTCGGCGGGCCAAACGTGTGTCCCCCATCGTCGGAGGTCTGCAACACAGTCGCCCAGGGGCGGCCAGGAAGCTCCCTGTGACTGCGCGCGACGACGGCTTTTCCAGTGAGCGACGAGGCCAGCTTCGCGCAGGTATTGGGTTCGTCCGGTGGCATCAGCTCCACCTCGGGCCCGAGCATGTTCGAGGCTGGCGAGAAGCTCCGCACGTGGACGGTGCGATTCGCTCCTTGTTGCCAGAGGACGAGCGCCTCTCCTGCGTGGTTGTCCACGATCTGGTGGCGCGATGGTGGGGTTGTCGAGATCGTTATGGTCGCGGGCGGTCCGAAGCTCAGCCCGTCATCATTCGAAGCCGCAATCAGCAGCTCGCCGGCGGGGCTCGCCCTCCACGCGAGGACGAGGTGTCCGTCGACATAGGTCAGGGCAGGGTAGCTCGATCCGTACTCGACCAGAGAGAGCGGAGAGAACGACTCACCATTGTCCAGAGACGTGGTGATGCGGCCGCCAATCGGACTCCAGTAGTCCGAGTGCGTGTCCCAGGCTGCCACCACGATCCCATTGGGACCAGTCGCCACCTGCGGGACATAGGACGCTGGACTCAGCGCAACCGTGGAGGTTGCCGGGGACGATAGCGACATATGGGCGCGATTGTAGAGGATGGTCCCGGGACCATCGAAGAACGTCCATACGAAGTGCGCCGCCCCGCCTCCGATCGCCAGATCGATCTGTTCTGCGAAGATGCCTTCGACGACCACCAGTGGCGGAAGAAACGACGTGCCATCGCTCATGGTCGCGAGGAGCCCCCTGTTGGCCCAGGCCAGCACCGCATGCTCACCATTCATGGTCAGCGCATGCACGGGCGCGTGCTCGCCTCGCGGCGGGCTCAGGGGGGCCG
Source organism: Chondromyces crocatus (assembly GCF_001189295.1). NCBI lineage: Bacteria > Pseudomonadati > Myxococcota > Polyangiales > Polyangiaceae > Chondromyces > Chondromyces crocatus. The sequence goes on from NZ_CP012159.1 coordinate 6,726,055, forward strand.
CGAACGTGAAGCCTGGTACAGCGGCCGGTCCGCTGCCCGTCACGAACTCCCAGCTGCTCCCGCCTCCCGTGAGCGCTCGGCCGTGGCGATCGCGGACGTCTGCGGCGAGGGTGACCCTGGCTCGCTGATTGGGCGGCAGCGTGTCGTGAGCCGTGAATGTGAGGTCGTGTCCAGAGACCTCGATGGAACCCATCACCAGGACATCTTCGACCCGAACTGCCAGACTCGATGCCGACACCGTAGCTGCATCAATCGGCTCCGACGCGCGCAACCGGATCACGGTGTTGATTGCGACGTCATTCGAGTCTGGAGCTGGACACGGGGTGAACTCCAGGGGGGAGGGCGCGCCGCCTGCGCCGCCTGCGCCGCCTGCGCCGCCTGCGCCGCCTGCGCCGCCTGCGCCGCCTGCGCCGCCTGCGCCGCCTGCGTCTGAGCCGGTCCCAGCGCCAGAGCTTTCTCCGGGTCGGTCTGCGCTGCATGCGGCCATGGCAGAGAGACAGAGTAACTGGGCAATGATGCCGGATTTCATCACCGTGGAGTCTACCATCGTTCGAGTCTGTGCAGTGGCGCGCGGCTGCCTGGACCATGGCTCATCGGGCCAGGCGCAAAAGCCCGCCGATGTGCTTCCCCTCTCTGCTTCCATCACCGCGATGGCAGGGCACGTACTCACCGCTGGAAGCACGGGGCTCGCGCGAGGCACGCTACTCCTCGGCCATCACCCGTGCAGCTGGGCCGGCAGGTCCGGGATCCAGGATGGTTCGCGGCTCGCTGGTAGGAGATCCAGCAAGCAGCGCAGGGGTATCAGGGCCCGGGCTCGTCGACCATGAGCTCGATGAAGTGCCGGACGCGCGGCTCCAGGAGGCGTTTGCTGGGGTAGAGCGCCACGACTTTCCCCTCGCCTGCCTCGAGGTCGGGGAGTACCCGCCGGAGGCGACCGGCGGCGAGATCCCTGGTGACCAGGAAGTCCGGGAGAAAGCCGATGCCGAGGCCTGCCCTCGCGGCATCCCGGATGGCTTCGCCGCTGTCGAGCCGCAAGCGGCTGCGGCCCGGGGCCTTGATCCAGGTGCCGTCGTCGCCGCGAAACCGCCAGCTCTGCCGCTGGTTGCGGCTGCTGAAGTAAAGGCAGTCGTGGGCGGCGAGATCGTCGAGGGAGAGCGGCTCGCCGCGTTCGGAGAGGTAGGACGGTGAGGCGCAGAGTACGGGCTCGAATCGGGCGACCACCCGGGAGACGAACCGCGTGTCCGGGGTCGTGACGCCGATGCGGACGGCGAGATCGAAGCCCTCTTCGACGAGGTCGACCACGCGGTCGGTGAAGCTCACCTCGGCCTGGATGGCGGGCCAGGCGCGGAGGTATTTCCGGAGGAGCGGGAGCACCACGAGGCGGCCGAAGGCATCGGGGACGGTGAGCCGCAGGACGCCACGCGGTACGCCGCTGCGGCCGGCCACGCTGGCCTCGGCTTCGTCGACGGAGGCGAGGATCTGGAGCCAGCGCTCGTGGAACACGCGGCCTTCGTCGGTGAGGCCGAGGGTCCTGGTCGTGCGGTTCAGGAGGCGGGCGCCGAGCCGGTCTTCCAGGCGGAGGATGGCTTTGCCCGCGGCCGATCGGGAGAGGCCCATGGCCTGTCCCCCGGCGACGAAGCTGCCTGCGTCGACGACGGCCATGAAGGCGAGCACATCGTTGAGGTTGGTGCGCAGCATCAGGATGGGGTTCCGGTGGTTCCGGGGTGGCCGTGGGACAGGGCCTGCGCCTCGGGTGGTTCGCTTCTGTGTGGACGTCCATTCGTCAATCGGCCGGCTACATGAATCAACGCCGCGTCGAGGTCACGGGGGCATCGGTCCCGGTGGCGTAGATGATCAGGAAGGAAGACAGAGATGACCACCAGTGTCAGGACGTACGATCACGGTGTTCCCTGGGAAGGGGATTTCGGTGTCACGCAAGCCTACAGCGTCAACGGGACCATCTACATCTCGGGTCAGTTTGCCCACGATATGCAAGGCAACTTCGTCGGCGAGGGCGATTTCGAGGTGCAGGCCCGGCAGACGCTGGAAAACCTCGATCGTGTGCTGACGGGGTTCGGCATCACGAAGGAGAACATTGCCGAGCTGGAGATCTTTCTCGTCGACACGAAAGCGCATTTCCAGCCCTGCGTGGCGCTGCTCAAGGCCTACATGGGCGGCCATCGCGCGGCAGGCACCCTCATCGGCGTGGCGGGGCTGGCGTTCCCTCATCAGCTGATCGAGATTCGCGCCGTCGCGCACGCGAGCTAGCGCGGCGTGCGCTGCGTTGACGCTCATGACGCCATCTGCGACCCTGGGTCAGAGCGATGCGTCAAAGCGAATTCGAAGCCAAGGTGCTGGATCTGTGGACCCGGACCCGGATTCCGCTGACGCGCGCCAATGTCCTGGTCCACACCCGGGCGTCCCGCGCTCAGATCGAGCGGGGGATGGACGAGATGCTGAAAGGCGGCCTCGTCGAGCTCGACTCGGATGACCAGGGGGAACTCTTGTGGACGGTGCGGGGCGCGGACCGGCCACGATCGGGGCCGGAAACGTTCGCCGAGCTGGAACGGCGGGAGCGGCTGGAGGGGGAGGTCGACAGGCTCCGGTCCGGCGCGAACCTCGCGCTGCGCGCGGCGGGGTTGCCGACGCGGTCTGCGCCGGTGGAGGAGAAGAAGTCGCTGATCGCCTCGGGGGCGCTGTCGTTCTTCTTCGGTCCCATCGGCTGGCTGTACGCGGCACCTCTCAAGGAGGCGTTCCCCGCCATCGTCATCTACGTGCTGCTCTGCGCGCTCCTCCCGAAGTTCTTGCTGGTGTGGATCCTGGGGCTCGTGAGCCCCGTCTCGGCCATCGCAGGGATCCTCTACGCCTGGAGCTACAACCACGAGGGGCGACGCGCTCCGCTGATCGGGAAGGCGAAGGACGCGCTGCCGGTCCGGCGGCTGCGCTGAGCAAACGGCTGCTGGAGGAGGGGGACGCCGCGAGGGTTCGGTCCGTTCGCTTCGTTCTGGCAGGATCGGGCAAGTCGTTGGCCGTGGCCGGCTCACGGTCGCTGCATGCGTGGTGGTCTGCTCCACCGCCATGGACACCTACGGCTATGCAGCGCACTCCGCGGACACGCCTCTCGCTCCCTTCCACTTCAAGCGTCGCTCGCTTCGCCCGGACGACGTGGCCGTGGAGATTCTCTACTGCGGCGTCTGCCACACCGACCTGCACATGGCGCGCAACGACTGGGGAGTCAGCCAGTACCCGCTCGTGCCCGGTCACGAGATCGTCGGGCGCGTCGTCGACGCCGGGGTGAACGTCTCGCGGCACCGCGCCGGCGACATCGTCGCGATCGGGACGTTCGTCGATAGTTGCGGGACATGCGCCCCCTGCCAGCGCGGCGACGAGACGATGTGCAAGAAGGGCGTCTTGCTGACGTACAACGGCCTCGATCCGTCGTCGGGGGAGATGACGCGCGGCGGGTACTCGAAGCACATCGTGGCGAGGGACCGCAACGTGCTGCAGGTGCCGAAGGCGCTCGATCCCTCCCGGACAGGGCCGCTTCTGTGCGCAGGGACCACCATGTACACGCCGCTCGAGGTCTGGAACACCGGGCCAGGGATGCGCGTCGCCATCGCCGGGCTCGGCGGGCTCGGGCACCTCGGTGTGAAGTTCGCGGCTGCGCTGGGCGCGGAGGTCACGGTCATCACGCGCAGCGCCGCCAAGGCAGAGGAGGCCAGCGCGCTCGGAGCGCACCACACGCTGGTGTCGACCGACGCCGCGGCCATGGCACGTCACGAGAGCGCGTTCGATCTCATCGTGGACACGATTCCCGTCGCGCACGACCTGAGAGCCTATGTGACCTTGCTCGATCACGACGGCACGCTGGTGAACGTCGGCGCCATCTCCATGCCCGTGGAGGTGGACATGCTCCCCCTCGTGGTGGGAAGGCGTCGGATTGCCGGCGCAGGCGCTGGCGGGAACCGCCCGACGCAGGAGATGCTGGCGTTCTGCGCCGAGAAGAATGTGCTGCCGGAGACCGAGCTGATCGGGATGGAGTCCATCGCGGAAGCCTTCGATCGCCTCGAACGGGGTGACGTGCGCTACCGCTTCGTCCTCGATGTGGGGGCCTTCAAGCTTCCGTGATCCTGGCGCGGAGGCGCTCGGCGTCGCGGCGCGGAGGCGCACCGAACAGGCGCGCATACTCGCGCGTGAAGTGGGTGGTGCTCTCGTAGCCCACGCGTGTGCTCACGGTGCCCACGTCGAGCGCTTCTCCGAGCAGGAGGTGTCGCGCCTCCTGCAAGCGTAGCTGCTTCTGGTACTGCAGCGGGCTCATCGCGGTGACCGCCTTGAAGTGGCGATGAAACGAGGTGACGCTCATCGCCGCGTCGCGTGCGAGGTGCTCGATGCTGATCGGCTCGGCGTAGTGCTCCCGCAGAAAAGCGACCGCCCTGGCGATCCGTGCGACGTTCCCCTGGTCGAGCGCGAGGGTGCGCAGCATGGATCCGCGCGGACCGCTGAGCACCCGGAACAGGATTTCGCGACGCACGAGGGGTCCCAGCAGCGCAACTTCGTCCGGGTGCTCGAGCATGCGCAGCGCACGCACCACGGCGTCGAGCAGCTCCGGGCTGGCCGGCCCGGTGAGCACCGCCGTCGAGGCCTCTTCCGGTGGAGGCAGTTCGAGATGCATCTGGGCAATCTCGACGAGATGGAACTCCATCGCGAAGGCGAGGTAGGGGACCGTCAGGATGCGTCCGGTGACCGGCACGGCGACCGACACGACCAGCTCATCGCCGGGACCGTACTCGTAGACCTTCTCGCCGTTGGCGATCTCCTTTCGCCCGTCGATGCCGATGCACAAGCGCGGTGTGTAGAGAACGGGAGACGGCGGCAACGGCGCGTCGAGGCGCAGGAGCGTGACGCCTTGCAAGGCCGTGGGCGTCTCGCCCGGCTGGCCACTCAGGCGATGCGCGAGCGTGCGTAGCTCTTCGATTCCCTTCATCGTGCTCACGCTGAGACTAACCATCCCGGGCAGCGCCGGGGGTTCGATGCGTGAGGCGCTCGGGCGGCCGCGTGTGGCCGCGTCGACGTCGCGCCACCTGTCCTGCGGTCAGCCTCGCGCCACCCGTCCGGCCGGGGTCATCACGGCGTCGGTCAGGCTTCCGTCGATCGTCACCTCGGCGCCAGGCCACACGACGCAGCCTCGCAACGTCCCGTGCCCGAGGACGCGGGCGCCGGCGCCGACCACGCTCGCCTCGACGGTCACCCCGTCGGCCACGACCGCGCCCGCCCCCACGAACGCCCCCTCGCGCCGCCCCTGCAACCAGCGCGCGTTCGCCCGCAGGTAGGCCGCGACGGTGCCCACGTCGTCCCAGACCGTGGGCGCGGGGAAGGTCGACAGCGCGCCGCCCTGCCGGAGCCAGGGCAGGTACACGTCGCCCACGAGGCACCCCTCGGGTGGCAGGTCCCGCCGCAAGGCCGCGCCGACGACCTGCACGCCCACGAAATCGCCGCCCGCGACCTCCTCGCCGAACCGCTCGCCGCGCAGGCGCACCACCTCGCCCTGCGCGCCCACGCCGACGGTCCCCACCCCAGACTCGCGGGGGGCCACGGCCAGGGTCGCGGCGACGCCAGCGTGCGCGTGCCGCGCGTGCCGCGCATGCCGCGCATGGGCGGTCACGAGGGCGGCCACATCGAGGTCGATCAGGATGTCGCCGTTCCACACCAGGGCGTCGCCCTCGCCGAGCCAGGCGGCGGCGTTCGCAACCCCGCCCGCGGTGCCCAGGATGGTCGCCTCACGCACGACGTGCACCGGGAGCGCCAGGGGGCCGAGGGCCTCGGCGCCGAAATCTTCGGCGCGGTGGAAGGTGTTCATCACCACATGCTGGACGCCTCCTCGGGCCAGGCGGTCCACGACGTGGGCCAGGAGGGGTCGATCGCCCACCCAGACCAGGGGCTTCGGGCGCTCGTCGGTGAGCGGCCTGAGCCGCGTTCCAAAGCCTGCCGCCAGGATCATCGCGCCCGTCATGCGCGCGCACGCTACTCCCCGCACGCGCGGACGGACAAACTGCCGAAAATTCGACGCCCCCCCGGGGCGCGTGCTACCCCCCGAGGCGTGCGCTCGCGCTTCCGTGATCTCGCTGTCCTCGCCGCGCTAGGCGCGCTCTCGGCGTTCGGCGCCGTGCTCTCGCCTGGATGTGGCACCGACGCCGTGGGCGTCGATGCCTGCCGGCAGATCGAGGACGCACGCTGTCAGGCCGCCTCCGTCTGCGGATACGACGAGGCGCAGGTCAAGACGTGCCGGGAGTTCTACCGGGACCAGTGCCTGCGGGGGATCCAGAATGCGGAGCATGGCGAGCCGGCCGAGAGCGAGGTCGAGGGGTGCATCGCGGCGGTCGAGGCCGTTCGCGACTGCGCCGCCGCGGGGACGCCGACGGTGGGCGAGTGCAGCGGCGTGGTGCTCGCACCGACCGCCGATGGCTCGGTCCCTCCTTGCCTGATCATCACCGAGCAAGTGCATCGTCTCCAGGCATGCGCCTTCGTGGCGACGCCCCCCTCCGGCGGTAGCGGTGGCAACGGTGGGTCCGGAGGTGATGGCGCGGGCGGATCCGGCGGGTCCGGCGGCTCTGGAGCCGAGGACGGCTCCGGCGGATCGGGAGGACCGGCGAACTCCGGGGGCGCAGGGGGTTCGTCCATGGGCGCTGGCGCGTCAGGTGGCACGGGCGGCACCGGTGGCGCCGGCGGTGCGGGCGGGGCGTGAGGACGCGGGTCACAGCACGAGCGATTCCTGCATTTCAGGTGGCATCGGCCCTGTCCTTGGACTAGTTCCGGGTCGCAATGGTCTGCGCGAGAGCCCTGGCCTCCCTGGCCCGCGCCGCCTGGTTGGCCGCCTTCACGGCGACCCTCGGCGGTTGCGCCAACAGCAGCGAGGATCTCGGAACCTTCGAGACGGCGACGGCGATCGTGATCGATCCGAACGCCTTCCCTCGCGGCCTGCCCTGCACCGACGCGCCAGGCGCCATGCAGAGCTACGTGGCCACCCTGATCGATCACACGGATCCGAGCGCGCCGTTCGCGCTGCCCTCGTCGGATCCCCTGCCCTGCTCCCAGCAGACGCAGTTCCGCTACGTGGTCCCGGGGCACGTGTACGCCGCCTCGGTCGACGGCTACGAGCAAGCGTCCAACGTGCTCGTCCCGCGCGGCGGTCACGGGTCGGGCAGCCGGAGGATGAAGCTCGGTACCGGCGTGCGGCGGGACGACGATCGGCGCTGGACCACGCTGCCCGACGTCACACCGCGCTGGCGCATCGACTGCGCCGAGCAGGCCGCGCAGGATGGCGCGTCGCTCAACATGGGCGGCTGCCAGCTCGTCTCGGATCGGGGGACGAGCGCGGTGACCGCCATCCAGTTCGATCTCCAGGCCACGCTCGGCAGCCTCCGGTGCGCGACCGAGGACGGCAGCGGTGAGGTGTCCCGCTTCGACGTGATCCCCTCGGACGGCGCCCAGGCCGAGATCGTCGACGTCCCCTGCCCTCCGGAGGGCCCCATCCGCATCGAGGAGGGCGTCTCCGCCGGGCGGGTGTACACGTTTCGCATCGAGGCCCATGGCCCGCGCGCGACGTACGCGGCGAGCTGCGAGGCGGTCACGGTCGAGAACCGCACGGTCTCGGCGGTGTGCTCCCCGCTGACGGCGAACGGGGTCCTCAACATTCCCGTCGACGCGGTGGTCGAGGCGTCCGGGCTCACCTGCGGGACCACGCTCGGCAACTACATCGTGCGGCTCTCGTCGCTCGCACTCCCGCCGACCATCGACGCCTTCGAGTCGAGCGCGCTGCACTGCACCGAGAGCGCGCGCTTCACGACGCTGCCGCCCGGCCCCTACGAGGGCGCCGTGTACGAGCCCGGCGAGGCGGGTGGCGCGCCGATCGCGATCTGCCAGGGTGAGGTGTCCCCTGGCACCACCACGTTCGCGACCTGCGCGGCCGCGCCCTGACTCTTTCTCTCTACATCACCTGCCCGAAGCATCAGCGGTTCTATGGAAGACACTTCCAATATCCAGCAGAAGGTCCCGGTCAGCATCCAGGACGAACTCCGGACCAGCTACCTCGATTACGCGATGAGCGTGATCATCGGTCGTGCCATCCCAGATGTGCGTGACGGCCTGAAGCCGGTGCACCGCCGCGTCCTGTTCTCGATGCACGAGCAACACATCGGCCCTGGCGGCGCGCACAAGAAGTGCGCGCGCGTGGTCGGGGACGTGCTCGGCAAGTACCACCCGCACGGTGACATGTCCGTGTACGACGCGCTGGCCCGCATGGCCCAGCCGTTCAGCCTGCGGTATCCGCTCATCGACGGGCAGGGCAACTTCGGTTCGGTCGACGGCGACTCGCCGGCGGCCATGCGTTATACCGAGTCGCGGCTGGCGCGCGTCGCAGTCGAGCTGCTCGCCGACATCGACAAGGAGACCGTCGATTTCTCGCCGAACTACGACGACTCCGAGCTCGAGCCGGTGGTCCTGCCGGCGAAATTCCCCCAGCTCCTCGTGAATGGCTCCGGCGGCATCGCCGTCGGCATGGCGACCAACATCCCGCCCCACAACCTGGGCGAGATCATCGACGCCACCATCGAGATCATCCGCAATCCCGAGGTCACCCTGCCCGAGCTGATGCAGCACGTCCACGGGCCCGACTTCCCCACCGGGGGGCTGATCTACGGCAAGAGCGGGATCCTGCAGGCCTACACCACGGGGCGTGGTTCGATCACCATGCGCGCCCGGAGCTCGGTCGAGAAGACGCACAAGGGCGACCGCGAGGCGCTGATCATCTCCGAGATCCCCTACCAGGTGAACAAGGCCCGGCTGGTCGCGAAGATCGCCGAGTGCATGAAGGAGAAGCGCGTCGAGGGCATCAGCGAGGTACGCGACGAGAGCGACCGCGAGGGGATGCGCATCGTCATCGAGCTGAAGAAGGACGTGTTCCCGCAGGTGGTGCTGAACCAGCTCTACCGGCTCACCGACCTGCAGACGACGTTCGGGGTGAACAACCTGTCCATCGTGCAGGGTCGCCCGGCCGTGCTGTCGCTGAAGGAGACGCTGGAGCATTTCATCGAGCACCGCCGCGAGGTGGTGACGCGGAGGACCCGCTTCGAGCTGCGCCAGGCCGAGTCGCAGCGCGAGCTGGTGGAAGGCCTGGGCATGGCCACCACCGACATCGACCGGGTGGTGGCGACCATCCGCGCGTCCGCCGACACCGACGAGGCCCGCACCCGCCTGTGCGCACTGCCCCTGCGCGGGCTCGGCGAGTTCCTCCGCCGCGCCGGCCGCCCTGATGAGGAGTGCGAGAAGGCCGACGCGGCCGGCGACTACTTCCTCTCGGAGCGGCAAGCCAAGGCCATCCTGGAGATGCGCCTCTCCCGCTTGACGGGTCTGGAACGCGAGAAGCTCGCCAAGGAGTACGGCGAACTGGCGAAGACGATCGAGCGCCTCAGGGCGATCCTGGCCGACCAGGAGCTCTTGATGAACGTCATCGTGACGGAGCTCGAGGAGATCAAGACGCGCTTCTCCGACGAGCGCCGCACCGAGATCGTGGCCGCCGAGGCCGAGATCAACGTGGAGGATCTGATCCAGGAAGAGGACATGGTGGTCACGGTCTCCCACGCGGGGTACGTGAAGCGCACCTCGGCCTCGATTTACCGGGCGCAGCGGCGTGGCGGGAAGGGCACGCTGGGGATGGAGGCGCGCGAGGAGGACTGGGTGAGCCAGGTCTTCGTCGCGTCGACCCACTCCCACGTGTTCTTCTTCAGCGACACCGGGAAGGTCTTCGTCAAGAAGGTCTACGAGATCCCCCAGGCCGCGCGGAACGCCAAGGGGCGCGCCATCGTGAACTTCGTGGGGATGGAGCCCGGCGAGAAGGTGGCGGCCGTGATGTCCGTGCCGCGTCTGGAAGAGGGTCGCTTCGTCGTCACGGTGACGCGCCGTGGGCAGATCAAGAAGACGGCGCTGCTCGAGTACGAGAACTACCGCGACAAGGGCATCATCGGGGTGCGCATCGAGGAGAGCGATCAGCTCCTCGTGGCGGCGCTGACCGATGGGACGCAAGAGCTGGTGATCGCCACCCGCACCGGGATGAGCATCCGCTTCTCGGAGGAGCAGGTCCGCGCGACCGGCCGCGCCACGATGGGCGTGAAGGCGATCGAGCTCGAAGAGGGCGACGAGGTGGTCGGGATGGGCACGAGCGGCGACGGCCGCGATCGCGTGCTGGCCGTGTGCGAGCGCGGCTACGGCAAGCAGACGCCCATCGAGGAGTTCCGGAAGCAGAGCCGCGGCGGCAAGGGCGTGATCCTGATCGACGCCAGCGAGCGCAACGGCCCCGTCGTCGGTGTGGCGATGGTGTGCACCACCGACGAGGTGCTGCTCGTCACCGACAAGGGGCAGATGATCCGCACCAAGGTCAGCGAGATCCGCGAGACCAGCCGCAACGCGCAGGGCGTGCGCCTGATGAACGTGGACGACGGCGAGCGCGTGGTCGCCATCGAGGCGTTCGCCGCCGACTCGGACTCCTCGGAGTCCACCGAGCACGCAGAGGGCGCCACGCCGCCCGAGGCCTCTGCCGGTGCCAACGGCCACAGCGCCGATCCCACGCCGGAAGCCTGACACCTCCCGGGGGGACGATCGGCGCGACGCCGGACGCCTCCCCGGTCACCCGGCGCCCCCAGCGCCCGCTCGCCTCCCCTCCCCCCATCGACGCCCACGCCGCTCCTGCGCGAGCAGTGACGCGCTCATCAGGCTCGCGCGACGACGTGCGCGCGCCCCCTGAGCGGAAGGCCGCGTGGCGCACGCATCACGGATTCACGCTTGGTGTTGCTTCACGCCGGGATCGGCGTCGCTGTCCGGCTCGGCAAGAAGCGTCGGAGCTTGAGGCCGAGCAGCGACGTCTCCTGCGTCTTGCGGATGTACCCCGATGCACCGCATTCCTCGGCGAGACGCGCCAGCTCGAGATCCGGCCGGTCAGAGAACAGCACGATGGGACAGTGATGCAGGCCGCTGCGGGCCGTGATCTCGACGAGCTTGTCGCCCGTGAGCGCAGGCATGCTCACGTCCATCAGCACCAGATCCGGCTTCTCCAGGACGAGCGCGCGCGTGAAGCCGATGGGGCTCTCGAGCCCGATCACCTCGTAGTCCTCTTCTTCGAGGACACACCGCACCACCTCTCGGATGATCGAGCTGTCGTCGACGATGAGCACCTTGGTTCTTCGGCGGGACGGCATGGTGGTGACCCAGCAGTACCACAGCGCCGCGTTCCATGCTTGTCCCGGGCGGGCCGGTGCCACCGAAGGTGGCGCGTGGACCCTGAGGCGGTCGTTCTGGAGCAGATGGTCCTGGCATGCGTCCTGCCACGTCTTCGGTCGAGGCGCCGCCGAGCCATCCTGCATGCCTGAGGCGCGCTCTCCGCCAAGGTCCCCCCGTGCCCGCCATCAACCCCATCCCGCAGCCCTCCGAGCCCTCCGAGCCCCCTCAGCCCACCGGGGTGAAGGCGTACGCCGCCTGCATCGGCTGGGGGATGAAACTTCTCGTGCTGTCACTGCTCTTGCTCGAAGGTCTGTATCTCGTTCTGGGCAATCTTTTCCTGGGTCTCGGGGGGTTGAAGCGTCTCGTGAGCTGGGACCCAGAGACGTTCACGATGGATTACGACGTCGCCTGGTCGCTGTGGCCAGGGCACGCGCGGGTCCGGAATTTCAAGATCACGGGCCAGGACACGGTGCTCCAGTGGTCGATGGACATCGAGAAGGCCTCGGTCCAGGTGGAGCTGGCAGAGCTGTTCGACCTTCGTTACCACGCGACGCGTGTGAGCGCGGAGGGGGTGGTCTTCAAGCTGCGGTTCCGCGTGAGCGACGAGGTCGCCGACAGCGCGTACGCCAGGGCCCTGCCCCCCATCGCCGGGTTCGCCGATCCTCCGCTCGCCTTCGTGGGCCCTGTCCTGGAGCCGACGGACGCGGACTACCATCTCTGGACCGCACACCTGGAGAACATCGACGCCCAGATCAAGGAGATCTGGGTCGAGGGCTACCGCTACACCGGCGACATGCACGCCAGGAGCGGCTTCTACTTCAAGCCGCTGCGCAAGTTCTCGCTGGATCCTTCAGGGGTCGAGATCCGATCCGGGGAGCTTCAGACCGCGGATCACGCGGTGCTGCGGGGGATGGAGGGCTACCTGTTCGCGTCCGTCGATCCTTCCGACATGGAGTACGCCGACGTGGCGACGATGCTGAAGGCGACCCAGCTGCACGCCATGCTGGAGGCGCAGGTGCCGGGGCTCTCGTTCATGCGATCGCTCACGGGAGACGATTTCCCTCGATTCCGCGACGGGAGCGGCGCGCTGTCGCTCGATGTGCGGGTCGACCGCGGCGTGCTGTCGCAAGGCAGCCGCGCTCGCTATGCGACGGAACGGCTCGACGTCGACACCCTCGATGGGGGCGCCACGGCCGCCCTGGAGGCCGATCTGCGGGTGCACGAGGGCCGCACCCATCTGTCGGGTGACGTGGACCACGCCACCCTGCGCTGGGCCCGTCCTTCGGGCGGCCCGGTGGCGGTGGTGAACGGAGCGCGCGCCACGCTGGAGATGCCCGCGAGCCTCCTCGAGCCCTGGCTGGTCGAGGACTATGCGCTTCAGCTTCCGTCGGTGCGCGTCCCCGATCTGCGGCGGTTGCTCCCCGACCGTCAGAGTCCCGTGCAGTTCACGCGAGGGTCGGCGGCGTTGCGCGGGGCCCTCTCGGGGCACCGCGGTCAGCCCGGACGAGGTTCGCTGCACGTGGATGTCTGGAACGCCGCCGGGAGCTGGAAGCAGCTCGCGCTCGGGGCGAGCGTGGGCGCGAAGATCGAGGTGGAGGGGGTCGATCTCGTCGGGAAGACGGCGACGCTGAAGGGCACCGCCGGCATCGGGAAGGCCCATGTGCGCGCGGGAGAATCCGCTTACGAGGACTGGTGGGCGCGCGCTCGCTTCAGCGGGGTGAAGGTCCGGCTGGGGAGGAGCATCGATGTGCGTGGCAACGCGAAGGTGGCGATGCGCGATCTGGATCCGTTCGTGGGGACGCTGGTGGGGATGGATCTCTTGCCCGGCTGGTCGAAGCCGCTGATCTCGTCGAAGCAGGTGGACACCGACGTGAACGTGAACAAGCAGGGTACGCGGCTCTCGCTGGGGGTGCAGGCCATCGCCGGGTCTCAGCGGGTGACCGGGTTGCTGGAGCGGCGCCAGGATGACGATCGCGGGGCCTTTCTCATCGAGAGTGGACCGCTCTCGGCCGGCCTTCAGCTGGGTGCGGATGGGGTGAGTGTGAAGCCGTTCGCGGGTGGCGGGTGGCTGAAGGAGCAGCTCGCCGCATTGCGGGGGTGGCGCTGAGGGGCGCGGATCCCGGCGCTCCGGCACGGGTCCTCCCACGCCTCGCGCATGCACACACTGCACGCCGACGGGTTGAAGCCCCAGTGGGATGGGGTGGTCGTGGAATGGAGGATCAGCCTTCGAGGAGTTCGAAGCGGATGCCGGCTTGCTGGAGGCGGTCGATGAGGAGGTTGCCCATGGCGATGGCGGGGGTGATGACGCCGGTGTGGGGCGGAAGGCGGTCGCGGTCGTGGGCGAGGCAGAGGGCTGACTCGGAGAGCATCTTGGCGGTTTCGGTGTAGCCGGGGTCGCCTCCGCTCACGCGGGTGACGATCTGACGGGTGGCGGCTTTGCCGCGGAAGGTGACCTGGAACCAGGCGCGGGCGCGTTCTTCGGCGGTCGGGCCTTCGCCGGGGTTGCGGATCTTGCCGAGGAGGGCGCGGGCGGGGGGGATCTGGGAGAGGGCGAGGAGGGCGCCGAGGCCGGCGAGTCCGGCCGCGAGCTTGAAGGTCGAGCGGACCTGGGCGTAGTGGCCGTAGCGGAAGTCGGGGCCGTAGGCGTCGAGGGCGCGGGCGCTGCGCAGGACGATCTGGGGGTCGATGGTGGGCAGGGGGCAGACCCAGGCGCGCTGGTCGCGGTCGTAGTGGATGCGCGCTTTGATGCCGCGGGCCTTGCGGGGGGCGGGCTCGTAGGAAGGGGTGGAGGGGGGGCGCTTGGGTCGATGGCGCATCGAGCCCATGGCGCCGATGGCGGAGTGCAAGGTGCCGCCGGAGAAGGTCCCCTGGGCGCGGACGAAGCCTTCGAGGTGAATGGGTTCGCCAGCGGGCAGCTTCTCGACGGTGAAGAGGGCGCCGAGATCGTGGGGGATGCTGTCGAAGCCGCAGCAGTTGACGATGCGCAGGCCCTTTTCACGGGCGGGGGCGTCGTAACGCTCGAGGCAGAGGTCGACGAAGTCGGGCTCACCCGTGATGTCGACGTAGTCGGTGCCCTCGGCGACGCAGGCGGCGACGAGGGGTTCGCCATGGCTGGCGTAGGGGCCGACGGTGGTGATGATCACCCGGGCCTGTCGCGCCATCGCTGCGAGGGAGGCAGGATCCGCGACGTCGGCCTCGATGACGCCGACGCTGGCGGGAAGGCCGAGCTCGGTCTGGAGGCGCTCGAGTTTCTGTGCGCTTCGACCCGCGACGGCCCACGGGAAGGGCGAGGCGCCGGCACGGCGCGCCAGGTACTCGGCCACGAGGCGGCCGGTGAAACCGGTGGCCCCGAAGAGGACGATGTCATGGGTGCGGTCGCGGTTCATCGCCTGGCCTGATACCACGGGGCCGAGAATGACGGGGGAGTCCAGCCTCCGAGGGATTTCTCGAGCTGCTGGGCGACGGCGATGGACATGTGATCGCGGGCGTGCGGGGCGACCACCTGGACGCCGAGGGGGAGGCCATCGCGGTTCAAGCCGAGGGGGACCTGGGTGACGGGCAGCTCCATGACGTTGAAGATGGCGGTGTAGGCCCAGCGGAGGGGCGAATAGAGCGAGTGGCCGTGGAGAGGGGCCGGTACGGGGTGGGGGGGGTACAGGAGGACGCCGTGGTCGCCGAGCAGCTCGGCGATCTCGGCGCGCAGCTCGAGGCCGAGCTTCTCGGCCTGCGCCATGCGGCCCGGGAGGCGCTTGCCGACGTCTTCCAGAAAGGCGAGGGCGAGCGCGGGCAGGGTGTGGGGGGAGCGGCCGAGGGGAAGGCGCAGGAGTTCTCGGGCGACGGAGATGCGGCGGCCTTCACCGAGCAGCTCGGCGAAGGAGGGCGTGGGGTGGTCGGACACGAGGTTGCCGGCGGCGACCATCGCGCTCCAGATTTCGAGGGTGCGGGACAGGTGCGCGAGGTGCGCGGGGCGCACGGTGGCGCCGCGCTGAGCGAGGGCCCGGGCGGCGCGCCGCTGAGCGTCGAGCAGGTCGGGGTGCACGCGGTGGAGGCCGTCACCCTCGATGACGTGGACGACCATCGAGGCGACGTCGACGGTGCTCGGATCGCCCAGGGGGAAGACGGTGCAGGCCGGATCGTCGGGGTGAGGACCTGCGAGGAGCGCGAGGAGGGGCATGAGGTCCTCGGCGCGTCGGGTCAGGGGGCCGGTGGTGATGTAGCGGAGCGTGTCGCCCGAGGGGCGCGGGAACTGGCCGGAGCTGGGGACGAGGCCGCCGGTGGGCTTGTGGCCGAAGACGCCGTTGAAGAAGGCGGGCATGCGGATGGATCCGGCGATGTCGGAGCCGAGGCCGATGGGAGCACCGCCCACGCCGACGATGGCCCCCTCGCCTCCCGAGCTGCCTCCGACGGTGCGACGGGGGTCGTAGGGGTTGTTGGAGCAGCCATAGACGCGGTTGTTCGACTCCATCCACATGCACAGCTCGGGGGTGTTGGTGACGCCGAGGGGGATGAAGCCCGCATTGCGGAGGCGGGTGACGGTGACCGCGTCCTCGCTGGCACGCAGCCCTGCGCGCGCGAGGAGGCCAGCCGAGTTGGGCATGCCGACGACGGCGAAGCTCTCCTTGATCGAGCAAGGGACGCCGTGAAATGGCGGGAGCGACTCGACGGGCTCGGTGGCCACACGGGCGTCCGCGACGCGAGCTTCTTCTCGCGCGGCGTCGAAGCGCGTGGCCACCATGGCGTTGATCACCGGGTTGACGCGCTCGATGTGGCGGATGTGCGCGTCGACGATCTGCTCGGACGAGGCAGCGCCAGCGCGGATCATGGCGGCGAGGCGGGTGGCGGAGAGGAGCAGCAGGGGGTCAAGCACGTGGGTCGGATTCTCCAGGGGGTGGCGGCTCGAGCCAAACGAGCGTCGCGCCCCAGCCGCCGCGGGTGGCAGGCGCGTCGCGATAATCGCGGACGGCAGGATGGCGGGAGAGCACGCGGCGGACGACTTGCCGCTGCACGCCTTTGCCGCGGCCGTGAATGACCCGCACCTCGTCGAACCCGCGGGCCTGGGCCTCGGTCAGGTACTCCTCCACTACCGAGGGGATGTCGCGCGGCGCAAACGTGTGCAGATCGATGGAATCCTCGATCGGCATGACGGCGATGGCGTCGGGATCGAGCGCCGCCTCGTCGTCCTCGTCCAGGGGCGGTTCGCCCTCGTCTCCGGTTTCCCCACGATCCCCCCGGCCTGAGGTCCGAGGCGCGGGCCGCTCGGTCAGACGGGAGAAGAGTGCGTGAAACCACCGAAGCACCGTCTCTATGTAGCCGAGGGAGCGGCGCTCGAGCCAGCTTGGTAGCGTGCAAAGTCGGCACGTCGCCGACGGTCAGCGGGCGCATCACGCACGGTGACCCGCTCTCTCAGGCCAGCGATTCACGTCTGGCCGCGGTTCGGAAATGCAATCGTGAGGTGGGACTAATTCTTGCTCGGCCTGCGACTTCAGGGTTCTGCTTTCAGGGTTCTGCTCCTGCCCGGGTCAGGCCCTGCCAGCACGACACTGACACCAGGAGGACGGCATGAAGACGCTGCGCGTACGAGACATCATGACGACCGACGTCCACACCCTGCATGCAGGGATCTCGGTGATGGAAGCCGTTCGCAAGATGAGCGAGTGCGGCATCAGCGGAGCCCCCGTACTCGACGCAGGTCGAATCGTGGGGCTCGTGTCGAAGAGCGACCTGGTGACCCCAGGCAGGGCCTACGAGAAGGAGCCGCGGTACACCATCGATGGCCTGATGAGCCGCGTCGTGTACGCGGTGCGGCCAGGCGACCCGGTGATGACGGCCGTGCGGTTGATGGTCGCCGAGAAGATCCACCGGGCCGTGGTGGTCACCGAAGAGGGGGCGCTCGTCGGCATGCTGACGCCGATGGACATCATGCGCGCGCTGGCGGAGGGTGATCACGTGCAGGAGGGCGACTACGCGCTCGAGGCCCGGCGCGAGATGCACCCGGATCCCGAATTCGCCGTGGGTTACGGGGAGCGGTGGGGGGCCCAGCTGACGAGCTGATCGGTCGCGGGGCTTCTCGCGAGCGCAGCCAGCCACGGACGAGGCTCGACCACGGCGCTGGAGGTGGTCTGGACTTCGCGCGGGCCGCGGGCTAGGACTCGCCGCCCCCGCGCGCCCCTTCTGGCCCGGGGCCACGCTGTGCCTCTTTCGATCGATCAGCTCCGCACGCTCCTCGCCGCCCACCCCGTCCTCCTCGCGCCCATGGAAGACGTGAGCGACGTCGTCTTCCGCAGGCTCTGCCGGTCCCTGGGCGCCGAGCTCTGTTACACCGAGTTCGTGAACGTGGAGGGGTTGCTCCGCGGGTGCCGGACCGCGCGCCGGAAGATGGTGCTGCCGGACGACGACACGCCGACGGCGATCCAGATTTACGGCTCCAACCCGGAGCGGCTGGCCGAGGCCGCTGCCGTGGCCGAGGAGGCGCAGCCCGCCTTCATCGACATCAACTGCGGCTGCTGGGTGCCGAAGATCGCCGGGCGCGGCGCAGGCGCCGGCTGGCTCCGCGATCCTGCCGCGATGGTGGAGATGGCGCGGATGGTGGTGAAGAGCGTGTCGATGCCGGTCACCGTGAAGACGCGGATCGGGCTGGGACCCGAGTCCGAGATGCCGATCATCGATCTCGCCAGGCGCCTGGAAGACGCGGGCGTCGCAGCCCTGACCATCCACTGTCGCACGGCGAAGATGGGCCACAGCGGCGCGGCCGACTGGAGCTGGGCGGCACGCGCCCGCGAGGTGGTGAGCATCCCGGTGATCGTCAACGGGGACATCCGCTCCGGCGAGGATGCTCAGCGCGCCCTCCGCGAGACGGGCTGCGCTGCGGTGATGGTGGGGCGTATGGCCATCGACCACCCCTGGATTTTCCGCGAGGCCAGGGCGCTCATCGAACGCGGCGAGCAGCCGGTGCTGCCCACCCCCGAGGAGCGCCTCGATCTGTGCCGACGGCACCTCATGGCGAACGTGGAGACCCGCGGCGAGCACGCGGGGGTACGGGTGACGCGGCGGCACCTGAGCGGCTACCTGCGTGGTCTCCCCGGGGCCGCAGCGCTGCGCCGCGAGCTTCTCTTCTGTGACTCCCTGGAAGGCTGTCTGCAGATCCTCGACGCGGCAGGGCAGCGGCTGGCGGCCTGAGCGCAGTCGCGCAGGCCCTGACTACGCCTCGCCCACGGGCCCGGATGCCTCGTCCGGCCGGCCAGGTGAGCTGTCCTCGCCCAGCGGATCGTGGGGGAGCGTGCCCCGATGAGACCGGATGAGGAGGTGCGGCGTCGTGAAGAGGAAGTTGGAGACGCGCGACGTGTAGATGTCGGCGGACCGCTCGATCTGACGGGCGAGATGGCTCTTGTCGTTACCGGCGCGCATCAGCAGGCCCCAGCGGGTGTTCGGGTATTCTCCGGAGGCCCGCGCGAGCGGGGCGATGCGCGCGTCGAGCGCGACGAGTTCGGTCTTGAGTTCGGTGACTCGGGCTGCCAGCTCCTCTTCGGACTCGCCTGCGGGCCCATAGCCGATGCGCCGACGCTGCTGTTCCAACCTGAGCCGCGCGAGGCCCCGCTCCAGCCGCTCCTTCTGGCCCATCAAGGTCGAGAGCCTCGCCTCGTCCGGACGCGCCTTGTCGATGGCGCGGATCTCCTCCTCGAGTTCCCGCAGGATGAGCGCCGTACGCCAGCGGAGCACGCTCTTGGAGACGTGCACGTCGCCGTAGATGTGATCCCCCACGTAGAGGATCTCGTCCCCGCTCAAGCCGAGGTGCTGCTCGACCTGGCCGGCGTGGCCACCGAAGTAAAAGCCTCCCGGGCGGACGCCCGTCTGGGAAGGGCGTAGCAACCCTTCCTCGGTGACCACCTCGAACAGGGGGCTTCGGACCGAGAAGAACTCGGGCTTGCGCGCGGCCACGATGACCACGTCGAACAGATCGCGCCAGGTCGTGCCTTCGGGCAGGAAGGCGTCGAATGCGTAGCGCATCATCGACCGGGTGTAGATCCACTCCGAGTTGGTGATGAGCACGAGCCGCTTGCCGGCGTGCTTCTGATCCAGCAGCGCCAGAGGGGTCTCCGGATCGAGCTCCACGAAGCGATCCGGGTCGGCCATGATCTCGTCCTTGAGCGCCCCCTCCATGTGCGCCGCGTCGAGCTGCTGCTTCACGAGGCGGTACAGGTCGGTGTAGCCGAGCACCCCGGGTAGCCGCCGCTCGTCGAGGAGGTCGACGAGCTGAGCGTACATGCACCCCTCCGACAGCGAAAACAGGGTGTTCAGAAAGACCCAGCGTGACTCGGAGAGATCGACGATGGTCCGGGTGTAGATCTGGCGCTGCTCTTCGAAGTCGAGTGCCCGGGTGCCGTGGAACGCACGCTTGACGTAACCGAAGCGATTGACCTTGAGCAGGTTGCCGAGCTGGGTGTCCAGGATCAGGCCGCGGATCACCAGCTCTGGATCGAACGCCAGCTCGCTGACGGGCCATCCTTGGCTGACGAGGTGCTGCTGCAGGTACTCGTAGGCACGCCGCTCCCAGGTCTCCACCCTGTAATGGATCAGGGTGTAGTCCATGTCGTATCCGATCGCCTTGATCGACCGGAGGTTCAGCGTTCGGTTGCAGTAGATCCCGCGAGCGCGGGGCGGAGGGGAAAAGAGAACGTCGGGAGTTACCGTCGCGGTCATCGTGAAATCTTGGAAGTCTGACGAGTTCAGAAGCCGCGGCCGCGGGACCGGGCCGGGAGTGACAGTGGCTGGGCGCGAGGAGGAGACGTGCTGGGGCGGGTCTGCGCACCGAACACCCGGGAAGCGGGGGCGGTCCCGGCCGAGGAACCAGCTCGAGGCCGCGCCGCGGGGTCTTCTTGCTGGGCCCGGGGAGGCTCCTCGTCGCGCTCCCCGTCCTCGGCGCGGCGCACCTCGAGGCCGAGCATGGTCAGCGCTTGCTCCAGGGTCAACGCCGTGCGTACCGCCGCCAGCTCGA
The DNA here is from genome assembly GCF_001189295.1 of Chondromyces crocatus. NCBI lineage: Bacteria > Pseudomonadati > Myxococcota > Polyangiales > Polyangiaceae > Chondromyces > Chondromyces crocatus. Next base: position 6,746,315 of record NZ_CP012159.1, read on the forward strand.
CGCCCATCGCCTGAAGCGTCATCGCGATCTCCGGGCTGAGTCCGGAGAGGATGGTCGGGGTGCCCATCAATCTGGCCGCAGCGGCCAGGTTGGTGAGCACCGCGCACAAGTGACTGTCCATGATCCAGACGCCCGTGAGATCGATCACGAGCCCCTTCGCTCCGCTCTCATGGATCGCGCGCAGCACGTCCGTGTTGAGCTGTTCGGCGAGGTCGTCGGTCACGTCCCCCTGGAGCGGGACGAGGATGCGATCCCACAGGTTGATGATCGGTAGACGCTTCAGCTCCATAGAATCTCTACGGTTCGATGTCGGCAACCATGACGGTCGCGTCGTCGTGAGGGCGGCGGTACTTGCTCATCAGCGTGCGGCAGGCCTCCTTGGCGTTCTGCCCCCTGAGCGCGGACGGATCGATGCGCGGGGAGACGCCGTCGGAGAGGAGGATCAAGCGATCCCCGGGGGTGAGCTGGACCTCGAACAGGCGCGTGCGGCGGAGGGAGGCGCCTAGAATTCCCGGGCTCGGCACCCAGGGGATCCGGGTCCCCAGGCTGAGCAGCTCCACGTTCCCGACGCTACATCCCTCGAGCTTGCCGTCCTTGCAGACGCACACCATGGCGGCAGCGCCGCGGGTACCGCGAAGCCGGGTGTGGAGCAGGTCGATGAGCTCGCTGACGCTGGCGGTGGGCGAAGATTCGGCAAGGGCATCCAGACCCACCGCCGAGGTCTCGGCAGCACGATCGCCGTGGCCCAGAGCGTCGATCACGACGAACAGGTCCACGCCGTCGATGCGCCGGGTGAACACGGCGTCTCCGGACTGCTGCTCGCCGTCCTTCGGAATGATGAGATAATCTATCGAGACCTTCACAGGTGAACCTCGATCTCGATACGGGTCCCCTGAGGCCCGGAGTCGATGTGAAAGCGATCGGCAAGGCGCTTGACGCCGAGCAAGCCGCGGCCGAGCCCGGTCTTGCTCCGGTACCGACCAGCGAGCACCTCGGTCAGGTTGGTGATCCCAGCTCCCTGATCGAGGGCGACGACGATGAAACGAGCCGGCGGATCCCGGCGGAGGATCATTTCGATGCTCCCTCCAGGCGTGTAATGCACGATGTTGCGAGCGAGCTCGCTGATGGCCGTGGCGACCTTGTGCGAGACGAAGCTTCTCGCCCCGGCACCGTCGCAAACGTCCTTCGCGGTGACGCGCGCCGTGCTGATGTCTGCCTCGTGCCGGATGGGCAGGATCTTCGAGTGGAATGCCAGTCTCTCGCCTCCGAGGGCGGTGAGATCGGCCTTGAGACGTGGAAGCCGGGCCGGCTCCACGTAGAGGCGCGCTCTCCGCTCGATGCTCGGAAGCAGCACGCCGAGATCATCGAGGGTGAAGCGAGCAGGATCGATCTCGGCCTCACGCAGGGCCCTGGTGAGCAGCCCCTCCGCGTTCATCGTGGAGAGGTAGCCGAGCAGCACCTTCCTGATCTGGTCGTATGCGGGGGTCATCAGGTGGCAGCGAGGTGGTCAGGTTACCGGGGCGCTCATCACACGTCGAGGTCGCGCACCGGCTTTCTCGATCACGCCGCTGCAGTCGAGGCCGCCCCCGACACGCGCCGCAACGCACGCAGCTCGCTCCTGGCGAACGCAGCGCCCAGGGCATAGCCACGGAGTGTCAACCGCATGTGAAGTGCGTCGACGTACCCCTCCCGATGCAGCGACGTGATGACCTTGCGGATGTCACCGCGTCGCACGCGGAGCAGATCGGTCAGGACCTGCAGGTTCACCAGAGCGCCTTCCGACTGGAGGTCGAACAGCGCCCGAAGCACGTGGGGGGCGAGCTCTTTGGTATCCATGATGCGCAGCCTACCTGGCCGTCTGAACGGCCGTACAGTTTGTGGCGACGATTTTTACGGGATGTGTGTGTCCGTGATAGGTCGACCCCGTGGCGCCCACTCCCCTACCCCCCCAGGCCGTGATCCTCGCCGGGGGACTGGGGACGAGGATGTCTCCGCGCACCACCCGGACGCCCAAGTTCCTGCTCCAGGTGGCTGGTCGACCCTTCGGCGCCTGGCTCCTCGATCGCCTGGTCGAGGCCGGCTTCGGAGAGGTCATGCTATGCATCAGCCACCTCGGCGACGAGATCCGCGAGGTCATCGGGGAGCGCTGGGGACCCCTCGACGTTCGGTACTCGGATGAAGGCCCCGTGAGGCTGGGCACGGCCGGTGCCCTGCGCGCCGCCCTGCCGAGCCTCGCCCCGACGTTCCTGGTGACCTACGGGGACTCCTATCTGCCCTTCGACTATCACGCCCCGCTGCGCGATCTGGAGGAGCATCCAGCAGCCCTCGGCACCCTGGCGGTCTACCGCAATCAGGATCGGTTCGACGCCTCGAACACGGCGATCCGGGAGGACCAGGTGGTGCGCTATCACAAGCGCGCCATGACCGATCCGCCGGATCCGGAACTCGATCACATCGATTACGGCGCGATGGCGCTGCGTCGAGAGGTCATCGCGGCGCTACCCGAGGGGAAGGTCATGGGACTGGACGCCGTGCAGCAGGAACTCGCAGCGCGCGGTCGACTGCGCGCCTTCCCCGTGGCGACGCGATTCCACGAGATCGGCTCCGAGTCCGGCCTGCAAGCTCTGGAAGCGTTCCTGGGCGGAGCGGCGCCGGTGAGGCCGGCGGAAAGAGAGCAGCGTTCGTGATTGTCTCCCGCGCCCCCGTGCGCTTCTCACTGGGCGGTGGGGGTACTGATTTGCCCGCTTACTCGGATCGCTTCGGCGGATACCTGGTCTCCGCATCCATCGACAAATACATCTACGTCACGGCGAACAAGCGATTTCATCGCGACATCCGGCTCGCTTACTCGAAGACGGAAATCGTCCCCTCCGTCGACGCCATCGAGCACCCCATCTTCCGTGAGGCCCTGCGGCTCGTGGGAATCGAGCATTCGATCGAGCTGACCAGCGTGGCCGATCTCCCGGCGAACTCGGGCCTGGGCTCCTCGAGTTCGTTCACGGTCGCGCTTCTCAACGCGCTCCACACCTACAAGCGGGATTTCGTCTCTTCCGAGCAGCTCGCACGGGAGGCTTGCTCGATCGAGATGGATCGTCTGGGTGAGCCCGTCGGTCGGCAGGATCAGTACATTGCGGCCTACGGAAACATCACGGCGTTCACCTTCGAGACCGATGGCTCGGTTCACGTGGAGCCCGTCCCCGTTCGTGACGAGGTGATGGAGGAGCTGGAGTCGAACCTGCTCATCGTGTGGAGCGGGATCGAGAGACCGGCCCGGGTGGTGCTCGGCGAGCAGCGGGAGCGCATCACGCAGCTGGAGGCCGACGTGATCGAGCGCATGCACCGGATCAAGGAGATCGGTCACGAGGTCCGACGGCTCCTCGTGGCAGGAGCGCTGGACGAGTACGGCGACCTGCTCCATCTCCACTGGACCCAGAAGCGACGGCTGGCCTCGAAGATGACCGATCCGGTCATCGACGAGCACTACGAGGCAGCCCGCACCGCCGGAGCGCTCGGCGGCAAGCTGATGGGCGCCGGGGGCGGTGGGTTCTTCATGTTCTACGTCCGGCCAGGCGATCGGCGCCGTGTCATCGAGACGATGATCGGGCGGGGGCTCCGGATCCTCCGGTTCCGCTTCGACCTCGACGGGGCGCGCATCGTCGCGAACCTGCACCGGTCGTAGATCTGGGCAGCCGGCTCGGGGCCCGGCTATACATCGGCCATGTCCACGACCGAAGCGTTCGTCGATCAGTACCTCCGCGAGACGGCCGAGATCGCGCTGGCCACCCGCCGCGACGATCTCGCCGCGGTCATCGAGGTCCTGTTCAGCGCTTACCAGCAGGACAGGACCATCTACACCTGCGGGAATGGCGGCTCGGCCGCGAACGCGAGCCACCTGGCGTGTGACATCTCCAAGTTCACGTGGGTCGAAGGCAAGCGCCGCTTCAAGTGCACCTCCCTGTGCGACAACGCTGCGCTCATCAGCGCGCTGACGAACGACGTGGGCTTCAACCGGATCTTTCTGGAGCAGCTCGAAGGCCGGATCGTCGCGGGAGACGTGCTCGTCTGCCTGAGCGTCCATGGAGGCTCGGGCGCCGACAAGGCAGGTCCGTGGTCCCAGAACCTGGTGTCGGCGGCAGACTGCGCGAAGCGCGCCGAGGCAAAGGTCGTCGCGCTGGTGGGCTACGATGGGGGAGCGCTCCGGCAGATGGCCGATGCGAGCGTGATCGTCCCTCCCACCCGGGGCGGCACCACGTCGACGCCGCACGTGGAGGGGTTCCACGAGGTGTACCATCACCTGATCTGCGAGCGGCTTCGTCAGCTCGTGGCCGAAGCCTGACGCGAGGTTTCCATGGCGGGTCGCCCGGGGATCATCCTCGATCGTGACGGGACGATCATCGACGTGGTGCGCGATCCCGAGCTGGGGGTCGTGACCACGGCGTTCCACCCCCGGCAGCTCCGGCTGCTGCCAGGTGCGCTGGAAGGGATGCAGCAGCTCGTGGCCGCTGGGTTCACCCTGGCGATCGCCACCAACCAACCGGGGGCTGCGAAGGGCCAGATCCCCTGGGATGCCATCGAGCGCACGAACGGCGCGCTGCTGGATCTGCTGCGAAGCGAAGGTGTTCCCATCGAGGCACTCGAGGTCTGCCCTCACCACCCCGAGGGAGGACCGGGGGGAGATCCCGCCCTGGTCGGGCCCTGCGCGTGCCGCAAGCCAGCCCCCGGGATGATGACGAAGCTGGCGCGAACCCTCCATCTGGAGCCTTCGTCGACGTGGGTCATCGGGGACACGCCGAGCGATGTGACGGCAGCGCGCGCCGCCGGGATGAAGGCTGCACTCGTCTTCGATCCTCGCCGCTGTGAGCTGTGCCCGCTACGCGGCGGCCCTGAGGCTTCCTGTCCATCGACACGGCCGGATCTCGCTGCTCCCCGCATCGACCGGCTGGCCGAGTCAATCATCGCTATTTCGGCGCGAGCTGACCGATGAGCGGGCCGACCCGGCGCGAGAGAGGCTCTCTCTCGATGGTGGAGATTCCACTCGGATCAACGGGAGGCAGCTGGCTGATACGAGCTACCGTCGTGCCATCCGGGCCCAGACGGAGGAGTGGCTCTGCAACGAACATGGCGAACGACGCATACTCGTAGAGCCACTGAGCCAGCATCATCTCCGATTGCTCGGGCCCTGCCAGCACCACGGCATTCTCGATGACGGGCTCCGGATTCACCGTGCCGTCCTCTGCTGGCGCGGCGCCCCGGAAAAGGACGTCGTAGATCCCTGCTCCGCTGGAAAAGGCGCTGAGCTGCCAGCGGACTTCGTCGCCGTGGCCTCCCTCGTCGACGTCGGCGAGGATCGTACGGACGGCCTCGTTGAACAGCGCAACGATCGCCTTCGGCCCGGTGGGTCGGGGTGCGTGGACCGCGACCATCCCCGCCTGGATCAGCTGGAAGATCTGCCGGGTGGCTTCAAACTCGCCCTGGCCGACGACGCGCGCGATCTCTGCGATGGATCGGTGCCCATCGATGGCTTCCCAGGTCTGACGCAGGTCCTTGGCGGGCAGCGCGCGTCCAGCGATCCGCTCGGGGACGTGCTGAATCGAAGGGATCCTCTCGCGGAAGTAGCGCCCCTCGTCCATGCGGCGCACGGCCTCCATGAGAAGGCTGCTCACGGCGAGGTTCTGACGGCTGGCGATCTGCTCTTCGTCGAACCGCTCGAGGAAATAGAACACCCCATCCCCGGCAAGCAGCACCTGGTGGGCGATCTCCTCCGCTTGCCGACCCAGGAGCTGATAGAGGCGCGCTCGCTCCAGGAATCCGAGCCGCACGGCGACCTCGCCGAACCGCTGCTCGGGGCTGGTAGCGGCCAGGGTCGCGTCGATCTGCTCGCGACTCAGCGCGCCGTAGCGATAGAGCACCTCGCCGATGCGGTCGCTTTCGACCGCGGAGCGCGCACCGATGACGGTCCCGGCATCGAAAAAGAGCGAGCGCCCGACCGATCCATCGACGACGACCAGCTCTCCGTCCCAGCCAGCGTGGCCGACCAGAGAAATGATGTCGCAGAGCGCACCTGGCTTCGTGATCTCGCCGGCGAGCCGGACGACGGGTCCGTCTTCTTCGTCCCGCCGACCGTCCTCGCCGACGAAGCGCATGAAGACGACGTGCTCCGGCGAAGGCAACAGCCGGAAGGCTCCTCCTCTCGCCCGCAGCCAGCGGCTCGCTGCCTTGCCAACCGGGTGGGCGGTCCCGGTCGCGTCGATGCGTACCAGGTCCTGGCGCTCTGCGCTCATCGGTTACCCCCGCTTATACCAGCATCTGCGTCCGTAGGAGGTCCCTCGTGCTACCGTCCGCGCGTGTCCGCGCCCATCCCCAGCTCACCTACCGATCTCGCGTCCTCGCTCGGTCAGGCTCGTTACCTGGCGGATCCACCGCTCGCGCTCGCCCTCTGGCTCGCCCTGAAGATGGATCGCCCGCTCCTGCTCGAAGGACCCGCGGGCGTGGGGAAGACGGACCTCGCCCGGGCCTCCGCCCAAGCGCTCGGGCGCCAGCTCATCCGCCTGCAGTGCTACGAAGGCCTCGACGAAGCCAGAGCGCTCTTCGAGTGGGACTACGCCAAGCAGATGCTCTACACGCAGCTCCTGCGTGACTCGATCGGACGGGAGCTGGCGGACACGGCCGGGATTTCCGAAGCCGTGGAGCGACTCGCGGGAAGCGAGGATGTCTTCTTCAGCGAGCGCTTCCTGGTCCCACGGCCGCTGCTGGCAGCGCTGCGGAGTCCGGACCCCGTGGTGCTCCTGATCGATGAGGTCGACCGGGCAGACCCGGAGTTCGAGGCCTTTCTGCTCGAGGTGCTGAGCGAGATGTCCGTGAGCATCCCCGAGCTCGGAACCCTGCGCGCGATACACCCACCGCTCATCCTGCTCACCACGAACGCCACCCGAGAAATGACGGAAGCGTTGCGCCGGCGCTGCTTGCACGCCTTCCTCGACTACCCCACCCCGCAGCGAGAGATCGGGATTCTTCGGCTCGCACTCCCGGGGATCGAGGAGCGGCTCGCTGCACATGTGGCAGCCTTCGCCGCCGCGCTGCGCCAGATGGACCTACGCAAGCCGCCAGCGATCAGCGAGACCATCGACTGGGCGCGCGCGCTTCTGCTGCTGGGGCGGCAGGAGATTGATGCGGACATCGCGCGAGATACGCTGGGCGTGTTGCTGAAGCACCAGACGGATCGCGAAGCGGCAGAAGAGCGACTCGGACAGCTCGTCCGCGCAGCAGGGCAAGGCAGTACCTGAAGGGCGCCTCGGCAGGACGCCCCCCCTCCGCGCTCCCCATCGCGCGATGGACGCTCGCCGAGACGCTACCTGAGCTCGACCACGCGCTCGCCGAACAGCTTCTCGATCCGCCCCAGCATCACGTCATTCGGCTCGATGCGCAGATCTCTGCCCAGCGAGAGCAGCGCCTCCGCGCCATCATCGAGCTGGATCACGAGCTGAACGGGGCAAGCGCCTGGGCTCGCGCGGAGGAGCGCTCCGAGACGATCGAGGTGCTCTCGCCGTGCAATCCGTGATTTGAGGGTGATGGCGACGCTACGCGTCTGCGACAGGATCGCTTGAGACAGGAGCTGCGCCTCGTCCAGCAGCAGCGTCGGCTCACGAGGCGCCGCCTCGGCATCCTCGGATCCCTCTTCGACCATGGGGAAACTCACCTTCCCGGAGATCAGCAGCGGGTCCCCCTTGTTGAGGAGATCCGCGAACGCGTCGATCTGCTTCTCACGAACCTTCACCTCCACGCGCCCGTTGGTGTCCTCCAGCGTGAAGAAGGCGAGCTTCCCGCCTCCCCCCTTGAAAATTCGCTCGCGGTAGCCTTCGACGACCCCGCCGACCCGGACCCTGGACCAGGGATCCATGCTCGCCAGCCCGCTGATCGGGACCACCTGAAAGCGCGCGAGATCCATGCCGTAGCGATCGAGCGGGTGTCCGGAGACGTAGAAGCCGAGTGATTGCTTCTCGCGGCTCAGCGTCTCGCTCTGATCCCAGGGCTCGACCGAGGGATACTCATCCAGCCGCGGTCCCGCGGCCGGCTCCGCCTTGGCGAACAGGCCAAACATGGACGTCTGCCCGCTCTCTCGATCCTTGCTCGCGCTACGCGCTCGTTCCAGGGCGCGATCGATGGCCGCGAAGGCCCGCGCTCTGGAAATCCCCTTCGCCTGGAGGCTCGCCTCGAAGGCCCCGCACTGCACCAGCGACTCGAGTACCCCCTTGTTGACACGGCGGGGATCGATCCTCTCGGAGAAGTCGAACAGGTCCTTGAAGGAGCCGCCGGACGTCCGCGCCTCCAGGATCGCCTCGATCGCTGTCTCCCCGATGCCGCGGATGGCGCCGAGACCGAAGCGGATCTTGGGCTGGTATGGGTCCTTGAGCCTCGTCCCACGGCCCTTCGCGTTGCGCGCCTTGCCATTCGCGGTGCCGTCCGGCGCGCTGTACACCACCGTGAAGTCCATATGAGACTCGTTGATTTCCGGTGGCAGGATCTCCACCCCCCAGGCGCGCCCCTCCGCAATGATGCGCACGACCTTCTCGATCTTGTCTCGATCCGCCGTCATCAGCGCGCAAAGGAACTCGACCGGGTAGTGCGCCTTCATGTAGGCGGTCTGGTAGGTGAGGAGTGCGTATGCAGCGGAGTGGCTCTTGTTGAAGCCGTAGCCAGCGAAGTATTCGAGTAGACCGAAGATGCGCTCGGCATCCTCGATCTTCACGTCCTTCTTCAACGCTCCTTCGACGAAGACGGCCTTCTGCTTCGCCATCTCCTCGGGCTTCTTCTTGCCCATCGCGCGACGCAGCAGATCAGCGCCGCCGAGCGAATACCCGGCAAGCTGCTGCGCGATCTGCATGACCTGCTCCTGGTACACGATGACGCCGTAGGTAGGGACGAGCAGATCATCGACGAGCGGGTGCATCTTCTCGATGGGCTTGCGCCCATGCTTGCAGTCGACGAAGTCCTTCACCATGCCCGTGCCGAGGGGGCCGGGACGGTACAGCGCCACCGCGGCGACGATGTCCTCGAACAACGTGGGCCGCAGATCCTTGAAGAGCTGCTGCATCCCGCTCGACTCGAGCTGGAACACGCCGGTCGTCTCCCCCGACTGGAGCAGCTCGAAGGTCGCCGTGTCTTCGAGCGAGACGGTGCGGATGTCGAACCGCTCCTCCGGCGGCTTCGCCTGTTGCTCCGGGCGCTTCTGGATGAGGTTCGCCGCGATGTCGATGACGGTGAGCGTCTTCAGGCCGAGGAAGTCGAATTTGACGAGGCCCGCGAGTTCGACGTCGTCCTTGTAGTACTGAGTGACGAGGACATCGCCGTTCTTGAAGCAGGGCACGTGATCCCAGAGTGGCCCCTCGCTGATCACGACACCGGCGGCGTGCATGCCTGCGTGCCGGGTGAGGCCCTCGAGCTTCTGCGCCTGTTTCAGCAGCTCGGCGACCGTCGGATCGCTCTCCTGGAGCGCCTTCAGCTTCGGCTCGATCTCGAGCGCTTCCGGGATCGTGTACATCACGCCGGGGCTCTTCTGCGGGACCAGGCTCGCGATCTTCTGGGCCTCGTTCGCGGGGAACGCCATGGCGCGCCCGACGTCCTTGATCACGCTGCGCGCCTTCAGTTCGTGAAAGGTGGCGATCTGCCCGACGGAGTCCTTGCCGTAACGCTCGGCGACGTAGCTGATCACCTTGTCGCGTCGATCCATGCAAAAATCGACGTCGAAATCCGGCATGCTGACGCGCTCTGGATTCAGGAAGCGCTCGAAGAGGAGGTTGTACGGGAGAGGATCGAGATCGGTGATCCCCATCGCGTACGCGACCAGTGAACCGGCCCCCGAGCCGCGGCCCGGCCCGACCGGGATGTTGTGCTCCTTGCCGTAGCGAATGAAGTCCCAGACGATGAGGAAGTAGCCCGGAAAGCCCATCTTCACGATGACGTCGAGTTCGATCTGCAGGCGCGCTGCATAGACGCTTTCGTCGATGGTCTTTCCCGTCCTGCGAATCTCCACCAGGCGCTTTTCCAGCCCCTCCTTCGCCACGTGGCGGAAGTACGAGTCGGTGTCGTAGCCGCTCGGAAGCGGAAACTGCGGGAGCATCGGCTTGCCGAGCTTCAGCTTCAGCCCCGAGCAGCGTTCGGTGATCGCCATCGTCGCGCGCACGGCCTCGGGCCAGTCGCGGAACCGGTGGACCATCTCCTCTGCCGGCTTGAGGAACATCTCGAAGCTGCCGTGGTGTGCTTCCGTCGCTTCCGCGTAGGTGCGGTTCGCCGCGATGCAGGAGAGGTAGAGCTGCCCCTCGCCATCGTCGCGCTCGGCGAAGTGAGCGTCATTGGTGGCCACCACCGGCAGGCCGAGATCTGCGGCTGCCCGTGTGAGGATGCCGTTCAGCACCGTCTGCTCGACGAGACCGTGATCCTGCAGCTCCACGTACAGGCTGCCGGGCTCGAAGCAGGCCCTGAGCCGATCGAGCTCCGCGCGCCCTTCGCCCTCGCCCTGTTCGAGGATCCGCTGCGCCACCACCCCACCCATGCAGCCGCTCAGGCCGATGATTCCCTTCTGGTACTTGGCGACGGTGTCGAGGCGAACGCTGGGGCCGAGCCCACTCGCAGGCTCGACATGACCCGCCGAGACGATGCGGACCAGGTTGTGGTAGCCCTCCTCCGAGGCAGCGAGCAGCACGAGGTGGTCGAGCGGCGTCTCGTCCGCACCATTGCGCGCCACCTGGGGCGCCCCCCAGCCACGCGCGACGTTGACCTCGCAACCGAGGATCGCGAGGAGGCCCTTTTCCTGGCACGCCTTGTAGTGCTGGATGGCGCCGAACATGTTTCCATGGTCGGTCAGCGCCACGGCCTTCATCCCCAGCTTCTTCGCCTGAGCTGCGAGGTCCTTGACCTTCAGCGCCCCATCCAGGAGCGAGTACTGGGAGTGAACATGCAGGTGAGTGAATTCAGCGGTCACGGGAGTAGGTTCGTCCGGTGGGGAGGATCATCGACGATGAGGGTGAATGGTGGCAGTTCGCCCGGCGGGGCGCCCGAACCACCGCAGAAACCTTGGCCCCGACACCGCATTCCGCTACGTCGGGGGACGCTGCCGATCGTGTCGTATGCACCTTTGGCGAGGGCTCTGGTCAGCCTGCGTCGAGGACGGCATAGCGCATCGCGGCACAGGGATCGCCCTTGAAGAAGGTGGTGTGATGGCGATAGCCTCTGGCACCATCCGTGGGCTTGCCTGCTTCGGAGCGCTCCGTCGCTCCAGCGCTCTGAAAAAGTGAGGTTCAGCATGCTTCTCCGCCGTTTCGCCATCGCCGGGTCCATCTCGGTCGCGCTGTTCTCTCTTATGGGCTGTGGCTCTGGTGACACCGATCCGTCGCCTGGTACGCCCAATCCCGAAGAGGAGGTCGGCAAGGTCCCTCCCGGCCCCCCTGCTGAGAAGCCGGGCAGCGGCGAAGGAAAGGTCTACGCCGTCGACCAGCTCTTCCTGGGGGAGACGGATCGCAGCGGTGCCAAGAAGGACGACGCCTGGAAAGACTACGGCTTCAACCTCGATGGCAAGATCTCGGATGCCACCTCGAAGGGGCTCTGCAAGCCGGTCGGCACGGCGACGCCCAGCTCCGTCTACACCGACGGAAATAACGGCATCGATAACTCCTTCGGCAAGAACGTGCTCTCCATCATCACGGCTGCCGAGCCCAATGCATCGGCCGAGGTCACGAAGTCCATCAATGAGGGGGACTTCACGATCATCCTCCAGGTCACCGGACTCGGCGCGGACGCGGCCTACAATCCGCTGACGTCGCGCCTGTTCGTCGGTGCCTCCATGGGATCGGCGCCGGCCTGGGACGGCAACGACGAGTGGCCGCTCGTGCGCGAGTTCCTCAACAACCCGAGCGATCCGAACAGCTCCAAGGTCGTCTTCTCCCAGAGCTACGTCACCGACAACACCTGGGTTTCCGGCACCAAGACCACCCTCGATCTGACGATCGCGGTCGCTGGCTACAACATCAGCCTCCCGATCACCAATGCCCTCATCGCAATGGATCTCAACGCCGAGCACACGGGCGCGAACAACGGGACCATTGCCGGCATCCTTCCGACGGAGCAGCTGATCGCGGAGCTGAAGAAGGTCATCGGCGCGATCCAGCCGTCCCTTTGCTCGGGTTCGGCCGCAGAGACCATCTTCAACAACATCCGGCAAGCGTCTGACGTCCTCCAGGACGGCACCCAGAATCCCGAGAAGGAGTGCGATGGCATCTCCATCGGGATCGGCTTCAACGCCAAGGAGATCAAGCTCGGCGCCGTCGCCGATGCGGCTCCCCCGGCGACCGATCCTTGCGACGCGCCCCCCTCTGACGGCTGAGCATCCTTCTGGCGTCCAGCCATGCGCGATGCCTCGCACATGGCGACGCCTGCGGGGGATCTCGGCGAAGCAGCGTTCGCGGCGCCTCCCCTCCTGCTGTCAATAGCGCTTCACAAACGCATATCTCCCTCGCGGGGAACATCGATCCTCTGGATCCATGTTCCGCGGAGAACTTTCCTTGTTCCGCCGGTGCAGGGATTTGTCTACAAGGCAACTTCAGGCCGAGGGGAGCGAGCATGCCTCTTCACATCCAACGGGACTGAGGACGCCGAACCCCCGGATGAAGATCACGCCCAGAGCAACGTCCAAGTCACGTCGAGCGGATGCTGCTCAGCTCGGGCCGAAGTCCGGGCATCTTCAGAGGAGATCAACTTTTATGCGTAGACTCGTCGCCCCCATTCTGTGCTCCGTGATGATGGTCGCCACCGTCGCCCTGGGCACCGGCTGCACGGCCAAGGCCTCCTTCAACGCAGGCGCCAACCAGCCCGAGGCTGCCCCGGCCCCGGCCCCGGCCCCGGCCCCGGCCCCGGCCCCGGCCCCGGCGGAGAAGAAGCGCCCCCGGATGCGCATGGGCTTCAAGATGAAGGGCTTCCAGCTCGAGCTGCCGGGCCCCATCAACTTCGAAACGGGCACCGCCAAGATCAAGCCCGAGAGCGAAGAGGTCCTCACCATCGTCAGCGACTTCCTGAAGTCCCGCTCGGATGTCTCGGTCCTCCGTATCGAGGGTCACACCGACAGCGTGGGTGACGATGCCAAGAACCAGACCCTCTCCGAGCAGCGTGCGCTCGCGGTGGCGCAGTGGCTCGTCGCCAAGGGCAACGACTGCAAGCGCCTCCTCCCGGTCGGCTTCGGGGAGACCAAGCCGGTCGGTGACAACAACACCGAGGATGGCAAGGCCCAGAACCGCCGCACCGAGTTCCACATCGCGGCCCTCAACGGCAAGGCCGTCGAGAACAAGCCCGTGGACGGTGGTGGGAAGGCCGCGGGCGATCCCTGCAAGTGAGCTGATCCGAGCCCCAGGCCCACCCCGCTTCGCCACCGGCGACCACGGGTGGGCCTTCTCATCAGCGATTTCCCTGCTTGCTCCTTCGCTCACTTTCGCCCAAGTTCCCCGGCATCATGCGAAAGCGGAAGCGCTCGCACCTCATCTGGACCGCAGCCTTCCTCCTCGTCACGCAGGCAGCGTGCGACGCCAAGACCGGCGACGTTCGGGAGTGGACGCCCTCCGACCATGACCAGCCGGCGAGACCCGGGGCCCAGGTCTCCGCACGCCCCGCCGGTGAAGGGTTCGATCCCGGTCTCGTGGATCTGGCCTGGCAGCGCAACTGCTTCACCTGCCACGGCGCGCGTGGACGAGGAGACGGCCCCCAGGGGCCCATGGTCCGGGCGCCCGATCTGACGGACCCGGCCTGGCAGGGCCGCGTGACGGACGCCCAGATCGCCGAGACCATCCGCAAAGGCCGCAATCAGATGCCAGCCTTCGATCTGCCAGACCAGGTCATCGAGGGTCTGGTGCAGCGCGTCCGAGCGTCCCGTGCCCCCTGACAGCCCTCATTGACTTCCGGGAGCTGGCTGTCCACGGTTCGCGACGCCATGGAGGCCAACCCGTCTCGCAACCGCCTGCGCCGCTTTGCGCCCCTGCTTCTGGCAGCTGGCCTGTTCGTCTCCCTTTCCCCGCTCCTCCAGAACGCGCCCAGCGAGCGCCAGGTCGAGCTCCGCCTGCGCGATCCCTCCACAATCATCGGCCTCGAGACCTCGTGGAGCGAGGGGACCGACGCCGACCTCGGGCTCCCGGTGCAGGGCAGCTCCTGGCGCTTCACACGTGGCCAGGCCCCCGCTTCGCTCCGCAACAGCGTCCGCCTTCCGGATGGCACGTACACCCTGGAGGTCACCGTCATCCGCGATGAAGACCGCGACATGACGCGACGTGCCATCACCCTCGGGGACGCCGAGTCCATCACCGTCTCGATCCACTGAAACGGCAAACGAGCCCCACCAGCGCCACCGTTGCACCGAACGCCAACGCTTTGCGTCAGAGCCCGCGAGACGCGCCCCCCAAACATCGATTCTCGCCCACACCTGGTGAAGTTAGACCTGTGTCCCTCGGGCCTCGCATCGGGTCTGCGGCGCCACCCCGACTCTCCAGAAGTCAGCTGCAAGCTGGGCCTCAACCTACCGAAATCATGAGTCTATCTCCCTGATGTGACTCCACGGCCGGCGTTGGTCCGGGACATGCGAACGAATTCGCTTGCTGCGTTGCCCCAGGAACCGTTAATTCTTGGCCCGAAGCTCTGGGGAGTGGCACTTTATCCCACACAACCTTACTCGCCCTCGCTGAGACGTGACGCACGTCTGTCCAGGAGGGAGCGATATGCGGCTTTAGCGAAGCCGTCAGAAGCGACAACGGAGGATCAATGAAGATCACCCCCTGGTATCTGGTTGCCCTGACCCCTTTTGCAGCCATCGGTTGCAGTGGTGCCTACCTGGGCCATGCAGCGGTCGTTGCGCTCACGGTGGGCATCTTTCTGGGGACGCTCTCACTCGGCAGCACCCCTCCCCCTGCGTCGCCCCCCAATGCTCCTGCTTCGTGACACGCCCACGCGCGTCTCGTGCATCAGAGGTGAATCCCTCTCTTCTCTGAATCCAGCCGCGCTGGTTCGCACGAGGCCATGACGCACGACGCTACGGTCGGTCGACTGAAACGGCTCGAAGAGTTCACCTTGATGGACCTCGAGGCGGTGAACCTCGTATTGAGGGGTGACTCCGTCATCGACTGGCACCGGCTGGAGCTGAAGACCGAGGAGGAGGCCCGAGCGCTCCTTCTCGCGCAGGAATTCCGGCCCGATGAGCCGTCCGATCGCGCCCACCTCGAGAACCTCAAGAACGAGGCCATCGGCTATCTCCGCAGGCATTTCGACTTCCCGATCCCGAGCCCCGTCGCTCGCGCGTCGGTCGAAGACCTGCTCCTCCTCGCGTCGGGCAAGGGCCACCGGCAGCTGTGTGCATGCACGATCCTCAAAGCAATGCACATCATCCATCACGTCGCCGGACGTGAACTCCTCTTCTCCATTCCGATGTCCGACCAGGATGTCTTTCACCTGGTGGAGGAGAAGGTCTACCGCGTCATCGGCGGCATGCTCGCCGCTGGCTTCCCGATCACCGAATTCATCGGCGGCAGGAAAAACAAGGACTCGCTCTACACGAAGCTGCTCTCGAAGACGGACACCACGGCGTCCGCCATCTACGACAAGCTCCGGTTCCGGATCGTCACGCGCAGCGCAGACGACCTCCTGCCCGTATTGCTCTACCTGACCGAACGGCTCCTCCCGTTCAACTACGTCACGCCAAAGCAGAGCATCAATACGATCCTTCATTTCAGATCGTATTGCGATAGCAAGCCCTTGCTACGTTCCCTGCTGTCGCAGCTGCAGACGGAGGTCGACGACGACCTCAAGGTGGGAGACAACAGCTTCAGCGACCAGGACTATCGGGTCATCCACTTCGTCGTGGATCTCCCCGTACGCCTGCCACAAGAAATTCTGGAGATGGCTCCGCCCGCCGCGTGGTCGCTCGGACCGCTCGTCTTCGTCCTCTGCGAATTTCAGCTGCTCGACCGGGACACGGAAGCTTCGAATGAAGTCGGCGACGCGAGCCACGCCCGGTACAAAGAACGTCAGAAGCAGGCCGTGAAACGGCGACTCAAGATCGGCGTCCGGCCTCTGCGTGAGCCAAAGCGCTAGATCGGGGGCGCTCCTCGCTCGTCGAGCTGGCCACCCCCTCACCTTGCTCGATGCGTGATCGAGCCCCCCCTCTCCCCGATCCTTCCCCCCTGCTGTCGAATGCCTGGTGCGCCTAGATCCGGCTCTTAAGGGCATCACGGTCCAGCACCACGATTCGACGGCGATCGATCTCGATCACACCCTTGCGACGCAGCTCACCGAGCGTCAGCGTCACGGTCTCGCGCGTCGAGCCAATCATGCTCGCCATTTCCTGGTGCGTGAACGGCGCGGAGATGAGCACGCCGCGCGGGTCAGGGATCCCCCAGCGGGTCGCCGCCTTCAGCAGGAACTCGCAGAGGCGCGCTTCCACGTTGCGGAAAAGCATCGACGCGAGCCGCTCCTCTGTATCGGTGTGGCGTTCGATGAGCGAGCTGACCAGCACGGCCGCGAAGTTCGCGTCGCTCGCCATCAGGCTCTTGAACGTCTGCAGGGGCACCTGGAGCGCCTCCACGTCCTCCGTGGCGATCGCGCTCTCCCGGTGGGTGGTGACACCTCCGAGAGCGGCTTCACCGAGCACATCGCCAGCCCCTCGGTACCCGAGGGACAGGGTCTTGCCATCGTTCAGGCCGCGCGTCAGCCGAACCCGGCCGAGGCTCAGCATGGAGATGGCGATCGCCGCCTCGCCTTGCGTGACGAGAGGCCGCCCCTTGGCGATGCGCTGAATGGTGCCCGCCTCGGCGAGAATGGTCTGCGACGCCGGTGAAGCGGCGTTTCCAAGCGCTCCTCGGCGGATGATCCGGCGCTTCCGCGCGTCGAGATCAAGGGCCCCATCAGCCGCCAGGGCGCCTGGCTGAACCCGAACGTTCCGTGCTGTCGCGTCCTTACCCATCATCATCACGTGCTGCTCCTGCTTACGGTATCGCGGTCATTTCGCTGTGGGGTCGGGTCCGGGGCCCTTTACCCCTGTGCACCTGCGGTCCTGGGGGGGTACCACAGGCGAGCGGTCAGCGGCGCCGAGTACACACTCGTCGACGTGCCACGGCCCCCTCTGACGAGGAAGTGCCAGGCATCGACGCGCATCGATCTTGCATAAACTGCATTTGACATACCCGGAGCGTGGCTCGTACCTTTCGAACGAGCCGGGCTGCACTCGCTAGGAAGGTTCCTCCCGAGGCAGGCTAGTTCGACCGCTCTTCAAAAGTTACGGACGTTGGATGCGCCTCTTTAGCGGCAAAGTAGTCCCCCTTGCGGAAGAACTGATCACCGCACTCGTGGAAAACAAGGATATCGAGTGCGAATCGAAGCATGAGGCAACCCTGGACCTCCAGGCGGTGTTTCACAGCTATCTACAATCCGAACGTGAGGCGACCGAGAAGGCCAAGGACATTCTCCAGGCGCGCGGTCTCCCTCAGAGTGAATTCAGCCGGATCCGGCGACTCGCTGCCGAGCAGAAAGGCATCAAGGTCGGCGAGGACGTCCTGGATTACCTGCTCGATCAGCTCATCGAGATGCTGCTGCACTCGCACAACATCGATGAAGTGTTCGGTGAGGACCACGACCTCCGCCGTCGGATGCGCCCGGTACTCCGGAAGTACCTGGAGCTCGACGAGGCGCTCGACGCCGAGGTCCGCAGCAAGCTGCGTCATGTGCAGGAGGGCTCGCGGACCTGGGAGGTCGAGTACAAGCGCGTCATGGACGACATCCAGCGACGCAAAGGGCTCGTCTGACGATCGTTCGGCGGCGGGCCTCTTTCCCCCCGAGCACCTACCGTTGACGATGAACGCCTTCCTGGTAGGGATGAGGCGCGCGCCGGAGCTATGATCGCACCAGGCGCGACGGAACTGTGAACATCAGCGCCCGACGGCCAGTGGAGCCCGGCTCCTCTCGGCTTCGCGCGTCGCACGAGTGCGCGCTCAGGGCGGAGGTTGAGGATGAGCTGGGTCCCCAAGATCGAACAGAAGCGGCACTTCTGCCACAAGTGCAAGAATGAGCTCGTCTTCGAGGTGAAGTTGCAGCGGGCGGATACGTGCCCGCACTGTGGCGTCGACCTCCACTGCTGCAAGAACTGTCAGCACTGGGATCCGTCTGCGCACAACCAGTGCAAGGAGCACATCGCCGAGTACATCCCCGATCGGGAGCGTGCGAACTACTGCACCTTCTTCACCTTCAAAGATGGTGTGCCGGAGGATGGCTCGACCAAGATCAACGCCGCTCGTGCGAAGCTCGACGCCCTCTTCAAGAAGAAGTAGTCAGAGCCTGGGAGGATCACCATCATGTCCACGCAGCCCCGCTACCTGGTCACCGGCGGCGCCGGTTTCATCGGGAGCAACATCGTCTCGGCGCTGACCGCAGCCGGGGAGCATGTCCGAGTCCTCGACAACCTCGCGACCGGGCGCTGGGAGCACCTGGACGGGATCCCGGCCCAGTCGCAGATCGAGCGAATCACTGGCGACATCCGTGACCCGGAGGCCGTGGCGAAGGCCGCCCGTGGGGTCGAGGTCATCTTCCACCAGGCAGCCCTCGGTTCCGTGCCGCGGAGCGTCGAGACCCCGATCGAGTCGGACACGGTCAATGTGAATGGCACGGTGACGGTGCTCGACGTCGCGCGACGGCAAGGCGTACGGCGTGTCGTGTTCGCCGCCTCCTCCAGCGCCTACGGAGAGACGCCCGAGCTGCCGAAGCACGAGGGGATGACGCCGCTGCCCTTGTCGCCCTACGCGGTGACCAAGCTGGCCTGCGAGCACTACCTCAAGGTCTTCGCCGGCATCTATGGCCTCGAGACGTTGAACCTCCGCTACTTCAACGTCTTCGGTCCCAACCAGACCCCTGATGGCGCCTACGCGGCAGCGATCCCCCGCTTCGTCGACGCCGCCCTCTCCGGACGCGCCATCCCCATCTACGGTGACGGAGAGCAGACCCGCGACTTCTGCTACGTCGACAACGCCGTCCTCGCCAACCTGCTCGCCGCGACCTCCCCCCGCCGCTTCGCTGGCGAGGTGATCAACATCGCCGGGGGACGCCGCATCGCCCTGAACTCGCTCGTCCACGAGATCTCCCGCGTCCTCGGGCGCGAACTCGCGGTCGATCACCTGGCGCCCCGCGCCGGCGACATCCGTCACTCGCTCGCCGACATCTCCCGCGCAAAAGAACTCATCGGCTATGAGCCCCGGGTGCGCTGGGAGGACGGCATCCAGCCGACCGTGTCGTATCTCCAGACACTGCGCGAGCAAGGGCCGTCATCCGCCTCTACGCAGATGACCTCATCCAGGGTCGAGCTGCCGAAGCCGGCAGCCACCTAGCGCGGCAGGGGAACGGTCGTGCGGAGCATGACCGGCTTCGGGCTGGCAGAAGCACCGCTCGGGAACGGGCGCGTCGTCGCCGAGATCCGGACCGTCAACCAGCGGTTCCTCGACGTCCGGATCAAGCTGCCGCGCGAGCTCGCCGACCTGACGCTGTTCTCAGAGCAGATCGTGCGCGAGCGCCTCCGCAGGGGGCGGGTGGAGCTGCACCTCCGCCTGGAAGGCGTGGCCTTCGAGGCCGGCGTCCTCGACAAAGACCGCGCCCGAGCCGCCTACCGAGCCCTCGCCGAGCTGCGCGACGAACTCTCGCCCGGCGCCGAGGTCCCTCTCTCCCTGCTCACCGCGGTCCCCGAGCTGTTCTCCCCGACCCACGCGCCCCAGATGGAGGTCTCGCGCGAGTCCACGCGGCTCGCCATCGACCGCGCAATCCGGGACATGGACGCCATGTGTCGCCGCGAAGGCGAGACCATCGCGGCAGACATGCGCAACCGCGTCACGGCGGTACGAGAGTCCACAGAGCAGATCGTCGAGAGAGCCACGACCGCGCACCGCGCCCTCCACCAGCGCATGCGCGAGCGCCTGGAGAAGCTCCTCGAAGGCACCGACGTCGAGTTCGATCCTCTCCGCCTGGAGGCGGAAGTGGCCCTCCTCGCCGAACGCACCGACATCACCGAGGAGATCGTTCGGCTCAAGAGCCACCTCGAGCAGTTCGAAGGAGTCCTGCTCGCGAGCGCGAACGAGCCCTGTGGGAGGAAGCTCGACTTCCTCCTGCAGGAGATGCTACGCGAGGCGAATACCCTGAGCGCCAAGGCCCAGGACGCCCTCATCTCCCAGCACGCCGTGGCGATGAAGGTCGAGCTGGAGCGCCTGCGCGAACAGGCACAGAACGTAGAGTGAGTGTCCGTGAAGCGCGGCGTGCTCCAGAACGCGCCGCGAAGATGGGAACGAGGAGCGCATGTCGAGCGAAGCTGCAGACGACGATTTTCTTCTCCTGATCGTCTCGTCCCCCTCCGGCGCCGGAAAGACGACGCTCTGCAGCCGGCTCAGGAGCGAGTTCCCCGAGCTGCGCTTCTCGGTGTCGCACACGACGCGCAAGCCCAGGCCGAATGAGGTCGACGGCCGCGAGTACCATTTCGTCGACACCCCCACCTTCGAGCAGATGGTCCGCGGCAACGCCTTCGCCGAGTGGGCTCGGGTCCACGGCCACCTTTACGGAACCAGCCTGAAAGAGATCGAACTCGCCCGGACGACGGCGCGGGGGATCCTGTTCGACATCGACTACCAGGGCGCTCGACAGATTCGCGCGGCGCTCGACGAGGCCGTGTGCGTGTTCATCCTGCCGCCCACCATGGCCGAGCTGGAACGTCGCCTGCGCGGCCGTGGCACCGAAGACGAGCAGGCCACCTTGCGCCGCCTCCAGAACGCGCGCGGCGAGATCGAGCACTACGGGTTCTTCGATTACGTGATCGTCAACGACGAAGTCGATCGTGCCTACGATCAGCTCCGCGCCGTCGTCTTCGCCGAACGGTGTCGCCGGCGCCGCCGCGCGAGGATGTGCGAGCGCCTCCTGACCGAGCGACGGAGCGAGCGATGAAGGGGCCCACCCTCGCCATCATCGGCGGCAGCGGCCTGTACGAGATGGGGTGGCTCGAGGACGCCGAAGAGGTGTCCGTCGCCACGCCGTACGGGCTGCCGAGCGACGCGATCCTGCGGGGCCGCGTCCGCGACGGCGACGTCACCGTCTTGTTCATCCCGCGACACGGGCGTGGCCACCGCTTCTCCCCCTCGACGATCAACTACAGGGCCAACGTCTGCGCGCTGAAGATGCTCGGCGCCACCCACGTCCTCAGCGTCAGCGCGGTCGGCTCCCTGCGCGAAGAGATCGCTCCTGGCAGCCTCGTCGTCGTCGATCAGTTCATCGACCACACACGCCACCGCGTCTCGACCTTCTTCGACGAAGGCGTCGTCGCGCATGTCGGCTTCGCCGATCCGGTATGCCCCATCCTCGCGGACGCCGTCCACCACATCGCCACCGAGGAATCCATCCCGGTGCATCGAGGCGGCACCTACGTCTGCATCGAGGGCCCCCAGTTCTCGACCCGCGCCGAGAGCATGGTCTACCGAGGCTGGGGCGCGCACGTCATCGGGATGACCAACATGCCCGAGGCGAAACTCGCCCGCGAGGCCGAGCTCTCCTACGCCACCCTGGCCCTGGTCACCGACTACGACTGCTGGAGAGCCGACACCGAGGCGGTGAACATCGACGCCGTCATCGACGTCTTGAACCGCAACGTGGGCCATGCCCGCAACGTTGCCCAGCGCCTCGCCCGGAAGCTCCCCGACGTCACGACGAGCCCCGCCCAGAGCGCCTTGAAACGCGCGATCATCACGGCGCCCAAGCTCATGGCCCCCGACGCCCGAGCGCGGCTCGAGTGGCTGCTCGGCCCCCAAGGATGAACGGCTAGCCGCCGCGCGAAAATCCCATTAGGAGTGCCATCGTGACCAGCGCATCCCCTATTTTGATCATCGGCTCCATGGCCTTTGACGACCTCGAGCTCCCCACCGGGAGCGAGCGTGATGTCATCGGCGGCTCCGCGACGTACGCCGCCTTCGCAGCCGCGGTCTTCGCCCCTGTCCGGGTCGTCGCCGTGGTCGGCGACGACTTCCCGGAGACGATGCTCACCACCATGCGTGGCCGGGACATCGACGTGACCGGCGTCGAGCGTGCTGCAGGAAAGACCTTCCGCTGGGCCGGGCGCTACGACACGGACCTCATCCACCGGACCACCCTCGACACCCAGCTCAACGTCTTCGCCTCGTTCAACCCGAAGCTGCCCGACTCCTTCCGGAGCACCCCTTTCCTCCTCCTCGGCAACAACCACCCGGCGCTCCAGCTCGACGTCCTCGAGCAGGTCAACAACCCGGCGTTCGTCGTCGCCGACACGATGAACTTCTGGATTTCCGGGGAACCCCAGACGCTTGCGTCCATGCTGCGCCGCATCGATACCCTCGTCGTCAACGACGAGGAGGCGCGGCAGCTCTCGGGCATCTACAACATCCGACGAGCAGCCCGGGACATCCTGAAGCGAGGCCCGAAGCGGGTGATCATCAAGCGCGGCGAGCACGGCGCGCTCCTCTTCGACGAAGAGGGCATCTTCGCCGCCCCCGGCTTCCCCCTCGAAGACGTCGTCGATCCCACGGGCGCTGGTGACTCCTTTGCGGGTGGCCTCCTCGGCTACCTGGCCACCCAGCAGCAGGTCACGGCCCTCTCCCTCCGCCGCGCCATGCTCCACGCGACCGCGACGGCCTCTTTCTGCGTCGAGGCCGTCGGCACCCGACGGATCTCCACCTTGACCCGGGAAGACGTCACGCACCGCGTGACCGAGATCCGCACCCTGTACGAGTTCGGCGCGAGCACGATGTAGACGCTCCCAGCCGCTGCATAGCCGTGCTAGGCCTTCGTCTATAAGAACATGAAGGCAAACTTCTGGACGACTGCAGCGCTCGCTCTGATGGCTTCTTCCGTCGTCGGCTGTGCTTCCCGCACCGCGCCGTTCAACGAGATGGATGAGGCGTCGATCACCGTCCTCCGGCTCCAGGGGCAGTACACGCCGACGGCGGTCACCCCTGCGGCTCCGACCGGAGGCCTCCCGCAGCTCATCCCTGGCCTGACCGTTCCCCCGGAGCTCCAGCAGATGGGGCAACAGGCCCTCCAGGGACTCCAGCAAGCGCTCCCCGGCCTCATTCCCCCGGGCCTCATCCCTGGCCAGCCGCAGGGCGCCGCGCCCACGGTGACCACCCCGCCTCCCCTCTTCAAGAACACCTTCGTCATCGGGTCGTCGCGGCAGCTCGCCAACGACTCCGTCGACAAGGACCTGCGCGACCAGATCCTCGACATCTTCGGCGACGAAGACAGCTTCTCCGCCGATCGGGGCAACTGCTTCTCCCCCGGCCTCGGCATCAGCATGCAGCGGCCGAACAACCCGGTCCCGGTCGACCTGCTGATCTCGCTCTCCTGCAACCAGGCAGTCGGAGACGGCTTCCGGTGGCCGTACCCCGCGAACGGCTTCACGGGTGAGACCCGGCAGAAGCTCACCACCATCTACCAGCAGCTCTTCGGGCCCGTCCCCCCCGACGCCTGATCTCGAACCTCCTCCACGACCCGTCGCCTCCGCACGGGTCCGCTTCCTCATCCCGTCCCCACATCGTGCGTCTGACGTTGGTCGACGACGGCAACCCGTGTAAGCTGGGTCTTGCCGTCGTCCTGACGCATGACGTTCCCGGCGCGAAGGGCCCAGCGCGACGGGGACCAGCAGCCGCTCTGGGTTCTGCTTCATGAAGCCCCGATGAGCACCAGCCAGAGTCTAGCGCCAGGGAAGGAACTGGGACGCTACGAGCTCCTCCTGCCTGTCGCGCAGGGTGGAATGGCCACCGTGTGGGCTGCGCGGCAGAAAGGCTCGCGCGGCTTCCAGAAGACGGTCGCCATCAAGACCATGCTCCCTGCCCTCTCGGACGACGCCATGTTCGAGAGGATGTTCCTCGACGAGGCTGCCCTCGCCGCACGCATCCATCACCCCAACGTCGCCGAGATCCTCGATCTCGGCGAGCAAGACGAGATCCTCTACATCGTGATGGAGTGGGTGGACGGCGAAGCCCTCTCCGTTCTCGCGCGCGCCTCGAAGAAGAACGACATCCTCATCCCCCATCGCATCTGCCTCCGCATCGCCGCGCAGGCCTGCATGGGCCTCCACGCGGCGCACGAGCTGCACGACGAGAACGATCAGGCACTCGGCATCGTCCACCGCGACGTCTCGCCGCAGAACATCCTCGTCACCTACGACGGCCACGTGAAGCTCGTGGACTTCGGCGTCGCCAAGGCCACGAACCGCGCCGGAGGCGAGACCTCCGCGGGCCAGCTCAAAGGCAAAATCCCCTACATGTCGCCGGAGCAAGCCAAGGGCGGCAACGTCGACCGGCGCACCGACATCTTCGCGTTGGGGATCGTCCTCTACAAGCTGACCACCGGCATCCATCCCTTCGCCGGCGACACCGATCTCGCCACGATGACGAAGATCATCTCGCAGCCCGCGCTCCCTCCGCGCGCCCGCAACCCGCGCTACCCCGCCGATCTCGAGCACGTCCTCATGACGTGCCTGCAGAAGGATCCCGACAAGCGCTTCCAGAACATGCTCGAACTCGAGCGTGCCATTCAGGACTGCCTGCTCCGCGAAGGCACCACCACCGACGAAGACGTCGCCAACTTCGTCCGCACCCTCATGGGCGATCGCGGCCAGAAGCGCCGCGCCCAGCTCCGCGACGCGATCCGCCTGCTCGACGAGCGCGCCACCGCGCCTGCCTTGACGGATGGCCCCCTCGTCCACGAGAACGTGAGCGAACTCCTGCTCACCCAGATGCGCTCGGGTGTAGGTCGCAGCATCCCGGCCCCCCGCCCGAGCGGCTCTGGCCTGGAGATGCTCCCGGACTCCGCCGTCCTCACCTCGCCGACGGCCCTCCCGGTCGAACTCCCCGCTGGCAAGCGCCGCCGCTCGGGCATGGTCGTCGCCGCCGCCGCCATCGCCCTGACCGGCCTCCTCGGCGCCGGCTTCGTGCTCAGCAGCAACACCCCGACCACGACGACGGCCTCGACCCCCACCGCGGCCCCCACCCTCGACCCCGCGCCCCCCGCCACCGCGGAGCCGGCCGCCGCCGCGGTCACCGCCGCCCCCAGCGTCGAACCTGCCGCGCTCGACCTCAGCGCACTCCCCGAGACGCCCACCGAGGACGTGCGCGAGCCCCGCGCTCCGCGCAACGACCCCCGCCCGGCCACCGCCAGCACCACCAAGCCCACCGCGGCGCCCACCACCACAACACCCGTCAAGCCATCGACCAAGTGGGTCCCAAGCGTGACCAACCCCGGGTTCTGACCCCTCGCCAGCAGCGCCAGGCGCGCGAAGCCCTGGCCCTGCTCGCGAGCGTCGCGGTGATCCTCATCGCGCTCGCGGCCCGCCAGTCCACAGGCGCCACCCCCACCGCGCCGGCGTCCCAGGCACCCCTCCACGCCACGCTCCGCCCCCCCTCGCCTCTCCCGAGCGGCGCCACTCCGGAGCGCATCACCACGCCGGATCCCGAGATGGAGCCGAGCTGCAGCTTCCCCGACCGCGGCTTCGGCGCCTACGGCGACTACCGCTCCCTCCCCTTCGGCAAGATCCTCGTCCCGCCCGCCGGAGCCATCCCTGCCGGCGGCCACTACGACCTCCTCATCCACTTCCACGGCGCCGAACCCGTGCGCCGCGAGATCGCCCCCCTCGACCTCGGCCTCGTCATCGCCGTCGTCGACGCCGGCACCCGCTCCAGCGACTACGCACGCGCCATGCGCACCTATGCGTGGGAAGCCCTCCTCGGCAGCATCGACCGCGTCGTCGCCGAGGCGGCCTCGCTCCCCGAAGCCCACGTGAAGCACGTCGCCGTCTCCTCCTGGAGCGCCGGCTCCGGCGCCGTCGCCCAGATCCTCACCGCCGAGCGAAAACCCGACGCCCTCGTCCTGCTCGACTCCCTCTACGGCGGCTACGCCCCGGGCCACCGTGAGCTGATCCCCGGCCAGCTCGGCCCCTACGTCTCCCTCGCCGAAGCCGCCTCACGCGGCGGCCCGCTCCTCTTCCTCACCCACACCACCGTCCCCACCGTCGGTTACGCCTCCACCGAGGAAACGGCGACGTTCCTCCTCCGACAGCTCGGCGCCAGCGCCTCCCTGGTGACCCCCAACGACGGCGATCCCCTCCGCCTCGTCCGCATGTACGACGGCGGCAGCCTCTATCTCCGCGGCTACGCCGGCGCGACCCGCGAAGATCACTGCGCCCAGCTCCGCCTCCTCCCCACCATCCTCACCGAGCACATCCTCCCCGCGTTCGCTCAAGGCAGCTGACACGGCGAGCACGCGCACGGAGCGGCGGGAGACCTCGTCGACGACGCCTCCTGCCGCCCCCGTCACGACGCTCAGTACGACTTCGCGAACACCACCCGCTGCGGGCTCGGCTGCCCCGTGAACAGGCAGGTCCCCTCCCCCGTCAGCGCCTCGGCCCACGGCGCACCGTCGTACCCACCGCTCGGGATACAGCGCACCGTCACCTTGTACCGATCCTTCAGCTCCTGCTCGGTCCTGGCGTCCCCCGCCCAGTGCCCCAGCGCGAACCCACCGTGGATCTCCTTCTCGCCCTTCGCCTTGAAGAACGCATCGAACTCCTCCCGGCTGTTCACCACCCGCGTGTGCTCGTCCCGGAACGCCGTCGCGCGCGCCAGCAGCCCCGCCTGCATCTCCTCCAGGATCGCCACCACCCGGCCGACGAACTCCCCCCGCGGCATGCTCGTCTTCTCCTTCACCGGCCGGTCACGCCGCGCCACCATCACCACCCCACCTTCCACGTCCCGCGGCCCGATCTCCACCCGCAGCGGCGCCCCCTTCTTCACCCACTCCCACTGCTTGTCTCCCCCGCGGATGTCCCGCCGATCCACCTCCACCTCGACCCGCCGATCCCCCAGCCGCTGCGCCCGCAGCTCCTTCGCCAGCGCGTCGATGTACTCGTCCACCTGCGCCCGCGTCTCGTCGCCCCGGTACACCGGCAGCAGGATCACGTGCGTCGGCGCCAGCATCGGCGGCAGCACCAGCCCATCATCGTCCGCGTGGGTCATGATCATCGCCCCCACCAGCCGCGTCGACACCCCCCACGACGTCGTCCACGCGAACTCCTCCGTCTCCGTCTTCGTCTGGAACCGGATCCCGCTCGCCTTCGCGAAATTCTGCCCCAGGAAGTGCGACGTCCCGGCCTGCAGCGCCTTCCGATCCTGCATCATCGCCTCGATGCAGAACGTGTCCACCGCCCCCGGGAACCGCTCGCTGTCCGTCTTCTTCCCCTCGAACACCGGCATCGCCATCGAATCCCGCGCGAACGACGCATAGACGCCCAGCATCTTCATCGTCTCCTCGCGCGCCTCCGCCTCCGTCGCGTGCGCCGTGTGCCCCTCCTGCCACAGGAACTCCGCCGTCCGCAGGAACAGCCGCGTCCGCAGCTCCCAGCGCACCACGTTCGCCCACTGGTTGATGAGCAACGGCAGATCCCGGTAGCTCTGCACCCACTGCGCGAACGCCGCCCCGATGATCGTCTCCGACGTCGGCCGCACGATCAGCGGCTCATCCAGCTTCGCCTCCGGATCCGGCACGAGCCCCCCCTTCGGCCCTGCCACCAGCCGGTGGTGCGTCACCACCGCGCACTCCTTGGCGAACCCCTCCACGTGCTCCGCCTCCTTCTCCAGGAAGCTCTTCGGGATGAACAGCGGGAAGTACGCGTTCTTGTGCCCCGTATCCTTGAACCGCTGGTCCAGGTCGCGCTGGATGTTCTCCCAGATCGCGTACCCCCACGGCTTGATCACCATGCAGCCCCGCACCGGCGAGTTCTCGGCCATGTCGGCGGCGCGCACGACCTGCTGGTACCACTCGGGGTAATCCTCCGCCCGGGTCGGTGTGATCGCGGTCTTTGCGGGTCCCTTCTGGGCTTCGTTCTTCGCCACGGCTCTGTCTCCTTCTGCCTGCTGCAGACTGCCTGATGCACGCCCGACCTATCAGGCCCCCCGCGCCCTGTCGAGCGCCCGCCCCGACGAACCCCGCCCTTTCCCCTTCCCTTGTCGCGGGGCTTTCGCGGCCCTCCCACGCCCGTGCTAACCCACGGCCACCGTGACGCCCCTCTCCCTCCACCCCTTCCGATCGAGCGCCACGTGACGCGCACCCCTGACGCCCTCGTCCTCGGCGCAGGCCCCAACGGCCTCGTCGCCGCCGCGACCCTCGCCCGCGCAGGCCTCTCCGTCCTCGTCCTCGAGGCCGAATCCGAACCTGGCGGCGCCGTCCGCACCGGCGAACTCACCCTCCCCGGCTTCCGCCACGACCTCGGCGCCGCCTTCTTCCCCTTCGGCCAGGTCAGCCCCGCCTTCGTCCCCCTCGACCTCGCCGGCGCAGGCCTCGTCTGGCGCCACGCCCCCCTCGACAGCGCGCACCCTGCCCCTGACGGCACCTGCGCCAGCATCGCCCGCGACCACCACGCCACCGCCCTCTCCCTCGGCGAAGACGCCGAGCCCTGGCAGCGCATCGCCACCTGGCACGCCCGGACCCGCGAGCGCATGCTCGACGCCCTCCTCTCCACCCTCCCGGCGCTTCGCCCCCTCCTCCGCTTCGGCCCGCTCAACCTCCTCCGCCTCGCCGAGGTCGCCCTCTCCAGCGGCCGCGGCTTCTCCAGCCGCACCTTCCGCTCCGAAGCCGCCCGCCGCATCATCCCGGGCCTCGCCCTCCACACCGACGTCGGCCCCGACGACCCCTGCGGCGCCATCGTCGGCTTCATGCTCGCCGTCCTCGCCTCCAGCGCCGGCTTCCCCGTCCCCGAAGGCGGCGCCGACGCCATCACCCGCGCCCTCGTCCACCGCATCGAGGAACACGGCGGCTCCATCCGCGTGAACGCCCGCGTCGACCAGATCCTCGTCCGCCAGCACCGCGCCGCCGCCGTCCGTCTCACCAACGGCGAAGAGATCCCCGCCGCCCGCTTCATCATCGCCGACCTCGCCGCCCCCTCCCTCTACCTCGACCTCCTCCCCGAGCCCCACGTCCCCGCCCGCATCCGCCGCGCCATGCGCCGCTTCCCCCACGGCTTCGGCACCTTCAAGGTCGACTGGGCCCTCGACGCCCCCGTCCCCTGGTCCCACCCCGAGCCCGCCCGCGCCGCCGTCGTCCACGCCGCCGACAGCCTCGACGACCTGTCCATGTTCACCCGCCAGGTCCGCGCCGGCACCCTCCCGAAGAACCCCTACCTGGTCATCGGCCAGCAATCCCTCCTCGACCCCACCCGCGCCCCCGCCGGCCGCCACACCCTCTACGCCTACTCCCGCGTCCCTTCCTCCCTCGAAGGCGGCTGGCAAGCCGCCCGCGAACGCTTCGCCGATCGTGTCGAGCAGCGCATCGAGCAGCTCGCCCCCGGCTTCCGCAAGCACATCCTCGCCCGCGCCATCGCGTCCCCACCCGACCTCCAGGCCATGAACGCGAACCTCATCGGCGGCGATCTCGGTGGCGGCTCTGCCGACATCCGGCACCAGCTCATCTTCCGCCCGGTGTTCCCCTGGTTCCGCTACCGGACCCCCGTGCGCGGCCTCTACCTCGGCTCTTCCTACACGCACCCCGGTGCTGGCGTTCACGGCGCCAGCGGCCGCAACGCAGCGCTCGCCGCCCTCGAAGACGAGACCTGATCGCTACGGCATCCTCTACGCCGTCCCACGCCGCCTCGGGCGAAGGCACGGGCGTGGGCGTCGTGGGTCCTCCCATGCGGCTGCTACGGCATCCTCTACGCCGTCCCACGCCGCCTCGGGCGCAGGCACGGGCGTCGGCGTCGTGGGTCCTCCCGTGCGAGTCGCGCCGTCGTAGCAACCTCGACGTCACGGGCGGCGTAGCGCCAAGACACTGAGGTGAAGCTCGACCTGAAGGCCGGCGCTCCGTCGCACGGGGCCCCCCACGACGCCGACGCCCGTGCCTGCGCCCGAGGCGTGCTCTCCGTGCGTGAGAAGGCCTCCGCTTGAAGGGGGTGGGCATCGGCTTCCCCCCTGGCTCACCGTCGACCAGCACTCCATGAGCCACGAAGGCGTTCGGTAGAGAAGAGGCCTTCACCTGCATGAGCGGTGCAACGTGAGCGACGACGGCGTTCGAGCAGAATGCAGGCCGCGTCCCGATGGCCACATCATGCAGGCCGCGGAGGTGACCACATCATGCAGACCGCGAAAGTGCCGACATCACGGCGAGTCGTGCAGACCGCGGAAGTACCGACAGCACGACGAGATGAGGATGCAGTTCCTGGACAGCGCTCATCCCACGGGACGCGGCCCTCTCCTGGACATCACTCATCCCTGGAGCAATGGCGCCGACCGTTGAGTACTACGCCCGCCGCCACCAGTCTGAGCACGCCTCCCGCGACGGTCTCGGAGACACTCCGCCGCACCCCTGCGAACCTGACCGCCGCATTATCTACGTCCCTCCCGCGATCAGGGATCCACGGGCGTCCGCAATCCAGAGCGAATCCGTCTACGGTTGCGAGCAACGGCAACCCGCGCAACCCACGACAGCCCCCCCACACCTCCAAAGCCCTCCTCGTGGCAGCCAGCGATGGGTGGCGAGGCGTTCCGGGTCTGCGAGGCCTGGGGGGGCCCCGCCGACTCTGAGCCCCGGCCTCCAGGTCACCACCCCCTCCCCACCTCGCCTCGACCTCCCCGCCAAGTCGAGCCTCCCACCAGGGGCGAATCGGCGGGAGGACCCAGGCCTCGCAGACCCGGAACGCCTCGCCACCCATCGCCTCGACGCCGCGAGGAGGCCGCTGCTACTTCCCGGAACCCGACCGAGAAGGCGGCGATTCACCCCCCCGGTAATCCGCCCGCCGCAGCCCGTGCACCGTCATCTTCTCCTGCAGCGTCCGCAGCGGCATCCGCAGACGCCGCGCCGCCATCGCCAGATTCCCGTTCGTCGCCCGCAGCGCGTCCAGGATCAGCTCGGCTTCCAGACGATCCATCTGCGCCTTCAGCCCGATCATCGGCGGAGGCGTCGGCAACAGCGGCTCCGTCGCCGAACGATCCGGCCCTGGACGTGGCGTGCGCCGGATGCTCGTCCCGTTCCGCACCGGATCCGGCAGATCCAGCGGAGAGATCACATCCCCCTGCGTGATCAGCACCGCCCGCTCGATCACGTTCCGCAGCTCGCGCACGTTGCCCGGCCACGGATAGGCTTCCAGAAGCTCCATCGCCTCGGGCTCGATCGTCGCGACGCTCCGCCGGTTCGCGCGCGCAGCGTGTTGCAGGAAGCGCATCGCCAGGGGCGCAATGTCCTCACGCCGCTCGCACAGCGGCGGCACACGCAGCGGCACCACGTTCAGCCGGTAGTACAGATCGGCTCGGAACGTCCCGGCCTCGCACATCGCTTCCAGATCCCGGTGCGTGGTCGCCAGCACCCGCACGTCGACCTCGATCTCGTGGCTCGACCCCTGCCGCGCCACCCGCCGCGTCTCCAGGAAGTGCAGCAACCCCGCCTGCGCAGCGGCTGGCAGATCCGACACCTCGTCGAGCAGCACCGTCCCACCGTTTGCCGACTCGAACACCCCCTCCTGCACCTGCGTCGCGCCGGGCAGCACATCGGCCTCGTGACCGAACAGGATGTTCACCAGGAGCTGCGCCGGCACACCGCTGCACGTCACGCACACCAGCGGCTTCTTGTGCCTCGGCCCGGCCTCGTGGATCAGCCGCGCCAGCATGTCCTTCCCGGAGCCCGTCTCGCCCTGGATCAGCACCGGCGCGCTCGAACGCGCCAGCCGCATCGCCGTCTCCATGATCGGACGCATCACCGCGCTCCGCATCACGATCCCCGCGTCGTCGGGCGGCGGGTTCGCGATCGGCGTCAGCGTGCTCGAACGCGGCTCGCCTTCTTCGTCGCGGCGACCACCGTCCACCGCGCCCCGCAGCGCATCGAGCGCCTCCAGGTTCAGCACCGGCGTCTCCGTCGTCGCGAGCACCCGAAGCGACGCCGTGATCTCGCCGAGCATCACCTCTTCGCCGGGCTTCAGCACCCCGCGCTTGATCTGCTGACCGCCGAGGAACGTCCCGTTCGTCGACCCGAGGTCTTCCACCAGCACATCGCTGCGCTCCAGCGTGAAGCGCGCGTGGCGGCGTGACAGGCTGCGCTCGGGGATCACCAGATCGGCGGACGGATCGCGGCCCACCACGACCCCGGTCCCCTCTTGCAGGCGCACCGTCTCCGAACCCTGCCGGTGGTACACCACCAGCATCACGTGCGCCTGGGGGGGCCGCGCGCTGAGCACGGCGTCCCGGATCTGCGCCATCGCGATCGGATCGGTCTCCGTCGCCGTCCCCGTCAGCGGAGGCAGCTCCATCCTCGCCGGGAGGGGGGAGTCGATTCGCAGAGGCGGCGGGTCCAT
Source organism: Chondromyces crocatus (assembly GCF_001189295.1). Lineage (NCBI taxonomy): Bacteria > Pseudomonadati > Myxococcota > Polyangiales > Polyangiaceae > Chondromyces > Chondromyces crocatus. The sequence continues at coordinate 6,778,710 of NZ_CP012159.1, forward strand.
CCGCACGGGAGGTGGTGGCTCCGTGGGGGCCATGGCCGCCCGACGGGCTTCCTCCATCGCGACACGGTCTGCCTCGAAGTCGCCAACAGCAGTTGGCGCCAACCCACCAGCAACCTCTCCCTCGCCCGGAGGCTGGCTGCCCGGGTGGCCGGTCGAGCGCGCTTGACTCATCGGTCTCCCTTCATGCCGGCTCGAACCCCCGCGCCTCGCTCCACCGCCTGCACCGCCCATCGGCATGTCGTCGAAGCCCCCTCGTCCGGGACCGCGCGACCGCCAGATCTTTCCTGCCCTTTCGCGACGATATGCCGCCTGACCACCCTGGCGCAAGACGCGCCGCAGGACCACCACGCCCGGCCGTCGTTTCCCGCGACAAACTCGCCCAGCCTGGCCCCTCGCGACCCACCTGGCCCCCGCCCCATCGACCGCCGGCCACCTCGCCGCGCGCTGGCCTCATCGCCTCGACGACCGGCCGCGTGACGCCACGCCCCACCGCATCCTCCACGAGTCCACTCGGCCACGGGCCGCCTCCCTGTCTCAGCCCCCCGTCCGACCGTCGCCCTGGTCACAATCGACCGTGACCAGGACCCTCGTCTTCCTGCGGCCGAGGCCTGCCCGCCTGCCGCTGCCCCCCCCGGACCTCACGACCTCAGCTCTTGCGCTTCTTCGGCGCCGCGCCCTCGCTCTTCTTCGCCGCCGACGCGCCCTCACTCTTCTTCGCTGCGGGCGCCGCGCTCTCGCTCTTCTTCGCCGCCGCGCTCTCGCTCTTCTTCTTCGCCACCGGTGCCGTGCGCTCGCCCGCGATGTGCTTCCGGATCCGCTCTGCCACGGCCTCGGGCGTGAACCCGAACTCCTTCTGCAGCACCTTGTCCGGCGCCGACGACCCGAAGTCGTCGTGCCCGATCACCAGCCCCTGCTCGCCGACCACCGCGAGCCACGGGTAGGTCACCCCCACCTCGAGCACCACCCGCTGCACGCCCTTCGGCAGCACCTCGTCGCGGTAGCTCTCGTCCTCGCGCCGGAACTGCTCCCAGCACAGCGCCGAGACCACGCGCACCCGCTGCCCATCGGCATCGAGGATCTTCTTCGCCGCCACCGCGACCTCGACCTCGCTGCCGGTCGCCACGATCACCAGCGTGGGCTCCTTCGCGTCCGCGAGGGTGTACGCACCGCGCAGCATCACCTTCGGATCGAAGCCCTCCTCGCGCGGGATGTTCGCCACCTTCTGCCGCGTCAGCGCGAACGCCGTCGGCCCGTCCTTCCGCCCGAGCGCGTGCGCCCACGCCCCCGCGCACTCCAGCGCGTCACACGGCCGCACCACGTCCAGGTTCGGGATCAGCCGCAGCGCCCACAGCTGCTCCACTGGCTGATGCGTCGGCCCGTCCTCGCCGAGGTAGATGCTGTCGTGCGTGAACACGAACAGCGACTGCAGGTGCGTCAGCGCCGCGATCCGGATCGACGCCCGCATGTAGTCGCTGAAGATCAGGAACGTCGACCCGAACGGGATGAACCCATCCGACGACGCCACCCCGTTCACGAACGCGCCCATCGCGTGCTCGCGGATCCCGAAGTGGATGTTCCGCCCGCCGAACTTCCCGGCCACCACGGCCGGCGAGTCCTCGATGTACGTCTTCGTCGACGGGTTCAGATCCGCCGAGCCACCCACCAGCGACGGCACCAGCGCCGCCACCCGCTGCTCGATCACGCCCGAGTGCGCGCGCGTCGCCGCATCCTTCGCCGGCGCCACCTTCACCAGCTCCTCGAGCAGGTTCTCGGGCACCGCGCGCTTCATCAGCCGCTCGTACAGCGCTGCCTTCTCGCCGCCCGCCTTCTGCAGCTTGTCGACCTCCTTCTTCCAGGCGTCGTGCGCGAGCTTCCCCTGCTCCGCGCGCTGCTTGAAGATCGCCCGCACCTCGTCCGGCACGAGGAACGTCGGCTCGAGCGGCCACCCGATGGCCTGCTTCGTCAGCTTGACCTCCTCCTCACCGAGCGGCTCCCCGTGCGCCTTCGCCGTGTCCTGCTTGTTCGGCGACCCGATGCCGATGTGCGTCCGCGCGATGATCAGCTTCGGCCGCCCCTCCAGCGTCACCGCCTCGTCGAGCGCCTCGCGGATCTGCTCCTGGTTGTGCCCATCGATCCGCTGCACGTGCCAGCCGTACGCCTCGTAGCGCCGGCCCACGTCCTCCGAGAACGCGAGGTCCGTCTTGCCGTCGATGGTGATCTTGTTGTCGTCGTAGAAGAAGATCAGGTTGTCGAGCTTCAGGTGCCCCGCGAGGCTCGCCGCCTCCGCGCTCACCCCTTCCATCAGGTCGCCATCCGACGCGATCCCGAACACCCGCGCCGTCGACACCGGCGCCACCTGGTTGAACCGCGCCCCCAGCATCCGGATGCTCGACGCGATGCCCACCGCCGCCGCGATCCCTTGCCCGAGCGGCCCCGTCGTCGTCTCCACGCCCGGCGTCAGGTGCGACTCCGGGTGCCCTGGCGTCCTGCTCCCGAACTGACGGAACTGCTTGAGCTGCTCCATCGGCAGGTCGTACCCGGCGAGGTGGAGCATCGAGTAGAGCAGCATGCTCGCGTGACCACAGGACAGGATGAAGCGATCCCGGTCCGGCCACGCCGGGTCCAGCGGGTCGTACCGCAGGTGGCGCGTGAAGATCTCGAACGCGATCCCGGCGAGGGCCATCGGCGTCCCCGGGTGACCCGACTTCGCCTTCTCGACCCCATCGACGGCGAGCATCTGGATCGTGTGGACGGCCTTCTCGACGAGCTCGGGGGAATGGTTGGCCTGCTTGTTCATAGCGGGGGGTTCTCCTGGGCTGCGCCGCGCCTCGCAGGCAGCGCGCGGAGTGAACTAGGCGATGTTCGGACGAGATGCCACCCGTAGGTGGAAGAAACGCCCGAAACTCGCCCTGTACCCACCCCACCACACGACGCACGCGGCCCCGGGCGAAGCCGGAGCCTCCTACGGCGCCCCCCGCTCCCGCTCCCCACACCCCGCTCACCCCAGCAGCTCACACGAGCAGCTCACGCCAGCAGCTCTTCCGCGCTCCGTGCCGTCAGTGCGTTGTCAATCCAGCGCTTCAGCGTGTCCACGTCGTCGCACCCCTCGACGCGCGCCCGCGCCGCCGACGTCAGCGGCACTCCGGCGCGCGTCGCGACCTCGACGAGCACCTCGCGCAGCCCCTCGACCTTCCCCGCCTTCAACCCTTCAACCTTCCCCGCCTTCAGCCCTTCGGCCCTGGCCTCGTCGAGCTGCTTCGCGAAGAGCTTGAACAGGAAAGGTGGCGTCGGCAGATCGAGCAAGATCGGATCCTTTATCACCACGGCCTCCAGTGCACGGCGCACCGGCTCCCGGAGCGTCGCATGCATGACCTGAAAATAGACCGAAGCCGTCTCTTCTTCCAGTCGCTCCAGCCCCCGGAGCGCCGCCATCACCACCGGCAATCCGTCAGGTCGATTGCCATGAGCCAGCGCCGACAAGACGCCCAGCTCAGGAGCCAACGACGCGACCGCGCTGTCCGTAATACGAGGGAGCTGCGCCGGCCCGAGCACCCGTGGGCGAAGATGACCATCCGCCAGCTCAGGCCCGAGCGGAATGGGCTGCGCTGCCCATGCGCCCACGCTCTCGCTCGGCGTGACGACCAGCACGAGCACCGGACATCGCTTCCTGGCGCGCAGCACCGTCGTGTACACGGGCCAGACGTACCGCTTGTCCGGATCGATGGAGAGCTGCACCTCGACGACGACCGCAAGTACGAGGTCCCCCGCCGCATCGTGGATCTCCGCGACGAGATCCGCGCGGTACTCGATGGGCTGGAGCTGGTCGAGGGTCGACTCCACCACGGTGACCCGGGCGCGGTGCGGGACGTGGACACCCAGGGGCTCGCGGAGCAAGCGCGGGAGGAGCTCGGGGCGATCCCGGAAGATCTGCACGAGCGCGCTGTGCTGGAGCGAGGGGGACATCGAGCGCGCTGGGGGAGGTATGGGGCAAACCTCCGAGGGGCCGAGCGGGTGTGGGGAGAGGGTGAAAGGATGTGGGACTTCGGGAAGGCTCCGACCGAACCGCTGAGGCCAGCGAGCCGTGACAGGCCGAGGCGTTCGTGGGTATCCGCAACCTCATGGGCGAGGGGCAGGCTCATGACGAAGCTGGAGCGAAACTCTCCAGGAAAGGTCGGCGAGGTCTGACAGGGACTGGATGAAACGTCTTCGGAACCGCGAGAGCGCTGGTTGCGGAGAATCGTCCTTCCGATCCTGCACGACCAGCTCGCCAGGCCTCTCCAAGGCGCACACGACCCCCGGCTCAGCGCCGGCCCGTGCCCTTTGCCCAGCACCTTCCCTGCACTACGCTGACCAGGATCCATGACCCAGCTCGTCCGCAGCACCCAGGCTCCCCTCGCGCCCGCGACTCGCCTCCGAGACATCCCCCGGACCTGCGATGTCGACGTGCCCCTGAGCAGCAATGACCCGCGCTGGCAGGACTTCTCTCCCGCACGCGGCGACGCGGCCACCACCATGCTCGCACGCGAGCTGGAATGGCGCGACGAGGGCAACTTCGTCCATGCAGCCCTCATCAGCCATCGCGGTGCAGGCAAGAGCACCGAGATCCTGCGGCTCACGGAGAGCCTCAGCCGTCAGTACCTCTCCGTCTACCTGGAGGCGACGGTGGACATGGACCCACTCGACATCGAGATGGAGGATCTGCTCCTCAACCTGGTGATCGCCGTCGAGAAGAAGCTGCGCGCGCTGGGGACGCCGCTCGATTCCGCCCTCATCCAGCGCGTCACGCAGTGGTTCCAGGAGGTCGTGCGGACCACGAAGTGGGCTCAAGACTTCAACGCAGAAGCCAGCGCGGGCGCGGAAGCCAAACTTTCGCTCCCGGTCCTCGGGAGCCTGTTCGGTGGGCTCAAGGCGCTCATGAAGCACGAGAGCCAGTACCGCACCGAGGTCAAAGAGGTTCTCCGGAAGTACCCAGGCACGCTGCTCCAGAGCGTCAATCAAGTGCTGGATGCGGCCAACGCGCAGCTCGGGGGCCGCTCGCTGCTCGTCGTGGTGGACAACCTCGACCGTTACGACCCGATCGTCATCGACAAGCTTCTGATGAACGGCGCCGATCGAGTGCGTCAACTCCGATGCAATCTGATCCTCACGCCCCCCATCGGCCTGCTTCTCCAGCCGCGCTCCGCGGCCCTCGACAGCATCTACACGTGCCACGTGCTCTACGCGATCCGGCTCAGGGATCGAAAGCAGCGGTACGACGAATTCCATGGAGAAGGCCGCACTCTGATGGAGGAAGCTCTTGCGAGGCGCATCGACCTCGACACCTTGATCCCTGACAAACCAGCCCGAAACCTCTGATCTTCGCAAGCGGTGGCGCCATCCGGGAGCTGCTCGATCTGGTGACCCAGGCGGCCTACATGGCCAGCGGAGAGGTCATCACCGAAGCCGATGCAGAGCGGTCCATCACCCGACGCAAGCAGCGCATCCGGGATCTGATCAACGCGAACGGCTGGATGGATGCACTGCGACAGATCGCTGACGACAAGCAGATCTCACCCGATCCCAAATGCTTGGCCGTCCTCTTCCACCGGCTGGCCTTCAAGTACAACGGGGAAGGCTGGTACGACGTACACCCGCTCGTCGCGTAGCTGCCAGAGTTCCGCAATGCCCCCACGGACGCACGCTGAGAGGCTGAAGATGCTGGGCTCCTCGATCGGTGCGGCCGCTCGGCCTCCTGGGGACGAGCTAGCGCGGATGTTCACCCCAGAGGACGCCAGAGCCTACGAGCGGTTCGTCACCTGGTCCGAGGGGGCAGGCTTCAGGCTTGCCGTGGTGGAGCTTTCGCTGCCACGGGATCGAGATGCGCTCTTGCGGTGGACCCAGGAGGCGGCGAGTGGCGTGCAGACTGCCCGGCTGGATGGGCCAGGGGGGCTCGCAGTCTGGGATCTGCTCAAAGCGGCTTTTCAGAGCGCAGGGGAGACGCGCTTGTTGATGTTGACGCATCTGGAAGCCGCCGCCGACCGGAAAGCCGTCTGCGCACAGCTCAACATCCAGCGAGATGAACTGACCCGAGCGTTCGCCGTGCCGTGGATCCTGGTGCTACACCCGTCTGCCGCGCTCGATCTGCAACGTCATGCGCCAGATCTCTGCGACTTCGCGACTCTCTGGCTGAAGGTAGGAGCCCCGGATGCGCGAGCACGGCTTGAAGAGACATCCGACCTCGCAAGGGTTTCAGACGATCCGTTGCTGGACTCCCTTCCCGGCGACGCAGTAGAACCGCTCCTTGCCGCCGCGCATAACGCAGCGGCACTTTTCAGAATCGATGAAGCGCGCGATCTCCTCGCGCGGTACGACATGCTTCATCCTGATACGACGAGTATCAGCCCGCATCGGAGCCTGATCGAAGCGCGCCTGCTGAATGCGCAAGGCCAGCCCCTACGCGCAATGGCAATCCTCGAAGAAGCCCATCACCGCTGCAAGGAGGTTCCATCTCCCTTGCATAGCTCTTTGCTCAATCTGATGGGCACGATCCAGATGCACCAAGGAGATCTTGGCCGAGCCTTGGCTCTCCATGAAGATGCTCTGCAACTGGCCATCAATGCCAAGGATGCTTCCAGTCAGGAAGTAGCGCGCAGAGGCATCGCTCTCATTCTCATGTCGACCGCTGAGATCGACAGAGCACTCTCCATATTCAGCACGCAGCTAGCCACCTTCGAGCAGCTCGGCGACATCCGCGCTCGCGCCATCACCCTCGGCGACATCGCACGAATCCTTGTCAAGAAGGGCGACATCGACAAGGCACTCGCCCTGCACCAGGAGCGACTCCTGGTCTTCGAACAGCTCGGCAATCCGAGGGAGACCGCAGCGATACTCTGGCAGATAGCCAGGATTCATCTCTCCAGCCATAAACCACAACCGGCCTTGGAAACCCTCGCCAGGGCTTACGCCATCGTGCAACGAGCCGAGCTTCTGGAAGGCATCAGTGTCATTGGCATCGATATGGGCAAACTGCTCTGCGCGACGGGTGCTCACGAGGAGGGTCTCGCCATTCTCGAGCGCTCTCGCAGCGGCTTCGAGCAGCTTGGCCGAACGGACCGCGCTCAGCAGACCGCGGACCTGATCGCCTCCCTCCGTTCCCCGCCAGACCTCCCCCCCGCAACCTGATCTCCTCCTCCCCAACCCGTACCCCCTCCCCACTCTCCCCGCCCCCCTCCTCATTCCGCCCACGCTCCCCTCCCCCTTCCCGGCCCGACCTCCTCCCTCTCGTGTCCTCCCCGCATCGACCGGTCGAACACCCTCCTGCACCTCGTGCAGCACCCCCTTCGACCGGTCAAACACCCTCCTGCACCTCGTGCAGCACCCCCTTTGACCGGTCAAACACCCTCCTGCACCTCGTGCAGCACCCCCTTTGACCGGTCAAACACCCTCCTGCACCTCGTGCAGCACCCCCTTTGACCGGTCAAACACCCTCCGACCCCACGAAATCCCGCCCCAATCTCCCCCCTTCCTCCTCGCCTCCCTCCTCACCCACCACCCCGAAACCGTCCTCTTTCCTCCCCGGACGGTGGTCCCAGTTCCACCGTGGTCGTTCTTCCGGGGAAACATCTTCTTTCTTTTTTTCTCGAATACGTCAGCAACGCTGCGCGTCAAACCTCTCCGAGAGCGCGCGGTAGGTCCCGGGCGCTTGGAGAGGGATACTTGTATGAGGAGATATAGAAACAGCGCCGGTTCCCCCATCCGCACCGACTACGGCATCGGCTTGCAGGCAGGGCTCCGAGCGTTTCCCGAGACGAGTGCGCTGGCCGACCCGCTCGAGGTGCTCAATGACGAGCTGGAGGTGGCGTACCTGGCGCGGCAGGCGCTCAGGAAGCCGATGGTCCACGCGCGGATGGGGGTCCGGTTCGGCAACTACCACGTGGATCAGGCGATCCGCATGACGCACAGCGCGGCGCACATCGCGGACGGGGGGCGTCGTGGGCCGGTCACCATCGCGCTGTTCCCGGATGGGCTGACGCCGGTCGTGGTGCGCAGGGGGTCGGCGCAGATCAAGCCGTGTGAGGAGCTGCTCGGCAGGTTCTCGAAGAGCAAGCTGCCGGGGGTGGTGCAGCTCGCGGCAACGTGGATGCCGCGCATCCAGACGGCGCTCACGTCGCTGAAGGCCTCGAGCACGAGCTACGAGGGCGCGAGAAAGGCGTACGTGGACGCCTACGCGGAGGAGTTCGCGCAGCGGGCGGAGCACGCGCGGCAGGTGGATCGGCTGATGGGCCTGGTGCGGGCGGAGTTCCCGCGCGACAAGGCGAAGCAGGACGTCATCTTCCCGGATCCGACGCGCGACAAGAGCGTGCCGGCGGAGGAGGACGAGGACGAGGAGGACGAGGCCGCCGCGGCCGCGCTGGCGGAGGCCATGTCGTCGGGCGAGGAAGGCGGTCGGTCCGACGCGGAGGCCGTGACGCCGACCGCGAGCGAAGGGCCTCTCGTGAAAACGGCCCTCGCCACCAGCGGGGCGCCTGCGCCTGACGCGCGCGAGGTCGACGCGGCCTGATCCAGCGGTGAGGGTGGAGGCACGGAGTCCGTCAGCGCTGGCGCTCGACCACGAGCACTGACGCTCACGCCACGAGAGCTGACGCTCACGCCACGAGCGCTGGCGCTCGGCGGCTCAGGCGGCGGACTCCGTGCTGTTCTGGAAATCGTCGGGATCTCTGGAGGACGGGCTCACCAGGTCGCAGCTGATCGGTGGCGCGTCGTCGTGCCAGGTGCCGCTCGCACCGCGGCGGCAGGTCTGGAGCTGGGTGAGCTTGGCGTTCACGAAGTGGGCGAGGCGGGTGACGGTGCCGAAGTGGGTGGCGTCGATCTCCTCCTCGTGGACGTCGATGATGAACTGCTCCTCGACCAGGGTGGCCAAGGTGCGAAGGTCGGCCGCGTCGACGCCGCCCGCGAGGAGGGGCGCTTCGTCGCTCAGGCCGCCTGGACCCGTCCAGACGCTGAGCACCAGATTGCGCACCTGGTCCTGAACTGCTTTCACAGCGAAACTCCCGGCCGCTTGCGGTGCTGCCGAGGTTGAATGCCCCCGGCCATGCCCGTCGCAGGCTCACCCCTCCGATGCGGCGCATGTCGAGGTTGTCGCGTCAGGCGCAGCCTTAGTGCGCGGGCACAACGCAGCGCACGCACACGGGACGATATCCGCGGCGAGAGGGGCGGAAGCGCGCGCGAGGCGGACGGTGCGGCGGAGGCGGTGCGTCGGTCACGGACACAGCGCACTCGGTCACGGACACAGCGCACTCGGTCACGGACACAGCGCACTCGGTCACGGACACAGCGCACTCGGTCACGGACACAGCGCACTCGGTCACGGACGCGGCGCACTCGGTCACGGACACAGCACTCTCGGTCACGGACGCTGCGCAGAAGAAGCGAGGGCGGGGTGCAGCCACCGCGCCACCGCGGGCGGCTCAGGGGCTGTAGCTCAGGCGCCGTTCGAGACGCGCTGGTAAGGGCGTCAGCTCAGGCGCTGTTCGATGCGCACTGGAGCGCGGCAGTTCAGGCGCTGTTCGGGGCGTGCTGGAGCGCGGTGGGGAAGCTGCTGGCGCGGCCGCCGATGGGGGGGGCGGCGGTGCTGGTGAAGCGCTCGGGGACCACGTCAGGGACGGGGGAAAGCGGGGTGTAGCCGCGGTGGGGGGCGATGAGGTTGAAACGGCGGGTGAGCCAGCCGGGGATGAGCAAGGTGTAGGTGCGGGCGACGCGGCGCGGATCGTCGAGGGTGCGCAGCATGGCCTGGTAGGTGACCTCGCCGTAGGTGGCCTTGAAGGCGGCGGCTTGCTCGGGGCGGGAGATCCAGTTCACGACGCCGGCGCGGTCGGCTTCGGGGTGGAACTGGACGGCTTCGATGCCAGGGGCGACGTCGAGGCCGAGGATGGCGCGGCCCTTGGAGATGCCGTCGCGGCTCTCGCGGGCGAGCAGGGTGCCGCCGAGGGCGGCGAGCTTGCGCTCGTCGAGGTCGATGGCTTCCCAGTTGCGGTGCTCGAAGGCGAAGAGGCGGTCGCCGAAGGGGGCGAGCAAGGGGTGCGCCTGGCCCTCGGTGGTCATGTAGATGGGCATGATCCCGAACTTGCGGTCGATGCGCGGGGCGATCTTGGCGACGTCGAAGTGCCGGACGACCATCTCGAAGGAGTGGCAGATGGCGAACATGGCGCGCTGGTCGGCGCCGCCCCGGTGGACGGACTCGACGGTCTCGTCGAGGAAGCGCCCGAGGTCGTAGGTCCAGGGCTGGCCATCGTCGTCGAACGGCGAGCCAGGGCCGCCGGTGCCGATGTAGAGGTCGCAGTCGCGCGGGATGGGGTCGTTGGTGTCGCGCGGGGAGACCTCGTACAGCTCGCAGGGGAGGTCGGGGTTGTAGACGCGCACGCGCTCGAAGAAGGTCGCCGACATGCCACGCAGGCAGCGCATCGCCTGGTTCACGTGGCCGTTGTTCATGTCCACGATACAGAGGCGCAGCGGCCGGAGCTCGGTCGTGGTGGAGGGCGCTCTGGGGGCTTCGGCGTGGAGGTGATGCGTCATCGGCTGGGGTGTCGGCTGTGCGTCAGTGCTGTCTCAAGTGTGCAGCAAAAGCCCCCCTCGCACATGTCCATATCACCCCCTGGGGATCCGGAAAAGCAAGGTGTCCAGGGGTGGGAGCCGGGCTCTTCTGCGAGAAAACCGCGGGGTTTCATCGGCTCGCGGGCTCGCGGTGGGCTGGAAAAAGGCTCGGGCAAGGGGCGAGCGGGTGGCACGGAAGGGTACGGGTTGTGCAATGACGTCCAACGATCTCGGGGGCGGTCTCGGACAGAGTGCGCAAAGCTCGCCCATCCTGGAGCGCTTCTGATAGAAGCCGCCGCGTGAGCGCCAAGAGTCCCGTTCGGGGGGGCGTCGAGAGCCCCTCGCCAGGGACATCGAGCGACGCGAGCGCGGAGAACGGCGGGGCGGGCGCCGCGCCAGGTGGAGGGACGGCGAGCACGGCCACGGGGAGCGCCGTGACAGGCGCTGGTGCCGCGACAGGCGCTGGTGCCGTGACGGCTACGGAGAGCCAGGGTGTGACACCGCGCACAGGAAAGGCGCCGTCCAGCGGGCGCTCGGCGCTGCTGGTGACGGCGGGGATCCTGCTGTCGCGGCTGGTGGGGCTGCTGCGGCAGCGGGTGATGGCCCACTATTTCGGGGCCGGCGCGATGGCCGACGTGATCGCGGCGGCGTTCCGGATCGGCAACATCACGCAGAACCTGCTGGGTGAAGGGACGCTGTCGGCGTCGTTCATCCCGGTGTACGCGAAGCTGCGGGGCGGGGGTCAGGGGCGCGAGGCGGCGAGGTTCGCGTGGGCGTCGCTGGGGTTGCTCGCGCTGGGCGTCGGCGGGGTGTCGGTGCTGGGGGTGCTGCTGGCGCCGTGGCTCTCGGCGGGGCTGGCGGCCGGGTTCGATGCGGCGCGGCTCGCGCGGACGACGCAGATCGTGCGGATCGTCTTCCCGATGACGGGGCTCCTGGTGCTGTCGGCCTGGGGGCTCGGGGTGCTGAACGCGCACCGGCGGTTCTTCTTGCCGTACGCGGCGCCCGTGGTGTGGAGCGCGGTGCAGATCGCAGCGCTGTGGGGGCTCGGTGGGTGGCTGGGCTGGCGCGGGGAAGCGCTGGCCGAGGCGCTGGCGTGGAGCGCGCTCGTCGGCGCGGGGTTGCAGTTCGGGGTGCTGCTGCCGGCCGCGCGGCGGCTGCTGAGCGAGGTGGCGCGCGGGGATGAGGCCGCGAGAGGCGCTGGCGAGAAGGCAGCAAGTGCTGGCAGCGCAGGAGGCGCTGGCGAGAAGGCGGGAGATGCGAGCGAGAAGCCGGAGGGCCGGCTGGGGCTCGACAATCCGAACGTGCGCGAGGCGGCGCGGCGGCTGCCAGGGGCGCTGCTGGGTCGCGGGGTGATCCAGATCTCGGGGCTGGTGGACACGCTGCTGGTGAGCTTCCTGGGGACGGGGGCGAACGCGGTGTTCGGGTATGCGCAGACGGTCTACCTGCTGCCCATGAGCCTGCTGGGGACAGGCGAGGCGGCGGTGGCGCTGCCGGAGATGGCGCGGGAGACGGCGGAGGCAGATCGGGCGCGGCGGGATGCGGCGATCCGGGCGCGGCTGGGGGCGTCGCTGTCGCGGCTGTCGGTGCTGGCGCTACCGGCGATGGGGGCGCTGATCGCGCTGGGACCGGAGCTGATCACGCTGCTGCTGCAGACGGGGAGCTTCGATCGAGAGGCGACGGGGCGGGTGGCACCGCTGGTGGCGGCCTACGGTGGCGCGCTGCTGGGGAATGCGTCGGGGCGGGTGCTGGGGACGACGTGCTTCGCGCTGGGGGACACGAAGACGCCGGCGCGGCTGGCGCTGGTGCGGGTGGTGGTGAGCACGGCGCTGTCGCTGGTGCTGATGCAGGGGCTGTCGGTGCTGGGGGTGGTGCTGGGGGCGGTGATCGCCGGGTGGGTGGAGGCGCTGCTGCTGGCGCGGCGGGTGCGGGCCGAGGTGGGTGGGCTCGGGCTCGAAGCGGTGCGGCTGGGGCGGGTGCTCGCGCTCGCGGGGGTGTCGGTGAGCGCGGGGCTCGGCGCGCGGTGGGCGCTGCCGGAGGGGCTCACCAGTCGGCCGCTGGGCGCGTTCCTGGTGCTGGCGGCGTTCGGTGGGGCGTTCCTGCTGGCCGCGCCGGGGCTCGGGTTGTTGAACGTGCGGTCGCTGCTGCGGCGGCGCTGAGTGGAGGCGCTCGGCGGAGGCGCTGAGTGGAGGCGCTCGGCGGAGGCGCTGAGCCGAGGCGCTCGGCGGAGTCGCTGAGCCGAGGCGCTCGGCGGAGTCGCTGAGCCGAGGCGCTGAGCGGAGTCGCTGGCGAACGCCGCGGACCGCGACCTTCGCGAAGCCATCGACGATGGCGGTCGGCTCAGCCGTCGGCAAGAACCGTCGGCTCGGCCAGCGGCTCGGCTGCCGCTCCGACGGTCGTGGCGGCTGCGACGACAGCCGGTGACGTGGTGACCGGCGCCGTCGCAGCGCTGGCTGTGGCGGTGGCCGCGGCAGAAGCAGGGGCGGCGGCAGGGGAAGCGACGGCAGCAGCGGCGTCCCGGTCGCGGCGCCAGGCGACGTACTCGTGGATGAAGGCGCGCTGGAAGGGGCGGAGCTTGATGCGCGGACGGAGGCGCTGGAGTCGGTCCAAGACCTCGTCGACGGGCATGCCGTCGTGGATGGCGAGGTAGCAGGCGGAGAGGACGACGCTGCGGCCGACGCCGCTGGCGCAGTGGACGTAGACACGCTCGCCACGTTCGATGCGGTTCGCGAGGAAGCGGACGCCGGTGTCGCAGTCCTCGAGGGTGGGGGTGCTCATGTCCCAGCAGGCGACGTGGTGGTAGGCGATGCCGGCGGCGCGGAGGGCCATGACGGGATCGATGAGCTCGTGGGAGACGTTGATGACGGCGCCGATGCCGAGCCGCTGGAGGACCTCGACGTCGCTCGGGAAGAGGAAGCCGCCGAGGAGGAGGTGGGGGGTGATCCAGGTGCGCCAGTCCGCGCCGGGCCGGACGGCGGCGGCAGCACGGCGGGCGATGATCATGGGGTAGAAGACGAGGCGGTAGGGGGTGAAGAGGGCCGTACGGAGGGAGGGAGGGAGCGGCACGGGGGAGTCATGCCTCACCAGGGCTTGGATGACCAGAAGTTGGCCCGCTCGGAGGGGTTCGTGCATGCGTCGGCGATGACGTCGGTGACCTCTCCTTCCCTGGTCTCGCGGGCCGTTCACGCGCTGGCGCTCGCTTCGCTGGCGGCGACCGGATGCACGGGGGCCGAGGGAGGCGTGGGGCTTTCCAAGGGAGCGGCGCAAGGGCCGCTGGAGGTGCCGGAGCCGGCAGCGGACGGGCCGAAGCTGGTGGCGGTGCGCGCGGGGGCGGTGGTGCTGGAGCGGCCGGAGGCAGGCGCGCGGAAGGTGGGGGAGCTGTCGGCCGGGGCGCTGGTGGCGCGGTCGGGGTCGACGTACGGGAAGAAGGGATGCCCGGGAGGGTGGTACGCGGTGCGGCCGCGCGGGTTCGTGTGCAACGGGGATGGGGTGACGCTGCGGGTGGAGGTGGCGCCGCTGCTGCCGGCGCCGCCACAGGTGGCGCGTCCCCTGCCCTACCGCTACGGGCGGGCGCTGACGGCGGGGATGCCCGCGTACGTGGGGGTGCCGGATGCGGCGGCGCTGGGCGAGGCGGAGCCGGATCTGCGGCGGTGGCAGAGCAAGGTGAGCGAGCGGGCGGGGATGCCGATCGGGGCCGCGGCGAACGATGTGCCGCTGGATGAGCGCGGGGTGGCGTCAGGGCCGCCGGTGCTGCTGCCGACGGCGGAGGGCGTGGGGGACGACGGGAAGCGGACGGAGGGGTCGTTCTTCGGGTTCGTGGGGGGGAACGCGGCGGCGCCGCTGGTGCCGCTGTCGGTGGTCGCGGGCGAGGTGGGGGCGAAGGTGAGCGCGCTGCGCAAGGGCAGCGGGGTGGCGATCACGCGGAGCTTCGAGATCTCGGAGGCCGGCGCGGGTGAGGGGCGGCGGTTCGGGGTGACGCCGGAGGGGCGGCTGGTGCCGGCGGACAGGTTGCAAGCGGTGCCGGGGTCGACGTGGCACGGGATCGATCTGGAGAAGGATCCGCTGCCGGTGGCGTTCGTGCATCGGTACGAGGTGCACGCGTGGTCGCTCGCGCCAGGGAAGGCGACGATGACGGACGACGAGCTGGAGAAGCGGACGGCGGTGCCGCTGACGGGGCGTTTCCGGACGGTGGAGGGGATGCGGTTCGAGGAGGCGCGGGCGGGGTACTGGCTGCGGGCGCAGGACCTCGTGGTGGTCGTGAAGCGGACGAAGTTCCCGGACTTCGCGCAAGGGTCGACGCGGTGGCTGGACGTGAGCGTGGCGAACCAGACGCTGACGGCGTACGAGGGGCAGAAGGCGGTGTACGCGACGCTGGTCTCGACGGGCCACGATCAGCTCCAGGATGCGGCAACGACCGCGTCGACGCCGCGGGGGGTGTTCCGGGTGCGGAGCAAGCATGTGACGCGCGGGGTGGATCCGCGCGAGGTGGGGGAAAGCTTCGATGTGGCGGACGCGCCGTGGGTGATGGAGCTGGATCCGGCGGTGTCGTTGACGGGGATGTACTGGAGCGACACGGTCGGCGAGGCGCGGACGTTCCACAACGTGGCGATGTTGCCGGTGGATGCGCGTCGGCTCTTCACCTGGACCGAGCCGCAGGTGCCCGAGGGGTGGCACGCGGTCTACAGCGGCGAGGGCGAAGGGACGATCGTGAACATCCGGCCGTGAGGCCAGGGGTCGGAACCCGGCGTTCGCCGGTCGCGATGGCGTGGGTCCAGGGCCTCTGCGTGAAGGGAGGACCCGGACGCGAGGCACCAGACCATCACGGGTCGCGAGGGTGCGGAGCCAGGCTCTGGTGACGGACGACGTGGAATCAGACAGTGCCTGATTCCGGTTCGTCTATCGTGCGTGTCGTTGCACCAACGGGTGGTGCCGAAGGAGGGAATCGAACCCCCGACCCGGCGCGTATGAAACGCCTGCTCTAGCCATCTGAGCTACTTCGGCGAATGAGGCGGGTTGCGCCCCAAGTCGTAAGCGGGGGCGGACTATGGCGATGAGTCTCGAATCTGTCAAGCGTGCGTGTGTCGATCGTGTGGGTCCGGATCAGTCCGGGAGGCGGAGGCGGCGGCGGGTGTTCGCGGCGGTGTGCTCGGCCAGGGTCTCGAAGGGTTCGTTGCGGAGGCCGGCGATGAAGCGGGCGGTGTGCGCGACGTGGGCGGGTTCGCAGCGCTTGCCGCGGAACGGGATGGGGGCGAGGTAGGGGCTGTCGGTCTCGACGAGGATGCGGTCGGCAGGCGCCCAGGCGGCGACTTCCTGGATGGCGGTCGCGCTGCGGAAGGTGACGATGCCCGAGAAGGAGAGGTCGAAGTCGAGGGCCAGGGCGCGCTCGGCGAAGGGGCGGTCTTCGCTGAAGCAGTGGATGATGCCGCCGACCTCGGAGGCGCGCTCTTCTTCGAGGAGGGCGAGGGTGTCGTCGGCGGCTTCGCGGGTGTGGACGACGATGGGCTTCTGGACCTCACGGGCGATGCGGATGAGGTCGCGGAAGACGCGCTGTTGCTGGTCCCGGGGGGAGTGCATGTAGTGGTAGTCGAGGCCGATCTCGCCGACGGCGACGACCTCGGGGCGCGCGGCGAGGACGCGGATCTCGGCGAGGAGCTCGTCGGTGGAGCGGGTGGCGTCGTGGGGGTGGAGGCCGACGGTGGCGTGGACGTCGGGGCGGCGCGCGGCGAGGTCGATGGCGAAGTGGGCGGGGGCGAGGTCCTCGCCGACGCCGATGACGACGAAGCGGGAGACGCCGGCGGCGTTGGCGCGCTCGATGACGGCTTCGGGGCCTTCTTTGAAGTAGCCGGGGTCGAGGTGGCAGTGGGAGTCGATCAGCATGCGGGTCGGGGGGTCAGGTCACCAGCTCGGCGTAGCGGGCGCGAAGGAGGGCGCTGGCGGCGTCGAGGGCGCAGTGGTCGCAATAGCCCATCTTGTGCAGCCGTTCGAGGGCTTCGCGGGCGTTCTTGCGCTGCTCTTCCCGCAGCTCGCCCAGGGAGGGGTCGCGGGAGGACTGCTCCTTGCTGGAGCTGAGGTAGGTGTAGAGGTCGCGCACGAGGAGGGCGACGCCCTTCCTGCGGTCGCTGAAGACGGCGTCGCGCAGCTTGCGGAGCAGGTGCGGGAAGACGATGTCGTTCACGACCTTCTGGCCAGGGTGGTCGATGGCCCAGGCAGCGATGGACGAGATGAGGCCGCGGCGGTGGTCTTCGTGGCGGCTGCGGACGCCGAGCAAGGCTTCGACTTCGCGCATCATGCGCTCGTCGGGTTGTTCGTAGTCGCCGGTGTGGGGGTTCCGGATCTTCTCGCCCTTCACCCACACGGTGACGTGGGCGGTGTAGCGATCGAACAGCTCGGCGTAACGGCCTTCCTCGACGAGGCCGCTGGCAGCGCGCATCTCTTCTTCGAGGAGGTCGAGGAGGCGGCGGCGGACGATCTCGCGGAAGAGGCGGTGGTCGTGGTAGCCGCCGGCGAGGGCCTTCTCCTTGAGCCAGTCGAACTCCGACTGGCGTTTGCAGATCTCGTCGAGCTCGGTGAGGACGGCGAAGGGCGAGAGGCAGGCGTACTCGGGGCTCTGGGCGCCATCGAGGAGCACGGTGCGGATCTCGCGGGGGGAGATGCCGAGGCGGCCCTCGTAGTCTCCGGCGGCGTCGCTCTCGTGGTAGAGGGCGTCGACGCCGGCCTTGAGGAGCTTCTGGGCGTCTTCTTCGAGGCGCTCGGGGGGCGCGCCGGTGGCGTAGAGGTCCATCTTCTCCTCGGCCGTGAGCGCGGCGATGACGGGCGCGAGGGCGTCGGCGTAACGCTTCGACTCGGGCTGGCGCATGCGGGAGAGCACGGCGAACTGCGCGGCGACGCGGGTGGCGTGCGGGGCGACGTGCCGGGTGACGAAGGGGACGATCTGCGCGTCGTAGATGGTCTGCTCGTCGGTCCAGGCGCGGAGGTAGGGGGCGCGGATCAGCTCGAAGCGGCCCCGGAAGCTCGGGAACTCGTGGTGCTCGCGGAAGGCCGAGAGGTGGATCTCGTTGGCGCTGCCGATCATCACCACGTTGGTCTGCACGGTCTGCTGGGGCAGGCTGACCTCGCCGGTCTCCAGGGTGAGCTGGAGGTAGCGGAAGGCGTCGATGGGGCGCTTGAGGAGGTCGCTGAACTCGAGGACGCCGCCAGCGGCCTCGATGAGTTCGCCGTGGGCCTCGAAGAGGGTGGTGGCCTGGAGGGAGGTGGGGAGCGAGGCCAGGGAGCGGTCGGCGGTGATCTGGCGCTCGCCGGCGTCGACCGACAGCTCGGGGCCGACGGTGACGGCGCCGAGGCGGTAGCGGCGGGAGATGAAGTAGCGCTCCACCTGGACGTGGCGCAGCACCTCGACGAGGGAGCCTGCGTTCGCGGCGAGGAGGGCCTCGAAGACCTGCTGGTTCTTGTGCGAGAGCTTGCCGCTCATCAGCCACTCGGGCGGGGGCTCGGTGGCGCCGGCGTTCTCGTAGAGCTTGAGGATGAGAGCCCGGCGTTCGGGGAGCGGGAGGAGGAAAAGGGGGTGGTCGCGCAGCTCGATGACCAGGCGGGTGTCGATCTGGTCGTCGGCGAGGTGCGCGTAGCTCACCTCGTCGCCGCTGCTGGCCGTGACCTCACCGCCGAAGCCGATGGTGCCGCGCACCGCCTTGCGGCTGGGGAACACCCAGTGGAAGCGGTAGAGGGCGCCCTCGTCGAGGGTGGCGTAGTGCTCCAGGGCGCGGAGGATGCAGGCGGCGACGGTGCTCTTCGCCGAGCCGTTCGGGCCATGCATGAGGATCAGGCGGTTGGCGCGACCCTCGCGGACGAAGTTGCAGAGGGCGCGGTAGATCTCGGCCTGGATGTCTTCCTGACCCACGAGCGCGCCGTCGCGGCCGTGGTGGGCGGCGATCGGGCCCCCGCTGCTCTGGGACGACGGCACCGGCGCTTCCCACGGCAGGTCGAAGAGGTTGAAGCGGGTCAGCTCGCCCCACGGCCGTTTCACCTTGCGGGTGCCGTAGTGATCGAACAGGTCGCGCACGTACCGGGCCGCGTCCCTCCCCTGACCGATGGGGTCAGCGGCGAAGAGCTCCAGGTACTGCTGGAACGACAGGACACGCCGCTCCTCGTTGAAGCGACGGGCCATCGTCGAGGCGATGGCGTCGAGATCGGTGAGCGCGACCCGCGTTCGCTCCGCGGCGCGTTCGGGATCGTGGCGGGCAGTGGTGGGGCCGGCCTTGTCGCCCCGGCTGGCGGAGGATTCGTGGCTCAAGGGGAGCTGAGTGTAGCCCCGCGTCTACTCGACGTCGACGTTCGCCTCGAGTTCTTGCTTGTCCATGATGCAGTTCGCATCGCTGCAGACGCTCATGTACAGGACACCGGAGACCTTGGCCTGGCCTGCCTTCGCGGCCACGAAGGGGACCTTGAACACGGCCTTTTTGTCGTCGACGGCGCCGTCTTCCTTCTTGAGGACGGCCTTCGTGTACTTGATGCCGTCCGGGGCCGGGTCGGTGGGCTTGAACTTGATCGGGTACTTGTCGTTGATGTGGTACGGCGCCTTCGGGATCAGGGTGACCTCGACCGTATCTTCCTGGCCGGCCTTGTACTTCTTGGTCGGCTTCATCTCCATGACGTAGGTCTCGGTGTCGACCTTGGGGCCCTTGGCCGGCGCCGCCGCGCTCTCGGCTTCAGCCGCCGGGGGCGTGGCCGCCTCGCTCGGGGTACATCCGGCAGCCGCAGCCAGCGTGAGGGCGGCGAGGGCCAAGGGAGAGAGCCTGTTCCAGTGCGATGGCGCGTGATTCACGCCTTCTAGATATCACGCTCCGCCGTCAGCGGGCGATGAGGAACGCAACGACCACCCCGACCAGGACGGCCGTTCCCGCGATGAGCGGAACGATCCACCGTTGCATGGGTCTGGGGGCAGCCATGGACGTGTCTTCTTGAAACGTCACCGGACCGCCATGCGAGCCTGCACGGAACAGCTCGTCCGAAGGATCGCTCGGCTTCCGGATGGGCTCGCCCCGGGCAGCAATCTCCGCATCGTGGCGTTCGAGCGCGCGCGGGAGACCTCGTTCGATCTGCTCGGTGAGTTCGTCCTGGGGCACGAGCGCCCAGTCGCGGTGGGTACCTTCGAGGCCGTACGCGTGCCCCAGGGCGTCGGCGAGCTCCGCCGTGGTGGGGATGCGGGCATCGGCGTCCTTGGTCAGGACGCGGAGCATCAGCGGGTCGAGTGTCCTCGGCGCGGCGTCGTGGACCACGCTCGGAGGGAGCGGCTCCTCGGTGAGGATGGCGAGGAGGATCGCCGGGCCGGTGGTGCCGCGGAAGGGGACGGTGCCCGCAGCGCACTCGTAGATGATCGCGCCGAGCGACCACACGTCGGCGCGGTGATCGAGGGTGGGTAGCGCCTGCGCTTGTTCCGGCGACATGTAGAACGGCGAGCCGATGGTGGTGCCGATCGCCGTCAGCTTCTTCACGCCCTCGTTGTTGTCACGGACGCTGCCGAAATCGAGGATCTTGACGCGATCGCCGTCGCGGGTGCCGACGAGGAAGATGTTGTCGGGCTTGAGATCGCGGTGCACCACTTTGTGGTCGTGCGCGGCGCCGAGGCCAATGGCGATCTGCGAGACCATGCGGACGAGCCGCGCGGGGGCGATGACCTTGTCGCGCTTGAGCTGCGCACGGAGTTCTTCGCCCTCCAGGTACTCCATGACCAGCGCGAAGCTCTTGTCCTCGGTCTTCTCGAAGGCGAAGACCTCGATGATGTGCTCGTGCGGGAGCGCGGCGCTGACCTCGAACTCGCGGCGGAAGCGCTGGAGCGCGATCTCGTCCAGGATCACGTCGCCGTGGAGGATCTTGAGCGCGACGCTCCGGCTGTCCTTGAGGTCCAGGGCCTGGTAGACGCGACCCGTCCCGCCGTCGGCGACCACACGCCGGATCTGGTAGCGGCCGTTGCAGAAGGCCTTGCCGACGCGCGGATCGTCCGGATCAGTGGGCACCAGCGCTTCGGTGACCGACGAGAGACGCTCCCCGTCGATCGGACAGTAGGCGCCGTCCTCGGGAAAGAGCCTCTGACAGGACGGGCAGGCTTTCAAGCGGGGCTCGGATCAGGCGCGTGACGGGTCTGCCGAGGACGCCGTCTCCGCAGGCGCCTGGTAGTAGTAGATGATGCGCACGCAGCTCGGGCACTGCTCGAAAGCCTCCAGGCGCCGCATCTTCTGGATCATCATGGGTGGGATGGACATGTGACAGCCGAGGCAAATGCCGTTCACGACGCGCGCGATCGCGACAGGGCGACGGGTGCGGATCGACTCGTAGCGGCGATAGAGCTGG
The DNA here is from genome assembly GCF_001189295.1 of Chondromyces crocatus. Classification (NCBI taxonomy): domain Bacteria; kingdom Pseudomonadati; phylum Myxococcota; order Polyangiales; family Polyangiaceae; genus Chondromyces; species Chondromyces crocatus. The sequence continues at coordinate 6,799,620 of NZ_CP012159.1, forward strand.
GTAGGCAGCCGGGTGACCACCTGAGCGCGCGCTTCGAGGCGGGCCTGCTTCTCGACGTCGAGGGTGGCGAGGGATTCGGTGGCGCCGGGGGCGGTGCCTTCGAGTGCGCGGCTGACGTCGGTGAGCCTGCCGTCAGCGTCGGAGATTGAGGTTCGGGCTCCGTCGGCAGCGCCGGTAAGTCGCTCGAGTTCCTCTTCACGGTCACGCTGGAGTTTGCGGAGCTCTTCGATCTCTCGCTGAGCTGCCATCGACTCGCGCTCGTTGCGGGAACGGTTCAGCTTCTCCCGGGAGCGCTCGATCTGGTTGGCCATCTGCCGGAGCTCTACCTGGAGCTCGCTGCGGGCCCTGTCCATGGTGGTCAGGGTCTCCCGGTCGGCCTTGAGTCTGTCCTCTAGCGTCTTTACCTCCGACCGCATCCCATCGAGCTGGCCCCGATGTTTGTTGAGCTGTTCTTCGATGCGGCGGAGTTCGATGTCTATGGCGGACAGTTCCTCGAGCGGCGGGATCTGATCGCTTATGGTCACGTGTTCCTTCGTCTCCTTACTTCGTTCCTACGCTGCGAGTTTCGGGTGGGCCCACCTGGACTTGAACCAGGAACAGCCCGGTTATGAGCCGGGGGCTCTGACCGATTGAGCTATAGGCCCGTGCGTCGAGGCCGCCCGTGGTCAGGGGGCGAGTCCCGTGCCGTCCGACGCTGCGAAGCGACAACGACGGTGACAACGTAGTCCAAGCGGACCTCCGTTGGAAGGGATTGGCTGCAGGTGGCACGTCCGGAGGAGCCCAGGCGGCCCACGGCGCAGGGGGATGCGGCCATGGCCGACGGGCGTTCGTCGACGAGGTGAGGCGCCTGCTGGGCGGATGTTCGGGTCGGGACGGCTGCTTCGCGCGGATCAGCCAGAGCCGGCCGCAGCCCCGAGGCAGACGCACAGGCTGCAGCTGCCGACACCCAGGACGATGAACGAGATGAGCGCGATGAGGATGATCGTGGAAGGGTGGATGGAGCCCGCGCGAGGCGCTGGCGGGCCATGGGCGGCATAGGGTTGCGGACCTGGGTGGTAGTGGGGTCCGTGGTGCACGGGGGGGGAGTGCGGGGCGTACGCGGGCGGGATCGGGGCAGCGTAGCCAGGGGGGCCGGCGTAGGCGCCAGCGACCGCGGGTGGGCCATGGCCTGGCGGGGGATAGGAGACGCCACCAGGGCCCGGGCCGTGTGGCGGGGCAGCGCTGTGGAGGGGCGCCTGGGGCACGGTGGCCTGGAAGGCCGGGGCTCCTGGAGCTGCCGGGGTTCCAGGTGGGGGGGCGGCGGCCCGAGGCTGCGCGGCGGGCGGAAGCGAGACCTGGGTCGCGTGCCCCTTCGCCTGAAGAATGCGCAGGACGCGCTCGGCCGATACGCGGGCGCGTGGCGCGAACTCGGCCAGGGCGACGGCCAGCTCGGCCACGTTGGCGTACCGCCGGGCAGGCTCTTTCTCGAGACAGCGGAGGATGACGGCTTCGAGCCCGGCCGGCGCGTCGGTGCGGCGGGACCGGAGTGACGGAGGTGGCTGGCCGAGGATGGACATGCACAGCTCTGCCATGGTCGTCGCGATGAACGCGGCCTCGCCGGTGAGCAGCTCGTGGAGGACGATGCCGAGGGCCCAGATGTCGGTGCGGGCGTCGACGTCGCGGGCCGACTTGAGCTGCTCCGGCGACATGTACTTGGGCGAGCCCATCAGCGCGGCAGTCTGCGTGAGGGGCGCGGACGAGGGGCCCTCGCCGCTCAGGAGGTTGGCCTTGGAGATGCCGAAATCGAGGACCTTGACCAGGGGGGAGCCGTCGGCGCGCCGGGTGAGGAAGAGGTTCGCCGGCTTGATGTCGCGGTGCACGATGCCCGCCATGTGGGCCTCGGCGAGGCACTCGCAGGCCTGGAGGAGGTACTCGACGGCGTCGGTGATCTCCAGGCGGCCGCGGGCGCGTACGAGCTGCTGGAGGTCGTCGCCCTCGAGGAATTCCATGACCATGAACGGCGCGCCGTTCTCGAGGACGCCCGTGTCGAGGACGCGGACGACGTGCTCGCTCTGGATGCGGACGGCGGCGCGGGCTTCGCGGTCGAAGCGGGCCACGACGTCGTGCCGTCTGGCGAGCTCGGGCAGGAGGAACTTGAGGGCGACCCGCTGGCCGAGGTGGGTGTGGGTGGCGGCGACGACGACGCCCATGCCTCCCTGGCCGAGGACGCGATCGACGCGGTACTTGCCGGCAAGGATCTCACCGGGCTGGACGGGGGCTGTCGCGCTCTGCTCGGTGGTCACCCGCGGATCTATACCGCAACCCGGGGCATGGCGCGCTGTCCCCGGCGCGCGCGGCACCAGGCGCCGTGGGCGTGCGAGGCCTCACCGCGGGGCGGTCATGCGCTGGCGCTTGGGGATGTGCGAGGTCTGGGGTGCGGCCTGGCGCGAGCGGCTGCCATCGAGCGGGTCGGCGCAGCAGCGAAAGCCGACCTGATGGGAGCGGTAGGTGGGGTCGTGGACGGCGTTGGTGGGTCGGCAACGGGCCCGGGTGAGCGCGCCGGCGGCGCTGCCTTTGAGCGAGGAGCGGAACGGGGCTTCGTGGCTCTTGCCTTGCTCGTTCGTCACCCACTCGTCGACGTTGCCGGTCATGTCGTAGACACCGAAGGGGCTGACGCAGCGGTGCCGCTCGCCCGAAGGGATGCGTTGATCGAGGCGTTCGACCTCCTCGCCGAGGTTCCACGGGTCGGAGGCGTCGGGGGTGGGCGCCGTGGCTTCCTGGTCGATGTTGCAAGCCCTGGCGTCGCGCTCGATGCCGTACGGGTAAGGCCACATCTGGGGGCCCTCGCAGGCGAACTCCCACTCTTCGGTGGTGCAGAGGCGCTTGTTCTCGGCGGCGCAGGCGCGCTGGGCGTCGTTCCAGTCGGCCATGACCACGGGGCGAGCGCCGACGAGGTTGGGGTACTCGTGCTGGTCGACGCAGTAGCGGCGCCGCTGGAGGCGGCCCTCGCAGAGGACGTCGGCGGCGAAGGTGTCGCAGGCGTCACGGGCCTGGTCGAGGTAGCGCGCGCAGCGGTGCCCGACGAAGGGGCAGTAGATGCCGTCGACGAGGACCATGTCCGCCGGGCACGCCGTGGCGCCGTCGGGGTTCACGCGCACGTACGGCGGCGGGGGGGGCGGCGGTGGCGGAGGTTCGGGGGGGGGCGGCGGTGGCGGAGGGGGCGGCGCCGGCGCGCTCGTGGGGAGGTCGGGGGCGTCGAACGCCACGCGGAAGCGGGGCATGAAGAGCAGCGCGCCGAGGAGCGCGGCGGCGAGGAGCGCGGCGAGAAAGACGAGGCGATCGCGCATCAGCCGTCCCTCACCTGACGGCGCTTGCGATCGACCCAGGGGCGCGGCGGCGGGGTGACGACGCCATCGATGGGCTCGGCACAGCAGCGGAAGCCGACCTGGTAGAAGCGGAAGTCGGGGCCATGCGCGGTGGTGGTGAGGCGACAGGTGTTGCGCACCGGTCCCCAGTAGCCGCCGTTCAAGGTGGAGGGGGTGGACGTGCCGGGGTCGTCGGCGAGGTTGTCCGTCCACTCGTCCACGTTGCCGGACAGGTCGTAGGCGCCGAAGCTGCTGATGCAGTCGGGATGGGAGCCGATGGGGTCGGCTTGCCAGAGGCGGGCCAGCTCCTCGTCGCGGGTGGAGGGGCGGAGCAAGGCCGGGACGTCCGGAGGGATGGCGGCGCGGTCGACGTTGCACGGGCTGGGGGCGCGGACGAAGCCCCAGGGATAAGGCAGTCGCTTGGGTCCCTCGCAGGCGAGCGTCCACTCGGAGCGGCGGCAGAGGCGCTTGCCGGCGCCCGCGCAGAGCGAGCGCGCGTCGTGCCAGTCGACGAAGACGGTGGGCGGCTCGCCGATGCGGTTGGGCCACTCGTGTCGGTCGATGCAGAAGCGTCGGGGATCGGTGGGCTCGAGGCAGCGCTGGCCACGCTCGTACTCCGCGCAGCCGAAGCCGTGATCTTCCGCGGGGCGGGCGCAGCGGTAGGCAAGCGCCGGGCAGAAGTCGCCTTCGACGAGCGTCATGTCGGGGGGGCAAGCGGCGGAGATCGTCGGATCGTCGGCGAAGCGATCGTGGGGTTCCCGCGTCGAGGGGGGGGCGGATGAGGGCGCCTCGGCGTGGAGCGGCGGCGCGGACGAAAGGGCGTGCACGATCGGGTCCGGGCTCCCCTCCCCTCGCCGCGCGGGTCGGCCGACGATCATGGAGCACACGGCTTCGTACGTGACGAGGGCGCCCGCGCCGACTGCAATGCCTGCGCCGATCGCCGTGACCAGGTTGCCGTTTCGCCCACTTCTCACCGCCCGACCCCCGCCTCATAGCTCATGTACCAGAGCCGCAGCGCGAGAGAAAAATCGGACGATGTCCGAAGAGAAGGTCTCGGCTTGACGAACTGACGAGCGTGAGCAACGGGGCGCGCTCGCGCCACGGTTCGGGTCGTCGGGAGATGGCAACGACGGGCGCGGGGTTGACCCGCGCACGCCCTCGTGTGCTAGCTCTCCACCCACCCATGGATCGCTTGATCGTCCGAGGTGCCCGGCAGCACAACCTGAAGAACGTCAGCGTGTCGATCCCGCGCGACAAGCTGGTGGTGATCACCGGGCCGAGCGGGTCCGGCAAGTCGTCGCTGGCGTTCGACACCATCTACGCAGAAGGACAGCGTCGCTACGTCGAGTCGCTCTCGGCGTACGCGCGGCAGTTCCTGGAGCAGCTCTCCAAGCCGGACGTGGAGTCGATCGAGGGACTGTCTCCGGCGATCGCCATCGAGCAGCGAGCGCTCGCCAAGAGCCCTCGCTCGACCGTCGGCACGGTGACGGAGATATCGGACTACCTGCGGCTGCTCTTCGCCCGGGTCGGGACCCCGCACTGCCCCGCGTGCGGGAAGCGCATCGAGGCGCAGACCGTGCAACAGATCGTGGACCGGATCCTCGATCTGGGGGAGCGCGCACGCGCCACCATCCTCGCGCCCATCGCGCGGGCACGGAAGGGTGAGCTGAAGCTGGACATCGAGCGCCTGCGGCGAGAGGGCTTCGTCCGCGCGCGCATCGACGGCGAGGTCGTCGATCTGGGGGATGAGCTCGTCCTCGATCGCAGCCGGCCCCACGATCTCGACGTGGTGATCGATCGCGTCGTGATCAAGGAGGGGATCAAGGGTCGCCTCACGGACTCGGTGGAGCTTGCGCTGAAGCTCGGCGAAGGTCGGTTGCTCGTCGACATCTCCAGCGAGGGGACGAAGGTCGAGCCACTCTGGATGAGCGAGCGCTTCGCCTGCATCGACTGCGGGATCTCGCTGCCGCCGATCGAGCCGCGGATGTTCTCGTTCAACGGCCCGCACGGCGCCTGCCCGGCGTGTGACGGGATCGGCGCACGGACGCGCATCGATCCGGAACGGGTGGTGCCCGATCCTCGCCGGACGCTGCGCGAGGGCGCCGTCGTGGCCTGGGGTCGACGCGGGTCGCTCCGGCTGGCCACGGAGACGGATCGGGCGGTGACGACCCTGGGCGCGAACCCGGACGTGGCCTGGTCCAAGCTGCCGGCCGCCACCCGGGAGGCGATCCTGCACGGCTCCGAGGCGCAAGCCGGACGCGGGAAGAAGCGCGGAGCGTACGAGGGCATCATTCCGCGGCTGGAGAAGCAGCTCGCGAGCGGCGAGGCGCAGGTCCAGAGCGCCGACGACGAGGACGACGGCTTCGAGGACGAGACGAACGCGCTCGGTGACGAACTCGGGCGGTTCGTGGTCACCCGGGTGTGCGACGTGTGCGATGGCCGGCGGCTCCGGCCCGAGGCGCTGGCCGTGCAGCTCGGCGGCATGAACATCGCGCAGGTGGGCACCCTGGCGCTGCGCACGCTGCGGGGCTTCCTCGAGGGGCTGATGCCGGAGGGCAGCGGCGACGGGGAGACGCAGCTCATGCCGCGCGAGCGGGCGATCGCCGAGCCCCTCCTCCGCGCGGTGATCGCGCGCCTCGGCTTCCTCATCGACGTGGGGCTCGACTACCTCACGCTCGATCGCTCTGCGCAGACGCTCTCCGGAGGCGAGGGGCAGCGCATCCGCCTCGCCACCCAGATCGGCGCGGCGCTCGTGGGGGTCCTCTACGTGCTGGATGAACCCTCGGTGGGCCTCCACGCGCGCGACAACACGCGGCTGCTCGAGGCGCTACGGCGCCTGTGCGATCTCGGGAACACGATCATCGTCGTCGAGCACGATCGTGACGCGATCATCGCCGCGGATCACGTGATCGACATGGGCCCGGGCGCCGGCGTACACGGCGGTAGCGTGGTCGCCCAGGGGACGCCCGACGAGCTGTCCGAGGATCCAGCCTCGATCACCGGCCCGTACCTGTCCGGCAAGAAGCAGCTCCCGATCCCCACGAAACGACAGCGCCCCGACGGTCGCTTCATCCGGGTCGTGGGCGCGCGGGCGCACAACCTCCGCGAGGTCACGGCCGAGATCCCGCTCGGCCTGTTCTGCAGCGTGACCGGCGTGTCCGGCTCGGGGAAATCGAGCCTCATCGTCGACACGCTGCTGCCCGCGGCCAAGAACGAACTCTACCGGAGCTCTGCGCCCGTGGGCGCCTGTGACGGCATCGAGGGCCTGTCGCACATCGACAAGGTGATCTCCATCGATCAGGCGCCGATCGGGCGCACGCCGCGCTCCAACCCGGCGACGTACACCGGCGTGTTCAGCTTGCTGCGCGAGCTCTACGCCGGGCTCCCCGAGTCACGCACCCGCGGCTACAAGGCTGGCCGCTTCTCGTTCAACGTGAAGGGGGGTCGGTGCGAGGCCTGCCAGGGTGACGGCGTGCTCCGCATCGAGATGCACTTCCTCCCCGACATCTTCGTGACGTGCGAGACCTGCGGAGGCCGCCGCTACAACCGCGAGACGCTCGAGGTGCTCTACCGAGGGATGTCGATCGCCGATGCGCTGGCGCTCACCGTCGAGCAAGCGATCGAGCAGTTCGAAACCATTCCGCGCATCCGCGAGCGCCTGACCGCGCTGGCCCGCGTGGGCCTGGGGTACATCACCCTGGGACAGCCGGCGACCACGCTCTCCGGCGGTGAGGCGCAGCGGGTCAAGCTGGCGCGCGAGCTTGCCCGCAAGGCCACGGGGCGCACGCTCTACGTGCTCGACGAGCCCACCACCGGTCTGCATTTCTCGGACATCGAGGTCCTCACCGCCAGCTTGATGAGCCTGCGCGACGCGGGGAACACGGTCCTGGTGATCGAGCACAACCTCGATGTGATCGCGTGCAGCGACTGGGTGATCGACCTGGGGCCGGAAGGCGGCGAGCGCGGCGGGCGCATCATCGCCACGGGGACCCCGGAAGAAGTGGCGCAGACCGAGGCGTCCCACACCGGCCAGTACCTGCGCGAGGTGCTCGGTCGTCGCAAGAAGTCAGCCTCTTCGAGCGCCAAGGGACGCACGGCGAGCCGCGCGAAGTGAGCGCGAAGCGGCGTCGGGCCGTGCTACGCCGGCACACGCCCGACGCTTCGAGAGCGCTGTTCTGGAGTGACCGATGTCGCCGCCGGTCGATGGACCGGCGGGAGTCAGGGGGGTGGGAGCGCCTTCTCAGGCGCCGGATTCGAGGCCGTCTCGCTCAGCCGTAGTCCTTCTCGACACGCTCCTGGTCTTCCTTGCAGCGAATGCAGAGGGTGGTCTCCGGACGCGCTTCGAGGCGCTTGACCGTGATCTCCTCCTCGCATTCCTCGCAGTTTCCGAAGGTGCCGTCCTCGATCTTCGCGAGCGCCTTGTCGATCTTGTCGAGGAACGACTTCTCACGGCCGCGGAGGCGGAACGTGAACGATTGAAGGTACTCGCTCGACGCCAGGTCCATCTCGTCGGGGAGATCGTTCGCGTCGAGCGCCATGTCCTCGTTCAGCGTTTGCTGCGCCTTCTTGAGGATCTCGTCGCGCTTTGCCTCGAGCAGACTCTTGAACTTCTTGAGCTGGACCTTGTTCATGTGTCCTCTCGCGTCGTTGACGCCCTCCGGCATTGGGGCTTCCCCAGGGCCTTGGAGTCCCTGGGTTTTGCTCCGCGAGCGCATTCGATGTGCGCTGCGGCGCTTGGTTACGTCAGGAGAGTAGAAGACCCCCGCGCTTTCAGGGCGCGGAATTTCGTGGCGTGCGCACGGCACCGCCAGCGCGAGGCTGCTGCGTGTTCCCGCGACCAGAGGCCTGATGGATGTCCGGGTCGGGGCGTTGCGCATACACGCGCAAGGCCTCTCCTGAGTCACTTCGATCAGCCGGTGTTTCGAGTTTGCTTGCCCAGCCGTAGAGCCAGGACAACTTGACGGAAGACAGCTCACATGGAAGATATTTCTCCTAGATTGCTAGATTTCGATCAGACGCGAATTCCTGCGGTACCGCGAGACGCCGCCACGGTCATCGCGCTTCGAGAGGGGGGCGACGGGCTGGAGGTGTTCTGTGTCCTCCGGCATGCGCGCTCGGCCTTCCTGGGCGGAGCCGTGGTCTTCCCGGGCGGCAAGGTGGATCCAGAGGATGGGACCGAGGCGTGGGCGACCCGGGCCACCGCCACTTCCACGAGGGCCCAGGTGTTTGCGAGCGCGAGCGCTCCGGCGCGGGCGCTTTCGGTGGCCGCATGCCGCGAGGCGCTCGAGGAGGGAGCCATCCTGCCTGTGGTCGGAGGGACGCTGCCCGACAGCGAGGTGTCCTCGATCCTCCGACAGATCGCGGGTGGCGCAAAGCTCGAGGAGGAGCTCGCACGTCGGGAGCTGCGGCTCGATCTGGGGCAGCTCACGCCCTGGGCGCGCTGGATCACGCCCGAGGCCGAAGCGCGGCGCTTCGATGCCCGTTTTTTCCTGCTCCCGCTCCCCGAGGGGCAAGTGGGACGCCATGATGATCACGAGACGACGATGAGCTTCTGGGCAACTCCGGTCGAAGTCCTCGACCGCGCCACGCGCGGGACGATCTTCCTGGCGCCGCCCACGTCCCACACGCTGGAGTTGCTGGCCACTGTTTCCCGGATGAGCGAGGCCGTCGCGCTCGCCGGTCAGCAGAGCCTTTCGCCCATCTGTCCCCGCTTCGTGGCGGGAGATCCTCCGTACCTGGCACTGCCTGGCGATCCATCGCACGAGATCCGCGAGCGGTACGCCGCAGGGCCCATCCGATACGTCCTCCGCGAGGGGCGTTTCGTGAGTGAAGACCCACCCCCGCCCGGCAACCGCTGATCCGAGGAGTCGAGAAAGCCATGGACCCGAACCCCAAAGAACCGACGACCCAGCAGATCCCCGAGCTGTTCACGGCGAGCGACGTCGCGCGTTTCTGTCAGGTCGACCTGAAAACGATCCACAACTGGGCCGACAAAGGAGAGATCCGGCACTTCCGGACGCCAGGGCGTCACCTCCGGTTCAGGAGGCTCGACGTGCTCGATTTTCTCCGGAAGTACGGCTACCCGATCCCCGAGGTCCTGCGGCAGGGCAAGCCGAAGGTCGTGGTCGTCGACGAGGACCCGGCCGTGCTCGCCTCCCTGCGGAAAGTGCTGTCGAAACGGTTCGATCTGACCACCTTCCAGGACCCGTTCGACGCGCTGGTGGCCGTGGGTTCACTGCAGCCGGACGCGATGATCCTGGACGTGAAGATGCCAGGGCTCGACGGGCTGCGCTGCCTGGAGCGGATGCGCTCGCTGGAGGCTACCTCGCACATCCGCTGCATCGTCTACTCCGAGGCCGAGGACATGAAGAAGAGCGCCACGGAGGCGGGCGCGTACGACTTCATCAAGAAGGGGGAGATGGCCGAGCTGCGTGACTCGCTGGAGCGGCTGATGGGGCTGGAGCGGTCCTGAGCTCGGGTCACTTTCCCTCACGGAAGGCGCGGACCGCATTCACGACGGCGTCGGCCATCTTCTGCCGGAAGTCCGCCGTGGCGAGCCGCGCTTCGTCCTCGGGGTTGGAGATGAACGCGGTCTCGAAGAGGACGGCCGGCATGTCGGCGCCCACGAGAACGTAGAAGCTGGCCGTCTTGGTGCCCTGGTCCTTCGTCTCCGGATAGCGAGGGCCGAGGGAGGCGAGCGCAGCACGCTGGAGGAGGACCGCCAGGTGGCGGGATCGATCCGCGAGGTCGCCGACGTTGAGGCCAGAGACGATGGCGCTCAGCTCGGCTTCATGGGTGGCGACGAGCGCACCACGCCCCGCCGCATTTTCGCGGGCGGCGAGACGGACCGAGAGTCGATCGGGGTTGCGGGCGGGATCGAGTGAGAACGTCTGGACGCCGCGGGCCACGCCGTCCTCGCTGGCGTTGCAGTGCACGGAGACGAACAGGTCGGCGTGGAAGGCGTTCGCGCGCGCGGCCCGCATGTCGAGCGGGACGTAGGTGTCGGTGTCGCGGGTGAGCAGCGTCTCGACCTTGAGTTCGCGCGCGAGGATCGGGGCGGCACGGTGGGCGATGTCCAGCGTGACGTCCTTCTCCTTGAGCCCGGTCGGGCCGACGGCGCCCGAGTCCGCGCCACCGTGACCCGGGTCGAGGACGACGCGGCGAACTTCACGCTGGCTCGGGCCTTCGGCCGTGCCCTCTGCCCGCGCGGGAGGACGGGTGCTCACGTCGACCACGATGCGGAAGGGGTCGGGCAGGTAGTAGATGCGCCGGTGGAGCGACGCGGCCAGGTCGAGGACGACGCGCGATCCATCGGGCTGGGCGCCGACCCGGATCCGCCGGAGGGCGCCGCCGACCTCCATCTCCTTGGCGATGCCACGCGCGGTCGCACCCGCGATGTCGAGAAACACGCGGGCGTCCTTGCCGGCCGCTTCGTCGGCGGGGAGCGCGCCGACCTTGAACCTGGCGGGCGCGGTGAGCTGGATGATGACCCGCGCGGCCTTCTCGGAGCCGAACCGCTCGATGGCAGCGATCTTGAGCGTCGCCGCCGGCTTGCTCACGACGCGGGGGGCGAGCACGAGATCGGCGGCAGGATCTGCGGTCGTGAGCACCACGGGGCCGCCGGGGGCCGGCTCGGTGAGCGAAGAGGGGGCGGCGCTGCTGGCGACGATCGGCTGCGCCGACGCGGAGGTGGGCGTGGACGCGAGCACGGACTGCTCCACCCGATGCCCAGCTTCCTCGAGCGCGCGCATCTGGTCGCCCGACGGACGGTAAGCGACGGACTGCGCGAGCGCGACGTCGATGGATCCGAGGCAGGCCGAGCGCGCAGGCGGAGCCCCCTCGGCCGGGGCCGCTGCGGTGTCGGCGCGGCGGCTGGCGAGCGCCGCGTGTCGCCGTGAGACGAGGTAGAGTTCACGGTAGGTGACCGAGGCGTCCTGGCTCACCTCCCCCGTGAGCAGAGCGCGACGGCGCTCGGCATCACAAGCAGCCTCGGCCGCCCCCACGGCCTGGAAGGCAGTGGCAGCCGCGCCGTAGAGTTCCAGCGCTTCGCTGCTGTCGGCCTTCGCGTGGTCCAGCCGGAAGAGCCGGGTCCTGAGCTCCGCCGCCAGCAGGGCCAGCTCCGCGCCACGCGCGGTGGTACCAGCGCGCGAGGACGCGATGGCCACGCTGTCGGCGAGCGCCACCGTCTCTGCGCGTGGCGGCAGCACCGCCTCCGGCGCGAGCAGCGCGCGAGCCTCTTCTTCGGCCGTCGGGGCGACAGTTCCTGCCGGCCCCTCGGCGCTGCCGCACGCCATCGCCGCAAAAACGATGATCACCGCGGCGCATGGAGCGATACGATGGCGCCGCGTCGAGACGCCGAGATCCGCCGGAGGCTTCACGTGTCCGATCCCACGTCATCTGCCATGTCTGAGCCCATTTACGCCGACCGCCTGTCCGGGGAGAAGTTTGCCGACGCTTCGACCATGGTCAACGCGTATCTCTTTCGATATGCGCAGCAGCGACGCCAGGAGCCCCAGCAGCTCGACGAAGGCGGCTACGCGCAGCTCCTCCACGGCGAGGCGGTCGTGGGCATCAACGTGCTGGAAGACCGGGGCGTGCTCATGATTTTCGCCCCGGTGATCCCCGTCCCGCTCACCGGGGTCGAGGCGCTGTACCGGAGGCTGCTGGAGGCGAGCTTCGTCCAGACCTCCGACGCGGCCTTCGCCATCGACCGGGCGCGGGACGAGGTGGTGGTGCGCAGCCTCCGGCGGCTGTCGGCCCTCGACTACGAAGAGTTCGAGGACCTGGTCGCCACCGTGAGTCAGGTCGCCGACAGCTGGCACGGCGAGCTGCAGCGCGACTTCGGGCGCTGAGGTCCTGACGCCGCAGCATTGCGGCGTTTGCCTGGCGGGTGATAAGGTGCGCACCGGCGATGGGTGGACAGACAGGAGCGGTCGCTGCGCATGACGGGGCGCTCTCCGCCGAAGACGCCGAGCGGTTCGCTGCGCTCATCATTCCTTCCTGGGAACGAGACGAAGGTCTCGGGGCTGCACAGAGCGACCCGGAGCGAGGTCCGGCGGTCGCCACGGCGGTCGCGCCTGACGGGGACGAGGCATCCGCGAAAGCGGCGCGGCTCGCAGAAGCAGGGCCGGAGCCAGCCGTTCAGGTCTCCCCCGTGGTGCCGATCGAAGCGACGGCCTTGGACACCCCAGCGGCTGAAGACGACGCGGTAAGCCCTGCAACGGACACCCAGACGACGATCGCGAACGAGGTGGTTGCGACCGTCGCCAGGGTCAGCGGAGGTCGGGAAGCGACGACGAGCGGTCCGACCACGTCCAGCGGCACCTCGCGCGTGTCGGGCGACGATCCCATCGAGCTTCCGATGAATGGCACGGGGGCGGGGGCCGTGCTCAAGCTCCTCGCTGCCGCAGCCGCGATGGCTGGTGTCCTCCTCGGGGGGCGCGCGCTCCTCCGCAGCAACGACGACGGGACAGAGGCGCAGTCCCCTCCCCTCGCCGAGCCTCACCGCGGCGCCGAGGCCACCACGCCGACGTCGCTCGCCGCCACGGCGTCGCCTCCCAGTGTCACGGCGCCGCCTTCCAAGGAGGAAGGCGCGCCGATCGCTCCGCACGAGGGAACCGCGCCCATGGCCTCCAGTGGAGCCATCCACGCGCAAGAGTCCGCTCCAGCTGGCGGCTCGCCCACGGCAGCGGCTGCGGCCCCATCGGCCTCCATCACCAGCGCCGCCCCCGGCGCGGGAACGACCGCCATGCCCAAGGCGACGGCCGAACCCTCGGTGGCGCAGCGACCTGCGCCCACGGCCACCACGACGGCTGCTGCGAAACCAGCGACCGCGAGCAAGCCGGCCCCGGCCAGCAAGCCGCCCGCAGCCGTCGCCCCCAAACCCTCCCCCCCGAAGCAGAGCGCGACCCCCAAGCAGGGATCGACTCCGAGCAGCGGGGGCTCCAAGGGCACCGGCGGAATCATCCGCGACGCCCCGTTCTGAGCCATGCGCCCTCACCGCGAGGGCGCGACAGGTCTGCGTTTCGATGGACGCACCGAGCGACCATCGCTCCTATGATGACGAGGATCCATGAAGCTACGCGTCGGCGCCTCCGCCCTTCTCCTTTCGTTCGTTCTCCCCGCTGCACTCACCGAGCTGGGGCAAGGTTCCCTGCCGTTCGCCGAGCGTGAGAGCCTCGCCCAGCAGGCCGACGCGGTGACCGAGGTCGCCCGCCAGCGCTACGAGGACGGCGTGAAGGCCTACGATGCGGGGCGTTTCGAGGACGCGCGGGCAGCCTTTCTGCAAGCGTATTCGCTGAAGCGTCACCCTGCCGTTCTGCTCAACCTCGGCCAGAGCGAGCTCCGCGCTGGCTATGCTGACGACGCAGGAAACCACCTCCAGCAGTTCCTCCGTGAGCACAAGGCGGTGACCCCCGAGCAGAAGGCGGCAGCGGAGAAGGGCATCAACGACGCAAAGCGGAAGGCGGGCTTCATCATCGTGATCATCGACGCCACCGGGGCGGACGTGAGCATCGATGGAACCGTGGTCGGCAAGTCTCCGCTGCTCGATCCCGTCTTCGTCAAGCCGGGCAAGCACACGGTCGCCGCGAGCTACGGGGGCAAGTCGACCTCGACGCAGGTCGACGCTCGCCCTGCCGCCGCGGCCGCGGCCAACCTGGTGCTGGGCGTGGCCGGCGCACCGACCCCTGCCCCGGTACCCGTCAGCCGCCCCGCCACCACACCAGCGCCGCCTCCTCCCTCATCTTCCCCCACACAAGAAGCAGCGCCGCCTGCCTCCACGCAACCGAACGCGAACGACGCCAGCACGGCGAGTGCGTCCGGCTCCTTCGTCCTCGCGCCGACGAGTCCAAAGGGCGACACCGGCCCGGGCAAGCGCGAGCCCATCCTGGACTGGTACAAGCGCAAGCCCATCGCCTGGGTCGGGACGGGTGTCGCTGGGGTCGGCCTGATCACGGGCACGGTGTTCTCGGTCCTGGCATCCGACTCGAGCAGCGCCGCGGATGCCATCGCTCAGCAGATGAGCGAGCACGCCGTCAAAAACCCGGGCTCCACGATGGGCCGGACCCGCGGCTACTGCGGCTCCAGCGGCAACCCCTCGGGCGCCCTCCCCGAGTTCCGGACCGCGTGCGCCGCGCTGCAGGACCGGATCGACACCTACGACACCCGCTACGCGCTCGCGGTGACCGGCTGGGTCGTGTTCGGGCTCGGCGTCGTCGGCACAGCGGCGTACGCCATGATCGACTGGTATCCGAAGAAGGCGCCTTCCACAGCGCTCATCGCCCCGCGGGTCACCTCCATCGCCCCGCTCATCTCCCCGGATCAGGCTGGCCTCGGCGTCGGCGGCACGTTCTGATGCACCGCCCGCGCGCTCTCTTCAGAGAGCGCCGGCGCTCCGCAGGAGATCCCGCATCGTGGAGCGCGGCAGCTCCGCCCTCCGAGCAGCCGCGCTGACGTTCCCACCGACCTCTGCGAACAGACGCAAGGCGTCCAGCGGCGTCACCTTTCGCCTCTGCGGAGGGGCTCGCTCTGCGAACACGGCGAGGATGTGCTCTGGCATCACCCGCCCTCCGTTCGCGAGAAGCGTGGCCTGGACGAGCACGTTCCGCAGCTCGCGCACATTGCCGGGCCAGCGGTGGGCGCGCAGCGCCGCCAGCGCTCCCGACGACAGCTCACAGGAGCCCAGCTCGGAGGTCGCGAGCAGCGCTCGTGCGAGCAGCGGGATGTCTTCGAGGCGGTCTCGGAGAGGAGGGACGATGAGCTTGCATACGGCGAGCCGCTCGTAAAGGTCGGCGCGGAACAGCTTCTCCGTGACCAGGGTCTCCAGCGGCTCGCAGGTCGCGACCACCAGGCGGACATCCACTTTGACGACCGCATCGGTGCCGAGCGGACGCACCGTCCCTTCTTCCACGACGCGCAGCATCTTGGCCTGTAGCTCCGGTGAGAGCGTGGCGATCTCGTCCAGGAACAGCGTGCCCTTGTCGGCCGCTTGAAAAGCACCGCTGCGATCGCGGAGCGCGCCCGTGAAGGCCCCCCGGCGATGTCCGAACAGCTCGGACTCGGCCAGCTCCCGCGCGATGGCAGCGCAGTTCAGGGTGATGAACGGTGCACGTGCGCGCGGGCTCTCCTCGTGGACGGCCCGCGCGATCAGATCCTTGCCCGTGCCCGATTCCCCACGAAGCAGGACGGGCAACCGCAGCGGAGCCATCTTGCGCACGGACGCCGCGAGCTGGCGCATGACGCGCGAGCGCCCCACCAGCTGCTCGAGGGGAGGCCCTTCACTGATCGTCCCGCCCGCGCGAGGAACATCGACCCGGACGAGGGTGTGGCCGATCTCGACGCACGAGCCCGGCTGGAGACGCGCCAGCTTCACCAGCACACCACCGACGCGGACCCCATTCCTGGACCCTAGATCCGAGATCTCGATGGCATCGCCGCGATGGGCGACCAGGCAGTGGCGCGCGCTGACGGTGGGATCACGGACCTGGACACCGGCAGCAGGCCCGCTCCCGAGCACCAGAGTGCTGCCCGGAGCCAGGGATGCTCGCAGCGACGTCACCTTCTCGGACGCTCCATCCTCGACCTGCAGCCACACGGTGGTGAGGGCCTCGCCGTCATCGCCGGTTCCCCAGGTGGCGTCGCGGGAACGCACGATCCGAGGCAGCGGATGCTCGGACCCGGGGCCTTCGTTCAGAGGTTGGACCAGAGGTTGGACAGGGGGTGCAGGATCGCTCATGGGACACTCATCCGGGTTATCGGGCGTGGTCGTCCCTCGGTTGCGCGCCCGAAGTCAGGACCTGCGTGGCGGAACGCGCCGGTCCTGTTTGCGTTGGCGGCGAGCCTGTTCTAGAGGCCTGCTGTGCGATCGCGCTCCACCACTTGGTCTCTGCCCGTGCTCGGGCTCGCCGCGGCGGCGTGGCCGTGCATGCCAGGGACGGCGCTCGCCCAGGTGCCCGAGGAGCCGGAGGATGCGCTCGAAGCGCAGGCCGAGGCCGCGGACGCCGACGAGCAGGAAGGGCCCGAGGTCGGCATCAAGCGACCTCCTGCCCCGGACCAGCGCGCAGGGCACTGGCTCCTCCAGCCCCACATCGGCCTCGCGGTCCCGTTCGGCAACCTGGCGGTCGACCTCCCGGCGAGCACGGTCGTCGGGCCAGGGGTGGTTTTCGGGGCGAGCACGGGAATCGGCCTCGGGCGCTCCGGTGTTCTGCAGATCACCGGAAACTACGCGCTCTTCTCTGGCTCCGCCCGCTGCAACGAGTGCTCCGGGCAGAGCATCGACCTGGGGCTGGGGCTCGTCTACCACCTGGCCCAGGGCCTCGCGTTCGACCCGTGGCTCAGTTACTCCGCGGGCTACCGGCGATCCTCGTTCGAAGGTCAGGCGCAAACCAGCCGGCTCGCCTTCAATGGTGGCGTACTTCACGGTATCGATGCCGCGCGCATCGCCCTCGGGGGTGACTTCTACCCCCTCCCCTGGCTGGGGCTCGGCCTGTACCTGGGTGTCGACGTCGGGACCTACCTCGTCCGGCCCGCGGGCCTCGGGCGCTCCACCTATGGCCTGTTCAACGCTGGATTCCGCATCGCGCTCGATCCGGTGCGGCAGCGACTGACACCCCCGAACCGGACCGAGACCAAGCCGGCGACGGCCTCCAGCGGGCGTGAGGCCCCCCCCTCGGACGTGGCCGGCGCCTCCTACCTGGCAGCACCAGCGCGATCGTTCACAGGAATCTAGGCGGTCCACCCGTCCAGATCAGTATAATCCGCGACGAATGGGCGAGATGAGGACGAGCGGCTGCACCCGACCCGCTGCTGCCGCCGTGACCGACGTCGGTCGCCAGCGCAAACACAACGAGGATCACGTCCTCGTCCGGCCGGAGCTAGGCCTGTTCGTGGTCGCTGACGGCATGGGTGGGCACAACGCAGGCAACGTGGCGAGCGCGCTCGCGGCCACGTCGCTCGACAACTTCTTCGAAGCGACGCAGACCGGAGACCTACCAGGCCCCGCACCCGATGAAGTCGGGCTCGATCCCGAAGCACGTCGCATCGTCGCTGGCATCAGGAAAGCGAACCACGACGTACACGTCATATCGAACACCTTCAGCCAGCACCAAGGCATGGGCTCGACGGTGGTCGCCGCGTACGTCGCGCAGGATCACATCCACATCGGCCACGTCGGTGACAGCCGCTGCTATCGCATCCGCGACGGCAGCATCGAGCAGCTCACCAAAGATCACTCGCTCATCAACGACGCCCTCGCGCTCAAGCCGGACCTGACCCCCGAAGAGCTGGCGCGCCTCCCGAAGAACATCATCACGCGCGCGCTCGGGATGAAGGACGCGGTGAAGGTCGACATCCGCACCGAGCCGGTCCAGCCGGGGGACTTCTTCCTCCTCTGCTCCGATGGCCTGAGCGGGATGATCAACGACGAGCAGATCCTCGACGTTTTCGAGTTCACCCGCGAGCCACAGGAAGCGTGCGAGCTGCTCATCGCGATGGCCAACGAGGCCGGCGGCACGGACAACATCTCCGCCCTGATCATCCGCATCGACGATCAGAACGAAGAGCCGGCTCCAGAGCACAAAGCGCCGACGTACCAGCTCGACGAACTGGGCATGCTGGTGCCCGCCAGCGCCGGAGCTGCCGACCGAGAAGCTCCCGCCGAGATCGACGAAGAAGAGGATGGCTCGCTCGAAGCCGAAGACATCCCCTCTGCCCCCCCGACACCTGGCCAGGAGCGAGAGGACACGCACCGCGCTCCCTGGGGCTCCCCTCCGTCCAGTCTGGCTCAGTACGCCGACCGACCTCCCGCATCAGCCGGTCGGTACGTGGCGGTCTCCAACCGCGCGGACGCCACGCCGTCGTCGCGCGACTCCTCACGGCGCCGCAAGCCCGTCGAGGTGCGCGTCGCTCGCTGCGTCAACTGCGGCTACGAGCTGTTCATCGGGAACAACTTCTGCGTCGAGTGCGGAGCGCCCATCAAGCTCTGAGAGGAGCGCTGGACCGCATCCGCACGCACCTCATCGCCTCGCGCGGGACAGGGGTGCGTACACCGGCAGTTCGTTCACTTCCTCTCGCTCTCCCGTGGCTCGGGGTTGCCGTCTCCTCGCCGAGCGAGGTGAGGAAACTCCGAGACGAGCTGCTGCACGATGGGAGAACGAGGGGCGAGCCGCTGCACGGCGGCGAACGTCTCTGCTCCCCGTGAGGACTGACCGGCGCGGTAATGCGCGCGCGTGAGCCACGCCAGAATCGCCACGCTTTCGGGTCGGTCCGAGCGTGCTCGCTCGAGCTCACGCACCGCTCCGCGATAATCCTCCATCTGGTACAGCGTGAGCCCGTGGACTACCCGGAAGAAGGGATCATCTTGCTCCAGCGCCTCACCGCGTCGGACCAGCTCCTGCGCGCGCGCCAGCTGGCCGCCCCCGCGCGCTGCCACGATCGCGTTCGTGTAGAGCGGCTTGAACGTCGGGAAGTCACGCAGCGCCCCCTCCAGAAGCGATAGCGACTCGTCGAACCTGCGCTGCCGGTTGAGCAGGACGCCCAAGTTGTTGTGCAGCTCGGCGACCGTGGGTGCTCGGCCCAGCCAGAAGCGGAACAACCGCTCGGCGTCGTCCGACGCGCCCGCGAGCATGCGATCCACCGCCGTGTTGCTGTAGTAGAGCGCGACGGCTTCCACGTCGCGGATGGTCTTGTACGCAGCGAGCCGCCAGTCGCTCATGTCACGCCATGCGCTCAGCTCGCGCGAGAAATCGATGACGCGCGCATCAGGGCCGCTGCCGAAGCCGACCGCCACGTGGGACGACACGAAGAACCGGCCGCTCCGCTCGTAGTAGTCCTGCACCTCGCGCACGTGCACGAAATAGGCGTTCAGACCGACGTGGCGAGCGAGGGCGACGAACAGGTTGGTGAAGGCCATGCAATCACCACGGCCGGCGCGCCAGGCCTCGGTCGCCGTGAGCGTGCGGTTGGAGGCGTACTCGAAGCGGACTCTGGACTCGAGGTAGTCCTCGAGGAGACGGATCCGCTCTCGGGCGCTCCCGCTCGCGCGCACGTGCTTCGCCACGGAGGCCTTGATGTCGTCCGAGAGCGCGAGCGGGTCGTCCGCTGGCAATCCCTCTGCACGCGCCTCGGCGAGCAACCGAGGCACCTCGTGGACGCGCGGAGACAGCTGCTGCGCACAGGCGCACTGGAGCGCCGCGAGCGCTGCGGCGAAGACGAGTGCGCAACCTCTACGACCTGGGTTGGGCATGAACGGCTCCAGAGCGGGGATGTCGTGCTCGGTACACCAAGCATATCCCGAGCCGCCGGACGGCGGCTCCCCTCGTCGGAGCGAAGCACCGGGGCGCGACGACCTCGTCGCGCCATCGCTGTACGGCCGCTACTTGACCGCGAGCAGCTCGACCTCGAAGAGGAGCGTGGAGCCAGGGGGGATCACCGGGGGGAACCCACGCGCCCCGTAGCCGAGCTCCGGGGGAATCGTGAGCTTGCGGACGCCACCCACCCGCATGCCAGCAACCCCCTCGTCCCAGCCCTTGATCACCTGGCCGGCACCCAGCTTGAAGCTGAAGCCCTGCGGTCCGCGATCCCGTGAGGCATCGAACTTGTTCCCGTTCGTCAGCGTACCGACATAGTGAACGGTCACCTGGTGACCCGCCCGGGCCTCTTCTCCGGTGCCTTCCTTGACGTCTTCAATTCCCAGGCCTTCCGCCATCGTGAGCTCCTTTCGGGCGCATCGGACGAGAGGCGGGCTCAGGCGTCAAGCGGAACACGAAGGACACCAGGGTGGGACCCTACCCACACACCGACGTGTCGTACGTCCCGAGGCACGCTTGTCTGTCGCGACGTGACACGGATACCTTGCGATGAGATGGGCACATCGCTCGGCCCGCGCCCGCTCGACGACACCGTCGCTGCGCTGCGCTCCACGCGGGTCCTCGGTTCACTGGACGACGGCGTGCTGCGCAGCATCGCCGAAGCTGCAGAGTGGGAGATGGTCGAGGCGGGCGAGGCCGTCTGCGAGCAAGGCGCTCCCGCCGACGCACTCTACCTTCTCATCTCCGGCCGCCTCTCGGTCGTCACCACGACGGAGCACGGGATCGAACGCATGGTCGGTCACGTCTACCCGGGTGAACCCGTCGGAGAGATGGCCTTGCTCTCGGACGAGCGCCGCTCGGCCACCGTGCGCGCGCTCCGCGACTCGGTGCTCCTGCGCCTCGATCAGAGCGACTTCCGTCAGCTCATCCCGCAGCACCCTGCGGCCCTCCTCGCCCTCAACCGGCTCCTGATCGAGCGCCTCCACGATCTCCTTCAGGGGCGGCGATCCAAGGTGCTGGAGCGGGTGATCGCCGTCGTGCCTGCATGCCCAGGGGCGCCCGTCCGGGCGCTGTCGACCCGGCTCACCGAACTCCCGGGCGCGCGCCGCCTTCGCGTCATCGACGCGACGCATGTGCGCGAAGCCCTCGGGACCGCGACGATCGGCCCGCTCGGACCTCACGATCGGGTGGCCAGCTGGCTGGAGGCCCAGGAGGCGACGGGCGACACGTTGCTGCTCGTGGGCGACGCCGAGGACGAAGCCTGGACCCGTCGCTGTCTGCGCCATGCGGATCGCATCCTGTTCGTCGGCGTCGGCACCGCATCTCCGGGAGGCCTCCCCTGGTCGGAGGTGATCGCCAACCGCACCGACACCCACGCCCGCCGCCGCCGCGATCTCGCGCTCGTTCACCCCGACGACGCCGTGGCGCCCTCTCCGGCAGGACCCTGGCTGGATACGCTCGACGTCGACCTGCATCACCACGTCCGCCTCGGCGTGCGCCCGGACATCAAGCGCCTGCGCCGGTTCATCTGTGGTGAAGCCGTGGGCCTCTCTCTCTCGGGAGGCGCTGCCCGAGGGCTCGCCCACCTCGGCGTGCTGCGCGCCCTCGAAGAGCTGCAAGTCCCGGTCGACTTCGTCTGTGGCACCAGCATGGGCGCCATCGTCGGCTCACAGCTCGCGCTCGGGCTGTCCGCGGCAGCGGCCCGGGCATCCACGAAGCGCGGCTTCGGAAGCTGGAAGATCTTCGACTGGACCTTGCCCGTGACCTCGGCTTGCGGTGGCCGCTGGTTCGAAGCGCACCTGCGCGCCACGTTCGGCGACCGCGGCGTCGAGGATCTCTGGCTCCCCTTCCGCTGCGTCAGCGCCAGCCTCATCCGGGCTCAGCCCGTCGTGCATCGGCGCGGCCCCGTGTGGCGGGCAGTCCTCGCGAGCAGCGCGCTCCCGGGTGTGTTCCCTCCCATCGTCGAAGGCGACGACCTGCTCGCCGACGGCGTCCTCCTCGACAACCTGCCCGTGCACCATGCCGTCGAGGCAGGCTGCGGCCACATCATCGCCGTCAACGTCATCAACACACTCGACACCACCATGGCCAGTGGGATGGTGCTCCCGAGCGAGCCTCTCCAGCGCCTGGCCGAGCGGCTCCTTCCTGGCGCGGGACGCCGGACCCCCGGCCTCACCGACTATGTCTTGCGGAGCTTCTTCTTGCCCACCCTCAGGGACATCGAGGGAATTCGCCGGAAGAGCGATCTCTACATCGAGCCTCCCGTGAACCAGTTCCACTACCTCGACGTCCGCCCCTTCGATGAAATCGTCGAGGTCGGCTACGGCGCCGCGCGCGAGCGCCTCGCCGCGTGGCTCGCGCAGAGCCCCTCCGTCCCGCGGCGCTAGCGCCCTGCGCTATAGTCCCCGCGATGGCGCCCCCTGCGCACACCACGAGATTCCGCTTCGTCGTTCGCCCTGAAGATCGCGGCCTCCGGCTCGACCAGACGCTTGCGGCCCACGTCCCCGGGCTTTCCCGAAGGCAAGCCCGTGTGCTCCTCGACCTCGGCGGCGTGTTCGTCGACGGCGCCCGCGTCAAGGTCGCTGGCCGCACCCTTCGCCCAGGCCAGGAGATCGTCGCCCACCTGGGCGGTGCCCTTCGCCGGGCCACCAAGGAGACGGGAGAAGCCGCCCGCGCTCGCGACGAGGCCGCCCTGCCACCTCACCGGATCGTCTACCAGGACGACGACGTGGTCGTGGTGGACAAGCCCGCCGGCCTCGTCACGGCCCCCACCCCGGAGAGCGACCGCAACAACCTCGCCGAGATCCTGAAGCGCGCCCTGGGAGGCGAGCTGTTCGTCGTCCACCGGCTCGATCTCGACACCAGCGGCTTGCTCGTCTTCGCGAAGACCGCCGAGGCCAACCGAGAGCTCAGCGAGCGCATGCGCGTCCACGCCGTGGATCGGCAGTACCTCGCCGTCCTGAAAGGAGAGCTCCCCTTCGACGAACGCACCATCGACGTCCCCGTCGGCGGCCGACGCGCCGTGACTCACCTCTCACGCCTCGAGCTGCTGGCCCCCGTGGCGACGCTCGTCCGGTGCCGCCTGGAGACCGGCAGGACGCACCAGATCCGCATCCACACCCAGCACGTCGGGCACCCGGTGCTCGGCGACGGCCGCTATGGCGTGCCGACCCCGGACGACCCGCCGCGCCTCGCCTTGCACGCCACGCGCCTCGGCTTCGCGCACCCGCGCACGGGGGAGCCGCTCTCGTTCGAGAGCCCCCTCCCCGACGACCTCTCCGGCTGGCTCTCGGCGCTGCAGACGCGCACCGTCACGCCCCCCTGAGCGCTACTTGCAGCAGCGAAATCCCGTCGAATAGTCGTGGTAGTGCGGCGCGTGCGCCGTCGTCTTGTAGTCGCACCCGTCGCCGTTCAGGGTGGTGTCGAGGTAGTAGCCACCGCGGAAGGTGCCGCTCTTCTTCGCCGTCCACTCGTGCAGGTTGCCGACCATGTCGTAGACGCCGTAGCTGCTCTTGCACTTCTTGTGGGCCCCGGTGTTCGCCAGCGTCCCCTTGAGCTGGTTCAACCGCCCGTCGTTCATGTTCGCCCACGTGTACGAAGCGAGTGGCGCCTCGGTCCCCTCTTCTCCGTAGTAGTGGTTGAACGAGGAGACCCCACCGTCGTTGCAGTACCCGGCCTTCCGGTCGCCGCCGTAAGGGAACGTCGTCGGACGCTTCCCTTTGCAGGCCAGGAGCCACTCCTCGTCGGAGCAGAGCCGCTTGCCCGCGTTCTGACACGCCTCCTCGGCCTGATCGCGGCTGATGTAGCCCTGCGGCTTCACGCCCTTCTTGCTGATCGCCTTGACCTTCTTCCCGGCCACCGGCGCGAAGGGAGAGTGGGCGCGCGTCTTCCCCTTGGGCAGCACCTCGACCGTGCTCGCCTCGTAGGCATCGATGCAGTACCGCCCCTGCACCTCGACCATGCCCTTCGGGCACCCCTTCGCTTTGGCAGCGGCCGGTTGGATGCTCGGGAGCCCCAGCCCGACGAGAGCCAGAGCCGCCACGGTCCAGGGCAACGGACGTCTAGGGAGGGAAGCAATCCTCATGGTGCCGCGGGGGAACGCTCTCGCCCAGATACCCCATCCCTGGTGTTCCTGGCAATTCTTGCGCAAAAGGCCTCTCCCCGGAGGCGTGGGTTCGATCACACGCTGATTCGACGACCTGCGGCATTCCGCGCTGGACGCCGCGGCAATTTCCGTCAGGCTCCCGCGCCGTGACGTCGCTCCCCGACCCGCAGGCCCCTGGGTTGCCCCAGGGAGTGATCCGGCGCGCACCGGAAGATTTCATCGTCGACGAGCTGCCCGCCTACCCAGCCAGTGGTCGGGGCGAGCACGTCTTCATCACCTTCCGGAAGACCCGCCTCAACACCCCGGACGCCATCCGCACCCTGGCGCGGGCGCTCGGCTCCGATCAACGCACGGCGGGTCACGCCGGCATGAAGGATCGCCACGCGATCACCACCCAGACGGCATCCTTCCAGCTCCCCTTGGGCGTCGATCCCGAGCCGCTGCTCGCCGCCGCCGACCTCCCGGGCATCGAGGTGCTCACGGTCGCGCGACACGATCACAAACTCAAACCTGGCCATCTGCTGGGCAACCGCTTCCGCATCATCGTGCGCGACGTGAGCCCCGACGGCATCACGACGGCGCAGCGCCACCTCGAGCGAGCGTCGACGAGCGGTGTCCCCAACGCTTTCGGCCCGCAGCGTTTCGGCCGCGACGGCGCGAACCCCGAGCGTGCGCTCGGCTGGGTTGCTGGCCGATGGCGTGGACCGCGTGATCGACGCGAGCAGCGTCTCCTCCTGTCCTCGCTCCAGTCGCGCTGGTTCAACGAAGTGCTCACCGCGCGCGAGGCCGACGGCACCTGGACGACTGCCCTGCCCGGCGATCTCGCCAAGAAGCACGACAGCGGTGGGCTCTTCCTCGTCCCCCTCGAAGGACCCGAGCTGGACGATGCTCGGGAGCGCGCACGCGCAGGAGCGCTCTCTGCCACCGGGCCGATGTTCGGCAAGAAGATGCGCTGGCCCGAGGGCGCTCCTCTCGAGCTCGAACGAGCGGTGCTGGCGCGTGACCTCGACGACCCTCATCGGCTCGACGCCGTCGCACACGCTGGAGAAGGCACACGCCGTCCGCTCCGGATGATGGTCCACGGCCTCGAGACAACCGTGCTCGCTGACGACGAGCGCGCCATCGCGCTGACATTTGTGCTACCGAAGGGGGGCTACGCGACGACCCTCCTCGGTCGTGCTTTCCAGCTCATCGACGCCACCGCGCCGCCACGCGCTTCGGGCGACGTCGAGGATCCGGGACAGGAAGAGGAGGTCGAGACGGACGCCTCGTCCACCTGACACGTCACGGCGCCCAACGCACTCTCGATTGCATATTCGTTCATTCGAGCGCCCCCTCACGAGGCGCTCCAACTCAGCAGGAAATACCTCGAAGGAAGAAGATGGACCTCGTCGAGTGGCTGCAGCGCATCATGGTCGGCTTCGGAGCCGCCTGGGTCATGTGGTTGATGATCGGACTGAGCGTGATCTCGGTGGCGATCATCCTGGAGCGCGCCTGGTTCTTCTGGTCGTTGCGCGATGATCTGGGCGTCCTCGCTCGTGATCTTCGGGCATCCCTCGACGACTCCGTCGAGGCGGCCATCAAGCGCATGGAAGCGTCGCCGTCGGCCGAGGCCGCCGTCGTCTCCGCCGGGCTCGCCGTCGCGCACAAGGGCCCCGAGGCCGCCGAGGAAGCCATGGCTGGCGCCACCGCCCTCCAGCGGATGAAGCTCGAGCGGCGCCTCGCCTACCTCGGCACGCTGGGCAACAACGCACCGTTCATCGGCCTCTTCGGCACCGTCATCGGCGTCGTGATGGCCTTCGACGAGCTCGGCAAGGCCGCGGTGAACACCACCGGCGCGCAGGCCGCGCAAGCCGCGCAGGCCGCAGCGCCCCAGGCGGTCATGTCGAGCATCGCCGAGGCGCTCGTCGCCACCGCCGTCGGTCTCGCCGTCGCCATCCCGGCCGTCGCCTTCAACAACTTCTTCCAGCGGATGATCAAGGCAACGCTGGCGAACACCGAGGCGCTCACCCGCATCCTCCTCTCGCACCTCAAGGCCAACCCCTCCTTCGTCGTCCCTGGTGAAGGCCTTGCCGCCCACGCCGTCGAGAAGCCCCGGAAGGCCGCCAAGGTGGCGGAGAGCCGCGCAACGGGCGGAACGGCAAAGAAGGCCGCGAGCGAGAAGGCTGCGAGCGACGAGGCCGACGGTGAGGAGGAGAGCTGATGGCCGCCAGCAGCAACAACAATGACGACGACATCATCAGCGGGATCAACGTCACTCCGCTCGTCGACGTCACCCTGGTGCTGCTCATCATCTTCATGGTGACGGCCAAGATCATCGTGTCGCAGTCGCTCCCGATGGATCTGCCCAAGGCCGCACAGGGCCAGGAAGTGCAGCAGATCTTCGGCGTCGACCTGCACGCGAACGGCGAGATCTTCGTCGACGGCAAGAAGCTCCCCGGCGAGGAGGGGCTCCTGCCCATCGCGCGCGAGGCGCAGGCCCGGAACCAGGAGCTGCGCGCGGTCATCCGCGCCGACACGACGGTCCAGCACGGCCGGGTCATCCGCGCGCTCGACCTGCTCAAGCAGGCCGGCGTCTCCAAGATCGCCTTCGGTGTCACGCCCACCGCCCCCGAGGGTGGCGCGGTCGCACCGCCTGGCGGAGCCGCCCCCGCGGCGCCCGCTCCAGCGCCACCGGGGAACAAGTGAGCCTCTCGCCTCCCCACGCCGCCACCTCCCCGTCCGCCGACGCGCCACAGCGCCGGGAGCGCGAGCGCGAGCGCGATCCGCTGGCGGCCGTGTTCGCCATGGGGGATCGCGCCACGCGGGTGGGCGCGGCGATCGGGCTCACGCTGGCGCTGACCAGCCACGGTGCCCTGTCGGGGAGGGCCATCCTCTCGGAGATGCTGCGCGAGGCGCGCCTCGCCGCGGAGCGCATGCGGTTCGAGGTCCACGATTTCCTCTGGGCCACCTACGAGGTCGAGCTCCCGCGCCCGGAGACACCGGAGCCGCCCAAGGAAGCCGAGCCGGAGCCCGAGCCCCAACCCGAGCCCGAGCCCATCCCCCAGCCCAAGCTGGCGCCTCAGAACACCCCACCGCCCGAAGCCGATCCCTACGATCCCCCGCCGGCCGCCGCGGCCGCACCCGAGGTCCTGACCCAGGCGCCGGATCCCAACGAGATCGTCGACATGACCAGCTTCGGCATCGCCTCGGGCAAGGGCGAAGGCCCTGGCTACGGCATGGTCGCTGGCGACGGCACGGCGAAGACCGCGACCCGCAACCCGAACGCCAAGGTGGGCGGCACGGTCGGTGGCAAGGGCACGGGCGACCCCCGACCCCCTCCCCCTCCCGGACCCGATCGCTCGCGCGCGCCCAACATCCTCGGCAGCAGCTCCTGGAACTGCCCCTTCCCGCCCGAGGCCGACGCCGAGCAGATCGATCAGGCGCGCGTGGTGATCATGGTCACCGTGCGCCCGGACGGCTCACCGCTCTCGGTCAAGGTCGTGAACGATCCCGGCCACGGCTTCGGCCGCGCCGCGCGCATGTGCGCCCTCGGCAAGCGCTACCAGTCGGGTCTGGATCGCGAGGGGAAACCCACGACCGGCACACTGGGCCCCATCACCGTCCGCTTCACCCGCTGACGCCCCCGTCTCGCGCTCCGAAACATCGCGGGCGCGGACACCATCCCATCTTCCCACACGCCGCCTCTCCGCTATCCTCCCCGCCCGACGTGGAGATCGAACAGCGGATCGAACAGCTCTCGAAGGTCGCCTTGTTCAAAGGCCTGACCCCGACGGCCCTGGAACTCATTGCGCGCGTCTCCAGCGAGGAGTCACACGCGCTCGGCACGAAGATCTTCGAGCACGGCGATCCCGGCGACAAGCTCTACATCCTCCTCGACGGCAAGGTCCGCATCAGCCGTGAGATCCCCGGCATGGGCGAAGAGGCACTGACCATCCTCGGTCCCGGTGCCGTCTTCGGCGAGATGGCGCTGCTCGACGAGGCCCCGCGCTCTGCGGACGCGCGCGTCCACGAGCGCTGTCGCCTGCTCACCGTCTCCAAGGACACGTTCGAGGACCTGCTCTTCCTTCACAAAGACCTCGCCTACGAGGTGCTCTGGAGTGTCGTCCGGATGCTGACCCAGCGCCTCCGCGAGACGACGGACAAGCTCACCTTCCTCTCCGTCACGGGTAAGTTCGAGTAACGGCGGGCGGGGGGAAAGGGACGACGCGTCGCTCGCTCGACGCCCCGGCTCCCGGCGCGCTTCCGGAGGACCATGGCACCGCGTCTCACCCACGAATCCCTTACCTTTGCGATCACGTTCGGCGCCCTCACCAGCGCCTTCGGCGCCCTCACCAGCGCCTGTGGCTCGGCGTCCCCGCCGCCCGGAAGCACACCGGCGAACGCCTCCACCCCCTCCTCCGTCGACGATCCAGCCGCCTCCTCCGGCTCACCTGACGCCGCCCCCTCTGCCACGCCCTCCGACGGCACCTCGACGACCGCTCCCGCAGCGCCGCCCCGTCCGGGCGAACCCGCCCACTCGCGCAACCTCATCGCGACGCAGATGGAAGGCGATCTGAAGAAGATCGGCCTCGACCCGAACAAGCTCCCCCGCCTCGACCAGCTCCCGCTCTCCCAGAAGAAGAAGGTCATGCCGCTGCTCCAGAAGTCCCTCGGCATGGACAGCTGTCTGGGATGTCACGTCGAGGGCAACTTCCAGACCGAAACGCGCAACATGAAGGTCGCGCGCGGCATGTGGAACCACTTCGTCACCCCACTCCGCACCGAGGCCGGTGGCGCCGTCTTCTGCGACAGCTGTCACAGCGGAGAGAAGCTCGTCCTGGCGCGCCCCGATCGAAAGGCCGTCGAGACCTTCATGGACCAGCAGTACGTGCAGAAGCTCTCCCGCGCCGACAAGGCCGACATGGAGTGCAGCACGTGCCACGGAGACGCCATGGAGCTGAAGATCGTCCAGAACCTCTGGAAGATCCCTGAAGGCTGACGACGCACGAGCCTGCACCACCCACCCCTACGGCCGGAGACCTCACCCGCTTCCCGACGCAACGAGCGTCAGGCCCGAAGCGGCGAGACATGCCTGTTTTCCCGAATGGTTCGCGGGGTGGTGGGGCCCCGACGAGCTTTGCTCGGCGGGGCGGCGGGGGCGCGTGCCCCGCCGTGTGAACTAAAGCGCGTCGCTCACCGCGGCCGGCGTGATCCCCTTCTCGGAGGCGAGCAATGCCACGAGCCGCGCCCGCTCCTCCACGCTCACCCGCCCCAGCAACAGGTAGCGCGCATAACGCTCGACCGCCTCGTCCCTGGCGCCCGCCGCATGCTCCCGATCCGCGCTCGCCAGAAGCTGCTGACGGTAGCGATCGTAAGTGAACAGGATCTGATCCCTCACCCCGCCCACCGCTTTCGTGAGCAGCGCGTGCTTCAGCTCGATCTCCGCAGGCAGATCGAGCGGATCCCCGTTCGCCACCTCGTCGCAGCGACCTGGCTGCGCCGGGAACGTCTCGTCCTGGTTGCGCTGCTCGTACAGACGCGCGTCCTGATCGAGGATCACCGCGCCGTCGTGGAGCCCGGCCGCCGACACGGTCACCGTCATCATCGCGTGCACCGCGTGCACGTTGACCACGTACCCGTGGCTGCAGTTCCGGGCCACCTGGATGGTGCGCGGCGTCCGATCGAGCCGGCTGGCCGCGACCGTGATGTCCTCCTGGATCACGCTCAGCCGCCCCTCTGCGTTCGAGAACCGCCCGCGCGCTTCCGTGAGACGCCTCTCGGGCCCAGCGAGCCGCTCTTCCTCCGATCGCAGACGCGAGAGCTCACGCTCGACCGCCGACTCCTGGGACGAACATCGGGCCGGATCGTCCGGGCGCGGCTCCCTGTCCGGCTTCGGCGGTCCGCTGGGCCGCCTCGAACGACACCGCTCCAGGTCCGCGCGCGCGCTCTCCACCTCCCGCTGCGCGCGCTCCACGGCCCGCTGCGCGCTCTCCACGTCCCGCTCGCTCCGCGACACCTCCGAGCGCGCCTGGGACACCTCGGTCTCCGCAGGGGACAGCCGCATGCGCGCGTTCGTCAGATCCGTCTCGGCGGCCGCGTGATCCGGGTTCGCCACCGTGCTGTAGCCGCAGACGTACATGCATGACCGCGGCGTCGTCGACTGATCGTGCCGGAATGCGTAGCCAGAGACCCCCCCCGTCACCCGCACACCGACGGCCGAAGCATCGACCTGCTCCTCGCTCTCCACGACCGCGAGCGGCAGCTCGGGCCCCAGCGCCTGACGCAAGCGCGCCGCCCCGACGCCCGGCGCCAGATCCGCGGCGCTCCGGTCCCCGGTGAAGGGCTTCACGAGCGCCGTGTACGTCACCTGCTCCCGCAGCGAACGCTTCAGCTCGCCCATCACGGCCGGCACATCCCGGTAGTTCGGCATCACCTGCACCGCCGCGGCCAGCTCCAGCAGCGCGTTGCCCAGGCGCCCCTCTTGATTGAACGCCTCTGCCCGCGCGTACGCCGCTGCGGCGATGTGCTCTCTCGCGGCCGTGTCCAGGCTCCGCGCCCGTGCGTCTGCTGGCAACGACCGCAGCACCTCGCCGGTCAGCTCCAGTGCCTCGCGCGCCCTGCCCGCTCCCAGCAGGTGCTCGGCCTGATCGAGCACACGGACCGACGCCTCGGCGATGATCCGCCGCGCGTCGGCGTTGTACGGATCGAGCCAGGCCGCCTCGTGCGCGATCGCCATCGCGCCCCGGGCATCTCCCTTCTGGAGCAGCCCTTGCGCCCGCACGACCCGCGCCGACGCCTGGCTCCGCTTTGCCATCCACAGGCGCTCACGCGCCTCCTGGTTGTTCGGATTCAGGGCCAGCGCCTGCTCGTACTCGGCCGCCGCTTCGTCCCATCGCCCGTGACTGGCGAACAGGTTGCCGCGTTCCATCCGTTCGGCGAACGGACCACCGCAGCCCACAGCACAGCCCAGAACGAGAGCCAACGAAAAGACCCGGAGAGCTTGGCGCATCCGCATGACTCGTAAACCGACGGAAGTTTCGCGCATCTTATTCAAACCCGGTGGGTGGCGTCCGGGTTTCGTACTAAACCTCCGCCCATGTGCGGCGTGTTCGGGATCTTCGGGCACCCTGAGGCGGCCAACATGGCGTATCTCGGGCTACACGCCCTCCAGCATCGCGGGCAGGAGGCGTGCGGCATCGTCTCCACCGACGGCGAGCGCCTCTACAGCCACCGCGCCATGGGACGGGTGCAGGCCGCCTTCGACCCGCAGGCCCTCACCTCGCTCCACGGGGATCGGGCCATCGGCCACGTACGCTACTCGACGGCCGGAGGGTCCCACCTCAAGAACGCCCAGCCCATCGGCGTCGACTGGGCGCGCGGCTCCCTTGCCGTCGCCCACAACGGCAACCTCACCAACTTCGAGGCCCTCCGTGATCGCCTGGAGGCCCGCGGCTCCATCTTCCAGACGGTGGCTGACACCGAGTCCGTCCTCCACCTCATCGCCCTGAGCCAGGTGGAAGACCCGGAGGGCCGCATCGCGGACGCTCTCGGACAGCTCGAAGGCGCTTACTCGATCCTCTTCCTCGACGAGCGCCGGCTCATCGCCGCCCGCGACCCCCTGGGGATCCGCCCCCTTTGCCTCGGCATCATCGAGCACGACGATCGCACCGGCTACGTCATCGCCAGCGAGCCGACCGCCTTCGACCTCATCGGCGCCCGCCTCGTGCGCGACGTGCTCCCCGGTGAGCTGATCATCATCGACGAAGGCGGCATGCGCTCCTCGTTTCCCTTCCGCCGCGCGGAACGCAAGATGTGCCTCTTCGAGTACGTCTACTTCGCGCGCCCCGACTCCATCCTCGAAGGCGCCAACGTCTACGAGGTCCGCAAGGCCCTCGGCCGCCGCCTCGCCGTGGAGCAGCCGCTCCCCCCTGGCGAAGGCGAGGCCGTCGTCGTCCCCGTCCCCGACTCCGGCGTCCCGGCCGCCATCGGCTTCGCCGGCCAGTCCGGCCTCCCCTTCGAGATGGGCCTCATCCGCAGCCACTACGTCGGCCGCACCTTCATCGAGCCCCAGCAGTCGATCCGCCACTTCGGCGTACGCCTCAAGCTCAACCCCAACCGCGCCGCCATCGAAGGCAAGCGCGTCATCGTCGTCGACGACTCCATCGTGCGCGGCACCACCAGCCGCAAGATCGTGAAAATGATCCGCGACGCTGGCGCCCGCGAGGTGCACGTCCGCATCTCCAGCCCGCCCACACGCTGGCCTTGCTACTACGGCATCGACACACCGACCCGCGCCGAACTCATCGCCTCCACCCACGATCTCCAGGAAATCAGCCAGTACCTGACGGCCGACAGCGTCGGCTACCTCTCCCTCGAAGGCCTCGTGAACGGCGTGCGCTCCGTGGAAGCCCCTGCCCGCGTGGGCACGCCGGGCGGCTCCACGCCTCCTGGCCCGGACAGCTACTGCCACGCTTGCTTCTCCGGCAGCTACCCCGTCCCCTTCACACCATCGTCCCCACCGCGCCACCTCCGGATGCTCCCGTGAAGGAGAACGGACGTTGACACGGCGTGCCGACGGCGCTGAGCTTCGGGACATGACGCTGGAAAGCGCCGCTGCGGCATCGCGCCCGGACGACGACCTCTTCGCCCGCGTCCCGGATGCGGTCTCCATCTACGAGGTCAGCCCGCGCGACGGCCTCCAGAACGAGTCGACGCTCATCTCCGTCGACGGCAAGCGCCGCCTCATCGACGCCCTCGTGGCCTCCGGCCTCCGCCGCATCGAGATCACGAGCTTCGTCTCCCCCAAGTGGGTCCCCCAGCTCGCCGACGCCGAGGAGCTCGCCCGCGCCATCCGCCCCCCCGAGGGCGTCACCTACAGCGCCCTCTGCCCCAACGCCCGTGGCCTGGAGCGCGCCCTCTCCGCTGGCCTCACCGAGATCGCCGTCTTCCTCAGCGCGAGCGAGGCGCACAACCGCGCCAACATCAACAAGACCATCGCCGACACCCTGTCGGTGTTCTCCGAGATCGTCCCCCCCGCGCGCGAAGCCGGCCTCCAGGTCCGCGCCTACGTCTCCACCGTCTGGGGCTGCCCGTACGAGGGCGCCGTCGATCCTGCCCGCGTCGTGCAGATCGCGGAGAAGCTCCTGGAGCTCGGCTGCTACCAGATCTCCCTCGGCGACACGATCGGCGTCGGCAACCCGCGCCAGACCCGCGAGATCGTCCGCCGCTTCCTCGACGCCATGCCCGTCGAGCGCTTCGCGCTGCACATGCACGACACCCGCGGCACCGCGCTCGCCAACGTCCTCACCGCCCTGGAGATGGGCGTGCGCGACTTCGACGCCTCCGTCGGCGGCGTGGGCGGCTGCCCCTACGCGCCAGGCGCCGCTGGCAACCTCGCCACCGAGGACCTCGTCTACATGCTCCACGGCATGGGCCTCGAAACGGGCATCGACCTCGAGAAGCTCCTCGAAGCCGGCAACGTCGCCGAGCAGGTCATCGGCCGCCCCCTCCCTGGCAAGGTCCACAAGGCCGGCCCCTTCCGGCTACGCCGCTCCCCTACCCGCCACTGAACGGCCTCGACGCGTCACCGCACGCTCACCGAGCCCCTCGGCGCGCGACGCGACCTCCCAACGTCCAGTTCGCTTGACGCCCCCGGTGCCAGCGGATCTCCTCATCGAGGGAGGCCCCTCATGTCGGCACAGGCAGACGTCTTCAGGATCCGCATCGAGATCGATGGCATCGAGGATGGGGCGCTGGAGCTGTCCCGCCTCACGGGCAAAGAGACCATCTCTCAGCTCTTCGACTTCGAGCTGCTCGTCGTGTGTCGCGATCCGTCGGGCATCAGCCTCGAGAGCATCGTCGGCGAGCCGGCCACGCTCGTCTTCGAACGCGACGACATGGAGCTACGCCGCCTCCACGGCATGATCGCCACCGCCCGCGATCGCCTCGACACCGAGACCACCCACACCACCTACCGCGTCACCTTCACCCCGCGCGCGTACAAGCTCACCCTCAGCGAGACGCTCGACGTCCACCTCGACCTCGATCTCCCGGGCATCCTCCGCAAGAAACTCGACGCCGCGGGCTTCACGGAAGGCACGGACTACGCCTTTCGCCTGTTCGAGTCCTACCCCGTCCGCGACTTCGTCGTGCAGTACAAGGAAACCGACCTCGCGTTCATCTCCCGCATCACCGAGCACCTCGGCATCAGCTACGCCTTCGAGCACGACAGCGGCCGCGACGTCATGGTCTTCACCGACAGGAACAGCGGGTTCCGACCGGTCGAGGGCGAAGAACGCCTCCCCTTCCGACCTCGCGGCGACCCCACCGACGTCTTCGAGATCGAAGAGACGGTCCGCATGGTCCCCGGCCAGTTCGTCGTCCGGGACTACAACTACCGCACGCCGCAGGTCGCGCTGAACGGCGTCTCCAC
Organism: Chondromyces crocatus; assembly: GCF_001189295.1. Lineage (NCBI taxonomy): Bacteria > Pseudomonadati > Myxococcota > Polyangiales > Polyangiaceae > Chondromyces > Chondromyces crocatus. The sequence goes on from NZ_CP012159.1 coordinate 6,833,790, forward strand.
CGTCCCGAGCGGCGTCGGCGCCGTCGTCGAGTACGGCGCCCACGTGAAGACCCCGGGCGAAGCGCAACAGCTCGCCGAGATCCGCGCCCAGGAGCGCCTCACCTGGCTCCGCGTCTTCGACGGCCAGAGCGACGTCTCCCTCTTCCGCGCCGGCGCCCACCTCACCCTCGAAGGCCACCCCTACGGCGATCTCAACCTCCTCCTCGTCGAGCTCACCCACAGCGCCTCCCTCGTCACCCTCGGCAGCGGCGACGCCTCCGGCATCACCTACACGAACACCTTCAAGGCCATCCCCTTCAGCCGCACCTACCGCCCCCCGCGCCACACCCCGAAACCCCGCATCCACGGCGTCCTCACCGGCGTCATCGATGGCCCCCGAGGCGGCGACTACGCGCAGCTCGACGACGACGGCCGCTACCACGTCCGCTTCCTCTTCGACACCACCACCCCCGACGAGGAGCAAGCCTCACGCCCCGTCCGCATGGCCCAGCCGCACGCTGGCGCGGGCTACGGCATGCACTTTCCACTCCGCCAGGGCGTCGAAGTCATCCTCACGTTCGTCGACGGCGACCCAGATCGCCCCATCATCGTCTCCACCGTCCCGAACCCGCAGACCGCGAGCCCCGTCACCTCGGGCAACGCCCCCCGCAACATCATCCGCACAGGTGGCGGCAACGAGATCAACATCGACGACACCGGCGACAACCAGCGCATCAAGCTCTCCACACCGCACAAGAGCACCACGTTCCAGCTCGGGTACAGAAACTCCCCCGAAGACGGCGCCATCCTCGAAACCCAGGGCGCCAACTCGTCCATCGCCATGGGCGGCACCGCGATGTACACCTCGGCGCGGGCCTCCGTCTCCACGCTCTACAGCCTCTCGCTCTCCGGCCAGATCAGCACCGTCGCAGAGCACACACCCTTCGCCACCACCGTCTCCACGGTGAAGGCGCTGATGGGCCAGGGCCTCGACCTCGCCGGCAGCTACCTCGATCTGCGCGCCGCCGAGAAGAAGAAGAAAGAAGCGGAACTCAAGCTCGAGGCGATGCAAGACCAGCGCGCCTCGTACGACGCCGAGCAGCGCCGAAAGGCCGCCCGCAAGCGCACCAAGGACGCGCTCCGAGCGCTCGAAAGCGGCTGCACCATGACCAGCGCCGAGGCGGCGGAGCTCGAGAGGCTCCGCACCGAATACGAGCTGGCCATGAAGAACTACGACAAGAAGCTCATCGAGAAGCGTACCACGCTGGAGTGGCTCGCTGACGCGAAGAAGGGCGAGTGGGTTCCCAACGTCGATACCCAGAACGCCGTCGTCGTCACCGACTCTTACGCCCAGATCCAGACCCACGAGCTCGCCCTCGAGACCATCGAGACCGAGCTTTACGGCAGCGGTGGCCTCAAAGAGGAGTACGAAGCCAAGCGCCTCGCCTACCTGAACAAGCTCAAGGCGCTCACCCCGTCGCCTCGGACCCCCGAGCAGACAGCGGCATTCACCGAGGCAGACGCGGCGATCAGCGCCGAGCCCGGCGTCGACACCGAGGCCAACACGGCGGCCCTCACCGCCTTCAACTCCCGCAACACGTACAACACCCAGGTCGGCGTCAACGAGCTCGGCGAGGAGGCCCTCGAAGCCAAGACGCACCGCAAGAACATCGAGCACGCGAAGAACGCCAACATTCTCTTCAGCGAGCTGATGGCCGTCCTCGCGGGCGTGAAAGAGTTCATCGAGCGCTTCAAGAAAGACGACAACAAGAAGGATCTGCTCCTCACCAAGACGGACAGCGAGCCCCGCGAAGACCCGGCGTTCGCTGCGAAGAGCACCTACGAGCCGCGGCTCGGCTCCTTCTTCGCCGTGAAGCACACCCTCGGCTCGACCGGCGACATGGTCATCTACGCCGATCACGAACTTCTCTCCTGGGCGAAGACCGCCCTCTTGCTCGGCAAGAACGGCGTGCTCATCGAGAGCGGCGCGCACCTCTCCCTCCTCTCCGCCGACAAGGCCGAGCTGGCTGCCAAGAACAAGCTCCTCCAGACCAGCAAGACCATCGACATCATGGCCCGGGACGAGGCCAGGCTCATCGCCGAGGAGAAGCTCTACCAGGCCAGTCAAAGGATCATCGTCCTCGCCGAGGACACCTTCGCCCTGAAGGCCGCCCCTGCGGAGGGCGAGAACGGCGCTGGCACCATCGACATCGAGTCCAAGGGGGCGATGAAGCTCAAATCCCTGGAAAAAAGCATCGAGATCCAGGCCAAAGACAAGGCGGGCCAGCGCATCCGCCTCGAAGCCAAGACGGATCTCTTCGGTGGCTCGGAGAACGTCACCCTCAACGCCTCCAAGGTCGCCCAGCTCCTGTCAGGCAGCGTCAAGCTGAAGCTCGACGCCCAGGCCGCCACCGCGACCCTCGGCACGGACACCTGGAAGCTCTCCATCAAGAACAACGAGGCCAAGCTCGGCACCACGCAGAATGGCCTCACCGTGAAGGCGGCCACGACCCAGCTCACCCACGGCGCCGCCAAGCTCGAACTCGACGGCCAGCTCGTCAAAGCCAACGGCCAAAGGATTCTCCTCGGCTAGACGCGCTCGACCCTCGACATCGAGGCGCTTGCAGGCCGAGCGCGCCGAGCGCTTCGGAGGGCCGAGGGCAAGCGCGCGCTGGTGCGAGATCGCACCGACGACGGCTCGCTCGGCTCAGGGCGTCTCTGCCACGCACCCCAGCCGCGAGAAGAACATGTGGTTCTCCCCTTGCCGGTCGTCGCGGAACAGGATCCCCAGCTCCCCCGCTGGACCGAACGTGGCCACGGGCTGGATGCTGTTCCTCGGTGCGAACGTGATCCGCTGCTCGGGCGAGATCGACATGAGATCGGCGCCGACCATCGTCGAGTAGATCTCGTAGCCGTCGTTCTGATCGCGATCGTCGGCGTACACGACCAGCACCCGGTCCCCGAGCGGCCGCAGGAACGGGTACCGCGACCGGAACGATCCGGGACTCGTGATCGGCCGCGTCGGGACGAGCACCTGGCCCTCCTCGGAGAGCACCGCCCCGTAGATGGCCGTGGGCGATCGCGTCTTGTCGTACCAGGCCACGACGAAGCGATCGCGGTTCCACACCACCGTCGGGAAGACCGAGTCCGTGAACCCATCGGTCAGATCGACGGGATCGGACGCGGGCGTGAGATCCGGATGGAAGAGCTGCACCCGGATGAACCGCTGGAAGCCATTGTTCGCCGTCCAGGCCACGGCCATCCCGGGCCCACCCGCTGCCACCGAGGGCCCTTCGTTGTCGATCCCCGAGAACACCTCGGTCAGCGGCGTGTTGTCGCCCAGCAGGTTGGCCCCGATGTCCAGCCGCTGCGCGTACAAGTTGAAGAGGCCGTTGCGCTCGTCCTGCCAGACCGCGACGAACTCCGCCCCGTTCCAGGTGAGCGCCACGTTCACCGAGAAGCCTGGAGCGTTCGTGAGCTGCCGATCGCCGCCTTCCACCTTGTTGCCGCTCGCGTCGAGCAGCGTGAAGTAGATCTGGTACGCCCCCGTGCGCCGGTCCTGCCACACCATGCCGTAGCGATCGCCGACCCACACGATCGGCCCACCCGACGCATCGCCATTGCCTGGCGTCAGCGAGCCCTCGCCAGGCGGCAGCACGTTTCCGGCCGGGTCCAGCATCGTCCTGAAGACGGAGAAGCCTTGCTGGTTGCCCGAGTAGACCGCTGCATACGAGGTGCCGCTCCAGGCCAGCCCCCCGGTGCTCGCGGGCGCCACGTTCCCCGAGATGCGCACCGCGTCTCCGTCGCCCAGCGGGATGAAGCTCGCTCCGTTGTCGACGGTGCCATCGCAGTCGTTGTCGACCCCATCGCAGACCTCTTCCCCTCCCGGATACGCCGCCGGGTTGGTGTCGTCGCAGTCGTCACCGCACGCGTCGGGGTCGCCGGGCTTCGTGCCGGGGCGTGGACCGAGAAAACCGTCGCCGTCGTTGTCGAACGTCGCGGGACCGTACGTGCACTGCCCCGTCTCCGGGAGGCATGTGTCTGCCGTGCAAGGGTCTCCATCGTCGCAGTCCACGGGCGTGAGCTGCACGCACGTCCCTCCCCGCGACACCAGCCCACCATCCGGGAGCTGATCGGGCGGGAGCAGATCGCAGAACACCGGGTTGCAGCGATCCTCGGCGCCCTCGCAGTCCGCGTCGACGTAGCAGTCGGGCGCCGGTGGCGGGATGGGGATGGACGAGCGCCCCCCGCACCCCACACCGAGCCAGGGGCCTCCCGCCATCACCACCGGAACGAGAAGCCAGCGCGCCGCACGCCAGGTCACAGGCATCCGCCGAACCCTTCGACATCGATCGGCTCGCACACCAGCCCGGCAGGGCACCCGTCGTCACCGACGAGAGGACAGAGCCGCACGCACTGGTTGCCCGAGCCGGTCACCACGCACACGAAGCCTCCCTGGCACTCGAAGCTGCCCAGACACGGGTCGCCCTGCCCGGCGACCCCCGCGGGTCCGCAGCGCGACCCGTAGATCTCCTGCCCGCACGCCTCCTGCGGATACCGGACGAAGATGAAGCACCCCTCACCGACTGCGCAGTCGCCGTTGTGCTGGTCGTACGGATCACACTGGAGATCCACGATCGGAGGCGGCTGATCGGGACACCCCGGATCCACGTACTCCTGCAGCGCGTCTCCGCCCCCGTCGACCGAGCCCGCGCCCTGGCCCCCGTCCGCCCTGCCAGCGCCGACCCCACCGCCCCCTCCGTCGCCTGGATTGTCGACGACGATGGTGTCACCGCAACCGACCGCGACCCCGAAGATCGGCGCCGGAGCGCAGAAGGCCGCCAGAAGGAGGAAGCGCGATCGCATGCCCCGCATGGTATCGATTCCGCGCCGCCTGGCCACGCCCAAGCAGCAACCGGGCTGGCCGTCCCGGAGGGCGCTGGACGAAGAGCACCGGACAGAACCGGCGCCGGGAGGTGTCGAGAGGTGCTCTAGGGCCTTCGATCGGTGATCTGCAAGACGACGTCCACCGTCTGGGACTTCCGGTCCATCCGGGTCTCCGGCGAGATGTCCACCTGGCGGCGCTCCTCGCGCTCCACCATCTCCTTGAGCCGGGCCATCTCCTGCGCGAACTGGCTCCGATCGAACACGTTCCCTTGCCGGAGCAAGAGCTTCTGCGCGAGGAGCGGCGCGCGCCGGCTGCCGGTGATGCCGACCCGCCCGAGCCGGTAGACCACCCCCTCCTCGATCGGCACCTGCACGGCCAGGGTGGTCCCATCCTGGGCCACGACCAGCTCGATCGGGCCGACCTTCACGTCCAGCATCCCCTTGTCGAGGTAGTAGGACATGATCCGGAGCAGATCGACCTCCGCGGCATCCGCGCGGAAGATCCCGCCCGCCACGTTGTGGCGCCCGCCCTGCGTCGACATCAGCCCGCGCAGCTCCGTCTCCGGTACGGCGGTGTTGCCCGTGAACGTCCAACGATCGATGGTGACCCGAGGCCCCTCGACGATCCGCAGGCACACGTCGATCACGTTCCCCGTGGGCGCGCGCCTCGCCTCGACCTTCACCGCCCGGTAGCCCTCCTCGTGATACCGCGCCGTCACCAGCGTCTCCGCCTCGTTGAGCCGCGTCAGGTCGAAGCGCATCTCCGGCGTGTCGAGCTTCGCGATCGACAGGATCTGCTCCGGGGACAGGATCTGCGCGCCAGCGACGTAGCGCTCGCCGAGCATCAGCCGATCCCGGAGGCGGTACTGCACGGCGACACGCCCATCCGGAAGCATCTCCGTCGACGCCACGAGATCATCGAACAACCCCAGCGCCCAGAGCCGCTCCAGATCGCTCCGCACCGCCGCCGGATCGAGCCTCGTCCCCGGCTTCACCACCATCCGATCGTTCAGCGCGCCAGGGACGACGGCCTGACTCCCCACCAGCTCGACGCGCGCCACGATCTTGCCGGTGGGCGGCTCGGCCGGCACCCCGCTCGGTGACGGCGTCCTGGACTCCTCCTCTCCAGAAGCCGCCCCCCCGAGGGAACCGAGACGCGCATCGGCACGCGGCGCAGCGGCCTCGGGAGCGCTCTGGGGAGCGGTCTTGGGCTCGGCTCTGGTCGCCGGTGCGGACACGCCGGACCCCTTCGCCGCCGGAGTCGCCGCAGCGCCAGCGCCGGCCGAGGTGGGCTCCGGGGCCGGGGAGCACGCACGGGTGCGACGATCGCGAGGCACCTCGACGGTCGTGGGTCGCGTCGCGGTCGCAGCGGGTGTCTTCGGCGGCGTTTCGGCGCCACCACAGGCAGCCAGCAGCGCGCTCAAGACGAGTGCGACGCACGACGAGGATCCACAAACCCGCGCCACACGGGCCATCGCCCCTGGGCGGCGGACGGCGCGCTCGTCGCTCACCAGCGCCTCCTGATGTCCCCCCTCCACGGTGCCGTGCATGACCCGCTCCTCGCTCACAGGCGCACCTCGATGAACGTCTTGGCCCGCAGCTCCACCAGCATCGCGTGCCGCTCCTGGGCGATTCGCTGCTGCTGCTCGACGGGTCCCAGGCGGTCGACCGAGATCCCGCGTCGCGCCATGAACGCTCGGAGCAGCTTGCCCTCGAGGACCTGCCGCCTCAGCTCGGCGCGGTACACGTCCTTCGTGAACCCCTCGACCTCGGCGTGCGCGAGGAGCTGCTCCACCGTGAACCTGTTCTGAGCGGCGATCTGCTTCAGCACGTCGTCGATCTCGCCCTCGGTGACGGAGACCTGCTCGGCCCGCGCGCCCTGCTCGATCACCGCCTCGTCGACCATCTGGCGGAGCAACTCGTCGAACAGCCTGCTCCTCGCGGTCTCACGCTGCACCGGATCCTCCACCGAGGCCTCCAGCTTGCGCACGAGCGGCGCCGCGCGCTCGCGCAGCGTGGAGCCGAAGATCGGCACCTGCTCGACCACCGCCACCACCCGGTCGACGATCCGGGTCTGGGCGCTGGCAGGGCGAGCGAAGGTCGCGGCAGCGATCCCCAGAGCGGTCCCCAGACAGAGAGCCACGAGACGGGTGCACTTCATGCGCTGGGACGATACGATGCCACCCCCCTTCCGCGAAACCGTCGAAGCCTCCGGAACAGCGGCGCTGGATCCTTGTCCCATCTCCGCGATCTGCTTGCCCGCCAGCCATCGATCCTTGTTTATTTGGAAATCGATGATCCCGATGGCTCGCTGGCCCTCCGTGGCCCTCGCCCTCTTCCTTTCGGTCGCCACCGCTCCGCTCACGGGCTGCGGCTCCGATGGTGACTCCTCCTCCTCGGGTCCGACCAGCAACACCGGCGGCGCCGGCGGTGCTGGCGGCGCTGGCGGCGCTGGCGCCGGCGAACCCGGGCTGGCCGATCACTTGCTGATCACCGAGCTGATGATCAGCAACGACCCTGCCGAATTCGTCGAGATCTGGAACCCGACGAACGCCGAGGTCGACCTGTCCGACTACTACCTCTCCGACAACGGGGACTACCACCGCATCACCTCCGGGCAGCCCTTCGTCCTCGCGGGCAGCCCAGGCCTGGACTTCCTCGTGCAGTTCCCCGCCGGCACGAAGATCGCTCCAGGCGCGACGCTGACGCTCGCCGGACACGCCGGCTTCGAGGCGCAGCACAAACGGTGCGCCGACTTCGCCTTCACCAACATCCCCGTTCCTTGCGGCGGCGGTACCACCCCGATGATGAGAGAGCCCCAGCATGGCGCGCTGGGGACCAAGGCCGGCCTCTTGACCAACGACGGTGAGATGCTGGTGCTCTTCCAGTGGAGCGGCGTGGTCGGCGAGCTGGTCAAGGACGTCGATTACGTCGCCTGGGGCGAAGACCTGGGCGCCTCGGAGGTCGTCAACAAGACCAACGTGCCCGGCTACCTGGCCGAGGTGGATCCCAACCTCCAGAGCCACGCCGCCCTGCCCGCTCCTGGCCAGAGCCTCGAGCGATGCGTCATCGAGCCCGGCGAGACCGACAAGGGCGGCAACGGGATCCTGGGTCATGACGAGACGAGCGAGCAGCTCGCCGAAGCGTTCCGGGTGACGACCAGCCCGACCCCTGGCGCCACCAATCCCTGCCTGCCCACCCGCTGAACACCATGCAGTCGACATCGACGTGGATCTACCGCGCCGCCGCGCTCTCCCTCGTGGCGGCGGCGGCGGCAGCGAGCGGCTGCACGCAGCTCGGCCTGGGCGAACTCGGCGCGACGATGTGCCCGGAAATCGGGCGCCCTGGCGACGTGCTCGGCGCCCGCCTCTCGGCAGACGTGCGCGCCAACGCGAAGATCGTGACCTTCGTGCAGGCCGCGAAGGACATGGCCGCCGTGTCGGCGGCCGTCGAGGCCGAGGTGGCCGCCACCTGCCGTCGCATGGGCGCCGATCTCGGCATCCCCCCGATGCAGATGCGCGCGCGGCAAGGGACCGGAGGCGACGCCACCGGCGCCTGCGAGCCCGTGACCGCCACCATCGATCAGATCCTCGGGCAAGGCATGCAGCTCCAGATCACGGTGACCCCACCGAGCTGCCAGGCCGACGTCCAGGCCGAGGCGCGCTGCAGCGGCACCTGCGATGTGCAGGTAGATCCCGGCCAGATCGTGGCCCAGTGCGAGCCTGGGCGCCTGTCCGGCTACTGCCAGGGTCGCTGCACCGGACGCTGCGAGGGTCGCTGCATGGGCCAGTGCCGCGGACAGTGCTCGGCCTACGACGCCCAGGGCCGCTGCGTGGGCCAGTGCGCCGGCGAGTGCGACGGCGGCTGCGACGCGACGTGCCACGCGCGCTGCGAGGGCAACTGGCAAGCCCCGCGCTGCGAAGGAAGCGTGCGTCCACCGAGCGTGGACGCGGAGTGCCAGGCGAGCTGCAAGGCGCATGCGGACGTGCGCGCGAGCTGCACGCCGGTGGGCGTGAACGTGTGGGGCACGGCGAACACGGACATGGCGCTGCGCCTCGGCCACACGCTGCAAGCGAACTTGCCGGCGTTGTTGCACGCGGAGCTCGCGCTGGGGCGTCGCCTGCTGCAAGACGCTCAGGTGGTGGTGAAGGTGGGCGCTCAGATCCCCAATGTGGTGGGGCAAGCAGGAGCGCAGGCGCTGGCCTGTGCAGGCGCAGCGACGGATGCAGCCGCGTCGGCGTCGCTGCGGTTGCAGGTGAGTGTCCGCGCGAGCGCGAACATCACGGGACGGGTGGGCGCGACGAGCGGACAGTGAACGCGAGCCATCGCCCCGGGTGTCAGGCCTCGGGGCGATCTCGCATCCGGCGCGGATTCAGCGTGGAGTTCGACCACTCCCTGGCGGCATCGCTCTTCGCAGCGCATGGAACCGAAAATCCAACGGGACTGAATCTCGCTCACGTCACTGGCGATGCCTCCCCTCGGACGTGGGATCAGGGCGTCGACGCAAAATCGATTACAGCAAGAGCGTACATCGTGCCTGTCTACGGGAAGAACCTTCACGTGGACGCGAAGATCCTTCGTGTCCACGCGAAGGTACCTTCCTGACCACGAAGAGGATCCTTCGTGACCACGCGAAGATCCTTCGTGTCCACGCGAAGGTACCTTCGTGTCCACGGAAAGGACCCTCCCTGACCACACGAAGATCGTTCGTGTCCACGCGAAGGTACCTTCCTGACTACGAAGAGGATCCTTCGTGTCCACGCGAAGGTGCCTTCGTGTCCACGGAAAGGATCCTTCCTGAGCACACGAAGGTCCTTCGTGTCGACGCGAACGACCTTCGTGCGGCGCGAAGTTGTTTCGCGTCCACGAGGACTTCCTTCGTGTCCACGTGAACGATCTTCGTGCGACACGAAGCCGCTTCGCGTCCACGGGAACTTCCTTCGTGTCCACGCGAATGACCTTCGTGCGACGCGAAGTTGCTTCGCGTCCACGAGGACTTCCTTCGTGTCCACGCGAATGAACTTCGTGCGACGCGAAGTTGCTTCGCGTCCACGAGGACTTCCTTCGTGTCCACGCGAATGAACTTCGTGCGACGCGAAGTTGTTTCGCGTCCACGAGGACTTCCTTCCCGTCGACGTGAACGATCTTCGTGTGACACGAAGTTGCTTCGCGTCCACGAGGACCTCCTTCGTGTCCACGGGAACGATCTTCGCGCGACACGAAGCAGCTTCGTGTCCACGAGAACTTCCTTCGCGTTCGCAGCAAGCTGCTGTCCGCTCACAGGCGGCGCGCACCTGCGCGCAAAACCCCACCTCGCTCACCGAGCGGCGCTCTCCCGTGAACCTGGAGGCCCCCTCTCTTCGACCCCAGCACCTTCTTCTGGTTCGCCATCCCGCCCGAGGTCCCCGCGACACGGCATCCGAGGACCCGAGCGAGACCTGCTCGACAGCGAGGCCTCCTCCCGAGCCCGTGACCTGGACCCGAGATGCCACGCGCTCGGGCTCGGGCGTCCGAGGAGCGCGCGCCGCGCGCGAAGTTCGCCGATGCCACGCCCCCGCCATGATAGGAGGAGCCATGCGCCTGCCCCGCGCGGCCCTGTCGATCCGTTACCGTCTGTCTTCGCTGGGAGCCCTCTTCGTGCTCGGCTCGGGCTTTCTCTTGCTCGCGGCAGGGGGGTGCAACCGTCGGATCGACGAGACGCCCGTGCAGGGGAGCTGGGTCTCCGGTTCCACCACGACCACGAAGGGCCCCTCCCAGGGGCCATGCATCAAGCCGACCCCGGAGGCGCCGTCGAGACCGCTCAAGGAAGGGCCGGATCCTCGCTGCCCGGTCGATCCTCGCGGGAACTTCGATCTCCGGAACGGCAAGGTGATCTTCACCGAGGTGACGGCGCCGGACGTGTCGGTCGAGATCGCCGAGACCGATCCTCAGCGCATGCGCGGGCTCATGTACCGAAAGAGCATGCCCGAGAACCAGGGGATGATCTTCGTCTTCCAGGGGAGTGAGAACCACACCTTCTGGATGCGCAACACCTGCATCCAGCTCGACATGCTGTTCATCGACGCGAACGGGACGATCGTCGGGATCGAGGAGAACACCACGACCATGACCGACCGGACGTTCCAGGTGGGCTGCCCGTCGACCTATGTCCTCGAGCTGAACGCCGGCTGGACGCGGAAGCACGGCATCAAGGCGGGGCAGAAGGTCCAGCTCGAAGGGATCTGAAGGAGCGCGACCGCTCGGAGAGAGAGGTCGGCTGAACGCAGCGGTCGACGAGCGCCGGATGCACTGGCGCCGGCGTGGGCGCTTCGGCTCAGCTCCGGGGGAACAGGAGGAGCTGCTCCGGGGCTGGCCCCGCGGGAGGGCGGAGGCGAGGTGGAGGGGCCATGCGAGGTAGCTCGGTGGCGTCGATGACCACGGGGCCGCGCGGCGGGGCGGCGAGGAGCCGTGAGCGCGGTCCCACGACGTCACGCGCCACCTCGAGGGCCAGATCCGGGCGGTTGTTCGTCTCGGAGAGGTGCATCAGCGCGACCACGGGCGCGAGCGCGCGCCGACGCGAGAGATCCCGGAGAAGTGCGTGGGTCTGGAGGTTCGACAGGTGTCCACCCGTGCCACGGATGCGGCGCTGGAGGTACGGGGGATAAGGCCCACGCGCCAGCATCTCCTCGTCGTGGTTCGACTCGATCAGGAGCACGTCGCAGCCAGCGAGGTGGTCGGCGAGCGCGCCGGTCACCTCGCCGAGATCGGTGGCGATCGCTGCGCGACGGGTGCCGTCGGAGACGACGAGCGCGACCTGGGCGGCGTCGTGGGGCACGGGACAGGGATGGAAGGTGAGCGCGCCGATGGTGAACGGCTCCCTGGACGCGTAGCGCCGGGCGCGCGCTGGATCGCCGAGACGCGCGGCGCGTGCGGTCGCTTCGGTGGCCCAGACGGGGACACGGAGGCGTCCCGCGAAGCCGGGCGCGCTGCCCACGTGATCGCTGTGCGCGTGGGTGATGACGACCGCGTCGGGTGGCCAGGTCTCGATGCCGACGGTCGCGAGGAGCCTGCGCGCGACGACGGGTCCCACGCCCGCGTCGACGAGCACCTGGGTGCCGCCGGAGATGAAGAGCGTCGCGTTGCCGCTGCTGCCGCTGGCGAGGATGACGATCTTCATCGAGGTGGCGCGGCGTGGATCCCCTGGGCGGGCGGCATCGATGCGATCCGTCCGACGCTGGCCGTGCGGGCCTGGATCCCCAGGGCTCCGGCATCGGCGGCGCCCTTCGAGGGGTAACGCGGTGCGACGCCGCAACGCAAGCGTGGGTCGCCCTGGCGAGGGCACGCCCGATCCCGGAGACCAGGCGATGCCACCTGGATGGCGTCTTCTCCGGGTTCGACCATCGCCAGGCTCGCACGCCAGGGCAGGCAGGGGTACAGGACGCCCGGTGACCGCGACGCCGCCTTCGCCCACCGTCCCTGCTGCCGGACACGCCGCGCCTGCGGCAGGCCCCACGGCCCTCGCCGTCGGACACGCCGCGCACGCTGCAGGACCCACGGCCCTCGGCCCCACGATCCTTGCCGCCGGGCATGCGCCTCATGCCGCCGGACACACGGTCCCAGGAGGGCATGGGCCTCCGCCACAGCCCGTCTCCCCTACCCTCCCGGACGACGAAGGTCCGCAGCCGCCGGGCGCGCCCGCTCCCGGGTCGCCCTCACCCCGCCCACCCCGGTGGCGATGGCGGATGGCCGCCGTGGTCTTGCTGGCGATGATCGGGATCCTCGCGGGCGTCGCGGCGGTGCTCTTGCCTGGCTTCATCCGGGGCGAGATCGTGCGGCAAGCGCGCACCCGAGGGGTGGTGCTCGATCCGGGCACGATCGATCTGTCCCTCGGGGAGGTGCGGCTGCGTGACGCCAGGTTCTCGCTGGTGGGCGTGCCGGGCTCCGAGGGGACGCTCCGGCAAGCCAAGATCCTCCTCAGCGGGCTGTCACCCAGGCGGGTCGAGGTGGAAGGCGCAGCATTGCGGCTCACGGGCGTCACGTCCGTGCCAGCGCTCCAGTCGTGGTCCGCGGCTTACCACGGCACCGCAGGCGAGCTTCCCCTGTCCGCACGGGAGGTGCGTCTCGCCTTCCGGGAGCACGAGCGCGCGCCCGAGCAAGGGGCGCTCACCGCCGCGAGCTTGGCCGTCGCGCTGAAGGGGGGAGCTGCCGAGGCGACGTTGCGCGTCGGAAAGCTGGAGGTCGCTGGCCGCGCGATCGCTGACGCGGATGTTTCGGCGCGGCTCGACGCCGAAGGCCTGAGCGCCACGATCACCGCCGTGCTGACCGGTGGCGTGGCCGCGCCGCCCGTGCAGATCGCGCTGAAGCGCGCGCCTGCGCCGGATCTGCTGGTGACCCTGCCGAAGACCGCGCTCGACGCGCTGGCCACACCCCTCGGGCTCCCGCTCGGCCTCCGAGGGGTCACCGCAGCCGGAACGATCGCCGTGCGTCTCCCGGCGCAACCTGGCGGCGCGTACCAGGCCGACGTGGATCTCTCGCTCGACGGCTACGTCCCACCCCATCCCCGAGAGCTCGATGGCATCGTCTTCGGCAAGACGACGACCATCAAGGCGCGCGCTCTGTTGCCCGAGGGCAGTCAGGTCACCGAGCTGCGCGATCTGGAGATCGCTGCGGGCGCCCTGCAGCTCCGTGGCAAGGGGACCATCCGGCAAGAGCCTGCCGACGCGCTGGCCATCCTCGATCTGAGCGGCGCCGTGCCTTGCTCGCTGCTCACGGGCTCCGCCGTCGCAGCCCACCTCGGGCAGAGCCTCGGCACCCTGGCAGGCCGCCTGGCGCAACGCGCGCTGGCTGGCTCGGTCGCCGTCGCCGTGCACGTCGAGGCACGCGCGAGCCAGCTCCGGTCACCACGCGTCGACACGAGCGCGCGGATGGGATGTCGGCTGAACCTCTGAGTCTGAAGGTTGCCCTCCGTACGAGGGCAACCCTTCCGCGGTACTCCCTCAGACGCAGCTCTCCGGCGTTCCCGTCGCTGCAGCATGGCCGGCATCCAGAGGCTCGAACTGGGCTTCGTGAAATGGGGCAACGCCCGCTGGCCACTGTGCTGTCAGACGACAGAGGACTCGGTAGTGAAGCGAGATCGGAGGCGGGTTCACCTGCTCGACGGACACGTGAACGGCCCGCCCCGTGTGGAGGAGCGCGGCAACCTCGTGGGTGAGGTAGCCGGGCATGAATCCGATGGCCTGAGCGTCCGTCGTCCAGAGCATGACGGCCTTGGGGTTCGCGTCACTCAGAGCGACCACCCTGCAGAAAAGCGGCTCCTCTGTGGCCAGTTTCTCGATGCGCTCTTCTGCTTCAGGGAAATGACCCACACCACGCAGCAGGAAGTGCGTGGTGTAGCTCCCGCTCTCGTCCCGCACTGGAGCAGCGATCAGCTCGACCCGGTCCGTTTCGCGCCTTCCACCACTCCGACCCAGGATGTCCATCGCGTCTGCAGCCGTGGGATTCAGCCCCAGCGTGCGAACGAAGGGAATGAACTCGGGACGACTCGTCGGAATGACGCGATTGGAGAAGAAGGGGAAGAGCTGCCGGCTACGGTAACTCCGGTGCAGTTCAGGAAATGCGAGGAACGGCTGGAAGCCTTGCTTCACCGCTTCGAGACAGCTCCGGATGTAGCGGAACTCGTAGAATTCCTCTCCGTCGTCGCGATGATGGACGAGGCGGCCCACCATCACGCTCGATCGCTGTTCGGGTGAAAACCACGTAACGAACAGGGTGCGCGTGGAGGTCATGAGCTGCTCCCCACCACTTTCAGGAGGGCGCGTCGGTTCTCATCCAGGAGCGCCCTGGCGAATCGACGAGCAAGCGTGCTGGCGTGTCCCTCAGGGAGCGTCTCCACGATGCGACTCAGCGTATCATCGTCGACGCGCCAGAGCAGGTCTCGCCACATGTCGCCGGTGAGCGGAACCTTCCTGGAGGCCGTTCGAAATGCCTCGATCGGGCTCAGCGGTCGGGGATCCGTCTCGGATGCGTAGAGTGCAGAGCGGGTCTTCTCGGCGTACTTGCGAACCGTTCGCCGAATGTCCTTTCCGGAGAGCCGAGCGGCACGATCTTCATCCCGAAGCTCGCGTCCCAAGCTCGATGCGTGATCATAGCTCGGTGCCAGGGTGGCATACCGTACCTCGACGCCAGTCCGCTGGATGATTCCCCAGTTTTCGTGATGCCGATCGGTATTGCCGATCAACGCATCGAGCAGCAGGTAACCAACGAACCAGCCGGCTGCCGCCGTGATGTCTGCTCGCAGCGCGACGTCGACGGGAGGATGAA
Source organism: Chondromyces crocatus (assembly GCF_001189295.1). Lineage (NCBI taxonomy): Bacteria > Pseudomonadati > Myxococcota > Polyangiales > Polyangiaceae > Chondromyces > Chondromyces crocatus. Next base: position 6,848,955 of record NZ_CP012159.1, read on the forward strand.
TGAGGGACTGACCGAGGGCACGCAGTACCGAATCGACCGTGTGTTGCGACGCGCGACGATAGGTGTGGGCAGGATAGTTGGGGTGGTGGTCCTGGAGCAGCTCGTTGCCATGTACGAGGACCTCTCCCCGCTCTGGTGCAATGAAGCTCCGCGTGAGCGTGCCTCGGTGACCCTGGTAGCTCGCCAGATCGACCTCGGCACAAGGCAAGCCGAGCGCGGTACCGATCTCCGCCGCGAGCTTCTCTGACCAGTCCTCCCCTGTACCCTCTCTTGCGTATTTGAAGAGGTAGCGCTTGCCGTCGTCCGATGCGCACCAGAACTTCTGCTTGGTGCCCATCGGCTCGCCGCCGTCGTTGAACCTCTCCTCGTCGTCGTCCCACCGTCGCTCGTCATCATCCCAGCGCTCCCCGTGGCGCACGCGAGCGCGCCAGGCCTCGGAGACCTCACGGACTGGGTAGGTTGGAATGCTCACCGCGCGATCCTCTGGGGAACCCTCCGACGGATCAACGGAAGGCGGAGACGAAGGGCAGCAACGATCGACGGCGTCGCGGCGGAGGCGTCACGGCGGGGCCTCCCAGGCCACCGCCGCCATCGGTCGACGTGGCTCGTCAGACGGCCACGAGGCGACCGCGTCAGCTCAGGTTCTTGCCGGTCGCCACGTCGCGCAGGCCGGCGGCGCAGATCTCGGCGAGGGCGCGCGCCGAGACGGCGTTGTCGCCGACCACGTGCCGCACGGCGGTGGGCTTCCGCTTCGCGGCGCCCCAGCATTCCAGGACGACGACGCCATCCCGGAGGCGGGCCACCGCGGTCAGCCCGATGCCCATCTCCTCGATGAGAACTGCTGCTTCTCCTGCAATCCTGAGCCGTTCGCTCGCGTCCACCCGATCATCCTTCCCCGCATCCATGGCTGGCTTATAACGCGTGTGCGCGTCGAGAGCACGATGTCCTGCCGCTTTCGGGGGACGCCGCGTTTCCGGGTTCACAGCGGCACGAAGCAGGGGCGCACCTCGCTCGATGGAGGGCGGAAGGCGCCGTGGAGGCGCGCACTCGGCCTGGATCCGAGCGAGACGAGGCGGCCCGACCCGCGCCTGCGCGAACGGGTCCCGGCGCGCCCCGGGGGCTGCTAGGGGTCTGACAGCCACGACGGTGCCCCGCCGTCCGCGCGCAGGAAATGCGGGAGGTGGGGCTCCGTCGGCGTCGGAACGTGGACTGCACCATGACGTCTTCCTTGCCCGAGCCAGCCGTACGGACGCGCGCGAGCACCCGCGAGATCTTCGGGTGGGCGATGTTCGACTTCGCCAACTCCAGCTACACGACCGTGATCATCACGGTCGTCTTCAGCGTGATCTTCCCGAAGATCATCGTCGGGGACGCGCCGACGTACCGGCAGGGCAACCTGTTCTGGAGCGTCGCGCTCAGCGTCAGCTACGGCCTGGTCGTGCTCACGGCGCCGTGGCTGGGCGCGCTCATGGACTTCCGGGCGGCGAAGAAGCGGTTCCTGCTCGCGAGCTGTCTGGTGACGGTGGCGGCGACGGCGGCGCTCTACTGGGCGACGCCGGGGCGGGTCGGGCTGGCGATGATCCTGCTCATCGTCAGCAACTACGGCTTCGCGGTGGGCGAGTCGTTCGCGGCGGCGTTCTTGCCGGATCTCGGGCCCAAGGAGGCGCTCGGGCGCATCTCGGGCTACGCCTGGGGGCTCGGGTACCTGGGCGGGCTGGTGAGCACGGCGCTGGTGGTGTTCACGGTCGGTCCGCAGGAGCCGGACAATCTGGCGCAGCTCCGCTGGGTCGGTCCGATGACGGCGGTCTTCTTTCTGCTCGCGGCGCTGCCGACGTTCGCGTTCCTGAAGGAGCGGGGGACACCGCAGGCGCTACCGGCGGGAGAGAGCCTGGCGCGGCTGGGCTTCGCGCGGCTCCGGACGACGATCCGGGAGCTGCACGCGTTCGAGGATCTGGTCTGGTTCTTCGGGGGGCTGTTCTTCGCGACGGCGGGGCTGTCGATCGTGATCAGCTTCGCTTTCATCTACGGCGATCAGGTGGTGCGCTGGCAGCCGCGCTCGCAGCTGCTCATGTTCGTGCTCACCAACCTGTCGGCGGCCGGTGGCGCGGTGCTGTTCGGCGCGCTCCAGGACCGGTGGGGGAACCTGAAGACCTACCGGCTGACGTTGCTGATCTGGGGCCTCGCGGTGGTGGGGATCCACCAGACGAAGACGCTGGCCGCGATCATCGGCAAGGCGGTGGGCGGGGCGTGGGCGGCGGAGGATGTGTACCTGCTCGTGGGGACGCTGGCGGGGCTGTGCCTGGGGGCGACGCAGTCGGCAGGTCGGACGGTGGTGGCGGTGTTCGCGCCGGCGTCCAGGTCGGGGGAGCTGTTCGGGCTCTGGGGGGTCTGCGGGAAGCTGGCGTCGATCGTGGGGCTGCTTTCACTGGGTCTGCTCCAGAGCGCGCTGGGTCTGGAGCGCGCCATCCTGGTGTGTGGGGGGTTCTTCTTCGCGGCGTGGCTGCTCAGCCTGAAGGTGGACGAGCGGCGCGGGATGGCCACGGCGCGTCGCCACGAGGGAGCGTAGGCGCGGGCGGAGGCGCGCGAAGAGGTCGGCAAGCGGCTTCCCTCCGGCCCGGCCGCAAGGTACGGCAGGCGTCGGTGCTGACGATCCCGAGAGAGCCCCGCCCGAGCCTCGGCGCGGTCCGCGATGCGCTCGCCGCGCTCTTGGAGAAGCGGCACGAGCCGGCTCGGCCCGACGATCTCGACGCGCGGGATCCGGCGTTCGTTTCGCGTGTGCTGCCGCTGCTGGGGCTGCTCTACGACGATTACTTCCGGTGCGAGACCGAGCTGGAGGAGGACATTCCGGAAGGTCCGTTCCTCGCGGTGGCGAACCACAACGCGATGACGGGGACGCCCGACATGTTCTGCCACATGGTGGCGTACTGGCGGCGCTACGGGACGACGCGGCCGGCGTACGGGTTGATGCACGATGTGCCGTTCCACTTCCCGTACGCGGGGGCGTGGCTGAACGCGGGCGGGGCCATCGCGGCGAGCCCCGACAACGCGCGGCGAGCGCTGGACCGGGGGGCGGCGGTGCTGGTGTTCCCGGGGGGCGACATGGACGCGTGCAAGCCGACGCGGGCGCAGTACACGATCCGGTTCGGGGGGCGGCGGGGGTTCGTGCGGGCCGCCATCCGCGCGCAGGTGCCGATCGTGCCGGTGGTGAGCGTGGGGGCGCACCAGTCGCTGTACATCGCGACGGATGGGCGGGACATCGCGGAGCGGCTGCGCTTGCCAGAGCTGCTGCGCTCGAACGTGGCGCCCATCGGGTTCGCGCTCCCGTGGGGGCTCATCCTGGGGGTGCCGCTGCCGCACCTGCCGCCGCCGGTGAAGGTGCACACGCGGATCCTGCGGCAGATCGAGCTGGATCTACCGCCGGAGGCGGCGGACGCGCCAGGGATCGTCGAGGAGGTGTTCCAGCGGGTGGTGGGGGTGATGCAGGCGGCGCTCGATGATCTGCGGCGCCAAGGGCGGCACGGGCTGTTCCCGCGCCGGGAGATGGGGATCAGGGCGCTGGGCGCTGCTCCACGGGGCCGCTGAGGGTGGCCATCTGGGCGCGCATGGAGCGGTACTGCGCCAGGATCCAGCCGGCGCTGCGCGCTGCGTTCGCGATACGGATCTCGTCGAGCTGACCGTTGAAGCGATCCACGGGGCCGAACGCTGCACCGATCCAGCCGGTCTGGGCTTCGGCATTCAGGCCCTGATTGATTCCAGTCCGCTCATTTCTGAGCACACCATCGACGTACAGACGCATGAACCCGGCATTCCGGTCGATCACCAGGGTGGCGTAATGCCACTGGTTGTCGCGCACCATGCCGGGGCTGACGCCGGTGGAATGGAGTTCGTAGGGTGTTTTCTGCCCAGGGCCACAGCCATTCGCCGCCGCGGTGAAGGTACCGGTGACGCCAGCAGGAGCGTCTCTCAACTCCAGCGCCCAGCCACGACACGCATTCTCTTGATTGATGAGGGTGATCACGCCGGTCGCGTTGGTTTGAAACCAGGCCTCGATGGTCCGGGTTGCACCTTGAAAAGCGCTGATCCCGTTGATGTTCTCCAGGATGAGGTGCTGGTTGGTGCCGTTGAACGACATCGCGCGCGCCATGGGACCATTCGTGGTGGTCGGCCCGCCGTTCTCGAGCGCATTGTAGACGCCCCGGCTGTCACGCAATTCATTGTCCTCTTTGAAGTGGTAGACGCCCAGGAACCCCGCCCAGACCTCGGGAGGAGCCTGCACGTTGGCGGCGCTGTCGTTGCCGTAATACAGCCAGATGCGGCTTTGCCCCGGCTCGATGCGGGGCACCCGAACCCAGAGCACCGCCGACTCGTCGCTGTCGAGGTCGTCGTCCCACTGCTCGATCTCGTACGGAAGGGCAGCTTGCTGGCCCTCCACGACGAAGCGCAGATCGCGCCCGTCCTCACGCACCTGCCCGAGCGAGCTGATCGCCTGCGCGCTGATGCGCACCATCAGCGGGAACTCCTCCAGCACCTCGTTGCCCGTGTGGTTGATCTCGATGCGCACCCGCCGTGCGTAGGCGTTGTCCCACCACGGCACCACCGGCCCACCACCGGCGCCCCCCGTCCCACCCTCGCCTCCCACGCCACCTGCGCCACCCGCACCACCAGGCGCATCCTCGCCGCCCGTTCCAGGCTCTCCTGCGCCGCTGCCAGCACCGGATCCACCGCCCCCTGAAGCGCTCGTACTCGTTCCGCCGCTCGCTGACGGTCCTTCGCCTTCCACCGACAGCACGCAAGCAACCAGGAGGGGTAGAGGAAGCAAAAGCCAGGTGCGCGTTTTCACGATCCCGATCTTAACGCAGCTCCGTGCTCTCGGGGTCCAGCAGGTCGGCGTGCTCTGGAAAACCTCACCTGTTCAGGTAGTCTCCGGGCATCACCGTGCCCCTTCCGCTCACCCCGCTGGCCCAACCCGGAGATCTCGTTGCCGGGAAGTACCGCATCGAGCGCATGGTCGCCGTGGGCGGGATGGGCGTGGTCATGGCCGCCCGTCACGAGGATCTCGGGCAGCCGGTGGCCATCAAGCTCCTGCGTCAGGAGTCGCTCTCGAACGCCGAGGCGGTGGCGCGGTTCCTGCGCGAAGCGCGCACGGCAGCGAGGCTGTCCGGGGAGCACATCTGCCGGGTCTTCGACGTGGGAACGACCGGCGAGGGCATCCCGTTCATGGTCATGGAGTACCTGAACGGGCAGGACTTGCAGCAGGTGCTGGAGCGAGAAGGTCCGCTGCCGGTGCGCGATGCAGTCACGTACGTGCTGCAGACGCTGGAGGCGGTGGCCGAGGCGCACGCGGCGGGGGTCATCCACCGGGATCTCAAGCCGTCGAACCTGTTCCTGTCGACGCGAAGCGATGGGTCGCGGAGCATCAAGGTGCTCGATTTCGGCATCTCGCGCGGCCAGGGGCTCGACGCGCCGACGGACGGGCAGCCGCTGACCCACACGCGACAGGTGATGGGATCGCCTGGGTACATGTCGCCAGAGCAGATGACGCGGCCGCGCACGGTCGATGGTCGGAGCGACATCTGGTCGATTGGCGTGGTGCTGTACGCGCTGCTGACCGGGGAGCAGCCGTTCCTCGGAGAGACGGTGGCGGCGGTGATGGCGAGCATCCTCCACGAGCCGGTGCCCAAGGTGCGGGCGAAGCGGAGCGAGGTCCCCGCGGGGCTGGAGCGGGTGATCGAGCGGTGTCTCAACCGGGATCTGAGCGCGCGGTTCACGAGCGTGGCGCAGGTGGCGCGCGCGCTGGCATCCTTCGGGCCGGAGCACGCGAAGCTGTCGGTGGAGCGGGTGGAGAGCGTGCTGGCTGCGGCGAGTCCAGCAGGGCTGACGCTGCTGCGCATGGCCGAGACGAAGACGGATGACTCGGAGGCGTTGCCGAGCGCGGCGTGGTCGGGGGCCGTGCTGAGCGATCGCTCGCGGAAGCGGGTGCTGGTCGTGCTGGGGGCAGCGGGTGCGCTGGCGGCTGCGCTGGCAGTCGGGGTGTGGCTGGGGGGGCGGCAGCCGCGCGGGACCGAGGCGGCGTTCGGGAATGAGGTGGCCACGGACAAGGCGGCGTCGGGCCAGGGTGAGGAGGCCGAGGCGAGGCCCGCCCATGCTGGCGGGGTTCGAGGAGACAGCGCGCCAGGGATGGAGAGTGCCACGGACGACGCGCCGCCTCGCGCTGGCGTGCCCACGGTCCCCGAGCCCGAGCGCGAGGTGGCGGACGGCGCCGAGCCGACGACGCAGCGCGGGAGCGCCGCGGGCGGGGCGACAGACGACAGCGTCCAGGGCTCGCCCACGAAGGAGCCGCTCGCTGGAGAAAAAGGCCCGGGAGAGGGGGTCGTGGTGGGCGTGGGATCGGCGGCGCCAGGCACGACGACGGCGGCGCCTGCGCTCGGTCCGAGCACGTCGAGCACGCCGAGCGCGCCGCAATTGACGGCGCCGGGGACGACGGCGGTGAAGCCCCCCGGGGCAGGTTCCACGTCGACGAAGCGGCCGGTCACCGCGCCGAAGAACGAGGCGGAGTTCTTGATGGAGCGCAAGTGACCCTCCCGCGATGGCGCCACGCCGCCGTGGCGCTGGTCGCGCTTTCGCTGCGGGCGTCTGTGGGGTTTGCGCAGGCGCCAGCGCCCTCGCCCCCTGCACCGGCAGGTCCGTCTCCAGGGGTGACGTCCCGGGCCCCTTCGCCAGCCGACAAGGCGCTCGCCGAGGCGCTGTTCCTCGATGGTCGCAAGCTGATGGATGCTGGCGATCCGAAGGCGGCGTGTCCGAAGTTCGAGGAGAGCCACCGGCTCGACCCGTCCGGAGGGACGCTGCTCAACCTCGCCGTGTGCCACCACAAGGAGGGGAAGACGGCGAGCGCCTGGGTGGAGTTCAAGGAAGCGGCGTCGATGTCCGAGGACGCCGGCAAGCCCGACAGGGCGGCCTTCGCACGACAGCGCGCGACGGAGCTGGAGGCAGAGCTGTCCCACCTGGTGCTCACGCTGATCGCTCCTACGAGCGGGCTGAAGATCCACCTGGACGGGGCGGCGCTGAGCGCGGCGGCCACGATCGGGACGGGCATCCCGGTCGATCCCGGAGAGCACCAGCTCGAGGCGAGGGCGACCGGCAAGAAGACCTGGTCCGAGCGGGTGCTCATCGAGCCAGGACCGAGCACACGCGCGGTGACCATCCCCGCGCTCGAGGACGAACCGGTGGCCTCGCGCCCCTCGGGTGCGCAACGCGCCACGCCACGACCCCCCACCGAGGCGCGCGGAGGCCAAGGGCGCGCTGGAGGCGTGGGCGCTGAGGGAGATGGGAAGCTCGGCGTCCCGGACCCGGGGAACGGGGGGAGACCGGGAGGCACTGACGTGGGCTTGATGCGGACGCTGGGCTTCGTCGCCGGGGGCGTCGGTCTGGTCGGGGTGAGCGTGGGCTCGGTCTTCGGCTTGATGACGTTCAGTCACGCCGCCGAGGCCGGCAAGGGATGCATGGCAGGCGATGTGGTCTGCGGCGAGACGCGGCAGCAGGCCTACGCGCGAGGGCGCACGACGGGGCTGATCTCGACCGTGGGCTTCGGGGCGGGCGTGCTGGGGGTGGGCGCGGGGGTGGCGTTGCTGGTGGTGTCCAGCCGCTCCGCGTCGGCCAACAAGAGCGGGGGGCTGTGGGTGACGCCCGAGATCGGCGCCGGGGGAGCTCACATGACGCTGGGGGGCCGGTGGTGAAGTGGCGGCTGGAGCTCGCGCTGGTGCTCGCCACGCCCGTGATGAGCGCGTGGGGGTGCGCCTTGCTCGCGGGGCTGGAGGAGCCGCCGGTGGTGCATGCGACGACCGGCGTGGGCGCAGGTGGTGGCGGGGCCGCCGGAGAAGGCGGCACGGGAGGCGGCACGGGGGGCCACACGGACGACGGGGGCGCTGGAGGGACGGCGGGGGAAGGCGGCATGGGAGGCTCGGGCGGTGCGCCGTGCGTGCCCGTGACGTTCAGCGTCGTGGAGGCGATCCCGGACACGGACACGCGGCGGCCCATCGCGATCACGGGCGATGCGACGGCGCTGTACTGGGTCGACGAGGGCGAAGGGAGTGACGAGCCGGCGATCCGCAAGCTGGACCGTGCAACCGGCCTGGCCAGCACGCTGGCCGTGACGACGCCGAAGCGCCCCGCGGCCACCATCGTGCTCGACGATCTGTACGTCTACTGGGCCGACAGCGAGCAAGAACCGCCGTGCAGCGGGAACCCGCCTCCGGCGCGGGACCGTGTGATGCGGGTGCTCAAGACGGGCGGGGGCGGGCCGCTCCCCGTCTGGGTGAACTGTGGTCGCGCGGAACAGCTCGCGCTCCTGGGGTCGAAGCTGCACTGGACGCGGCCGTCATCCCATCAGGTGCGGCGCAGCAACAAGGACGGGACGGGAGTCATCGAGTTCCTCCACGACGATCCCTCCGATCTCGATGAGCCCTTCAGCATGGCGCTGGACGACACGCACATCTACTGGAGCGACGTGTTCACCGGGAAGATCATGATCCGCGCGCATGACGTGAACACGTTGACCGAGTTCGCGGACGCGCCGGTGAATGCCAGCATTCTCAAGGAGAGCTGGGTCGCGCTCGACGACACCGCCGTCTTCTGGTCGAGCAGCGAAGGGATTTACCGGAAAAGCAAGGGGCCGCAGGCGAGCACGCCCACCCGGATCGCACCAGCCAACGTGGCGGCTACGGTTCGAGGGCTCGCACTCCACGAGGACACCGTGTACTTCACGGAATCCATCAACGGCGCCGTCTGGCAAGTCTGCAAGGGGGGTGGCCAGCCGCAGTCCATCGTCGCTGGCCAGAGCCAGCCCCGTGGGATCTTCGCGGATGGGACTGGCGTCTACTGGGTCAACCGCGGCAACGGCACGTTGATGCGTGCGCTGAGGTAGGGTGGTCCCCTCAACGCCCCCGTCGAGCAGCGCCCATCCCCCTGATCCCCGGCCCATTGCCGCGTGCTTCGACGCAGCCCACCCGCTCCCATCCCCCGATCTTCAGCGCGCGCAGCGCATCCAGCCGCCCGTCCGCGCGCCCCCTCCCCGTCAGTCCACCTGCAGGTGGTAGTGCGGCGGCTTCGTCTCTTCCAGCGCCGACACCCCGTCCACCTCGAGCACCGAATCCAGCAGCGCCCGCTTCTCGTTCGCGCTCATGTCCCGGTTCCGCACGTCGACGGCGCCGGCCCGGAGATGCGCCGAGATGTACACCCCGCTCTCCACCTGCCGCCGGATCACTTCGCCCATCGCTGCGACCACCGAGCCTTCCGACCTCGATGCCGCACGACCTTCCTCGTACGCCCGCTGGATCTCGCGAAGCGCGCCCTTGTTCCGGTACAGACCGGCCACGTCCGCGCCCAGCTTGAACAGATCGTACATCGCGTCGGCTTGCGACAGCGCGTCACGCACCCCGCTCGTGATCACCAGTTCCTTGCCGGTGCGGCGATGGTAGCTCTCGGCGATCCTCACCACCTTCTCCTTCACCGGCGCCGGCAACGAGACCCCGGGGAGTAAAGACAGGTGCGCTGAGCTTCCCTCCTCGGCCTGCGAACCCGCGAGCGGCACCACCGGTGAAAGCGAGGGGCTCGGCAAGAGCGCAGGCGCGAAAGGCGCCTCCGGGCCGGCGACGGGCGGCAGCAGGGGTGCCTGCTCGGAGCGGCCTCGCAGCGCGCTCAGGTTCGGCCCCATGGCCACGCCTCTCGCAGCCGCAGCTCCCTTCCCAGGGGCAGCCAGTGCCCCGTGGATGCCGGGTTCCAGCGTGCTGGAGCAGCCAGCCGCCAGGATCCCGGCCAGCGCCGCCAGCGAGAGCCGGAGCCGCCGCGAGGCGAGGCCCGACCTCACCACGTGCTCGTTCGTCCTCATCGACGCCATCTCACCTCACCTCGTCACCGTGAACGATGTCCGCCCCAGCACCGCGCCCGTCGCGTCGGTGATCACCACACCCCAGGTCCCCGGCGTGCGCACGCGGCGCGTGGACGCCCAGGTGCGCCACCGTCGCTCGGCTCCGACGTCGAGCTTGATCTTCGGCGAGCCGCTGCCACTCGGCGGTGTGAAGGTCACGAAGATCTCGCCGGCCGCGCGCGCGTCGTTCGTGAGCTCGACGAACACGTGGAGCTTCTCGGCGTCGCTCAGCGTGAACGAGCGCGCGACGCCCACCGGCTCGCGCCCTGCCACCGTGCGGGCCACCTGGAGGCGAGCCAGCTTGTACGGCACTGCAGCGACGTCGGCATGCTCGGCGCTGCCATCACCCGGTTCAGCGGCGTTCTCGGCCGCAGCGCGCTCTGCGGAGGCCGAGCGCCGGCGGCGCTGAGGCGTCCGGGCGACGGCGCGTCGCTTGCCCGACTCGCTGGCTTCGGCAGCCTCTCCCTCGCTCGCAGCGAGATCGTCGATCACCGGAGCGGCAGGGTCATCGTGGGTGTCGGGCCGGGCCTTGGGATCCGGCATCGGCTTCGCGGGCGCCTGTGTCGGCCCTTCACCGGGTCGGTTGTCTGCGCCGCGGTTGAGCGCCGCCGGCTCCTCCCGCGCGATGTCTTCTGACGCTTTTTCGAGGGCATTGCAGCCGAGCGCCGCTCCGCCGCAAGCGACGACGAACAGCGCCCGCGCCAGCGCGCCCCGTGTGTTCCGAAGGGGTTCCACAGGTGCGGTGGTGCCACGAAAGAGCGGGGCGAGTGAAATTAGTGGCGGCTTGTCAATGCCAGAGAAGCCGGATCATGGCTGGACCCGCTCAACCGACACGAAAGATCGCTCCTGGAGGAAACACAGGCAGCGTGCGCACGGGGGGTGCGCCGAAAGGGAGGGCAGCGGCTGGGGTGCTCAGCGCGGCAGAGGGCGCCGCGGTGTGGTGCGGCGGACGCTCTGAGCGCGCTCTTCCGTGGCAGAGGAGCTGAAGACCCCGGCTTTGGTGCCATCGTCGATGTTGAGGATCAGCAGACCCCCGTTGGCGCCCCTCGACGTCGTCGGCCGGCATGCACCTTGGCTCCCACGCGCCGGCCGCTCCGGGTTCTGAGCTGCGCTCTGTCTCATCGCCGATTCCCTTTCAGAAGCACCAGGGTTCGCGACCCTGCCTCGACCCCGCGGGCTCGGCTCCACCCACATCGGTTCATCGAACCGACACCAGGGTAAGCTCGGGGGTGGGCATGCTGCAGATTAGTCATGCGTCCGCAAAATTGTCACCGGCAAATCGCGGAGCATGATCACTTTGTTCCCTGGTCCTGTCGTGACGCTGGTTGGTTACCGCGCGGTGGGTCGCTCCAACCGCCGGGCGGGTGTTCTTACGCTGCTCACCCAGGGCCGCAAGCGTACCTTGCACCGAGGGTCGCGCAACCGTGACGGAAGCGGATGAGGCGGGCGGCAGCTGCGGGCCGCCCAGACAGGCCCGGATCATCAGGGGCGGTCCCGTGTGTCAGCCGGCCGGACGGGGTCCATCCAGCACCGCAGTCGGTTCGGCCAGAAGAAAATGACCGGGAGTGTGGAATGGATTGCAGTCCCACCGCTCAGAACGCCGCGGTGAGCGTGCCTCCGCCGCTCACCATGGTCCCGCGTGCCCGGTAATCGCCTACGAAATCGGCGGCGCTCGCCTTCTCGATGATGCGCTCGGGCAAGAGGGATAGCTGCGCGTGGAGATCGAGCTTCAGGGCACCTGGCAACACCTCGCCTGGGTGGTTCCACCAGACGCCGGCGCCGATCGAGAACGTGTGCCGATCGGTGTCCACGTAGTTGGTGACGCCGGTCTGCGGAGGGATGGGGGATCGCTCGTAGAGGTAGCCGACACGGAGGGGCACCTCCAGGGCGCGACGCGGTGTGGTCTCACCAGCGACGTCGCGAAGGGGTCCGGCCGCCGCCCAGAGGTACTCCACGCCGAGGCGCGGCACGATGCGGTCGACGAAATCGAGCGGGATGGGCACCGTCGGTCGGGGATCGTCCGGCAGATCGATGTCGAGGCCAGGGGGCGTCTCGGCGTCGAGGTGGGCGCGCGTTTTCGCCACGGGACTCTCGTAGGCCGACCAGTTCACCCAGGTCAGGTCGAGGTTGATCTTCAGCCGCTGGATGCGCTGGAAGCTCAGGCCCAGGACGAGCTGCTGCGGCAGGAAGCCGTCGATGGTGCGGGACTCCAGCTCGTACGCGAGCGGCACCTCGATGCCGGCGAAGTCGACGATCCCGTTCAGATTGGCGTCGATCGCCAGGGGAAGCTGCGCCTGACCGCGGTAGGTGAGGCCGATGAACCCCAGGTCCCCGGCCCGGGCGCGCACGCCGAGCTGGGGATAGCGGATGGTGGTGAGGTCGGCGTCGACCTCGTGGGTCAGCTTCGACTCGTAGGGCGAGAGCACGTTGGCGCGTCCCTTCACCTTGAAGCCGCCGCGCGTGGACGCGAGGAACGCGAGCCCACCGCCCACCTCGAGCCAGGGGAGCGGTCGGATGGCCAGGTTCGCGGCGAGGAACAGGATCGAGAGGCGATCGTCGTACAGCTCCCAGCGCGGCGTCTCCTGCCGGAGCGCCTTGATCCTGGAGAGGCCATCGTCGGGCAGGAACGTGGACAGGCCGAACGCGAAGGGGATCCCCGCCAGCGTTCCGGGAGCGACCAGGCCTCCGGAGAGGCCATGCACGTCGCGCGTGCCGCTGGGCTGATCGTTCATGCGCAGGTCGTTCGACGAGTACGCATAGCCGAGGGAAATCGACAGCCCGGGCGCCCCCACGAGGCCCGCCGGGTTGTAGTAGCCCGCGGAGAAATCGACGGCGTCGGCCGCGACGGCGCCGCCCATGGCCGCCCCCCGCGAGCCGAAGCCGTACGTGCCTGGCGCATGCGCAGAAGCACGGCTCGGCGCGAGCAGCATCGCGCTCGTGCCGGCGAGCAACGCGAGGAGCCCAGCGCGCCGCATCAGAACGCCACCCCCGCGGTCAGCCCGCCGGCGATGATCACGCCGCTGGTCTCGACGGACGGCGCGCCCGGGTTCGAGGCGGGCACGTCGGCCACCTTGTCGTGCGAGCGCGGGAGGAGCAGGTGCGCTTGCCCGAACAGATCGAGGTCGACGGGGCCGGCAGAGAGGCCGTACCCGAGGGTGAGCGCCAGGCGGTGGCTGTCGAAGAGGTTCGCCTCACCCGTCTGCGCAGGCGCTGGCGAGGGCTCGAAGAACGCGCCGCCTCGCAGCTTCGTGGTGACGCTGCGGCTCAGCGCGTGGCTGTGCTCCACCCCGGCGCGCACCACCACCGTGTCACTGTACCCAGGATCGAGGGGGACGAGCGGATCGCAGGGCTTCGAGAACGGCTCACCGCTGTCCGGATCGGTCTCGGGGCAGCGGACGGTGGCTTCGTTGGGCCCGGGGTAGCCCGACCAGCGTTTGTAGGTGGCGCCGAGGGCCAGCCGGAAGGGGCCGACGGTGCGCGCCGCCTCCAGGGCGAGCTGGAGCGGGTCGTACTGGGCGATCCCCGAGATGTTCAACGGGGGCACGGTGATCGCGCCGAGATCGCGGACGGTGATCACCACGTTGAAGCGCCCCACGAGCTCGCCCCGGAACGTCGCGCCGAAGCGCCAGGGTCCGCGCTCGTAGCTGGCGCCGATCACGGGCGCGTAGCTCGCCACGAGCGAGTTCTCGACGACCGTGCCCACCCGGCCGGAGGCGTCCGTTGCCACCAGCACCGAGCCGCTGAGCGCCGCCAGTGCGGCGAAGCCGCCGCCGATCCGGATCCCGTGACCGATGTCCACGCCCAGACCAACTTGCACCGCCACGGACTGCACCCGATCGGCCATCAAGAACTGCGGTCGCTCGGGATCGAGGATCCGGCCGCGCACCACGATGTCGAAGGGGGTGAAGAAGCCCAGACCCAGCGTGACGCGATCCTTCAGGAAGCCACCGAACGGGATGGGCAGGGTCGCGCCGATGACGCCACCGCGCAGCGGTCCGTACGGGAGCCGACCCAGGGCCGCGTTGGCCCCGCCGGATGCAGGCTCGGCCCGCAGGTCGAAGATCGCGCTCGTCATGCCCACCGTGAGCCGACGCTCGTGGGTCGCGGAGAGCAGCGCAGGGTTGCCGTAGACGGCCTCGTAGCCCTCGGCGACGGCCGCGCCAGTCGCGCCCATCGCCTGGGTGCGGGCACCATAGCCGAGCACATCCTGAGGCGAGGCGAGCGCTGCGGCGGGAGCGGTCAGGATCAGCGCTGCCATCGCGGCAGCAGCCAGGCCCCCTTCCCTCCCCTCGCCCCTCATCCAGCCGCGACCCTAGACCGGACGGCGCTGCCGCGCTAGTAGTGCGGCGAATCCGAGCCGAACTTGGCCATGGCCGAAGCGCCCCTCCCCCCGCCGACGGCCTTGCAAGGCCTCACCCCCGACGAACTCGCCGACGCCTGCGGGATCGAGATCGCCGACGCGCGCCGCATCGTCTCCCTCGCCCACCGTCGGGGTGAGCTGCCCGAGCGCGCCCCCGCCACGATCCGCCGCGCCGCCCTCGATGCGGTCCGCGCCCGCTGCCACCTGCCCACCCTGGAGGTCGTGGAGCGAACGCCGAGCGCGGTGGACCCGTTCGTGAAGTACGCCTTCCGCCTGCACGACGGCGCGGTCATCGAGACGGTCCGCATCCCGCTGGAGAAGACCGGCCGCTTCGCCGTGTGCGTCAGTTCCCAGGCGGGCTGCGCCCTCGCCTGTGCGTTCTGCGCCACGGGCCGCATGGGGCTCACCCGCAACCTCGAGACCTGGGAGATCGTCGAGCAGATCCGCATCGTGCGGCGCGATCTGGAGGCGGAGCACCCGGGCGCCCGGGTTCACGGTGTCGTTTTCCAGGGCATGGGCGAACCGCTCGCCAACGCGGACCGCGTCTTCCGCGCCATCCGCGTGCTCTGCGAGCCGAGCGCTCAGGCCATCGACCGCCGGAACATCACCGTCTGCACCGCCGGCCTCCCGGCGGGCATCCGAAGGCTCGCCCAGGAGGCCCCCGGCGCACGGCTCGGCGTCTCCCTGGGCTCGGTCCGGCCGGGTGCGCGCCGCGCGCTCATGCCCATCGACAATGTCCACCCCCTCGGCGAGGTCCTCGCCGCAGCGGGCGAGCACGCGCGCGCGACGGGCTACGCCCCCATGTGGGCCTATACCTTGCTCGCTGGCCAGAACGACGCCGACGAGGACGCCGCCCACCTCGCCGCGCTGGTGAAAGATTTCGCTCAGGCTCACGGCATCACGCCGCGCCTCAGCCTCATCCCCTTCAACTCCATCGGCGACGACGCCCTGCGCCGCTCGGACCGCCTGGAGGCCTTCCGCACCGTGCTCTTCGGTGCCGGAGTCGGGTCGATCGTCCGCTACTCCGGCGGTGGCGACGTCGGCGCGGCGTGCGGCCAGCTCGCCCGCAGCGGCGCCCCCAGACGAGGGGCCCGCGCGCCTGGGCCCCCTGGAGCGCCCGTTGCTGCCGGGGGGGCGAGGGTCTCGATGGATCCCAGCGTCCCGTCGCGCTAACTTGCGCCCGTGTTCGGCTTCAGTTTCGGCGAGATCCTGGTGCTCGTCATCGTGGGCATCGTCGTCGTGGGTCCGCGCAAGCTCCCCCAGATGATGCGCACCCTCGGCCAGTGGGTCTCCAAGATCCGCCGGATGAGCACCGATCTCCGCGCGCAGAGCGGCATCGACGACCTCATCCGACAGGAAGGCCTGGAGCGCGAGCTGCGCGAGCTGCGCTCCTTGTCGCGGGTGAACGTCATCGAGACGCTGGTCAACCCGGTGAGCGGTGCGGCGACGGCCGGGGCCGTGGCGAGCGCGGCCCCCCGGCTGCCCACCCCGGCTGCCCCCCCGATCCACGACGCCACCACGTACGAAGACGACGACGACGAAGACGACGGCATCAAGCCGATCCGCGAGCGGGAGTACCCCGCCCTCGGCTGCGATGCCTACGGCGCCTTCCCGGACGACGCCGAGCCGTACACCGGCGCGTTCGGTGAGGCATCACCGCCTGCCCCTGCAGCGCCGCCTCTCCAGGCCGACGCGGGCACCGCGGCGACGACGGACGAGAATGCCGCTGCGGCGCCCACCCCCAGCACCACCGCCGCACCGGACAGGGCAACGACGTGAGCGAGGATCGCAGCGTGCCGACCACGACCAAGCCTTCCGGCGCCACGAGCCCCCCGAAGATCGTCCCCGCCCAGGGGACCCAGCCCGCCACACCGCCGCTCGGCGGCGCGCCCAAGGTCGCCGCGCTGCCCGCCGTGGCGCAGCGCCCTGCCCCGAAGGCTCCCGAGGAGAACGAAGAGGACGACGCCGACGGCGACAAGCCCATGAGCTTCTGGGAGCACATGGACGAGCTGCGATCGCGCCTCGTCCGGAGCCTCATCGCGTTCTTCGTCGCCACGCTGGTGACGTGGAACTACCACCAGGAGCTGATGCACCTGCTCTCCACGCCCTTCAAGGTCGCGTGGGCCGAGCAAGGGCTCCCTGGTGAGGGCACGCTGCACTTCGGCGCGCCTGCCGTCCCCTTCGCCGTCTACTTCAAGCTCTCGATGATCGGCGGCGCGCTCGTCGTCTCGCCCTACCTCTTCTACCAGCTCTGGTCGTTCATCGCCCCGGGCCTGTATGCACGCGAGAAGAAGTTCGTCATCCCCTTCGTCGCCTCGTCCACGATCCTCTTCGTCGGCGGCGCCGTCTTCGCCTACTACACGGCCGTCCCCCTCTCCCTCAGCTTCTTTCTCGGCCTCTCCGGTCAGCTCGGCGAAGGTGGCATCACCATCACCCCCACCGTGATGATGGGTGATTACGTCGAGTACATCGGCCTGATCCTCCTCGGGTTCGGCCTCGTCTTCGAGCTGCCGCTCCTGCTGCTCTTCCTCTCCATCGCTGGCGTGGTGAACTACCTGCACCTCCTCCGCTTCGGCCGGTGGTTCGTGCTCGTGGCCTTCATCGTCGCCGCGATCCTGACGCCGCCCGAAGTCATCAGCCAGCTCGTGATGGCCGGACCGATGTGCGTCCTCTATCTCCTGTCGATCGGCCTCGTGTACCTCTTCGGCAAGCCGCCGACCGAGGAACAGAAAGCCGAGTACCGAGCCGCACGCGAGCGGGACAAGGCCAAGGCGACCTAGCCCCGCGCCCCCTGAACCAGGGGCCCATCGGCCCCAGCGGGTGGAGCTTCTCGGTCACGTCAGCCTCTTGGCGCCAGCCCCTCGGCACCGTTCGCATCGCGGCTCCACGCCGTGGCGCACGATGGACGCGGCGCACACCCACCTCAGCGCTCCTCGATGAGCGTCACCAGCCCGAACTCGAACGACACGCCTTCACACGGCAACCGCGCACACGGCAGCCGCGCACACGGACGGCTCCTCGCGGCTTTTGACGTGACGGCCGCCGCGTCGAGCAACGGCCTCAGAACGTCGATGCGGTGGGGGTCAGGCTGCTGCGGTGGCGACGCGAGCCTCTCGCTTCGCGGACAGGCGCCGGTGGATCAGCAGCGCCACCCCGACGAGCCCCAGCCCGATGAGCTGCGACGTCGACAGCCCGAGGAGACCTCCACGATCGTCGGCCCGCAAGAACTCCAGCGCGAACCGCCCCAGCGCGTACAGCGCCAGGAACGTCACGAACACCTGGCCGTCGTACCGCTTCCGCCCGTGAACCCACAGCAGGCACACCGCCGCGATGGCGAACGACACCGCTGACTCGTAGATCTGCGTCGGGTGCACCGGGTGCGACGGCAACCGCGCCGCAGAGAGCTCCTGGAGCTTCCACTGCGCCTCGCTCGCGGGGCTCCCCGGGGGGAACGAGAGCCCGAACGGCCCCTCGGTCCGCAGCCCGAAGCAGCACCCGGCCAGGAGGCAGCCCATCCGACCGAAGCCCAGGCCGAGCGGGATGGCGAAGCCTGCCATGTCGGCCGCTTTCCAGAACGGGAACCTGTCCCGCTTGAGCAGCCACCACGCCGCCGCGGACGCCCCGATGAACCCGCCGTAGTACGTCAACCCGCCCGCCCAGAACTTCGCCCAGGCGAAGCAGTCCCGGTTCGTCGGGTGACACACCCCCTTCACCTCGTCCCATACGCCGGGATAGCGCGTCGACCCGCAGACCGCGCGCTCCAGCTTCCAGTCGACCAGCGAAGGATCCGTGCAGAGGTGGACGTAGTCCCAGAAGTACCCGTCCGCGATCACGTGGAGCAAGCGCCCACCGATCACGCCGGCCAGGATGCAAGCCAGCCCCAGATCGACCACCACGTCGGGATCCTTCCCGATCCGCCGCGCCCACATCGCCCCGATCGCCGTGGCGAGCAGGAACCCCGAGACGAGCAACAGGAAGTAGGCGGGGAAGCCGACTTCCCCCCACTCGATGGTGTCGATCCGGAACAGCTCGGGGCGCATCTCAGCCTTCGTCCGCCGACGGCTTCTGCTCCACGGCCACCCCGGCCGGCGCTCCCGGCGCTCCCGGCGCATCCGCGCGCGGCTCCGTCGCCTGCGCCGAGGTCTCCGTCGTGCGGTGCTTCCGCGCGATGAACATGTCGATGAACATCAGCGCCACACCGACAACGATGGCGATGTCCGCCACGTTGAACGTCGGCCAGGTGTATGTCTTCGTCACGTGGATCTGGATGAAATCGACCACGATCCCGTGACGGATCCGGTCGGCCAGGTTCCCCAGCGCGCCGCCGAGCACCAGCGGGAGGCCCCACTTCAGCGTCCACTGCCAGGGCTCCGTCTTCCGGTACAGCGAGACGATGAACGCCACCGCGGCCACCGAGATCAGGACGAAGAACGGCCGGCGCAGCGACTCGTGCTCGTCCTGGAGCAGACCGAACGCGCCGCCTGGGTTCTCCGCGTAGATCAGGTTGAAGTGCCCCTTGAGCACCTCGATCTTCCGCTCCACGAACGGTCTCGGCGGTCCGAGCCGGAACCTCGCCCACTCCTTGGTGCCGAGGTCGGCCACCAGGGTGACGGCAGAGAGGATGATCAGGAACAGGTATCCCGGGTGCCGGGGCGCGGGGCGGGTCGCCCCCCCGGCGTCGGCCTTCTGGGGCTCTCGCGGCGTCGCGTCGTCGGACATTGGAAGGCTCGTTCAGTACGACAAACTCGACGGCGGCGCCAGGCACGCCCGCAGCACAACGCACCCGACCGCGAAAGCGGGGCCCCTGGGCCGCGACGGGAGCCTCCGGGCGGCAGGCCCTACGCGGCGGCCGGGGGCTCTGGCGGCGCCTCCCGCTCGACCGTCCCGGAGGCCCTCTCGGTGCTCACGACGGCAGGACTCGGGCTCCCTTGCCCGGCCGCCCCCTCCAGCGCCGGTTCCGGGGCCAGCACTGGCTGTGCCGCCGCTTCCTCGGCGCGTGCGCGCCGGGTCGCGGTGAACATGTTGAGCCCCATCAGCACGACGCCCACCACGATCGCCACGTCGGCGACGTTGAAGGTCGGCCAGTGATGCTCACGCCCACCGCGCGAGACGTACACATCGATGAAATCGATCACCCAGCCGAAGCGCATCCGATCGACCAGGTTGCCGATCGCGCCGCCCAGGGCGAGCGGCAGCCCCCACTTCATCGCCGTCTGGCTGCGGTGGACGCGCCGGTAAATCGCCAGAATGAACACGATCGCCGCGGCCGAGACGAACAGGAAGAACGGCCTCCGCAGCCCCTCGGGCAAGCTCCGGGCGAAGCTCCAGGCCCCGCCGGGGTTCTGCGCGAAGATGAAGTCGACGTAGTTCTCGATGACCGTGATGCTCTTGCCCACGGGTCGTCGGCCGTCGGCCCCGGCGAGCTGCGCCTGGGCCCACGCCTTGGTCGCGAGATCCGCGACGGCGGAGAGCCCAGCGACGATCACGAGGAACAGCGTCGACGCCCGCTCCCCCGGCGGAAGCTCGTCGTCGTCCAGCCCCCCGACCTCGGACTCACCGACCGACGAAGCTCCAGGGAGCAGGCCGGCAGGGCCCGCAGGCGCGCTCGGCTCGGCCGTGAAGTGGAGAGCGCCACCTGGCCTCTCGGCGCTCTCGCGCACATCGGGCTCCGTCGACATATCCCGCGCGTTGTACGCGAAGGGAGCAGTCAGAGCAAACGTGGGCCGCTCGCGCGCACCCTTCCGTCGTGGCTCATCTCCGTCGCGCTCGACTAGCGGGGCGGGATCATGCCCGGCAGCTCCACGTCCTGCTGTCCCGGAGCAGGCACCTCGATACGCCCAGGGGGCTCCTGGATCTCCGGTGTTCGCCCTGGAAGCCCAACATCAGGCTTCGCGGGTGGGATCACCTCGGGCGTGCGTCCAGGCAGCTTCTCGGGCTTCGCGGGTGGGATCACCTCGGGCTTGGGATGAGGCGGGCGTTCCACCTCCGGCTTGGGCGCGCCAGGCGGCTCCTCCACTTCCGGCTTTTCCGGCGATCCCGGCGGAACGGCGGGCTCCTCGATCTCCGGCTTCGGCTTCGTCGGCTGCACCTCGGGCTCGTGCGGTACCGGCTGCACCTCGGGCGTCGTCTGCCCAGGCCCGGTGCCTCCCGGGTTCGGATCGGTGCTCGACGCCACGGCAACGGCTGCTCGTTCTCCCATGATTTCTCCTGTGGCCTCGACAGTGGCCAGCTCCGACGCCTCGAGAGGCGTCATCTCCCCGCGCATCCAGTCGCGCGCCTGCAGAGCTTGGATGGCAGAGCGCCTCGTTCCGTCTCGCGCGCTCCGCTCGGTGACACCGCCTGCGTCACCGCGGCTCAGCGCCCTTGCTGCCCCATCACGGGCTTGCTCTGCGGCGCCTGCTTCAGATCCCACTGCTCCTGTTCCCGCTGCGCACGCGCGATCTGGAGCGATCGCTGCGCATCCTGCTTGGCGTGACGGAGCACCGCCGTCGCCTGCTTGTCGTCCCCCTCTTCCAGCAGCTTCCTCGCCTGGTAGAGCTGCTCGCGCGCCATCCGGAGGTGCAACGCCGCGCGCTCCGACTGCGCGGCGCCGGCTTCCTCGGCCAGCCCGATCGCCGATTTGGTCTCCGTCATCTGCTGAGACGCCAACCTCGCCGTGCTGCTCATGCAGCCGGCGAGCCCTGCGACCAGCACGACCCCCGCTGCGAGTATGCCCCTCATGGTCCCTCTCCCGGTGGTTCTGGCCCTCGGTGGGCCCTCGATGCGGCCCTGCTGAGCGCAAGCGAGACGCCGCACACGGCACCACCCACGCTGAAGCAACCCCCGCACCAGCCCCCCTGATCCCCAGCGATCCGCCCACCTTGAGGACGCACCGGACATCTGTTTAGTATCCCGCCCCCATGCCTGCGCCCCCCTGGAAGGTGGAGACCGGTGTCGACGCCGTGATCCACCGCTGGCTCGCGTCCGGCGCGGTCCGACCGTGCTTCACCGCCGACCGCGAGCTACCGCCTGTCGAGCCCCACCACGCCCCCTTCCCGGACGACCTCTCCCCTGCCCTGCGCGGCGCGCTCGAAGCCCGCGGCATCCAGCAGCTCTACGCCCACCAGGCCCAGGCCATCGCCGCGGCGCGCGCAGGCCGCCACGTCGTCGTCGCCACCCCGACCGCCAGCGGCAAGAGCCTCTGCTTCCATCTGCCGGTGCTCGAAGCCATCACCCGCGACCCGGGCGCGAGCGCCATCTACCTCTACCCGACCAAGGCTCTTTCCCGGGACCAGGAGGCGGGCGTCCACGCCCTCATCCGCGAGGCGGGCCTCAGCATCCCTGCCGTGGTCTACGACGGCGACACCCCTGGCGACGCCCGGCGCGCTGCCCGCGAGCGCAGCCCCATCGTCATGACCAACCCGGACATGCTCCACGCCGGGATCCTCCCGCACCACGCCCACTGGGCCCGCACCTTCCAGAAGCTCAAGTACGTCATCCTCGACGAGCTCCACACGTACCGCGGCGTCTTCGGCTCCAACGTCGCCCACGTCCTCGCGCGCCTCCAGCGCATCGCCGCCTTCCACGGCTCGACGCCCGCCTTCCTCTGCGCCACCGCCACCATCGGCAACCCCCGCGAGCACGCCGCCCGCATGCTCGGCGTGCCCGAAGGGGACCTCGAGATCGTCACCGAGTCCGGCGCCCCCCGCGGCGAACGCCGCTTCTTCCTCTTCAACCCCCCCGTGGTGAACGAAGAACTCGGCATCCGCGCCAGCACCCCCAAGAGCGCCGTCCGTCTCGCCGCCGATCTCGCCCGCGCCCGCGTCCCCACCATCATCTTCGGCCAGTCCCGCAACAGCGTGGAGATCATGCTCAAGTACCTCCGCGAGGAGGTCGGCAAGGAGGTCGGCGAGGACGCCATCATGGCCTACCGCGGCGGCTACCTCCCCGAGACCCGGCGCCGCGTCGAGCGCGGCCTGCGCGATGGCGAGATCCTCTGCGTCGTCGCTACCAGCGCCCTCGAGCTGGGCATCGACATCGGGGATCTCGACGCCGTGATCTGCGCCGGCTACCCCGGATCCATCGCCGAGACCTGGCAGCGCTTCGGCCGCGCCGGCCGCCGCGGCGAGCGCAGCGTCGCCGTGCTCTGCGCCTCCAGCGCGCCGGTCGACCAGTACCTCGCCAGAAACCCCGAGCTGCTCCTCGACAGCCACGCCGAGAGCGCGCGCATCGATCCCGGCAACACCGAGATCCTCATCCAGCACCTCAAGTGCGCCGCCTTCGAGCTCCCGTTCCTCATGGGCGAGCGCTACGCCGTCCTCGCCCCGGAGGACACCACCGCCGCCCTCCGCTTCCTCGTCGATCACGGCGTCGTCCACGAGTCCGGCGACCGCTTCCACTGGGCCACCGACGCCTACCCCGCCAACCACGTCAGCTTGCGCGCCATCGGCTGGGACAACTTCGTCATCATCGACAAGGCCCACGGCCGCACCATCGCCGAGCTGGACTGGCGATCGACGCCCACCATGCTGCACGAGCAGGCCATCTACCAGCACGACGGCGAGCAGTACCAGGTGGAGCGCCTCGACTACGAGAACCACAAGGCGTACGTCACCCGCGTCGTCCCCGACTACTTCACCCAGGCGATGACCAACCGGAAGGTCGCCGTGCTCGACGAGAGCGCGAGCGCCTCGCTCGGCCGCGCCCAGGCCGCATGGGGCGAGGTGAGCATCGTGGAGAAGATCGTCGGCTACAAGAAGATCAAGTTCTACACCCACGAGAACGCCGGCTATGGCGACGTGCGCCTCCCCGACATCCAGAAGCACACCACCTCGTTCTGGCTCACCGTCCCCGAGGCCCTCTGCGAAGCACTCGGCATGGGCCGCCCCGCCGCCATCGAGGGGCTCCGCGGCATCGCGCGGGCCCTGGAGACCGTCTCCACCATCGCCCTCATGTGCGACCCGCGCGACATCGGACAGACCCTCGGTGACGCCGAAGGCGCAGGCCAGAACGGCGACCGCCCCCCGACTGGCGGCCACGGCCCGCAGCCCGGCTACGACCCGACCCTCTTCCTCTTCGACAACGCGCCCGGCGGCATCGGCCTCGCCGAGCGCATCTACGAGCGCCGCGAAGAGCTGCTCGCCCGCGCCCGCAAGCTCCTCACGGGCTGCGGCTGCGCCGCGGGTTGCCCTCTGTGCGTCGGCGCCGTGGAGCAGACGGCAGGTGCCGTGCGCAAGAACGCGACGCTCGGCTTGATCGCCCTCATCCTGCACCAGGCCTGACCCGCCGACCCCAGGCGCGGCGCCCCCTCTCCAGAACCCGGACACCAGCGCGCCGCCCCCTGCCGCAAGATGGACACCAGGCGCAGCGCCATGCCATCGTCCGTCGCACAGCTTGGTCAAAGGAGACGATGTCGATGAAGCTCTGGTTCGGACTCGCCGTGCTCACCCTGGGGTTCGCTGCGGCGTGCGATGACGGCGGCGACGGTGGCAGCGGCGGCAACGGCGGCAACGGCGGATCGAGCACCCCGCCGACCGGGTGCAACGCCGACCCCTGGAGCTGTCCCGCAGGGCAGACCTGCTGGCCCGACCAGACCGGCTCGTTCCAGTGCCTGAACAGCGGCCCAGGCGCCCTCGGCGCGTCGTGCCAGCTCTACAAGGGCCAGCCCACCTGCGGTGATGGCCTCGTGTGCTTGATGCTCGTGGGCCAGGCCGAGGGGATCTGCACCACCTACTGCGACCCCGCCGATCCCGCGCGGGCTTGCTCCGACGACGCCATCTGCGGACAGATCCAGCTCCAGGAGAGCGGCGAGCAGTTCCGTGCGTGCGTACCGCAGGGCGGAGGAGGTGGCGCAGGGGGCACCGGCGGTGCCGGCGCAGGTGGCGCGGGCGGTGATGGCGGCGATGGCGGCATGGGCGGCGACGGCGGTGGTGACGGATCCATGTGAGCCGAGCTGACGGCCACCCGAAGGTGGCGGTCGCATACCTCGCGCCCTCGCCCCCACGCCGCCCCTCCCCCACGACCTGTCTCTTCGCACCACCCCGCCCGCACTGCGTCCAGCGCATCAGCCCTGCGTCCAGCGCACGGCGATGTGTCCAGTCGCCTGCAAGTTCTTCAGCCACGCCCCATCTCGCAGATCATCCAGCGACGCACCGCTTCAGCCCGCCGGACACGGCCTCGCCGAACGCCGCATCGGACCCACCTGCGCCACGAAGCGTGGCACCATGACGGCACGTCACCTTCCTGAGGGGGCGAAGGAGGAACGGGAATGCTCGGATGGCGTGTCACGATCACCTTCGCAGCGGCCTTGCCGCTCGCGCTCCTCGCGAACGGCTGCAGCGACGACGGCGAGACGTCGACGGGTGGCAACGGGACCACCACGACCGGCACCACATCGACGGATCCTCCGGGCAATGCGCCGACTTATTACAAAGACGTCGCGCCCATCCTCATGGACAACTGCGCGAGCTGTCATCGCGCCGAAGGCATCGCCCCCTTCTCGTTCTTGACCTACGAGGACGCGAAGATCGCCGCGTACTCCATCCGCAACACGACGGAGCAGCGGCTCATGCCCCCCTTCGTCCTCGACAACACCGGGGACTGCAACACGTACAGCGACGCCCGCTGGCTCACCGACGAGCAGATCAAGACCATCGGCGACTGGGTCGAGGCCGAGATGCCCGAGGGCGATCCCGCAGACGGCCCCGAGATCCCGCCGCCTCCCGTCGGCCTCGATCGCGTCGACGTCACCTTCGACATGGGCGTCGAGTACACCCCCGATGCGTCCCTCACCGACGACTACCGCTGCTTCATCATCGATCCACAGCTCGCCAACGACGCCTACATGATCGCGTCGGAAGTGATCCCTGGCGACCAGCGTGTCGTGCACCACGCCATCCTTTACGCACTCGACGACGAGAGTGCCGAGCAGGCTGCCGCCGACAAGGACAACCAGGACAACCGCCCTGGCTACCCCTGCTTCGGCGGCGCGGGCGTCAACGCCCGGTGGCTGGTCGGCTGGGCCCCGGGCGGCCGGGCGACGACGTACCCCGAGGGCACCGGCATCAAGCTGGAAGCCGGTCGCAAGGCCGTGCTCCAGGTGCATTACAACCTCTCCAACGGCCCCATGCCCGACCGCACCCGCGTCGATCTCAAGCTCGCGCCGAGCGTCGACAAGGAGGCCGCCGTCACCCCCCTGCCCGCGCTGAACCTCAACCTCCCGCCAGGTCAGGAGCGCGCCGAGGCCAGCTTCCAGTTCACGCTCCCCGCGCAGACGCCCGAGATCACCATCTACGGCGTGGGTCCCCACATGCACACCCTCGGCAAGACGATGGACGTCTCGGCCGTGCGCGGCGACGACGAGACCTGCCTCGCCCGCGTCACCAACTGGAACTTCCACTGGCAGAGCAACTCGTTCTACACGACCCCGATCCGCGTTCGTGGTGGCGACACCCTCAAGATCACCTGCGGGTTCGACACCACCCGCCGCACGGAACCCACCACCTGGGGTGAAGGCACCGAGGACGAGATGTGCATCGCGTTCCTCTACATGACGCGGTAGTCCCGATGACGCGGTAGTCCCGCCGAGACCATTTCCCTCCGCACGCGGGCTGGCGTACGGCTCGCTCCATGAGCGAACCCGACGATCGCCTCGAGACGCGGCTCATCCACGCCGGTGAGCCGCAGCCACGCTTCGGCGGCGCCGTGGCCATGCCCGTCTTCCAGTCGTCGACCTTCGCGATCGACGGCGACGCGGGCTACCACGATCTCCGCTACATCCGGCTGAACAACACCCCCAACCACCTCGCCCTCGCGGAGAAGCTCGCTGCAATCGAGGGGGCCGACGCCGCGCTGGTCACGTCGAGCGGCATGGCCGCGGTCTCCACCACCCTGCTCTCCCTCCTCGGCGCGGGCGGCCACCTCCTCGCCCAGCGCGAGCTCTACGGCGGCACGCACGGCTTCATCACCCGCGACCTCCCCCGCCTCGGCATCACGCACACCTTCATCGACGCCGGCGACCCGAGCACCTGGGCCGCCGCCTTGCAGCCCAGCACCCGCGTGCTCTACGTCGAGGCCATCTCCAACCCCCTGGTCCGCATCGGCGATCTCGCCGCGGCCGCGACCTTCGCGCGCCAGCACGGTCTCGTGTCCATCATCGACGCCACCTTCGCCACCCCGGTCAACCTCCGCCCGCTCACGCTCGGTTTCGACCTCGTCCTCCACAGCGCCACCAAGTACCTGAACGGCCACACCGACATCGTCGCGGGCGCCGTCGTCGGACGCGCCGCGCTGATCGAGACGATCAAGCACCTGCTCGATCACCTGGGCGGTTCGCTCGATCCCCACGCCTGCTTCCTGCTCCACCGCGGCCTCAAAACGCTGGCGCTCCGCGTCCGCCACCAGAGCGCGTCGGCCCTCGCCCTGGCCCGCTGGCTCGAGCGCCACCCGGCCGTCGCCGCCGTCCACTACCCCGGCCTGGAGACCCACCCCGACCACACCCGCGCCCGCGCCTGGTTCTCGGGCTTCGGCGGGGTGCTCAGCTTCGAGCTGCGTGGCGGCGTCGAGGCAGCGGATCGCCTCATCGCGCGCACGCGCTTGATGACCCACGCGCCGAGCCTCGGCGGCCCGGAGACCCTGCTCACCCGACCGGCCACCGCCTCCCACGCCGGCCTCACTCCCGACGAGCGTCAGCGCACCGGTGTCACCGAGGGCCTCCTCCGCCTCTGCGTCGGACTCGAAGCGACCGAGGATCTCATCGCGGATCTCGAACGGGGCTTGGAGTAACCTCCCGCGCATGTCTTTGACCGGCGCCCTGCGCGCCCGCATCCCGGAGCGGTGGATCCAGCGATGGCCCACGATCCGCGCGGTGCTCGTCACGTACCACGTGATCGCCGTCTTCGTTCTCGCGTTCCCCACGCCCGGCGGCGTGATGCAGCGCTCGTCGTGGGAGAACCCCACCACGCAGAACGAGTTCCGTCTGTGGACCGAGCGGCTCCGGAACTTCGGGATGGAGATCACCCAGAAGGAACTCGAGACCGAACTCTGGGATTTCGCCGAGCGTTACCTCGACGTCCGCCGCACCACCGACGCCCCGTTCCGCCCTTACGCGGAGTACCTGGGTGTCCGTCAGAGCTGGCGCCTGTTCGTCGCCCCGCAGCGCTACCCGGTGCGCGTCGAGGTCTCCATCCGCGAGGGGGGCACCTGGCGCCTGATCTACCAGAGCCGCTCTTCCGAGCACACCTGGCGCGCCACGCAGCTCAACCGCTACCGCTTGCGCCGCGCCATGTTCCAGACGGCGTGGGAGCGCGAGCGCGCTGCGTTCAAGACCTTCTGTGACTGGATCGCCGACCAGGCCGCGGCCGACTTCCCCGAGGCCACCGAGGTGATGGTGCGCCAGCTCCGCTACCGCACCCCTGCCCCCGCCGAGGCGCGCGCCGGCGAGACCATCCTCGAGCCCACCTACCTCTCGCGAGAGGTCCGCAAGCTCAAGGAGCACCGCAAGTGAGCCGCATCGCCGCCATCTGGAAGGCGTGGGTGCGCCTGCTCGACCGACGCGAGCCAGGGGACACCATCGCCCTCTTCCGCATCGCCGTCGCCGTGGTGATCCTCTCCTCGCTCGGCGAGGCCATCGCGTACGACCTCGTCGACGCGGTCTGGGTCGACCGGCAGTGGGGTGGCTACCGCTCGCTCGGGAATGGCCCCTACCTGATCGCGCTCCTTGGCGGCCCGCGGCCCGACGTCGTGTGGAGCGTCCTCATCGCGACCGTCGTCCTCGCCGTGCTGCTCGGTGTCGGCCTCGGCGGACGCGTCACCTCGTTCCTCTGCCTCCAGGGCTACATCGCGCTCCACCGCCTCAACCACAATTCGAGCGGCTCCTCCGACATCCTCGTCACCAACGCCCTCTGGCTGCTCACCCTCGCGCGCTCGACGGCCACGCTCTCCCTCGACTGCCGCATCCGCACCGGCAAGTTCCGCTCCGACGAAGCGATCAGCGCCTTCCCCCGCTACCTCGCCATCGCGCAGCTCGTCACCGTGTACACCACGACGGGCCTGCAGAAGGTGAGCGTGTACTGGTTCCCCGCGGGCTACTACTCGGCGCTCTACTACATCCTCCAGCAGCCCGCCTGGCAGCGCTTCGACATGGCGTGGGCGGCGAAGTTCTACCCGGTCACCCAGCTCGCCACCGCGGTCACCTGGCTCTGGGAGGTCACGGCGCCACTGCTGCTCCTGGTCTTCTACTACCGCTACACCGCCGATCGCGGCGGCCGGATGCGGCGATGGATGAACCGCTTCGACCTGCGCAAGCCGTGGGTGCTCACCGGCATCATGCTCCACCTCGGCATCCTGATCGCCATGGACGTGGGGCACTTCTCGACGATCACCATGTGCTTCTACCTGTGCCTGTGGCAGCCCGAGGAGCTACGCGAGGGGGCGCGCTGGGTGCGCGCGAAGCTCGGACTGCGTGACGCAGTCCGGGCGACGAGCACGACGCGCGAGGAGAAGCAGATGGAGAGCACGGCGCCCGACGAAGCGCACGCGGAGACCGCGACGAGAGACGACGAGCAGAACGGCACCGACCGACCGGAGCCGGGGCAGCAGGTGGAAGGGACTGCCATCCCGTCCCGATGATGGTACTGTTGGGTTCGTTACCATGTCGGGGGCCGCAGCAAAGCAGATCGAAGACGACCCGACAGTCTACCCCATCGAGGACGACGTGGGCGAAGGGTCTTTGCAGCGCTTCATCTCCGAACTGCTGCGAGGCCTCATCGCTCAGTGGCTGGCCTCTCGCGGCCAGGTAGCGTTCGTGGGGGCGGACCAGTTCTTCTACTGGGAACAGTACAACCCCTCCGAAGGAATCGCGCCGGACGTCTACGTGTTGCTCGGCGTGTCTCCGAGCACGCGCGTTAGCGCCTGGAAGGTCTGGGAGACGCAGCAACGACCGTCCTTCGCGTTCGAGGTCGTCTCGCACGACGTCCAGAAGGACCATCTCGGTGCGCCCGCCAAGTATGGCCGCCTCGGCGTCGAGGAGCTGATCGTGTTCGACCCCGATCACCGCGACAGCAGCTCCCGCGTACGCTGGCAGGTGTTCCGCCGCTCGCCTCGGGGTTTCTTGCGGGTGGAGGCCACCAGCGCCGATCGGGTCCACTCCGAAGCCCTCGGCTGCTGGCTGCGCGTCGTGGGCGAAGAGGGGAATACGCGCGTACGCCTCGCCATCGGCCCCGACGGTGACGAACTCTTGCCCACGGACGCCGAAGCGCGGACGGTCGCGGAAGCGAAGCAGCACCGGCTCGAAGATGCGCTCGAAGCAGAACGGCGTGCCCGGGTGGCGCTGGAGATCGAGCTGGCTCGGCTGAGGTTCGAACGCGATCCGACGCCGCCGCCTGCATCCACCGACCGTGAGGTACCGCGGAAGACGTGGTAAGCCGCGGCATGCGCGTGCCGCGACACTTCCTCGCCGCCCTCCTCACCACCGCGATCACCACGATCGCCGCGTGTACGCCGACAGGGCGACCGGAGCCCCCCTTGGTGGACGCGGCACCGCCGGCCACCACGACGACGGCCGAGCCCACCGTGAGCACTCCCGCCACGGCACCAGCACGCGTCGAGCAGGTCACGATCACCCCCGCCGTCCGCGCCGCCGTCGACGCTGCCGACCGCAGCGCCACCGATCGCGCCCTCGACCCGGGACGTCATCCCGCCGAGACCCTCTCGTTCCTCGGCATCACCCCTTCCGCCAAGGTCGCCGAGCTGGGCGCAGGTGGCGGCTACACCGCGGAGCTTCTCGCCCGCATCGTGGGCCCCTCGGGCACCGTCTACGGCCAGAACTCGGCCTTCATCCTGGAGCGCTTCGCCGAAGCGCCGTGGAGCGAACGCCTCACCAAGCCCCTGATGAAGCCCGTGGTTCGCGTGGATCGACCGTTCGACGATCCCCTGCCCCCCGAGGCGAAGGAGCTCGACGCCGTGCTCATGCTGTTCTTCTACCACGACACCTTCTGGATGGGCGTCGACCGGGACGCCATGAACCGCGCCGTGTTTCGTGCCCTGAAACCAGGTGGTGTCTACGGCATCCTCGATCACAGCGGTCGCCCCGGCACGGGCACGAGCGAAGTGAAGACCCTCCACCGCATCGAAGAGCAGGTCGTGCGCGAAGAGATCGAGCGCGCCGGCTTCAAGCTCGCCGCAGAGGCCACCTTCCTCCGCAACCCGGACGACCCCCGCGACTGGAACGCCTCCCCCTCCGCCGCCGGCGAGAAGCGAGGCCAGAGCGATCGTTTCGTCCTCAAATTCGTGAAGCCCTGAGCCCCCTCGGTCCGCCCACCCCTCCCCCGCGCCTTCCGCTCGTCCCCGAGCCCCCGACCAGCGCCCGCCCCCAGCACGACCCCCATCATCGACCCCGCCCCCTCCACCTCGGGCGCCGGAGCCATCACGCCCAGCGAAGCTCCCTCCACCTCGACCCCAGCCCCCGAGCCGTCATCTCCACGAAGCTTCCCCCAACGGCACCAGCAGAGAGGGGTGGCAACGCTCCCCACCCTCGATACTGCACCAGCAACGACGCCCAGGAACGCTCCCCACCCTCGATACTGCACCAGCAAACGTCAGGGGGAACGCTCCCCACCCTCGATACTGCACCAGCAACGACGCCCAGGAACGCTCCCCACCCTCGATACTGCACCAGTAAAGGCCAGGGGGAACGCTCCCCACCCTCGATACTGCACCAGCAAAGGCCAGGGGGAACGCTCCCCATCCTCGATACTGCACCAGTAAAGGTCAGGGGGAACGCTCCCCACCCTCGATACCGCACCAGTAAAGGTCAGGGGGAACGCTCCGACCACCGTCCTCTTCGCCCTCGACCGCCACGAACGGCTCTCCCCTCGACCCGACCCAGCGCGACCCCCTCCTTCCTTTCCCCGTCGACCACCACGAACGGATCCCTCTCGACCAAGCGCCACTCGACCGCACATCCCCCCCATCTCCCCTTTTCTCTCTCTCCCTCCCTCCCTCTCCCCCCCTCCTCACTTCTCTCTCTTCCCTTTCCCCCGACGCCACCAAGAGCCGGGCGGCAAAGCGTCGCGAGCGCCCTGCCGCTAGGGAGGCCGACCGAAGAATCCTCTCGGATTTCGAGGAAGGCCGACCGACGCGGCAGGGCGCGCAGCAGCTTTGCCGCCCGGCTCTTAGAGGCGGGCGGCGAGAATGCGGGTGAGCGCGTCGCCGACGGCGCGGGCCAGCTCGTCCATGCTGCGCGTGCCGGTCATGGAGTGGGAGAGCTCGTCGGCGACGAGGACCAGGACGGGGCGTCCGGCGACGCGGACGGCGACGGCGGCGACGTCGGGACTGGCGCTGCCCATCACGGCAAGCAGGGGCGCGTGCACGGGGTTCCCCGGGATGGGGCCGAGGTACGTGCCCGTGGCGTTCGCGGTCGCCAGCAGGCTGGGGCTCGACATGGCGATGGCAACCTCGCGGAATGCGACCTCGTCGCCGAAGGTCGGGGTGCAGGTGTAGCCCTGGAACATGCCGCGCTTCACGGCGAAGAGTGCGGCACGAGCGGCCACGTGACGCAGACCTTCGAGGGCGAGGGCGACGATCTCGTCGCGGCTGCGCGCGCCGTCGATGGCGGCAAGGATCTGGTCGAGGTCGGCGAAGGGGCCGGAGGACGCGGGAGGCAGGATGGTGTCGTCGTGGGCGCTGAAGCGCGCTTGCAAAGCCCCGTCGGAGAGCGGCTCCAGGCGAGGGACGTGCAGCCGGCCCTGCGGCAAGGTCACCGGGGCACGATCGCCCGAGGGCTCGTGGACGGGGGCGTCTTCGGCGGCGGCACCGGGGGGGGTCGAGGGAAAGGAGATGGCGGGGCCCAGCTCGCCGTCGTCGGCCTCGGTGCGACCAGGACCGCGCAGCGTCGACGGGGCGACCAGACGCGTCTCGGAGCGCTCTTGTCCCTGGGCTCGCGGCGAGGTGACGCCGGCCGCTGGTGCCTGGCCGGGGTAGACGTGCGGAGCGCGGCGGACCAGCGGGATGGGGAGCTCCTCCGAAGGGGGCGGGGGGATGGTCGACTGGGGGGAGCCGTGCGGTGAAGGGGGGGTCACGCGCCGCGGCCTGAGCCGCGTGCTCGGGGCTTGCCGCTCATCGAGTTCGAGGGTCCGGATCGCCTCCTCGATGGCGGCCATCGGGGCGCGCACCAGCCGGACGGGCATGCCGAGATGGAAGCCGAACTCTGCGCCGACGTGCCGATCGAGCGGGTCCGAGGTGGCGACGTCGGCCGCGCCGGTGGTCGTGTCCACCCGCGTGGGGACGGCGCCCAGGCGGCGGCACATCGCCTTGGGTAGCCGCGCGAACAGCTCGCGCGAACCGATCACCTGCCGCAGCGCGAGGCCGGCCCGGCGATCCAGCTCGGCTTCCAGGGCCTGCTCGGTGATGGCGCCCCGATCCACGAGCGCTCGCGCAAAAGGGATCCCCCGGACAACCGAGAGGAACAGCGCTGCTTCCACCTCCGCCGCCGGCAGCACCCCCGCTTCGATGAGGAGCCGGCCCAGGTCGATCGACACGGGCTGGACCATACCAGAAGCGCAGGCCGCGCGCGGTGGCTACCGGCGGCTCACGGAGGTCAGCGGCTCTTGGAGAACTGGAACACGACCTCGTTCTGGCGGATGAGGCCCAGGTTGTCGCGCGCGATGCGCTCGACGGCAGCGGGGTCGTCGCGGAGGCGCGCGACCCGGCCCCGCAGGGCCTCGATGTCGCGGGACAGCTCCGCGTTCTCTTCCTCCACCTGGGAGAGTTCCCGCTCCAGCGAGCGGAGCCGAGGGAGGCCCTGGGGAGCGAAGATCATCACGGGCGCGCCCACCACGGCGACGACCAGCATGGCCACTGGGAGCACCCGCTCGATCCATCCCACGAGGTGACGCACGGGCCCTCCGTCCCACGGGGGCCGTGGGGCTGTCAACTTTCTCACCTCCCACCGTCTCGCACCGCAGGGGCGAGCCTTGACGCGATGGGCTGCGTAGGGGACAAGCACCTACTTGACCCCTCCGACCCCCCTTTCGGGCCGACCCCGTACGCCGCTAGCATGCGGCCGCCCCGACCCCGGGGGTCGTCGGTCACGGCGCCCCGACGGGCGCCGCCGATGACGGGGTTGGCTGCCGAGGAGATCCATGTCCATCGATATCGTGCGAGGCGAGCTCGAGCGCCTCTTCTCCCTCGAAGAAATGATGTCGCTGTCGACCGAGCTTCTGGGTATCGACCCGGGCGAGATCGGGGGAAGCGCGTCCAAGGCCTCGTTCGCGAGGGCGCTGACGGATCGCTGCGTCGAGCTCGATGCGGTCGATGCCTTGCTCGATGCGGTGACCGCGTCCAGGGGGAGCGTGGATGCGCGCGTGCGCGAGCTGGGGGCGCGCGGCATCAGCTTGCCGGAGGAGCTCGCGGAGGGCGCGACGTTCGGTGACTTCACGATCGTGAAGAAGATCGGCGAGGGCCCGCGCGGCATCGTGTACGCCGCGAAGCGGGGCGACAGCGAGCGCGTGTTGAAGGTGATCAGCCGTGACGCCTCGCAGGGCCCGCGGGCGTCGCGACGGTTCGTGACGCACGTGCGGCTCGCGGCGCGGGTGCAGCACGAGAACTTGCCGTCGGGGCTCGAGGCGGGCTTCGTCGACGCGCGGCCGTGGGTGGCGTACGAGCCGGTCGAGGGGCAGCCGCTCGGCGCGCGGATCGCGAAGACCGGGCCGCTGCACTTCAACGAGGCGCGGGCGTTCCTGCGGGGCATCCTCGGGGGCCTCGCGGCGCTGCACGAGGCGCGGCTGTCGCACGGCGCGGTGCGGATCGAGAACGTGATCCTCGCTCCGGGCAAGGATGGTCAGCCGCGGCCGGTGCTGGTGGACGTGGGCGGTGATCGGTTGCGCGGTGGCTGGCAGAGCCGGCGGATCGCGCGGTCGTCGAGCCCGGAGCAGCTCCGCGGTCAGGTGGCGGACCTCGCGGGCGACATCTACGCCTTCGGCGTCCTCCTCTTCGAGGTGCTCGCGGGCAAGTCGCCGTTCCAGGGGTCGAGCGCCGTGGAGATCGGCATCGCGCACCTCACCCAGGCCGCGCCCTCGCTCGGGGTGACGGCGCCGAAGGGCTGGGTTCCAAAGGAGCTCGACGAGCTGGTGCACCGCCTCCTGCTGAAGACGGCGGAGAACCGGCCGAAGAACGCGCGCGCGGTGCTGGAGACGCTGGAGGAGCTGGGGCGACCCACGGCCGAGGGGCCGAAGAAGACGATCACCGACGAGCAGTTCGACGATCGGGTGGCGCTGCTCCTCGCGGATCCGGGGGACGCGGACGTGGCGATGGCGGTCGAGGCCGCGGTCGAGCAGGGCGCGGAGCCGGCGAAGGTGGCCGAGGCCTTCGTGATGGCGGCGGACCAGTTCGAGGAGTCGGAAGACGTCAACGCCGAGAAGATCCGCGAGGGCAAGAAGTCGCTGCTGTTCCGCGCGGCGCGCATCTACGAGAGCGGCAAGGAGCACGCGAAGTCCGAGGAGATGTACGCGGCGATCCTGGCGCTGGATCCCGAGGACGACATCGCGTTCACGGCGCTGGAGGAGCTGCGCAAGACGCTGGGCAAGCACGAGGAGCTCGTGGAGATGCTCCTCGAGCGCAGCGAGAAGGCGACGGAGAACAGCGAGCGCGCCCGGGCCCTGAACGAGATCGGGCACCTCTACGTGCGCGAGCTGGAGGACAAGGACCAGGGCGTGTTCGCCTTCGCGCAGGCGCTCTCGCAGGCGCCCGAGAACGACGAGTACGCAGTCGATCTGGAGCGCGCGGCGGGCAGCGACATGAAGATCTGGGCCGAGGCGCTCCAGATCCTGAGCCAGGCAACGACGAGCGAGGAGATGTCGAGCGACGGCAAGCTGGCGCTCTTCAACCGCCTGGGGCCCTGGTACGCCGAGAAGATCGCGCGGCCGGACATGGGGCTGCCTTGCTTCCAGTTCGTACTGAGCCTGGATCCGGCGAACGATCGCGCGCTGGAGGGCGTCGCGCAGCTCTACCGCCGCGCGCAGCAGTGGCAGGAGCTGGGGCAGGTGCTGCTGAGCCGCGCCGACCGGGCGCCGACGCCGGCAGCAGCGCGGGACATGCGCGCGGAGGCGGCAGAGCTGCTGGAGACA
Organism: Chondromyces crocatus; assembly: GCF_001189295.1. Lineage (NCBI taxonomy): Bacteria > Pseudomonadati > Myxococcota > Polyangiales > Polyangiaceae > Chondromyces > Chondromyces crocatus. The sequence goes on from NZ_CP012159.1 coordinate 6,884,338, forward strand.
CGGCTGAACGAGCCGCAGAAGGCGCGGGATCTGTACGACCAGATCTTCACCGAGGATCCGGGGCACACGCGGGCCGCCGACGCGCTGCTGGGGCTCTACCGGCGCGCGGAGGATCACCTGGGCACGGCGCGCATCCTGGAGCAGCGCGCCGAGGCGCTACGGGGTGAAGAGCGGGTCGAGGTGATGTGCAAGCTGGCCGAGCTCTACGAGGACCAGCTCAACGACATGGCCGAGGCGACGCGGCGGTACGAGGCGGCGCTGGAGGTGGACGCGCGTGCGCTCACGGCGCTGCGCGGCCTGGACCGCATCTACAACCGGACCGGCCGGTACAAGGAGCTGCTCGTCAACCTGGAGCGCCAGGTCGCGGTCGCGGCCACGCCGCGGCAGCGCATCAACCTGTACGAGCGCATGGCGGGCATCTACGACGAGGAATTCCTCGATCACCAGATGGCTTCCGAGGCGCTGGAGATCATCCTCAAGATCGATCCGGCGCACGAGGGATCGCTCACGGCGCTGACGCGCCATTACCGCGCGCTGAACCGCTGGGAGGACGTGGTGGAGCTGCACGATCGGCAGCTCGCGCTGGCCACGGACGACAAGCGCCGCGAGGAGCTCTTGCTCGCTTCGGGCCGGGTGCTGCTCGACCAGATCGGGTCGCCGGAGCGGGCGCGCAAGGCGTACGAGAAGGTGCTGGAGCTGAACCCGAACCACGCGGGGGCGCTGGAGTCGCTGGCGCACGTGCGGGCGGCGACGGGCGACGCGGCGGCGGCACTGACGGCGGTGGAGTCGCTGGCGGAGAAGGCGCAGGCGCCGGATGCGAAGGCCGAGCAGTGGATCCGCGCGGCGAAGATGCTGGAGGAGCGGGGCGATCGCGACGGCGCCATCGAGCGGTACAAGCGGGCGCTCGACGCGCAGCCGGACAACCAGGGGGCCCAGACGGCCCTGCGCGCCGCGTACCTGTCGCGCGGCGACGCCACCAGCGCCGTGGAGTTGATCAGCCGGATCATCGACGTCACCGAGGGCAACCTGGCCAAGGCTCGCCTCTACGGCGAGATGGCGGAGATCCTGAAGGACAAGCTGAGCGACGATACCCGGGCGGCCGAGGCCGCGACGAAGGCGGTGGATCTCGACCCGACCAGCGTGCTCGGCCTGCTGATCTCCGGCGACATCGCCTTCGAGGCGAACCGTCACCTGGAGGCGGCGAAGAGCTACGAGTCGCTGGCCGCGCGCGTGGACGTCATGCCGCAGGCCCAGGGCCTCAGGATGCTGCTCCGCTACGTCGACTCGCTGAGCAAGAGCGGCTCGACCAGCAAGGCCATCGGGACCGTGAAGACGCTGCTGACCCTGGCCCCGGACAACCCGGCGGCGATCGGTCGTGCGGCGAAGGTGAACCTGGACGCTGGCAAGGCCAAGGAGGCGGCGGCGCTCTACACGGACCTGATCAAGCGCTTCAGCGACGACCTGTCCACGAGCGACCGTGCGGACGCGCTGATTCACCTCGGCCAGGCGCGGCTCGACTCGGGCGACGCCGACGGGGCCATCGAGCCGCTGACCGAGGCGGCGGACCTGGTGCCGGAGTCTCCCCTCCCCTTGCGGCTGCTCGGGAAGGTCTACGAGGCGAAGGGCAACTGGGAAGAGGTGGTGCGGCAGCGGACGCGGCACCTCGACATGGTGGTCGGCGAGGAGCGGAGCGCCATGCTCCTCGAGATCGGCGACATCGTGGCCACCCAGCTCAACGACCGCACGCGGGCGGCGAAGAGCTACGTGGCGGCGCTCGACGAGCGGCCCGACGACCGGAAGATCCTCACCAAGCTGATGCAGCTCTACAGTGAGGAGAAAGACTGGGGCAAGCTGGTCGAGGTCGTGCTGAAGCTGGCGTCGAAGGTCGACGACCGAAAGCAGAAGGCGAAGTACCTCCACACGGCGGCCATCGTCAGCTCACGGCAGATGGGCGACCTGGACCGGGCGGTCGCGTTCTACGACGAGGTGCTCGACCTCGATCCGTCGCTGGTCAAGGCGCTGGAAGAGGCGATCGAGCTGCGCGGCGAGAAGGGCGACCACGAGGGGGTGGAGCGCTTGCTCAACGTCCAGCTCGAGCGGGCCACCGAGGCGGGCGACAAGGACAAGATGCTCGCGACCTTCGACAAGCTCGGCTACCTGTACAAGGACCGGCTGGACCTGACGACGGAGGCCATCGACGCCTTCGAGGCCGCGCAGACGCTCGACCCGGACAACGAGGTGCGCAACGACCTGCTCGCGGCGATCTACGCGAGCGACCCGGCGCAGTTCCTCGACAAGGCCGTGGCGGCGCAGCTCCCCATCCTGCGGCGCAGTCCGTACAAGCCGGACTCATACAAGCTGCTGCGAAAGCTCTACACCGAGGCGAAACGGGCCGACTCGTCCTTCTGCGTCTGCCAGGCCCTGGTGAGCCTCAACGCGGCGGAGCCGGACGAGGAGCGCTTCTTCCGGCGCCTGCGCCCGGAGAGCGTGGCCGCAGCCCAGGACCGGCTCAACGAGGACGACTGGGCGCGCCTGGTGATGCACACCGAGGCCGACCCGCTCCTCACCTCGGTGTTCAGCGTCATCGAGCCGGCGGTGCTGCGCAAGAACGGCCAGGCACTGGAGGTGCTGGGCTACCAGCTCGCCTATGCGGTGGACCTGGTGCGTCACCCCTATCCGATGTCGCAGACCATCTATTACGCCTGCGGCGTGCTGGGGATGGATCCCCCGGTCACCTTCCAGAACCCCAATGACGGGGGCGGGGTGAATTTCCTCCACGCCCACACCCCGGCCATCGTGCTCGGGGCGGCGGCGCTGGCCATGGATCTGCCCACCCAGGCGGCTGCGTTCATCGCAGCGCGTCATCTCACCTATTATCGGCCGGGCCTCTACCTCCGGCACCTGGTCCCCACGGGGACGGGTCTCCGGGCGTGGCTGTTCGCCGCCATCAAGCTGATCTCCCCCACCTTCCCCATCTCCAAGGACCTGGAGGGGCCGGTGCGGGACAACCTGGCGGTGCTGGAGCCGACCATCGTCGGGCCGGCGCGCGACCAGCTCGCAAGCGCGGTGAGCAAGCTGCTCCAGGCGGGCGCCATCGATCTGAAGCGCTGGGTGTCCGGGGTCGATCTGACCGCGGATCGCGCCGGTTTCTTGCTATCGAACGACCTGGAACTCGCCCAGGAGATGATCAAAGCCTCGGACGAGGCGAGCGCCGCGCTGCCGCACAAGGACCGCTTGAAGGAGCTGCTCCTCTATTCGGTGAGCGAGGAGTACTTCGCGCTCCGGCGGCGGATCGGCATCAACATCGATAGCTGAGGGGCCGCGTCGCGGCGCAGGAACGACCTGGATGGATCCGCCCGGATCCATCCCTCATTGGCGTCAAAGCGGCAATCTGCGCGCTGTATCGGTTGACGGACAAATCCCCAAATTGCTAGGCTGGCGCCGCATTGGACCCATTTGGGGTCAATGACAGTGCGTTTACGGCCGTCTACCACCTCCGAAACGGCGGTGGGCGGCGCAGACGCTCAAGTTTTCACCATAGCCCCGACGCCGAGCAGCTTCGCGTCCTTGTGAAAGCACGCCCATGGCGGCCAAGAAGACCCGAAAAGCGACCAGGAAGGCCACGAAGAAGGGGACCAGGGGCAGGGCGGCGAGCTCCTCCCGGCGGTCAGCGACCGCCGCGCGAGCAGGCAAGGCAAAGCCGGCCGCTCGTACGGCAGCGCGCAAGACGAAGCGCAAAACCGCGGCCAAGCGCACCACGGCGGCAAAATCGCGGCCGGCAGCGAAGCGCAAAGCGGTGAAGCGCCCGGCGCGCAAAGCCACGACCGGCCGACGAAAAGTGGCTGGAACGAAGAAGACGCCGCGGGCCCGTGCCATTACACGACGCGTGGCGGCAAAGAAGACGACGCGAAAGCCGGCAAAGAAGGCGCTGAAGAGGGCAGTGGCGCGGAAGGCAGCCCCGAAGAGGGCTGCGGGCCGCAAGACCACGGCCAGGAAGCCGGCCGCCAGGAAAGCCACGGGCCGCAAGACCACGGCCAGGAAGCCGGCCGCCAGGAAAGCCGCGGGCCGCAAGACCACGGCCAGGAAGCCGGCCGCCAGGAAAGCCGCGGGCCGCAAGTCCACGGCCAGGAAGCCGGCCGCCAGGAAGACGACCGCCAGGAAAGCCACTGCGCGCAAGACCATTACGCGCAAGGCTCCTGCCCGGAAGACGACCGCCAGGAAGCCGGCCGCCAGGAAAGCCGCGGGCCGCAAGACCACGGCCAGGAAGCCGGCGGCCCGAGGGCGCACGGCGGCGCGCAAGACGATTGCCACGAGGAGCCGCAAGACCACGGTCCGGAAGGCGCTCCCCGCCAGGACCCGCGCCAAGGCGGCCCAGGGGCGCACCGCGGCGCGCAAGGGGACGCGCACGCGGGTGGCCCAGACGAGGGCGGTCAAGGCGAAGAAGCCGGCACGCCAGGTCGCCAGGCGGGTGGTCCGGCGGCGGGCTCCGGTCGTGAAGGCGGTCGAGCCGCGGAAGGTGCTCCGCGCGCCGGCCGAGAAGCTCGAGCAGCTCGAGAAGCCCGAGAAGAAGAAGAAGCTGCGCTCGGAAGAGGGCGGCGAGCGGGTTCGCAAGGTGAGCGAGGCTCCCGCAGCGCCGAAGTCGGGCGAGCGGGTGGCCCTGGGCAGCGAGCGGCCGGAGAAGAGCAGCGAGCGGCCCGTGCGGCTGAAGGAGCGCTCGGCCAAGGGCTCGGACCAGGGCAGGAATGGTGAGGCCGGGGAGCGGAACAGCGACCGGCCTGCCAAGAATGGTGCCCGCTCGGCCCGTAACAGCGACCGGCCCGGGACGCGCGCGGGGCGGAGTTCGTCGCCCCCGGCGAGGACCCCGGTCCGGGAGGTGCCGCGGGTGGTGTCGCTGCCGCTGCCGATGCTCCCGCCCCAGCGCCGGGCGAGCATCGAGGAGCGCTCGCTGGTCATCGAGAAGCGGCTCGCGGCCCAGACGGACGAGTTCCGTAACCGCTACTATGAGAGCTTCGATATGTCGTGGATTTACCACGACAGCGCGCTCGAGGGCGTGGTCTACACCTACGAGGAGCTGACCACGGCGCTGCGGAACGAGACGCCTCCGGCCGACTCCAGCTTGCAGCCGACGTACGACGATATCCGTCGGCACAAGGAGGCAATCGCCTATGTGCGCGATTACGGCGCCCAGAAGCGGCTGCCCATAACGCTGGATTGTCTGCGGAAGATCTACCTCATCCTCCATCCGGAGGAGGGGGACATCAAGACGGTGAAGTACCGCAAGGACATCCCGCAGCACAGGCTGTACTTCCACGAGTACACGCCGCCGGACAAGATCGCTTACAAGGTCCGGCAGATCGCCGACTGGTTGAACGATCCGGAGACGCGCAAGACGCGCAATGGCATCCGCATCGCGGCGAGGGCGCACTACGACCTGCTGCGCGTGTACCCCTTCCCCGTGGACAGCGGAAAGGCGTCGCGGCTGTTCATGAACATCATCCTGCTGCGCGCAGGGTTGCCCCCGGCGATCATCCATTCGACCGAGCGGCAGCGTTATTACGAGGCGCTCAAGGGGTCGGCCACCACGGTGCTGCAGATGGTGCAGGAGGCCGTGGAGAACGCGCTGGCGAGCGTGGAGAAGCTGCTCGACGAGCACGAGTCCCGGAAGCGTGCCTTCGTCAGCTGAGGCCAGGGCTTCGTCCGCTGATGCCCGGCAAAGGGCTGCGCGCATGTACGAGCGCCTTCGGGCGCTCCACCCCGATGCGCACTGTGAACTGACCCACAAGTCGACGTTCGAGCTGCTCGTGGCCACGGTGCTGAGCGCGCAGACCACGGACGTGCTGGTCAACAAGGTGACCCCGCACCTGTTCGCGCGTTACCCCGACGCGCGGACGCTCGCGGCGGCAGCGCCAGCGGAGGTGGCCGCGCTGCTCCAGCGGCTGGGGATGGGGATGTACAACCAGAAGGGGAAGAACATCGTCGGGCTCTCGCAAGGGCTGGTCGCGCACCATGGGGGCGAGGTGCCGCGAACGCTGGCGGAGCTGACGGCGTTGCCCGGGGTGGGCCGGAAGACGGCGAACGTGGTCCTCGGGGTGGCCTTCGGGGCGCCCGAAGGGGTGGTGGTGGACACGCACGTGCAGCGGCTGTCGCAGCGGCTGGGGTGGACGGTGCGGAAGACGCCGGAGGAGATCGAGCGGGATCTCTGCGCGCTGTTTCCTCGAAGCGCGTGGGACATGCTGTCGCACACGCTCATCTTTCACGGGCGGCGTATCTGCCTGGCCCGCAAGCCGGCGTGCGCTGCCTGCGGGGTGAACGCGCTGTGTCCGAGCGCGTTCCACGCGGAGCAGGTGGGGAGGAAGACGCCACGGTCACGGGGTCAGGCGGTCGCGGCGGCCGGGGCGACCGAGGGGAAGGCGGCGACGAAGACCGTGAAGGGTGTGCAGGCGGGGAAGGTCGCGAAGGCCGCGAAGGGGGCCTCGGCGGCGACCGGCGGGAAGGCCACGAAGGGGTCATCGACGGCGACGGGTCGGAAGACCACGAAGGGATCGTCGACCGTGGCCAGGACCACGGTGGTGCGACGGCCAGGGACGCGCTGACGCCGGCGTTCGCGAGGCGGATGGGTCACGTCGACCTGCGAGGCCCCTCCCCTCCCCTCCCTGGTGGCTCAGGTCTCGCGGTCGAAGCGGGTCCAGCGACCGGCGATGAGGCGCTCGTGCGGTAGGTAGCCGCTCTTGTAGACCATGCGCGGGCAGTCGGCGATGTAGAGGCCGAGGTAGAGGTGGGGCAGGCCCCAGCGCTTGCACAGCTCGATCTGGGTGAGAATCGAGAAGACGCCTGGGCTCAGCGGCTCGTGCGCCGGGTCGAAGTAGGTGTACACGGCCGACAGGGAGCGCTCGCCCTGGTCGACCACGGAGACGCCCACGAGCCGATCTCCCATGCGGTAGCGGATCTCGAAGGTCTGGCAGCAGGTGTCGACGAGGAAGGCCTGGTAGCCGGCGGCGTCGAGATCGTCGTCGCCGCGCAGGAGGTTACGGCCGCGCTTGTGGCGGTTGTAGAGATCGACGCGATCCTGGGAGAGGGTGGGTGGGCCGACGTCGATGGAGAAGGTCTCGGCGCCCCGGCGCAGGACGCGGCGCTGGGTGCGGCCGGGGACGAACTCGTCGACGAGGATGCGGATGGGCTCGCAGGCGGCGCAGGAGGGGCACTGGGTGCGGTAGAGCAGACGGCCCTGGCGTCGGTTGCCCACTTCGAGTCGACGTTCGAACTCCGCTGGGGTGAGCCTCCGGATGGGCAGCCGCAGGGGCATGCGCGCCACGGGATCGGCCAGGTAAGGGCAGGCGCCCAGCTCGTCGTGAACGACGAGCTCTGGCGGCGACTCCAGCGCGTCGATCCGTACGCGCGAGAGGACGTCGATGTCCTGCTCTCCTCGAAGCCCTTCTCGCTCGCTCGACATGTCCACGGCGTTCCCCCCGAAGCGTGTTCGACGCTGATGGCAGCAAGGATCAAAACACGCCGAAAGCTCGCCGTCGTCAAGGGTCACAGGGCGTGACGACGCTGGGATGTGACCACCGCCGGGGCTGGTCGTCGCGCGGGAGGTGGTTGTGGAGGTGGATGTGGAGGGCGCAGCGTTCGGGGTCGGCAGGAGCTGGGTTTCGGCGTCGCGCGGAGATGGTGGCAGCGGGGCCGCGTCGCGGCTAGTAGAGCGGGCATCGGGTCTCGTACGTGATCGTCGGCTGCGCGAGGTGCGTGGCGCAGGGGATCGCGACCTCCCGAGAGCCCAGGGCCGCAGGCCCAGGGTGTCACGAGCAGTGAAAGGGCAGACCTTGAGCCTCACGGGAAAGCAGCGGCGTCATCTCCGGGCCCTCGGCCACCACCTGAACCCTCTGGTCCAGCTCGGCAAGGGGGGGCTCACCGAGAGCGTGACGAGCGCGGTCGGCGAGGCGCTGGAGCAGCACGAGCTGATCAAGATCCGCATCGGGACCGAGTGTCCCGACGATCGCGAGGATGTGGCCGAGAACCTCGCCGGGGCGCTGAAGGCCGAGGTGGCGCAGACGATGGGGCGGACCATCCTGCTCTACCGGCGGCACCCGAAGGAGCCGAAGATCACGCTGCCCGGCGCCGAGAAGGTGAAGGCAAAGAAGAGCGCGTAGGACGCGGGTACGCAGGACTAGACGCGCAGCAGGCCGGGAGTCGTGGCGAGGACCTGCTCGAACCAGGCGTTCGCCAGCTTCTCCTGCGCGGAGTTCAGCCGGAGGCGCGACGCGAGGTGGCGGAAGTCGACGCGATCGAGCGGCTGATCCTGGTTGTAGCAGGTGAAGACGACGGTCTCGGCGCCCGTCTCCGGGTCGACGTGCTTCTGGAGGCACTGGGCGCAGATCTCCTTCATCATGCACTGCATCGGTGAGTTGATGCTCGCGATGGCGTGGTGGCGCGGGTTGAGGTGCGGCGCGAGGGCGCCGTGGCGGGCTTCGCGGACGGCGTTCATCATCCGGTCGGAGCCGATGGCGATGATGCGGTTCACCTCGGAGAGGCGGGCAACCTCGCCGCCGAGGCGGCCCTCGGCGTAGGCCACCATGGCCTGCACGATGTTGCCCCGGAAGTGGCGATCGACGGGGCGACGCGGCGAGATCGCGGCGCCAGCGTCGGTGCACCACACGACCTGATCGGTGGCGATCTCGATCTCCTCTTGCTTGAAGAGGTCCTCGCCCATCCGGTAGCCGGCGAAGTAGATCACGCGGTCGCCTCGGGCGCGGAGGGCCTTGGCGATGGAGAACAGCACGGCGTTGCCCAGGCCGCCGCCAGCGAGGAGCAGGGTCTCGCGCTCGGGGATCTCGGTGGGGGTGCCGGTCGGGCCCATGACGACGACCTCTTCCCCAGGGCGGAGCGCCGCGATGAGGCGGCTGGAGACGCCCATCTCCAGGGCGATCATGGAGAGGAGGCCTTGCTCTTTGTCGACCCAGGCGCCGGTGAGGGCGAGGCCCTCCATGGTGAGGCGGGCGTCGCCGATGCGCGGGGAGCGGACCTCGTAATTCTGGAGCCGGTAGAACTGGCCCGGCTCGAACTTGCGGGCGGCGGCAGGAGCGCGCACCACCACCTCGATGATGGTCGGTGTGAGGCGCTCGACCCGCTCGACCACGGCGATGAACTCGTGGTCGAGGCGGGCGAAGAGGGCGCGTCGGCGGGCGTCGCGGGTGGCCTGAGGCTCCTGGTCCAGCCTGGCGAGATCGTGGCGGAACAAGGCCACGACGGAGGGGAAGGCGTCCTTCGCACTGGCCATCGCCTTGACCACGCTGCCCGCGTAGTGCGGGTGGTTGTCGCCGTAGAAGCTCACGGCGTGCTTGCCGTCGTTGTAGCTCGTGAAGAAGCCCCGCTCGGCCTCCGAGGGCTCGACGTGCAAGGCGCCCGCGTCGTCCACCCAGGCGCGGTGAGCCTGGAAGAACTGCTTCCAGCGGTCGAAGGTGAAGTGGCCGGGGTGCTCCTTCTCGAAAGTGACGTTGGGGCTCGTTCCAGCAGCGACGCAGACGGTGCGCGCGGGCAGGGTCACGTGCTCGCCCGTGTTCCGCCACTTGCCGTCGAGGAGGGCCTGGCGCTCGAAGACCATCGCAGAAACCGCGCCGTGCGCATCGAGGACGGCCTCGACGGGAGACATGTTCTCCACGTAGCGCACGCCCTCTTCGAGGGACTTGGCCACCTCTTCGTGGTTCAGCCGGTAGGCGGGAGAGTCGATGAGGCGCTTGCGGTACACGAGCGAGACGCCGCCCCAGGCGTCGAGCAGGGCCTGCAGCCTCGGAGGGCGGCCCTCGCGCTCGGCCCGCGCACGCTCGTCTCGCAGGGCGGCCGCGTGGCGCCGCTGCTCGAGGATGAACTCGCGTTCTTCCTCGTCGAAAAGCGCCATCACGGCGTCCTCACCGCGCGCTGCGACGAGGGCGTCCACCCGGGCCGCAGTCTTCTCGACCTGGACGAGGTAGTAGGCGAGAAGCTCGGTGCAGGTGTCGATCGCGGTCAGCCCGCCCCCGATCACCACCGCGGGCAAGCGCACCTGCAGGTTCGCCAGCGAGGAGCGCTTGTAAGCCCCCGAGAGCTGCAAGGCCATGAGGAAGTCGCTCGCCTTGCGGATGCCGCGCGCGAGGTTGTTCTTGAGCTGGATCAAGGTGGGCCGCCCGGCTCCGGCGGCGATGGCCACGTGGTCGAAGCCGAGCTTCCAGGCGTCGGCGACGTCGATCGTTCCCCCGAAGCGCACGCCCCCGTAGATGCGCAAACATCGCTGCCGAGCCAGGGTGATGTAGAGGACGGTGAGGAAGTTCTTGTCCCACCGCACGGTGATCCCGTATTCGCTCACGCCCCCGAACCCGAGGAGGACGCGCTCGTCCAGCTCGACGTAGAGCTTGGCGAAGTCGCGCACGGGGCGAGGAGGCCGGGTGTCGTCGCCGGTGAGCTCGACGGGGAGCGGCTCGATCTTGAGGCCGTCGATCGCTGCGACGGCGAAGCCTTCACGGGCGAGGTGATGCGCGAGCGTGTACCCGGCGGGCCCGAGGCCGACGACCATCACGCTCTTGCCGTTGTACGGCTTGGCCTGGGGTCGCTCGACGTCGAGGGGGTTCCAGCGGGTGAGCAGGCCGTAGATCTCGAGTCCCCAGGGGAGGCCGAGGACGTCGGTGAGCACGGCCGTCTCGATCTGCGGGATGTTGACCGGCTCCTGCTTCTGATAAACGCAGGCCTTCATGCAGTCGTTGCAGATGCGGTGACCCGTGCCAGGGAGCATCGGGTTGTCGATGCAGACGAGGGCGAGCGAGGCGATCGCGTCGCCGCCCTGGCGCATCAGGTGCATCTCGCTGATCTTCTCGCCGAGAGGGCAGCCGTGGAGGGGGACGCCGAGGGGGTTCGCCTTGATCGCGCCCGTCTTGTTGTCGCGCAGGCCCTTGGAGCAGGAGTCCTTGTCGCGGTCGTGGCAGAAGAGGCAATAGTCGACCTCGCTCTCGATCTCGCGCGGCGTGGCGCGTCGGTCGGTGAGCGCGAACCCGTCGCGCTCGCGGCGCTCGTGCTCGGGGCCGACGAACAGCTCGGGGAGCGCGTCGTCTTTGCGGCGAAGCTGGACGAGCTGCTGGTAGTCGAGGTTGTGAGGAGTCCTCAGGGTGGGCCAGTACCGGGCGGGATCGTGCTCGTCGGCGCGCCGCCGGGCGAGCCAGGCCTCGATGGCATCGAGCGCGAAGGCCGTGACGGCGGCGTCCTCGGCGTCGGTGGGCCGGGCGGCTTCCGTGGCGACCGAGGAGGCCGAGACCCTCTCCAGCGCGGGATCGGCAGCCAGCGCTGCACGCACGTGGGCGGCCCGCGCGTGGAGCGCATCGGTCCAGTGAGCCCCGCCAGCTTTCGCGGCCTTGCGGGCCACCTCGTCGACTTCGAGCAGCGAGAGCGCCGCGCGGGCGACGGCGAGTTCTTCCGCTGCGGCACCCCCCTCGAGCAAGGAGGGGGGCGCACCGAGGGCCGCGAGGACGCGGCGCGCGGCGTGCGCAGCTTCCACCGCCGTTCCCTGCCAGGCGCGCCCGGCGCTGGCCTTGAAGAGTCGCTTCTTGCTGAACTCCTTCTTGAACTGCCACAGCGCGCTCCGCTCCGCAGCGGCGTCGATCAAGGCCCCCAGAGCGCGGTCGACGCCGAAGAGGTGAGCGACGAAACGTGACAGGTGGGGAGCAGCACTCAGCAGGGCCTCGGACGTCTGCTCGGGCGGAACGACGGCTCCCCCCCGTACCGCGGTTCGGTAGGCATCGAACCGGGCGTAGGCCTCAGGGTCCTCTTGCCCGAAGGCGGCGTCGAAGCGCTCGCTCAGCTCGGCGAGCCGCGTCGGCTCGAACAGGTCGGGGTACGAGAAGCCGGCCACGCCGAGGACGAGCGCCTCCGGCTCGGACGTGGACTGCACCCAGGAGGAAAAATCAGATTGAAATCCAGAGGTTGCTTCCATGTCAGGATCGTCGGCGCGAGGCGCGTTGGGTGGTCGTTCGTGGTGTCTTCGAGGATCTGCCTTTCCCCCTCGCCAGCCGGGACGAAAGGTAGCACCGAGGAGGTGGGCCACGCTGCCTTTCGATGCAGGCGCGATGCACGGCTTCGCGCCGTCATGACGCCCCGCCGCGCATCACGAGCCAGTTGGCCTGTCCGCAGAGGGCATGAGCCGTATTGCGATGAGCTGCGGTGGTCCCCAGGTGAATGCAACCAATCGTCCTCGCAGGCTCATGATGGTTGGCGGCATTCGTCTTCGCGACGCGCTCAACACCTGTATTACGGCGGCAATGAGCCACGAATTCAGGCAAATCGCCCAACGGCCAATGCAACAATGCCGCATTCACCTCCCTATCAGCTCGACATGGCGTTATGACTGCGAGCCATAACGGCGGTTCGAGGATCCGGGTGAGAGCAGCGCAACGTCGCGACGTTGCCCTCAATCCGCCGCCTCAGACGTCGGTTTTCGTCCATTCGAAGAATCGATTCCGAAATGGTTCGTCGAGGCAATACGCAATCGAGTGTCGACCGGAAGCAGCGTGTTGAACCGCTACCGGCGCCTGTCCATCCCAGCCCCGAGGCGCTGCTGCTGCAGCGAGATGCCATTCAACTCACGGTCGTGGCGTGCGGCGTGCCCCAGCGGGAGGTCGAGGATGTCACCGCGGACTGCCTGGCCGCTGCCTGGGCCGCGATTCAGCGAGGAGATTTCCGGGTGCATGCCTGGGTGGACCCCGTGGAGGCGCTCCGCCGCTGGCTCTATGGCATTGCCTGGAGGCTCTCCGCGCACGAACGAGACCGAGCGCGGCATCGGCGCGAGGTGCTGGTCGATGCGCCCTGGGACTTCGCCCGTGAGGAACCAGCGCTCGACGCCGAGGCCCAGCTCCGCGCGCGGGTGATTCTGCGCGCCCTCGACGCCCTGCCAGAGACGCAGCGTGCGCTCTTGCTGGCCACCGCCGAGGGAGCGACGCCTTCCGAGCTTTCGGCTCCGCTGAGGGTCACACCGCGCGCCGTGCTGCACCAGCTGTCGCGAGCGCGGAGGGCGCTGCTCGTCGCCGCCAGGGTCGAGTGACCCCGGCCGGCCGTGCGAATCAGAAGCCGCGGGCGACCACGCGCTCGATGGTGCGGGTGGACATGCGGCCCTCGATGACCTCCGGATCCCGGAGGAGGGCTTGATGGAGCGGGATGTTGGTGCGGATGCCGCCGATGATGAACTCGTCGAGGGCGCAGCGCATCTTCGCGATGGCCTCCGCGCGGTTCGGGCCATGGGTGATCACCTTGGCGAGGAGCGCGTCGTAGGCGCTGGGGACTCGCCAGCCGCCGTAGACGCCAGAGTCCACCCGGACTCCGCCGCCACCCGGCGCGTGATACTCGGTGATGTGGCCAGGCCAGGGAGTGAACGTGCGCGGATCCTCGGCGTTGATGCGGCACTCGATGGCGTGGCCTCGGAAGCTCCAGGGTCGGGTGTCGGGGAGGCGCAGTCGCTCACCGGCAGCGGCCCGGATCTGCTGCTCGACCAGGTCGACGCCCGTCACCAGCTCCGTCACCGGGTGCTCGACCTGGAGACGGGTGTTCATCTCCATGAAGTAGAGTTCTCCGCCCTCATCCATCAGGAACTCGAGCGTGCCGAGCGTGGTGTAGCCCGTCTCCTTCATGGCACCACGAACGATGTCGCTCATGGTGATGCGCCGATCATTGGTCATCGAGGGGCTGGGGGCCTCTTCGATCACCTTCTGGTGTCGGCGCTGCAGCGAGCACTCGCGTTCACCGAGGGTCCACACCTGTCCGTGCTGATCGGCCAGCACCTGGAACTCGATGTGTCGCGGCTCCTCGATGAACCGCTCCAGGTAGATGTTCGGGTTCTTGAACGAGGCAGAGGCCTCGCGTGTGGCAGTGTCGAAGGCACGCGCGAGTTCGTCCTCCTCCCGGACCACGCGCATGCCGCGGCCCCCACCGCCACCCGCCGCCTTCAGGATGACCGGGTATCCGATCTGTGCAGCCTCGCGCGCAGCCTCTACCGCATCCTTGAGGACGCCAGTGCCGGGCAGGAGAGGCAGGCCGAAGCGACGGGCAGCAGCGCGCGCGGCGACCTTGTCTCCCCAGGTGCGCATCGCTTCGGGTGTGGGACCGATGAAGGTCAACCGACACTTGCGGCACACGTCCGCGAAGTGAGCGCTCTCCGAGAGGAAGCCGTAGCCGGGGTGGATGGCGTCAGCGCCCGTGACCTCGGCAGCGGCGATGATCTGAGGGATGTTGAGGTAGCTCTTCGCGGCATCGGTCGGACCGATGCACACGGCTTCGTCCGCAAAGCGGACGTGGAGGGCACCAGCATCCGCTTCGGAGTGGATGGCGACGGTACGGATGCCGAGAATGCGACTCGCGCGGATGATGCGCATCGCGATCTCGCCCCGGTTGGCGATGAGGATCTTCTTGAACACGAAGGCCCCGCCGTCAGGTCGGTCGTACTTTGAAGAGTCGCTGCCCGAACTCGACCGATTTACCGTTCTCGACGAGGATCTCGACGATGACGCCAGCCTGGTCGGCCTCGATCTCATTCATCAGCTTCATGGCCTCGATGATACAGAGCGCCTGGCCCTCGCGGATGGAGCTGCCGACCTCCACGAAGGGAGGCGCGTCCGGAGAGGGTGAGCGGTAAAATGTACCGACGAAGGGTGACGTGACGAAGGCCGTCTTCGCGTCGTCGGCTGCAGGTGCCGCAGGAGCGGCGACCGGGGCGGATGCGGTGGGGGCGGCTGGAGGGAGAGCTGGCGCGTACCCCCCTGCCAGGGGCTCGGCGACCACCCGACGAGCTCCGCGCACCAGGCGGATGCGGGCGTGCTCGTCCTCGAACTCGAACTCGCTCACATCCCGCTTTTCGAGGAGGCGGAGTAGCGCGCGGAGCTGATTGAAATCGATGTTCATGGCTAAGCGGACGTCGGCCGGGGACGTGCGGCGAGACGGGTTCCTCACCCCGCTTCGCCCGACCGTCGGGTGAGCACCCCCTGGGCCGAGGCGCCCCCCGTTCAAGCAGAGAGGCGCTTCACCTTCAATCTCTTTCTTCCAGCGCGGGCGAGGTCATCTCCCAGCGCGCGAACGAGCCGTCCACACAGAGCACGCTGACCCTGACCAGAGCCAGCATCACGCCCGTCGATCATCGACGAGCGTGGTCACGGCGTGGAGCGGACGACGTTCTCGCGGTCGGCCGAGACGGTCGAAGTGGTGACCAGAAACCTCGAGGCCCCTGGGTCCCTCGCCTCTGCCGGATCGCGCTGTCAGGACAGCTCTTTCAGGAGGAGCGGTACCTTGGTCCGGAGCATGTACCTCGCCTTGCCCATGTTCGCGTCGGGCGACATGGAAAAGGCCACGAAGTAAGCGTTGTTCACGACGCGGATCAGCGTCGTCACCTTCTCCGCCTGGATCGCGACCTCGGCCGTGGGGCCTGCCTCGAGCATCTCTGCTGCACGCTGGATCGACTTCAACACGACGCTGAACTCCGCGCCGATGGTGCTGATGTCGAACTCGGCGCCGTTTCGCGAGTAGCTGTCGACCGCGATGCCTTCGAAGTCCATGAGGAGTGTCGCGATCCCACCCTCGGTGTTCTCGACGATCTCCTTGAGCACGGCCTGGAACATGGCGCCGAGACTACCCAAGAGCGACGAGATTGGGAAAGGAACCGAACGAGGTGACGCCGCTCCCGTCTCCGGCAGGGGGTCGAAGCGCACCGGGAGGGGGGGTAGAAATGCGGAGGAGGAAGGCAAAGGTAGCAGCGACCTCCGGGGATCTTTGTCTCTTGCATCCGGACCTCAGCCGGGCGATTGCCGCACCAAGGGGCCGCTCCGCGCTGCATGCCTTGACCCTCGTCCCAGCGTGCGGCTAACGTGCATGCCGTCTCCCCGTCACCCGGCATGAGCACGGGCGGAGGGTGGACGATTCCTCCGGCAAGAAGGCGCGGAGGTTCGCGCGTCATCGCTGCCAATTCTTCATCGTTCCCAACGAAGAACAGGACGGCCCACTTTCTATGCGTGCGCGAGCAGGGGATCCCCCCCGCACGATGCCCCAGAAGATCCTCGCCGGGCGAGCGACGGATCCGCAGCTTCGGGGTGATCTGGTTCAGGTCAAGGTCGATCAGGTGATCCTGTCGAGAGCGCCGACCCGTGCGCTCTCGGAGGCCCTCGCAGCCGGCATGAAGAAATCGCCGGTCGAGGTCGCCGTCGCCTACGATGGTACCTGCATCACCGATGCCACCTCCATGGCAGACGCCGAGTCAGGCAGCGCGCAGAGCGTGTCGCCTGACTTTCCTGCCTACAATATCCCCATCGCCCGGCCTGGGATCGGTTTCCCCGCCCAGGTTCACCTCGAACGCTTCGCGGCCCCAGCGCGGCTGGCCCTCACCGACGATCCGCGGCTCGCCACGGTGGGCGGGATAGGGATGCTCTCTCTGGTCGTCTCGCCGAGCCAGCTCGGTCAGGCGCTCGCGACCGGCTCGGCATGGCTCAGGCCACCGCGCAGCGTCCAGGTCCACCTGTCGGGGAAGATCCGTCCCTTCGTCTGCGCGCGCGACGTGGCCTTGGAGCTGCTCCGCCGTGGGCTCGACGAGGTCGTGCGCCGGATCGAGGCCGAGTTCGGAGCGCCCGTGGTGCTGGAGTTCGCGGGACCGAGCGCTCGTCTGCTCTCGGTCGGTGACCGAGCCGTGCTCTGCGGGCTCGCGCCGCAGGTCGGAGCGGCCGCTGCGCTGTTCGTGAGCGATGAGAAGACCGAGGTCTTCCTGCGAGATCAGCGTCGGTCCAAGGCGCATCGCGCGCTCATCCCCGACCCGGGGGCCCCTTGTGAGGAGGTCGTCTCGCTGGATCTGGCGGCAGTCGACCCGCTGCTCCTCGACGAGGAGGGGGTGGTGCGCCCGGTACGCGATCTCGCCGGCAAACCCGTGGGTCAGGTGGTCCTCGGAGGGGACTCCGGGGCGACGTTGCGGGACATGCTCGCGGCTGCGCTACTCCTCAAGTCGAAGCGTGTCCCGTCGCGACTCGACCTGCTCGTGGCGCCTCCCTCGCGTCAGGTGCTCGAGGTGCTCGCCCAGTCGGGTGCCCTCGTCGATCTGGTCGCCACGGGCGCGCGGATCGTGGAACCGGATCATCGGGTGGTGAGCAGCGAGATCTACCCGCCTCCGAAGGGAACGCTGTCCCTGCGCACAGCCGACCCAGAGCCACGACGCCCTGGGACGCCATCCTTCGTCGTGGCTTCGGCGGAAACGCTCGCCTACGCGGTGGCCACGGGAACGGTCGGAGATCCTCGCTCGTTCAAGCGGCCAGTGCGTGTGACCGTCCCGCGAGCCCTGCCGACCGACGATGTGCTCATTCTCCGCGACAAGAAGGGTTCCGATCTCGCTTCCACGAAGAAGCCCCCCGCGCCGCCTCCAGCCCTCGGGTGGAAGAGCGCCGCCACACTCGACGTGCATGAAGGCATTCCGCGCGCGGCCGCCGCCCTCAGCCCCTCCGTGACGGGCCCGAGGTCGGCCGGAGATACGACGGCACGTCCTGGGTCAGACGCCGGGGTAGCGCTGCTCCTGTCGTCACTCGACGAGATCCGCATCGCTGTCGAGCGCGTCCGCGAGCTCGGCGCGGTCCGCGCCATCCTCTCGCCGTTCGTCCCGAGCACGGCGGTCAGCGTGTTCGCGAGCGAAGGAATCGCATCCTTCCGCATCTCGGCGGAGCAGCTCGAGACCATCAAGGCGCAGAAATCCCTGGCACTCCCTGCCCCGGCGCAGTGGGGCGACACGGTCGCTGCGACGCTCGGCGAGCAGAAGGTCGAGCTGACCTGGCTCGCCGTGGGCGCGGAACGCGCATGGACGCACGCCGGAACAGCCCGTGAGCCGGCCACCAGCGCCAAGCCCGCACGCTGACACCCGTTCTCCCCTATCCTGGGCCTGGCTCCCCTGCCCTGCTTCGACGTGGCTCCCGGTGAGATCCCCGGGGGAGGCGCTCAGCGCTCCCCTCGGATGACCTCTCACTGCGGAGACTGGGATTCTCGGTTCCTCACGGTATGGCGCGCACCGGACTCGGTGGTCGCACCATCTTGATGGCCCGGGTCAGATCCCTGAAGCGGACCTCCAGCTCGTTGATCTGCATCTCCAGCACGATCAAGCGCTTCGTGATCTCGTCGAGCCGGGCCGACGATTTCGCCAGCCGATTGGTCAGATCACGTCGCAGATCCTCAGCCGCTTTGTTCTTCTCGATCGCACGCAGGTTACGCCGCAGCTCTTCGCTCTGCTGGGAGAGCCTCGCCTGCTCGTCCTGGAGAGCGTTTCGCTCGTCCACGGCGGGACGCAGTTTCCCTCTGATCTCCCATGCCTGTCCGAGGGACTGGACCACCGCTGCCTCGGCACGCGGGTCCTTCAAGTAGGCCTTCACAGCGTCATCTGCCAGCTGACTCAGCCAGTCGACGCGCTGGTTGTAGGTCCTGCGTTCGTCCACATCGAGCACGGCGGTCCCGCGCGCTGGCACCGAGATCGGTATCAACGCGCTGCCCGTACCCAGGTTGTCCTCGGTGTCCTTCGGGGGATTGTGGAGCCGGGTCCCGTGGAGCCGCGGGTGCTTGACCAGCGTCTTCGCCGCCGCATCGCTCCCGTTGCGGATCGCGTACTTCGTGTGGATCACCCAGTCGCGCTCGATTTCGATCTCTCCTGACTCGATCTTCGCCAGACGCGCTCCTTCCGAGCTCTCCTGGCGGTTCGTGTCCACGGCCAGGCTGCGCTCCAGGGCGAATGGCACGGTGGTCGTTGCTCCAGGCGGGAGGGGGTCGACCATGCCCTGACCGAGGAATGCGCCAGCTTCGAACACGGCGATCGGGCCTCGTTCGAGCAAGCCATTCGTCTCGTTCTTGAAGCGAGCGACGCGGAACGGATGGCTGGACGAGTCAGGGACGCCTCCATCCGGCGCGAACAGGAAGATGGACTCCCCGGAGACTTCCCGGGCGAGGAGCAGCACCATCGTCGCGCTCTTGTCGGGAACATCGACGGGGAATGGCAGATCGTACCGCGTGTTTCCCCCCTCCATCGCCACTGCGGCCAGGGCGCTCATGTTGCGGGGAGCTGCTGGCATCGCCTGCTGGGATGCCCCTGCATCATAGGCGTGCTGGGGTGCCATCTTCATGGACGGGCTCGGCGCCCGCGGAGGCTCTCGCCGCGCCCGATCTTCGGCCTTCTTTTGCGACTCGGCCAGCCCACGACCGTAAGCCCCGGTCGCAGCCCTACCAGGCCTCATCGGGGCCCCTCCGCTCATGTCGTCCCCCTCGGCCATCTCCTCGTCCTCGAGCATGGGCTCCGGCGGCGGCGCGGGCGGCGGCGGTGGTGGCGTGGCTTGCGCGAGAGAGGTCTCACTGGTGGGCACAGATGCGATCACTTCGCCTCGATCCGTGACCACGGGACGCTCGGGGATGGCGGGCTGATCGAGCGTGGCCTGGAACGCCAGCGGCGCACCGGCGACCAGGGTCAGGCGGACGTTCTTCCAGTCCTCACCCGAGAGGTTCTGCACGATCCCCCACGCTTGGAGATGCGCCGTCTTTGCTCCGCTCGCCTCTTTCTGCCCAGGAGACGACGCCTGCGCGCTGGTCCCGCTCCCTTTCAGCACCAGGCGGTACGAGGGACGCCACACGGGCGTCTCCGCCACATAGCCCACGACGAGATCATGCTCACGGCCATCCAGGGTGAGCTTCACTGTCTCCAGGCGATCCTTCTTGCGCGGTCCGCCATCGCGGGGAGGCGGTGGCTTGAGCAGCACCTCGAAGCGCGGATCCGGCGCCGCATCGTCTCCGTCGTCCCCCGGCTCGGCCACCTCGACGGGAAACGACGCACTGCGGACGCTGCTCCCTCCGGCCTCCATCACGGCGAGCGTCGCCAGGAAGTCACCGACCTTCTCCTTGCGTACCCGGAACGTCACCTGCTCCGCGTCGACGCGCCCCTCGCGCTCGAAGTAGGCGACACCGTTACGGTAGATCACCACCCGTCGGAGCCCCAGCCCGGTCGCCTCGACATCGGGTCCTCGCGCGCACCCTGCGCCGAGCGTCAGCGCCGCGAGCGCCACCAGACCGCGCCCCGCGCGCGCAAGTCCATATCCTCTCGTCATGAAAGCCATCCTCGTCATCGGTTGTCACGTCAAGCGGTGTCAGCCAGCCTGCGGCGTCGCCGACACGACGCGCCAGTCAGGAGGCAGGTCGAGGAATCCCTCGTTGCACAGAAGCTCGTACATCCCATCGCAGAGTTCTCCGCAGATCATGCTGAAGACCTGCGGGTCAGTGATGAACTGCACCGTCTCATCACGATCGGAGCCCGCCGTATCCGCCAGGCGCGCCACGAGCGGATCCTCGACGGCTCCGACCAGACGCACCATGATCGCGCGCTCCATCGCCGCCCGGAACCGCGGGAACGCCTCCTCGGCGATCTTGTAACTGTATGCTCGTCCTTCCTGCGTCTGCCCTCGCTCCACGACCTCTGCAGAGATCGCGCCGACTTCGGCCGACAGCACGCGCCGCATCACGTCGACGAGCACGGTGTTGAACGCCCCGACAATCCGCCGCAGCTCCGTGGAGCGGCGGGAAAGGAAGGCGTCCTGCATGTCCTTCGAGATCTTCGCGAGCAGCTCGAAGGAGCGCTCGCGCACCTCGTCCGAGGCAAAATCGAACCCACCAAGCTCCGCTTGCAAGCGGTTCCGATACCGCGCGAGCAAGTAGAAGATCGCCTGTTCTCCGTGATGGATCACCTTCATGCCGCCATCGCGGCCGCGCGTCTTGCCGTGTAGCTCCGATTGAAAGAACAGGCGTGCGAGCTTGCGGTGGATCCGTTTCAAGCGCCCCTCCACCAGCAACGAGAGGCTGCCCGCGGGAAACACCCGCCCGAGCAGCCGACGCAACGTGCGCTCGTGGGCAGCTCGGATGGCCTCTCGGTCTCCCGAGGCGCGCTCCTGCGCGGCAGCTTGGAGCCGGTGGAGCTGTTCCACCACCGTGGCCGTCACCTCGTCCAGCTCGGGGTTGGTGGCCAGGTCGGCCCGGTAGTGGACGATGCGGGCCTGGAGCTGCTCCTCCAGAAGCCCCAGCGCCATCTCTGTGATGTGCTGCTTGAGCGCCTGGCTGACGTGCTCGCCCACGCCTGGCGGCGGAGGCGCGATGGTCTCCGTGGCGGCACGAGTCGCACCGGCCGTGCCTTCAGCGCCCCCCGCTCGGGCGCCATCGGGCGGCGGACGCGGTGCTTTCACAGCGAAACCGCTCATGGGGGGCGCCAGCATACCGGAAGTCGACCGCGCTGTACGCTTTTGGCGCTATCGCCCAACTCGGGGTAAGACGGCCCCATGCGTACGGCCCTATCGTCCAGGTTCCTGATCGGCGCGCTCGCGCTCGCTGCCTTCTCGGCAGGCTGCTCGCGCGAAGGCACGAGCGGGCAGCCGACCGGCCCCTCGACCACGAGCCCTGCCGCGGCCCCCGAGGCGTCCGACCCCAGCTCCCAGCCCTCTGCCACCGCTGCTCCGAACGCCTCCACCACGGCATCTGCCGCCGCAGCAGCAGCGCCTGCCACGAGCCCCGGGGGCGCGCCTGGGAAGCTCAATGTGCTGCTCATTTCCATCGACAGCATGCGCGCCGACATGCCGTGGGCCGGCTATCCCCGTGACATCGCACCGAACCTCACCAGGTTCGCGAAGGAAGCCGTCAGCTACTCACGCCATTACGCGGTCTCTTCCTACACCGCCATGAGCATCGGCGGGCTGCTCGCTGGCCGCTATCCGAGCGAGCTTCAGCGAAGCGGCTACTTCTTCAGCGCGTATCCCGACGAGGAGCTGTTCTTCCCGGAGATCCTGCAGAAGGCTGGCGTGCGCACGATGAGCGCGCAGGCGCACTTCTACTTCAACAAGAACAAGGCCGGCTTCCACCAGGGCTTCGACATCTGGGACATCACGCCGGGGATCTCGGCGGACAACACCACCGATCGCAACATCACGAGCCCCCAGCACCTCGAGCTCGCGCAGAAGCACCTCTCGGACAAGGCGAACACCGAGGGCACCTTCTTCGCGTTCTATCACTTCCTCGATCCGCACGACATGTACATGCAGCACGAGGGCATCGAGAGCTTCGGGAAGAAGGCCCGCGATCTCTACGACGGCGAGATGAAGTTCACCGATCTGCACGTCGGCAAGCTCATCGATTTCGTCCGAGCACAGGAGTGGGGCAAGCGCACCGCCATCGTCATCACCGCCGATCACGGCGAGGCATTCGGAGAGCACAAGATGTATCGCCACGGCTTCGAGCTGTGGGACGTGCTCACCCACGTCCCGCTCCTCATCCATGCCCCCGGGATCACGCCACGCCGCATCGATACGCCGCGCAGTTCCATCGATCTCGCTCCCACCATCCTCGAGCTCTCCGGCACCCCGACCGACACCAAGTTCCAGGGCCAGAGCCTGGTCCCCGAGCTGTACGGCAAGGAGCCCGAGGCCCGCGACGTGATCCTCGATCTCCCTCGCACCAGCGACAACGACCGAAAGCGTGCGCTGATCCACGATCGCTACAAGATCATCGCCTACGGCGACGATGACGCCTTTGCCGTCTACGATCTCGTCGACGATCCCGGCGAGACCAAGGATCTCCAGCGGGACAAGGACAAGAAGGACGTCGTCGAGCAGATGAAGGCTCGCTACAAGGAGCGCTCGACGAACATCATCGATGTCTGCCCGAAGATGCGCGAGAAGCTCAAAGGACGGAAGAAGTCGAAGCCTTGCTGAGGCCGTTCCGGCAGCGCCCGCTTCCATGATCGGGTGAAACACCGATTGAGCATTGAGAGAATCCAGGTGGCCGTACTCAGGAGAGCCGGAGAGGGAGAATCAGGAGATGACGGCACGGTCATTCTCCCCGGCCACCTGCCTCGTCCGACGAGACGTCGTCCCCGTGCACGACGGAGAGCAGGCGTCCCCTTCCGGGATGGCT
Organism: Chondromyces crocatus; assembly: GCF_001189295.1. Taxonomy (NCBI): domain Bacteria; kingdom Pseudomonadati; phylum Myxococcota; order Polyangiales; family Polyangiaceae; genus Chondromyces; species Chondromyces crocatus. Next base: position 6,907,282 of record NZ_CP012159.1, read on the forward strand.
CAGCACTGCCGCGTGAGATAGCCTACGGGCCATGACGAGCACCGGCCTCCCCTGGACGCTCTTGCTCCTGTCCGTCGCAGCCACGACGACAGCGAGCGGGTGCGCAGAAAGCGACAGCGAAGATCTCCCGCCGCCTCGCGGAGGCGTCATGGACGCGCCCATGGGCGGCGCAGAGCCGCCCGGCAGCGGCGATACGAGCACCGACACGGACCCTGACGTCGATACCGGCGCCGGTGGAGCCGGTGGCGCGCTGGGCGCCGGCGGCTCCACCGGCGCCGGTGTTGGCGGCACGGGTGCTGGTGCTGGCCCAGGCCTCGGTGGTGGGCTCCCCTGAGCGGCGCCTCGCGCATCCGGTCGTGAGGCCGCAGATCGCTCCGCTCTGGCCACACGAACGCTGACGGCGTCTCACGAGAGACGATTCATGCGGGAACGATCCTGCCTACCGCCGCGGGTCAGCGCTGTCCGCGGCGGATGACACCTGCGCAGGTCTGCTCAGGGGCGTGATCAGGATCCGATCGTCATCCCCAGCTTCGATGGCGGCGCGCACGTCGAGCGCGACTCCCCCGCATCCGAGCGCAAGGACGACGGGGGCAACAGGCTCTCTCCGACACGTGGGCTCTTCACTCACCTTCGCCGAAAAGGCCCTCCGCGCCATCGTGACGGCCAGGGAAATCCCGCTCACCCGAGCTGCTGCGTCCCCCGCGTCGATGGCGCGGACCGAGCGCGCTTCTTCGAGCCGCGTGAACATCTCCGGTCCCCCCACTGTCGCTTCGATGGGTCTCCCAGCGGCATCCTGGACCACCGCAACCTCCAGCGTCAGCTCCCGCTCCTCGCCCCCCACTCCCCCGGACACGCTGTAAGGCAAGCTCAGGAGCTTGGCACACCGCCGAACTCCCGCCGGTGCGTTGGGACCCGACGAGGGCCCGTCACCGGTCTCTTCGATCGAGCGACAGGCGGGCCAGGGCAGCGCCAGACTGAAGGGCACGAGCACGGACGCCGGTGCCTGGCTCATGGGAGCCCCTCCCCAGAGACGCGGATCCAGCAACCGATCGAGCCACAGCTCCACCTCACGCACAGCACGCTCCCGCAGCGCTTGCTGCGCATCGATGCGCGCCTCGGTCTCTTCGCCCGATGCAACGTCATCAGGTGCTCGCGCGATCTCCAGCTTCGCCAGCGCGACGCGCGCTCGCGCGGAGAAAGCCCCGTCCGGTAGGGCGCCCAGATAAGCTCGGAGCCCGGCGGCGCTCCCTTGTTTCACCTCGAAGTAGACCGGCTCGGCGCGCTGAAGCCAGCTCTTCACCTCACCAGCGAACGCTCCCTCCGGATAGCGCTTCAGGTAGTCGGATGCGGCCGACAGCCTCGCCTCGAGCGAAGGCTCCGTTCGATGTGCCCGGTACGCCGCATATTCCTGGGGACTCGCCACGAACCGCGCCCCCTCGACGCATCCACCGAGTGCTGCGGCGAGCGCCACGCAGAGCGCGGATCGCAGCGCCGACGTCATCGAGGCCCCTCTGAGAGCGGGCAAAAATTGCACTCGGTCGGCGTCGTGGCGCCCTGGTCAGCCATGTATTCCTCGTATGCCCCGCAGCTCGCCGCATAGAGCGCGTTCAGACACACCTCACCATCGTGCGCGAGGGGATAGCACCCCACAGGGAAGGCAACCCCATCGAGCGTGGGCGCGCACGCTCTCGCGCATGCTTCCGAGAGGATCCCACATGCCGTACATCGGTCGCAGTCCAGCTGCGCTTTGATCGCAAAGAACTTGAACGCATCCAGGTCCTCCGGTGTCTGCCCGCAGCTACCAATGTCCCCCACCACGGGCGCCGCGACGAACAAGCCGAGGAGCAGTGCGAGCCGCACGATGTCTCGGGTCACCGTGCGTGCGACAGGCCGGCGTTCACCGTGCCTCGGCGTCCTCGCCTGTCGAGCCGGTGTGGCTCCCGCCGATGCTCGCGCGTGCGTCCGTGCCTTCATCATGGCAAGATCTCGTAGTCGATCATCAACCCGAGCTGAGCCGACACGACGGGGTACACGGTGTACTGCTTCTCCCAGGTAGCAGCGCCATAGAACAGGTTGCCGATCAGCTCCCCCATCAAGGCGATCCTGGACGTCAAGAAATAGCCAGCCCCGACCCCGAGCTCACCACCGAGGTTCGTGTCTGGCGTGATGAGCAGTGAAGCTCCGAGTCGCCCGTAGGCGAGCACTCGCCCAGGGCCGCGATAAGCGATCATGTAGGTCGGCGAAAAAGACTGCTGCGCCACCCCCATCAGACCGATCGAAAACCGCAGCGAGGCGCCATGCTGCAAGCCATCTGCAGGACCGAGCATCGCCGCCACACCGAAATCCAGGTACGGCGCGGTGAGTGACAGCGACTCTCCCGTCGCGCCGAGCTGCGTCTGCAACCTGTAGGGGTTGTTGAGCCGGAGCCCTTGCCCCAAGGCAATGGTCCCCAGGACTCGCCCTGCCAAGCCAGGCTCACGTGAGAGTGGTCGATAGGCCGCTGCACGGGTGGCGTCGACTTGCCCCATCGCGGCCTCGTCTCCCTGCGCGCTCCCCGGCGAATTCCCGCTCTCCGCGCGAAGCTCGCTCTCTCTGGTGAGGGTCTGCGGTGCCGGAGACTGTGCCCACGCGGAGCAGGTCAGACTGACGAGAGGCACCAAGCCGCCCACCGCGAGCGCGATCTGTCCTCTCATGCTCCCGCCTTTTACCCCGACGCGGGGCCTTTCCGCACGATCAAACCCCACCGGCCACGGGAGCGGAACCTGCATTACCCCTGCTCGTGAGCCAACGACGCACATCAACCAACAAGCAAGCATCTCCCTGGGCGTCGGGCACCTCGGCCGAACAGGCCGGTTCCCCCTCCAGGTCAACCCTCTCACCCAGGGCCGCCACCTCGGCCCTGCGACGCGACGGAGGCGACCAGCGAAGCGTCAGACCGATGCGGGATCCCATGGATACGCTCGACGAGCCGTTCAGGAGCATCCCCGACGCGGACGAGCGCGAAGCTCCACCGCTGTATGGCAAAGACCACCTGGGCCGTGAACTCAGCGATGTCGTCCCGACCCTGGACGACGACGTGAGAGCCTATCGGCACCACCCCAACGAGGCTGGGCGCATCGCTTTCGACGTCAACCCCCACGCGGGAGACGCTGCCGCCGACCTCGCCATCGATCTCGGCTCCGAGTTCCTGGAAGGAGCGACCCGCGTACAGGACATGAGCGATCTGCACATGCTCCATGATGACCAGGATCCGGAAAGCGCGTTCCTCTACGAGGAAGAGCTGCTCAACGCATCCGACGAGCAGATTGGTGACGAGGTCCGACGCAGTGGATCCCACTTCGGCAGGCACCGGCGGGTAGGAAACGACGTGATGCAGGGCGACGACGTGGAGCTCGGCGAGGACGTCGACCTCCGAGCACTCGACGACGACAGCGGGTCGGCGCCGAGCGAACGGATGCTGAAGCGCTCGGCGAAGTCCACGTCGTCAGCCGCCGCGCCTACCGTCATCCGGCGCGCCGCCGGTCAGCGCTGAATGACCAATGCACGCAGGGGTGCACGGGGTTGAGCCGTGCACCTCTCCCGTGGACCGCTGCCCACGCTACGCAGTCCTCCGCGAGACTGTGGTCCTGAGTAACCAGGCCACGTCAGCACGGGGATAGGCATCGGCAGCAGGCAGTAGATTGCCGCGAATGGCTTGATGCAAACCACCGGAGCGTCAGGGTGAACCCGGGCCCCGAGGCGACACCGACGTCGAGGATGTCGGTACGGGTCGAGGCCGATTCAGTGATGGGAGTGTCGAGACCCGGCGCGCAGCGATCTGGCTCGCCGGGGTATCGTCCTCACGGAGGGCATGCGCGAGCGCAGGCCTCGCTCTCCGGGGAGTCGGGCGCTCTCCCGGTGGAGCCGATGCTCAGGCCTGGCCCGCGACGGGAAGCTCGGCGACGACCTCACCATCGATGCGGATGAAGGCCAGGAGACCCTCATCCTGGTAGGCGAGCACATCGAGCACGACGCGATCCGCCAGCGCGAGGACGTATAGCGCTCCATCGTCAGCCATCACGCTGCGCTCGTGCTCGCTCTCCCGCGCGACGACCGGGTCGCGCAGCTTCCTCCTCATCGTCGTCGCTGTCGTGGTCTTCTTGGGTGTCTCGGATTCCGCCATCTCGGCGACTGCCCGTCGTCGCTCAGCCATAATGAGCTCCTATCCGCTCCCTAGCCTTCCTGAACGGAGGCGACCTCCCCGCTGGTTCGGGGCGCCATCGACTTGCAAGCGCCTTCCGTGCCAGCCCACGGAATGAGGCATTTCTCGACATGATTTCTGCCGAGGGCGCAAGCCACAGCGTGGAAGCTGGCTGTTCTGGGACACTCTCCTCGGAGGGTGGTCAGGAAGCGCCGCGACCTGTGTGTCCAGTGCCTAGACGGTGCTCGGTCAGCGACGGGCGCGCTCTGCCCAGGCCGCGGAGGGCGATGCCGTAGACACGATCTTGCGCGCGAGCGTGGAAACGCCGACCTCGCTCGCGCTCGGATCCAGCCAGGATGCCTTCTCGTAAGGGCTGGCAAGCTTTGCTCGGCAGCGCCACGCCTCCGACACCTCGGCGCGCGCCACCGTGACCTCCATCCGACGATGCGTGAGGATGTGACGCACTCGCCCCGCTTCATGCAGTGCAAGTGTCGCTGGTATGCCAGCGTCGGCGAGGAGCGTCCGCGCTTCGTCGATCGAGTCCGAAGGGACCATGGGCGGCTCCCACAGCCCTCCGAAGAGGCCTCCCTCCTCTCGGCGGGCCAGCAGCACGCGCGAACCAGCCCAGACCACCGCGGCGACCATGCGGACGGAGGGGACCTCCCGCTTCGGCGCGATCACGGGTAGCTCTTCTTCACGCCCCGTGGCGCGCGCGACACAGTGGCCACTCACGGGGCATGCACCGCAGCGAGGAGCGCGGGGTGTACAGACCGTTGCACCAAGCTCCATGAGGGCCTGGTTGAAGCGCCCCGGTCGGGCCTCGGGCACGAGGCGCGCGGCCGCTTGCCACAGCAGCTTCTGACCTGCTGCGGATCGAATGTCGTCGTCGATGCCCTCGAGCCGGGAGAGAACGCGCGCGACATTGCCGTCGACGAGAGGCTCTCGGCGGTCGAACGCGATGCTTGCTACCGCGCCTGCGGTGTAAGCCCCGATGCCGGGCAATGCTCGAAGGGCGGCAGCATCTCCAGGGAATGCACCCGCATGGTGCTCAGTGACCTCGCGGGCGGCGAGGTGCATGACCCGCGCACGTCGGTAGTAGCCGAGGCCGCTCCACAGCGCGAGCACCTCGTCCAGCTCGGCGAGCGCGAGCTCACGAACCGTGGGGAACCGCGACAGAAAACGTTCGAAGTAAGGGATGACTGTCTCGACGCGGGTCTGCTGGAGCATGACCTCGCTCAGCCAGATTGCGTATGGGTCCCGCGTGCGGCGCCAGGGCAGATCACGAGCCGCACCGTCGAACCAGGCCCCGAGGGCGATAACCACTTCGTGATCCCGCTCGGGACCGGGCTCGATCGTCACCACAGGAGGGCCTGGCTCCCGCTCGAAAGGCAACGCAACCTGCCCTTTCGCCTTCTTCCTCACGCTCTCCTCGTCCCCAGAAGTCGGCTCACCCTCGACAGGCGCGCTCTACATCAGCGATCGTTCGGGGAATGTCGGCCGTGAGGACACGATTCCCCTCCGACGTCACAAGCGCATCGTCCTCGATGCGGACTCCGATCCCCCGATACTCGGGCGGAACATCGATGGCATCGTGGCGGATGTAGAGCCCCGGCTCGATGGTGATCACCATCCCCGGCAGCATGGGACGCGGCTCCCCTTCCGCGAAGTACGTGCCAGCGTCGTGCACGTCCATCCCCAGGTAATGACTGGTGCGGTGAAGGTAGTAGCGGCGATGAGAGCGCTCCTCCAGCACCTTCTCGAGCGGACCTTCCAGCAATCCGAGCGCGATGAGACCTGCAGAAACGACCTCCACCGCCACGTCATGGACGCGATCCACCGACACGCCGGGGCAGGTCGCCTCGATGGCGGCGCGCTGGGCTTCGAGCACCACTTCATAGATGCGTCGCTGCGCTGGAGAGAACACACCGTTCACCGGAAACGTGCGCGTGACGTCGCAAGCGTAGTAGCCGAACTCGCAACCGGCATCGATGAGCACCAGCTCCCCATCCGTCATGCGACGTCGGTTCGCTCGGTAATGGAGCACCGTCGCGTTGGGTCCGGATCCGACGATCGGCTCGTATGCCACCCGCTCGGCACCACTCCGCCGAAACACCTCACGCATCACCGCCTCCAGCTCGTACTCGTGACGCCCCGGAGCCGCGAGACGCATGGCTGCTACGTGCGCGTCACGGGTGATCTCTGCAGCACGATCCATCGCCGCGATCTCATGCTCCGATTTCACGATCCGCATCTCGTGCAGCAGCGTGCGAGGGTCGACGATCTCGGTGGGCCAGACGTGGGGTGTCCGACCTCGGCCACGCACGGCCTGGATGGCCTGCAGCACCTTGTCGTCGTTGGTACGATCGAAGCCGAGGCGGTGATGGAGGCGCCGGACGCCTCGGAGGTAGCGGGGCAGCACGTCTCCGAGCGCCTCGATGGGATACGCCACATCGAATCCATGGTGGACGACAGCACCGTCGACCCCCGCACGCTCCCCGTCCCAGATCTCTCGAGCGGGATCGCGAGGACGCACGAACAGGATCGCTTCATGCTCCTCGTGCTTGGTCGTCAAAAGCAAAACCGACTCGGGTTCGGTGAACCCGCTCAGATAGTAGAAGTCCGAGTCCTGTCGGTAGGCATGCTCGACATCATCATTGCGGAGCGCGACGGGCATCGAGAAGAGCAGCAGGGCGCCATCGAGTTGAGCGAGTACGCGCCTGCGGCGTTCACGAAACGCTTCCATGCTCTGCACGGTAGTCCATCCGTCCAGGCCTGGGGAAAGCGTCCAGCAGGCGCGTCATCCTCGCCTTGTGCATTGCTCTCCGATGGAAAAGGTTGCCGCGTGATGCACGCTGCATGAGACAGGGACCACCGACGACGCATGGATTCCGGGAAGCGACAGACACGAAGAATGACGCCTGACAACGAGGCGACGGCACGCCGACCCGGGCGACCATCCTCAGGCCGCCTTCCTGGAAAGACGAAAGGAATCAACGCGCTCTCCCGCGCACAGGGGGTGGGCATCTGCCTGGTCCTCTTGCTGCCGAGTGCCGTCGCCTGTGAAGAACGCCACCGCCCTTGGGAGGGCCAGGAAGGCCCACCCACCGTATTGAATGCTCCCTCAGGAGCACCGCGACCGCCGCTTTCCCCGCCGGGCGCGTCCGCCTCTGGCGCCGTTACCGACGCAACGGCCAGAGATCCCGCAGAACCTTCGCCGCAAGGAGGTGGCTCCGAGGGCGAAGCGCTCTCGGAGAGCCTGGAAGCTGCCGGGGGGAGCCCTGGTGGCGCGACGGCCCCGAGCGAACGGTTCACTCCCCCCGTGCGGGTCGGAGGCCCCTGGGTGCGCTGCTACGGCAACTTCCGGCTCTCGGGCGAGCCGCTCCACGACGTGACCCGCCTGGCGATGATGTGTGGTCCGTCGAACGGAATGCGCCGTCTTTCGATGGAAGCGGTCACGGGGGTGGTGGGCCAAGGCCGCTCCGAGGTGAGCGCCCCGCTCTCGTTGCACCGAGGATCCTGCTACCGCGTGTTCGCAGTCGCCGATCGAGGTATCGGCGACCTGGATGTCGTGATCCGCAGCAGCCGTGGCGTTGCGATCGCCACCGACGCCGGGGAAGACGCCTGGCCGATCGTGCAGCCTGACCGGCCTTTCTGCGCCCTGGACGACGACGAGGCGACCCTGGAATTCTCGGCGCGCAAGGGGACTGGCCGCTTCGCGGCCGAGGTCTGGGCCCTGGAGAGCGGTTCCGCCCGGTAGTGGCGCAGCCGGGGACCGTTGACATGGGTCAATCGGCCCGGTAGGGGTCGCGCACGATGGCCGACGAAGCCGACCCGCTGCGCGACGACGACAAGCCGGAAGGCGAAGTCGAGAAGAAGCGCTTGTTCGAGCGGGCTCTGGAGCGTGCGGTCCCGGAGATCATCAAGCGCGCCGTGGAGCGCGCCGTCGAGTCGGGGATCGACCGGCTCAGTGAGGGTCCGGAGAACCTGCGTCAGCTCGTGGGCGACATGAAGCTCCCCAAGGAGCTGCTCCACTATCTTTATACCCAGATCGACGAGACCAAGGTCGGTGTGTACCGGGTGGTCGCGAAGGAGATCCGGGATGTCCTCGAACAGACCAACCTGGCAGATGAGATCGCCAAGGTACTCACGAAGCTTTCTTTCGAGATCAAGACGGAGATCCGCTTCATTCCCAACGAAGCGGCCATCCGGAAGGAGGATGCGTCCGGGGAGGAGCCGCCGAAGAGCAGTGGCCTCCCGAAGCCCGAGGTGAGCTCTCAGGTGACCGTCAAGGATCGCAGCAAGGAGGCCGGCCGGGAGCGGCGGCGCGAGGAGAAGTGAGCACGAAGAAGCCCAAGACTGGCGGAGAGATCGATTCCTGGTGCACGAAGTGCAAGCTCGATCTCACTCACCGGATCATCGCCATGGTCGGGGACGATGTGAAGAAGGTGGAGTGCAAGACCTGCGGGTCGCACCACCTGTATCGGCCACCGAAGAGCGAGCGCGAGCGCGCCAAGGCACAGAAGGCCGTCGCGCGTGAAGCGCGCGAGTCTGCCCGAAGCTCGGGCACGAGCTCGAAGAGTTCGCGATCGTCGGAGCGCGCCAGCGCAAAGGCGGAGCGCGATCTCACGGCCATCTGGGAGAAGGCCATCGCGGGACAGCCCGCGGCGGCGTTCAAGCCCTACCGCATCACCCTGATCCTGGCGGAGGGTGAGCTCGTGCGGCACAGCAAGTTCGGCGACGGTGTGGTCGCGCGGGTCCTCGATCCGACCAAGGTCGAGATCCTGTTCAACGACGGCATCAAGGTGATGGCGCAGGGACAGCAACTGAGCTGATTCACGACAGGACGACGAAGCGCGCGCTCCATTCTTCGGAAAGAGCGCGCGCTTCGTTTTGTCCGGCCAGCTTCGTGCCGGGTAGAGAACCTCGTCGAGCGGGGCGCTCGATCGCGCCCGATGTCATGGACGCCGGCGGACACACTGTCTGGAACATCCACGGTCGAGTCGGATCACGCTCGAAGGGCTGGGCTGCGAGCCCGGGAAGTTGGGCACCCGCAGACGATCGAGTACGCTCCTCGTGTGGGGACCCCCATCACCGACTCCGGACCTCCGTTGCGCCAGCTTGCAACACCCGCCACCGACGAAGCGAGTTCCCCTTGGGCCGCCTCGACCCCCCCGAAGGCCGCTCACGCCCCCGGCTCAGGTCGCCGTGCCCGCTGGCTTCGCCGGCTGGGCATCGTGGGAGGGGTCGGCATCGTCGTGACGGGAGGCCTCTGGTACGCCATCCACCAGGTCCCCGGCTTCGCGCCAGCGGTCGTCGACGGAGTTCGTGCGGTAGTAGGGCCCGAGCCGATCGCCTGGATCGAGGACGTCGCTTACGGCATGGCGGATCGCGTCAATCAGCTCCGCTACGGGACCACGCCGCCAAAGACGTTCTGGGAAGAACCCGCACTCCCCACAGAGGAGACGGAGGAGGATGCCATCCTCCCCGCAAGCGTGACGGTCCCCGTCGCGGCCAGTGAGCGGGCAGCGCCACTGCCGTTCACGCCGCCCTACAAGAAGGTCGCCACCGCTGCCGATGGGACCTGGATCCCCATCGCGCACGCCGACGATCGAGGCGGCGATCCGATTCTCTGGAAGAGCGTCGTGCATCCCGATCCACGGCGCGGCTTCGCCGCTGTAGCGGTCGTGGCGATCGATCTCAGGGCCGCCGAGATTCGGCTCGTGGCAGGGACCCAGGAGCCGGTGGCGGTCCACAAGCTCCCTGACGAACTCCGCCCTGGCGTCGTTCCCCAGGAGCGCACCGATGACCTGCTCGCGGCCTTCAACGGTGGCTTCAAGGCCATGCACGGCAACTACGGGATGATGCTCGACGGCGTGAAGTTCCTGCCGCCGCGCAAGCGCGCCTGCACCATCGCATTCCACCGCGAAGGTGGCGTGCGGATCCGCACCTGGTCAGCGCTGAAGGCCGATGCCCCCAGCTTCACCAGCTACCGACAGACGCCCCCCTGTCTTGTCGAGCAGGGAAATTTGAACGCAGGGCTCTCGGAGTCGAACCGCAACTGGGGCTCTACCGTGAGTGGAGAAACGATCATCCGGCGCTCGGCGCTCGGGATCGACGAGACCGGTCGCTTCATGTTCTACGGCCTCGGCGAAGCCGTTTCCTCCGAGACGATGGGGCGCGCCATGAAGACCGCGGGCGCCCACGACGCTGCGCAGCTCGACGTGAACCACGCATACCCTCGCTTCCTGCTGTACACCCACGGTGTGGCGGGAGAGCCACCCATCGCCGAGTCGTCCCTCATCCCGGACGTGAACTTCAAGGCGACGGAGTACGTCACGGATCCGTCGCCTCGCGACTTCTTCTACGTCGCACGCCGAAAGACCGCATCCTGATGCGCTGAGCGGGCGCCCACCAGCGCCCGGAAGTTCCTCGGAGCCCGCCCGCATGCGTGACGACGCCCGCATGCGTGACGACAGCAGAAGAACAGCTTCCCCCCCCGAGGATGCCTCTAATCAGGAGATCCGATCGACGACGCTCGTCTTGAGCTCGATCGCCCAGCAGGGCGCCCCTTTCTGGGGTTCGTCTCCAGGAGCGCTCACCGAAAGCTCCACCCGGGTCGGCCCGACCGCGCGCAGGTAGAGCCGCTGCCCAATCGCAGACGGGCCCAGCGAGCACGCAGCCCGCGACACGCGCGGATCGTCGGCCGCGACCTCGCCATCGTCCTCGGCAGCAAGGAACAGGATGTCCACGTCGGGCTTCGTGCAGTTCCCGAGATCGCGCCACTCGTCGTAGTCGCTCTGCGGATCGAGCACGTCGTAGAGCTGCCCATGGCGAGCACGGCCGACGCGGTAGCGGAAGTTCTCTCGCTTCTCGGCGCGCAGCATCGCGCCGAGTCGATCGAACTTCAGCGTGAGCACGCCGAGCGCAGTGCTCGTCTTCGCCGTGGGAGCGGTGACGTTCACCTTGTCGGGTTCCTTGAACTTGTGGATGTGGACGCCCTGCGGAAGCGTCTCCTCCAGCAGCTCGAGGAAGAGCGGGTGCATCCCGAGCCGACCGCCGATGAACACCCGCAGCCCCTGGTAGGGCTCGGGTTCCCGTCCGATCTTGGTGATCCCGGCCGCCAGAGCCTCCTTGATGTGCTGGATGCCCTGAAGGAACCAGTCTTCCAGCGCGGCGCCCAGGCTCCCGCGATCGACCGGCAATGTCATCTCCACCAGCTCACCGCTGGCGCTCATGAGGTGGACGGTCTCGGCGAGTTTCGCCTTCATGCTCTGCTCGAGCAGCGGCCTCAGGTAATCCTTGAGGAAGACGACGTTCGCGCGCGCCTCGGGCGACGGTGCCAGCAAGTCCTCTGGAATGTCGTTCTCCGGCTCGTCCAGAGGCCGCTCGAACACGATGCGCGCCTCCTGCATCCGCGGCGTCGCAGCGTACACGCGGTAGGCAAGCCGATGGAGAAGCCGCTCCCCGCCGAGCCACGAGATGGCCGAGGGATCCAGGTACTCGATGACCCGATCATGCCCGTCGGCCCGCTCGTCCACCTTCCCCGCCCGCAGGTTACCGAGAAGCACACCGGTCTCACTGGCTCCTGCGTCGATGGCGCAGAACGCCACCGGCCCGTCTTTCGGCTGGATGCCGAACACCCGGAAGGCGTGGGCAGCGAACGCCAGCGCTGACGGGCCGGCATCAGCGACCAGGAAGTCCTTGAGATCGTGGTACTCGCAGAGCCCCGCCGGCAGGCTCCGGTAGAGACCGCGACGGAAGGCCACCAGCACGCTGGTACGCCGCTCGGCCGACCAGCCTGTGGGCATGGTGATCGCGTAGCGCGTGTGCAGCCCCCGCGTCCGGTGGTTGACGTTCAGCCCGATGTAATAAGCGTAGAGTTCCAGCGGATCGAACGGGTCATGCGCGCCGATGCCATCCTCATCGATGATGGGCGGCGCCGGCTTCCGGAGGTTCTCGACGGTCTCGGGATCGCTGCTGCCTCGCAGCCGGAACGACTCCTTCCGCTCCACGCGCTCTCGCAGCAGAGGCAAGGCCGTGATCGTCGACACCGCCCGCGATGCCTGCTCCGGGCTCTTCCGGGAGCGCGCCGCCTTCGCAGCGTGCCCCACCACCACGTCACTCCACCGGGTGAGCGGCTGGATCACACGCTCCCGCCAGGCCTTCGTGACACGGCTCAGCGTCTCGAAGCTCACCTCGCTCGGGTTCTCGTTGTCCGCAGCCACCTCGAGCGGCCGCACCGCACCGATCCGAACGAGCTCGGTCTGGCTGCGCTCTCCGCGCAGTGCGACCACGGTCGAGGCCGCGCCGATGTCGATGGCGACCCACTCTCGCAGCACGTCGAGCCGCGGATCCCGGCGCTTCACTTCCGGCGGGACGGGATCCTTGTCGACCTTCCCCGCACGCTTCAGCAGCCCGACCACCTTGCCCTGCCGCAGGATGGCGATCGCGGTCGTGCCCACATAGCGGCTCCCGGTCCAGAACCCTTGCGCCACATCGGTCAGCACCGATCCCTTGACAGGATCGAGCTTCGCCACCAGCGACGGAAAGAAATCGGCGAGCAGATCGGGACCTGGAACCGCGTCGTACCGCTCGATCTTGATGGGGGGCGAGTAGTAGTCCTGAAGCCCGTTGCCGTAGATCCTCGGGCTCACCTGGATGAGCTTCAGGTACGGCACCGGACACGACTGCTCGTCGAGCCTGTACTCCTGGTAGCGACCGCTCGGAGCGACGGTGTTCTCCATCTCCGGCGCGACGCGCGGCACGCTCGCGCTCATCTCGGTGCCGAAGTACATGAACTTCGTCCCCGCTCCGCCAGTGAAGGCGGCGATGCGCACCTCGTTGAAGCTCGCCTGCCCCACGATGAGAGGAGGGAGCGCGATGAGGTAGTCGAGCACCAGCGTCGTGGTCCACGGTTGGTCGAAAAGGCGCGACTCCCAGCGCATCACCAGGGTCGGGTACCCGCGACCTTCGAGCGACGCGATCCGCTCCGCCTCGCGGACCAGGGCTTCATCGATTGACAGCTCGTAGAGCGTCATAACGGGGCCGACGTTATCACGAAGCATCTCGAATCCACTCGGAGCTGGACACAAAAAGGCGTGAGCGCCCAGCCCCGTCACTGCGTGGTCCCCCACGTGCCCACATCGCGCCCAGATGGTCGCTCGACTCGTCCAAGGCCATAGGCCGGCCTCCGGGGAGCATGGTAGGCTCGCAGCGTGCTTGGTCTATCGTTCTCAGGACGGCGTTCGTGAGCCTCGCACCCGGCGAGATCGTCGACGGAAAGTACCGCATCGTCCGCCTCCTCGGTCAGGGGGGCATGGGTGAGGTCTACGAGGGCGAGAACACCCGGATCCGGCGACGGGTGGCGATCAAGGTCCTCCACGCCACCATCTCCGCACAGGACGAGTCGGTGACGCGCTTCGAGCGCGAGGCGCAGGCCGCGGCCCGCATCGGCTCGGATCACATCTGCGAGGTGCTCGACCTCGGCGCGCTGGCCGACGGCACGCGCTACATGGTGATGGAGTACCTCGACGGCGAGACACTCGGCGCGCGGATCAAGAACTCGGGGCGTCTCCCGCCAGACCGGCTCATCCCGATCATGGCGCAAGTGCTCGACGGCCTCGGAGCAGCCCACGCCGCGGGCATCGTCCACCGCGACCTCAAGCCCGACAACATCTTCATCCTCCAGCGAAAAGCGGGCCTCTCCGACTTCGTCAAGATCCTCGACTTCGGCGTCTCGAAGTTCTCACAGCTCGGCGGCGACGAGATGAACGTCACCCGCGTCGGGGCCGTGGTCGGCACGCCTTACTACATGTCACCAGAGCAGGCCCGCGGCCTCTCCGTCGACCACCGGAGTGACGTCTACGCCCTCGGCGTGCTGCTCTACCAGGCGGCGACGGGCCAGGTCCCCTTCCAGGCCGCCACCTTCAACGAGCTGCTCTTCAAGATCGCGCTCGAACCAGCCCCCCCGCCGCAACATTTCGTCCCCGATCTCGATCCCGACTTCGCGGCGATCATCCAGCGCGCGATGGCACGCGAAGGCTCGTACCGCTACCAGTCCTGCGCCGAGATGAAGGACGCCCTCGTGGCCTGGGCAGCCTCGCGTCCGCACCTCGCCACAGCGGGTCCCTTGCTCCAGGCCGCCGTGGCGCAGCGCCCGCAGACGCAAGCACATCCGGTCATGCCAGCGCCAGGTAACATCAGCGCGCCCGGCTTCACGCCAGCCCCTGGCCACCTCAACGCGCCGACGTTCACGCCTGCGCCGGGCCATCTCAGCGCGCCGACGTTCACGCCCGCCCCTGGCAACATCAGCGCCCCCAACATCACGCCTGCCCCTGGCAACATCAGCGCCCCCGGCTTCACGCCTGCCCCAGGCCATCTCCACGCGCCAGGCTTCACGCCTGCCCCCGGCCATCTCAACGCCCCGAACCTCGGAGGCCCCCCGACTGGCGGCTCCCTCCCGCCCGGAGGCGGTGCGTGGGGCAACGCCTCGGCGCCCATCGGCGTACCCGCCCCTCATACAGCGAGCACCTGGGGCGACACCTCCAGCGCCACCACGCAGAAGAAGCCCTCCAAGGGAACGACGTTCGCGCTCCTCGGCGTCGGCGGGGTGGTGCTGCTCGGCGGCGTCTTGGCCGTCCTTTTCACATCGAAACCGACGGATCCTGGACGCTCTCCGGCAACGACCCCGAGCGTGGCGGAGAGCGCCCCGATCGCCTCGGCAGGCACTCCGCCGTCCCCTGAGCCTCCCCCCACAGCCGCTCCCATCGAGACCGCTTCGGCCCCGAGCACGGCGACCCCCGCCGAGACGGTCGCGGCCATCGACACGGCGGCTCCCGCAGCCACCCAGCAGACGTCTCCCCCCACAGGGACATGGCCGCCAGCCGTCCGGACTCCCCCCAGCAACACGTCCCGCCCCCAGACACCTCCGGTCACCAGCACCAAACCGAGAACGGGGAACGCAGCGGACCCGGGCTACTGAGCGACGTCTCAGAATGCGCCCTGGAGCCCGAACTCCCGGGGCGTCACGTACGGCACCACCCAGCCCTGCTGAGGAGCGCTCGGCTTCCGCGTCAAACCGAGCACTGTCATCGCCACCCCACCGGCGAGGAGAGCGCCGCCTCCGACGAGCCCGATCACCCCGATCGTCTTCTGCGATGCAGCGTCCGCATCACGCTGCGTGATCTCGCCTTGCTGAGACGATGTGCAGCCGGCCACGCTGCACGCGGCGAACAGATCATCGGCCTCTCCCTGGGTCCCGCCACCGATCACGGTGAAGGCGATCCCGACGCCCAGCCCGGCCAGACCCAGTCCACCGACCCCGAGCCCGATCCACGTCAGCGCGCTCCCGCCCCCCTTGCTCCCTCCATCCTGAGGAGAGGAGGACGTCGCTGGCTGTCGCGTCCCTTCGGGATCGTCCGTCGAACTGGACGGCACCCCTGAAGGGAGCGGCCCCTCGGGGACGGTCAGCGACACCTCTTTCTTCTCGCCATCCCCCAGGGTGACGGCCTCTTCCACGGGCTTCATCCCCGTCAAGTACGCCGTGACGCGGTGCTGCCCTGGATCGATGGGACGGAACACACCGATCAGGGCGTCGGGCACCTGCTGCTCATCGATCTTGACCTGGAACTTGCGCCCGCCCGCGCCCTGGACCGAGACCTTCATCGACGCGATGCGCGGCTCGATCGCTGCAAGCTCGTCCCGTGCCTCTTGCTGCGCGTTCCTGAAAGCCCCCGCGGCGGTGGGGGCCAGCTCCTCGCGGATGATCTTGAGGTAGGTCTCCTTGGCCAGCACGAGCCGCCCGAGCTTCGCCTGAGCCCGCGCGACGATGATCAGGTGCGTGGGGGCGTGCATCAGCGCCTCCGCACGGCTGGCGAGATCGATGGCCTCGTCGAACCTGCCTGCCGAGAGCGACTCCGTCGCCTGCGACCAGAGCGACCGCGCCGCTGCTTTGTCCTGATCCGACTGAGCCTGAGCAGCGCCTGCCGGCAAGAGCAACGACAGCGCCAACGCCACCGGAGCGAACCGTCTCACACGCAATCGAGCCTCCACCGGGCGACCGTACCACACCCGTCAGCAGCGGAACCATCTCGCCGAATTTGCCGACCGTGTGCACGGCCGCATCGACGCGTCCGCACATGCGAGGACATCCCTGGCCCGCTCCCATGAAAGCGATGCTGTACCCTTCGCGCCCAGCGCCCAGCCGCTCCGGCCCCCCTTCGCGCATACGGAGGAGCGCTGGCAGTGCACTCGGACCATGCCCCTGTCCCAGGGGGTGCGCGAGGCACTCATCCGGACTCGGCACAACGCCTGCAACGCCCTCGCTCGAACCAACTGCCGAGCAACGGGCTCGCGGCATCTCCCGCAGCCGACTCGGGGGAGAGAATCATGTACATCCTGATGTGGATCGTGTTCGGCCTGGTCGTCGGCGTCATCGCGAAGCTCCTGACACCTGGACGCGAACCTGGAGGGTTCATCTTGACCACGCTGCTCGGCATCGGCGGCGCCGTCGTGGGTGGGTTCCTCGGCCGTGTGATCGGCCTCTACCCGACGTACCAGTCGACTGGGGGCTTCTTCATGTCGATCCTCGGCGCGGTGGTCATTCTCGCCATCTACAACGCGGTCACCAGCCGCCGCTCCAGGACGCTTCGCTGAAGCACCCAGCGGCTCGGGAGCGCGTCCCCCCGGGACGCCTCCCTGACGGACACGGCACCAACGTACGGCGGGGTGGAGCGGTCGAACAGCGGACCGCACGCCCCGCCATTTCCGTCTCTGCGCGGCCAATACCGCGCGCGCAGTAGCGCCTCACTCAATGCGGCCAGCACCGCGCGCGAGTAGCGCCTCACTCAGCGCGACCAACTTCGCGGGCGCAGTAGCATCTGACTCAGCGCCACCGCAGCTTGATGGCGCCGGCAGTGAGCGCGAGCGCCGTCATCAACACGCCTGGGGCCCACCACCACGACGCTCGCTCCCCAGTGTGCGGCACGAGTACGCGCACGGTCGGTCGATCGCGATCCGGGGGCGCGGCCGGCGGAATGCTCGACACCCGCGCGCGCCCGGAGCCCCGGAAGCTCGCCGAGTTTCGCATGGCCCGCGGCAGCGTCCCTTGCCCCGTCACCGCGCGCACCAGCGCAGCGAGCTCGCCTCCTTCAGGAGCCCACGGCCCCTCCCCCAGCGTGACCAGCACCGCGGCCAGCGCCTCCTCCATCTCGAGCGCATCCTCGAAGCGCTGCTGCGGCTCGGGTGACAGCGCCCGCCGCACGGCCTCTTCGAGCAGCGCCGGACACCCCACACCGAGCGACGACAGCGCTGGCACCTCGGTCGCGAGCGCTGCGCGCATCAGCTCGTCGCAATCACGGCCCCGGAACAGCCGCCGCCCGGTGAGCAGCTCGAACAGCAGCACCCCCACGGCAAACAGATCGGTCCGCGCGTCCACCGCCTGCCCGAGCATCTGCTCCGGCGCGAGGTAGCCCGGCGTCCCCTTGATCACCCCCACGCTCGCGATCCGTCGCTCCCCCGAGGGCAGCTCGGATGCCGCATCCTCCGCCTCGTCGCTGCCTTGCGGAGGCCATGACGCCGACCACGGAGCCGACGCGGGGTCTTGCTCTTCACCGAGCCCGGTCGCCTTGGCCACCCCGAAATCCGTCAGCTTCACCTCGCCCTCGAACGACAGCAGCACGTTCCTCGGGCTCACGTCCCGGTGGACCAACCCGAGCGCCTGACCATCCTCCCCGACGAGCGCGTGCGCATGGCCCAGCGCGCGCAGCAGCGCGATCCCGATCGCCACCACATCGCGCAGCGGCACCTGCCGTCCAGTCGCCGCCTGGAAGCGCAGCACTGCCGACAGCGTGCACCCCTCCACGTGCTCCAGTACCAGATGGCTCTTCCCCTCGTGGCGCACGAAGTCGTGGAATCGCACCACGTTCGGGTGCCTCAAGCGGGCGGCGATCCATGCCTCGGCCTGGAATGCCTGCACGGTCGCAGGGTCTGCCTGCATCTCTGGCAAGAGCCGCTTGATCACCACCGGATGCGAAATCCCGCACGGCCCCACGCGACGCGCCAGGAACAGCTCGGCCATGCCTCCCGTCGCCAGCCTGGAGACGATCTCGTAGAACCCGTTGCCGACCGGCAGGGTCTCACGGTCCGAGCGATCCCCTGGCGTGCAGCGAGCCGGACTCCGCGTCCCAGCCCCTCGCCGAGGAACCCACCGCAGGAGCCGATCTCCTGCTCCCCGGTTCTCGAACCCGGCCACACGCACCTTACGCCCACGGAGCCCTACTTCTCGCGGCATCTAGCGGGACGTCTCTCCATCACCAAGCGTGCCAGGCCTCGAGATGGTCCATTTCATGCGTCCGATGAGCGAATCCTGCGCGGTACGGCATCACGCCTCGGCCTCGCGGAGCCAACCGCAGGCCCCCCTCTCCTGCGCTCGTCCGAGCCCCCCGAGCGTGGTCTTGGACGTCGCCCCCTCCCTTCCTCATTCCCGCTCACTGCGCCTGAACCGTCGCGCGAGACACCGTGCCGCGCTCGCGCCCGCCGTGCTGGCCTCGCACGCCGCGACGCCGTCGTCCCCCTTCGACATCCCGGTCCACCTCACCACACGGATCCCGTCCCCTCCATGACTTCCATCGAAGCGAGGCCCCAGCAGCCCATCGGCCAGAGACGCGCTCGCATCCCTCGCCTTCAGCTCGATGTCAGGAGGACGATCGCGTCACTCGATGCATCGAAAACTTCACCAGCGCGAAGGCGTGACGTCGTCTCTCACGCGGTCGGCGCCTCGTCTCTAGATAGCTCGTCTCTAGATAGAAGGAGCCGTCGAGGTGGAGGGGGCCCCCTGCGCCTTCAGCACCTCGGCCCCCGTCTCCGCGGAGGGACGGCTACGCCGCGCGCTGCTCACCGGCCCACCGCGCGCCGCGTCTCCTGTGACCTCACGTCCCCCCCCTGGCACCGACTGCGGCGCATCGCTCCCCGAGCCGCTCCCGGGTGCCGAGGGAGGCGATGCGCTCACGGGCGGCTGTCGCCGGAGCAACGTGCGCAGCTCTTCCCACGACACCGCCCTCAAGGCCAGCGCGAGTCCCGCGTACGACAGCGCCCCCACCGCAATCGCCAGCCACATCCCCCCGATCATCCGCCCGCCGTAGGCCACGGCCGTCATCAGCGCCGTCGCCACCGCCATCGCCGCCACCCGCCGCACGACCACGAGCCGCACCCAGCGCCAGGTCTGCCATACGCAGCCCACCAGCGAGATCGTCGTCGCCGACATCGCCCCGAGCGCCGCCCCTCGCGCACCATAGCGCGGGATCAGCGCCACATCGACGAGCACGTTCACCACCAGCGCCGCCAGCAAGAGCTTCACCAGCACCACCTCTCGCCGTGCGGCCAGCAGGGGGAGCGAGGCCACCTGGAAGGCGAAAGCGAGCGGCACCTGCAGCATCAGCAGGGGCAGCACCCCGGCCGCTGGCCCGTATCCCGCGCGCGAGCCGTACACGAGGAGGATGATGTCCGGCGCGAGCAGCGTCGCCCCCGCCGCGATCGGCATCCCGAGCAGCAGCGCCGCGGACATGCAGTTCTGGTAGAGGCCCCCGAACGCCTTCGAGTCTCCCACGTAGAGGCGCACTGCCGCTGCGAACGCCGCGCCGAGGAACACGTCGGGGAGCAAGCGGAACTGCTCGCTCAGCACCCACGCCGCGCTGTACACCCCCACCGCTTCCTCGTCGGCCAGCCAGCGCAGGAGCACCCGATCGGCCTGCTGGAGCGCCATGAGCAGCGCGCCCACCAGCCCGATCGGGATCGCCAGCCGCGCCACCCGCAAGAGCTCGGGGAACCCCACCCGCAGCACCGGGCGGTAGAAGCGCGCCCGCAGGAAGTAGTAGCTCACCAGGAACTCGAGCACATTGCCGACCGCCAGCGCCAGCGCCGCCGCGATCACGCCGCCGCCCAGCGCGAGGAGCCCCATCGCCAGCGCGATCACGATCACCCGCGCGCTCAGCTCTGCGTAGGCGATGTACTGCAGCCGCTCGTGCGCCTCGAAGGCGAGCCACACCGTGTTGTAGAGCAGCGTCGCGAGCTGCGATGCCGCCGCGATGGCGATCAGCGTCGCACCGAGGCCAGGCTTCGCGACGAGCGCCACGACCGCCGTCACCGCGAGCAGCACGGCCCCCATCCCCCCGCGGATGGCGAGCGCCGAGCCCACGTGCTGCGCCCCCGTCTCGGGCCGCACCGCCACCTCGCGCGCCAGGTAACCTCGCACCCCGATCCCGGCGACCACCGCCACCGTGCTGGTCAGCGCGATCGATGCCTGCAGCTCACCCCACTCGGCCACCCCGAGCTGGCGCGCCAGGTACCCCACGAAGGCGACGCCGAGCACCGCCGTGAAGACCTGCTTGCCCACCATCAGGGCCGTGTTCAGGGCAATCCGCTGACCGACTCGCATCCGTCCCATTCCGATGCCCGGGCCCGGTCGCGGGGTTCGGCCAGCCGTTCGCGACCTCGTCGATCTTTACAGATGAATGGCCAAAGGACCGCCGGAGCGGAAAGCGCTTTCTGTCCATCGCCAGCCGCGCTAGCGTTTGGCCCGTCATGGAATCCGCGCCTCCTGATCCTCCGGGTTTCCGGACGAGCTCCCCCTCGGAGCAGGCGCGCCCCCACACGAACTCACCTTCGCGCCCAGCGCCTCCATCCCCCATGGCAGCCGACGTGTTCACTCCCCCCCCTCCGCCGCGTGGCCTCCACTCCCCTTCCGCTTCGGAGGTCCTCTCGTCCTTCTCTGCCTCACGCAAACGGCAGGCGGGGCGCACGAAAGCTGAGCCGCCGATTCGCCTGAGCGGCACACGCCGCGAGCACCACACCGCGTGCGGCGGCATCGAGATCACCATCCCCGCGTCCGAGATCCTCGTCCTGCGCGCCTGGGGTCACTTCGACGCCGAGCTGAGCGAGCGCACCGTCGCACTCGCCGAGCCCCGCGTGACCGTCGCCTCGCACAGCTTCGTCCTCTTCCTCGATCTGAACGAGCTCGAGAGTTACGACAGCGCCGCGCGCGTGCTGCTCACCAACTGGCTCCAGGAGCTTCGCCCTCGCGCCGAGGCCATCCACGTGTCCACCCGCTCCCGGCTCGTCTCCATGGGCGTCGCCGTGGCGAACCTCGCCCTCGAAGGCGGCTTGCTCGCGTATGGCCCCGAGCACCGCTCTCGTTACGACGCCGTGCTACAGCAGACCGTGCAGCGCAGCGCAGCGCGGAGCTGATCGCTCCCCCGCGCATCGAAGCGGGTCATGACGCCTCGACCGCTCTTCATCGTCCTCACCCTCACGCTCGGTGCTTGCAGCGCCGCCGACGTTCCTCGCCGAGGCCCTGTGGATCCCTCCGATCCGCTCTCGTCGAAGTACATCCGCACACCCACCGGCTACCTGATGGTGCTGCGACGAGGCGACGACGTCCTCGCCCACCTCGAGCGCCTCGCCGTCCTGGAGCAGATCCCGGGCGCCAGCTTCAGCGGCTTCGGCTTCGTGAACGCCACCTTCGGCTTCTACGACTTCGCCCGGAAGACCTTCGATCCTCGCTCCTTCCGTGACACCGAGCTCGCGAGCATGAACGGCAGCATCGCCTGGAAGGACGGTGTCCCCGTCATCCACGCCCACGCCGTCGTCACCGACAGAGACTTCGCTGCCCACGGCGGGCACCTCCTCGGCCTGGAGGTGGGCACGGGCTCCGTGGAGATCACCATCCTGTTGCACGACCAGCGTCTCGGTCGGGCCGTCGATCCCGCCATCGGCGCCAACGTCATGCACTTCGTTCGGTGAGCGACACCGACGCGCTCGAAGCTCCCTCTCCGCCTCTCCGCCTCTCCGTCTCACCACTCCGCTCGCGCACGCTCACCACTTCGCTCACGCACGCTCACCACTCCGCTCGTGCACGCTCACCAACTCGCTCGCGCACGCTCACCGCTCCTGCGCCGCCCGACGACGTGGACTCACGCCCCTACGTCGCGCCTTCTCTGCTGCGACGGGCACCTCGCGTACCACCTGGGAGGCCAGCTTGTCCCCGCGCAGACCCTGGAACGAGGGGTGCCTCATCTGGCCTCCCTCGGTCCACTCCGTGAACTCCACCTCGGCCACGAGCACGGGCTTCACCCAGTGCACCGGCACACCGCGGCGCCCTGACACGCGCTCGGTGAAGGGTGATGTCTTCCGCTCGATGGCGCCGAGCCGTCGCCGCAAGGTCCGCAGCACCGACGCCGTGAACCCCGTCCCCACGCGCCCCGCATAGTGCAGCTCCCCCTGCGCGTCGTGGACCCCGCAGAGCAACGCCCCGAGCCCCACCCGCCCCGCTTCCGGATCGGTGAACCCCCCGATCACCACCTCTTGCCGCGTCGTGCACTTCGACTTCTGCCAGTCCAGGTTGCGGCCCGACCGGTACGGCGCGTCGGCGCGCTTCGACACGACCCCCTCCAGCCCGAGACGACAGGCGTGCTGCAGCACCTGCACACCATCCTCCTCCAGGTGATCGCACAGCCGCACCTTGCTCCCCTCGGGCCGCCCCGCGAGCAGCGTCTCCAGCGCCGCCTTCCGCTCTGCCAGCGGCGCGCTCACCAGCTCACGACCATCCAGGTACAGCAGGTCGAACGCGAAGTAGTACAGCCGCGCGTCCGACCCACGCGACAGCGCACCTTGCAGCGCCTGGAACGACGTCCGCCCGTCCGGCAGCACCGCCGCGACCTCTCCATCGATCAACGCCGACGTCACCGGCAGCGCTGCCACCGCCGCGGCGATCGTCGGGAACTTCTCCGTCCAGTCGCGCCCTCGCCGGCTCGAGAGCCGCACGACCTCCCCCTCCCGCTGCGCCAGGATCCGGTAGCCATCGATCTTGATCTCGTGCACCCATCCCGGACCGCGCGGGGGTCGCTCGACCAGCGTGGCGAGCTGAGGCTCCAGCCACGCCGAGTCCACCGTCTCCGATGTCGCGCCGAGGGTCGCGGTCGCGGTCCCCGACGTGCGCCCGTTCGTCGCCGCCTTGCGTCTCCGCTCTCCCCGCACAGGTGGCTTGGTCCTTCGCTCAGCCGCCTTGGCTTTCCGTTTCCCCGCCTTGGCTCCTCGCGTCCCCGCGTGGGTCCCAGGAGGCGCCTCACGGGTCGTGTGCGCATTGCGTGATGCCATGCAGACCTTCCACGACGTGCGTGGTGATCCGCATGGCAGACGTCAAGAGGAGCCCGGAATGGTGCGTGTTCACGAAGTTCCTGAAGAGACCAGCAACGCTGCTGAAGCCCACGGCATCGCCGAAGAGCCCCGCTGGCTCACGCCAGGACGGGAACGCCTGCCAGCCCGATCGGGCGGCTCGCCCCGCCGCAACGCTCAGCCTGCGGTCAGCTTCTTCGCGATGCTCGCCACGTGGCGCCCCTGGTAGCGCGCCCCGGCCAGCTCGTTCTCCGACGGGTGTCGCTCCCCCTTCCCCCCGGCGATCGTCCCGATCCCGTAAGGCGAACCGCCCGTCACCTCATCGATCTTCGTCTGCCCCGCGAACGAGTACGGCAGCCCCACGATCACCATCCCGTGATGCAGCAGCGTCGTGTGGAAGCTCAGGATCGTCGACTCCTGCCCTCCGTGCTGCGTCGCCGCCGACGTGAACACACTCCCCACCTTCCCGACCAGCGCCCCCTTCGCCCAGAGCTGCCCGGTCGCGTCGAGGAACTGCCGCATCTGACCGCACATGTTCCCGAAGCGCGTCGGCGTCCCGAACACGATCGCGTCCGCCTCGGCGAGATCCTTCACCTCCGCGATCGGCACCTGGGCCTGCGCCTTCTGCGCGTCGACCGCGTGCATCTTCTCCAGCACCTCCGCGGACAGCGTCTCCGGCACACGCCGGATCACCACCTCGGCGCCGTCCACCTCACGTGCCCCCTCGGCGATCGCCTCGGCCAGCTGATGCACGTGTCCGTACAGGGAGTAATAAACGACCAGGACCCTCATCGCGTCTCCTCCTCGGCCCGGCGCTCTCCGGAGCGCGCCTCCGTCGCTGGACGGACGCGACCGGCGCTCTTCCGAACCTCCAGCGACACGACGATAGCCGAACCCCATCGACGCGGCAGACCCAGCGCGCGTCAGGCGGTCCCTCACCACACCCCGCAGCGCCACCGGACCGCGTTACCATGCCGCGCGTGGGCTCCTGTCTCGGCTACGCCTTGCTCGACGGCGGCGACACCGCCTTCACCATCGACGCCTCCAGCGTCACCTTCGGCCCTGGCGCGCTCGCCGAGGTGGGCGAACACGCCCGCCACCTCGGCGCGCGTCGCGTCGCCCTCTTCACCGACCGCACCCTCGCCGCCCTCGCCCCCGTCGCGGAAGCCCAGCGCTCTCTGCGCGCCGCAGGCCTCGACGTCGCCCTCTACGACGACGTCCGTGTCGAGCCCACCGACGCCTCCTTCCTCGCGGCCGCCGCGTTCGCCGCCCAGGGCCACTTCGACGCCTACGTCTCCGTCGGCGGCGGCTCGGTCATCGACACCTGCAAGGCCGCGCTCCTCCACGCCACCTACCCCGCCGACCTCCTCACCTACGTCAACCGCCCCCTCGGCGAAGGCCGCCCCATCCCGGGCCCGCTGCCCCCGCACATCGCCTGCCCCACCACCACCGGCACGGGCAGCGAGTGCACCGGCATCGCCATCTTCGACCTCCGCGCCCAGCACGCCAAGACCGGCATCGCCTCGCGCAGACTCCGCCCCACCCTCGCCCTCGTCGACCCCACCGCGGCCGCCACCCTCCCGGCCGGCGTCGTCGCGGCCAGCGGCTTCGACGTCCTCAGCCACGCCCTGGAGTCCTTCACCGCCCGCCCCTTCAGCGCCCGCCCTCGCCCCGACACACCGCTCGCGCGCCCCATGAGCCAGGGGCAGAACCCCTGGAGCGATCTCGGCTGCCGCGAAGCCCTCCGCCTCACCGGCCGCTACCTCACCCGCGCCGTCGCCGACGCCACCGACACCGAGGCCCGCGACGCCATGTCCTGGGCCGCGACCCTCGCCGGCATCGCCTTCGGCAACGCGGGCGTCCACCTCCCCCACGCCATGTCCTACGCCATCGCCGGCCTCCGCCACGACTTCCACATGCCTGGCTACCCCGCGCCCTTCGTCCCCCACGGCGTCGCCGTCATCCTCGGCGCTCCCGCCGCCTTCCGCGCCCTCGCCCCCCAGCACCCCGAGCGCCACCTCGAAGCCGCCGCCCTCCTCGGCGCCGACACCCGCGGCGTCGATCCTCGGGATGGCGACGCCATCGGCACCTTGCTCGCCGACCACCTCACGCACCTCATGCGCACCGCCGGCATCCCCCGCGGCCTCACCCACGTCGGCTACGGCGAGGTCGACCTCACCGCCCTCACCGCAGGCACCCTCGCCCAGGCCCGCCTCGTCGACAACGCCCCTCGCCCCATCCCACCCGACGAACTCCAAGCCCTCTTCCGCGCAGCCCTCACCCCCTGGTGATCCGCGTCCGGAGCCCGACCATGACCGACGCCTCACGCACCAACGCCTCACGCACCAGCGCCTCACGCACCGACGCCCCTGCCCCCCAGCGCGCCGACTACCGCCACTTCCTCGTCGTCCCCACCCGCTGGATGGACAACGACGTCTACGGCCACGTGAACAACGTCGTTTACTACTCGTACTTCGACACCGTCATCAACCGCTACCTCATCGACGAGGGCGGCCTCGACATCGTGAACGGCCCCGTCATCGGCCTCGCCGCCGAGTCCCACTGCCGCTACCGCCGCGCCGTCGCCTTCCCCACCGACCTCGACGCCGGCCTCCGCGTCGGCAAGCTCGGTCGCAGCAGCGTCCGCTACGACATCGCCCTCTTCCCCCGCGGCGAACCCGACGCTGCCGCCGAAGGGTGGTTCGTCCACGTCTTCGTCGACCGCGGGACCCGCCGCCCCGCCCCGCTCCCCGACCGGCTCCGCGAGGCGCTCGCCCGCCTCGCTTGAGCGCCGTCACCACACCTTCAGCACCTCGGCCATCTCCTCGTCGGAGATGAACAGCTCATCCACGCCCGCCCGACCTTCGAGCCACGCGCACGCGGCCGCGGCCCGCTCCTCCGGCGCCGTCGTACGCCGCACGATCTTGCCCAGCCCCGTCGCGAGCGCCTTCCGATCGGTCCCAGGCACCAGCACCAAGGCTCCCTTCCGCAGCAGCAGATCGAGCAGCTTCCGCCCGTCGTCCTCGGGTGCAGGCTTCGCCGCCACCACCACCGGCTCCTCCTCGCGCGGCCGGATCGCCCAGCCCGTCGTGTCGAAGCCCCGCTGCCCCAGCGACGCGAAGGCGGCGCGCGGCCAGATCCCGAACAGCTCCCCATGGCCGTCCTCGATCGCCACGATCTCCCCCTGCGTCACCCCATCGGCCAGCGTACGCAGGAACGCCCCGAACCCCGTGAACAGCACCGACCGCTTCTCGTGATCGTGCAGGTACACCAGCACCTGACCGCGCGTCCCCCCCTCGGCGGGATCCAGATCCACGCAGAGGTGATCGCCCGCTCCGTTCCCCGCGATCGGGATCCAGCCCGGGCTCCACCACACCTGCCGGAGGGGCCCTTCCACCTGCACGAGAGGCGACCCCTCGCTCGGGAACGTCCCATCGTCCAGGAACCCCCGCAGCATCGACCAGGTCGACCCGATCGCCTCCAGCGTGTGCAGCTCCCAGCTCTCGAACAGCGCGCGCGAGCTGCCCGCGTGCCGCCGCAGCGACGCCTTCAGCTCGTCAGGCAGCGTCGCGCCGATCCCGGCCTCCAGCCGCGCGAGCCCCTCCTCGCTCGCTCCTTGCGAGAGCGCCGACAGCACCTCGGGAGCCCGCTGACCGAGAAAGCCCTCGATCCGCTCCCAGCTCGCGTCGCTCGCCTCGCCCGTATCGCTCGCCTCGCGCACGTGTCTCCTCGCTCCACCGCACGCAGCCGGAAGATCCCGGTCTGACCGGATCAACCTACCGCCGCGTGCGCCGAAGCGGGGCAACCATCGAACCTGCGCGCGCTCGATCGGCTCGCGCGGCGCCACGCGGACGCCACGCGAGCCGCCCCCGCCATGGAATTCCGCCGTGGTGTCAGGGCGTGACCGTCAGCGCATAGGTCATGTCGACCAGGAACGTCGACCCGTTCGGCCGGGTCAGCTTCCCGGCGAAGCGGATCACGTGCTCGCCTGCCGACAGCGGCTTGAGCATCGCCCAGTAACCCGAGCTCGCCCCCTCACGGGCCGTCCCGACGGGCACCCCGCACGAGTTCGGCCCCACCGACCCCGAGACCGAGCCAAAGATCCGAAGTGCCGGATCGGACGACTGCGTGTCGACGAACAGCCCCGTGTACCGCTCGTGGTTTTCGAGCCCGGCCACGCTCACCCCGTCGACCTCGATCGACAGATCGCGCGTATCGCTCGTGCTCGGCCAGACCACCTCCGCCCAGTTGGCGATGTAGTCCGCGTCGTAGTCGCAGTTGTTCTCGTACTGCGCCACCATCATCGTGGTCACGATCGGGAAGAAGATCGGCTTGCCCGCCGGCAACGAGCAGCTCCTCACCTCGGACTGGCTGGTCGTGTTGCCCGTCAGGAAGAAGACCACCGCCGACTGGTCCTGATCACAGTCCCCCCCCAGCATGGGGTTCGTGGCCCGCGGGATCCCCAGCGCCCACTCCCACCACGCCGCGCCCCACTGCCCGAGCTCCAGCCCGAACACAGCCTCGTCCGGGGGGAAGATCAGATCGGGCGTGCTCGACCCGCCGCCCTCACCGCCTTCGCCACCGTTCCCCCCTTCACCGTTGCCACCGGTCCCTTCGCCGCCGGCGCCGTTCCCCCCTTCCCCATCGTTGCCACCGCTCCCCCCCCCACCGCCTTGAGCCTCCGAACCGCCGCCCCCCCCAGGCCCCGACGGCCCATCATCCCCATCACACGCTGCGACGAGACCGACGCCCGACAGCAGCAACACCGCTCCAACTCGACCAAACTTCATCGCCATCCTCCGGCACACGCCGTTCACGTCGGCTCCCTCGTGGCGGCTGCTCGACGATGGCGGCGCTCTCCCTCCCCCCCTTCAGCAAGCGGCTTGCCAGATGGCCCTTCCCTCGTTTTCTCCCGCCATCGCGCCAGTTCCCCCCCCGCGCCGAAGACCGACAGCTCCCCCCTCGCACGCCTCGAGCCAGCGTTGCGCAACATGCGCAGCTTGCACGCAACGCCTCCGTCGAAGCCCTACGAGCGCGCCGCGGCTCCTGCGCGAAACGCCTCCGGCGTCTGCCCCGTCCAGCGCCGGAACGCCCGGTGGAACGCGCTGGGCTCCGAGTAGCCGAGCGACCACGCCACCTCGGCGATCGCCGCGCCCCCGCCCAGCAACGCCAGCGCTTGCTCCCGCCGCACGTCGTCCAGCAACCCGTGCAGCGACATCCCCTCGTCCTTGAGCCGCCGCTGCAACGTCCTCGCGCTCATCCGCACCGCTTCCGCCAGCGACGCGAGCCCCACCTCCCCTTCATGCAGCCGCGCCGCGATCAGCGCGCGCACCCGGCTCGACAGCCCTGGCGCCACCGGCACCCGCTCCAGCAGCACACGCGCATGCTGATCCAGCACCGCGCACAGCGCCGCGTTCGCGCCGAGCAGCGGCAGCGTCAGCGAGGCCGCTGGAAACACCACCTCCGCCTGCTCCGCCCCGTACACCACGGGCACCCCGAACAGGCCCGCCACATCGAACCCGTCACCCACCGCCGCGCCCGTGAACCGCACCTGCGCTGCCTGGAGCCCAGGGATCGAGCGCCCCCCGTTGATCAACAGATCCACGAACAGCGCCTCCGCCATGTGCCGATGCGCCTCGCGCGCGGCTCCGAACGGCGCGTACGACAGACGCGCCACATCCCCCTCCACCGACAGTGCGAACCGCTCCCCGTCGTTCCAGAGCCGCTGGTAGCGGAGCAACCGCGAAAGACAGCCCCCGAAATCCGGGCTCGTCACCATCAAGAACCCCAGCGTGTCGAGGTCCTCCACCCGCAGCTCCAGCGCGAAGTGCAGCCCGAACCGCGCGTCCCTCGTCGCCTCCGCGGCGGCTTCGAGCACCGCGTACACCCCGACGAGCGGCACCCGCCCGTCCGGGTCCGCGAGCACCGCCTCGGGCGCGCCCAGCCGCGCGACCAGCGCCTCTCGCACTGCCCCTCGCCCCACCGCATACGCCACCATCCGTGCCGCCGCCCGCGCCCACATCGTCGGGGTGGCCTCCTCGGCGCGTCCCTTCACCTCGGGCTCTCCGCGCGTCTCCTCGGCCTCTCGGCGCATCTCCCCGGCCTCTCGGCCTTGGCGTGTCCTGTCAGTCGATCTGGCGTGCGGCATCCGTGTGGAGCGCAAGGTCACGCTGCATGCTGCGTGGAGACCCCGAGGAGCCCCGCTCATGCTCAGCCCTGCGCCCCGAGAGACTACCTCATCTGCCGACGACGCGACCGACGCCCCCCATGACACCACCTCCACGCGCGACGCCCCCTTCCTCCTGGATCACTGGCACATCCTCCTCGACGCCGCGCGCCTCGGCACCCGCCCGATGACCGTCACCCGCTTCGGCCAGCAGCTCGTCCTCTGGCGCGACGCCGACGGCCGCCCCGTGGCCCAGGACGCACGCTGCCCGCACCGTGGCGCCGACCTCGGCCTCGGCCGCGTCGTCGACGGCGCCCTGGAGTGCCCCTACCACGGCTTCCGCTTCGCCCCCGAAGGCCACTGCGTCCGCGTCCCGTGCGCCGGCAAGCACGCCCGGATCCGCAAGGACCTCGTGACGCGCCGCCACGAGGTGCGCGAAGCCCGCGGCTTCCTCTGGATCTTCTGGGGCGCACCGCGCGACACCTACCCGCCCCTCCCCTGGTTCGACGCGATGCCCGAAGACACCCGGCGCTCCGCCACCATCACCCTCACCTGGGACGTCCCCTTCGCGCGCGTCGTCGAGGGCAACCTCGACCTGCACCACTTCCCCTTCGCTCACCGGCATTTCGCGCACGGCATGGGCCACCTCCTCGACCCCTACGACGTGCGCGTCGACGGACCCGTCGTCCACACCCGCGGCGTCCTTCGCAAGGACGACGGCACCCCCCACGACGGCAAGAAGGGCATGGCCTTCCAGCTCTCCATGCACTTCCCCGGCATCCTGTTCGCCGACTTCGGCATGCGCGTGCGTGGCATCGGCGGCATCACCCCCATCGATGAAGGGAACACCCTGGTCGTCTTCCGCTACCACGTCGACGTCCCGATCCTCGGCGGCCTGCTCGCCTGGCTCTCCTTGCTCGTCGACGGCCACCTCGTCCAGCGCGACGACCACCGCATGCTCCGCGCCTCGACGCCAGCGCGCCACGACCTTCGCCAGTACAAGCTGGTCCACGCCGACGCCGGCATCGCCGCCTGGCACAAGCTCTACCGACGCGCGCTCCGAGCGCAGGCCGCCGCGTCCCTCACCGCTGGCAAGCGCGCCCTGCCCCTCATCCAGGCGTGAGCGACCTCCCCCTTGCCCGACGAACCTACGCGGACGTGCACGCGTCGAGAGGCCTGGCGTCCACCTCGTCCACGATGCCAGGCAGCACCAGATCCGCAGGTGGCTCCCAGAAGCGGTGCGCCTCCGTCACCTCGAAGTCGGGCGGACGCACGTCACGTCGCTCCACCTCCACCAGGGCGCCCTCGAGGTCGAGCAGCACGATCGTCTTCCTCCCGTCGAGCACCAGGGTGACGTGGGTGCGCCACGCCTCCGGAAACTCCTGGGCGGGATCCCACAGCTCCGACGACAGCACGACGTATCGACCGCTCGAGAGCGCGCACAGGAAAAAGAACTCGCCATCACCGAGTGGAGAGCTGACCGTCATCACCCGCTCGATCTCGAAGCGCAGCTCCTCCACAGCGCCAAGGCGCTCCTCGGTCTCGGCCTCCGCCGTCCTCAGCCTGTCCTGCTTGAAGCGCCGCCCAGCGCGAAAGCCGAGCCCTCCAGTCACCACCAGGAGCACTCCGAAGACGAGCGCCGCGCCCCTCGGGAAGCCGTCGAGCAGGAACAGCGCCAGCAGCGCGACGAGCCCTCCCAGTGCCGCACAGAACAGCGCGTCCCCACCCCCACGCAGGTGCTGCTTCAGTGCCTGCTCTCGACGCCGACCCCGTTCTCGAATCGTCTCGACCTCTGCCTTGGTGGGCAAGCGCATCTCGCGGCGGAATTCATCCACGCGCGGAATCTACCCCAGCCCTGTCGACATCGGTGCTCGACGGGAGCTCCCGGTCCGGGGCGATGGATCGGGTGCAAATCCGCACCAAGCGGAATCCACCGATCGACCTGCCTTGTTGACACCTCCAGCTCGCGCTCTCGCGGTGCGATCAGCGCCCGCGTCACCACCGCAACCCGACAGGTCACCGCACCGCCATCGCACGCGATGACGACCTCGCGCTGCGGAGCGACCCGCATCGACCGTCGAAACGGAGGGCAGCGCCCTTGCATCCCTTCCTTGATGATGTCAGTCGCAGACCGACGGCTGGAAACCGCGACTCGACCATGGGCAGCGGAGCGACCGATCCATGGATCCGACGATCACGCTGCGGTGTGCACCGACGCATACGCAGCCGTCGCGTCCTGGACCGTTCACGAAGGGGAGTGGTAGGGTGAATCGCCAGCGCATGACGGGTGGGAAGAGCGCGACCGTGAAGCAGGGAGTGATCCTCTGGGCAGGCGGCGCGCTCGGAGGCGTCGCCGTCCTTCCTTACGCCTTCGATCTACAGCGTGACGCGCTCGCGAAGAGCTCGGTGGCGAGCCTCGGCTTGCCGACGCTGGCCGCCATCGCGGCGGGCCAGACGGCGGTCCTCATGGCCATCGCCGTCGCCGTCGGCCTCCGCGCAGCGCGCAGCGTCGGCCTCCGCGCCCCCGTCAGTGAAGCCCTCGCGACACGTCAGCCGGTGCGCGACGTCGTCCACCCGTTCGTGGGTCCAGCGCTCGGCCTCGGTCTCCTCGGCGCGGTGCTGATGACCATCCTCGACCTCTTCGTCTTCCTCCCCGCGCTGCCCGCGCTGCGGGAAGCGGGGAAGCCGATGATCGAGCAGTTCGTCCCCTGGAAGGCGGCGCTCGCCTCCCTCTACGGCGGCATCTCCGAGGAGATCCTCACGCGGCTCCTGCTCCTGAGCGGCATCGCGTTCCTCCTGCGGGCGGCGCTCCGACGGCGGGACGTGCCTCCGCAGCCGGCCGTGATGTGGACGGCCATCGTCGTCTCGGCGGTTCTCTTCGGTCTCGGGCATCTCCCCGCGACCGCGGCGATCGTCCCGCTCAGCGGCCTGGTGATCGCACGCGCGGTGCTGCTGAACGCCGCCATCGCCATCCCCTGCGGCTGGCTGTTCTGGAAGCACGGCCTGGAGTCCGCCATGCTCGCGCACTGGCTCGCGGACATCGTGATCCACATCCTCGTCCCGGCGCTCACCGTCGCCGGCGTCCTCGCCGTCTGACGTGCGCGACGACGATCGCCACCTCACGCGCCTCATCCTCGAAAGCTTCAAGACCGACGATCTCGACGCGCTCTGCAAAGACGCGGACCTCTCGCCCGAGCAGCTCCAGGGCCTGCGGGACGCCTTCGTCAGCGCCGGCGCTGCGCGCATCCGCGAGATCGTCCAGCCGAGCACCTGGCACCAGGTCGGCGTCACCTTCGACGGCCTCGGCCTCCAGCGCCCCCTCTTCTTCACCGGCCGCTTCCTCGAGCAGGTCCGCACCTGGCTCGACGACCGCACCATCGATCGCTTCTCGTTCCTCGACAAATCCCCCGGCTTGCGGCTCCGCTTCCGCATGCTCCGGGCCGATTTCCCGGAGCGCCTGTCCACCTTCCTCCAGACCTGCGCCGACGAAGGCGAACTCTCCGGCTGGGTGCGCCGCGCGTACGAGGCCGAAGTTCACCAGTTCGGCGGCGAGGTCGGCATGGACCTCGCGCACGAGTTCTTCACCACCGAAAGCCTCGCCGTCCTCGGCCACCGGGCGCTGCACCTCACGGGGCACGCCTCCCTGTCCTCGACCGAGTTCTCCTTGCTCCTCCTCCACGACCTCTTCCAGCACCTCGTCGAAGACCGCTGGGAACTCTGGGATCTCTGGGCAAACCTCGCGCTGGCCGACCGAAGCCTCACGCTCGACGACGCCGAACGCGACGACGCCATCGCCCTCGCCGAGCGCGCCCGCGACGCCATCGTCGAGATCCTCGACGCCCGCCCCTCGCTCCTTCACCGCCTCACCGATCCCGAGCGCGCGCTGCTCCCCCCCTACCGCGACGCGACCCACGCCCTCGCCGCCCGCCTGCGCGCCGCCCGCGACGACGGCCAGCTCTCCCACGGCCTCCGCCAGATCCTCCCCTTCTGGATCGTCTTCCACTGGAACCGCATGGGCTTCGACGCCGATCACCAGCGCCGCCTCGCCTTCGTCATGGCCCACCTCCTCGACCCCAAGCGCGCGGAGCCCCCACGATGAGCCCCTCGTCCCCTCCTGCACCGCGCGCTCCCTTCTCGGCGCAGTGGTTCCCTCTCGTGCTCCTCCGCGTCCCTGGCGTGCCCCGCTCGCACCTCGCCACGCTCGGCTACCACGCCACCCTCACCCAGCGCCGGGCAGCGCTGGCTGCTCGCGCCCCCCTCGAAACTGCGGCCCGGGCCCTCGCCGATCGCCTCCACCCCCTCGTCCCCCGGGTCGACGACCGCCACGCGCGCCGCCCCCTCCTCGCCGCCCGCAGGGCCCTCTTCAAGCTGGAGCCGCTCCCCGAGGGCGCCTGGCGCGACACCGTCCGCGCCCTCGATCCTGCCCTCCACGACGACCTCGAAGCGTGGCGCCTCCAGCACGCCACGCACATCACCCACCTCGACCGCTGCGACGCCCTCTTCGACGAGGACGCGGCGACCAGCGATCGTGCGCTGTGGGAGCTCCTCGCGTCGAAGCATCTCGTCGCCGGCCTTGCGCTGCTGAACCCCTCCCTCTCGGCGCACCTCGCACGCATCCCCCGCTGCCCTCTCGCCGAGCTCGGCGTCGACGATCGCAAGGCCATCGTCCAGGCCTTCCGCTACCTGCTCCGCGCCGCGATGAAGCCCACGCCGAACGGCCACCTCGCCGGGACCTTCCTCGCCCAGATCGCTCCGACCCCGGCGCCACCGCCGCAGGATCTCGGCATGCGCACCACGGAGTTCCAGCTGAGCCGCCTCGTCACGGACCGCCTCGCCAGCGTGCTGCTGGAGAAGCCCGCGTTCCGCGATCACGTCAGCGCCCACGTCTCCCCCTGCGCCTTCGAGGAGGACGGCGTGGTCTGGGTGCTTCACACCGATCCGGAGACTGGACGCGAACGCTACCAGGAGGTCCCCGAGGCCAGCGCGCTCCTCCCTCACCTCGACCAGGCCTCCTGGGGATGCCCCTCCCCCTGCGCCCACTGGGGCGAGAAGCTCACACGGGCCACACGCGACCGCCTCATCGAGACGGGCTTCCTCCAGCTCTCCTGGACCCTCACCGAGGAGACGACGGCAGACGACCTCCACGCCATCGCGCAGGCGCTGCACCCGTCGACCGAAGAAGCCCCTGAACTTCGACCGTGGCTGGCGTTCAGCCAGGCGATCCAGCAGCCCCTGAGCGACCTCCAGAACGCCGAGACCGACGAGCAGCGCCACGCTGCCCTCGGAACGCTCCACAGCCTCCTCGCCCCTGACCCCGAGCAGAGCACGGAGGGAAAGACCCCGCTGCTCGGGTTCGACGACGCAGCCGGCGACGCACGCCTCCACGTGCCCGAGCACGACCTCGCGCCCTTCCTCGCCGAGGTGGCCCTCTACGGCGCCGGCTACCTCCTCCCCGCCCTCTTGCCCGAAGAGCAGGCGCTGCTCGCCCTGCACCACCAGCTCTACCCCGACGCGCCCAGCGCCCCCTTGCTCCACTTCCACCGCGACTACCTGCGCTTCTGCGAAGCGAAGCGCCTCGGCCGCAACCACTTCGCCAACCTCCGCTCGCTCGGGAAGCACCTCGACCTCCCCGCCACCGACGATCCAGCCGCCCCTTTCCACCAGGGCCTGCTCGACGCCATCACCCGCGCAGAGCGCGGCGAGGCCCACTACCGCCCCGATCTCTCCGCGCTCTCCCGCTGGGACACCGCCACGCGCACCCGCGAAAGCCTCCGCTTCGCCCCCGCGCCGCCTGGTCCCGCGGGCCCCCGCTTCCACCTCACCCTCTGGGGCGGCGACCGGATGTCCCTCTTCCCCCGCTATCTCCGCCGCTTCCCGAGCACCGCGCTGACCGAACCCTTCCGCGCATGGATGGCCCAGTGGCCCGCCGTGGTCGACATGTACGGCGCCTTCAACAAGAACCCCGACCTGCGCCCGCTCACCACCGCGCGCGCACTCCACATCCCCGGCTGCCCCGCGCCCGTCGCCTCCCCCAGCGCCGCCTTCATCGAGCCCCGCGCCCTCGACGTCACGCGCGCCACCGGCCGGCTCACCCTCGTCGAACGCGCCACCGGCCGCCCCGTCGATCCCGTCTTCCTCGGCGTCTCCGGCCCCCACACGCGCCCGGGCTTCGCCCAGTTCCTCGATCACCTCTCGGGCCACCGCACCAGCTTGCTGGAACTCCTCTTCCGCGCCTTGAACCGC
The DNA here is from genome assembly GCF_001189295.1 of Chondromyces crocatus. Lineage (NCBI taxonomy): Bacteria > Pseudomonadati > Myxococcota > Polyangiales > Polyangiaceae > Chondromyces > Chondromyces crocatus. Next base: position 6,943,038 of record NZ_CP012159.1, read on the forward strand.
ATCGTCGGCGAGCGCATCCAGCGCGCTTCCGCCCAGGTAGAGCGCCTCCCCGCCATCGTCCTCGGCGACCACGTCCTCCTCGCGTCCGAACTCTTCCTCGTCCCCGTCGCCTCCCTTCCCCTCCCGCGCGGCCCCGTCGATCGCGCCGCCTTCTTCCGCTTCCACGACTGGCTCGCCGACCACGGCCTCCCCCTCCGGGCGCAGGTCCGCGTGAACCAGCGCGACCCGCTCTGGCTCGACCTCGCGCATCCGGCCGGCATCCAGAACCTCGCGAGGCTCGTCCACGGCCACACCGTCTGCCTCGTCTCGCCCCCCCTCCTCGACGACGACGCCCTATGGCTCCGCGGACTCGACGGCAGCTACGAGGTCGAGCTCGGCGCGGAGTTCATCGCTGGAACGGCGATCTGAACCCCCGGCCTCGACGTCGAGCCGCCGCATCACGTCGACCAGCCCGAACCGCGCCGCCTCGCCCTCGTCCGTGCAGTCCACGGAAAGCCCCAGCCACCGATCGTCCACGTGGATCGCGATCCACCGCTCGACCAACCCTGCCAGGAACGCGTCCAGCTCCTCCTCGCGCTCGGGCGAAGCGATCATCTCGGCCCCGAGCGCCTGGGCCACGTGCACCAGGTACAGATCCGTGAACGAGAACGACAGGAGCGCTGCCGCCTCGCTCGCCGAAGCCCACGCCTCCACGATCGCCGCGCGCCCATGCGCTCGCCGGAGATGATCGTGGATGCGGTGCCCCACCCCCGACAGCAGAAACGCTTGCGGTTCCGCCCTTCGCGTATCGACGAGCAGCGTCGTCCTCTCCCCCTTGAACTGATAGAACCGCGCGCCGGCCCGGTGTGCCGTGATCCAGTGCTCGATCGCGCGCAAGAGCGCCTTCTCGTACGGCGGCGACCCTTGCGGCAGATCGAAATGGAAGTGGTACGAGAGGTTGAACCGCTCCTCGTCGTCGAGCCCCCGGTACGACAGCTCGAACCCCGCGAGCGGCCGGATGTTGCGGAAGCCGAGCGCCTCCCGCTGCGTGAAGTACGGGCTGTAGCGATCCATCAGCACCGGGTTCGGCCCCTTGGGCGGCTCCAGATGGACCAGGCGCTCGATCAGCTCGATCACGCGCAGGTAGCCCTCGACCGGCTCGTGCGCGAAACCATAGAGGTAGAGCCAGAGCGGCTTGACCCCGTACGTGCTGCACCACTTCAGCACCTCGAGGTTGTGGTACGCCTTGACCCCCTTCTTCATCAGCTTGAGCACTGCCGAGTCCAGGCTCTCGACCCCTGGCTGGATGAGCCGCACGCCAGCGCGCGCGAACTGATGGACGTCCTCCTCTTCGAGGTTCGACTTGGTCTCGTAGAAGAGACGGAGCCCCTCGCCCTCCAGCCGCGGCAGGAACGTGCGCAGGTAGCGGAGGTCGATGATGTTGTCGACCACGTAGATGTAATCGACCCCGTGCCGGTCGCGCATCGCGAGCGTCTCTTCCAGTGCGCGCTCGGGGCTCTTGCTGCGGAAGCGCATCGTCGCCGAGTTCAGCCCGCAGAACACGCAGTGCTGGATCGCCCCCCACCAGCAGCCACGTGACGTCTCCAGCGGGACCGCGATCTCACGACGCTCGCGCAGGTGCGCCAGGATCGGCGCCGGCATCTGCTCGAAGTAATCGCTGAAGTCGGCGAAGGGCAGCGAGTCCATCGCGTCGAGCGGCTCCACCGCCGCCCCTCGCAGCACGTCACCGCCTTTCCTGAAGACGATCCCGGGGATGTCGTCCGTGGCCCGCCCCGCGCGCAGACGCTCGATGAACCGAGGCAGCGCCGTGTCGGCCTCACCCTGGATGACGGTGTCCACGTACGGGAACGACCGCAGGAGCTGCACACCCATGTCTCCCTCGCAGTTCGCCCCACCGAAGACGATGTGCACCTCGGGGTGCCGCGCCCGGATCGCCCGCGCGAGCGTCAAGCACGCGACGTTCTGCGAGAACGTCGACGAGAACCCGATCACGTCGTACGCCCCCCAGTCACGCGCCCCGAGGCACCGCTCCAGATACCCCGCTGCCCCGTCCAGGTAGCCGCGGATGCGCTCCACGGATCGAGCGAACCGCTCGCGGGAGAAATTGGGGTTCGGGATGTCGGCGATCCGCTCGATCTGGTGGCGGACCCGCTCGCTCCGATCCCCCCAGAGCGTGTCGGCGAAGAAGAGATCGCCCAGGTTGTTGAAGCTCGCGAGGATGTTGTAGTCGAGCAGCGCCTCCTCGACGGGCAGCCCCTTGGTGAAGTGGCGAAAGAAATCCGGCGCGCCGTAATAGAGATCCGTGGCAATGCCCGCTTGCAGGAGCGTGGCCTTGAGCAAGCTGGCCCCCATCGCAGGCATCCAGCTCGACGTGAACGGCATCACGACCAGGCAGGCCCGCTTCCCACCGTCCGGCACCGCGCGCACGCGCGCCTTGTCCGACCCGAGGCCCGATATCCTGATCAACATGAACGCCACCTCTCCAGCACCGTCCACGCGGGCACCACCGCGCGGCAGGGAGTCGACCGGGGGCCGGCCTTCACAGGAGCCAGCCCCACGGCGACGGTTCAGGGGGGGAACTCAGACCACGACGACGAGCACCACGGCCGCCATGACGGCGACCGTCGCGGTCTCACCGGGGAGCTGCTGCTCCGCATCCCGCATGAGCGCCGCGGGCCCAGCGCCGGCCCGCTTCGCGCCCCACAGCTCGTCCTTGAAGACGTCCGAGAGCACCTTCTGCGAGTCGGTCCGGGTCGTGGCCTTGAAGTCCACCGCGATGCCGCGCTTGGACAGCCGATCCTTCACCTCGCTGACCCGGTTCTCGATCTTCTCCAGCGGGATGTTGTTGGGGAGCTGCGTGCCAGCAGGCACCGGGATCCCGCGCAGCTTCAGGTACTCGGCGGGGTTGGCGGCGAGCGCCTGACGCGCCGTGGGATCGTTCAAGATGCTCTGCTGAAACTCCAGAATCTTGTCCATGACAGTCTCCTCGTGCTGACGGGCGCATTCGCGCCCGTCGATCCTTCACGCTCTTCACTCGTGAACATTGCGCGCGGTTCTCCACTCTCCTTTCCACCCCGTCAGACGCCCAGGCGCATCCATTCCGCCACGACGTCGCGACGATCCTCGGCGACTGACAGGGAGAGGTATCGCCCATCCTCGGCATAGACGAGGCCACGCCCGACGAGCTGCCTCAGTGCGCCATCCGGATCAGACGAGAATTCAGCACGGCTCCACGCGATGATCTCCTCCTCCACGTCCGGCGCCGTGGGCAGCGCGGGCGCGAGGCCGAAGAGGAGATCCAGGAGCGCATCACTCGCATCACGGTCATTCTCGGCGTCGAGAGAAGGCCCGGTTTCCTGAGCCGCGCTGGCATCGTCACCATCGCCGTCGAGAGGCGTCTTCTTCGATGCCTCCGGCGCCTCCACCAGCAAGTGCTTCAAGGCCTTCGGCGCATCCAGCAGCTCGATCAACGACGCCGCGTGATCCTTCAGCCGATAAAGGCGCCGTGGAAACCCGGGACGTCGATCGTCGATGACGATGTCCTGCCCCGAGCGCCGCCAGGTGAGCTGACACTCCTCCTCGCGGTAATGCTCGTGCCACCGCCGCACCTCGTGCCGCAGCGGCTCCAGGTATGGCCGCGGAACCTCGGCCCCCTCGTCGTCGCGGTCGAAGAAGTACGCCATCCTCCGCAGCACCTCCTCGGGGAAGGGATAAAGCTGCGCGTACTTGTGACTCGGCCGCAGCTTGATCCCGTAGCGCTCCGGCGCCTGATGGTACGGGCTGAAGCGGTGGTACTCGATCTCCGGCACCGAGTTCGGCGGCTTCAGGTGAAAGAGCTTCGGCAGCTCCGTCGCCGTCCGCTCGTAATCCGCCGGATCTTCGCCAGGAAAGCCCGCCAGGATGTTGTAGACCGGCAGGACACCGAACTCCCGCGCGTACTTCAGGAACGCGATGTTCTGGATGCCCGTCGTCCCCTTGCTCATCAACGCGAGCACATTCGAATTGAAGCTCTCGATGCCGGGCTGCACCGCGTTGATCCCGGCGTCCGCGAGCCGCTGCACCTGGCTCCGTGAGACGTTCGCCTTGATCTCGTAGAAGAAGTTGACGCCGAGCTGCCGGGCCTTCGCCCACTCGGCGAACTCTCCGTAGTACTTCATCGACAGGATGTTGTCGGTCATGAAGAGGAAGCGCGTGCCATAGCGAGCGACAATCGCCTCGATCTCCGCGCAGAAGCGATCCCGGCTCTTCTGCCGGTACACCATGCCTCCACCGTTCAGCCCGCAGAACGTGCAGTGCTGCTTCGCTCCCCACCAGCACCCGCGCGACGACTCGAGGGGCAAGCACAGCGCCTCGAACTCACCGATCCCGAGCCGACCTCGCTGCTCCACGAAATCGTCGAAGTCGGGAATCGGCAGCCCGTCGAGATCGAAGAGCGGCGGCGCCCCCTGCACCGCGAGGAGCGAGCGCTTCCCACGCCGCGCATAGATGCCGTCGTGCTCCGGCACCGAGAGCCCCTGCGAGAGCCGCTCGACGTAATCGGCGAACGAGGAATCGGACTCTCCCGAGAACACCACGTCGACGAACGGGAACTGCTCCAGCAGCGCCTTGCCCATCTCGCCTTCGCAGTTCGCCCCGCCGAGCACGACCTGCTTCTCCGGCCACCGCGCCTTGAGGCGCCGCGCCAGCGCCAGCGCCGCCACGTTCTGGAAGAACGTGGAGCTGATCCCGATCACATCGAACGGCGACAGCCGGTCCACCATCTCCTCCACGAGATCCGACGCGCGCTCGCGCAGGTGGAGGATGTGCTCCCGCCGCAGATACCGGATCTCCCGCCCCGCGAAGTGCTCGTCGAGCAGCCGCCGCGCCTCTTCTTCGCGCATCGCTTCCCGCTCGCCGAAGAGCACCCGCGTGAACACCCACTCGTTGAACGGCAGCATCGGACGGCTGTTCAGCAGCCGGTACGCGCGGAGCTTCTCTTCCAGATGCTCGCCGGGCATCGCGGTGACGACGTCGAGGTTCCAGTGGAACGTCCGACACGCGAATCCACGCTGCTGGATGCCCGCCGAGAGCAGCCCGAGTCCCAGGCTCGGCAGCCCCGCTGGCCCGTACGGCGGATAGACCAGCGCCACCTTCAGCGCCGCTTTCTGCTCAACCATGGAGGATCTCGCTCCCGAGCAGCTGGCTCAGCACGTTTCGGTTCCACTCCTCCGTCGCCACCTCCTGGAGCAGCGCATCGTCCACCTTCGACAGCGCCGACTTGCAGATGTGGCAGACCGAGTCGCAGTTCTTCGGCAGCTCCACCCCCCGCGCGACGAGCGCATCGTGCAGCTCCTTGGGTGAAAACGTCGCGATGAACTGGAGCAGCGCATTCCGCTCCATCCGGCCTTGAAGCTCCGCGAGGGACGTCTCGCGCAGGTTGCCAGCCACGAGCGGCCGCGGGACCTTCCCCGAGCAGCAGGCGTACAGCGTACCGTCGGGGTACGCGATCGGCGCCATGGTCACCTCCGTGCAGCGCGCTGGTGCGACCTCGGCGACGGGCACCGTTCGCGTATCGGCGAGCGGCAGCGACTTCGCCCGCCCGATCCGTGACGCATAGGTCCAGCGCACCGTCACACCGTTCGCAGCGCCGTCGAGGCGCCGCCGCAGCATGTCGTTCGCGTTGCACGACTCGAAGCGCAGCGCCTCGAGATCGAGGCCGTACGCCGCGTAGAACGCCGGATCCGTCGGCGACTCGTCCGCCTTGAGCACGCGGTACATCCGGACGAGAAGCTCCGGAAAGCTGCGCGCCGCCGCGATGGCGTGCCCCACCTGCCCCGGATCGAGGAACTTCCAGTGCCAGACGTCGACCGACACATCCAGCTCCCGCAGCCCTGACGCCACGAACGGCTCCAGGAACGCCTTCCCTGCCTCCACCGTCGGCGCCCAGAAGCCATTCGTCACCACGCCGACCTCGAGCCCCAGCGACCCCGCGAGCCGGGTCAGCTCCAGGATCTCCTCCGGGAACAGCAGCGACTCCCCCCCCGTGAACTTGACCGCCCCGATCCCCAGCGCCGCCGCTTGCTGGATCAGATCCCTCGCCGCAGCCGGCTCGAACTTGGTGGTCCTCTTCGGCCCGGAGCTGACGCAGCAATGCGCACACTCGATGTTGCAGCGATCCGTGTAATGGAGGACGATCGTCTCGATCACGGGCTCGCCTCCTCACCCTGGAGAATGGGCAACCTGCGGATCTCCTCCGCATCGCGACCCCCGCTCGGCGCACGGCGTGCAGCGACCGGAAGCCCGAACTTCTCCGCCTCCTGCGCGCTCGTGCAGTCGACCGCCAGCGCCAGGTAGCGATCATCCATGGGCAGGACGATCCACCGCTCCACCAGCGCCTCCAGCCAGCCATCGAGATCCGCCTCGGTCTCCGGAGAAGGGATCGTCTCGGCGGCGAATGCCCCCGCAATCGCCACCAGGTAGAGATCGTCCAGCGAGAACGCCAGCGCCGCGTCCGCCGAGGGCCGCTTCCTCCAGCGCTCGGTCAGGTTCTCCCGCGTGCGCGCGCGGCGCATCCCGTCATGGAGCCAGTGACCATCCCCGGAGAGCAGGTACGCGCGGCGCTCGTCGCGCCGGGTGTCCACGAGCAGCGTCGTCCTCACCCCCTGGAACTGATAGAAGCGCGCGCCGTCGACGTACCGGTTCTGCCACCCGCGCACCTCGATCCAGAGGCGCTCCTGATACGGCAGCCCATTGCCCTGCGGCAGCTCCGCCGCGAAGTGGTACGAGATGTTGAAGCGCCCCTCCTCCGAGAGGCCGCGGTAATAGAGGTTCGCACGAGGGAGCGGGCGGACGTTCTTGTAGCCGTACTCCTCGCGTCGCGTGAAGATCGGGCTGAACCGGTCCATGAGCACCGGGTTCGGGCTGCGCGGCGGCGGCAGGTGGACGAGGCGCGGCAAGAGCGCCACATCCCGGAAGTACGGCGCGTGCGGCTCGTTCGGGAAGCCATAGAGGTAGAACCAGACCGGCGTGACGCCGCCCATCGCGCACCACTTGAGCAGCTCGACGTTGCGATACCCCTTCACCCCCTTCTTCATCAGCTCCAGGATCTCGGACGACAGCCCCTCGATGCCCGGCTGGATCCGGCGAATGCCGCTGCGCGCGAACTGGTAGACCTCTTCCTCGCTGAGGTTCGACTTCGTCTCGTAGAAGATGTTCAGCCCATCCTCTTCGAGCTTCGGGAGGACTTCCTTGAAGTATCGCTTGCTGATGATGTTGTCGACCGCATAGAACTGGGTCACCCGGTGGCGCTCACCGAGCCACCGGATCTCCTCCAGCGCGCGCTCCGGGCTCTTGCTGCGGAACCCCATCGCGCTGGAGTTCAGCCCGCAGAAGACGCAGTGCTGGATCGCGCCCCACCAGCACCCACGCGACGTCTCGAAAGGCAACGACAGCCTCCCGGACGCACGCAGGTGCTGCACGACCGGCGGGAGCTGCTCGAAGTAATCGTCGAAGTCCGGCATCGGGAGCGCATCCATCGCCTGGAGTGGGACGGACTCGGGCCCCGTGCGCACCTCGCCGCCGTCGCGGAAGACGATCCCTGGAATGTCCGCGGTCGAGAGCCCCTGCCGCTGCGCCTCGATGAACCTGGGGAACGAGAAATCGGCCTCGCCCTGGATGACGACATCGACCTGCGGAAACGAGCGCAGCATCTCCGCGCCCATGTCCCCCTCGCAGTTCGCGCCCCCGAACACGATGCACAGCTCGGGGTGCCGCTCCTTCAGAAGCCGCGCCAGCGCCAGCGACCCGACGTTCTGCGAGAACGTCGAAGAGAACCCGACGATGTCGTACTGACGCCAGTCGCGCGCGCGATAACACCGCTCGACGTATTCCCCTGCCCCCTCGACGTACCGGAGGATGCGCTCCACCCCTTGCGCGATGTCCTCCGCAGCGATGCTCGGGTTGTCGACATCGCGCAGGCTCATCACCTCCTTGCGGACGTCGTCGAGGCACCCACCCCACAGCGCGTTCGCGAAGAAGACGTTGCCGAGATCATAGCTGACGGCAATCAGCTCGTAATCGAAGATGGCGTCGTAATGATCGATGCCGTCCGTGAAGACGCGGAAGAAATCCAGCGCCGCATAGTAGATGTCGGACGCGATCCCCGCCTGAGCGAGCGTGGCCTTCAGCGTGCTCACCCCGAGCCCCGGCATGACCACCGGCGTGAACGGCATGACCACCAGACAGACCCGCTTCTCCCTCGGTGCTTCGGCCCCCATCACTCGACCTCCGCGGCAGGCGTCGCGCTGGTGGTGGCCTCCGGGAGCAGCCACGCGAATGCCTTCTGAAATGACGCGCGCTCGGCGATCTCATCCATCTCCTGCGCGCTCACCCCGTCGCAAGCCCGGACGCACACCTCGCAGATGGAGGTATGACCAGGTCGCCGCTTCCGATCCTGCCGGCTCCGCCCCACGGCCAGGTACAGCTCCTTGGGGCCGTGGTCGTTGATGAACTTGAAGTGAGCGCGCTCGGTCATCCGCTCGACGAGCGTGGCCAGCGACTCCTTGTGGAGGTTGCCCACGGTGAACCCTGCGATCTTGCCGCCTGCGCAGCAGCACGCCTGGAGGTCACCATCCGGGTAGATGACCGGCTTGTTGACGATCTCGTGGCACCCCTCCGACGGGAAGACCGACATGGGGAAGTAGCGCAGCTCCTCGGGGTACTCCGCAGCGCGGCCGAGGCCGATGAGCCCTGCCGCATTGACCAGGATCTTGTGCTTCCAGTTCTGCAGGTCCTCGCGCGCGTCGAGGAGCTTGCGCAGATCGACGAGGTCCTCTCTCGGCAGCCCGTACAGGTCGCTCAGGGCGTCGAGCGGATCGCCCTCCCCCGGGTGGACGTAGCCGAGGATGCGAAGAAAATCGAGGCGGCGCGTGCATTCGAGCGCATTACGAAGGATCTTCGGATCCTGGAACTCCAGGTGATACTTGTCGGCGCTGAAATTGAGTTCCGTGAGACCTGCCTCCTTCATGCGCGACAGGAATTCGAGGCCGCGGTCGAAGTTCTTGGCCCAGAAACCGTTGGTGACGACGCGCGTCTTCAGGCCTGCGGCCTTGCAGATCTCGAACATCTCGGCGTGCTCCTTCTGGAAGAGGAAGGGCTCGCCGCCAGTGAAATTCACTTTCCGGATGACCGGGATCTCGGTCGCCTCGCGAATGAATCGCTTGGCGTCCTCGAAGCGCATCGTCTCCTTGTTCTCGGGACTCGACAGAATGCCGCAGTGCTTGCACGCGATGTTGCACGTGCGCGAGTACATCAATCCGAGCTCGATCTTTCGATCCGTATTCATGGAAGGTCCTCCACCGCGGCAGCGACGGCCACACGCTCGGAATCGGCTCACCCCATCCATCAGCACAGCGCGTCAAGGTGAGCGCGCGGCTGTACCCGATCGCCATCAAGGATACGGTCCACTAACCACGGTTCAATCGAATTTCGTCCGAGCGGCATACCAGTGCCGCGCCGTTCACCGCTGAATGATGGTCATTTCGCGTCGTATTGCGCTGATCCGACCGATGCGACGCGCATTCTCCGGGTTCATCCCCGGATGGGGTGTTCACGCGCGCTGGCGGAGGTGCACAGGGATGCGCGCGTTCGATGAAGGGGTGAATGCATTGACCGTGCAGGCCATCGCACGCCCGGGCAAGGCGATGGCCATGGCGGGGACATGGACGATCTGGGAGATCGGACGGACGACCCTGGTGGGGCCGCTGCGCGGCGGGGGCGGGGCGCGGCAGTGTCGCTTCACGGCGGGGCACCAGGTGGGGACCATGACGGAGGCTGCGCCAGTCGAGGTCCGGTCCACCAGGGAGGACGCCATCGGTCCGCGAGAGGGCGGTCGCGCGCTCGTCCTGCTCGTCCTGCACGAGGCGGCCGTGCAGCGGGACCGGGTACCACGACGGCACCCGATCCCGGCGCATGGATCATCCCCTCGACCTCCCCGGAGGGCGGCTCCCTTGCTGGCGCACCGCCTCCGAGGCGTCGCTCTCGGCGACCTTCGCTCAGCCCGCGACGCTGTCGGGCGCTGGCTCGAAGGACCGCGCGCTCGTCGTCGGGCTCGTCGTCGGGCTCGTGGCGACGGGGACACCGCAGCTCCCGGGCGGCTGCACCTCGTCCACCTCGTCCACCTCGCCATCCTGCTTGCGCCGCTTCGGCCGCAGCCGCCGCAGCGCTTGCCGGAACGAGGCGCCCTCGAAGCGCACCCGCACCTTCGGCTCGTGGAAGCAAGCGTTCACGCCGGCCGCGCGGGCCTCGCGCCCGAGCATCACGGCGTAGGTCAGGATCTCGTTGCGCAGCAGGATCGCCTCATCCTGATGCCGGATCCCCAGGATGCCGAGCAGATCGCGCGACTCCGCGGTCCGCAGCAGCTCTTCCCCTTCGACGAGGAACGCCTCGGTCACGCCGACGGTGACGAGGCGAGCTTGCCGAGCGCGCGCCTCGTTCACGAGCACGCGCAGGTCGGCGATCTCCTCGGCGACGGTGCGCGAGCGGTTCACATCGGCGAACAGCGCCGCGACCTTCGGCTCGAAGACGAACGCCTGCGCGCCGTAGGCCTTGAGCCGAGCACGGTAGGGCCGGCTCAGCGCGACGAGATCCTCGACGTTCAGCGTGCGGTAGGCGCCGGTGCGGGCCCCCTCGCCGAACCAGAGGTGCCCGGTGTCGAGCAACTGGATGGCCGCACAGAACGCTTCTCGACGACCCTGGCCATAGCCGACGGTCGCCAGGGCAGCCGACTGCTCGATGACGGTGAGGTACAGATCGCGCAGCTCGATCAGGATGTCGTCGATGGCCTGAGCAGGCGCCATCACCTCCTGGACCACCTGGTCGATCTCGGGACGTGCCGCGGCGAGCAGCGCCTCGAACTGGGCCGGGGTGTCGAGCGCCCGGGTCTGAACGAGGACGGCCTGCTGTGCGGGAGATAACGTAATTGCCATGGTTCCCCTCCTCCTTTTTGGTTGGTCCTAAACGGGAGTTTCCGGTTAGGGGGGATTTTTCAGGTATAAATCCGCACCGAGCGGAGTCAACCAACCGACCTGCATTTTTTTGACATTTCCAGACGGCGCCCTGGAGGCTGGAGGCGGCCCGGCGCCTCGGGCCCGGGGTGCCAGGCGGGAGCGGCCACGCAGGCCGCGATGCTCACGCACTGGGCGGCAGACATCGTGCTCCACATCCTCGTGCCGTCGCTCGTCCTGGCGGGGATTTTCGGCATAGCGCGCCGCAGGATCATCGTCGTCGCGGCCGACGTCGCCCCGGGAAGCCGCGCGCGGCCGAAGGCCTGGAGCGGGCCACGACCCCGAGCCGGCGCTGGCACGCGCGGCATGCCTGGCCCCTCCAGCACGAGCGGCATGCCTCGCTCTCCCACCCAGCCTGCATGCCGTGGTGCCGTGCCAGCAGCTCGGGGCGCCGTACCAGCAGCCCGGGGGGCCATGCCAGCGCCCCGGGGCGGTGTGTCAACAAGTCGCGGGACCGTTGCCAGCAGGGCGAGGTCGCGTTTCAGCGCGCCGGGGGACGTCGCCAGCAGCGCGGGGTCGGCCTCCAGCATGTCCAGGTGCTCGCCCGCACGTGCTGGCATGGGCCCACGGGCTGCTGGCACGACGCCACGGGCTGCTGGCACGGCGCCACGGGCTGCTGGCATGGCGCCACGGGTTGCTGAATCATTCTGCAAGCGAGTGGCACGTGGCAACGACGTGCGGGCTCGATGACGCGCGGTACATGGTTTGAATCAATTGAATCAAAGTCGCACGTGACCTGCCCCGGATCTACCCAACGGGAGATCGGGCAGAATTCCTCCGAGAAGCTCACCCGGCCCTCAGTCGCACACGCGGGACGTCAGGGCACTCGCTGTCGCTCGAAGCGAAAGCCGCTCACCGGCCATCCAACATCGATCTGGCCTGCACTATCAGTAGCCCCCTCCTAGCCCAGGCCAATCCTTGCATCCGGTCCACTGTCCATTGATGCATCTCTTCCAGCCCGAGCACCAGTTGACCATACAATCCACGCTGGGGGTGACCTCCTGCATGCAGGTCTGCTTGTCAGGATCGCATGCACCACCAAGGGCCAGGTCATCTACGCACTTCCAGCAACAGGGTCTGGCATCTCCTACCTCGCAAACAGGTGGAGGGCAGCCCTCGTCCACCACGCCATCGCAGTCGTTGTCCAGGCCATCGCCACACACCTCGGCCATGTTCGGCCTTCGCTGGCTCCTGGTGTCGTCACAGTCGCCCGCGTTGCTCACATACCCTGGAGGTGCAGCGCACGCCTGAATGGACTGCGCCGGGTTCCCGAAGCCATCGCCATCAGCATCCCGGTAGTACGTATTGCCCGCTGCCCCTTCGTCGATGGATCCATCACAGTCGTTGTCCTTGCCGTCGCAGACCTCGGGCGACGGCAAGTACAAGGGGGCGCACTCGATCGCGCCGCTGGTGCAATAGGTCACTCCCTCGGCGCAGACGCCGAGCTTCCCGGGGACCGAGCAGCCGAATGTCCCGCCGGGGTTGTCGTCGTCGACGACGCCATTGCAGTCGTTGTCGAGGCCATCACAGACTTCGGCGGAGGGCTGGTTGACCGCGTGACACGCCAGCATGCCCTGGATGCAGCTCTGCGTGCCCACCCCGCAGACGCCCAGCGCTCCGGTCGCGCAGGTGCCACCGCTCTCGGGGTTGCCTTCGTCGATCTCACCGTCGCAGTCGTCGTCGAGGCCGTTGCACAGCTCGTCGGCGTCGGGCGAGATCGCCGGATCGTAGTCGTCGCAGTCGTCCGCGTTGTCCACGTACCCGTAGGGCGCCGTGCATGCATTGAAGTACTGCCATGCGTCGCCATGGCCATCCTCGTCGAAATCGTAGAAGAACGTGCGCAGCACGGAGGTTTGCTGTGCGCGCGTCTGCGGCGTCTGCTCCGCGATCCCCAGCCCGAGCTGGCCCTGGGTGTTCTGGCCCCAGGCCCACACCGGGCAGCCGCTCGACAAGGCCACCCCATGGTTGGCACCTGCCGAGAGGCCGATGACCTGCGTGAGGTGAGGTGTCGAGACGGGGCTCGGGCGGTTCGCCGTGGTCTCGTCGCCGAGCTGGCCGAAGTTGTTCTGGCCGAAGGAGAGCACCTGACCGCTCGGCCCGGAGAGAACGAGGGAGAAGGCGTTCCCCGCGGCGATGAGCGATGCGTCGCCGAGGAAGGGAATCTGCTGGGGCGTGGAGACCGGGCTGGTCGTGTGCCCGAGCCCCAGCTGGCCCTGCGCGTTCTGCCCCCAGGAGTGCACGGCGCCGCTCGCGTGAAGAGCGAGCGAGTGGTTCCCGCCCCCCGCGACGAGGCTCACGGGTCCCGACAGGGCGACCGCGTACGGCGTGGGTTGGTGCACGCTGGCGCTGGACGAGCCGTTGCCGATCTGGCCGTGGTTGTTGCGCCCCCAGGTCCAGACGGCTCCGGTCGTGCTCACGGCCAGCGCGTGGTACCAGCCCGCAGCGATCGCCTTCGCGCCGCCGACGATCGACACCGCCGCCGGGACGAGGGTGCTCCCACCGACCGTGCCGGTGCCGCTCTGCCCGTAGGTGTTGTTCCCCCAGACCCAGACGGTCCCCGCCGCGTCCAGCGCCATCGAGTACTGGTTTCCAGCGGCGACCGCGGTCAGCGCAGCAGCTCCAGGGATCGTCACCTGGACGGGCGCCGAGGGCGGCGCCGTGGTGGTGCCCGTGCCGAGCTGTCCCTGAGAGTTCTGCCCCCAGGCCCAGAGATGACCGGACACATCGAGCGCGAGGGCATGGAAGCCACCTGCGGCGATCGCCTTGATCCTGGGCAGACTGGCAACCTGCGAGGGCACGGCGCTCGGCGTGACGCTGGGCGGTTTCCCGAGCTGGCCTTCGTTGTTCTGCCCCCAGGCCCAGACCGACCCGTCAGAGCGGAGATAGAGCGTGTGGCCAACGCCGGCTGCGACGTCCTCGCGCGGAGAGCCTCCAGGGCCGAGCGACAGCGCCTGCGTCGGTGCTGGGCGCACCGCCTCCGGTGAGGGCTGCACCGTGTTCTTCTTCGGATCCAGGGCGTCCACACCACCGGGAAGACCCGCCTCATCGGATGCCGGGAGGGAATGCGGATCGCTCGCATCCTCTTCGGCGTCGAGCGCGTCGAGCGCGTCGAGCGCGTCGAGCGCGTCGAGCGCGTCGAGCGCGTCGAACCCGTCGGTGTCGTCGACGTCGGGTGACGGTTCGACATGGGCGGCGCACGCCTGGACGACACACACCAGCGAGGCCGCCGCTAAGCGAGCCAGGCGTGGATGGTTGATTCTCTCGATGGATCTCATTCCATTTCATTATCACGGCGAGCATCGACGAACACGGCGGCGTGCTCACGCCTCCCGTCCCCCTCCGCGCAGCACGCGACGAGATTCCTTCACCGAGCGTGAACTTGAGAGGGCCCTCCCGGACGCATGCTCCTCCTCGTACCTGCCGCGCCCGGGATGTCCTAGGCTCGCTCTCGCCGGGCGCCAGATGCGTCTGGGACCGAGGTCGCGTCATGTTGCCCAGTTTGCCCGCGCGGGCCGTTCTCTTCGTCGTTCTGTTCGCCTTTGGCGTCGGCTGTCGGCCAGCGCGGCCCGGCGCGCTTCCGGGTGGGGGCACGGCGTGGAGTGCGCTGCGCTCCGAGCGTTTCGTCCTCCACACCGACCGTGACGTCACCACCTCGCGCGTCCTGTTCGATCAGCTCGAAGCCACTCATGCGGCGATGGCGCGCGTCGCGTTTCCAGGGCGCCCCGCCGAGCCCGAGCTCATCGAGGTCATCGCGCCACGCGATCCGGACGCGCTCGCCACGCTCGATCTCCCGCCCCTGCCCGCGCGGCCCGAGGGCAACGCGGCCACCTCGGCGAAGGGGAGAGCGTCGTTCCTGCGTACCTCGCTGGATCCGCGCGTGGAGGCGATGATCCTCTTGCCCGAGGGGTTTCATCCAGGCGCGCTCCAGCGGGCGCTCGCCATCCGCTTCGTCCGGCAGAGTGTGGGCGCCGGGCCGGCGTGGCTGCGGCTCGGGCTCGTCGATCACTACAGCGCCCTGCAAACCAGCCTCGACGCGCTCACGCTCGGCGCGCCGCCGCCAGGCGTGAAGCTCACCCTCGATCGCAGCGCCGTCCAGGCCAGCGGTGCAGGGGACGGCGATCCGCGACGGGGCGAGGTGTCGGCGCAGGTCCACGTCGACGACATCCCGCCCATCGATCAGCTCCTCGCTGCCGCGCCGGCGCTCTTCGGGTCGCCGTTCGGTCTGGAGCCGCGCCCGGGGGTGGGGGCGCCGTCGATGCCTCACCGCGTCGGCGCCTGGGCGCTCGTCCACTTCCTGCTGCACGGGCCGCCCACGATCAGCGGCCGGTTCCCGGACTACCTCGCACGGGTCGAGCGGGGGATGCCCGATCTCGTGCCCGCCAAGCTGCTGTTCGGTGCACAGGGGACGCGCGCGGCCGAGCCGCTGTTCCGCGCGCACCTGCGGGCGCTGGCGGAGCAGCCGCAGACCAGGCGGACGCCGTTCACCTGGCCAGAGCGAGGGAAGCGGCTCCCCGATCCTGCATCGCGTGCGCTCGGGGAGGCAGAGCTGCACCTCCTGTGGGCACGGCTCACGCCCTGGGATGCGGGGCACGCGGGCGCGGTGCGCGATCATCTGGAGCGAGCCCGCGCGACGGGGACCGACGAGGCCGAGGTGACGTTCTGGGAGGGGCTGTTCGCGCTGCACGAGGAGCGCGTCGACGAGGGGGAAACGCTGTTGCTCGCGTCGAACCGCGTCGCGCCGTCCGCGCGTCCCCTCGGCGAGCTGGCCACGCTCTACCTCGATCGGCTCGACCGCAGCCCGGACGACGAGGCCACGAAGAAGAAACTCGGCGCGATCGTCGATCAGCTCGAGTCCCGTGCCGAGACCACCGCGGAGCTGAACCGGGTGGCGTGGAGCCATGCGGTCCTGGGGCAAGGGGCGCGCGGGCTGCCGTTCGCCGAGCGCGCGGTGCGGCAGCGGCCGGGGTGCTGGGCGTGCTTCGATACGCTGGCGCGGCTGTTCTACCAGCAGCGCCGGTACGATCAGGCCGTGGATGCCCAGCGGCGCGCGCTCGCGTCGGATCAGCTCGGGAGCAAGAAGGCCGACGTCACGCAGCGGCTGCGGTGCCTGGAGGCGACGGCGAAGGCCGCGCGCGCCCGGAAGTCCGCGAGCGAGGCGGACTGCTGGCAGACGCGCTGAAGGTCGGCGCGGCGGCAGCGAAGGCCGGCGCGGCGGCAGCGAAGGCCGGCGCGGCGGCAGCGGTGGCCAACCCTGGCGTGGCAGGCGCATCGGCAGGCCACTCGTGGCCATGGCGCGTGCGGGGCGTCGCTCACGTGAAGTACCCCTGATCCCGAGGTCCCAGGGAATTCCACGCGGGAGGCAGGGAGGCACGGCTCTCGCATCCCGGTCGTCTCTGGCGGGAACGAACCCGCGTGCCGGAGGTCGCGATGAGCTGGAGTGGGTGGGTGGTGCTGTTGCTGGTGGCCCTGATCGGCGCCGTGGTGTTCCTGGTGCGCCGCCTGCGTGATGTGCAAGCGGAACGAGACGCCACGGCGCGGCAAGTGGCGTACTACACGGAGCGGTTCCGCGGGGTGGTCGACGCCGAGGCGGAGCGGCAGCGGGTGCTCGTCGCGCTGGACGGCGAGCGGCGGCACGCGGTCGCGGCGCTGGAGAGGGCGCACGCGGAGGCAAGGGCGACGATCGCGAGGACCCAGGAGGCGGAGGCGCAAGCCCGAGGGCGCATGCAGCAGGAGCGTGCTGCGGTGGATGCTCAGCTCGCGTGGCACCAGCATCGGTTGCTGGAGCTGCGCACCGAGCTGTCGTCGCTGGACGAGGAGGCGAACTTCCAGTCGTTCGGGTTCTACAAGCCGAGGTACGATTTCTCGACGTCGGCGGCGTATCAGGCGCAGCTCGAGAGGGTGCGACAGCAGCAGAAGCAGCGGCTGAAGAACCGCACGGCCGCGACGAGCCGGGTGACGTGGCTGGTGAATGGCAGCACCGCGGAGGGGCAGAAGCAGACGCAGCAGATGCTGAAGCTGATGCTGCGCGCGTTCAACGGGGAGTGCGACGCGGCCATCGCGCGGGTGAAATACAACAACGTGCAGGTGATGGAGGCGCGCATCCGCAAGGCGGCGGAGGTGATCAACGGGCTCTCCGAGGTGCAGGAGTGCGAGATCACGGAGGGCTACCTGGCGCTCAAGCTGGAGGAGCTCGCGCTGGCGCACGAGGTCCAGGAGAAGATCGAGCAGGAGCGGGAGGTGCAGCGGCGGCTGCGTGAGCAGATGCGCGAGGAGGAGGCGGCGCAGCGGGAGCTGGACCGGGCGCAAGCGGAAGCGGAGCGGGAGGAGCGGCGCTACGCAGATGCGCTCCGCAAGGCGCAGGAAGACGTGGAGGGGGCGGCCGGGAAGAAGCAGGAGAAACTGCTCGGCGAGATCGAGGAGCTGCAGCGGAGGCTCGCCGAGGCGCAGGCGAACAAGCAGCGGGCGGTGTCACGGGCGCAGCTCACGCGGTCGGGGCACGTGTACGTGATCTCGAACGTGGGGTCGTTCGGGGAGCACGTGTACAAGATCGGGATGACGCGGCGGCTGGACCCGATGGACCGGGTGAAGGAGCTGGGGGACGCGTCGGTGCCGTTCCAGTTCGACGTGCACGCGGTGATCTACGCAGAGGACGCGCCCGGGCTGGAGACGGCGCTGCACCGGGCGTTCCACCACCGGCGGGTGAACCGGGTGAACGAGAAGAAGGAGTTCTTCCGGGTGCCGCTGGAGGAGATCGTCACGGCGGTGAATCAGACGCGCGGCGCAGAGGTGGAGTTCGTGCAGTTCGCCGAGGCGGTGGAGTACCGGAAGACGCTCGCGATGGGCGAGGCGCGCGAGGAGCCGCGGGTCCGGGAGGCGGTGGTGGCAGCGTGATGCCGGGGGCCCGCGTCACTCGCGTGGCGCGTTCTCGAGGTCGAGGTCGCGGGCTTCGCCAGACTCGATGGGCACGTCGGGACAGTCTTCGTCGATGCGGCCGTCGCAGTCGTTGTCGAGGCCGTCGCACAGCTCGTGGGACGGGAGTGTCGTGAACATGCAGGTCAGGGTGCCTCGCTGGCAGGCCAGCGCGCCGACGGCGCATTCTCCGCGCGCGCCCGTGAGGCAAGCCTTGCCGTGCGCCGGATCGGACTCGTCCACCTGGCCGTCGCAGTCGTCGTCGCGGCCGTTGCAGATCTCGACGGCGGCCGGGGAGACGTGGGCGTCGGTGTCGTCGCAGTCGTCGGCCGTGCTCGTGGTGCCGGGCGGCGCCGTGCAGGCATCCACGGGGTGCGCCGGGTCGCCGTGGCCGTCGCCGTCGGTGTCGCGGTAGAACCTGCGCAGGGCGAGGGTCTGCGTCGGCTTCGGCTGCTGGGCGAGCGCGGTGCTGCCGAGGCCGAGCTGCCCGAGGTTGTTCTGGCCCCAGGCCCAGACGGGGCAGTCCGCGGTGAGCGCGAGGGCGTGGTTGCTGCCGGCGGCGATGGCGAGGACGCGGAGGGACAGGGTGATCGGCGTCGGGGTGGTGCGGTTCGTGAGCGTCGTGTCGCCGAGCTGGCCGAAGGTGTTTTGTCCGAAGGACAGGACCTGGCCGGTCGCACCGCGGAGGACCAGCGAGAAGGTGTTGCCCGCGGCGAGCTGCGAGACGCCGCTCGGTCCGAGCAGCGTTTGCGGTGTGGGGATCGGGCTGTTCGTGGTGCCGAGGCCGAGTTCGCCGTGGGAGTTCGATCCCCAGCCGTGGACGGTGCCGTCCGAGAGCAGCGAGAGGGAGTGGCTCCCACCGCCGGCGACGGCGATCACCGGCTGGGGGAGGTTCACCGGCTGGGGCTGCGGCGCGATCTGGGTGGGGCTGAAGGTGCCGCTGCCGATCTGGCCGGCGTTGTTGCGGCCCCAGGTCCAGAGCGTCCCTTCGGCGTCCACCGCGAGCGCGTGGTTCCAGCCGGCGGCGATGCGCGCGAACGTGCCAGGGAGCAGGAGAGGCTCGGGAACGGCGTTGTTCCCACCGACCGCCCCTGTGCCTCGCTGGCCGTACACGTTGCTCCCCCAGGTCCACACGCGTCCGGTCGCGTCCAGCGCCATCGAGAACTGGTGGCCGGCGGCGATCGCGATGAAGGTGGGATCGCCGCTCTGGGGCTGGATCCGGCCCGGTGTCCTCGACGGGGTGCTGCCAGCGGTGCCGGCCCCGAGCTGACCGAAGGTGTTCAGGCCCCACGACCAGAGATGGCCTGCGGTGTCGAGGGCGAGCGAGTGAAACCCTCCGGCGGCGATGGCGGCGATGGGCGGGAGGTTCACGGTCCGCACGGGCGTGGCGCGGGGGGTGAGCACGGTGCCGTCGCCGAGCTGGCCGTCGCCATTGTGGCCCCATGCCCAGACCGTCCCGTCGTCGCGCAGGTAGAGGCTGTGGAACGCGCCAGCCGCCACGGCCTCACGGGGGGCGCTCGCCGGGTGCAGCGCGGAAGGCGCGCCCTGTGCCACGACGAGGCCGGCCCGGGCTGCGCGCTCCCCGCAACCGGTGGCGTCGTCGTCGGGCGCAGGTGTTCCCTGCACGGCAGGGAGTTCGTGCGTCGCCTGAAGTTCCGACACCTCCACGATCACCGGGTCGTCCGGTGCGGCGTCGTCGGATGCGACGTCGTCCGGTGCGGCGTCGTCCGGTGCCGTGTCGTCGTGGCCGGCGCACCCGGTGAACGCCGGAAGCAGGACTGCGAGGACTAATGGGAGGCCTGCGAGGGCCTCCTGAACGGTGTAGCTCTTCATGGGATCTTCTCTCCGAGCGATGACACTCCGAACGTGATCCTAGGATCGCCGGGGCGCACCGGCAGGCGCTTTCACGCCGCTCACCGCGCGAGACGACGCCGCGCACGCGTGCGCAGAGGTGGGCGCTCCTGCGGGCGAGAGCGCGCGCGTCTGGGGACGGATCCAGCGCTCCAGGGTCCGCTCGACGCCTGTCGGGTGAGGGCCGTCCGAGCTGGCAGCAGGACGCAGAGCGGCTCGACGTGAACGGGAGGGGGGTCCGGAGACGAGACGAACGGGAGGGCGGGGGTCCGGGCGCGACGTGGGCGCTCGGGGTGGCGTCCAGTACGGGGCGCGCCGCACGCTGGAGGTGACGCCGCTCGGAGGGCGTTGTACCGAGGGCGTGTCGACCATGCGCAGCCTGGGCAGCCTGGGGTTGATTCTGGTGCTGGTGGGCGGGGGCGCCCTGGGGAGCGCTTGCGCAGGGGCGCACGAAGGGGTGGATGGCGCCGGGGCGGCGCCGTGGGGTCGTGGAGCGCACGAGGGCCACGGCGCGCTCGTGGAGGGGGAGCGGGTGACGGCGGGGCAGCGGAGGTCGGGCGCGGCTTCGTCCGAGGTCTCCGGCGCGGTGGGGACGCGGATGCCCACGCCGGCGCGGGCGCGGGGCGCGGTGGCGGTGGCCGTGAACCAGGGGTGCGAGGGGTGTCACGAGGGGGAGGCGCGGGCGTGGCGGGCGTCGCTGCACCACCGAGCGAACACGGAGCCGGCATACCAGCGGGCGTTCGCGCTCGAACCGCTGCCGTTCTGCAGGGGATGCCACGCGCCCGAGGGGGTGCCGACGGAGGAGGCGCCCGAGGCGGTCGGGAAGCTGGGGGTGGGGTGCGTGACGTGCCACGTGACGGGGGACGCGCCGGGGATGCTGGCGCGAGGGGCGCGGCTGGCAGAGCTTCCGGTGCTGGCAGCGCCGTGGAGGGGGGCGTCCGCGCCACCAGCAGCGCCGCACGGGGTGGTGCGGGACGCGCGGTTCGGCGGGGCGGAGGCGTGCGCGGGATGCCACGAGTTCGCGTTTCCGACGGCACCGGGGCGGAGGCTTTCGGAGCTGATGCAGTCGACGATCTCGGAGCACCGGGCGTCGGCCTCCGCAGGGCAGTCGTGCGCGGGGTGCCACATGCCCGAGGGGCCGGACGGGCGACGGCGTCACGCGTTCGTGGGGTCGCGGGACGAGGGGTTCGTGCGGAGCGCGGTGCAGGTGTCGGCGCGGCGGGTGTCGGCGACGGGGGTGGAGGTGACGCTTTCGCCCGCGAACTCGGGGCACGCGTTCCCGACGGGGGATCTGTTCCGGCGGCTGTCGGTGTCGGCAGAGGCGCTGGGGCCGGACGAGATGGTGCTGGGGGGCGCCGAGCGGTTCCTGGCGCGGCATTTCGAGCTGAGGGCGGGGCAGAGTGGGCGGCGGCTGGTGAGCGACGATCGGGTGCACGGGACGCCGGTGGTGGTGGCGCTGGACGTGGGGGACGCCGGGGTGGGCCGGGAGATCGGGTGGCAGGTGACGTACCAGCGGGTGGCGCATCCGAACGGGGTGGAGGCGCGGGCGGCGTCCGTGGAGGGGGAGGTGCGGGTGGCGTCGGGGAGGCTCGCGCCGTGAGGGCGGGCGCGAGGCAGGGGCCGTGGTGCGGCGCGAGGTGAGGCCGTGGTGCGGCGCGAGGTGAAGGCCGTGGTGCGGGCGCGGAGTGCGCTCGTGGAGGTGGGAGCGATGAGCACGAACGGACGAGGGTCGGGTATGCGCTGGATGCTGGTCACGCTGGCTGGGTGCGGGGCAGCGCTGGCTGGGTGCGGGGCAGCGCAGGAGGTCGACGTGGTGGCGCCCGGGGAGGTCCCTCCGGCAGGCGGGGGTGGCGCGGGTGCGCCCGCGGCGACCGTGGCGAGCGAAGGCGCGGGTGCCGGAGATGCGGGCGCCAGCGCGACGGGCGCGGTGAGCGCCGCGAAGGCGGAGGTGTCGCCGTTCGTGGTGGTGGCGCAGCTCCCGGCGGAGGCGCAGCTCCGGCTGCATCCGGTGGAGGGGGCGCTGCTTCTGTCGTCGGAGATGGGGCTCTCGTTCGAGGGGGAAGAGGGGACGTCGCCCGCGGTGGGGGTGCTGGTGGACGGGACGATCGATTTCCCGAAGCGGCTGCGGTTGCCAGGGTTCTGGCACCGGGTGGTGCGCGCGATGGGGCGGTGGCCGGGGCCGCTGGAGCTGGTCGCGACGTCGGATACGGGGCGGGTGGGGATCGCGGAGCAGTGGGCACTCAAGCCACAAGGGTGGGTGCAGCGGCGCTCGGATGTGGGGAGCTACTTCACGGGGGTGGCGCGGCTGGGGGGGTCGGTGGTGGCGCTGAAGACGCCAGCGATGATCGGGCGGTCGGAGCTCGTGACGCTCCAGGGGCCCAAGGTGACGCGGGCGCTGACGCTGGCGCCCGTGGGGCCTTGTCGAGGGTGGGAGCCGGGTGGGCAGGAGCGCTTCGAGGCGGTGAAGCCAGCGGCGTTCGGCGCGACGCGGGACGGGACGGCGCTGAGCTACGGGAAGGGATGCGACGATCAGGTGGCGCTCGAGGTGTGGGCACCCGGGGAGACGCGGGGGTCGATCGTGGCGATGCCGCCGATGATGTGGCGAAATCAGTGGGCGCAGCTGCTGACCGGCGGCGGAGAGCAAGAGGCCTGGATCGTCGATGGGGATGTGGCGCATTTCCGCGATGGGCGCGCGACGCTGCTGGAGGCCGCCGTGCCCGGGGACCCGGTGAACACGGCCTCGGTGGGGCCGGACGGGGCGCTGTGGGTGATCACGGACGGGGGGGCGCTGGTGAAGCGCCAGAGGGATGCGTGGGAGAGGGCGGTGTTGCCCGAGGGGGCGAAGGCGCAGGACGTGGCGGTGGAAGAGAACGGGACGGTGTGGGTGGTGGCTGGAGGGGCGCTGCTGCGGCAGGGTGGCGGCGAGGGGGCGGCGGCGGGGGCGCTCGCGCTGGGTGGGAGGCCGGGGGCGTCGGGAAGCGGGGCGCAGCGCGAGGGGGCGGTGGGGTCAGGGGCGTCGGCGCCGAAGCCGAGGGCGCCACGGGCGTTCCCGCAGGCGGGTGGGCCGCGCTGTACGCAGAACCTGGTGGTGCTCTACACGTTCAGCAAGGTGACGCCGGACGACTACGATTTCCCGCTGACGCGGAAGGCGCTGAAGGGGCGCACGGAGTTCTCGGGGGCGCGGTTCGTGGTGACGCGCGATCTGGGGCAGCGGTTCCTGTCGGCGTTCGTGCCGAGCTGGGACATGGCGAAGAAGCTGCAGGCGCGGATCCAGCGGGAGGTGCAGGGGTCGACGCCGCAGGTGGTCTGCGCGTCGCCGGAGGTGGTGCGCGAGCTGAAGCTGGATCTGCGGACGGGGGAAATCTCGCGCTGACGTCGGGGACTGGGCTCCTCGCCGGCGGGCGAAGCGCTCGGGGACCCGCGTCCCCTCCCCGCTCGGCCTCGCCCGTCACGCGACGGGAGCGAGGCCTTTCCTCATTCGAAGGCGCCGAGGGCGATGATGCTGGCGAGGGGCCTGGAGGCGGCGCCGCCGGAGGCCTGGGCGTTGCCGGGAGGGGGCAAGAACAAGGGGCGCGCGAGCGGGGTCGGGAAGGCGTGCCCGGGGATGGTGGCGGGGGCGTTCACGCCGACGCTGCGAAGGGGGCTCGACGAGGCGAGGCGGAAGTCGCGGGCGCTCGGGTTCACGAAGCCCGGGTTGTCCTGGGTGACGCCCTGGGTCAGGCCAGCGGGGATCGCCGAGCCCTGGGGGGTGGCGTTCTTCACGCCCTTGACGAGCTGGCTGCCGCCGGTCCAGGTGCCGTCGTCACGCAGGACCTGCACGCTGCCGCCGCCGACGCGGTGGAAGATGTTGTTGTGCAGCTCGATGCTCTCGATGCCGTCGAAGGCGTGGATCGCCGCCGACGAGCCCTGCTTGAGCAGGAAGGTGTTGTTCGAGAAGCGGTAGCGGCCCCAGCTCTGGCCCGTGCCGTCGCCACCGACGCGCACCACGAACTGGTTGTGCGTCTTGCGGAACACGTTGCCCACGACGTCGCCGTCCTCGCGCGCCAGGTTCTCTCGCTGGCCGTCGGGGCCGATCAGCTCCAGCTCCTTGTAATGGCCGCCCTCGATCCAGTTGTAATAGATCTCGTTTCGCTCGGCGCGCGATTTCACGGCGTTGCCGCCCGTCGCGTCGTGGATGTAGCAATGCTGCATCCGGAACACGGAGCCAGGAAAGGCGGTCTCGTCGGTGGCGATGTAGACCGGGTGCCGCGTGGTGCCGGAGCCGGCGTTGTGGACCTCCACGTACTCCATGAGCAGCGAGCCCGAGTCGGAGTCGGCGCCGAGGATGCCGTGGCCAGGGCAATGGTGGACGACCGAGTCCCGGATGGTGACGTTGTTGGCGTGGTGGAAGACGCAGCGTGAGCTGCCGCCGGTGACGTCGAAGCCTTCGAAGACGTAGTGATTGCCAGCCAGCTCGACGGTGGTGGTGCCCCCCGAGAGGATGGGGCGCTTGCCGCTGACGCGGAGGCCGCGGATGGTGATCTTCTGGCTCGCCGAGCCGTGCTTGGAGAACCGGATGCCGCCGGCATAGCTGGCATTGCCGTCGACCTCGACGACGTCGCCCGGCTTGAGGAGATTCGCGACCTGACCGAGGTTCTTGTACGGCCGCGCGGGGCCGACCTTGTACACCGTGCCGAGCGCCTGCTGGGCCGTGCCGAACTCTTCTTCTTCTGCGTCGGCGACAGCGTCGTCCTCGACCTCGTCACCGACCGCCACTTCACCGACTGCTGCTTCCGCTTCGATTCCTTCGACGTCCGCCGCGAGATCCTCGTCCTCGTAGGACAGTTCGTCTTCCGACTGCACCACGCAGCCGACGCTGGCGATCCCGATCGCTGCGAAGGCCAGCGCGAGCATCCCTGTCCGACCGAGTCCGAGGCGATTCTCGTCTACGCGCATCACGATTCTCCTGGCGTCATTGCGCGCCGTACAAAGAAGGGCCACGCAGGCCTCGAGAGGCCCACGCTCCATGTTTCCTTCGAAGCCGCGCAAGGCGTTGTAACGAAGTCGGCTGAGGTCGGCCCCGGAGCTGGGATCGCCCGCCGGAGAGCGCGGCAAAAAGTCAGATTATGCCGCGGCGCTCTTGGGTCCTATTCATGCGCGCTTCGCGTACGGCCGTCAAGGAAGTTTCGTCAGGAACAGCCGTACACGATCTTATGGTCGCAGCTTCAATGAAGCGATCGTGGCGCTCGCGTGCTCGCAATCACTGAAGCGTGACGTCACAAGCCGATATCGAGCCGGTTCCAGCGTCCTGGACCACGGTCCAGTTGTTGAGCTGCGAGGCGCCCGTCTGCTCGGATCGGAACGAAAACTGGTTCGCGAGCAGGGTCTCTGCGCCTCCCGGGGCCTGGACATAGACCGAATACTTCCGGTTCGGGACGTTCACCACCATTTTCACCTTGTACGTCTGTCCGCCGCCATAGGTGAAGGGTGTGGCTGCCTGGTACGTGGCACCATTGCGCACGAGAATGCGGCCGGAGAGGTCGAACAGGACGATGGCGGCGAGACCGCTCCAGACCGTCTGCGCGCCCCGGGACAGGCCGACGGCGCCATCGATGGAGGAGCTGCTCGGGGTGACGTTCCAGGTGACGGTGAAGGTGCCGGTCTGGGTGGCCAGGGCGGTGTTCGTCCACACGCCGGTGCTGGCGACCTTGCAGGAGGCCGGAGGGTCGGGTGGCCAGGGGTTGGACCCGCCGGTGCCGAACTCGTAGGCGCCCAGGTCGATGAGGCCCACCACGGGGCGCGCGGAGGCGGCGCCGAGGGCCTGGATGGCACCCGTGGGGGGGTGGTAGAGGGGCAGCGCGAGGGGCGCCGGGAAGGGGCGGCCCGAGGGCCCCTGGGTGGTCATGACGCCGATGTCGCGGAGGGGGCTCGACGACGAGAGGCGGAAGTCGCGGGCGCCCGGGTTCACGAAGCCGGGGTCGTTCTGGGTGATGGTCTGGGACAGGCTCGTGGGCACGGTCGAGCCCTGGGGGACGGCGTTCTTGGCGCCGACGAAGATGGGGTTGCCGGTGGACCAGGTGCCGTCGTCGCGCAGGACCTGCACGCCGCCGCCGCCGACGCGGTGGAAGATGTTGTTGTGCAGCTCGATGCTCTCGATGCCGTCGAAGGCATGGATCGCCGCCGACGAGCCCTGCTTGAGCAGGAAGGTGTTGTTGACGAAGCGGTAGCGGCCCCAGCTCTGGCCCGTGCCGTCGCCGCCGACGCGCACCACGAACTGGTTGTGTGTCTTGCGAAACACGTTGCCCACGACGTCGCCGTCTTCACGCGCCAGGTTCTCTCGCTGGCCGTCAGGGCCGATCAGCTCCAGCTCCTTGTAATGGCCGCCCTCGATCCAGTTGTAATAAATCTCGTTCCGCTCGGCGCGCGACTTCACCGCATTGCCGCCCGTCGCGTCGTGGATGTAGCAATGTTGCATGCGGAACACCGAACCGGGATAGGCGGTCTCGTCGGTGGCGATGTACACCGGGTGCCGCGTGGTGCCGGAGCCACAGGCGTAGACTTCCACGTATTCCATGAGCAGCGAGCCCGAGTCGGCGTCGGCGCCGAGGATGCCGTGCGCGGGGCAGTCATGGACGACGGCGTCCCGGATGGTGATGCCGTGCGCGTGGTGGAAGATGCACCGCGAGCTGCCCCCGGTGACGTCGAACCCCTCGAAGACGTAGTGATTCCCGGCCAGTTCGACGGTGTTCGTGCCCCCCGAGAGGACGGGGCGCTTGCCGTTCACCCGGACGCCACGGATGGTGATCTTCTGGCTCGCCGTGCCATGTCTGGAGAAGCGGATGTTGCCGGCGTAGGTCGCATTGCCATCGACCTGTACGATGTCGCCGGGCTGGAGCAGGTTCGCCACGTCGGCGAGCTTCTTGTACTGCCGCGAGGGGCCCACCTGGTAGGTGGTGCCCGCGGCCTCCTCGCGCTCGTCGAACTCCTCCGCGTCTATGTTTTCCTCGGTCTGGATGCCACAGCCCGCGCCGAACAGCGCGAGCGCGACGATGGAGAGGCCATGGGTCCAGGTGCGCGAACGCACGTGCTCGACTCCTGCTGCACGCATTCTGCATCTCCTTCGTGGGGAGTGATGGGCGCGCGCATTGCCCACGCGTCGCGACCGCGACGCACCGCAAATGAGCACGCTATGGCCGCACACCCCCGATGCCGCGCCAATAGAATGGAGAACCCGGGACGCTCATTCAGGAGCGCCCCGATCTCGAATTCACTTAAATCGTGTCCGGGGCAGGCGCGTCAAGGCCTATTTGCGCCAAGGGCAGGCGCCATGGTTTCGATTGCGTTGGAGAGGCCACTGTATCACGAAGTCGAGTGAGACGCGTGACTGGCGGCCAGCACGTGTGCGGTTATAGCGCGGGCGGCGGGCGCGTCGTGCTCACTGTCATCAGGTGCTCGCAGTGAATGCGGATGGATCGAAATAGCTGGTCACGCTGCGGATGCGGCCCGCGTCGTTGATCTCGAAGACGTCCACGCCGACGAGGCTCACGGGGCCGCCCCCGGCGAAATTCGCTTCGATGGTGTACCGGAACGCGGCGCTCCGGCCGATCGCGAAGATGCGGCGCTCGACGAAGCGGGGCCGATCGAGCGCAGCGAGGAGTGCCTCGACGTGGTGCCGGAGGGCATCGAGGCCGATGGTCGGAGGGAACATGGGGTCGACGGCAACCACGTCCTCCGCGAACAAGGAGAGGTATTTTTCGATGTCGCCCGAGATGAGGGCGTCCTGGGAGGCATTGACGATATCGACGATGGTCGGATTCATGGTCCTTATGTCCGGTGGGGATCGGTGTGAAACTCGCTCCGCCACGATCTCGTATCGTGCGCGTCGTGAATGAGCGGGCCAACATCCGGGTCGAAGGCACCTCGGGGTGGTCCGACGAAGAGTGTAGGGCAGACGCCACCAGGGAGTAGCGTCGCTCGCCAGATCGAGGCTCTACCGTGGGATCCGTCGCGTGGCCGAGGTCGGTGGTGCTGTCGGTCCGCGATGCGGTGGGCGGAAGACGTCGCACTGGCGGGCAGCGACGAGCGGATGGGCGGCGAGCGGAGGCAATGGGGAAGCCCCGCAATGAGCTGCTCGGCGCGTGAGAGGCGGCGGGGGGAGGAGTCGGCGGGGCGGGAATCGAGCCGACGTCAGCGTCAATCGCAGCCGATGCGCTGGGCAGCGAGGGCGATGTCGTCGACCCAGAGGGTCATGGGCTGGCCGCCGTAGCCCTCCCAGCCGAACTTGACGTCCGAGAGGGCAGGCGCCCAGCCAGGCTGGTTGTGCCACTGCTGGTCGATGTCGGGGGTGGGGGTGGCGTCGACCTGGAGGCCGGGGACCGCGGCGCCGTCGACCCAGGTCTGCAGGACGCCGCTCGGGCCGTCGACGAAGAACTCGATGCAGTGCCAGGCACCGGCGGTGGGGCGAAGGCTCTGGGCGATGCCCGCGGGGCTGAGCGAGGGCAAGGTGGCGTCGTCGGTCTCGCGGTTCCACATGAGGATCTCGCTCTGGCCACCCATCCGGAGGTCACGGCCGCCCGCGTTCTCGTCGCGCAGGGTGAGAAAGGTGACGTGGCTCATGCCGAGGGGGTCTTCGAAGCGGACGAAGAAGCGGCCATGAACGGCGGCACCGACCGCCGCGATGGCGGTGCTGTTGGCGATGAAGACGTGGTCGCAGTAGTTGCCGCCACCGTCGATGCGCACGGAGCGCGCGCCGCTGTGCGCGTGGGCATCGTCGATCGCGAGGGTCCCGGTGCCGCTGCAGTTGGGAGAGACGACGCTCCAGACCGCGGGATCAGGGGGGCCTCCGGGAGCAGCGGTCTCGAAGTCGTCGCAGAGGGGGAGGCCGGCGCAGTCGAGGGTGGAGGTCGCGCCCCCAGCGCCCTGGCCGCCCACGCCGGTGGTCGATCCACCGCCGACGCCGGCAGGGGTCGCGCCGCCGCCGCCGGTGTCGCTGGTCGTGGAGCCGCCGCTGCCACCGCTACCGCCATCGTCACCGCCGCAAGCAAGGCCACAGGCGGCGAGGGCGAGGTGCAGGGCGGGGAGGAGGGCGATGCGGAGGGGTGAGGGCCGGGGCATGAGGTCACTCCAGGGTGGTGGCGCACCACGGCGCGAGGTGAGCGCGTCGCGAGGCTATCACGCGGAGGCCGCACGGCTGCGAGGCCGCACGGCTGCGAGGCGACACGGTCCGGGGGCGCCGGGTGGAGGGGTGTGGGGGATGGACTATGCTGGTCTGCGGAAACGAGCATGCGACGACGGGATGGGATCATGCGCGCGGCAGCGCTGCTCGCGGTCGCCGGGTGCAACGCGCTCTCCGGGGTGAACGACTTCACGTTCGACACGAGCGGGGGCGACGGAGGCGGTGGAAGCGGTGGGGCGCACGCTGGATGCGGAGATGGGCGCGTCGAGCTGGAGGAGGCGTGCGACGACGGGAACGTGCGGAGCGGCGATGGCTGTGATGCTGGGTGCGAGATCGAGGAGGGCTTCGGCTGCGCAGGGTCGCCCAGCGTGTGCGGGCCGTACCTGACGTCGAGGGTGGGGGTGGGGCCAGGCCTTGCTCACGCGCTGCCCGACGATCAGCGGTACGACGGGAGCATCGAGAGCATGGAGTGCATGGCGCTGCCCGTCACCATGGTGGCGACACGGGTGGTGCGGGTCGAGGTGCTGGTGGGGCTGTCGCACTCGTGGCTGAGCGATCTGGTGATCAAGGTGGTGAGCCCGGAAGGGACGGTGACGACGCTGCTCAGCCGGGCAGGGATCGAGGAGCCCGATGATGGGTCGTCGGAGCTGGATGGAGATGGGTCGAACCTGGTGGTGACGCACCCGATCACGTTCCGGGACGACGCGGCGTCCCCCGCGGAGCTGATGGGGGTGAACATCGACAACAGCAAGGCGGTGTGCCGCGACGACGGGATCTGTGCGTACGGGCCGAGTCCAGGCAAGGGGCCGGGGAAGAGCCTCGCCGACTTCGAGCTGGAGTCGCCCAGCGGCGACTGGTTGGTGTGTGTCGCCGATGCAGACGACACGGAGACCGGGACGCTGGACCAGGCGAGGATCACCGTGGTGGCCTGGTGAAGGCCACAGGGCCGATCTCGTGAGGCCAAAACGACGAAAGCGCCACGAGTGAACTCGTGACGCTTTGGTCTCAGATCCTCTTCGCGTGCACCGAAGATCCGTGGATCTCGGAGCGGGACACGGGATTCGAACCCGCGACCCTCAGCTTGGGAAGCTGATGCTCTACCAACTGAGCTAGTCCCGCGTGAGGTGAAGCAGCTTCTAGCCAATTCCGTTCTTCAGGGCAACAGGCAACAGCACGAACTCGTTCGCGTGGGGTCCGAGGCTCACGGATGCCCGTGAACATGGGTGGTCGGACGGCGCATCCCCTCCCCTCTCCCGAGGTCAGGCGTCATGTGCCCGCGCTTGCCCGTCCCGAGCGTGCCCGACCTGTACTAGCTTCGCCTGGTGCACCATCGCCGTCTCTTCCGTTCGCTGGTCGCTCTGAGTCCCTCGATGGCATTCCTCCTCTCGGCCTGTGGTCCGCCGAAGGAGGTCGAAGCGCCGACGCTCTCCGCCGAGATCGCGTGCCCTGCGCCGATCGGGGAGATCCTGCGCGAGGACTGCGCGGCGATCGGTGCGGTGTTCGAGCCGCTCGCAGTGGGTGGCGCGCTGGAGCGAGCGGGGAAGGGGCAGGCCGGTCTGCAGCGTACGGAGGCGATCCGTGCCGCCGTCCAGCTCGCCGAGCAGGTGAAGGGGCAGCGGGTGGAGCTGTGCGAGAGCTACAACCGCTGCCAGATGACGCGGGGGGAGCACGAGGCCCGGGACAAGCAGCTCACCGATCTGATGGCGGCGCTGCTCGATCTGTGGGGGAACCGGAAGTTCAGCGCTCCGGAGGAGGTGGCGCGCTTCCATGCCGGGGTGCAAGAGCTTTCGGTCCGGCTCTCCGGCCGAGGGGACGCGCCGGCAGAGCCCAAGGGAGTGCCTGCCGCGAAGCCGGCCATCCCGGCGCTCCCCGGTGGCAAGCTGCAACAGATCGCCGCGGAAGGGATCAGCTTCTCGCCGAGCGGGGAGGGGGTGACGGTGCAGGCGAAGGAGGGGCCGCCACGGCTGGTGCTCCGGAGCAGCACGACGCTGCCGCTGCGCGGAGGGCGGCGCTACCTGGTGCGTGTCCACGGGAGCTACGCGCCGGCCGCGCCAGGTCTGATCGCGCCCGGGGACGAGGTGACGGGACGGTTCCGCTTCCGGGCTGCGCAGGACGCGGAGCTGTACCTCGGGCTGCGATCGCTGGAGGATCCGGAGTCGCAGGAGGGGCTGACGCCGCTCCAGATCACGGCGAAGGAGAAGGGGGTGCGCGAGGCGAAGCTCGTCGCCGAGCCAGGCGCGAGCGGGTTCTACCTGGTGGTGGGGTCGCGCGGCACGGGCCAGGTTCACCTCGACGATGTGGAGCTGGTGCGCGGTGGGAACGTGCTGGCCGCGGCGCGGGCGGAGGCGGCGACCGAGCCGCAGGTGAAGACGTCGTGTGCTCCCGACAAGGCGCAGCCGCTCGGGGGGAAGGCGTCGCTGCGGTGTGAGGGGTCAGGGGATCTGGTCTCGGTCGGGACGCCCGATGCCTACCTGGAGATCGCGATCCGCGGTGCGTCGGGGGATCGGGCGGTGCTGCGCACCCAGTCGCTCGAAGGGGGGCGGCGTCTGGATGCGACGTTGAAGGAGGACGCCGAGCTGCTGATCACGGTCGCGGGGGCGGGCACGGCGACGGTGCGCGCGGTCGAGGTGCAAGCGGTCGGGCCTTGAGCCCGCCCACGCCGTGAGCCAGGCGCGGGTGAACGTCATGCCTGCGCCGTGATCTCGGTGACGCAGGCAATGAGGCTGGAAGGGCTCGCGGGGCGGGTGGGCTCGAGGCCTACCCGCACCATGATCTCAGCGTCGCACCAGGCGTACGCGGGAGGTCTCGAGGGAAGTCCGGCGTCGGACGACGCTGTCCTGGATGCCGCTGGCGGTGTCCAGCGCTTCACGGAGGGCGTCCTCGGTGGCGTCGGGAGGGATCCACGGGAGGGCACGGAGCGCCGTGGCGTCGGCGGGAAGCCAGCGCTGGCTGCGGGTCACGAGCACCACGGGGCAGCCTCGTTCCAGCAGCTCACTCGCGAGCCGCACGCCAGCAAACGGTGCCGGGGGCAGATCGAGGCAGACCAGGCAGGCATCGAAGTCCTCGGCCTCGACGGCGAGGCGCGCGTCATCGCTGGACGAGGCGTCCACCAGCTCCGCGCCGGTGGCCTCGATCAGCCGCGCCAAGGCGTCGCAGGTGACGGCCGTGGCGTTGTGCGCGAGGAGCACACGAGGCGCCGAGATCGCCGCGTCGAGGTGAGCCGCATCCCGGCTTCCCCCTCGAACGGAGTGAGGCCCAGGACGATCCATGGGCTGTCCGCGCAGGGATGCAGAGATGGGGGCATCCCCCGGCTCGTCATGCCCGCGGCGCTCGGGAAGCGCCCTCTCTTCAACCCACATCGCTTGCTGGCCAGAACGGCGAGAGTTCATTTCCCCTCCTCCCTCTCGTCGGTCACGATCGCCGCAACCATCTCCACCCTAACACCCCTTGAGCCCAAACCGACCACCCTTTATAGAAGCCGCATCACGAGAGGCCTCGTTCAGAGGCGCGTCATGCCGCGATGCGGCGAGACGGTTGTGAAAAGAGCACGCGAGGACAGATCTCCCATGAGCCGCTTCTTCATCACCAGCCGCTGCGAATGTCAGGCGACCTTGTCGGCCACACTGGACGAGCGCCGACACGTCCTTGCCGGGTGGGCAGCCCGGCCGGGCATCAAGGAGCTCGCGCCGGCACACAGCATCAACGCTCATCTGGAGCGCTTCGACGTGGGCTGGCTGTGCCCGTTCTGCAACCGCAACACGCTGCGCATGTTCTACGCCGGTGCGCTCCGCGTCCTGCCAGCGTCCGCCACGCAAAGCGGCGACGCGCCGACGCAGGCTGCCTGATCGACGAGAGGTCCGCCCGGTCAGGCGGCCTGACGGCGCGCTTGCTCGGTGAGCCTCGCCGTGACTTCCGCCCGCCTCGCTTCGCCAGCTCGTACCCTCAACCAGTGGGCATGCTCGAGTGCGCTCACGGCTTCGTCCTTGCGTCCCAGCTCGGCCAGGAACGCGCCAAGGATCGTCCATGATCTCGCGCGCCACTCGTCGTGGTTGCACGCATCCCGCAGCAGCACCAAGGCGCGGCGGGCATCTCCTCGTCGACGACATCTACGTGACCTTCGGATCAGGGTCTCGATGGGGTCGGCGCCTGCGCCATCTTCCGGGACGACCAGGCGCACGGCGCTCCGCGACCCCTCGCGCTCGCGAAGGGTCTGACGGTCACGCGAGGTCTGCCCCCGCGCGCTCTCCATCAACCGAGTCCTTTTCCGGCTCATTCCCCTCTCCCGAACTCTGGCAGCCAAAACCTGGTAGGTGGCGCCTCACTCGTTCGGGAGAGCGATCCAGAGCGGCGTGATCAGCCAGCCTTGTCGGCCTTCGACCCCATCGTTCCGAACACGTAGTCCCAGATCGGCGAGGACACGCCCCAGCGCGCCTCTTCTCCGGTGTGGTGGTGGATCATGTGGTGTCGCTTGATCCACTTCCCCCACCTGGAGGTCAGTCGGAAGTTGTGAACTGCATAGTGCGTGCCATCGTAGGCGAGGTAGCCAAGCCCGAACCCGATGAAGATGGGATCGACCAGAACAGGACCCAAGAGCAGCCGGAAAAGCAGGTAGAACCCGGCACCCATGGGGATGCTCGCGCCGAGCGGGAACACCAGCCGGTCTGTGTCTTGTGGGAAGTCGTGGTGCACACCGTGCAAGATGAAGTGCACCCGTCGCTGCCACGGCCTCGGCCCCACGTAGTGGAAGAGCCAGCGGTGCAGGACGTACTCGGCGAAGGTCCAGATGAGCAGACCCGCCAGCACGAGACCGAGGCCGGCGAGCAGGCCCACCTCGTTACCGACTGCGCGCACGCCGAGGTAGGCGACCACGGGCAGCCAGAAGACGAAGGGTAGGATCGGGTGACTGCGAGAGAACCGCTCGATGAGCGGCGTCTCGAACATGCGACACGTGCTGGGACGAACGAGGCGCTCCTGGGTGGCCGTGGTCATCGGGGAACCCTGGTACAACATCCATCCCGCTCCGACCAGAGGAGAGCCACGACCGTGTCGCCATGCGAATCACGTTTCGCAGCCCGCGACCATCCCATCGAGGTCTCTATGCGAGCGGAGCGGGGTGCGCGTTTGCAGGGAGGTCCAACCAGTTTTGGGCCTCACCCGATGACGGAGCGAGGTGGCGCTCACCAGATCATGCAGCGCCGACCGCCTGGAAGAACGTACCCAGCTTGTCGGGGTCGAGGTGCCCCTCGGTCCTGACGCTGCTGCACAGGTCCACGCCGAAGGGCCGCACGGCGCGGATGGCCGAGGCGACGTTGTCGGCGCGCAGGCCACCCGCGAGGAACACGGGGACAGGGGATCGATCGCAGATCTTCCGGCTCAGGGTCCAGTCGTGGACGCGGCCCGTGCCGCCGAGCTGCTTCACAGCCAGGTTCGGGTTGCCCGAGTCGAGGAGCAGCGCGTGAACCTCGGGGGCAGCCTCCAGTGCTTCGTCGATCGAGGCCTCGTCCAGCACGTGGATCACCTGCACCAGGCGCACGCCGGGGAGCGCGGCGCGCAGCTCGCTACACACGCCTCGCGGGAGCCTGTCCACGAGCTGAAGGGTGTCGACGCCTGCGGCCTGCTGCTGAGCGATGATCCGCGCTGGGTCGTGCGCGGAGGTGAGGAGAAACGAAGACACGCCTGGTGGAACGGTCCGCGCGATGGAGGCGATCTCATCGTCGGTGATGACACCGGGGCCGCTCGGCATCTCGGAGACCAGGCCGAGCGCAGCGGCGCCCAGGGAGATGGCGAGGCGCGCCTCGACGATGGATGAGATGCAGCAAATCTTCACCCGGATCATCGCTCGTTCCCTTCCCTGCCCTCGGCGAGGATCACGTCGTCCCCCGGAGGCTCCGCGTACAGACGCTCCACCAGCGTCGCTCGGCGTGTCAGCACCGCTCGCTGGTTCACGTATCCCTTGTCCGTGATCTCGCCCGCGTCGATCGACGGGGGCTCTTCGAGCAGCAGCACGCGCCCCACGCGTCGGCTGGAGCCACCACACCCATCGTTGTGAGCGCGCAGCGCAGCACGCACATGGGCACGCACCTCGTCGCGCCGCAGGAGTTCTGCCAGAGGCAGCTCGCTGCCACAGAGCCGAGCACACGCTGCCGGGTTCGGGAGGAGCAGGGCCCCCACCTCTTCACGATCGTGGCCGGTGATCACCGCGTCCTGGATCAGGGGTGACATCGCGGCGACCAGCGCCACACGGAGGGCCCCCACGGAGACCCATGTCCCCGACGACAGCTTGAAGTTCTCACTGATGCGGCCATCGAACAGGATCCCCTTCGAGGGGGCGTCCGGATCGGCGAGGCATGCGGCGTCGCCCGTTCTATAGAATCCCTCCTCGTCGAAGGCGTCCGCCCGCGTGTCGCCCAGGTATCCCGGCATCACCTGCGGTCCACGTACCCGGATCTCGAGTTTGTCTCCCACGGGGGCCAGCTTGATCTCGCAGCCCGGGGCCGGCAGGCCGATGTTCCCCGCCCGCTCCAGCGGGAAGTGGACGCAGGTCGCCATGGGCGATGTCTCCGTCGTTCCCCACGCCGAGATCATCGGGACCGGCGCGCCCCGCGCCTGCTTCGATACGGCTTCGAGCCGCAGCCAGAGGCTCTGGGGGAGCGCGGCGGCGGCGTAGAACAGCACGTCCAGCTCCCGGAAGAACCCGTCACGCAGCGCCGCATCGTTCTCCAGGTGGGGCAGGATCATCTCGTAGCCCCGCGGCACGTTGAAGTAGATGGTGGGCGATACCTCGCGCAGCCTGGAGAGCGTGCGCTCCACGAGGCCCGGCGCTGGCTTGCCGCCGTCCACGTGCAGCGTCCCGCCGTGGCGAAGAAACATGTTGAAGTTGTGGTTGCCCCCGAACGTGTGGCTCCACGGAAGCCAGTCCACCGTCACCGGGGGGCGCTCGGAGAGGAACGGCCAGAGGGTGGCGATCATCTCCTGGTTCGCACACAGCATGCGGTGGGTGTTCAGCACGCCCTTCGGTGTCCCCGTAGAGCCCGAGGTGAACAGGATCTTCGCCACCGTGTCGGGGGTGATCGCGCGGAATGCGACCTCCACGGCCTGGCCGTGTCCTCCTTTGCACATCCCGTCCACGAGCATCGCGCCCGGCGGCGCGGCCGATGACACGAGCACGCGTGTGCTCGGCTCGATCGCGGTGACCGCTGCGAGCGCGCGCCCGAAGGCTGCGCCGTCGGCCGCAAACACGGCGCCAGGGCGAACCTGGCTCACGATCGCGCGGAGCTTCTCCAGATCCCGCGACATCAGCGCGTACGCTGGAGAGATGGGCACGGCAGGAATGCCAACGTGCATGGCAGCGAGCTGGAGAAGGGCGTGGTGGATCCCATTGTCCGACAGCAGCGCGAGGGGCCGATCCGGTGCCAGGTCGAGATCGAGGAGCGTCTGCGCGAGCGTCCGGACCGCGTCACGCGCCTGGGCAAAGGTGACCTCGACGAGAACGCCCCCTGCATCACGCTCCGTGAGGAACACCCGCTCGGGCGCGTCAGCCGCCCAGCGCTCCAGCCAGTCGCCCAGGCACCGCGCGTGAGGTCCGAGCGGTACGGGCGAGGCCAGCACCATGCCTCCTCCTGGAAGCTGGCGGACCTCCACGCGAGGGGGGGCGAACGCAGGCGACGCGAGGGGCGAAGAGCGAGCGCTGGAGGACGTCATGCGCTCACTCTACGCACAGTTCGCGCGCCGGGTGGTCACTCCTGGGGTCACCGGGGGGAGGTGGTCGTGGGTGTCACGGTGTATCCGGCGTGAAGCGCGCCACCGAGCTCGCGGGCTGCGGAGGCTCCAGAGGGTCGCCGCCCAGGTCGCCACAGTTCACATAGATGGGCGCTGAGTAGCCGCCGTCGACTTCGGCGCGAACGACCGAGCACCAGCGAGGGTCGACGGTGACCTCGATGTCTCGGCCCGGTCCTTCCGGGGCGAGGGCCCGGCCGTTCAGGAGGATGCGCGCGCGCTCGCCGCGGGTGCGCACCACCAGGCGGTGCACGTCGTGGAGAGAGCTGCCCACCGGCGACCAGACGCTCCCCTGCCCCGCTGTCCCTTCACCACGCGCCTCGAGCGAGCAGGCAGCAGGTTCGCGCACGCAGACCCGGCCCGCACGCAGCGCATCACGGATGCTTTCGGGTGTGCGCGCGCTGGCGAGCACGAACGTCGTGGCGCGCAGGTGGGCGCTGTGGCTGTCGCTGCCGCCGACGGGCACGAACCGCCGCGGCCGCAAGGTGATCTGCCAGTCGACGAGCCGCATCGCTTCGCGCAGAGAGTGGTGCCGGTCGAAGAGCATGAGCCGATCGCGCATCTCGCTCACGGCGAGGTTGAAGACCTCGATGCCCTGCGCAAGGCGGCCGGCCGTCATGATCTCATCGGGGAACGGCTCGGGCATCCGCCGGGTGAACGGCTGCCACGACATGTCGTAGCGCGCCCAGGGGATGAGCGTGTCCAGCGGGACGAGGAGCGGGTGGTTGATCACCAGGAAGCCACCACGCCGCACGTACTCGTCAAAGAAGCGCCCGGGACGCGCCTGCGCTTCGTGCACGGGGACGGCGGCGAGCACTGCCTCCAGATCGCCGAACGAGGCGCCGAGGTGGCCATAGGTGAAGTCGGTGTACTCGAAGCCGACGACGAACACAGGTCCGGAGCCTGCAGCGCGCCGCACCTCTTCGGCGAGGGTTCGCTGCTGCGCGATGGCCACGGCGCGACGGCCCTCGTCGAGGAAGAAGCCCGCGCGCAGGTGCGGCGTGAGCACCACGAAGTCGAGCTTCTCCTCCCGGGCCAGCGCCACGGTCTCCGCGACGGTCCGACTCACGTGCGGATAACCGTCGGGAGGCCGCACATGGCAGTGGAGGTCGCCACCGAGGATCCGGTAGCCGGCGGCGCGCGCCGACTCCGACAGCGCATCCGGGCGGGGCAGCGTGGGGTGGCTGGCGCCAGAGACCGCGAGGTCAGCGAGCACGTGCGCGACGGGACGGCCGCAGCCGACGCTGCCGAGCGCGAGGAGGCCGATCGAACAGACCGCAACGCCGCCGAGCAAGGAGAGCGCCTTCGCGGCGAACGCGGTGGCGGCACCCCACGGACCACGCCGGGTAGGAGGCTTCCGCGAAACAGAACGAGGGGAGCGGGTGAGCGAGCGCGCAGAGGTGTTCACGGCCAGAGAGCAGGAGGGTAGCCCAGGAGCTGCGTCACACGCAGGCCCATCTCGGTGGCCGGAGGAAGAGATCGCACGGGGCGAGCGTTTCGCGTGTCTCCGCAACCCGGCGAGCGGTCCCTCCTCAGGCCGCCTTGGGTCGCACGGCCCCGCCACGGCAGAGCATGTGCCTGCCGTGGTTCATGAGCCATCCATTCACCAGCGTGAGGATCCGACGCGCCGCTGGTCGGGGCGCAGGCAGGATGGATCGCAGCACGGCGAGGCCCATCGCCGCCTCACCATGGCGTTCGCGCAGACGAACGTCCGCGCCCCGACTGAACGTGGATCGGGATTGCGCGAGGCCAGCCGACAGGACCGAACCGAGGGTTTTCCCTGTTCGACGAGGGGCGGCAGGGCCACGCGAGATCACGCAATTCACGCAGCGCTGGCGAGTCCACCGCGCAGCTCGCCTCACGTGACGCGTGGACGCACGTACGCCTCCGCCCTCAGCATGATTTCAGGCATCTCATTGACGGTGCAGTGAGCGGTGACCACGAATCGCCCAGCCAGGGCGATGGTGCCCCGGCGTCGGTCACACGCGAGCACGAGGGGGGAAACATGTTCAAGGCAGGAGACTCGGCAACCACGATCCAGGAGCATCTCAACGGGCTGGTCGAGCGGCTCTGCAACGATCCGACGTTCCGAAGCGCGTTCTGGAAAGACCCGGTGAAGACGGCGGCCAAGGCAGGCTTCGACGTCCCCGAGCCGCTCGTGCGCCAGCTCGCGTCGGCGGACGGACGGGTGGTCGATGTGCTCTCGTCCCGGGGTGACACGCCGAGCTCCAGCGCCCGGAAGCAGAGCCGTCTCGTCGCAGCGCTGCTTCTGACCTCGGGTGTGCGCGGAAGCGACCGTCAGAACTGAAAGAAGCGAGAGGTACACGCATGGACCGGCCGCACAATGTGGTTCTGCTCAACCGTCGCTGCTCTCCCGGGTGCCCCGATTGTCCTGGGGGTGAGGCGATGTCTGCCGAGGACGCCATCGCTGCGGTGCGCGCAGCGGCCAGCCGGTCTCCCGTCGTCTACCTGGGCACGGAGGCGTTCGCTGCGCTCGACCTCCTGCCATCACTCGTCACTACGGCGGCCGAGGAGGGCGCTTTGCCCATCCTGATGACCTGCGGGGCGCTGAGTGAGCCGCTCGAGGTGCTCGAGCCGGCGCTCTCCGCGCTCTCCACCCGTGGGCCCTACGCGGTGCTGTGGACGCTCGACGTCAGCCACCACGCGCGGCTCGACATGCGCGAGATCAAGCGCCTCTTGCGCATGGTCGATCGGGTGTCGAACGCCATGCTCCAGGTGCTCTTCGTGCTCCCGGATGGTGCGGTGCTCCCGTCGGCGCTGCTCGAGGCCGGTCTGATCAACCGCGGCTGCATGCTCTCGACGCGCCGCGGGGAGAGCCTCTCGTCCTACATGAGAGGCTGCGCTGGAGCGCTGCTCGACCTCCCGCAAGACGCCTCGACGTCCAACGCGATCCGCGAGCCCACGGGGCAGCGGACCGAAGAGTCACCGTCGCACCCGCTCTCTTTCCGTTCGCTGGTCTTCGAGACGACCTACTTCTGCAACGCCCGCTGTGATCACTGCTACACGAGCTGCGGGCCCGACGCTTCCAGAGAGCGCCTGTCGGTGGATGATGTGCGGCGTGTCATCGACGAGGCCACGCAGCTCCCGAACCTCGCAAAGAACTGCCACTTTGCCGGCGGCGAGGCGACGATCTACTGGCACGAGCTCATGCAGATGCTCGCGCACGCCGATGCCAGAGGCTTCAGCAATGCCATCACCACCAATGGCTTCTGGGCCGGTACGCTCGACCGCGCGCTCCGGAAGGTGGGCGAGCTGGCCTCGGTCGGGGTACGCACCATCGAGCTGAGCGCCGATGCGATGCACCAGGACTACATCGCGCCCGGGGTGGTCACGAACATGATCCGCGCGGGAAAGCAGCTCGGTGTGCAGATCGTTCTGCGCGTGTGCACCACCCGGCGTCAGAACGCGGGACACGTGGTCACCCACCTCGCTCCCGAGGAGCAGTGCGGCGTCACCGTGGCCACCATGCCCGCTGCAGCCATCGGTCGCGCGGCATTGATCCCCGAGAACGATCTGTGGCGAAAGCCGGGTTTGCCGGAGGGCTCCTGCGCGCACGCCCTCAATGTGGTCGTGGCCCCCGATGGCCGCGTGTACCCTTGCTGCAACGGGGGAGAACTCTGCCCGTCCCTCTCCCTCGGGAGCATCCACGAGGGAAGCCTCCAGGACATGATGTCCTCGCTGCGGCCGAACTTCATGCTCCGCACGCTGGTGCATGCAGGCCCGGCCCATTTCGCTTCGTTCCTCAGAGAGGCGGGCCTCGGAGCGAAGCTCCGCGATCGCTACGGTAGCTTCTGCGAACTTTGCACGCAGATATTCACCGATCCGGAGCTGACCCAGGCGGTGCAACAGGAGGTGCAGCGGCGGGCTTTTGCCGCCCTGCTCTCGTCCACGGCCGCGCCGAAGGGGCCTTGCTGAAAGAGACGCCGCCAGGAGGGCGAGACGTCGAAGCAGCTCGGAGAGCTACGCAGTCGCGATGCAGCTCTGGAAGAAGTGAAGAGGAGTGAGCATGCTTGATGAGCAGCTCCAAGCGTGGTTCGGTGAAGCGACGCAGGCTCACCAGGTGCCCGGGGCCTCTCTGGCAGTCCTGGTGGGGAGCGCGGTGTACTGCGCCGTAGCGGGTGTTCGAAGCGTGGGGACGCTTGAGGCGGTGACGCCCGAGACGCTGTTTCAGCTGGGGTCCGCGACCAAGCCGTGGACGGCTGCGGCGCTGATGCGCCTCGTCGATGCGGAGAAGCTCGACCTGAACGCGCCGGTGGCGGGTCTGCTGGGCGATCCCGAGGTGGCCTCGGCGCCCGCGCTGATGGGCGTGAATCTGCGCCACCTGCTGAGCCACACGAGCGGCCTGCCTGGCGACTACCTGCTCGATCTGGGCGAGGACGACGGGGTGCTCGCCCGCTACGCCTCCCGGTGCGGCGCGCTCTGGCCGCAGCATGCGCCAGGAGAGACGATGTCCTACTGCAACACTGGCTACATCCTGGCAGGGCGTCTCCTGGAGGTGCTGACCGGCAAGGTGTGGGACGAGGCGATGCGGGACCTTCTGTTCTCGCCGCTCCGCTTACGACGAACCGTGACCTCGGCGCACGACGCGCTGCGCCTCGGTG
Organism: Chondromyces crocatus; assembly: GCF_001189295.1. NCBI lineage: Bacteria > Pseudomonadati > Myxococcota > Polyangiales > Polyangiaceae > Chondromyces > Chondromyces crocatus. The sequence continues at coordinate 6,984,392 of NZ_CP012159.1, forward strand.
TCGCCAGAGGACATACGCTCCGCGAGGTGCCCCCATCGGACGGACCGGGGCCTGAGAGGAAGGCTGCCATGGCATGGCAGGAAGTGCCTCGCTGGGAGGTTCCTCGCACACTCGGGCCGGCAGGGGCCATCTGCACGACGGCGACCGAGCTGCTCGCCTTCGCCCGCCTCCATCTCGAACACGGGGTCACGGCAGATGGAACGCGGCTGCTGTCGAAGCACACCATCGACACCCTCGACTCGGCGCACGTGGCTGTGCCCGAGCCGTGGAGTGTCGGCAGCCACTGGGGGCTGGGGATGGCGCTCGCGACGTGGTGTGGTCGGCGCGTGCTGGCGCATCCGGGGAGTGGCGCGGGGCAGTTCGCGTTCCTCCACATCGTGCCGGATCGTGGGCTGGCCATCGCGCTGCTGACCAACGGGGGGCACGCTGGGCTCCTCCACCGGGAGGTCCTGCGCGTGCTCCTGGCGGAGCTTGCCGATCTGGAGGTCCCTGCGCCGCTCGCGCCAGCAGCGCGCAGCGCGGGCGACGTACGGGGTGCGCTGGGCGAGAAGTCGTGGGCGTCTCTCGTGGGGGTGTACGAGCGACTCGGTCTGCGCCTGGAGGTGGAGGCGAAGGACGACACGGAGGGCGTGCTGCGGGTGATCACCACAGGACCCGTCGCGTCGCTGGCACCACAGCCAGTGCATGCCTTGCCGCTCCGGCCAGTGGCTCCTCGGCAGGGCGTCTTCGCGACGCAGCTACCCCACGAGGATGGCTGGAAGGCGGTGGTGTTCTACCAGCTCGACGACGGGCGGCAGTACGTCCACACAGGGCTGCGAGCGACCCCGAGGGTCCACTGAATGCTCACGCGAGTCCGGGACCGTTCAGCGCACAGGGGTCGACGCGCTCGCATCGTCAGGTGGGAGGAGCTGCGGCAGGAGGGGAGCCGGCGAAGGTTTGTGGACGGAGCAGACGACCCAGACGCTCGACGAGGTAGTCGCGGAGCACGGCGACACGGTGGGGGAGATGACGCGCCGTCGGGTAGACGAGGTGGACGGGAGCGCCGGGAACGTGGTGGTCGGGGAGGACCCGGACGAGCCGACCGCGCTCGACCTCCCGCCGGCACATGAAGGCGGGGAAGAGGCCTACGCCGGCGCCAGCGAGGATGGTGCGGCGGACGAACGAGAGGTCGTCCGCGCCAAGGAAGGCGCCGAGCTCGATGCTTTCTTCACCTGAGGGCCCGACGAGCACCCAGGTCGCGCGGCCACGGGTGGGCCGGAAGAGGATACAGCGGTGCTGGGAGAGTTCCTCCACGCGGGAAGGCGTGCCGTGGCGGGCCAGGTAGCGGGGTGACGCGAAGATCGCCGACTCGGCCTGACCGACGCGACGGGCGATGAGGGCGCTGTCACGGAGCGTCCCGGCGCGGACGGCGAGATCGATGCCCTCCTCGACGAGATCCACCATGCGGCTGGTGAGGGTGACGTCGACGTGGACATCAGGGTGCCGGCGGACGAAGCGGGTGACCGCCGGGGCGAGCATCCACACCCCCAGATCGACGGGCGCAGTGATGCGGATGGTGCCTCGGAGGGCCGCTTCGGCGTCGGAGGCGACGGCGATCGCTTCCTGCATGACGCCGAGGCCACGCGAGGCGCGCTCGTAGAACGTGGCGCCGGCGTCGGTGAGGGAGATGTTGCGGGCGCTACGCTGGAGCAGGCGGACCTTCAGGTCTTCCTCCAGGAGGGAGACGGCACGACTGACGGAGGATTTGGGGAGGCCGAGGGCCCTCGCAGCCGCGGTGAAGCCGCGCTCGTCGACGACGCGCACGAAGATGGCGATGCGGTTCAGATCCATCGTTCGAATCCTGCGAACATTCCGTTCACCAGGTGCAGTCTAGTCGGTCGGGAGGGGACGGCGCATATCTCCCTGCATGACAACGACGAGCGCAGAGTCCACGGCGATCGAGGGTTCGAAGTCGGCCACGCAGGCGGCGCGGTGGGTGATCGATGCATCCCACTCGACCATCTCGTTCAAGGTGCGGCACCTGATGATCTCGAACGTGCACGGGACGTTCAAGGGGGTCTCGGGCGAGGTGGTGTACGACCCCCAGCACCCGGCGACGGCGAAGGTGTCGGCCAGCATCGAGGTGGCCTCGATCAACACGAATGAGGAGAAACGGGACGAGCATCTCCGGAGCGCCGATTTCTTCGACGCAGCGCAGTACCCGACGATCACCTTCGCGTCGAAGGGGTTCGCGACGAAGGGGGATAGCGGATCCCTGGTGGGTGACCTGACCATCCATGGGACGACAAGGGAGGTGACGCTATCCGTGGAGGAGCTGACCGCGGAGCACGGCGATCCCTGGGGCAACCGGCGTATCGGGGCGACCGCGAAGACGAAGATCAAGCGGTCGGACTTCGGGATGGGATGGAACACGGTGCTGGAAGCCGGCGGTCTGATGGTCGGGGACGAGATCACGATCACGATCGAGGTGGAGCTGATCAAGCAAGCTTGAGGCGGCGGTGCTGGTTTTGACGCCGGCGGCCAAGCGAGGAGCGCGCCGCGAACGCACCACGGGGCAGGTCGAGGAATGCCCTCGCCGCCCCTGCGCCGAAGCGATAGGAGCGTAGGGGTGAACCTGCGAGAGGCGGTCGACGGGGATCTTCCAGCGATTTCGGCGATCTACGGGCACCACGTGGAGCGCGGCCTCGGGACGTTCGAAGAAGTCGCGCCCGACGCGGCCGAGATGGGGCAGCGGGTCGCAGCGGTGCAGGCGCGCGGGTTGCCCTGGCTGGTGGTGGAAGCCGAGGGAGCGGTGGTGGGGTTCGGGTACGTGGGGCCTTTCCGCCTGCGGACGGCGTACCGCTACGCCGTGGAAGATAGCGTCTACGTGGCGCCAGCGTGGGTGGGCAGAGGGGTGGGGCGCACGTTGCTGGAGGCGCTGATAGAACGGTCGCGCGCGCGAGGGCTGCGGCAGATCCTGGCGCTCATCGGGGACAGCGGGAACGCGGCGTCGATCGGCCTGCACGCTACCTGCGGGTTCGAGTCCACAGGGCTCCTTCCTGCAGCCGGATTCAAGCACGGGCGCTGGGTCGACGTGGTGATCATGCGGCTGTCGCTCGCCGGAGACGAGGCGCCACCGATCGGTGACGGCTGGGCCGAGGTGCCCGGGTGAACCCGGCCGCGGCGCGGGACTGAGGGGCGATGGCCGTCACCGGCCTGGCCTGGAGCGCGAAGCCTCGGAGCGGAGAGCCCGCTGCTTGATCATGCAGCCCCCTCCAGCTCGAAGAGCCGGGCGACGCGCTCGTAGGAGCCGATGCGCTCATCGAGGAGCGGGATCATGGTGGAGACCATGAGTTCGTCGGCTCCGGTCTCCTCGACGAGGCGGGAGAGGCCTTCGCGAACGCGCTCCGGACTGCCAACGACGGCGCCGTGCGCGAACCGGTCGACCACGAGCTGTTCCTCAGGGGTGAAGCGGTAGGCCAGAGCTTCTTCGACGGATGGAATCGCCGCGGGTAGGCCACGACTGAGGCGGGCCACGGCGACGCGGTGGGGCGCGGCGAGCTGCGTGGCGCGCTCGTCGGTCTCGGCGCAGATGACGGTGACGGCGAGGATGACCCTCGGCGCGTCGAGGACCTTGGGGCTGAACCGAGCGCGGTAGAGCGCAATCGCATTGCGGGCCTCGGCCATGTTGAAGTGCCCCGCGAAGGCGTAGCCGACGCCGAGCGTGGCCGCGATGCGGGCGCCAGCGTCGGTGGAGCCCAGCATCCAGATGGGCGGAAGGGGAACATCCGACGGCATGGCGGTGATGTTCCGGAAGGGGTGACCGACGGGAAAAGTGCCGTTCGCGAAGGCCAGCAGCTCGGCCAGTTCCTGGTTGACCTCCACGTTGCTGCGGCGAAGGGCAGAGGCCGTCACGGGATCGGTGCCAGGGGCGCGACCAAGGCCGAGATCGATGCGGCCAGGGTAGAGGGCTTCGAGGGTGCGGAAGATCTCCACCACGCGCAGGGGGGTGTGGTTCGGGATCATGATGCCCCCCGAGCCGACGCGGATGCGCTGGGTGATGCCGGCGATGTGGCCGATGAGCACCTCGGGTGCGGCGCTCGCGATGTTCGGCATGTTGTGGTGCTCGGCGACCCAGATGCGCTCGTATCCGAGCGCATCGACGCGACGCGCTACCTCGAGAGAGTCCTGGATGGCCTGGCGAGGCGAGGTTCCTTCACCGACCGGGAAAAGATCGAGGACGGAGAGCGGGATGGTCATATGGGCTACAAGACTGGCAGACCGGGGCGCAGTCGACCAGGGCCCGTCGATCCAGTGACCCTGGGGAGATAATGAGGGTTCGGTGGCGTTTCCGCAGTCAACCAGGCGTGCCGATCCTGCCGTCGAGGGGGGATGACGCTGTGGCGTAGAGCTTCCGAGGAATGCGGCCCGCGAGGTACGAGAGACGGCCTGCCCGGACGGCGTCGCGCATGGCCTCGGCCATCATCACCGGCTTCTGGGCGCCAGCGATCGCAGTGTTCATCAGCACCCCGTCGCAGCCGAGTTCCATGGCGACCGCGGCGTCGCTGGCAGACCCCACACCTGCATCGACGATGACGGGAACCTTGGCGTGCTCGCGGATGATCATGAGGTTCGCGGGGTTCCGGATGCCGAGACCACTGCCGATGGGCGCAGCGAGGGGCATGACGGCGGCGCAACCGATGTCCTCGAGCTTGCGACACATGATGGGGTCATCAATGCAATAGGGGAGCACGGTGAAGCCCTCCTTGACCAGGACGCGCGCGGCTTCCAGGGTGGCCTCATTGTCGGGAAAGAGGGTGCGTTCATCGCCGATGACCTCGAGCTTGACCAGATCGCTCTGGAGCAGCTCGCGCGCGAGGCGACATGTACGAAGTGCGTCCTCGGCGGTGTAGCAGCCTGCAGTATTGGGAAGGATCGTCCACCGACCTGCGGCGAGCAGCGACATCATGGATCCCTCGCCGCGCTCCTTGAGATTGACACGCCGGACGGCGACGGTGACGACCTCGGCGCCCGAGGCCTCGAGCGCAAGGCGGGTCTCCTCGACGTCCTTGTATTTGCCCGTCCCCACGAAGAGGCGGGACTTGAAGGTGTGTCGGCCGATTCGCAGGGTATCGTCGGTCATGGATGGCTCCTCTGGAGGGTGTGCTAGTCGGGTCGAGGCATGCGGTCCAGGGGCGCGTCGCGGCCCGCGGCGCCGTGGTATGTTGCCGGGATGTCCCTCCGAACGTTCGGTCTTGCCCTCGCGCTCGCCCTGCCGGCGGCGCTCGGGATGGGTCCTGCGTCGCTGTCGCCAGGCGTCGCCGAAGCGTCCGTGTCCGTGGCCATCACCCTCGAAGAGCTCGTGGAGAGCTCCGCCTGCGTGGTGGTGGCGACGGCACACGAGCAACGAAGCCAGTGGGAGGAGCTGGGCGGCAAGCGCAGGATCGTGACGTACACGCGGCTCACGGTGGGGCAGCTGGTGACGGGGAAGCCCGCCAAGGAGCTGTGGGTGCGGACTCTGGGTGGCGTGGTGGACGGGGTGGGGCAGCTGGTGTCGGGTGAGGCGACCCTCGCGCCAGGGGCCGAATCCCTGGTGTTCCTGCACGAAATCAGCGGCGGGACGATGGTCGTGTCGGCCATGGCGCAGGGGCACTTTCCCGTGCAGAGAACACCGAACCAGCCTGCACGGCTCACGCCGAGCCAGGACACGGGGAAGGTGCTGGCGCGTACCGGCCCCTCGATCGCTGCACGTGAGCTGCTCGTAGGGCAGACGCTCGGTGACGCAGTGCAGGCCATTCAGCGCGTGCGGAGGGCGATCGATGAAAAGCGCTGAGTTCAGGCGCGCGTGGGTGCTGGGCAGTGCGCTCGTGGCCTTGCTCGCGTCGACCCGTGACGCCTCGGCCTACTGCAGGACGAGCGTGTGTGGCGACGTCGAGAATTACTACACGGGAGCGCGGTGTGATCCGCCCATGCCCGACGATTGTGGAACACCGATCGCCTGGCCGGAACCATGCATGGGCTTCTCGGTCCAGGCGGACGCTTCACGGCAGGTCTCCTACGAAGAGGCAGTGAACATCTTCGAGACCGCGTTCGACACATGGATGAACGCCGACTGTGGTGACGGGTTGCACCCTCGCCTGAACGTGAGCAACGCGGGCGCCGTGAGCTGCACGGAGCACGAGTTCAACCAGGGAAAGGGCCGGGGGAACGCGAACGCGATCCTCTTCCGAGATGACGGTTGGCCCCACGCGGGCGCGGCACACACGCTGGCGCTGACGCTGGTCACGTACAGCGTGGGGACGGCGAGGATCTATGACGCAGACATGGAGATCAACACCGCCATCCACACCTTCAGCACCGGTGACGACGACGTACAGTACGATCTCCTGAGCGTCGTGACCCACGAGACCGGCCACTTCCTGGGCCTGTCTCACTCGTTTTCGGATGTCGAGGCGACGATGGTGGCCCAATACCCGCAAGGCTCGATCGCGCTGCGTGACCTGAGCAAAGACGACGAGGAGGCCATCTGTGTGGCTTACCCACCAGGACCCATCCTGAGCTGTGACCCGACGCCACGGGGTGGGTTCTCACCTCTGTGCGAGGGAGAGCAGCTGGTGGTCGAGACCGACGACGAGGGTTGCAGTGTGAGCGCGGCAGGCTCCAGCAGGACGGAGCGAGGTGGCCTGGTGGCTGCGCTGGGTATGCTGGCGCTCCTCGGAACGGCGCGACGGCGGCGCGCCAGGACGCGATGAGCGGGGCGACGAACGGGGGGATTCCGCTGGAGATCTCGCCGCTGCTCGTCGAAGACGAGGGCGGCGTTCGCACCGTGGTCGAGCGCGCGATGCGAGCGCCACGGGTGGCCGTGGACGTGGAAGCGAACGGGTTGTTCGCGTACCGCTGCCAGCTCTGTACGGTGCAGCTCGCGTTCGAGGAAGATGGTGGGATCGTCACAGCCATCGTGGACGCGCTGCGCGTGCCACTCGCCGCGCTGGGGACGCTGCTGGGGCCGGAGGGGCCCGTGAAGGTGCTGCACGATCTGGCGTTCGATGCGCGGATGCTGTGCGAGGCAGGGGTGCCTCTGAGCAGGGCGCGCGATACGTCAGTGGCCGCGCTGTTCCTGGGCGCGAAAGCGACTGGGCTGGCGTCACTGCTCTCGAGCGAGCTGGGGATTCACATCGATAAGCAGTTACAGCACCACGACTGGGGGCTCAGGCCGCTGGGACCGACGCAGATCCGCTACCTGGCAGGGGATGTGATCCACCTGCTGGCGCTGGATACGTGTCTCCTGAAGCGTGCGGAGACGCTGGGGATCGCGGACGAGCTGGCCGAGGAGTGCGGCTACCGGCTGGAGGCTGCGCAGCGGCCACCGCGCGATTCACGGCCGTCATACGCGCGGGTGAAGGGGGTGGAGGCCCTGGATCCGGTAGGGCGAGCGATCCTGCGGCGCGCGCTGATGGTGCGCGAGGCCGCGGCCGAATCGGAAGACGTGCCGAATTTCAAGGTGGTCGGGTCCGAGGCGCTCCTCGCCCTGGCGCAACGCCGGCCTTCGTCACTGGAGACGCTCGGTGGCGTCCCAGCGCTCCTCACAGGGCGAGCCGCGCTCTGGTCCTCGGACTGGCTGCGGGCCGTCGCCGAGGGGATCGCGGACGGTGACGTGCCGGAGGAGGATCGGGCGCTGTTTGCACGACACGAGTCGGACGCCGAGGCGATGGCACGCTTCCGAGCCCAGGCCACGCAGCGACGAGCGCTCACGACGCGGATCGGCGCGTGGCGACGCGAAGAGGCGCGACGGCGAGGGGTCGACGAGCAGGTGGTGCTACCGGGACACTGCGTGCAGGATCTCGCGACGCTGGCCGTCCAGGGGGTGCCCGGGGAAGAGGCAGTATGTCAGGTGCGAGGCCTCGGCGCGCGGCGGCTGGAGCGCTACGGGGCGACGCTGGTGTCGCTGCTGGCAGAAGGACGGACGCGCTGATCCGGAGGGGTCGCCCCCGGGGACCCGACGCGGATCGAGACGCACCCCTGGGGTAGCCTGTGGGGTGAAGCCAGGAGCCGTCCGTCGGTCGAGGCCGGAGTTGCGCACGGAGCTGTCGACAGGCCGGCTCCGGGGTGGAATAGGTGCCGATCATGCAATCAGGATCCTTGGCTCGCGAGGCGCGCAAGCTGCCCCTGGGGCTTCGGTTCGCCTCGGTGGCCGTGCTCTCGCTCGCCAGCGCGCTGGGGGTGAGCGAGGCGACGGCGCAGATCCCATCCACTGCCGCCGCATCGACCTCACAGCCCGCCTTCGGGTCGGCCACCACGCCCCCTGCGCCGGTAGAGCCGGCCATCCCGGAGGCGCCCGACTCACCACGAGCGTCGATGCGCGAGTTCTTCAAGCTGGCGCGGGAGGGCCGCTTCGACGAGGCGGCGCGCTACCTCGACGTTCCCCCCAAGGGCAACGGCCCGCAACTCGCCCAGCGGTTGAAGGCGGTGCTCGATCGCAACCTGTGGATCGATCCCGGCGATCTCTCGCCCCTGTCCCTGGGTGATCCGAAGGACGGCGTGGGCGTGGAGGAGCTGGGGACGATTCCTGGCGCGCCCAAGGGGGACACGGTGCGCCTGGTGCGCCGGGTCGAAGGCACGACCGCACGCTGGGTGTTCTCGCGGGCGACGGTGGAGCGGGTCGACTCCTGGTACAGCCGGCTGGACGATCGCTGGCTGCGAGAGATCTTGCCGGAGGCACTGCTGAGGCCAGGACCACGGGAACTTCTGTGGTGGCAGTGGCTCGCGCTCCCGCTGCTGTGCCTCACGGGGTGGCTGGTCGGGAAGCTGCTGAGCTTCCTGTCACAGCTCACGTTCGGGCGCGTGGTGGCGCGCACCGAGATCCAGCTCGATGATCAGCTCCTGGAGCGTTCACGCGGGCCGGTGACGTTCTCGGTGGCGATCGGGGTGGTGGCGGTCGGGACCTCCTGGTTGGGGCTCTACGGACCAGCAGAGAACTTCATCAACCGGGTGCTGAGCGCAGCATTCTTCATCGCGATCTTCTGGGCGGCGCTCCGGGTGATCGATGCATCGACGGAGCACCTGCTCGTGGTGGGGCAGGCCCGCGACAACGCCTCAGCGCGATCGCTGGCGCCGCTGGCCGGACGCATCGCGAAAGTGATGGTGGCGATCATCGGGGTGATCGCGGTGCTCTCGGAGCTCGGCTACCCCGTGGCGAGCCTGATCGCAGGCCTCGGGATCGGCGGTGTCGCGCTGGCCCTGGCCGCACAGAAGACGGTGGAGAACCTGTTCGGCTCGATCTCTATCGGGCTCGATCGACCCTTCAGGGTCGGCGATTTCGTGATGATCGACGGCACCGTACTGGGCACGGTGGAGGCGATCGGGCTGCGATCGACGCGGGTGAGGACGCTGGACCGGACGCTCGTGACGATGCCCAACGGCAAGCTCGCCGACATGCGGGTGGAGTCGTACACGGCACGCGACAGGTTTCGCCTGACGTGCATCATCGCGGTCGTCTATGGGACGACGTCGACGCAGCTCCAGGCCGTCATGAACGAGATGGAAGCCGCGCTCAGGAGACATCCGAAGATCTGGCCGGACGACGTGGTGGTGAGGTTCCAGGGGTTCGGCGTGGCGGGCCTGGAAATCGAGGTGATGGCCTGGTTCAAGGTGCCCGACTTCGGCTCCTTCCGTGGGGTGCGCCAGGAAGTGCTGCTCGAGTTCATGAAGGCGGTGGAGGACGCAGGGACGCGCTTCGCTCTGCCGGCGCAACGGCTGCACATCATGGCGGACACCGGGAACCCATTCGGCGGGTCGAGCGAAGCCCCCCTCGGAGGGCACGTCGACGCGTCGGCCACGGTCCAGGGCGGGCCGACGCTCGGGGGGAACGGCGAAGGGGCGACCGCGGTCCCAGGAGGCTCAGGGAAACGCGGGGCGTCGTGAGCGGTCAGCCCGCAGGCGCCGGCGCCATGGGGGTGAGGCCGGCGTCGTCGATGAGGGCACGATCCGTATCGGGGCCAGGGTTCGGCGTGGTGAGCAGCCGGTCGCCGTAGAAGATGGAGTTGGCACCAGCATAGAGACAGAGAAGCTGCGCCTCCCGACCGATCTCGGTGCGCCCCGCGGAGAGGCGGACCATGGCCTTCGGCATCAGGATGCGTGCGACGGCGATCATGCGCACCAGCGCGAGCGGATCGACGGGAGGGAGGCTCTCCAGGGGAGTGCCAGCAGCCCGAACGAGAGCGTTCACCGGCACGCTCTCGGGATGCGGATCGAGACGCGCGAGCTCGACGAGCATGGCGCAGCGGTCGGCGATCGTTTCGCCCATGCCGATGATGCCCCCGGAGCAGACGGTGATGCCCGCCCGACGCACGTTGTCGAGGGTGGTGAGACGCTCATCGTACGTGCGGGTGGAGATGATCGACCGGTAGGCACGCCGAGAGGTATCGAGGTTGTGGTTGTAAGCGTCGAGGCCTGCCTCCTTGAGACGAGCGGCCTGGTTCTCGGTGAGCATGCCGAGCGTGCAGCACGCCTCGAGGCCGAGCGCTTTCACGCCCCGCACCATGTCGAGAACGCGATCGAAGGCAGGTCCTTCCTTCACCTCACGCCAAGCGGCCCCCATGCAGAACCGCGTGGAGCCGGCGTCCCTGGCGCGACGTGCCGCCGCGAGGACCTCGTCGACGTCGAGCATGCGCGCCGGCTCGACATCGCTGTCATGACGGCTCGACTGCGGACAGTAGGCGCAATCTTCCGGGCAGCCGCCGGTCTTCACGCTGAGGAGGGTGCAGAGCTGCACCTCATGCGCGCCGTGATACAGGCGATGCGCCGCGCGCGCGCGATCGATGAGCTCGAACAGGGGGAGCTCGTGCAGGGCGACCGCTTCTTCGACCGTCCAGTCGTGGCGAAGCGCGCCCGTGGTCTCCGGCGTGTGGTGTGCTGCAACCTGAGGCATGTGCTGCGCTCCTACCCGGCCGCTGGCCCGCCATCAAGGGGTGTTCAGAGAACCGTGGCGATCCGGGCGACCTCTTTGGCGAGCGAGCCCTGGGCGACGAGGGCGCGGAGGTGGGTGTCGAACGTTTGCATGCCGAAGGGTGCGCCCCCCTTCTCCATGAGCTCCCGCACAGGAGGACCGACCTCGGGCCTTCGGATCGCGTCACGCACCGCCGGGGTGGCCACGAGGATCTCGACGGCCAGGATGAGGCCGGCGCCGTCACGGCGTGGCAAGAGACGCTGAGCGACGATCCCCTGGAGACAGTCGGCGAGGCGCTCGCGGAACTCCACGGCGTGGCGACCGAGGGACACGAGGCGGGCCAGGGTGCGAGCGACGTCGACGGTGTGGACCGCGGAGAGGACCATGTGCCCGGTCTCGGCGGCCTGGAGGGCCAGCTCGAGGCTCTCGGGATCGGGCAGCGCGCTGCTCATGATGACATCGGGATCCTGACGGAGCGCGGCGCGGAGCCCCGTCGGGTACGAGTCCGTGTCCGTCCCCAGCTCCCGCTGGCTGATGCTGGCGCGGTTGTCCTCATGGAGGAACTCGATGGGGTCCTCGACGCTGACCACGTGTCTTGCGAAGCTGGCATTGATGTGGCCGACCATGGCTGCAAGCGTGGTGCTCTTGCCGCTCGCCGCCCCTCCGACGACGAGGGCGATCCCCCGATCCTGCTCGGCCAGCGAGCGAACCGCCGCAGGAACTCCGAGCTCCTCCAGCGTGGGGATCTTGAGGGGCACGCTCCGCATGACGATCGCGAGGGAGCCACGCTGACGATAGATGTTGACCCGGAACCGGCCGAGCCCCGCCACGGAGTACGAGGTATCGACCTCCTGGAGGGAGCCGAGCTGACCGTGAGCTGGGCGCCCGGTGAGGAGCACCTTGGCCGCGGCCTCGCTGTCCTCGGGGCGGATCTTGTCGACGCGGAAGTAGACCATGTCGCCCCGAACGCGGGCGCCAGGCGGCTGGCCTACCTTCAGGTGGATGTCGCTCGCCTGGGCAGCGAGCGCCTTGCCGAGGAGCTGATGGATGAACGCCTCGGAGGCGTACGGGGTCGTCACAAAGCGACGGTATCAGAAGGGACGCACTCGGGCCCAAAGGTGGGCAAGTCGCTCGCCGTCGTCGGCGACGAGGCCGGTGCCTGGGAGAGGGGGTTGCTTCCTGCTCGGCACCGGACGGTAATCGTTCCGTGCTCCGCGTGTCTCCTCTGCTTCGCGCCATGCCGCTGCTCCTCGTCGTCGGATGCGGTGGTGCCCCTCCCCCTCCCCCTCCCCCGCCAGCCGCCCCTAGCTTGCCGCCTGAGACCCCTGACGCAGGGCCATCCGAGGTCACGTCCGACATCGGCGGCTTGAACGAGGAGGCCATGGGACGCGCCTTCCAGTCCCTCGATCGCCCGATCCAGGCCTGCTTCGACGAGGCCACGACGCGCAACCCATCCCTGGGAGGGCGGTTCACCCTGAGGATGCGGGTGGCACCGGACGGAAACCTGAAATGGGCCTATCTGGGCGAGAGCGATCTCGGCGATCGCCAGCTCGAGCGTTGCGTGCTGAGCAGCGTCCGCGACAGGCAGTGGCCGAGACCCGTGGGGGGAGATGGACTCGCCGAGCGTGGCTACGAGATCGAGTCACGATCTCCAGCCAAGGAGCTGACGGAGAAGTGGGCGAAGCCCGCTGTCGCGAAGGCCCGAGCCAATGCCTGGACGTGCCGTAAAGGGCTCCAGGGGCGCGTGAAGGCCACGGTCCACATCGCTCCCAATGGCCGAGTGCTCGGCGCCAGCATCACCCCACCGGATGAGCGGTATGAAGACGTCGCCGACTGCGTGGCCGACGCGATCGAGAAGGTCCGGTTTGGTAAGGTGGGACGGAGAATGAAGCTGAGCTTCGATCTCTTCTGGTGAGGGGCGCGGAAGGCGCCCCTTCCTTCAAGGCGCGGGTGGAGGAGCTGGCTCCCCACCGTTCGCAGGAGCTTCGTCGGGCACCTCGGTCATCATGCCCAGCACGGTGGCCCCAGCTTCCTTCGCTTGATCGAGGACACCGACCACGCCTCCGTAGTTGGCTCCATCCTCGGCCACGACGAAGACGACCTTCTCTTCGGGCCGACGGCGGCGGTCGAGCTGCTCGCGCAGCTTGTTCACCAGGTCCTCCCGAGCGACAGGCGCCTCGGCTTCCCCCGTGTTGAGGTTCAGCTTGCCGTCCGCCATGACGCGCACGAGGAGCTGATCCTTCGGCACCTCGTCGGTGGTCTCGACCTTCTCGGTGTCCGGTACGCGTACCGCGATGTCTTTCTCGGGCAGGGGCGTGACCACCATGAAGATGATCAGCAGCACCAGCACGACGTCGACCAGCGGCGTGACGTTGATGTCGGAGTTCATCCCCGACGCCGGCCGGATGACGAATTTCTTCGTGCGGGACGACATCGTGCTTACTCCTTCAACTGCTCGACCGCGAGGCCGACGCTCTTGGCGCCTGACTTGCGCGCGATTTCCATCACCCTGCGGACATCGCCGAAGGTGAGGCGGTTATCACCCTTCACCAGCACCTTGCGGCCTGGTGCTCGGATGAACTCGTCGCCCAGCCGTTTGGCCAGGCCATCGTCGTCGTACTGATCGTTCTCGACCCAGGTCGTTTTCTCCAGGGTCACGGAGAGGATCAGCGGATCAGCGTCCTTCTTTTCTTCTTCGATCTGCTTCGCCTGCGGCAGCTTCACATCTTTGCCGCGCTGCAGCATTGGCGTCACGACCATGAAGATGATGAGGAGGACGAGGACGACGTCGACCAGCGGCGTGACGTTGATCTCGTTTTTGAAGCCCTTGCTAGGGCCTGCAGCCATCCCCATGACAGCGCTCGCTCCTGGTCGGTCACCGCGCCTTCACCCGCCCGCAGCAATGCGGAGCGGAGTCCGGTGCGAGGGCCGGACCTCCTCAGGCGGCCTCTTCTTCGGAGTCCGAGTCATCATCCGCGTCGGCACCGAGGCGTCCGTCGAGCCGCTTGGCGACGATGTCGAGGAACTCGTTCGACGACTCCGCGATGTCGATGGAACGGGCGTCGATCCACCCCTGAAGCCAGTTGTACGCCATGACGGCCGGGATCGCGACGAGCAGACCGAACGCCGTGGTCACGAGCGCCTCGGCGATACCGGCCGAGACCGTGCCGAGACCACCTGAGCCCGAGTCCGCCATCATCTGGAAGGCGGTCACGATACCCATGACGGTCCCGAGAAGTCCGACGAACGGTGCCGTCGAGCCGACGGTCGCGATGAGACCGTAGCCGCGCTTCAGCGAGATGATCTCGCGCTGGCTCTGTCGCTCCAGAGCGCGAGCTACCGAGTCGAACACCCCATCGCGCTCGTCATGCGGCGCGGGAAGCTTGGACGGCGCGCTGTTCTGATAAGCAACCAGCCCGGCGTTGATCACGCGACCGAGGTAGCCAAGCTCGCTCTTCGGCTTGACCGAACTCGCGGCGGCCTCCAGGTCCCCCTTCGCAAGGAGAGGCCCGACACGGACCGCAAAATCACGCGATGCTCCTTTGGACTTGAGCGACACGAGGAGCCGCTCGCCGAATACGATCAGCGACGCCACGGACATGATCCCGAGGCAGATCACGACCAGCCTGGCAAACAGGCCCATGTGGCCCCAGAGCTCTACCAATGTGAATTGCATCGTCGTCTCGCTCGCGCCTCCCTGGCGCAGGGTGGTGCCCGAAATGATTCGGGCGACGTTGGAATCGAGCGCCTCTCACGCAAATCGCACGTGAGGGACGCTTTCAAGGAACCGAGGGCGCTCCTTCTACTACGGGGCGACTCTGCACAACAACCAGCGACCCCCGCGATCGAGAATCTCAGCTCAGGGTGCCTTGAGCCGGAGGTTGAAGACGTAGGACACCGCGATCGGCTGCCCCTGCAAAGTCACCGGGGCAACGCGGCATCCGTTCATGGCTGAAAGGATTGCCTGATCCATGTGCGGCAGTCCTTTGATGATCGAGCAGGAGCTGCAAACACCCTGGGCGGATATATTGCATTTCACGATGGCCAGCCCTTCCACGTGGGCTGCCCGGGCCTGCGGCGTATAGATCGGCGAGCACGCCTGGCTCGGCCGGGTCATTCCAGCACCGAATGGCAGGATCTGATACTGAGGCTTCGGCGGCTCCGGGGGTGGAGGCGGTGTCGGACTACCGAGCTGTCCACCAAGGACCCCCCCGACGACACCACCAACGACGCCCCCGGGAACGCCACCCGGCACGCCACCCGGCACGCCCCCCTCCTCCCCTTCGTCTTCTTCCTTCTCCTTGGGAGGCTCCGGCGGCTTCTCCTTCGGTTTCTCCTTGGAGTCGTAAATGACGTCGGGCCGCTGGATCGGCTTCGGCTTCTGGATGTCGGTCTTTGGTGTCTTTTTCCCGCCTGGCGGTGGTGGAGGCGGCGGCGGCGGTGGAGGCGGCGGTGGCGCGAAGAACGTGACTTCGACGTCTTTCTTCTCCTCCTCTACAGGACGAGTGGAGATGTAGAGGACGCCGGCAATCACAATGCCGTGCGCAATGACGGAGAGGACCGTGCCCGCTCCGAGGCGCCCCTTCGAGGCGGTAGCGTGACCTAGAACCGAGTCGAACATGGGGGGTTTCCGAAGCTTTTCGAGGCTTTGGCTGGTTGTCCAGGAACATCCCACGGTCGGGTTGGAGCTGCGGTTTTCGAGGCAAAAGTCTCGAGTCGCTGGCTACCCGACCGTGGCACCCGAGAGGAGTCTACCAGCGCGTCCATGCCACAAAAAGTCTATTGCTTCGCCTCGAATCTGTTTAGGGTAGGGCCCGACTCAGTGATGCCGTACTTTCCTGGAGGGAGTTTCTGTGAATCTCCTCGACACTATTAGAAGCGTTAAAAGGCGACCGCCGAGAAGACCCGTTGGTCTGTGGGCGGCGCTGCTCCTGTTTGCCGCCGTTCTGTTTTCAGCCGTTCCTGCCTTGGCCCAAGGTTCTTCAGTGATTACGGGCAAGGTCATCGACGCATCGACGGGTAAAGCCGCCGCGGACGTCGTTGTCACTGCCACCTCGCCCGCTCTGCTGGGCGAGCAGATTGTGGTTACGGACGGGACTGGACAGTATCGTATCCCCCAACTGCCCCCCGGTGACTACACTCTCCGGTTCGAGAAGGAGACCTTCAAGCCTTCGTCCCGTAGCGGGATCACCCTCCGCTCTGCGGTGACCATTCGTATCGATCAACAGCTCGCTCCCGAGGCCGTCCAGGCTGGTGCTGGCGAGGAGATCGTGGTCGTCGGTCGTGCACCGACGGTCGACGTCGGATCCAGCACGTTCGCACAGAACATCAACCAGGATTTCACGCGTCGCATCGCGGTGGCGCCGCCTGCCGGGAAGGGCGGCGCGCAGCGCTCCTTCGAGTCGGTCGCGGAAATCGCACCTGGCGCGAAGTCCGACACGTACGGCACCTCGATCAACGGCACGACCTCCCCCGAGAACCAGTACGTCATCGACGGCGTATCGGTGAACGATCCTGCCTTCGGCATCATCGGTACGCCCCTCACCATGGAGTTCATCAAGGAGGTGAACGTGGTGACCGGCGGATATATGCCCGAGTACGGACGGTCCACCGGCGGTGTTCTCGATGTCGTGACCAAGAGCGGTGGTAACGAGTTCCACGGCTCCGTGTTCTTCAACATCAGCCCTGGATCCATGGAAGGGCGGCGCGAGATCGTCCAGCGTGAGGGTCAGACCGTCCTCACCGAGCCCTACCTCGGCAACATCCGGGACTACGGCTTCGAGATCGGCGGCCCGATCATCAAGGACAAGCTCTGGTTCTTCGCCGGTGTCGACATCGCGCTGACGACCCGCCGGGTCGAGCGTTACCTGAACCGAATCAGGGGCTTCGACACGAACCCCGACGACGACGCGACCAGCAGCCGCTCGGGTGAAAATACCGGGTTCGGAAACCCCTACCGAAGCGACAGCGGCTTCACCCTCGTCGACGAGATCGAGGGTACGCGGCGCAAGTACTACGGTACGTCGCAGACCATCCAGTACATCGGCAAGCTGACGTACCAGGTCAACCAGGACAACACCCTGACCCTGAGCGTCTACGGTTCGCCGAGCAGCTCCGGTGGCAATGGCCGCCTGGGCATCCTGTCCGCCTCGGGTGGCATGGAGGGCGGAACCTTCAACGGCCCCTACCAGGCGATTGGTCACGAGTACGTCGACAGCGCCACCGACGTGTCGTTGCGCTGGCAGTCGGCGTTCAACAACAAGCGCGTCCTGCTCGACACGACCCTCGGCTGGCATCACCAGGTCTCCAAGACGCTGGCCTCCGACGGGACGACCGTTCACGACATCGCGGCCGGCCGCGGCCTCGCCGGCGTTCCCCGCGTCATCTGGCGCCGTAACGCGAACCCCGGCTTCCACTCGATCGGCGAGTTCGAGTCGTTGCCCCCCGAGGCGGTTGCTGGCTGCGAGCCCCGCGTCCTCACCCGGCCCGACGGCACCACCCGGACGGTCATGCCCTGCCCTGCGCAGACCTACAACAGCGGCGGTCCCTCGCTCCTCAGCGACGCCACGCTCGATCGTCTGCAGTTCAAGAGCATCGTCACCGGCCTCTTCGAGGGCCTCGGCCATCACGTCGTCAAGGGCGGCATCGATGTCGAGCTGATGATGTACGACAACACCCGCGGCTACAGCGGCCGTCAGGTGTTCCGTGAGAGCACGGGCGGCGGGAACTTCCAGGACTACCGTATGTACGGCTTCCTGACGGGTCCCAATGTCAGCGACTACGTGATCTTCGACCAGATCCAGGCGAACTCGATGTCGACCACCTTCGGTGGCTTCGTCCAGGATAGCTGGAGCATCATGGACAAGGTCACCGTCAACCTCGGTGTCCGCTACGACGCGCAGTACCTGATGGGCAACGACGGCAATGTCGCCCTCGCCCTGCCCAACCAGTGGTCGCCTCGTCTCGGTGTCGTCTACGACTTCACCCAGCAGGGTCGCTCCAAGCTGTTCGCGAACTACGCTCGCTACTACCAGAGCGTCCCGCTGAACATCCTCGACCGTGCGTTCGGCAACGAGCGTCAGATCATGTCGCTCCGCCCCAGCGTTGCTGGCGGTGGCACCTGCGATCCTCGTGATCCCGCCCAGGCGACCGGCGCTGCTTGCCAGGCCGACAGTGGGCGTATGGCCATCAACGGCCCTTACGACCCGAACCAGTACTGGCTGCCGCTCAGCGGTGGCAAGGCAGCGGTCGACTCCAGCATCACGCCGCAGTCCTCCGACGAGTTCATGATCGGTGGCGAGTACGAGATCTTCCCCTCGGCCCGCCTCGGCGCGACCTACACCCGCCGCTGGCTGAACCAGGTCATCGAGGACATGAGCCGCGACGACGGCAACACGTACTTCCTCGGTAACCCCGGCTCCGGCATCGCGACCGACTTCCCCGAGGCCACCCGTACCTATGATGCGGTGACCCTCTACTTCATGAAGACGTTCGCGGACCTCTGGCTTGCCCAGGCGACCTACACGGCGTCTTACCTGCGCGGCAACATCGCCGGCCTCTACCGGCCGGAGACGGGCCAGCTCGACCCCAACATCAACTCGGACTTCGACCTCATCTCGCTGCTCCCGAACCGCTTCGGCGCCCTGCCCGGCGATCGCACGCACGAGATCAAGCTGTACGGCTCGAAGGGCTTCGAGATCCCGGGCGGGATGCTGCTCGACCTCGGCCTCTCGTTCCGCAGCCGTTCCGGTGGTCCGACGAACTACCTCGGTTCTCACCCCCTCTACGGCGGTGGCGAGGCCTACATCCTCCCGCGCGGCAGCGGCGAGCGGCTCCCGTGGCAGCACGACTTCGACGGCCGTATCGGGTTCTCCCTCAACCTCGCGAAGGACAGCATGCTCACGGTGTCGATGGACATCTTCAATATGTTCAACTTCCAGCAGGTCGCTTCGGTTGACCAGGTTTACACGAACTCCGACGTGCTCCCTTGCGTCGACGGGACCCCGGGGCAGCTGCTGCCGAGCGGCGGCGATAGCTGCATCCGGAAGAACGACGGTTCGCCGTTCACCGAGGAAGACAGGAACCCCAACTTCGGCAACCCCCTCTCCTACCAGATGCCTCGGACCTTCCGGTTCGGTGCTCGGGTGACCTTCTAGGCCTGGAGAAAGGAAACGAGTCATGAAGACGCGAATCCTTGGTATGGCCATCGGGCTCGGGGCGCTGTGGGCGTCACTGACCGGCTGCTCGCAGCCGGCTCCCGAATGCACGGTGGGCACGGCGACGGCTAGCCCGTTCGCTGCGAAGCTGTTCTTCGTGAGCGGCGACGAGTCCTGCAACCCGAGCTATCAGGCCCTGCAGTACGAACAGATCGGCCTGCAGGTCTACAATCCGCCGGACAGCAGCGGCAAGCTGCCCGACACCGATCGACGGCTCGTCGCCATCCAGCCAAGCACGGCGGGCAATTACTTGCACGGCGTCGGTGGCCCGGAGAGCAACAAGGCCTACTCACTCGGCGAGTTCGACGGCGCCTATCCTGAGAGCAACGTCTGCAAGGCAGCCACGCTGAGCCCTGCGACCATCGTGCTCCCGGAGATCGTGCCGACGAATGAGGACCCCACGGCGCAAGCCGAGGTGGACATCTCGTACACCTGGTCCGATCTGGAGGTCTACGTCACGCCTGCCAACCTGGGGAACCAGGCACAGGCGACGATGACGTACACCGACAACCTCGCCAACTGCAGCGCCACCTACCGGGCGGTCATGCTGTGGCCCGAGGTCGGCTGCGAGGAACTCGCCTTCTTCGCGCCCTCCGTTCCCGACGGTGAGTGCGATCCCATCGGCGATCCGAGCTCGTGCGTGCCTTGCACGCCCGACCAGAACCCCGAGTGCGACATCTACGGGACGGGGAAGCCGAACAACGCCCTCTGCGATCAGGAGGACGACCCGGAGCCTCCCTACGAGATCAACCACGGCTCCGGCCTGGGTCCCGATCTCCGGGTTCGTTGCGACGCGCAGGCACTGCTCTGCGTGCTCGACAGCAACGAGATCCAGCGCCCGCAGGACTGATCCCCTCCTCTGGCCGCAGGCGCCCTCCACGTGGCGCCTGCGGCACACTCCACGACCCCTCACTTCCTGTCGACGCCCCACCCAGCCGTGGGTCGCTCGCTCACGCCACACTCGGCGCGTGCGCACGGCCATCGCTCGGTCGCGCTCCAACACGCGCACCGCTACAGTAGGCTCGTCCACTCACGGACTCGACCCATGCCCATCTACGAGAAGCGCTCCAGGATCGCCGCCACCCCCGAGCGCGTCTTCGCTTTCCACGAAGCCCCCGACGCGCTGGAGAGACTCACCCCGCCCTGGGAGTCGGCACGGGTCTTGGAGAAGTCGGCAGGTATCGACGTCGGCGCCAAGGTGGCCCTCGTGATGCGCCTGGGCCCTGTGAGCATCCGCTGGGACGCCGAGCACACGGCCTACGAGAAAGGGCGGATGTTCCAGGACGTGCAGCGGAAGGGTCCCTTCCGCAAATGGGAACATACGCACACCATGCTCCCCGACGGTGAGGGAGGCTGCTGGCTCGTGGACCGGATCGACTACGAGGTCCCCCTCGGCAAGCTCGGCACCTGGGTGGCGGATCGGATGGTCCGGAAGCGACTCGAACGCATGTTCACCTACCGCCACGACCTCACACGACGCGCGTGCGAGGAGCGCACGTGAAGCGCCCGACCGCCCTGCTCGCGTCGCTGAAGCTCACCAGCTGGCGTCGCGAGCGCCTCGCGGCAGCGCGCGGCAGCGCGTTCCTTGCACGGAGCGCCCCCCCCTCCCCTGGCAACCCCTCAAGGCCTGGCGACGAGCTCACGCGCCGCCTGGCACGGCTGGCCGGTGATCACCGAGAGCGCGTCGGCCAAGTCGCAGAGACGCTGCGCACGAGCGAGCGACGCCTTGTCGCCAGCCGTGATGCCCTTCTTTGCCGTATCGATGGCACGCACGGCGAGCACCGTCCTCGCCCGCTCGGACATGTCCACCGTGCGCCGCGTGAATGCCTGACGGGCTCTGGGAGAGGGATCGACCACGGTGATCCAGCTCCACACCGTAGCCGTCGCCGAATCGGCGAACGCGCGCAAGACGCGTGGCTCACTGCTCGTACCCATGCAGGGCAGCACAGGATCGGCGGGCCCGAGATCGGCAGGCGACAGCGTCCGCCGAACGATGCGCTGAAGCAGAGCCGCCTCTCCGCTGGTGAGAACGTCCTCCTCTCCCGACAGCTCACCGACATCGAGCCGCCCCGCGAGCGCTTCACAGCGGGCGTCCAGCTCTCTTCGCTGGCGCTCGGCCTCACGCGCCTGTTCCTCTCGCCGCGCCTGCTCCTCTCGCTCTCGCTCCTGCTGTGCCAGCCGCTCGTGGCACGCTTGCAGCTTCTCCCCCGCCGCCGCCCGCTGCTCACCCGATCCCAGATCGAGATCGGCGGGCGCGATGCCCCGCACCACGCAGGGATCTGCCGCCCCCAGCGCCTCGTCCACGCGACCACGGGCACGCTGAAGACTGACGGCGAACAGCACGGCGCCGGCCAGCAGCAGCACCGAGACCACGAGGGCTCCTATCTTGGCCAGCCGCCGTCGACGGTAGGCCTTCAACAAGCCGCCAGCGTCCTGATCGAGGGCGACGCGCGCCCGCAGGAGCAGCTCTTGCCAGCGCCCGATGTCGTCGGCGAACCGCTGCAGCGGGGCAGCGACGGCCTTGTCGCGCGAAAGCTTCCTCGCGACCCGCATCAGCCCGACGCTGGAGTCGGGCGGCCGACCATCGACGGTCAGATCGGTGAGCCCCTTGAGCAACCCCCCGATGTGCCCAGCATGAACGCTCCAGGCGTGGGCCGCGAGGCGATAGGAAATGGTGAGCTGCTCGATCGCCGCGCGAAGCTCCGTCATGGGAAGCAGCTGCTCCACATCGCGTGGCTGCACCCCGGCGAGCTTCGCGGTCTGCTCGATGCCTCGCTCCAGACTCCGCCACAGAGTTTCGGGGGCAAGATTCGGCAACGCCTCTTGCAGCTTCCCGGCCTGGACGCAGGAGCCCGCGAAATGCAGCGGCCCCATCACACAGACCATGAAGGCTCCCCCCAGCTTTCCAGCCATGGGCCTGACTCGTATCCCTCGATCAGAGCGGTGCGACGACCACGCTACAGGACCCCGTCGACCGCCCGCACGGTGTCCTGAATGTCGAACTGATGAGTATACCCCAGGATCTTCCGCGCGCGCCGATCGTCGACCATGCACACGTACCGGATGTGGTCCAGCTCGGGGGCCGGAAACGAGGTGGCCCTGAAGCTCCAGAGGCGCTGGATGACGTTCCGCATGAGGAAGTGAGGGACCGGGACCCGACTCCGACCCGTGCGGTCGATCAGCTCCGAGAGGGGCAGCGGCGGTGGCCCTGCCAGGTTGAACACCCCCCTCACCCCTGGCTCCAGCGCTTGCACGATGGCGCTCACCACATCGTCATGATGGATGACCTGCACCATCGGATCGAAGCCGAGCAGCGTCGGGATGACGCTCAGACGGAGGTAGTTGGACGGCGCGTTCCGGACGGGTCCGAGGATGTGCGCCGGGCGCAAGACCACCGTCTCGGTCTGCGGCTGTTTCCAGAAGAAGGACTGCGCCAGCATGTCGATCTCGATGAGATCGCGGATGTCGCTGAACATCGCTCCGCCGAGGAGAGGAGCCTCCTCGGTGAGGAACTGTGCGTTGTCAGGGCGCGGACCATACACGTTCGCGCTGGAGAGCATGATCAGCTTCGGCACCTCGTACTGCGCGACGTACTCGAGGAGCCGCTGAAAGCCCGTCACGTTCCAGGTGTGGTGCTCGACCTGATCGATCCGCGGGTTGTGCATGACCCCGAGGTGCACCACCGCGGCAGGCCTCTCGTGGCGAAAGATGTCCTGCATCTTCTTGCGGCGGAGGTCGATCTGGTGGTGCTCGATGTCCTTGGGACGGCCCTCGAACGAGCGCCGGTCGACGCCGATCACCCGACGCTCACGATGCAGTCGCCGCGCCAGCCTGCGCCCGAGCCGCCCACAGATGCCCGTGATCAACACCGGGCGCATCCTCTCGTCGATCTGCTGCCCGGGGCGTCGGCTGGCAGGAAACTGGGACGCGCGGTCGCTCATGGCCCCCGACGGTCGCCTCCGAGGCCGCGATCGTCAAGAGGGACCTATTTTGCTAGGGTGAATGCCTCATGACGGAGGTTCGCGCTCTCGCGAGGGTCAACCACTTCACGACGAACGTCGCGTTCCCGCTCGCCAGGTTCCTGAGCGGCACGGCGCGCGACGCCGCGGACGATTTCACCACGCGCTTGCTGGGGCGCGACTTCGAGGAGCGCCTCCGTCGCGTCGCGGTCCCGCTGGCGTCTGCATCGAGCGGCGTCGATCCGTTCGGTCTCGACCCTGCGTGGGCCAAGTATGCGGTCGGACTCGCCGCCTTCTTTCATCGTTTCTACTTCCGCACGACCGTGACCGGGATCGAGCGGGTCCCGAGTGGACGGGTCCTGCTCGTCGCGAACCACTCGGGGCAGCTCCCGTTCGACGGAATGCTGATCGGCGCGTCGATGTTTCTCGACGCCGAGCCCCCCAGGATCATGCGCAGCATGATCGAGAAGTGGACGCAGACCTTGCCGTTCGTCTCGACCTGCTTCTCCCGCGTGGGACAGGTGGTCGGCGTCCCCGAGAACGCGAAGCGACTGCTCGACATGGGCGCCGCGATCCTCGTCTTCCCCGAAGGCTCGCGCGGCATCTCCAAGCCGTTCTCCCAGCGCTACCAGCTCCGCGAGTTCGGCCTCGGCTTCATGAGGCTCGCCCTGGAGACCGACACCCCCATCGTCCCTGTCTCCGTGATCGGCGCAGAAGAGCAGTACATCTCCTTCGGCAACATGGAGCGCGTCGCCAAGGCGCTGGGGATGCCCTCGTTCCCCCTGCTCCCCCAGTTTCTCCTGCCAGGCGGCCAGCTTCCTCTCCCGACGAAGTACCGGATCCACTTCGGCGAGCCGATGCACTTCCGGGGCGACCCCGATGATGACGACGCCGTGGCCGCCGAGAAGGTGGAGAGCGTGAGGGCGCGGATCCAGTCGATGCTCAACCGCGGATTGAAGGAACGGAAAAGCGTCTTCTGGTGAGGGACGGCGCCGCCTCAGCCTCCGTCGGCCTCCAGGAGCGCCGTGTCTCCTGCGCTCGGTCAACCTCCGCCAGGGCCGCCGGGCGCCCTCCCCGGGGCGCCCTCCACGCGACCTGACCCGGGCGGCTCAGCTCTCCGTGCGGTAGTGCGGGCCCGTCTCATCGTCGACGAGCTCCGCGTCCTCGAGCAGGTCCTCACCGTCCTGGGTCTGCTCGATGATCTCTTGCGCGTCCACGTAGGCCGGCTGTTCCCCGTAGCCTGCGTACGGCGGGGCGGCACCGGCGGAGGCGTCGGGCGCAGCGTGGTTTGCCGGCTGCGCGTACTGACTGTGGGTGTACTGGCCATGAGCGTCCTGCCCCTGCCCGTACGCCTCTTGCCCGTACTGCCCCTGCCCATACTGCCCTTGCCCGTACGCCTCTTGCCCGTACTGCCCTTGCCCGTACGCCTCCTGTTGCGGCTGGGCTGGCTGCGCATACGGAGCCGCGTAGCCCTGCTGCGCGTACCCAGCGTGCGCGGGCTGCGGCTGCTGCCCGTAGTATGCCGGGTCGTGCGCCTTCTGGCCGTACTGGGAGGGATCGTACGCCGGCTGCTGATCATGGCCCACCTGGGCGTAGACCTGGCTGGGATCCACGGCATGCGGGTAGCCCGCACCCTGGTCGGCCACCGCCGGGGGTTGGACGTAGGCCGGCGGCTGAGCCTGCGGATAGGCATAGGGATCGTACGCGCCCTGCCCGTGGTGGTTTTCGTACCCCCCGTTGACCTCCCCGGCGTGAGGGGCGCTGCCCACATAGGCGGGAGGTTGCACGGCCCCCCCCTCTTGCTGCGATCCGTACCACGCGGAGTGCGGCTCCTGCCCAGCCTGTACCGCCTCTGGCGCCACGGCGGACGCGCCGCCCGCCTCCGCCCCGTCCTCGAAGAGCGGCCTGTATCCCTGGTCGGTGTCGGCCGTCAGCGGCCGCTGGTGGTACGCAGCCTCTGCCGCCGACAGCGAGGTCGCCGTGGCATCGTTCTCGGTGATCGGGTTCGCGATCATCGCGGGAGGCGCAGGTGGCGCCGAAGGCGAAGCCCCGGTCACCGCCACGAGGGGCGGGACGACGGCCGCTGCCGTGAGCACGGCGGCGCCAGACGCAGCGCCCGGAGTGACCGACATCGGCCCTGCCCCCTGCGGTGCCCGCTTGAGCTTCCCGGTCTTCGCGCGATCGAGACCAGCCGTCGCCTCGGGATCGCCCGCCTTCATCCTGAGCACACGCCGCCAGGCGTCCGCGGACTCTCGGGCGTCGCCGATCTCTTCCTCCCAGAGCCTCGCCACCTTCCGCGCCAGCTCGGCGCGCAGCCCCTGGTCGCGCCCTCGGAGGATCTGGTCCTCGTAGAGCTGGATCATCCCGCGGTGGTCGCCGAGATCCATCAGCAGGCTCGACAGATCGTTCATCACGTCCTGATCGGCGGGAGAAAGATCGTGGAGCTTCTTCAGATCCACGGCTGCCCCCTTGCGATCACCGAGCACATCGCGGCGGAGCCGTGCTCGCCGGTGCAGCAGCTTGCGCACCAGCGGCCCGTCGAAGACCTCCTCCAGCGCCCGGCTCAGGGTCGCGCCCACGCGCCCCATGTCGCCCACGGTGCGACCGAGCTCCTCGATCGCGTCCAGCGAAGGATCGTCGACGTGCGTGATGAGCGCGTCGCCCAGCCAGTGAAAAGCGCGCTCGATGTCGTACAGATCGCGGAACGCGATGGTCGCCGCGCGCCGCAGAAGCGCCGCACGGGTACGCCCGCCATCACGCGTCCCCTGACCGCCCGCCGCCAGCGCCTCGGCCAGAATCCCCCGCAGCGCCGTGCCACCGGAAAGCGCGTCACCGGCCGCCGCAGCCCCCTCCAGAGCCACGATCGTCTCCTCTTGAACGCCCCCGCTGAGCGCGAGCTCGAAGAAGCTGCGTGCACGATCCTGAGCGCCCCGCTCGGCAGCCACCTGAGCTGCACGCGCCAGCGCCGGGAGCCGGTCGACCGGTGCCTTGCAGCGGCTCACCTGACGCTCGTAGAGATCGATGACGTGCGCTGGCACCTGGGTGAGCGTCGAGAGTCGCGAGAGCAAGCCCTCCGCTTCCGACGGCGGCACGCTGGAGAGCCCCGTCTCCCCGTGATTCATGGCCTCCACCGGATCGACGCCGGCGCTCACCTGCACCTCGGCCTGCCGCACCAGCTCCGCGGCACGGCTCACCCCTGACAGCTCCTTCACCAGGATCTCGTGGGCGATCGCGAGCGCCTCCAGATCCTTGAGTTTGACCGCGATCTCCTCCAGCCGCGCCGCGAGCTCCGTATCGGCCGCGCGCGATCGCGCCAGATCCATCGCCACCCGCGCCGCGTCGCTGCCTCGCCCGACCTCCACGAAACGATCGAACGCGCCGCGCAGCGCCTCCACGCGGGCCGGCCCGGCTGCCGACTCGTTCCACGCGACCAGCTTGGTGGCGACGATACCCTTCCAGCCCAGCTTGTCGCCGAGCGCCACGTAGGCCTCCCGGCATGGCTCGTCACCTTGATCCGCAGGGCGCTCCAGGCAGGCGAGCGCCTCGTCCCCCTTGCCCAGCTTCTCGTGGAGGATCTCCGCGAGCCGGCGGGTCATGTTCGACGCCTCTTCCTCGTCGCCCTCGACCTCGATCAGCATCGCCATCAAGGCCGCGACCTTCGGCCAGTCGCCGATCTCCTCGGACAGCCGCTGGAGCCGCGCAATCGCGTCGAAGTCCTCCGGATCGGCCGCGTTGACGATCTCCAGCGCCTTGATGGCCGCGTGCGCGTTCTGGAGCGGCCCCTCGTACAGGGTCGCCAGCCGCTGCGCGATCTCCACGCGATCGTCCCCCTCGGCGAGCTGGATCTCCCGCTCCAGCGCGGCCGCCGTCCCTTGCGGGTTGCCGCGACGCTCCTCGAGATCGGCCATCGCCCGGAGCGACACACGGCTCTTGGGATCCAGCGTCCGGTAGATGTACTCGTAGCGCTCGATCGCCCCGTCGATGTCGTCAATCCCTTCGGAGAGGATCCGCGCCTCGCGCAGCACGAGCTGCAGCTTGTCACTGTGGTTCTTCGTGATCGCGACCAGCCTGCGGAGCAGCTCCACACTCTCCTGGTGATCGCCGCGCTGGACCGCGTCCTCGACCAACTGCCCGAGCGCCTCCAGATCGTCACCGTCGGACAGCAAGAGCAACAAGCTCTCCCGAGCCCCCTCGGCGTCCCCGAGACCCCGCTGGACCTCCGCCGCCTGACGGCGCGCCGAGATGCGCCGCCCCTTGTCGCCCAGCTTCTCTGCGCGACCGAGCAGGTACTGCACCAGGTCGTGCTGCCGGTCCGCCCGCCGGAACTGCTCCTCCAGCGCCGTGGCGTAGGTGTCGTTCGCCGGGTCGATCTCCGCCGCCTGCTCCAGCCGCAGGATGGATCCGTCGATGTCACCGGACTTCAGCAGGAGATCCGCGGCCTGCGCGAAGAGCACGGCCCGGGGCTTGCCGTCGATGAGCTGCGCGCGCTGATCGAGCGCGTTGGCCGCCTCGGTGAGCCGGTTGGCTTCGAGGTACGCCTTCTCTGCCAGCTCCCAGAGCTTGGCCTGACCGAGCGCCTCCGCAGCTTCGGCGTAGGCATCCCCCGCGCCCGCAGGATCTTCGAGCCGCATCCGCAGATCGCCGAGCTTCTGGAGCAGCGGCCCGCGCGTCACTTTGTCGGTGAGGTTCGGAACCGAGTCGCCGATGACCTGCGCCGCGAGATCGAATCGCTCTCCCTTCTCGAACAGCTTCACCGCCGTCTGGATGGCGCTCTCGTCCTCGGGGGACAGGTTCGCGATGCGCGCCCACGCCTCCGCGGCGGCGACCACGTCCTTGCGCTTCTGCTCGTGTAGCGTCGCGAGCTTCTTCTCCAGCGCGATCTTCTGCTCGACGTCGGGGGTCCCCATGGCCTCCTGTTCGAGCACCGACGAGAGATCGTCCCAGCGCCCACCCCGTTCCAGGAGGCGCCGAAGCTGATCCCGCGCCTGATCGTCGGCCCTGTCGATCTGACAGATCTGCTTCCAGGCCTGGATGGCGGTGTCGATGTCGCGGAGCTGCGACTCGCAGATGCCCGCCACGTCACGGAGCTGCGCCTTCTTCGTGTCGATGGACACCGACGGCGCCCGCGAGGCCGCGAGGAGCACGTCCCGGAGGTCCGCGTACATCCGCTTCTGCCGGAGATGCTCCTCGACCCAGGAGAGCGCCTCCGCGTTGGCCGGATCGATCTTGAGCACCTCGCGGAACTTCGCGAGCGCCTGCGGCTTGCGGCCGCGCTGCGACTCCTCGTTCGCCTCGGAGAGGAGCTGCATGTAGTCACCGGCGGGCGGCGCAGAGCCGCCAGGTAGGCTCGTCGCCCCGAGCCCCTGCAGCGACGTGCTCGGCCGAGAGGGCCCCGTGTGCTCCGCGGCGAGGCTGGAGACGCCCGGCGTGTTCGCCAGACCCGCGACCGAGAGGCTCCCGGTCACGGGCGCCGTGGATACGTCGATGGCCGACGGGGCGGGGTTGCTCGGCGAGGCCTGCGGCCCGTGCCCGGGGAACGCGGCAGGAGGCGGTGGCGGGGGCAGCGCACCGGCCCGCGCGCGGGCCTCCGCGGCCATGAACCCCCCGGGGTTGGCCTGTACATAGGCGGCGTACACCGGCGCGAGCTCCGCCGTCCGGTTGAGCTGCTTGCCGTAGTGATCGGCGAGCTGCATCGCGCGGTCGTGCCCCGGCACCGCTTTCAGCGCGGAGGTGGAGTACGAGAACCCGTACTCACCGTCGTACATCTCCGCGAGGGAGACGAAGAGCTGCGCGGCCTCATCGCGGTCCCCGGGGCTCACTGCGCCCCCGGCGCCGATCAGCTCCAGCAGGAAGACACCCAGCTCCTGCGTCATCGCCACATCGTCCGGCCGGAGTCCGCGCGCCGACCGCATCACCTGCACGGCGCCCGCGAGATCGCTGGCGCGCCTCCGGATGTCCGCCTCGTCCCGGTAGAGCGCGATCTTGCGCTCCGGGTCGGAGATGATGGCCTGCTCCATCCCGAAGAACGGCACCGCCTCCGCGTACATCTGCTGGGATTTCAGCATCTCCCGCGCCGTGTAGATGGCGAAGGCATTCTGCGGATCCAGCTCTGCGAGGCGCCGCCAGTTCTCCACCGCCCGCTCCGGCCGGCTCAACGGCGGCTCGCTCCAGAGCTTCCCGAGCTCCTCGTGCAGACCGATGAGCTGGGTGCGCACCTCATTGCGCTCGTAGGCCAGCGGCGTGAGCGATTTGACCAGCCGCTCCAGCAGCGCCACCAGGGCCTTCTGATCGCCCTTGTCGCGGTAGAGCTGCGCCAGACGGTCCGCAGCGGTCCGCTGGGTGGGATCCTTGTCGATGGCGATCATCAGGGTGCGCGCGGCGTGGTGCGCGTCGCCCAGCGTGGTGGACCAGACATTGGCCGCTTCGCTCAACCAGTGCGCCGCGTAGCCCGGATCCACCGTCGCGCTGCCCACCTTCTCGAGCAAAATCGCGTAGGATCGAGGATCCTGCGTGCCGGCGTGGTGGGCGTAAGCCAGAGCCTCCTCATCGTGGGGATTGGCGACGAGGCGCTGGACGAGCGTTTCCATCTCCCGAGGATCCATCGTTGGGACGCGAAGTTACACGGTGACTTCCGCTGCGTACAGGGAAGTCTCGGTCCCTGTCGGCAAACCGAGCGTTCCAGGATCGGGGTGGGCCAGAGCCGAAATCCTACTGGAATTTCTCGTAATTGCGTTGCCGAGGCCGGACCTGACGGGAGGCCGGGATGACGGGTGCGCTCGTCGAGGGCGACGCGGTTGGACTCGGTGCCACCGGCGCCGGTGCAGACGTGGGTTCATCGACGGGGGAAGGTCCAGGTGGGTCGAGCGCGCTCCTCGGTGAAGCGCGCGACGCGGCGGCCCCTGCCGCTATCCCCACGTATTTTTGCACCTCGCGGGGCGCGCCCTGCGAGCGCTGTCGGCTGGCCATGAGGGCCAGAGCAATCAGTACCGCCAGCAAGGCGACCATCCCCACGATGAGGCCAGCGCGCGCCCCGAGCCGGCGCGCATCCGGCGCTCGGCTGCCCTTCGCCGTGCGGTCCACGACGGCCAGGAGCTGCCCGGTCGCGCTCGCCTCGGCCGGCGGAACCTCGGTCTCCTGGCTCCCTGCCTCGTCCGCCGGACTCCTCGAGGGGACGAGGCGCTCGATGGCCTCGATGAACTCCTTCGCGCTCGCTGGCCGGTCCTCCGGGCTCTTCGCGAGCACCCGGAGGAGGAGGTCCGACAACGGGCGCGAGATGCCTGCGTCGGGAGCCGCCTCGATCGGAGGGAGTGGCGTCGACTTGATGTGCCGCGCCATGACGACGACCGCATCATCGTCGATGAACGGCGGCCGCCCGACGAGCATCTGATAGAACAGCAGGCCGAGCGAGTAGAGATCACTCCGCGCGTCGAGCGGCTTCCCCTGCGCTTGCTCTGGCGACATGTAGCGCGGCGTCCCGAACACCGTCCCCGCCTGGGTCTCCAGCGCATCGACGGGCTGCTCCCCGTCGCTCATCACCTTGGCGATCCCGAAATCGAGGACCTTGCAGAGCTCCTGTCGATCCCCCGAGGGCAGACGGGTGAGGAAGAGGTTGTCGGGCTTCAGATCACGGTGAATGATGCCCTTCTCGTGCGCCTCGGCGAGCGACAGGAGCGCGTGGCGCGCAAAGCGCGCAGCCTCCACGACGGAGAGCCTGCGGTCACGCTTGAGCCGCTGGCCGAGCGACTCGCCTTCGAGCAGCTCCATGGCCAGAAACAGCGACCCGCCTGCGCCCAGCCCGAGGTCGGCGTCGGGCGAGTCGTCGATGATCTCGCCGAAATCGAAGACCGTGACCGTGTGCGGGGAGCTGAGCAGGCTCATCGCCCTGGCCTCGCGTGTGAACCGGGCCTTGGCCTGCGCGTCGAAGGCGCGATCCGAGCGGAGGATCTTGATGGCCACGTCGCGCCCCATCGCCTCCTGCCGCGCGCGGTACACCGTGCCCATGGATCCCGCCCCGAGCCTGCCGAGGATGACGAACCGCTCGGCGATGGTCGCTCCCAGGAAGGGATCGCCCTCGGCGTCCCTCAGGCTCTCGAGAGGGATGAGGGCGAGCCCATCGACCGGGCAGCGCGGCACGAGACGCGATCTGCCTCTGCGGCTTGCGTGAGGACCCGCCGTCGTCGAGGACGGCGGCCCCACGGAAGACGCCGGTCCCTCCGCCGAGGAAGGCGGCCCCGCAACCCCAGGAGGCCCTGCGGCGCTCGAGGAGGGCGACTCGGACGGCTCGAGCGCCAGCGCCTTTGCCTCCGCACGGAGATCCACGCGATGATCGCAGCGAGGGCAGACGAGGAAGGCTCCCGGCTGGACCGAGTCCCCCACGTGCCCACCGGAAGCGGGCTTTTCGTCGGCCGGGGAGGACACCACCTCGATCCGGGATCGTCCGTCACTTCGGCTCACATCGCAAGTCCAACGATGGCCGCGCTGGCTCGGGGCGGCAGGCGACGTTGGATGGATCGCCGCAGGCCTGATCGGCACAGCACATGTCGCCGCATATCCCTCCCCCTCCCGATTCCGGGGGTCTCTCCACGGCAGGGAGAACACACACGCCGCTCCTGCACTGGTCGTCGCGCCGACACGCGGCCCCTACCCCCAGGGTCGCGCTCGCCTCGGCCGATCCCACGCAGGCCCGGATCGGTGCGCCGCCGTGGTCCACCACCCTGCACCGCGCCGCGAGCAGCTCACCCGCTCCCCCATCCACCACCCCGGGGCATTGCGCCGAGCCGCAGCAAGGCGCCGCACAGCGTTTCGTGCCCTCGATGTCCAGGCAGGCGCCCGAGGCGCACACCTCGTCCCCCGAGCAAGATGCATGGGTGCCCCTCGTGCCGGCCCGCGGTGGCAGGCACGTCCAGGCAGCGCCAGCCGCCACCAGGCCATGGGCGAGCTGGCACACGCCGCCTCCTGCCGCGCAGTTCGCGTCGGAGCAGCAGGTGTCCACACAGCTCCCTCCGGAACACAGGCCCGAGCGGCAGTCCCCTGCGCCGCTGCACGGCGCCCCCGCCTTGCCCCGTCCGACCCGCTCCCGCCCGATGGCTGGACCGGACCGACAGAACCCGAAGGCGCTCCCCTTCGGGACCCAGCACACCAGCCCTTCGGCGGGATCACAGTCGCTCGACGCACAGCAAGGGCGAGAACAGAAGCCCACCTGGACGTCACCCGACCCCGCGCCCGGTGCCAGGCAGAAGCTCCCCGGAGCGCAGTCTCCTTCTTCGAAGCAGGGCCGCCCCAGCGGGGCGAGCGCGACGCAGCTCCCGGCGCGGCACACGTGCTCTGCAGGACACGCGGGAGCGCCGATGACCCCCTCTTCCGAGCAGCCGATGGTGCCCACCTCCCCATCGACGATCAGCTCGCAGCCCTGACCGAGCAGGAGGCCCACGCCGAGCACGCCCACCGCGAGCCCTCGCGGCAAGAGGCCTGGACGGCCGCGAAGCAGGCCCGTCACCATCAGAACCCGAGCCGGAGCCGCGCCCCGGCGCCGTAGGGCTCCACGGCGATCGCCGCAGCTGGAGCCGATCGTCGTCCCGCGGACGCGCCTCGTCCCGCGGACGCGGAGACCGACGCGCCTCGTTCCGTGGGTGCGGACGCCGGCGGGACAGTGGGTGACCCGGCCGGGAGCGCTCGAGATGGCGTGTTCAGGTGAAGGACCAGCGCGAGCCCGAAAGCCGCCCCACCGAGCAGGAACGCCACATCGGCGATGACGGCATCCCGGTGCGCGTGACGTGCATCCGTGAGGATGTCCTCGGCGCTGACCCCCGGCCCCGTCGTCGCGTCTCCGGCAGGAGCTCGGAGCAGCGCGCTCAGGCCGAAGACAGTGCCGGTGAGCAGCGCGCTCACCGAAACGCCACCCGCCACGAGGACAGGGGCGCTGAGAGGCCTCCCGTCTCCGACCCGCGCCCGACGGACCTCCGCGCCTCGGCTCGCCTCGGGCGTCCCTGACGAGGGCCGAGCCTCCAGGCCCTTCCCCAGCATCTCTTTCTTCGCCCCCTCGAGCCGCCGGAGCATCGCCTCTGCGTCGGCGCGCGCCCTGGGCTGCGTTTCCATCTGGAGATAGCGCTTCAGGTGAGCCTCGGCCTGCTCGATCTCGCCCAGCTTCTCGTGGAGGATCGCCAGGTTGTAGACGAGCTCCTTGCCCTCCGGATCGGACGCCACGGCCTCCTCCAGCTTGGCGATCGCTGCCCTGTATTCGCCTCGCTGGTAGCTCGCCCGCGCCTCGTCGTGGAGGCGCATCGCCCTGTCGATGCGCGCCTGGGTCTCGTCCACCCCGTGCCCCGAGCCCGGGGCTGCCGACGCCGCTCGACCCGGCGCCTCTGGCGACGCGGCGCCCTGCGGTCCGGGCGACGCCATCGCCGAGGTCGAGGCCGTCATGCAGGCCGCCAGCAAGAAGGAGGACAGAGGGAGACGTGACCCCCGCACGCCGCTCGGAGGGGCGCTGTCAGGATCTGGCACTGGCGCTCCGAACGTCACCCGGACTCCACGATAGCGCAAACACCGTCCGAGCGGCGCTCATGCAGCTGCCGTCCGCGCCTCGCTCACGCCGATGCCACCTGCGTGTCGCACACGCAGGCGGCACTCACGGGATGGAGCAGGCGTACTCGCCGACCAGCACCAGGCTGCGGACGCAGCAGACGTCGACGGTCTTCCCTTTGCGCGAGGTGAAGGTCATCGACTGGCCGAGAGGCGTCCGCGCGAGGCGGGTCAGCGTCGTGCTGCACGTCGGCCCCTCCTCGGCGCAGGCGACCGCACGCGCCGCCTTTTCCACCTCCGTATTGTCGGCGAGGACATTGTAGGCAGCGGAAACCGAGAACACGACGCAGAGAACGAAGATCAGAGCCTGGCCCGCGCGCTTCACGCGCCAGAGCTTATCCGAACCCCCTGGCCACGCGGGCGCTCTTCGAACGCCAGGGTGCGAACACCAGGGCGCCGCGGGCTGGTCAGAGATGCACGCCCGAGCCAGGCCGCGCCTTCCACGGCTCGCGCCGCGTCGTGAACTGTCCACGGACGAAGGCGCCGAGCACCGGGGCGATGTTCCGCGGGATGTCGTCATCCCACTCGCCCCCGTCGATTCCATCGCGCGGGGTCAGATCGAGGGCGGGCAAGAAGAACCCCGGGTAGCGGTTCCAGGGGATCTTCAGCTCGTCGAGATCTTCCTGAAACACATCGATATCTACCCGGACCAGCCGGACGCCGCGCAGGGCGGTCTGCATCAGCGCGTCGGTGAGGGACTGCTCGACCCCGCGGCAGGGCTCGCAGGGGTCGCGCGTGGTCATCACCACCACCTTCTCACCGAGCTCGGAGGCCGCAGCCCGCTGCTTCGCCAGCTCCTCCCCGAGCGTGCGCACGTCGACCCCCACGTCGACGACGGTCAGGTCGCCGATGCGCTGCAGCGTCGTCTTCTGAGGGACGCTCCCGCCCGGGGTCGACGAGGCGGCCTCGGACTCGGGCATGACCTTCGTCGTGGCAACGGGTTCGGTCGCCTCGGACTCCACGGCGGCGGGCAGCTTGCCGTGCGCGTACGTGAGGTCCCACGCGCCGAGGGCGAGCGCCGCGCCCCACCCGGTGGTGAGCAGCGCCCCCAGAAGCAAGCCGGCCGTGGCGAGGCCATGCCCCCCACGCACGACGGGCGCGTCGTCGATCTCCTTGCGCGCCGCCCAGCCGAGCACCATCGCCGCGACCGACCCCACAGGGCCGAGCAGCAGCGCCACGACGGAGAGCACCGCCATCGCGGACATCCCCGCGCGCGGGAGCGGCGCCATCGAAGCGTCGCAAGGCTGGACGAACGGAATCGCCGGCCCGGTCACCGGCTCACCGCGGGGCTCGAGCAAGCTCCCGGCGGCGAGCTTCCATTCGGAGAGGCTCAGCCTCGTGGCGACATCCGAGGGCGAACTCTCGGGCACCTCCGGTGGTCCGTCTCGACCTGCAGCGCCTGGCTCCAGAGGCTCACGCCCCGACGGGGTACCGTCCTCTGCCTGCTCCGAGCTGCGCTGCGCGTCGCTCACCGCCGAATACTAGCGCCATCGGGCCGCCGCGCCCGCTGTTCGATGCGAGGCTCACCGGGCGCGCTGGGCGGCTCACGAGGTGCGCGCGCTGGGCGCAACCCGCCACGCTTCGCGCGCAGTCATGCGCGGGTTGCGCTCAATCAGGGGACGCAGGCGACGTCGGCGATGCGCAGGACTGCGCGCTTGGTGCTCACCGCGGGGCTCATGATCTCCGTCCACGCGACGGCCACGCGGGGCCCGGAAGCGGCGACGACGGGCGGATCCTTCACCGCGTTCACGCCGTCGGTCACGCGCAGCCCGGAGGCGGACGGAGCCCCATCCTGACCCAGACGCGCGAGCAGCACCTGTCCGTCGGACTTTCCGTCATGGCCCACCCACGAGACCAGGATGCCCCCATCGATCGGGGTCGCCGCCCCCCACTTCCCTTTTCCGACCACCCAGGTCGTACTGGCGGGCTTGGCCGCGGTGTCCAGCCCTCGCGCCAGCAAGGTCTCCCCCTCGGACCACAGGGCGATGGCGCCCGCGCTGGTGGGGACGAGCACGAGCCGATCCCGACGCGGTCCTTCGGCGGCGAGTTCCTGCGCCTCGCCTTCCTTGCCGGCGAGGTCGAAGCGCGAGACCCGCATGCTTCCATTTTCTTCGTGCCACCCGACGAAGTACCCGCCCGCATCGGCCGCGATGGCGGGACGCCGCGCTTGCTTCGCGTGGTGGGTGACGCTGACCGCTCTCACGCTCGGCTCTCCGGGCTCGGTGGGTGCGAAGCGGAAGACACCGAGCTGGTCACGCTCTGGACCGAAGGGGGCGGCGGCCACCAGCCCGCCCTCGGGCGCTGCCGCGAGCGCGACACTCTCCCCGGCCTCCTTGCCCACGGCAGCGAGGTGCTGGATCTCCGGCAGCGGCGACACTTCCCAGCGAGGCCGCGCGTACGCCAGGCCTTCCCCGTCGAACCAGGTGACCGTCCACGCGCCGCTGGTGTCGAACACGTTCAACCCCCCCTGCCGCGTCGAGCCGATGGAGCGCGCCCGCGCGACCTGCCGGGCATCCCCATCGAAGCCAGCGAAGGCGATGTGGGCGTCGGGGTTGTTCTGCAGCTCCACCAGCCACACGGCAGCGAAGATGCCCCCCCCCGCTGTCCGGCCCGTCAGTCCGAGCCCTTGGCGCTGGAGGTAGCTCGCCAGATCGGTGGACTTCACCTTGCAGGCGGCCACCTCGCTCGTCGGCTTGAACTCCGTCACGCCGTCCCCGCGAGGGGTCACCGGCTCGGGCGTGTTCACCACGGCGGTGACCGTGGCCGCCGCCGTCGTGTCCGGAGAGGCGGTCGTGACCACACCCGTGTCGGCGGTCGTGGCCTGGCTCGGAGACGACTTCTGGTTGCACGCCGCCGCAGAGGCAGCGCAGAGCAACAGACAGAGCGTCGCGGCTTTCTTCAAGACCGGCAGCCGGGATGATGGGTGCAGTGTTCGAGGTCCGGTCGCATGAGGCAGGATGCGTTCCGGGTCGCAGGGCGAAGGAGGATGAATCCTTCGCCCTGCGGGCATGGTGCGAAGCAGAGGACTTGAACCTCCACGGGAGTTACCCCACTGGAACCTGAATCCAGCGCGTCTGCCAATTCCGCCAGCTTCGCTTGCAAACGGGAGGCATCAACTAGCTGGTCCCCCCTCATCCGTCAAGAGCGTCATGTCCACATTCGTTCTTCTGGCACCGGACAGCGACCTCCCGACCCCGACGGGACCCCTCACACAGGGCCTCTCTCTACTTCCAGTCCGTCTTCCCGTCCGCCTCGCCTCATGAGGAGAGGGGCTCCTCTGGAATCGAGAATTCGCAGGCGTGACCAGTGACCGGGTCCCATCGACCGCCGACGACACCAGGTGTCCACCGTGACCAGGTGCCGTCAGGCCGAAGACGGCATCCGGTCTCCCGGGTGACCCGATGCCGGAGGTCGCCAGACGACACCTCGTTTCCAGAAGCACCTCCCGGAACTCCCCCTCCGGCGCCCGGGTGAGCCCGTGACCCGAGGCCGTCGGCCAGGTCACCCGGCAACCCTCCCCGGGGAGCTCCGGTGAGATCACCCAGTCACGAGGGTGACCTGTCGAAATTCACGTCCCTGTCCTCCGAGGGCTGCCCCGGAGCGACGGAGCCACGCTCCAGCAGCCAGACCGTCCAGCCGGAGCGAGGGGTGCCTGGGCCGCTGGGCTCCTCTGAACGCCCCTCCCCCTGGGTGCCCGACGCCAGGCGCATGTGCTAGGGGACGCGCCGATGGCGGTTTCCCATCCACCGCGCCCCCACCTCCTCCATGGCACGCCTTCGCTCCTCGTCTTCACGGGGGTGCGGGCCGTCGATCCAGCCCAGCGCCTCGACGAGGTGGTGGACGTCGTCATCGAGGACGGCGTCATCACCCGGGTCGGGCGAGGCGCCGCGACGGAAGACGTGCGGCAGGCCGAGCGCGCACAGGTCTTGAACGGCCAGGGGATGCTGCTCGTCCCCGCCTTCATCGATCTGCACGCCCACCTGCGCGAGCCAGGTCAGGAGTACAAAGAAGACATCGCCTCGGGCCTCGCGGCGGCGGCAGCGGGCGGCTTCGCGCACGTCTGCGTGATGCCGAACACGCGCCCCGTGAACGACACGCGCGCCATCACGGAGATGATGGTGGCCCGGGCCCGGGAGGTGGGTGGCCCCGCCTTGCACCCGATCGGCGCGATCACCGTCGGGCAGAAGGGCAAGGAACTCGCCGAGATGGCGGACATGAAGGAGGCGGGCGCGGTCGCCGTCAGCGACGACGGGCACTGCGTCACCTCCAGCGCGGTGATGCGGCGCGCCCTGGAGTACGCCAGCACCTTCGACATGCCCGTGATCCAGCACGCCGAGGATCACGCCCTCACCGAGGGCGCCCAGATGCACGAGGGGGCGATCTCCACCCGGCTCGGGCTGCGCGGCTGGCCGCGGGTCGCCGAGGACATCATCGTCGCCCGTGACGTGCTGCTCGCCGAGGTGACCGGCGCCCGCTACCACGTCGCGCACGTCTCCTCGCTCGGCGCCGTGCGCATCCTGCGCGAGGCGAAGGGGCGCGGCATCGCGGTGACGGCCGAGGTGACGCCACATCACCTGACGCTCACCGACGAAGCGGTGATCGGCTATGACACGGTCTGCAAGGTGAACCCGCCCCTGCGTGAACAGGCCGACGTCGACGCGCTCCGCGAAGCGCTCGCCGACGGAACCATCGACGTCATCGCCACCGATCATGCGCCGCACTCGTCCCTGGAGAAAGACTGCGAGTTCGCCGAGGCGTCGCCCGGCATGATCGGTCTGGAGCTGGTGGTGCCGGTGCTCCTCGGACTGGTGCGAAGCGGCGCGCTGTCGCTCGGCCGGCTCGTCGACGCCCTCACCCGCGCGCCGGGTCGGGTGATCGGGCTGGGCGCACCGACCCTCGCCGTGGGCCAGCGCGCCGAGCTGTGCTTGATCGATCCGGAGCGCCGCTACCGCATCGATCCCGCGCGGCTGCGCTCGAAGAGCCGGAACACGCCGTTCCTCGGGCGCGAGCTGGTCGGACAGGTGTGTCTCACGCTGGCCGGGGGGCGCGTCGTGTTCGCAGATTCTCTCGTGGAGGCGCAGTCGTCCGCGCCTCGAGGGCCTGGAGGGCCCGTTTCATGACGTCCTCGCATACCGTCCACTTCATCAGCCTCGGGTGCCCCAAGAACCGCGTCGACTCGGAGGTCATGCTCGGCGTCGCGCGCCAGGCGGGCTACGAGCACGTCGGTACGCCCGAGGACGCCGAGGTGATCGTCATCAACACCTGCGGGTTCATCGGCGAGGCCAAGAAGGAGTCGATCGACACCATCCTGGAGATGGCCCAGCACAAGGACGGCGGGCGCTGCCAGCGCCTGGTGGTCGCGGGCTGCCTGTCGCAGCGCCACCCCGACGAGCTGGCCGCCGAGATCCCCGAGGTCGATCACTTCCTCGGGTCGAGCGACATGCTGCGGCTGAAAGACATCCTCGCTGGCGGCGCGGAGCGCATGCTGGTGGGCAACCCGGCCCAGTGGGTGGTGCAGGCCTCGGATCCGCGCGCCCTGTCCACGCCGGGGGGCAGCGCGTACGTGAAGATCGCCGAGGGCTGCAACCGCACCTGCTCCTTCTGCGTGATCCCCGACATGCGCGGCAAGCAGCGCTCGCGCTCGGAGGAGGACATCGTGCGCGAGGTGGAGCAGCTCGCCGCCGGCGGCGTCCGCGAGATCAACCTGATCTCGCAGGACACGGTGGCCTGGGGCCGCGATCTCCCCTCGGCGGGTCGGACGTCGCTGGCGCGGCTCGTCGAGAAGGTCGCCGACGTGCCCGGGATCAAGTGGGTGCGGGTCTTTTACCTCTACCCGGAGACGCTCGGTGACGACCTGATCGAGGTCATCGCCCACCACCCGCGCGTGGTTCGCTACGTGGACATGCCCTTGCAGCACGCGGCCGACGGCATGCTCCGGCGGATGCGGCGTGGCCACGGTGGTGACCGGCTCCGGCGGGTGGTGT
Source organism: Chondromyces crocatus (assembly GCF_001189295.1). NCBI lineage: Bacteria > Pseudomonadati > Myxococcota > Polyangiales > Polyangiaceae > Chondromyces > Chondromyces crocatus. The sequence continues at coordinate 7,024,053 of NZ_CP012159.1, forward strand.
CCAAGCTCCGCGAGCGCGTGGCCGACCTGACCTTCAGGACCGCGTTCATCGTGGGGCACCCGGGCGAGACGGACGAGGAGTTCGAGGAGCTCTGCGAGTTCGTGCGCTGGGCGGAGTTCGAGCGCGTCGGCGTGTTCAAGTACTCGCCCGAAGAAGGGAGCCGGAGCGCCGCGATGGACGCGCTCGTGCCCGAGCGCAAGGCCGAGAGCCGCCACCGGAAGCTGATGACGCTGCAGCGGAAGATCGCGCATCGGAAGAGCACGGCGCTGGTCGGGCGTGAGCTGGAGGTCCTGGTGGAGGGGTCCAGCGACGAACACGAGTACGTGCTCATGGGCCGCCACGCGGGACAGGCGCCCGACATCGACGGGCAGGTGTACCTGTCCGGCGGAGAGGCGCGCCCCGGCGAGATGCGGCGGGTGTTGATCACCCAGGCGAGCCATTACGACCTCGTGGGCGAGCTGCTCGACGACGACGCGCCCTCTCCCTCCCCTCTCCCCGCCGCACGTGCGAAGCGGGTGAGCTTGCGGGTGCTGCAAACCGACGGGCGAAGCAGCCAATCAAGTTGACACTCCGACCCGACGAGAAGATCACGCAACCCCTCGAAAAATGCGCGAATCGCAGCACCTGTCCAGTGGGCACAAGACGTGCTAGCAGCCTACTGAGATGCAACGCCGCGCCGCCTTCCGCCTCGTCGCCCTCGCGGTCTCGCTGCTTGCGGGTGCGGCCTGCCTGAGCCCCACCCTACCCCTCCCGCCGCCCGAGGCGCCCGACACGATCCGGCTCTCGGCGGACAACCCCGACATGTGGGTGATCTCCGGGAGCTGCTACCCGGGCGCCATGGTGACGCTCTTCAACGATCGCACGCGGCAAGGCGTCGTCATCGAAGACACCGACAGGAATGGCCGCTTCAGCGTGACGATCGCTGCCGAGCGCTGCGATCTGGTGCTGATCTCCCAGGAAGTGGTCACCGATCAGGGCATCGAGAGCAGTCCCCACAACAGCTTCGTGATCGAGGAGCGGGACTCGACCGGTGTGACCGGCGAAGCCTGCCCGTAGACCGGCGAAGCCACCTGTGAGGCCCCAGCATGGCCATCTAGCGCTTCAGCGAAGCGAGCTCGGCGACCCGTAGCGCCTGTCCGAGGGCCCAGCCGAACCTGTTCTTCGGACAGGTGGAGCTTGCTCGTCGACCCGCAGACGCTGGTCGTGGCGCGTAGCTCGGGGTCTTCGCCCTCACCCGTGTGCGCTGGCATCCAGCCGGCATCTCAGGGGTTTTCGTCCTCACCCGCGCGATGGTGTACGTTGGGTCGCGATGGCTCCGGCGCCGCCCAGCCCCCCACCGCACGCGACCCGTGTGCTCGTCGTCGACGACGAGCCTGGCCTCCGCCAGGTCCTCGACATCACCTTCCGCAGGCACGGGTACGACGTCGCGCAGGCCCCGGGCGTGAAGCCAGCGCTGGAGGCCATCCGACAAGCGCCGCAGCCGTTCCCCCTGGTGCTCACCGATCTCCTGATGCCCGACGGCTCGGGGATCGATGTGCTCACCGCGGCGAAGGCGCGGAACGCCGCGACCGAGGTCATCGTGATGACGGCGCACTCGACCGTGGAGTCCGCCATCGAGGCGATGCGCGGCGGTGCGTACGACTTCGTGACCAAGCCGTTCTCGCCTGCGGAGATCGCGGCGCTCGGCGCGAAGGCACTGGAGAAGAGCTCCATCGTCGCCGAGAACCAGCGGCTGCGCGCGCAGCTCGAGCGGCTCGAGGCGCCCTCGCGGGAGCTGCTCGGCGCGGGGGCCGCGATGCAGGCCATCGGCGATCTGATCGACAAGATCGCGCCGACACGGACCACGGTGCTGATCACCGGCGAGAGCGGGACGGGCAAGGAGCGCATCGCGCGCGCCATCCACGAGCGGAGCGATCGGGCGAAGGGTCCGTTCCTCGTGGTCAACTGCGGCGCGCTGCCGGAAGCCTTGATGGAGAGCGAGCTGTTCGGCCACGAGAAGGGCGCGTTCACCGGCGCCGGCGCGCGCGCACTGGGCCTGTTCCGCGAGGCCGATGGGGGAACGGTGTTGCTCGACGAGGTCGGCGAGCTGCCCGCAGCGCTGCAGGTGAAGCTCTTGCGCGTGCTCCAGGAGCGCAAGGTGCGGCCCGTGGGCGCGGCCGCGGAGCTCCCGGTCGACGTCCGCGTCCTCGCCGCGACGAACCGCGACGTGGAGGCCGAGGTGCGCGCGAGCAGCTTCCGGCAGGATCTCTACTACCGGCTCAACGTGATCCGGATCGAGGTCCCACCGCTGCGCGACCGACCCGGAGACGTGATCCGACTGGCGCAGCACTTCTTGCCGAGGTTCGCTGCCGAGCTCGGGAAGGACGTGCGAGGCCTCGCAGCGGACGCACAGCGGGCCCTGAATGCCTACCCCTTCCCAGGCAACGTCCGTGAACTGGAGAACATGATGGAACGCGCCGTCGCGCTCGCCTCGGGGCCGTCCATCGGCCTGGGTGATCTCCCCTCTGCGGTCTCGGGCCTCAGTGCCAGCCCATCACCCATGCTGACCGAGCTGCCGGAAGGTGGCTGTGCGCTGGATGAGGTCCTTGGCGAGGTCGAGCGACGTCTCATCCTGCAAGCGCTGGAGCGGTCGGGCGGCGTGCGAAAAGCGGCGGCGAAGCTGCTCGGTGTCACCTTTCGATCCCTCCGTTACCGCCTGGCCAAGCACGCGCTGGGGGAGGAAGGAGGCGAAGAGGACGATGACCTGGAGGCGCCTGGACGGGAATCGTCACTCCCGGAGAGAGTGGGTGACGATTTTGGTCACCGGCGATCCCCTGGCGCTGGCAAGTGAACCCCTTCGAGTCCCTCAACCTCGTCGAAATGCGAAGGATTCCCATGGATTCTCTGAACACCTGGATCAGCAGATGGCCACGTTACAAGCGTGGCACGCACCGTGCTCATGGAGCCGCACGCATGCTGAGCACGACGCAACGGCGGAGGATCTGTGCCAGGGGCTTCACCCTGGTGGAGCTTCTCGTGGTCGTTGCGATGATCGGTGTCCTCGCAGCCATCGCGCTGGTGGGATACCGCAGGTACATGAACTCGGCGGGCTCCGCCGAGGCACGCGCCGTCATGCAGGGCATCCGAGGCTCGGAGGAAGCCTATCGCGCAGAGATGCTCACGTACCTCGGCTGCTCGGGGTGCGCGTCGGCGACCGGATGTGCGCCTGGAGGCGGCAGCCTCACCGACTGGTACCCGATGAATTCTCCCGGGCAGCAGAAGCATCACTGGGTCAACCCCGGCCACGGGGATTATCAGTGCTGGCGGCTGCTCAACGTGACGACCGACGGGCCAGTGCGCTTCGGCTATTCGGTCGTCGCTGGCCTGGCAGGCAGCATCAGCGTGGGCGGGATTGGAATGACCAACGCGCCCTCGTTTCCTGATACCAGCGAGCCCTGGTACGTGATCGCAGCGCGCGGGGATCGCGACGGTGATGGCGATCCCGCACTGCTGATCACCTCGTCGTTGAACGGCGAGATCTACGCAGAGAAGGATTCGGAGTGAGCTAGTCTCGTTCCGATCGAACATTTCGGAGCAACCAGCGAGGTTGCTCATGACAAGGGTTGGGATGCGGGTTGGCCGAGACACCCCGCACCGAACAGAGTCAGAGTCAGGTCTCTCGGCAGATCAACTACGGAGGATCGACACATGCGCGCATACAAGCGATACAACAACCGAGCATTCACGCTGGTCGAGCTGATGATCGTCGTCGCCATCATCGGCGTGCTGGCGGCGCTCGCGATCTACGGCGTCCGCCGCTACATGGCGAGCGCGAAGACCTCGGAAGCCAAGAACAACATCGGCGCGATCTCGCGCGCGGCTTCGTCGGCTTACGAGCGGGAGAACGTGTCGCCCGAGATCCTCGTTCCCGGCCAGTCTTCGACGGGCACGAGCCACGCGCTCTGCACCGACGCGACGCCCGTCCCTGTCACGATGCCAGCTGGCAACAAGTTTCAGCCTGCTGAGGCCGACTGGGGTGGAGCGACGGATCTGACGGGCTGGCGCTGCCTGAAGTTCGCCGTCACCCAGCCGATCTATTACCAGTACCAGTACTCGACGAGCGGCAACTTCCAGAACCTGGGCACGGCGGTGCTCCCGGCCCACCAGGGCGCCGAGTACTTCGACGCGGTCGCCACCGGCGATCTCGACGCCGACAACGAGCCCAGCGCATTCGCTCGCGGCGGTGACGTGATCAACGGCCAGCTCGTCCTGGCGACGCAGCTCTACGTCAACAACGAGTACGAATGATGACCGCTGGGCTGCCCGATCCGAAAACGGGCAGCCCGTTGGTTCTCCCACGATGAGGAGCGCTCGGCCATGCGAGGCACTGCAGCCCAGAGAGGTCGAGGTTTCACGCTCGTCGAGCTGATGATCGTCGTGGCGATCATCGGTATCCTCGCCGGGCTCGCCGTGGTCGGCGTCCGGCGCTACCTCGTCGCGGCTCGTGTCGCCGAGGCCAAGGACATCGTGGGCGCCATCTCCCGCAGCGCCACGGTCGCTTACAACAACGAGCAAAGCGTCCCGGTGATCCCACCAGGCCCAGGCTTCTACAGCCCGACCTCACGCATGCTCTGTGGCTCGGCAGCGCCCGTCCCGACGAGCCTCGATCTTGTCCGTGGCAAGAAGTACCAGCCCAACACGGCGGCGAACTCGGACTTCAACACGGGCAACATGGGCGTTGGGTGGCAGTGCCTCAAGTTCGCGATCGAGCAGCCCATCCACTTTCAGTACCACTATTCCTCGGCTGGCAACTTCGTGAGCAGCGGCCTCCCTGGTGCCCCCACCCCCTCGGGCGCCGAGGCGTTCGAGGCCGCAGCGCTGGGTGATCTGAACGCGGACACCACGATCAGCACTTTCGCTCGGGTAGGCGAGGTGCACGACAGCGAGCTCATCCTGAGCACCGCAATCTTCGTCCATAACGAGTTCGAGTGATGGCTGCGTCTCGCTTCGGCCGGGATGGGCTAGCGACGTGCGCCGCGCTCGGGTAGAGAGAGCCTCATGTCGTGGCGCTCGTGGAGCGCGGCCGAGCTGGGCGCGGCCATCGCGCTGGGTGGAAGCCTGCTCGCCGTTGCCGTCCCTGCCTTCTTCCGCAACCTCAGCGCTTCCAAGCTGAGCGAGCCGATTGAAGGTCTCGACAGGCTGGCCAGCAGCGCGCTCGCTTACGCCGAGGTCCATCCGCAAGAGATCAGCTTCCCGCCTCCGGCGCCGCTGACGCCCGCCCAGGTCCCACGCGGGACCCGTGCGCTCGATCCACCCGAAGCCTGGGAGCATTTGACCTGGAAGTCGCTCGACTTCTCGTTCGAGGAGCCGCACGCCTTCGCCTTCCAGTTCGAGAGCGCGCTCGACCCGACGACGGGTGTGATGCGCTTCGTCGCGCGTGCCCACGGCGATCTCGATGGCGATGGAGCCTTCTCCACCTTCGAGGTGCAAGGAGAGCGTCACCCCGGCCAGCCAGCGCGCATGCTGCCCGGGATGTTCGTCGATCGCGAGGTGGAGTGATGGCGCGCGAGGGGCTGGTCACAGCAGCCATCGTGGCGGCGGCGGTGGCAGCCATCGGCCTGGTCCGTGCTCCCGCTGCGGAGGCGGAGCAGCGGGTCAAGGCGACGACCGACGTCCCCTTGCTGCCCCCACCCGAGCAGACGGTGCGCCTCTCGATGGGCTACCGCGCAGCGCTCGCGGATCTGCTGTGGTCCCACGTGCTCGTCGCGCAGGGCTTGCGTGTCTCCGAGCGCCGGCGCTTCGACACGCTCACCATGCTGCTCGACACCATCAACGAGCTCGATCCGACCTTCCGGGATCCGTACCTCTTCGCCGACGCGCTGATCACGTTCCAGGCCTCCGAGACGCCTCACGAAGAGGTGGTCAAGGCGCGTGAAATCATGGAGCGCGGGGTGAAGCATCTCCCGCTCGACGGTGAGCTGTGGCTCGTGCTGGGGCAGTTCGTGGCGTTCATCGCGCCGGCTGGCTACCTGAAAGACGATGCCGAGAAGCAGCGGTGGCGCATCGAGGGCGCGCACTACCTCGCGAGGGCCGCAGAACTCGGGGGAGGCAACGCGAGCGTGAGCTGGCAGGCGCTGGGGGGCGCGAACATCCTGGGTCGTGCTGGCCAGCGAGAGGCCCAGATCCGGTTCTTGCAGCGCACGCTCGCGGTGACCGACGACGAGGAGATGCAGCAACGGCTCCGGGCGCAGCTCGAGCAGCTCCGCGGTCAGGAGGCGGCCGACGGGTACATGCGCCGCTCCGCGCGGTTCAACGAGCAGTGGCGCCATGATCTGCCCTTCGTCGGGAAGACGACGTTGCTCGTCCTGGGGCCGCCGTACGACGCCGCCTATTGCTCGGGCGATGACCACCGCCAGGAAGCGCGCTGCGCGACCACCTGGAAGACGTGGGCGCAGCGCGTGGACGAGAAGCCCTGAGCGCTCGCGGAGAGCGCTCGGGTCAGCCGGATGAAGGGGATGCGGAGGGGAGCGCCGCACGCATGCGTTGCGGCGCCTGAGAGGGGTTACTTGAACTTGACGGCAGCGGTCGCGGTCTTGCCAGCGGCCACCGTGACGGTGACGGACTTCTTCCCGAGCTCGGGGTGAATGAACGTCACCGTGTGCGAGCCGGGCGAGACGCTGACACCCACCTTGGGCGTGCTCCCCAGCGGGCGGCCGTCGAGCACTACCTTGGAGACGGGGATCGAGTTGATGTTCAGCGTCCCCTGGTCGGAAGACGCCTGCGTCGTTGCCGGCGTCTTCGTCTCCTTCGGCTCGCTCGGGGTGGGCGCAGGTCCGGGCGTCGGCGTTGCGACGGTCCCTCCGACGTGCCCCGTTCCGCCCGTGGAGACAGCAGGCGCCTTGCCTGCCTCGTTGAGCTCGATGCGGATGGTGCGCTCGGCCTCGCCGTCGTCGAAGGTCAGCGGCTGGTTCATCTCCTCGAAGCCAGCCTTCTTGGCGACGAGCTTCCAGCCCTCGCTCAGATCGATGTCCAGCTTGACGGGAGGCGTCGCCCAGAGGCTGTCGGGCAAGCGCTTCTCGGTCCCCTTGGCGTTGACCAGGCTGATCGCCGTCCCTGGGGTGACGCGCTCCAGCGTGACCTGGCCCTTCAGCACCTTGAGGGCGATGTCGCCGATCTCCTTGAGCTGGCCCTGGGTGACCTCCACGGTCTGCTCGCGCTTCTCGTAGCGGTCGCCGGCCTCGAAGCGCAGCTTGTGCGAGCCGGGCTCGAGGGGCAGCTCCAGCGGCAGCGTTCCCTTCTCCGTCCCGTCGACGAAGACCTTCACGCCGGACTGCTTGCCCGCGACCTTCACCCCGGTCACCTGCGGCGGCGCCACGGGCTTCGGCGGCGTGACCACGGCGCTCATGAAGTCGACGAGGACCAGGCTCTCCTTGCTGCCCTCGACCACGCCGGTCGCGTCCTGGGGCGGCAGATCGGGCGCGATCACCTTCACGGCCTTCGAGCCGGCGTCCAGCTCGCGCACCACGCAAGGCACGGTGTCGCAGCGCTTCTGACCGTCGATGAAGACCTCGGCCTTGGCGATGATCACGCCGGCGGGTGCCTTGACGTCGATCTTCAGATCGCCCTTCTTCGGCATCACCTGGACGACGATCAGGCCCGCGACGGCGAGCAAGGCGATGGCGCCGAGCGCGATGCCCGCCTTGTTGCTGCCACCGCTCTGGATCACCGGCCGAGCACGCACCTCGGTGGCTTCCTCGCTCCTCCGGGTGGGCGGGGGCGTGGCCTGGACGCCAGCGGACGGCGGGGGGACGCTCTGGTAGGCCGGCCCGGCACTGGACGCCTTGGCGGCACCGCCGGAGCTCGCGAGCAGCGCAGCCGCCGAGTTGGGGATCGCGGACCGCACGCCGGCCGCAGGCCGAGGACCCGAGGGGCCGACGGCGTCGGTCGTCGCCTTGTCGTAGACGTGGGTCGACTCTTCCTCGTCGTCCCAGTCCATGTCCACGGCAGGGCCACCCTTGCCGCCCTTCGTCTTGGCCGCGCCCTCCTGTGCGGGAGCACGTGCCGGAGGCGGCACGGCGGGCGGGAGGGGCGCCCCGCCAGCGATCGGCGGCGGCGGCGGCGTGTTCGAGGGGGGCCTCGCCGGGGGCGGCGTCACCGGGGGCAGCGTCGAGCGCACCGGGGGCGCCGTGACCGGCGGCAGCGATGCGGGCGCGGCCGCAGCAGGAGGCGGCGGGGGCAGCGGTAGCGGCGCGGCGGCAGCAGGCGGTGCGGCGGGCGGCGGCAGCGGCGCGGCCGAGACGGGCGGCATCGAAGGCGGCGGCGGCAAGCCCCCGAGCCCGCGTTGCGGCTGACGGGCCTGGCTCGGTGGTGGGGGCGTCAGGCCTGGGATCGCGGAGCGTGGCTGCTTCTTCGCGAGCCCCTCGAAGACATCCAGATCGCTGCCGCCCTTGTCATCGGACATGTTCGGGCACTCCTCAACAGAAACAGAACGCGGCGCCATCGGCCGCAGCTTCAGGGACCAGGTCGCGCGAGATGCGCGACGGATGTGAACCGTGAGCCCTGGGCAGAGGCTGCCCGGAGAGACGTCGTACCCGCGGTTCGGGGGTAGGGTACCGCTGCTCGGAAGATTTCGCGAGAACCTTCACCACGCAGCACACCGTGTCGAGCAAGGGCCCGACCGGGCGTGAGCGGCAGGAGCGATCGCGGGCGCCAACGAAAGGGCGGTGCACCGTGGTGCTTTCTAATCGGTTCCGAGCCCCGCGTACAAGCTCGGTGGCGCGCTTCGTCGTCAGTCGTCCGCTTTCTTGAAGTAGCGGATCCGCTTCTGCTGGAGGGGATACCAGATGTCGCGAGAAACCACGGGCGTGTCCTCGAACATCCTCCCTGCCCCGGGGGCCTCGGCCCGCATCAGCCGGACCACCCCAGGGCCCGAGGGCGGATGCACCGCGTTCCCGGCGAGGTCCGTGTCCCCGCCCAGCGCGAGGTCGAGCTTCCTGGTGAGCAGGAGCCGCGTCGAGCAGCCGAGCTGCTTCACGAAGTCCTCGAGCAACCGGGCGTCCTGCGGGTCCCCGGAGGCTTCTCCGGCGCCACCGTCCGGCGCCGCCGCGCCCGCTGCGCCCGCTGCACCGCCGCTGATCAGCTCGGCATAGACCAGCATGCCCCCCTCGTCTTCGACGCCGACCGCAGCCACCGCGCGCGGCGACGCAGCGAGCCCGGTGGCCAGACGTACGGCGCCGGCCACGGGCGAGCCCGCGCCGATGGAGAACGCCCCCTCGGCGTGCCACAAGCTCAGGCCGTCGGCGGGGGCACCAGCGCCGTGCCCGACCACCGCGACGACCTTGTTCTCTCCGCCCGCCGACGGGGCGGACCGCACCGTGCGCGGGTCGATCTTGAGCACCCGCAGCGTCCTGTCGGGGCGCGCGGCATCCGGGCGCATCTCGGTGAGCGCCATGGCGTAGGGGAACCCGTGCTGAGGAAGCCCCTTCACCCGCCACTCGCCCTCTCCAGCGCGACCCGGGACCGCTGGCGTGAGGCCGGCGCCCGGGAGGATGTTGCGCAGCGTCATGTAGAAAAAGTCGCGCGCCTCCCGCCGGATGTAGCGCGGGAAGTTCATCAACCCCATGCCGCGGATCAGCCGGCGGCCCCGGAAGCGCCACCCCTCCAGGCCGCTCACGTCGCCCTCGGCCTCCCAGTCGTGCTGCAGGGGTCGACCGAGCTCCGGCAGCTCGCCGGACGGCGCCACATGGTAGAACTCGAGGCCGCTGTGCCCCGCGTTCATGTCGAGTGCGATGCCGTAGTCGCAGCGGGTCTGGATCATCGTCTGCGCCAGCGCCTCGGGGCTGAGATCGGCGCCATAGAAGTAGGCGACGAATCGCTCCTTGGTGAGGCATATCCCGGTCCGCACGGTGTGCGTCTTGTCGGGCCAGCCAGGCGGCGTCCCGCCCCACCACGTCCGGTTGTACGGGTTGAACTTCTGATCCTGGACGATGACCGTCATGTTCTGCCGGTACGACATCATCCACGGTGGGATCTGCGGGCTGTCTGGCCAGGTGCCGAACGCCGTCGCGCCGTCGCGTCGCACGGCCACCGTCGCTGCATAAGGCTTGGGTGGCAGGTACACGACGCCGTCGGCCATCATGCCGAACTCACCGTGCAGCGCCTGGAAGCCTGCGTTGGAACCGGCGACGACGCGCTTCATCATCTCCGGCGTGCGCGGGATGAGACCGGGCCCGGCTTCTCCGGTGGCGCCCTTCGGCTCGACCGTGCCGCTCATCATGTGCAGCTCGACCTGGCGAGGATCCCACAGCGCCACGAAGACGCGGACCACCTTGCGCGAGCGGTCGGGCCGCAAGAAGGTGGTCATGAACGCGGGCGGCAGGCCAGGCAGCTTGCGCACGAACTCGTCGCCGCCTTGCGGACGCCACTGCCCTTCCCCTTCGAGCGGAGGCGTCACCCACGGCTCCAGGGGAGCGGGAGGCCAGCCCAGCTCGGGATCGGTCGGCTCTTGCCGCGTCGCCGTCCCGAGGTTCTCCTGACCCATCTCGGCGGCGATCTCCTGCGCGCTGTCGTCGGCGTTCTCCGTCTGCTGCTTGACCGTGTCGATGACGCCGAGGCCGATCATCTTCACGTACTGCATCGCGTCGTCGCCGATCACGTTCCGCACGCGATCCACGGCCCAGGTCACCACGTTGCCCGGACGCGCGAGCTCGCCGTTCTCGGCGCGGATCCAGGCCGGCAGCGGCGCGCCGTCCACCAGCGTCGCCGGTCCGTGTGCGAGTGCGAGGCGGGCGGCGCGGTCTCCCGAGCGGAGCACGATGGCGTCTCGCTCGAGCGCGACCTCGACGTCCGTCTCCGGCTTCGTCTTCGCAGCGCCTTCGCGCTCGCCTGGAGCCTTCGCCTCGCCGGCGCCATCGCTCGGGGCAGCGCCATCGCTCGGGGCAGCGCCATCGCTCGGGGCAGCGCCATCACTCGGGGCCTCTCCGGGCGCGCCAGTCGGGACCTCTTCGCTGCCAGCGCCTCCCGCGGCAGGTGATCCCCCCTCTGCGCCAGGCGGTGTCTCCGAAGGGGGATCGACCGCGAAGGTGCGCCGCCCGATGCCCCTGAAGCTGCCGGTCACCTGCCAGTTCGAGATGGCGTTCTGCGCGCGCTCGACGCGGCTCCAGCCCTCGAGCTCCGCCGCGGGCTGCCCGTGGAAGTCGAGCACGTGCACGGTGGGTGACGCCCCCTCGATGAGAGGCCGCGCGACGTACGCGGCGAGCTCACCGCGCAGCACGGGGCGCGTCTCGTCGGCGCCGCTCGTCTCCGTCAGGTTGTGGGCCGAGCCGACCCCGAGGAGGACCCCCTCCGGGGAGAGCGAGGTGTCCACCACGAAAAGATCGTTCGGCTCCCCCTCCACCGCGGCGCCACGCACGATCGCGCGGCTGCTCGGCCCGAACGTCCCCAGCGCGCCGCGCGGTGGATCGACCCACACCACGTCGGCCGGCGCGGCGTGGATGCCTCGGCCAGCGAGCACCTGGGTGAGCGCAGCGGAGCGGCCACGGGCGTCCTCGCCAGCGTCTCGCGACAGCGCGACGGCCACGCAAGCACCGGCGACGATCACGCCGATGCGCAGGCCACGGGGGGTGGAAGCGGGAGAGGAGGACATGCAGGATCGGGGGATGGTGCCGGGGGAGAGATCCGGCATCGCCCGGGTTAACACCACCCGGTGGAGGCGACCAGAACCTTGCCGTCCAGAGTGGGAACGCGGTCGCGACGTCTGGCGCGCGCCTCACCCGCGATGGTAGACCGGGCCGAGGCCCATGAAGGACGCAGCCCCGCCCCCGGACCAAGCTTCCCCCCTCCAGCGCGAGCAGGTGCTGGCCCTCGCGCGACTCGCGCACCTCGATCTCACGGACGAAGAGGCGGACAGCCTCACCGGGGATCTGGAGCGCATCCTGGTCTACATCCGGCAGCTCGAGTCGCTCGACGTGTCGGACGTGCCACCGACGGCGAACCTGGAGATCGAGGGTGCCCGGCTCCGGGAGGACGAGCCGTCGCCCAGCCTGCCGCGGGACGTCGCGCTCGGGCAGGCGCCGCGGGTACAAGAGGGTGGCTTCGAGGTTCCCGCCTTCGTGGATGAAGGGTGACGGTCATGACGGAAGAACTCCTGGATCAGTCCATCCCTCAGCTAGCCGCGCGCTGCGCCCGCGGTGAGGTCAGCGCCGAGGAGATCACACGCGCCGCGCTCGCCCGGATCGAGCGCCAGAACCCCCAGCTCGGCGCGTTCCTCAGCGTCCAGAGCGAGGAGGCCTTGCGGCAAGCGCGCGAGGTCGATGGGCGCCGGTCTCGTGGCGAACCCCTCGGGCCTCTCGCCGGCGTCCCCATCGGCCTGAAGGACTCGCTCTGCGCCGTGGGCGCCCCCGCCACCGCGGCGTCGGCCATCCTCACGCGCCGCGCGGGCCCTGGCGAACCCGAGCGCGACCACGCGCGCGGCTGGCACCCACCTTACGATGCGACGACGGTGGCGCGTCTGCGCGCGGCCGGCGCCATCTTCCCGGGCAAGTGCAACCAGGACGAGTTCGCGATGGGCTCGTCGAACGAGAACAGCGCCTTCACGCCAGCGCGGAACCCCTGGGATCCCGAGCGCATCCCTGGCGGCTCCTCGGGCGGGAGCGCCGTCGCCGTCGCTGCCAGGATGACGCCGGGGTCGCTCGGCTCCGACACGGGCGGCTCCATCCGCCAGCCTGCTGCGCTCACCGGCGTCGTCGGCGTCAAACCGACCTACGGGCGCGTGTCGCGCTACGGCTTGATCGCCTTCGCGTCCAGCCTCGACCAGGTCGGCCCCTTCGCCACCGACGTGCGCGGCGCGGCCCGCCTCCTCGAAGTGATCGCCGGGCACGATCCCCGGGACGCCACCAGCCTCGCCGCCCCCGTGGGCGCCTATGAAGCCGCCTGCGATCGCGACGTGGCGGGCCTGCGCATCGGCGTCCCCGAGGAGTACTTCGCCGAGGGCCTGGAGCCTGGCGTGGGAACTGCCGTTCGCGCGGCGCTCGACGGCCTCCGCGGTCTCGGCTGCGAGGTGCGGCCGATTCATCTCGCCCACACCCGCTACGCCGTCGCGACCTACTACATCGTCGCCACCGCCGAGGCGTCCTCCAACCTCTCCCGCTTCGACGGTGTGCGCTTCGGGCTCCGCGAGGAAGGCCGTGACGGCGATCTCCGTGGCATGTACGGGCGGAGCCGCGACCTCGGCTTCGGGCCGGAGGTCAAGCGCCGGATCATGCTCGGCACCTACGTGCTCTCGACCGGCTACTACGACGCCTACTACCTGCGCGCGCAGAAGGTGCGGACCTTGATCCGGCGCGACTTCGAGGAGGTGTTCCGCGACGTCGACGTGGTCGCGGCACCCGTCGCGCCCACCACCGCCTTCAAGCTGGGCGAGAAGTCCCGGGATCCTTTGTCGATGTACCTGGCCGACGTCTACACGCTCCCCGCGAGCCTCGCCGGCCTGCCTGCCCTGAGCGTCCCGTGCGGGCTGTCGACCCCCGAGGGGGGCTCGGTCGCGCTCCCCGTCGGTCTGCAGCTTATCGGCCCTTCCCTCCACGAGGAGCGGCTGTTCACCCTCGCCTCCGCCTGGGAGCAGATCTCCCCCGTGAAGACGGCCCGGCCCCGCACCGCCTGAACCCCGCCACTGCGCGTGCCAGTTCTTCGGCGCGCGCATCCTCGCGGAGCACCGCCGCATGGAGCGTGAACCCCTTGGACATCGAGACCTACCCCGCCGGACCCGAGCACGAGGCCGGCCTGCTCGCCCTCTTCGAAGCGACGGGCTCCGGTTGCTACTGCAGGTACTACCACTTCACCGGTCCCGTGAACGAGTGGCTCGAACGCTGCGCAGTCCGCGCCGACGAGAACCGTGACGAGTTCCGCCACGCCCTCACCACGCACAGCGACGAAGCGCGCGGGATCGTCGCCATCGCGCGCGACACGACGGGCACCTCCCTCTCCCCGGGACAGCTCATCGGCTGGCTCAAGGTGACCCCGGTCGAGCAGATGCAGAAAGCCTACGACCGCAGGCTGTACAAGAACCTGCCCTGCTTCACGGGCGACCGTGCGGGCGTGTTCCTCATCGGCTGCGCCCTCGTCCACCCCGCCGCGCGGAAGCAAGGCGTGACCACCGCCCTCGTCGGCGGTGCCGTTCGCTTCGCCCCGTCCTGGGGTGCCCGTGCGCTGGAAGCGCTCCCCCGTCGTCCTCGGGAGACCGTCCGCGACGACGAACTATGGACCGGCCCCGTGGGCGCCTTCAGCCGTAACGGTTTCACCGAGGTCCACACCTTCGAGCCCTACCCCGTCCTGAGGCGCGCAGTGTAGAGCGACAACCCAAGGGGCCCCGGCGACGGACTTCGCAGGGCACCGCGTACCGTCTCCCCCTTCTCCGAACGGCACCGCGCACCGTCTCCCCCTTCTCCGAACGGCACCGCGTACCGTCTCCCCCTTCTCCGAACGGCACCGCGTACCGTCTCCCCCTTCTCCGAGCGGCACCGCGCACCGTCTCCCCCTTCTCCGAACGGCACCGCGCACCGTCTCCCCCTTCTCCGAGCGGCACCGCGCACCGTCTCCCCCTTCTCCGAGCGGCACCGCGCACCGTCTCCCCCTTCTCCGAACGGCACCGCGCACCGTCTCCCCCTTCTCCGAACGGCACCGCGCACCGTCTCCCCCTTCTCCGAACGGCACCGCGCACCGTCTCCCCCTTCTCCGAACGGCACCGCGCACCGTCTCCCCCTTCTCCGAACGGCACCGCGCACCGTCTCCCCCTTCTCCGAACGGCACCGCGTACCGTCTCCCCCTTCTCCGAGCGGCACCGCGCACCGTCTCCCCCTTCTCCGAACGGCACCGCGTACCGTCTCCCCCTTCTCCGAACGGCACCGCGTACCGTCTCCCCCTTCTCCGAACGGTCGTCCGCCCCGCCCGTGCCCTCCCTTGCACGGCGGCTCCCCTGCCCTGGCTTCTCGGTAAACCGACGGCTTCCCCTCCGCCTTTCCTGTACTAGAGTCGCGTTGCTTGCGTAGATGCACCCGGATTTGCGGTTTCGCTCTGATTGCAGCGGCGGGCTGCGGGCAGTGCTCACCTTCTTCCTCCGAGAGCGCACCTCGGGACAGCGCACCACCGTCGCTCACGCCTCCCCGCCTGTTGCCGCCGGCGAATCCCTGGACTTTTCAGGAGCAGCGCGGCGTGCCCACGGTGGCCGTTCCTCGCGGGTGTCGCCTCCGCGGGCCCACGTTGCAGGCACAGATCCCAGGGAGTACGGGGTTTCTCGGGGAGCGGAGTGCGCTCGGGGCGCTCCTCGTCGCGGAGGCCTCCGAAGATGCCTCGCAGCTCCTCCGGGTGGCGGCGGTTCACCTCGGACCGAAGGGGGAGAGCCTCGACCAGCATCCCCTCCCCTGGCTCGATCCCGGGGCACCGCCGCGCTTTGCGCGCCGGGTCGATGGGAGCTGGGTGGCCACGTTCGTGGAGTCCAGGGGACAGGGCACGACCCGGCTCGGCCTCTGGCGGGACGGGGAGGTCGAGCTGGTCGGTGAAGGAGACCGCTTCGAGGCCACGGACCTGGCTTGCTCCGCGGGGACCTGCGCCCTGCTGACGCCACGGCCCGGGCGCGTGGCCATGCCTGGAGCCGAGGTCTGGCTCGGCGCAGAAGGTGATCCGCTCCGGGCATGGAAGCGGGTCGCGCTGGAGCTTCCTGGCGTCTCGGCCATCACGCCGGTCGCGCTGGCCGGGGTCGAGCCCCCTTTGCCGGGTGGCACCGCGCCCGCGACGAGCCTGGTGGTGCTCCTGGCCCAGGGGCAGCTCGTGTTCTTCCGTGTCGATGGCGCCCAGGGCGCTCGTGAGGTCGGGCGCTCGCCCGCTCCCCACGGCGTGCTCGATGCGCTGGGGCTCCCTGCGCCCACCGCGATGGTCCACGGGGCGCCCGTGGACGACGAGGACTGCGCGCGCGCGCCAGGGGGGCCGCAGGGAGACCCGCTCGACGACGAGAGCCCGGGCGACGACGCCCGCGACGAGGACCGCGAAGGGACGCGCGCCGCGGGGGGCCCTGCGCCAGGGGTCGGGGTGGGCAGGGCCCAGCTCCGCTTCATCCAGGGGGATCACGTCGTCGACGTCGAGACGCCGGCGCCCCCGCTCCGTGGGGCGCTGCGGCGGCTCGGTCGGGGCGCGCTGGCGACCTGGATCGCGCCGCTGGGATGCCGCGCCACGCGGCGGGTGGTCTACGCGGTCCGCCTGGACGAAGGCGGGACCCCGGCCGACGCTGTGATCCCCGTGGCCGATGCGGAGCGCTACGCGATCGCGTCGTCCGGCAACGACGTCGACCTCTGGCTGCAACGAGAGGGCGTGGTGACCTGGGCCCGCTTGACCTGCGGCGTTCCCTGACAGGCCGTCTCCGACGGCATTTCGCCCCACCCCACTCCGGGTGCGGCTGCGCTGCACTGCCACCGCGACGATCGGGCCGCGGCCGCGCTGCAGCGCCACCGCGCGCCGCTCCACCACCTCGACGTGAATGCGCGCGATCCCCTCGCTTCCATCGCCCGAGCGGCTTGCCTGCGCCGCCCGACCGAGTAGTGTCCCGTCGCGCATGGCCTCTCGCTCCTCGCCGCCCGGAACTCCGGGTTCCCCGCCGCCTCCGGGTTCCCCGCCGCCTTCGAGCGCATCGTCGGAACGAAAGACGCGGGGTCGCGTCGTCGCCATCACCGGCGCTGCGGCCTTCCTCGGACGCAACCTCATCGGGCTCCTGGAGGAAGATCCGCGCGTCGAGCGGATCATCGCCATCGACATCAAGACCCCCGAGACCGCTGGCCAGAAGACCCGGGTGATCGCGGTCGATCTCACCGCGCCCTCGTCGGAGCAGCGCATCGCCGAGCTGCTCGTGGAGGAGCGCGTCGACACGCTGGTGCATCTCTGCTTCATCTCGACGCCCACCCACGCCACGGCCTGGGCGCACGAGCTGGAGTCGATCGGCACCATGCACCTCCTGAACGCGGCGCGGCAGGTGAACCTGCGCAAGCTCGTCCTCTGGAGCCAGACCGTGCTCTACGGCGCGCATCCGACGAACCCGAACTTCCTCACCGAGAAGCACCCCTTGCGGGCCGATCCCGAGGAGCGCTTCTTCGCCGACAAGATGGCGGCAGAGCGCGAGGTCACCACGTTCGGGATCAAGGCCAAGGGCACCATCGTCACCGTCCTCCGCACCGCTCCCCTGCTCGGACCCACGGTGCAGAACTACGTCACCCGCTACCTCGCCCGGCGCGCCGCGTTCACCTTGCTGGGGTTCGATCCGCTGTGGCAGTTCGTGCACGAGGTCGACGCGCTGGCGGCGTTCAAGCTGGCCATCGACCGGGATTTCCCGGGCACGTTCAACATCGTCGGCGACGGCGTGCTGCCCCTCTCGACCGTGCTGCGCCTCGCCGGCCGGACGAACGTCCCCGTGCTCCACAGCGTGGCAGGTCCCCTGACCGGGGCGCTCTGGGCCGTACAGGCCGCGCCTGCGCCCCCGAGCTTTCTGCGCTATCTCCGGTACATCTGCGTCGCAGACGGCACCAAGGCCGCGCAGACCATGGGGTTCCGGCCCATGTACTCCACGCGCGAGGCGCTGATCGACTACATCAGCGCGCAGCACCTCCGTGATGCGCAGCTCCTCTCGGAGCCGGCGACGTGAAGGTCAGGATGGCACGATGAGCGAGAGCGATCAGCGGAACGACCAGGATACGGCGAGCAGCCTCCCCTCCGTCGACGAACGCGACGGGAACGGCGGGCTCGTCGCCGGCTACGATCTCGAGGAAGAGATCGCGACGGCCGTGGCCCCCATCGGCCCCACCGAGCCCTCGCGCGACGCGCTCCTCCACTTCGACGGCCCGTCCAGCGCGCCGGGGGACGAGGCGGCGCAGTCCAGCCGGATCCAACGCGCACCGGCCTCTCCCGAGGAGCTGGAGCGCCAGATCCTGGAGCTGGAAGCGCGCCTCGACCAGATGATGCGCGAGGGCAAGAGCGCGTCGACGCCGGCGCCAGCGCCGAGCCCCAAGGTGCCAGCGCCTAGCCCCAAGGCGCCAGCGCCGAGCCCCAAGGTGCCAGCGCCACCGCCATCGGCGCGCAACGCGGTCCCCCGCCCGGAACCCCAGCCCGCCGCCACGGAGACCGCGAGCGAGCCGGGCGACGCGGGTGATGGTGGGACGACCGAGATCCTCTCGTCGGACTACTACCACCGGCAGTGGGGGCGCGACGGGATGCGGCGCCGCGCGGAGGAGGTCGACGAGTTCGGCTTCGATCCCCACTACGAGGAGCGGTACATGCCGCTCTTCAACTTCCTCTACCGGAACTACTTCCGGGTCGAGGTCGACGGCATCCACAACATCCCCGCCGAGGGCCGCTGCATCGTGGTCAGCAACCACTCCGGGGGTCCGATCCCGTACGACGGACTGATGCTGCGGACCGCCGTGCGGCGCGAGCACCCGAGCCAGCGGGAGCTGCGGTGGCTGGCCGAGGACTTCGTGTATTACCTGCCGTTCGCAGGGACGATCATGAACCGCCTCGGCGCGGTGCGGGCTTGCCAGGAGAACGCAGAGCGCTTGCTCTCCGCGGGCAAGCTGGTCGCGGTGTTCCCCGAGGGGGTGAAGGGCATCGGCAAGCTCTACCGCGATCGATACAAGCTCCAGCGCTTCGGCCGCGGGGGCTTCATCCGGCTCTGTCTGCGCACCCGGACACCGCTCATCCCTTGCGCCATCGTCGGCGCCGAGGAGGCCAACCCGCTCCTCCACCGGGTCGAGCACCTCACGCGCGCGCTCGGTCTCCCGTACATCCCCATCACGCCGACGTTCCCTGCGCTCGGTCCGCTCGGTCTGGTCCCGGCGCCGACGAAGTGGCGCATGCACTTCGGCGAGAAGCTGCACTTCGACGAGTACGGCCCCGAAGCGGCCGACGACGAGATCCTCGTCGCTCGCCTGTCGGAGCGCGTGCGGGCGACGATCCAGGGGCTGCTCGACCAGACCCTGTCGGAGCGCAAGTCGGTCTGGTTCGGGTGAGCGTGAAGCGTCCCCCCCCGCCGGACGGGGTGCTCGTGGTGGACAAACCGCGAGGACCGACGAGCCACGACGTCGTCTTTCGCCTGCGCCGCGCGCTCGGCACGAAGAAGCTCGGCCATGCAGGAACGCTGGACCCGATGGCGTCCGGGGTGCTGGTGATCCTCGTCGGCGAAGGGACGAAGCTCGGCCCTTACCTCACGGCGCAGAACAAGCGGTACGTGACGGACGTCGCGCTGGGCGTGGGCACCGACACGCTGGACGCCGAGGGTCGGGTCACGGAGACCACGCCGCTCCCTCCGTGGCTGGAAGACGAGCTGTCTCGGCTCGGGGACGGAGAACCGGCTGAAGAGCAGCTCCCTCTCCTGGCGCCGCGCATCGCAGACGCACTCGCGGCGGAGAAGGGACGGCACGCACAGGTCCCGCCCGCGCACTCGGCGATCAAGGTCGACGGGCAGCGCAGCTACGCGCTGGCGCGCGCTGGGAAGGAAGTGGAGCTCGCCGAGAGACCCGTCGAGGTCTACGCGCTCGCATGCCGAGGCACCGCGCTCTCTCCACCTGGGCTCCGGCTGGAGCTGGACGTGCAGAAGGGGTACTACGTTCGCTCGCTGGCGCGCGATCTCGGCAAGCACCTCGATGTCCCGGCACACCTGACGTCACTGCGTCGAACGGCGAGTGGTTCGTTCACGATCGAGCGCGCGTTGCCTCCGACGGCGGAACCCGAAGCGCTCCGTGCTGCGATCATCCCGCTCGTCGAAGCCGCGTCACTCGGCCTGTCGATCGCGCACCTGACGGACGATGGAACGCGGCGCGCGCGACTCGGTCAGCGGCTCCGGCTCGATGACTTCACGACGCCACCGCCGATCGGAGACGGCCCTGTGGAAGAGCACGCTTCGGCCTGGATCGCGCCGGATGGACAGCTCGTGGCCATCGGCATCGCGCGACACGAGGACGATGGCGCGCTCAAGATCTCCGTCCTTCGTGGGTTCGTGAGCGCTGCAGCGGACCCATCCGTGCCTCCGTGCACGGAAGAAGTCGAGGGTTGACGTTCCACCGGAACGTGTACACTGCTCTGTGTCGGGATCGAACGATCCCGCAAGTCGCGAAGCGCAGGACATCGTGAACGGAAACGCGAGCATGATCGCGAGGGTAGAGTGCCCTCGTGAGCGCGCAGCCCGGCAGGTTGCTATGGGTTGCGAACAACGTGCGGCATCCGTTACGCTTCGCTCGTCAGGAGTTTCGGTTTGAGCCCAGATATGGTGCCACTGCTCGCGCCCGGCGCGGCGGTTCTCTCAGCTTTGCTCGGCTCGCTGTTCGTCGGAGCCGATACCGCATTGAACACCCTGAGCACGACGCGCCTCGGGGCTCTCATCGAACAGGCCAGCGGGAAGAGGAAGGATGCCTACGAGCGCATCCGGACACTGGATGCGAAGCTCCGGTCCCGCTACCTCCTCGGCTTGATCGTCACCACGACCCTCACCGCGGTCTGGTTCAACGAAGTCTTCCGCGGTCCCCTCCCCGCGTGGTCGGCGTACCTGGCCGCGGGGTCCACCACGCTGCTCTGCGGGGTGCTGTACACCGTCAGCGCGACGCTGGGGCGCAGGTACGCCGATCGTGCCGCGCCGATCGCCGCGCGCTTCCTGCGCCCGCTGGAGATCCCTCTGCTCGTCCTCGCCGAGCCGCTCTCGTGGATCAGCGAGAAGCTGGGCCCGAAGGACAGTGATCCCCCCTCGGACCCGCGGGTGACGGAGGCCGAGGTGGAGATGCTGGTGGAAGAGGTCGAGAAGTCCGGGTTGTTCGGCCGCGAGCCAGCCGAGATGATCCGGAACGTGCTCGAGTTCGCCGACCTGACCACGCGCGACGTGATGATCCCGCGCTCCCGTCTGGAGGCGCTGGAGATCTCGACGCCGATCGACAAGGCGGTGGAGATCGTCACCGAGAGCGGTCACTCGCGGTACCCGGTGTACAAGGACCAGATCGACAACATCGTCGGGCTGCTCTACGCGAAGGACCTGTTCAAGGTGATCGGAGAGCGGGGCGAGTCGCTGACGTCGCTGCGCGAGGTGATCCGGACACCAGCGAACTTCGTGGCCGAGTCGCAGCCGCTGTCGTCCTTGCTGAAGGAGATGCGGAGCCGTCGGCAACACCTGGCGATCGTGGTGGACGAGTTCGGTGGGGTGTCGGGCATCGTGACGCTGGAAGACGTGCTCGAAGAGATCGTGGGCGACATCCGCGACGAGCACGACGACGGCGAGGAGCCGGCGGGGATCCAGGATCTAGGCGACGGGCGCCTGGTGGCCGACGGGGAGATCTCGATGAACGATCTCTCGGCCTACCTGGGCGCCGAGATCGACACGAGCGGGGAGCACGAGTCCCTCGGCGGGATGCTGACGGAGCACCTCGGGAAGGTGCCCGAGGTGGGGACGGCCGTCAGCAAGTTCGGGCTGCGGTTCATCATCCGCGACTCCGATGAGCGGAACATCGGGAAGGTGGAGATCGTGCGGCCGAGGCCGATGGACGCTGGCGACGCGGCTTAGAGTACCGAACAAACCCGGACCGTTCCGGCCCTCAAAGCGTCGAGCACGACCGGGCGGATGCTGCAACGCCTGGAAGGACAGCATCCGTCGGACATACGTCGTGTACCCATGGCCTCCCCCCGAGCGCGCCCAGACTCAAGCCTGTGACGCACGAGGCCCGATCCTGAACGGCTCAGGACCGAGCGTCATCACGGCAGTCGTGGTTGGGGGATCTGGAGGCGGGCTGGTGACGCCGCCTCCTGGGAGGGCGAAGATCAGCGCGCGAGCGCGATCTTGTGCAGCTCGTTCACCAGATCGTCGCCCTGCTTGACCAGGCCCGGACCGGCGGTCGGATCGTCGTTGTTGCCGTCGAGGGTATTGCGCAGGTCACGCATCTCCTTGGCCAGACGGGAGACGATCTGCTCGCTGGTGAAGGCGGCGACGGTGGGCGGGTCGATGGGGATGGCGATCGGGTCCGAGGCGACCAGGTCACCCTTGGTCCACCGGGTGGCTTCCTTCTCGACGGCCTTCGCGCCCTGCTGGGTGCGCTCCAGGCGGGTGATCTTGAACTTCTCGGGCCAGTCCTTGCCCAGGGGGAAGGGCTCCTTGTTGGGGACCAGCTCGGCGAGCATCTTGTCGCCGTCGCGACGGAAGACGACGGAGAAGTTGAAGACGGGCTCCTTCTCTTCCTTCCACGCCTTCTCGACGGGCGCCTGGGCGATGCCGAGGAGGTTGCGCAGGCTGTCCTTCGTCGAGTTCACGCTGGCGACGGCCTGCGTGTAGTCGAAGAGGCGCTTGACGGTGTTCGGCGGCAGCGTGCCGATCTGCTTGCCGGCGAGGTTCGTCGCCTCGAACGGGATGTTGAGGGCGCCCAGCTCCTGCGCGAAGGTCTTCGGGAAGGTCTTGCCTCCGAGCTCGGTCGCGGCGCCGTTCAGCTTCTGGCCGAGGTCGCGCATCTTCTCGTTGGCGGCCTTCACGTCCTTCTCGAGGACGCCGGCGTCGTCGACGGCCTTCTTGCCGCGATCTTGACGGGCCTTGGCGCCGCCGATACCGAAGCCGATCGCGATGCCGATCACGGCGGTCATCGCGGCGAAGAGGGCGGTGCGCTTGCTGGCCTTCTTGCGCTCCTGCTCGATCTCCTCGCCGACCTCGACCTTGATGGTCTGCTGGACGGCGGTCGGCTTCGGCGCGGGCTGCGCGGCAGCAGCGCGCTGCTGGGCGAAGGGCGGCAGAGGAATGCCTGGCGAGATGCCGGGGGGCGGTGCAATGCCACCACCGCCCGGTGCCGATGGACGACCGCTCGGGGAAGCCGCAGGCGCCTGGGCCGGGTTGTCCGACGGGGGACCCGAGCCAGGCGACGAGGGACCCGGTGCCGGCAGCGGGACCGCCGCGCCGGCGACGCCCGTCATCGTGGTCTTGCCAAGCCGGGCCTTGAGATCGATCTTTGTCTTCTTCGGTTTGTTGTCGTCAGCCATCGGCTCCTCGGGGGGCAACCCGCCGCGCACGTTAGCGGCGCGTCGCTGGAGATGTCAACGCGATGGGGCGGGTTTGCGCGGGCAATCTGAAGGCGGCTTGCCGGGTTCAGCCCATGAGGGGCAGCTCGAAGAGGGCTTCCAGGCGCTCGCGATCGGCCTCACTGGGGGCCACGAAGGCGAGCGCTTCGAGGTCGCCGTCGGTCCAGACGCGGCGGGCGCAGAGCCAGACGGGGGGCACTTCCCCTTCGGCTGGGGCCAGCTCGATGGCGTAGCAGGCGCGCGCGGCGTCGGGGTGGTGGATGGTCCGGGTGAGCATGCCCGAGGAGGAGATCTCGAGGATCTCGCCGAGGTGCGGGTATCGGTCGATGTACTTGTTGAAGAGGACACGTACCGGCTTGCGGGGGGCGATGCGGCGCTCGGGCTCCATGGGGGAACGCTAGCGGGGCGAAAGTTGGCGGGCCAAGCGGGTGGCGTCGGTCGAGGTGGTGACGACGGGACGGTGAGGGCCAAGCTCCGGGGGCCAGGGCGTGGTGCGTAGAACTAGGACGAACCGCGTGGGTAGGCGTTCACGAGGGTGACCCAGTTGCGCAGCAGGTCCTCGCCGCGAGGCGTCAGGATGGATTCGGGGTGGAACTGGACGCCCTCGATCGGGAGCGTTCGATGGCGTAGCCCCATGATCTCCCCCTCGTCGCTCCTCGCGGAGATCACGAGGTCGGCGGGCAGTGTCCGGGGATCGACGAGGAGCGAGTTGTAGCGGGCTGCCTCGAAGGGGCTCGGGAGGCCCTGGAAGACGCCGAGGCCGTCGTGCTCGATGGGCGAGGTCTTGCCGTGGCGGGGCTGGCGTGCCCGGACCACACGGCCCCCGAGCGCCTGCGCCATGGCCTGGTGGCCGAGGCAGACGCCGAGCAGGGGGATGGCAGGGGTGGGCTCCGCGCGAGGAACCATCAGGGCGCGGAGCAGGTGGAGGGAGACGCCGGCTTCGTCGGGGGTGCAAGGGCCGGGGGAGAGGAGGATGCCGTCGGGGGTGCGTGCGAGGGCGCCCGACACATCGAGGGCGTCGTTGAGGACGACCTCGCAGCGCGCGCCCAGCACCTCGAGCAGCTGGACGAGGTTGTAGGTGAACGAGTCGTAGTTGTCGATGACGAGGACGCGGGCCATGGCGGCGCCGGGTCGACTACTTTCGCAGCAGGTTGGCGAAGGGGTTGTTGCGGAATCCGGCGGCGTTGCCCGCCTGTCCTTGGCCCTTCTGCTGGCCCTGGCCCTGCCCCTGCCCGGGGCGGCGGTTGTCGCGCGGGTTGCCCTGGCCCTGGTGCTGGCTCTTCTGGTTGCCGAAGGCGCCGCCTTGCGCGTTGCGGGCGCCTGGCGCGGCGCCGCTGCCGCTCTTGGCGGTGAGGGAGATGCGCTTCCGCTCGAGGTCGATCTCGAGCACGCGCACCTTGAGCTTGTCGCCCACCTTCACCACCTCGGATGGGTCCTTCACGAAACGATCGGCGAGCTGGGAGACGTGGACCAGGCCGTCCTGGTGGACGCCGATGTCGACGAAGGCGCCGAAGGCGGTGACGTTGGTGACCACGCCCTCCAGCTCCATGCCGGGCTGGAGGTCGTTCATGGTGCGCACGTCGTCGCGGAAGCGCGGGGGCTCGAAGATGGCGCGAGGGTCGCGGCCAGGCTTCTTCAGCTCGCCGAGGATGTCGTTCATGGTGAACTCGCCGACGTCGGCGCCGAGGTAGCGCTTGGGGTCGATGCGGGCGATGGCCGTGGCGTTGCCGACGAGCGAGGTGACCTGCACGCCGAGATCGGCGGCGATGCGCTCGACGAGGGCGTAGCGCTCGGGGTGGACGGCGCTTCCGTCGAGGGGGTGTTCGCCGTCGTGCACGCGGAGGAAGCCCGCGGCCTGCTCGAAGGTCTTGGGGCCGATGCCGGGGACGTCGAGCAGGGCGCGGCGGCTCTTGAAGGCGCCGGCGACGTTGCGGTGGGCGACGATCTTCTTGGCGAGGCTCGGGCCGATGCCAGCGACGCGGGCGAGCAAGGGGGCGCTCGCGGTGTTCAGCTCGACACCGACCAGGTTCACGCAGCTCTCGACGACCTCGTCGAGCTTGCGCGCGAGGAGGCCCTGGTAGACGTCGTGCTGGTACTGGCCGACGCCGATGCTCTTGGGGTCGACCTTGACCAGCTCGGCGAGGGGGTCCTGCAGGCGGCGGGCGATGCTGATGGCGCCGCGCACGGTGAGGTCGAGGTCGGGGAACTCTTCGCGGGCGACGTCGCTCGCCGAGTAGACGCTGGCGCCCGCCTCGCTGACGGGGACGCAGAAGATCTCTTTCGCGCCGGTGTCACGGAACACGTCGCGCACGAAGTCCTCGGTCTCGCGGCCGTGGGTGCCGTTGCCGACGGCGACGGCGTGGGGGGTGTACTTGGCGAGGAGGCGCTTCAGCTCGATGCGGGCGCGCTCGGTCGCGTCGGCGCCCTGGACCAGGTAGAACGTGGTGTTCTCGAGCATCTTGCCGGTGTCGTCGACGACGGCGCACTTGCACCCGGTGCGCTGGCCTGGGTCGATGCCGATGACGGTCTTGGTGCCGAAGGGCGCAGCGAGGAGCAGCTCGCGGAGGTTCTGGGCGAAGACGTCGACGGCGGCGCGATCGGCGGCCATCTTGAGGTCGACGCGGACGTCGCTCTGGACGGCGGGGACGAGGAGGCGGCGCACGGCGTCCTGCGCTGCCTTGGTCAGCTCGGAAGCCCAGGGGGAGCTCGGCTTGACGCCGACGGCGGCGTGCATCGCGGGGGCGTGCTGCTCGGTGTCGATGTCGAGGGTGACGCGGAGCACGCCTTCGGCCTCGCCGCGGCGGATGGCGAGGAAGCGGTGGGAGGGGATGGATCCGACGGGCTCCTCGAAGCTCGCGTAGGTGTCGAACTTGGTCGCCTTCTGGGCGTGGTCCTCGCTCTTCTGGACCTTGATCACACCTTCCTTGGTGAACGCCTCGCGGTAGATGCGGCGGACGTCGGCGTGCTCGGCGATGCGCTCGGCGCAGATGTCACGGGCGCCGAGGAGGGCGGCGATGACGTCGGGGACCTCTTTCTCGGCGCTGACGAAGGTCTGGGCCTCGGCCTGGGGATCGCCTTCGAGGGCCTGGGACCAGATGCGGTCGGCAAGAGGCTCGAGGCCGCGCTCCTTGGCGATGATCGCGCGGGTGCGGCGCTTGGGCTTGTAGGGTAGGTAGAGGTCTTCGAGCTCGGCCTTGCTGCCGCAGGTGCGGAGCTTCTTCTCCAGCTCGGGGGTGAGCTTGCCCTGCTTCTGGATCTCGGCGAGGACGGTGGCCCGGCGCTCTTCGAGCTCGAGGAGGTAGGCCCGGCGCTCTTCGATGGCGCGGATCTGCACTTCGTCGAGGCCGCCGGTGGCTTCCTTGCGGTAGCGGGAGATGAAGGGCACCGTCGCTCCCTCGGCGAGCAAGCGGACCACGGCGGTGACGCCCGAGCGGGGGAGGCTCAGCTCCTCGGCAAGGGTCGGGACCGGGTCGAACGTGCTCGTGGGAGTCGCGGCAGAGGGTTCCGTCATGCGCGGCCACATAGGCGGAGGGTGCACGCGCGTCCAGGCTTGACTTGTAGCAGCGGTAGACGCGGGAGGTCGGCGTCCCTCATGAGTCGTTTCGATGCAGAGCTTCGACGAGGTAGGTCAGCATCCGGTGCGTCAAGCCCCACACGATGTGATCCCCCACCCGGTAGCAAGGCAGCTCCAGGGGCTGCCCTTCGTGGAGGTACGGGGTGGTGCCGTCGAGTTCGCCGCGTGCCAGCGGGCCGATCGGCGTCCACAGCGCCTCGACCAGCTCTTCGTTCAGGTTCAGCGCGGCGTCCGAGTGGAGCGCGAACACGAAGGGCGCGATGACCATGCCCACCCGGAGGCCACGCGCCATGGCGGGCACGTCGGGCAAGCGCACCAGCAAGACGCCGTGCTCGGCGAGGTCGAGGCCGATCTCTTCGCGGGTCTCACGGACCGCCGTTGCGAAGAGGCTCTCGTCCGCCGGCTCGCGCCGTCCGCCAGGCATGGCCATGTGGCCAGACCAGGGATCGCCGATGCGCTCGGCCCGCCGGACCAGGAGGACCTCGGCGTCTTCTCCTGGCGCCGAGGAGGGTCGCAGGATGGCGGCGACCGCCGCCTGACGCTCGGTCGAGGGAGAGTCGAGGTCGATGGCGCGCCCCCCGATCCGACGGGTCACGGCCTCCAGATCGTAGGAAAGAAGCCCCACCCGGAGAGGGCTAGCCGGCCGGAGGGGATGCGTCAAACCGGCCCGACAGGAGAGCACCACCCCGAAGGACCATCCGCGTCCGCGGACAGCCCCAGGGCTGGATCAAGGCGTTCTCGTGGGGCAGGTCCCAGGCGACCAGATCCGCCTGGAGGCCCGGTCGGAGAACGCCCACCGACGCCTCCAGGCCGAGGGTGCGGGCTGCCTCGCGGGTGGCGCCGAGGAGGACCTCGGCAACGGTGAGTCCATAGAGGCGGGCAGCAAAGGCCATCGCGAGCGGCAGGCTCTCGGTCGGGGCGGTGCCGGGGTTCGCATCGCTGGCCACCACGAGCGGGACGCCTGCAGCGCGCAAGGCGTCCACGGGAGGGGGCGCTTGTCGCAAAGTGAAACTCGCCAGGGGCAAAAGGGCCGCGGCGACGCCCCGAGCCGCCAGCGCCTCGATACCGGCCGGCCCCACCTGCTCCAGGTGATCCGCGCTCGCTGCGCCGAACTCCGCCGCGAGTTCGGCGGCGCCGACATCGGCGAACTGGCCCGCGTGGAGGCGCACCCCGAGACCGAGGTCGCGCGCACGGGCGAGCAGGGGCCGCGTGTCCTCCACGGAGAAGGCGCTCCGATCCACGTAGGCGTCGACGTACCGACAGAGGCCTGCGGCGGCGATGGCGGGCAGCCAGCGCTCCGCGACCTGGCGCGCATAGGCGCTGCGGTCTCCGTGAGCCTCGGGCGGAACGGCGTGGAGGGCGAGGTACGTGGGGACGAGGCGGGGGAGCGAGGCGTCACGACCCGCTTCGGCCACGGCTTCGAGCTGTCGGCGCTCGGACGCTTCGTCCAGCCCGTAGCCGCTCTTGGCCTCCACGGTCGTCACGCCGAGCGTGGCCATGCGGCGGAGCCGCTCGACCAGCGTCGCCGAGAGGGCCTCGACCGAGGAAGCCCGCACCGCGCGCATGGTGGACACGATGCCGCCCCCCGCCGCCGCGATGGCCTCGTAGTCACCTCCCGCGAGCCGAACGGCGTACTCGGCGTCGCGCGAGCCCATCCAGGGAGCATGGGTATGGGCGTCGACGAGACCAGGGGTCACCACCCCCTCGACGGCGTGTACGCGCACGCCCCCAGCCTCGCTCCCGAGCAGCTCGGCGCGCGCTCCCACGGCGCGAATCACCCCGTCCTCGACCAGCACGGCGCCGTCCTCGACGACACCCAGGGGGTCGCCCGGCCGCGTCCGGGCCGGATCGCAGGTGATCACCCGGGGTGCGACGATCACGAAGCGCGCGGCGCTCACGCTCCGGCCTCCCGGCCATGCTCGGTCGGGTCATTCCCCTGCCCTGCCTGGCTCGCCCCTGCGGTGAGCGCATCGAGCAGCGCGCGTGCTTCGGCGCTGTCCAGCTTCGCTCTCAGGGCGTTCTCGGGGAGCGGCCTCGGTGGGTAGCGCCGCCGCGCAGCGAGGCTGCGTGTTCCGGCCTCGGTGCACCGTGCCCGGAACGCCGAATCCCGCTCGGCGTGCGCCACGAGCGCGGCATGGACCCGCGCCTGCGCATCCTCGTCGCTGCACACGAGGACCACGTCGCACCCCGCCGCAATCGACGCCACGGCCGCGTCCTCGACGCGGTGCAGGGCCGAGATCGCAGCCATCTCCAGGTCATCGGTGAACAGGACGCCCTCGAACCCGATTTCGCCGCGCAGCAGGTCGGTGCAGACCGCCCGTGACAGCGTGGCCGGCACGCCGGGGTCGAGCGCGTCCACCACGAGGTGCGCCGTCATCATCGAGGCCACCCCTGCCCTGGCGGCCGCGCGGAACGGCGGAAGCTCGATGTCGTCGAGGCGGGCGCGATCGTGAGCGAGCCGCGGCAAGGCCAGGTGGCTGTCCGTGTCGGTATCCCCGTGTCCAGGGAAATGCTTGCCGCACGCCAGCACGCCCCCTTCCTGCATGCCCTCGATGAACGCGACGCCCGCGGCGGCGACCCATGCCGGATCGTGGCTGAACGATCGGTCGCCGATCACCGGGTTCCTGGGGTTCGAGTCGACGTCGAGCACCGGGGCGAAGTTCAGGTTGAAGCCCGCGGCGTGAAGCTCTTCCGCCACGGCGCGGGCGGCGCGCCGGATCAGCCCGATGTCACCCGTCTGGCCGAGCACGCGAGCGGCGGGCAGCTTGAGGACCGGCGCGGGCATCCGAGCGACCCGACCCCCTTCTTGATCGAGCCCGATGAATGGCGGCATCCCCGAAGGGGCCGCATCGAGGAGCGCGTGACACGTCCGCGAGGCCGTCGCGAGGTCGGGCAGGTTGCGACGGAAGAGGATCGCCCCCCCTCGCCGCCCGGCGGAGAGCTCATCGAGGAAGCGCTTCGAGGGCTCGGTGCTCCGGAAGCCGCCCACGACGAGCTGCCCGCAGAGCACCGCTAGTTCGAGATCAGACACCATGATTCTCCGACGAATGCGCCGCACGACGATCGCCCGCGCCTTCGCCCCCTTCGTAGACGAAACCGCCGCGCGCGCCAATCTCGGCGCGCATTCCGCGTGCTGCGATGACACCAATTCGCGCTGCGGAATCCCCCGACTCATTCTACGGGCTCCAACCCATTCCAAGACCTGCGATGCCCGGAGCGTATCCTCGAATTCATCGTCACGCATCGACGCGCGCAACCACCGGCGCGTGTACAGCGAGGAACCTTGTGTCACCATGAAACGGCGTCGCAGGGGACGAGACTGCGTGTTAATGACTGGGCTGGAGGCGGGCGCGAGTTCGCACGACGACGCGTCGCCACTGAGTTCTATGATGAAAGTGGGCCGGATCGTGATGATGCGGCGAAGGGTGGGGCCGCAGGCTGCGGTCATCGCGTGATGCTGGAAGAGCCGAACGCAAACCTCCCGATGCCACTTCTTTCGAGCCTCCTGGGGTCCGATTCCCTGGAGCCGCCGTCCGGGTGGTGCCCGCCGAAGGTATTCGAAGAGTATCGGCTGCTCCGGCTCCTTGGCTGGGGGGGTATGGGGGAGGTGTACCTCGCCCAGGACGCGCTGCTCGAGCGGCTCGTCGCGGTCAAGTTTCTGAGCGCAATCGATCCGGATCACGATGGCCGCGATCTGCTCCTCCAGGAAGCTCGCGCCGCGGCACGTCTCCAGCACCCGAACGTGGTGTCCATCTATCGCGTCGGAGAGATCGACGCTCGCCCCTTCATCATCTCCGAGTTCGTGCGAGGCACCAGCCTCGATCTCCTCGATCATCCGCTGCCCTGGACACGTGTCCTGGAACTCGGCATCGGTCTCGCACGAGGCCTGGGCGCGGCCCATCGGCGCGGCGTCTTGCACCGGGACATCAAGCCGGGCAACGCGATCCTGACGGAAGACGGAGAGGTGAAGCTGCTGGACTTCGGCCTCGCGAAGCTCGTCGAGCACGGGGCCGCGCGCTCCACGCCGAACCCTGCCACGCTGGCCGTCGCTGCTGCCGTGGCGCAGCTCGACTCGGATCCGGCGCCGCCTTTACCTCCCGAGGACGCCCTGGCGCTCGGTCATGTCGCAGAGGCCACCGACATCACCTTCCGCTGCGTCGTCCCGCTGTCGCCGACGACGTCGGCCATCTCGGGAGAGCGCGCGGTCACGAGCGTCACGGCACTCCAGGGTACGCCCCTCTACATGGCGCCAGAGCTGTGGATCGGCGAAGCCGCCTCGCCCCGCACGGACGTCTACGCCCTCGGCCTCGTGCTCTACGAGCTCTGCGCGGGGGAGTTGCCGCACGCGAGCTTGCCCATGAACGAGCTGCCCCGCGCGGCTCGCTCCCAGGACATCCCCCCGCTCGCCACCGTCGTCCATGGCGTCGATCGCCGCCTCGCCAGCGTGGTCGACAGGTGTCTGCGGCGTGATCCGGCCGAGCGGTACGCCTCGGGCGACGAGCTGCGCGAAGCGCTGGAGCAGCTCATCACCGCGACGCGCAACACGGCGATGCCCGAAGGCAACCCCTACCGCGGCCTGCTCCCGTTCGATGCCGAGCACCGGGCTCTCTTCTTCGGTCGCACCGCCGAGATCGGCGCCGTCCTCGATCGCCTGCGCGCCGAGCCCGCCGTGATGATCGCGGGAGACTCCGGCGTCGGGAAGTCCTCCCTCTGCTCGGCCGGCGTCATCCCGCTCGTCCTCGACGGCGCGCTCGGTGATGGACGCACCTGGACGACACTGCGTGTGCCTCGCAGCAAGCGCCGCTTCGCGGCGGCCCTCGCCCGGATCCTCGGCGAAGAGGAGGAACGCTCCCTCGCCCGGCTCGCGGATCCCATCGCCCTCGCGCGGGACGTGCACCGGCGCCTCGGCCCTGGACAAGGGCTGCTCCTGTACCTCGACCAGGTCGAGGAGCTGCTCACCCTCACCTCACCCGAGGAGGCCCAGACGCTCGGCGAAGCGCTCGGTCAGCTCGCATCACGCGCCCCCTGCGTGCGGCTGCTGATGACCGTGCGCAGCGATTTCCTCACGCGTGCGGCCACGATCCCTGGCCTGGGGGACGTCCTCGCGCGCGGCCTCTATCTCCTCCGGCCGCTCGCCGCCGACCGGATCTCCGAGGCGATCGTGGGACCTGCACGGGCCAAGGGCGTCGCTTTCGAGTCCACCGCCCTCATCGACAAGCTGGCCGCATCGACCTCGAGCGCCGAGGGCCTGCCCCTGCTCCAGTTCGCGCTCGCCGAACTCTGGGACGCCCGCGCCCACCCGGACGCGCCCATCACCGAGGCTGCACTCGACGCCATCGGTGGCGTCGCCGGTGCCCTCGCGCGCCACGGGGATGGCGTGCTGCTGGGCTTGCCCGAGGACCAACGATCCACGGCCCGCCGCCTCTTGCTCGCGCTCGTCACCCTCGAGGGCACCCGCGCGAAGCGCAGCGAGGCCGAGCTGTTCGCCGGAGATCCCTCGGCCCGCGAGGCGCTGGAGGCGCTGGTCAGGGGTCGCCTCCTCGTCATGCAGCAAAGCGACGAGGGCACCACCATCGAGATTGCTCACGAAGCCCTGCTCCGTGGCTGGGGCACCCTCCGACGCTGGCTGGACGAACAGCAAGGCAGCCGCCCGGTACGCCACCGCCTCGAGGCCGCCGCCGCCGAGTGGGAGCGCCTCGGAGGCACCCGCGATGCCCTGTGGGGCGGCCGCCAGCTCGAAGAAGCCACGCTGCTCGACGAAGGGGACCTCGGCCCACGCGCGCGCGACTTCCTGCAGTCCTCGCGGCACGCCGTCCGCGGGCAGCGCCGCGCCCGCACGGGAGCGTTGCTCGGGATCCCGCTCGCGGCCCTGCTCGCCTATGGTGGCATCCAGCTCGCCCACCGCCGCGAGGTCACCGCCCACGTCACCACGCACCGACGCGAAGCGGCTTCGCTCGCCCAGCAGGCACTCGAGAAAGAAGCAGCGCTCGGTCCCTTGAGGACCAGCGCCTTCGCCGATTTCGACGGCAGCCGCGAAGAAGACGCCGAGCGGCGCTGGGCCGAGGTCCTGACGCTGGCCGCCACCGCCGAGCACCTCCGTGTCCGGGCCGGCCTCGCCCTCGAAGCGGCACTCTCCGTCGACGGTGACAACACCGTGGTGCGTTCCGAACTCGCCGACCTCCTGTACCAGCGCGCACTCGCTGCGGAGCGCGATGGCGCGCATGCGCGTCGCGACGAGCTGCTCGACCGGCTCGCCGTCTACGACAGCGCCGGCGAGCGCGCGTTGAAGTGGCATGCGCCGGCCTCGCTCTCGCTGGAGACGACCCCTCCTGGAGCGCACATCACCCTGGCGCGTTACTCCACGCAGGAACACCGCGCGCGACGCCTCGGCGAAGCGAGGGAGCTGGGTCACACGCCGCTCCCCGCCATGGATCTGCCCGCCGGCTCCTACCTGCTCACCGTGGAGGCCGAGGGACGCGCCCCGATCCGCTACCCGGTGTTGCTCGGTCGGGATGAACGGCTTTCGCTGAATCTCTTCCTCCCGCCCGCCACAGCCATCCCCAGCGGCTTCATTTACGTGCCGCCAGGCCGCTACCTCTCGGGCAGCGCCGCCGACGACACCCTGCGCCAGAGCTTCTTCTCGGCGAGCCCGCTGCATCCGGTGACCACGGACGCGTATTCGATCGCGCGTCACGAGACGACGTTCCAGGAGTGGATCGAGTTCCTCGAATCCCTGCCTCCGGGAGAGCGCGCCCTCCGCACCCCCAAGGTCGGCGCGGCGGGCCTCGCGGGTGCCCTCGAGCTGCTCCGGCTCCCCGACGGCACCTGGCAGCTCTCCATCCAGCCCACCACGCAGCCCCTCACCGCCAGAGCTGGGGAGCCGATCACCTACACCAAGCGCTCGCGTCATGCGGGGCAGGACTGGCGGCATTTTCCGGTCAGCGGCATCTCCCGACATGACGCCCATGCGTACACTGCCTGGCTCCGCGCCACCGGGCGTGTCCCAGGCGCACGCCTGTGCACAGAACAGGAATGGGAACGAGCTGCCCGAGGCGCTGATGATCGGGAGTTCCCTGCTGGCGATGTCCTGGAGCCGCATGATGCCAACATCGACTCCACCCATGGCTCGGACATTGCAGCACGCGGACCCGACCAGGTTGGTCTCCATGCGGGCTCGCGTAGCCCTTTCGAGGCGGATGACATGGCCGGGAACGTCTTCGAATGGACGACCTCCGCGACGCCTGGCGGTCCCTCATTCATCCGCGGCGGTGCCTATTACTACGAGGCGCTGACGGCCCGGATCGCCAATAGAACTCGATTCGCAGAAGACCTACGAGACCCCAGGCTCGGCCTGCGCGTCTGCGCCGCCCCCCCGGCGGAGTCAGCGCCGCGTGACGCGCTTCCTGCGCGTGACGCCGGGAAATGACGGCCCCTAGCCATTCATAAGAGGAAACTTCATGCGTTTTCATTGCACGATTGCGATCGTGACGTGGTCCTCCGTCTTCGCCGTGGCTTGCACTTCGAGCGCCTTGCCCTCGGATGCGTCGGAAGACGTCGCGGGTGCCACCAGCGGGCTCGCCTCCAGCAATGGCCTCAGTCTCAACGGCGTCCAGATGAACGGCGTCCAGATGAACGGCGTCCAGATGAACGGCGTCCAGATGAACGGTATCAGTCTCAATGGGCTGAGCCTCAATGGTGTGGAAATACACGGCGCGGAACTCAAAGCGATACGCGCCGACAATGGGGAGACGATGCGCGGCACCGCCCTCCTCGGGGCCACGATGCAAGCCGTGCTCTCCGATGGCCGGGAGATCCTGCTCGAGGTGAACGACATCCAGCAATCGACGACGCCCGACGTGTATCTGTACACCATCAAGCACTGGACCGGCGACGCCTGGGATGATCTGTGCAGGGTCGAGGGAGGGCAGCCGACCCGTGCGATCCCGCTGAGAGGCCGCTGGGATTACTCCTCGGGCACGCCCACCGGCGGCGACTTCATCGACGATCCGGACATCTTCACCTTCGCTTGCCTCGACGGCGCGCTCGCGAAATGTGTCGGCCTCGGTTACGAGCCCTGGAAGACGAAATCGGAGTGTCATCAGGGGTCATGCCAGGACGTCGAACTCCGCCCGCTGCATCAAGCGTGTACCCGGTTGCTGCGTGGTGATTACTGTGGCGATGGCACGACCCACACCACGAACGGCACCCTGGTCAATCTCTGGGACCCCTTGAACATTCAGGTGTCGGCCAACCTCGGGAGCGGGTGGGCGTCGGAAGCGGAGTGGGGGGCCGAGGGGGCGCTCTGCATCGCCACCACCCGGCACGAAAGCCAGGCCGCCTCCGACTACGTCGATGCGCACTGCCGCGAGCGGAAGACCGCAGCCTTCTCCTGCTTCGGCAGCATGTCCACGTTCGGCGCGGCCATGGGCTTCACGACGCCCCTCTCCGAGCGGAGCCTGCTCCGCAACGAGTTCCAGCTCGACGACGAGGACTGACACGACCGGGACCGGCAAGGCGTCGCCAGCGTCCGCGTGGGTCAGGGGCGCTCTTTCGAGGGAGTCCCCGCACTGCCCTGGTGATCGCGCAGCGCTCCCACCGTGAGCGCCACACCAGCAGCCGTCACCAGCGTCGCCCCGGCGAGCTGGTGGGGCCCGGGAGCTTCCCCCAGCGCGATCACGCCCAGCACGTGCGACAGGACCACCCCCAGGTAGCCGACGGTGCCCACCCGTGCGGCCCGGTCCAGCGCATACGCTCGCGTCATCGCGAGCTGCGCCAGCCCGCCAGAGATTCCTGTGGCGAACAGCAGCAGCGCGCCCTTCGCGTCGGGCACCTCGAAATCCGGGATCGAGAGCACCAGCATCGCCACGCTCGCCACCAGCGAGAAGTGGAGCGCCACCGCTTCCGGCCCGGGCGCCGGCTGGTCCCCCGTTCGCTTCATGCTCGACCCGAGCTTCCGCAGCCAGATCATCGCCATGGCCGATGCCAGGGCACCTGCGGTCGCGATGAAGGCCAGGTGGCCTGCCAGTTCGAGCTGAGGGCCGGCCACCAGGGCGACCCCCAGGAAGGCCACCAGCGTCGCGCCCCAGAGCCCGCGCGAGCCGCGCTCTCCCAGCAGCCGGGGCGACAGCAAGGCGACGAAGATCGGGCTGGTCGCCCCGAGCGTGACCACGTCACCGAGCGCGAGCAGCGGCGCCCCCAGGGTCAGGAAGGTGCAGTACATCGCGACCGTCCCGCAGAGGGCACGTCCCCAGGCGAGCGGTCTGTCGCTGGGCTCCACCCGCAGAGGCGCCCGGCGGACGAGCGCGAATGCCAGCGCGATCCCGGCCCCGACGAGCGCTCGGAACGTCGCGACCTCTGCCCACGGCACCCTTGCCGAGGCGAGCCGCGCCGCCACGTTCATGACGGCGAACAGCGTCGACGCCAGGGCCATCCAGAGCAACCCCGCGACCGGGTTCGTCTGGCCACTTGCCATACGCGCTGCGTGCCGCTCGGCCTCGGCCAGAGCGATGGCGTTGGCCGCTGGGGGGTGTGCGGCGACCGCCCCCTGCGACGTAGGTGTCTGCACAGCGCGCTGACGACTACCACGGGTGCGCAGGGGGTGCCCTGGAATTTTTCAATGGCACATCCAGGGTGTTCCCGCCCTCGCTTGACGCCCTTCTCGACGCGCAGGACGCTCTTGCGTCGATGCCGGCCAACCTCTCGCCGGAGTACAGAAACGCCGAAGCGGCTTACCGCAATGCGCGGACGCCCGACGCGCGCCTGCTCCACCTCCGGGAGATGCTGCGCACGCTCCCCAAGCACAAGGGGACCGATCACCTCCACGCCGATCTCAAGACACGCATCAAGGCCCTCTCGGATCAGCTCGCAGGCCCGAAGCGGGGCGTCCGCACCGGGACCAGCTTCAGCGTGCGCCCCGAAGGGGCCGCTCAGATCGCGCTGCTCGGGCCTCCCAACGCTGGCAAATCGAGCCTCCACGCTCGCCTCACGGGCTCCGGAGCGGAGGTCGCGGCATACCCGTTCACCACCCGGCAGCCACAGCCGGGCATGCTCCCCTTCGAGGACATCCAGTTCCAGCTCGTCGACCTGCCCGCGATCTCGGCGACGGCCATGGAGAGCTGGCTCCCCAACACGTTGCTCCATGCCGAGGCCGCACTCCTGGTGCTCGACCTGCACGATCCAGCCGCTCTCGACGACCTGGCGGGGCTCTCCCGCAAGCTCGCGGAGAAACACATCCTGCTCGATGCCGAGCCCTCCCGGAACGCGCTGTTCCAGGAGGAGGAGGGCCTGGACGGGTTCCACGTCCAGCGCCTCCCCACGCTGCTGGTCGTGAACAAGTGCGACCTCTTTCCAGGGGATGCCGACGCCGCACAGGCCGAGGCGCAGGTCGTCCAGGAGCTCGCAGGCACGACCTTCCCCGTCGTCTGCACCTCCGCCGAGACGGGCGCCGGGCTGGCGCCCCTCGGTGCCTGGCTCTTCGAGCGGCTCGGCGTCGTCCGCGTCTACACGAAGGTCCCTGGCCAGCCCCCCGACACGGGCCGCCCCCTCACCGCACGGCAGGGCGCCACGGTGCAAGACGTCGCCGGCCTGGTCCACCGCAGCCTCTCGACCGAGGTGAGATCAGCGCGACTCTGGCGCAAGGACACGTACAGCGGTCAGCACGTCCCACGGGAGCACGTCCTGCTCGACGGTGACGTCATCGAGCTGCACGGCGGCTGAACCTCCCGACCGACCCGAGGGCCTTCACCCGGGTGGCGATGCCGCCGGGTCCCTGCGTCGACGCTCGTTTGCATGGGCGAGGACCATCTCCCGGGGAGGAAACACCGAAAGCGCTGCGCCGGCGACGAACGGCGATGGATCGGTCTGGAGCGCAGCGAGCTGCTCCAGCCGCTCCGGCGTCCAGCCCCGCTCCGGACCAGCATCCCGGACGAGCGCCCAGACGGCGACCCGCCTGGCTTCCGGGCTCACGCTCCTGCGCAGCCGGTCCAGAAGCGGCGCCAGCTCCATCGCGGGGAGTGCGTCGATCGCGCTGCGACACGCCTCCAAGGCATCCGCCGAGAGGCCTCCTTGCTCGCCGAGGGCAGCGAGCCATTCCGCGAACTCCTGCCCCGCCATGGCCGCTGCGGCGCAGCGCACACGCAGCGCGCTCCACCGGGGATCGTCCGCCAGCACCGCCTCGGCCGCGCGGGCGAGCGCGATCCACACCGCGCGCCCTTTGACGTTCACCGAGACCAGCGCCGAGACCGCCACGTGCAGGCACCGCGCATCGCTCAGCGCCACCCGCAGCAAGCCAGGAAGGCGCGCCACATCGTCCTCCGCGCAGCGCTGGAGGATCGCTGTGACGGCAGCCCTCACCTCGTCGTCGTAGACCGACACCAGACGCGCCGCGACCGCCGCCAGGAACGTGCGTTCTGGATCGCTCACCGACAGGGACCACGCCCTCAGGAGGAGATCGATCCGCGCCTCGGGCTCGGGACGCGCGAGGACCCGCGCGAGCAGCGCCGACAGCCTCTGGTCCGCCTGCCGGGTGAGCCTGTCGGCGGGGATGTCCCCCAGCCGTGACGCCATCAGCCAGTCGATCCCCGTCACCGCGCGCTCGAAGACACCCCACGTGGGCTCCCGATCGAGGTGATCCCACAGGGCCCGCAGCAAGGCGATGCGCACATCGCGGTGCAGCGTCGTCCCGTCGAGATGCACCAGGTGCTCGTAGGCCGCCTCCAGACGCAGCGTGCCGATCAGCCGGACGACCTCCTTGGCCACCGTGACCTTCGCCATCGGCACCCCGCACAGGAGCCGGAGCGTCTCGCGCGGCAGCACGTCCTTCAGGGCCCGGCGCAGCCCGTAGATCGCGATGCGCGCACGGCCGTCTTCGAGGCAGCGCAGCAGCGTGGGCAGGCACTGACCCTGATCGCAGCGCGCCATCACCCGGATCGCCCGCTCCTGCACGGCGGGGCGTGCGTCGTCGGCGAGCGCCGCCAGGGCATCCATCGGCGCAGAGTCCAGCGCAGAGAGCAGGGTCAGGAAGCGCCACACGGTCGGGATGTCGCGGTCCGCGTCGCTCATGACCGCCGTGACGCTGCGGGAGAACGACACATTCTGCGGTGGCGTCCAGCGATGGAAGCCACGCTCGAACGGGATCACCCACGCCGTCTCCCCTGTCGCGAAGCGACCGCGCATGGTCCGGATCTCCAGGAAGGGACCGAGCAGATCCTGTCGGCGCAGGTGCAGGTAACGGCACACGGCGGGGATGCAGATGATGCTCTCGTCCTTCTCGAGCAGCTCCGGCACCAGCCGCTGGAAAACGGCCGGAGCGCGTGCGCTCAGGATCGAGAGCGCCTGGACGGCATGCTCGTTACGACCCTCCCCGCGGCAGATCCGCTCCAGCGCGCCTTCGAGCGCCGCGGGGAGCGGTGGCTGCCTCCGCCCCGGCTTGTCCACGCTCGCCGCCAGGGTGAGCACCTCGGCAACCCAGCCTTTGTCGAGCCACCGCCCCAGCACCTCGGCCAGGTCGGCCTCGTAGCGAGCCCGGTCGAAGCGCCGGAAAAGCAGGTACACGGAGAGGGCAATGCTCCCCCAGGCCGTGATCCGCGCCGCCTTCGCCAGCAGATCCGGCAGGCCAGTGACCAGGGGGAGGCGCTCTCCGAGGCTCTCTCCGAGCGCAAGGAGCTGAGGGACACGCTCCCTGCTGCTCCAGGCCTTCGCGACGCCCAGCAAGACCGTCGCCGCGGCCCGCACCTCGTCGTCCGACAGATGCAGCCCGATGCGCGCGTCATGCAGCGTCCCTCGCTCCTTGAGCAGCGTACCGAGCCAGCCGGCCCCCCAGGCAGGATCGAGCCGGAACGTGCGCCGGAGCAGCGTCTCTGCCGCCTGGGCGGTCCCGTGGGAGAGGTCCCCAGCGTCGAGCGCGTCGCGCAAGATCTGACCGATCCCGGCGGTGTGCTCCGGACGCCACACGGCACGCGGCCACGTGCAGAGCGCGAGCAGCATCGTGTGCCGCACGGGATCCTGCTCGTTCTTGCGGGCCAGCACCATGCCGAGCGCCTTCCCGGCCAGGGTCTCCTCCTCGGGCCGGTACCCCGGAATCGCCAGCAACGCCGACAGCGCCGCGCCGCGCATCGCCCCCTCGGGGTGCCCGAGATACGCGCGCAGCGCGACGCTCGCCTCCTCCCATGGCAAGAAGCGAACATGACGAATCCGCTCTCCAGGGCGGGTCTCCAGCGCGACCACCTCACCCAGATGCCGCCGCGCCTCGCGCTCCTGGAGCTCCACCGGCAACTCCGCCACCACGTCGACCGGGATCACCCCATCGCTCCCCCGCGTCGCGATGCTCCAGCGCTCCCACACCGCGAGACGACGCGCCGGATCCTGGAAGCGCTTCAGCAGCGGCGTCCCCCAGGCCGGGTGCCGTTCTGCCACGTCACTCCACGCCTCGACGACGGCCGCGAGCTGCTCCTCGGAGAGCACCTTCACCAGCTTCTCCGCGGAGCCCAGAAGGCCAGGCTCTCGGCGCACGAGGCGCCCCAGCACATCGACCCCGAACGCCGCAGCGCCTCGTGCGAACGGCGCCCCTGGGACCTGGAGTCCCTCATACCGCTCGATCAGCGCGAGCGTCGCTTCCGGTCGAAGCGCAGCGAGCGCCACGAGATCGGCCACGCGACTGAAGATCCCGCGACTGAACAGCAACTCGAACAGCACCAGCGCGACGTCCGGTGCCCGTCGCGCAAGGCGTGGCGCATGGGCCTCGATCCGCTGCCGGGTGACCGGATCCGGCTCCCCCGGGACGGCACGGAGCCGTTCGATCAGCAAACGTCCCAGCGTGTCCGGTGCATGCTGCGCCAGCCGGCTCCAGAAGGTGCGGCTCGGGCGCGCCTGCGCGCGCTCGAGGTGACGGCGGATTCCTTCTGGCGATCCCAGCGACACCAGATCGGCGAAGTCTTGAAGGCCCGGCTGCTCGGCAAGCCAGTCGAGGTAGCCGTCCACCACGTGACGACGGCCGCTGCCTGCGAGCGCAACGAGGATCTTCCGCTCACGCCGCAGCGAGAACGCCATCTTCAGCGCCTCCAGCGCCTGCGTGTCGTCGCACACGAGCGGCACCAGCTCGAACGCCAGCGAGCGCAGGCTCCGTGACGCATCGGCCATGAACGCCAGCAGCCGCTCACCATCGCGCAGCGTGTGCTGCGCATAGAGCGCGAGCCGCCGCTCGTAGACGTCGCCGCGGGCGAAGGTATCGATGACGAGCAGCGCTTCCCGGTCGTTCCTCGCCAGGCGCCCCAGCTCCAGCATCCGCTCGATTCGACCACGGTGATGGGTCTGGAGCAGCTCACCCCGCAGCACCGAAAGATCGAACCGGCTCATCCGCAAATCCTCGCCCTGATCGCGCCAGAAAGGAAGAAGCGAGCCGCGCCACACGTGACGCGCAACGAGACATCGTTCGAGCCCCATCGATCCAGAGGCGCGCTTGACACCCTTGCATTCGCACGCCTAGCGTGGGTCCCGATCGACGAGAGACCCGCCAGCGCCATGCAGAGCGCGAGAGAAAGGGTAATTCGATGACGACACTGGACGTGACCGGCGTGAACCCGCACGTACCGAATGCAGCACGCCTCTACGATCACCTCCTCGGCGGGACGAGGAACTTCGAGGCCGACCGCGCAGCCGCGGCGCAGATGACGGCGCTCCTGCCCGCCATGCCGAAGTGGATCCGCATGCTCCGGGCCAGCCTTCAGCAGTTCGCCAGGCGGCTCGCCAGCGAGGGATTCACCCAGTTCATCGACTTTGGCTCAGGGCTCCCCACAGAGGATCACGTGCATGCCTCGGCTCCCGGTGCGCGGGTGATCTACTCCGACAGGGATGCCGACACCGTGGCTCATGCCCGCGTGCTCGTCGGTGACGATCCGAGCGTGCTCTACCTGCAGAGCGACGTGCAGGCGGCGAAGGAACTGCTCGAATCCGAGGTGGTGCAGCGCTTCACGGGCGGAGAGCGCCGCGTCGCCTTCGGGGCGAACGGCCTCACGGTCTTCATGAAGGAAGACGAGATCCGCACGTTCTGCCGCGACCTCTACGACTGGGCAGCGCCGGGCTCGAAGCTCTTCCTGACCTACGAGACCAAGGATCTCGCCAAGACCACCCCCGCCTGGGAGCAGTTCGAAGCCTCGTTCCACAGCATGGGCGAGGCCTTCCAGCTCTTCACGCTCGAGGACTACCTGGACATGAGCCGTCCCTGGACCCTCGACGCGAACGGCCCCATGCCCCTCGAGCGCTTCCTCGGCTACCCCGAAGGCTACATCACGGAAGCCGATCGCGAGGGACTCGGCCTGGAGTTCTATGCCGTCATCTTCGAGAAGACGTAACCGCTCGCCACGGCCGTGAAACCTTCCCGTCACACGCCCCTGAAGGTCGCGCTCCGCTGGTTCGCCGCGGTCGCCCCCGTCGCCGCCCTCCTCGACGCTCCACCCGCCCTGGCCCAGCAAGCGCAGCAAGCGCCGGGCGTCACCGAGATCGTCCCACCACGCCTCGATCCCATCCCCGAAGTCCCGTACCCCGAAGGCGGCGAAGGGGACGCCGAGGTCGTGCTGCTCCTGGTCGTCGAGCGCGATGGCACGGTGAGGTCCGTCGAGGTGCAGAGCGGAGAAGAGCCCTTCGCCTCGGCAGCGAAGCGCGCCGCGGAGAGCTTCCGGCTCACACCGGGCACGCGCAAGGGTGAGCCCGTCGTCTCCCGGGTCCGGTTCGCCCTCGGCTTCAAAGCCCCGCAGCCCGTCGAAGAGCCCGAGGAGCCCGAGGTCGCTCAGCCCGCCACGAGCCAGCCTGGCGCCGGACAGCCCGGTGCGTCCCAGGGAGCAGGGGGCAAGCCAGCGCCTCCCCCCGAGCCCGAACCGATCGAGGTCGTCGTCCGCGCCGAGAAGCCTCCCCCATCGGCGAAGACGCTCACGCGCGCCGAGGTCCGCCAGCTCCCCGGCGCGTTCGGCGACCCCTTCCGCGCCATCGAGGTGCTCCCTGGCGTCACCCCCATCGCCTCCGGCTTGCCTTACTTCTACATCCGCGGCGCGCCTCCCGGGAACATCGGCTACTACCTCGACGGCGTCCGCGTCCCTTACCTCTTCCACGCTGCCGCAGGCCCTTCGGTCATCCACCCGGGCCTCGTCGAGCGCGTCGACCTCTACTCGGGCGGCTATCCGGCCCGCTTCGGGCGCTTCTCCGGCGCCATCGTCTCCGCCGAGACCACCGAGCCGAACCCTGACTTCCACGGCGAAGGCAACTTCCGCCTCGTCGACGTCGGCGCCCTCGTCGAAGGCAGCTTCGCCGACGGACGCGGCACCGCCCTCGCCTCCGCGCGTTACTCGTACACCGCCGCGGTCATCTCCCTCATCTCGCCCGAGCTGCGCCTCGACTACCGTGACTACCAGGCCCGCGTCACCTACGACATCACCCCGCGCGACCGCCTCACCCTCTTCGCCTTCGGCTCCTACGACCTGCTCGCGCAGGAGCTGAACGGCATCGAGACCGTCATCTTCGGCTCCGAGTTCTACCGCGTCGACGGCCGCTACGACGTCCGCCTCCCCAACGAAGGTCGCCTCCGCTGGGCCGCGACGTGGGGCTTCGATCAGACCCGCATCGCCGACCAGCGCAACGCCCGCGACCTGCTCGGCGGCACCCGCGTCGAGCTCAACCAGCCCATCAACGAGAACCTCACCGTGCGCAGCGGGTTCGACGTCCTCTTCGATGGCTA
This sequence comes from Chondromyces crocatus, assembly GCF_001189295.1. Classification (NCBI taxonomy): domain Bacteria; kingdom Pseudomonadati; phylum Myxococcota; order Polyangiales; family Polyangiaceae; genus Chondromyces; species Chondromyces crocatus. Next base: position 7,067,396 of record NZ_CP012159.1, read on the forward strand.
CAAGGCGGATCAAGCCACCTATGGCGACCGCGAAGACCCGGATGTCGCGGCGTACAACCGGCTCTTCCCGTCACGCACCGACGCCGTCGCCACCCTCTGGGCCGATGCCGTCTGGCGCCCCAACCGCAACGTCGAGTTCACCCCTGGCATCCGCACCGACGTCTTCCATTCCAACGGCGCGTACGCCGTCGGCTTCGACCCACGCCTCGGCCTCCGCGTCGACGTCACCAGGCGGCTCCGCCTCCTGCACGCCATCGGCCTCGCGCACCAGCCGCCATCGTTCATCATCCCCATCCCAGGGCTCGCCATCGCGAACCTCCGCGATGGCCTCCAGCGCTCCTTGCAGACGGCAGCCGGCGTCGAGGTCGATCTTCCGGCGAAGATCACCGCCACGGTGACCGTGTTCAACAACCTCTTCCTCAACATGAGCGACACGGCGGGCGTCCAGCCCCCGGGCAACGACCAGAACCAGGTCCCCCGCAGCCTCGGCGTCTCGCGCGGCCTCGAGGTCTACATCCGCCGCAACCTCACGCAGCACCTCGGCGGGTTCATCTCGTACACCCTCGCCCGCTCGACACGCACCATCGGAAACTTCACGTTCCCGTTTGCCTTCGATCGCACCCACGTCTTCAACGCCGCCCTGTCGTACGACCTCGGCCGTGGCTGGCGCGCAGGCAGCCGGTTCACGTTCTACACCGGCGTCCCGAACTTCCAGACCCCTCCAGGCATGCCCGAAGGCTTCCGTTTGCTCAGCCCCGAGCGCGAGCCTGGGTTTTATCGTCTGGACGCGCGGATCGAGAAAAAGTGGACCCTCGGCAGGACGACCTGGCTCTCGTTCGTCATCGAAGCGCTCAATGCCACACTCAACAAGGAAACCATCAACGGCAACGAGGTGGGTCCCGTCACCGTCCCGAGCCTAGGCTTGGAAGGCGGCTTCTGAGATCCTGACCCCATCCCCTGGAGCGAGGACGCCATGCACCCGGATCACCCTGCCAGCCCTCTCACCTCGTCTCGGTCCTCGAAGGCGCTGGCCCTCCCCTGCTCCGCTGCTCGCTGGGTCCGCTCCGTGCTCCCGCTCGCGGCCTGTGTCCTGACGGGCTGCCTCCCTGGTGATACCCGCCCCGTCCCGGAGAGCTTCTACGTCAGCGTGGAGCCGAGCGAGGCCTTGCGCTCCGGCTTCGACACCGACGACGGCTGGCACATCACCTTCGACAGGCTCGTGGCCGCGGTCGGCAACATCGACTTCATGTGGGAAGACACGAGCTGCAACACCTACGCAGAAGCCCGTTACGATCGCCTCTTCGACTTCACCCGCATCGAGCGTGAGAAGGTCGGCACGGCCTACGGGATCGGCACCTGCCGCGTCGAGTTCCGGCTTCGCTCCCCGTCCCTCGACACCATCCTCGGCGCAGGCGTCACGCAAAAAGACGTCGAGACGATGCGCCAGCGCGGCACCGACAGGTTCGCGACCGACGAGCAGGTGAGCGTCATGGTCACCGGCAGGGCCACCCGCGAGGGCGTCGAGAAGCGCTTCGACTGGCGCTTTCGCCGCTCCTACGAGATGAGCAACTGCAAGGCCGAGGAGGGCGGCTTCATCACCACCGTGGAGCTCTCCGAGAACGGCGCGAGCGAGATGCGTCTGGAGCTGCGTGCCGAGGAGCTTTTCCGCGTCACCGCGGAGGAGGAGTCGGGGTTCCACTTCCAGCCCCTTGCCGACGCCGACACGGATGGCGACGGCGCCGTCACCTTCGACGAGCTCTCGAAGGTCGAGGTCACGCCCGGTCCTCTGGGTGGCACGGGTGGAGAGGGTGGCGGGACCGGGGGAGGCCTCGGCTCGGGCGCAGGTCAGCCGAGTGGACCCATCGGCCCCATCGACATCCCCGGAACCCCGGCGACGCTGGAGAGCCAGATCTACGTCTATCTCCTCCCCCGCATCCTGCGCGTCGCTGGCGGCGGCACCTGCGAGATCGAGCACCGCGACAGCTACCGCCGCTGACACGCGTCGCCGCGGGCCCCGCACTGCGTCCCTGACGCCAGCACGGCCTCCTCGTCCTCCGCCCCGTCGAAGATCCACGCCTCGTCGCCGCAGGTCATGGCGGCTGGTGGCGTCGGATGCGACGCGCTCCTGTCGCCCATCCGATTTTCGTCCCATCCGGACAGAACGATTTCGATGCACCCGTCCGGGGACCAGTACCTTGTTCCCCAAGTTCGCCCGGGGTCCTTGGCCGAGCGCTCTGCGAAGAAAGCAGGGGTAGCCACCCTCGGGAGCGCAGGGGCCGACAGGCCCCTGATTCAGCGTACGCAGTGCTAGCCCGGAAGATGTCCGAGCCCGTGGGCTTGAGGGAGCGAAGAGTCCATCTCGTTTCTCCGCGCCTCCGCGTCGAGACGCTTCGCCTTTCCTCGCACGCCGACGCCATGACGGTAGCTCAGCTCTCCGCCCAGCCATGCGCTGAAGGCCAGCAGCCCGAACCCCACCGTGGACAGCGTGAGCCCCAGGGTGCGGCGCCCCCGCTTGCGCGCCACCAGCGAGCCACCGTAGAGGCCTGCAACGACGACGTTCGCCACCCCATGCACGAACCCGAGCCGCCTCGCGTCGCCACGGGTGTCCGACCAGTCGGCCATCCCGGCGACGGCAGCAGCCGCAGCGCCCACCAGACCGATCGTGTGGACCAGATCCGCTCCCTTCCGGAAGCGGCGGGTCCCGCTGACGAGTTCGATCGTGTCGAAGACCTGAGCCGTCATCCAGGCGCCGATGGGCAGATCCGTGAGGACGGCATGAAGCGGGTGACCGAGCCAGCGTCCATGCAGGACGTCGGCAACCTCCATCGAGCGGTGGACCACCGGATGAAGTGCCTGCTGAACGGGTTCGGCCGCCTGATCGATCCACTTCTGTGACGAGATTCCCAGGTCGATCTTCTTCGCCATGTTCGCCATGCAATCCTCCAGGGGGTCATGTCACCGGGATGCATGCCGTCGCGGTGTGCACCGACGAGACGCATGACCAGACGGCGTACCAACTTCGCCCCCTGGACCATTCACGCCATCGGTCTCGCGGCTCGTGTACCCGCTCCACCTCGACCGCCGCTCTCGAAGTCGGCTGCCGAGCGGTGTTCACGTCATGCCCGGTCTGGCTCCCCTGCCAGCGGAGAGCAAGGGATGGGCCTGACGTCGGGATGTGCAGAAGCGGGAAAAGGGGACGTCCCCTCCCGAGGGGATCTCGGCGACAGGAGCCGCGCGCAGGAATGTGAATGTCGCTTCGCACGACGTCGATCGACGCATGGAGTCGATCAGCGAAGCGGGCGTCTCTCCGCGCTCGACGGCGCACGCGAACCTCATTTCGCGGCCGAAACCCGACGCTCACGCCGCGTCGCCGATGTGTCGAAACCGTGACGAATTCTGGACGGGAAGCGCGCTTCGTGAGACCTCTGTCTTGCACATGTCGATCACCTGCCTCGGTAACACCCGTCCTTTTTGCGGGGGGGACCTGCACTGGGAAGAGTGGTCCGGGCCTCGACCTCACGGCGGTGGCGAGCGACGTCCCCTGGTGCTGATCCATGGGCTCTCCGACTCGTGCCGCACGTGGAACCTGGTCGCGCCCGCGCTCTCTGCCGGTCGACGCGTCTTCGCGCTCGATCTCCCGGGTCACGGGCGCTCGGCACGACCCGACGCCTCGTATGACGTGGCCTGGTACGCGGGCGTGGTCGCCGACTGGATCAGCTCCCTGGAGATCGACGAGTTCGACCTCATCGGTCACTCCCTCGGCGGCGGCATCGCCATGCGGTTGCTCCTCGAGCTACCCGGCCGTGTCCAGCGGCTCGCGCTCCTCGCGACCGGCGGCCTCGGCACCGAGGTGGCGCTCCCGCTGCGCCTGGCAGCGGTGAGTGGCTTCCTCGACCTGGCAGCTCCCCTCCTGATGGGCATGGGCACCCACGCCGGCATGATGATGCTCGGCGGCAACTTCAACGCCTCGGAGCGCCGGCACCTCGCCCGGGTGAACGCCACCCCCGGGACCGGGCGCGCCCTGTCACGCACGCTGCGCGGCAGCGTGGATCTCAAGGGTCAGGTCGAGCACTTCCTCGATCACTCCCACCGCCTCGGCGACCTGCCTCCGCTCGCGATCTACTGGGGTGACCAGGATCCCGTCATCCCGGTCCGCCACGCCGACGAGGTGGTGCGCTACCTCGAAGGCGTCCGGGTCCGGCGCTTCACCGGCGCGGGGCACTACCCCCACCGCGAGGCGGCCACCGAGCTGGTGCCCGAGCTGCTCCGCTTCCTCGAAGAGCCTCAGGCGACGCCCCGCATCCGCGCCAACATGCGCGCACCGCGGCGCGCTGCCCCCGCGCGGCCTCGCATGGCCATCCCGCTCGCTCGCAAGCTCGTCGGCCTGGTCTGAGCTCGGGAGCCGGCGGTGTGCGTCACGTCCCCCGCTACTTCGCGCCGAGCCGGTCCAGAATCCAGGCGCCGGTGAATGCAGCGTCTTTCACACGATCATAGCGGCCCGAGAGGCCCCCGTGACCGGCGGGGTCCAGGTGAATCTTGAACAGCACCGGGTTCGCGTCGGTCCGGGTCGCCCGGAGCTTGGCGACGTACTTCGCGGGCTCCCAGTACATCACCTGGCTGTCGTTGTACGCCGTGCGCACCAGCACCGGGGGATAGGCCTTCGCGGTGATGTTGTCGTAGGGGCTGTACTGGAGCATCGTCTCCAGGTCTTCCGCCTTCTTGGGGTTCCCCCACTCCTCGAACTCCCCGACGGTGAGCGGTAGCGACTCGTCGAGCATCGTGTTGATCACGTCGACGAACGGCACCTCGGCGACCACCCCTGCGAACAGCTCGGGACGCAGGTTCGTCACCGCACCGACCAGCAAGCCGCCCGCACTCCCCCCCTGGATCACGATCCGCTTCGGATCGGCCACCCCTTGAGCGACGAGGGACTCCGCGGAGTCGATGAAGTCGGTGAACGTGTTCATCTTCTTCTTCATCTTGCCTTCGTCGTGCCAGGTCTCGCCCAGCTCTCCCCCACCGCGAATGTGCGCGAGGGCGAAGAGGACATCGCGATCCAGCAGCGAGATGCGTGCCGAGGAGAAGTACGGGAACATCGGGATGCCGTACGAGCCGTAGCCATAAAGGAGCACGGGGGCCTTCCCCGATCCGAGCGCACCCTTCCGGCCTGCCAGAGAGATCGGGATCTTCGTGCCGTCCTTCGCCGTGGCGAAGACCCGCTTCACCTCGTAGCGCTCCCGGTCATAACCCCCCGGGATCACCTGACGCTTCCGCAGGTTCAGCTTCTTCGTCGCCGGCTCGTACTCGTAGATGCTCTCGGGCGTGATGGGCGACTCGTACCGGAAGCGATAGCTGGTCGCGCCGAACTCCGAGTTCCACTCGGGCCAGAGCGCATAGACCTCATCGGGCAAGGCCACGCGGTGAGATCCTTCGAGCGCCATCGACTTCCCCGGGAAGACGCGCAGATGCCGCCCTCCACCTTCGCGCTCCAGGGCCACAGTGAAGCCGGCGAACGGCTGGATCCTCTCCAGCATCACCTCGCTCCGGTAGGGGATCACCTCCTTCCACGAGGCGCGATCGGGCCGATCGAGGGGCGCCTTCACCAGGCGGTAGTTCGTGGACTTCGGGCCTCCGGCCGTGGCGGGTGAGTTCGTGAGGATCAGCAGGTCCCGATCGCGGTGCTCGACCTGGTACTCGTGGTCTTGCTCCCGGGGAGCCACCACGACGAGCGCCCCGTTCGGCTTGTCCTCTCGGAGGAAGCGCACCTCGCTCGTGGTGTGGCTCTCGATCTGGACGAGGATCAGCGCACGGCTGGCCGAGCGACTGACGCGCATGCCGAAGCGCTCGTCCTTCTCCTCGTGGAGGAGGGTGTCCGTCGCCGGATCGGTGCCGACCGCATGGCGGTAGAGGCGATGGGAGCGCTTCGTCTGCGGGTCCTCGACCGTGTAGAAAGCCGTGCGGCCGTCCTTCGTGAAGACCACGCTGGTGACACGCTCGATCCGCTCGGGCAGCAGCGCGCCGGTGCGCAGGTCCTTGAAGTGCAGCACGAACTGACGGAATCCCGTCGTATCCAGACCGTACGCGAGCAGGTTGCCGTCGTCGGAGACCTTCACCGGCCCGAGTCCGACGAACTTCTGCCCCTTGGCCAGCTCGTTGACGTCGAGGATCACCTCTTCCTTCGCCGCGTCTCCGCCCTTCACGGGCTTGCGCGCGAGGATGGGGTACTGCTTCCCCTTCTCGTCGCGGTTGTAATAGAGGAACGCGCCGTCCTTGTGCGGGACCTCCGTGTCGTCCTCGACGAGACGCCCGAGCATCTCCGCATGAAGCTTCTCCTCCAGCGGCCGGAGATGCGCCGTCATCTGCTCCGTGTAGGCGTTCTCCGCCTTCAGGTGCGAAAGCACCTCCGGAGCGTCTTTCTTCTGGAGCCAGGCATAGTCGTCGACGAGCTTCTTCCCGTTGGCCAGCTGGACCACGTGCGGAACCTTCTTCGCCACCGGGGCGACCGGCCCTGCAGGGGGTGCTTCGACAGCCGCAGAGGAAGTGCCTGACGGCGTACCGAGCTGGGCAGGTGGCGGTTCCGCCGAGGGGGTGGCCGAGCAGCCGAGGGAGAGCGACGTGACGAGGAAAAGTCGTCCTGCATGGCGGAAGGGCATGGGCCGGGACGCTACTCCATGGGCTCTCACCTGTCGCGCTCACGAAGCCGCGCCCAGGTCCGAAAACGGCCAGACAGCCACCGCACGGTTCGCTAGAAACGCTGCCGTGACGCTCGACGACGACACCTGTTACCGCGCGCTCACGGCCCGCGATGGCCGCTTCGATGGCGTCTTCTTCGTCGCCGTCAGCACCACGGGCATCTACTGCCGCCCCGTGTGCCGGGCGCGCACGCCGGGCCGTGAGCGGTGCGCGTTCTACCGCAGCGCCGCCACGGCCGAACGGGACGGCTACCGCGCTTGCTTCCGCTGCCGCCCCGAGCTCGCGCCGGGCGCTGGCCTCGTCGACGCCTTGCCGCGGCTCGTCGCGCGCGCCGTCGCTCGCATCGACGCCGGGTTCCTGAACGAAGGCTCCGTCGACGACCTCGCGGCGCTTCTCGGCGTGACGGGCCGCCATCTCCGCCGCGCCATGGAAACCGAGCTGGGCGTCTCCCCCATCGAGCTCGCCCAGACGCGCCGCCTCGCGCTCGCCAAGCAGCTCCTCCAGGACACCTCGCTCCCCCTCTCCGAGATCGCCTTCGCCAGCGGCTTCGCCAGCGTGCGCCGCTTCAACGCCCTCTTCCAGACCCGCTTCGGCAGGCCACCGTCCGCGCTCCGCAGAGAGCGCGCCGTGGGCTCGCAGGAACGCAACGAAGGAACCCTCGTGCTCCGACTCGACTACCGCCCCCCCCTCGACTGGTCCACCTTGCTCACGTTCCTCGCGGGCCGCGCCATCCCCGGTGCCGAGCGCGTCACCGACGGCGTGTACGCCCGCACGGTCCGCCTCGGTGACCTCACCGGCTGGATCACCGTGCAGCACGACGAGAAGCGCGCCGCGCTCCGCATCGAGGCTGCCCCATCGCTTGCCGACGCGCTCATGCCCCTCTCCGCGCGGCTGCGTGCCCTCTTCGACCTCGACGCCCACCCGACCGCCATCGCCGCGCACCTCGGCCGCGACCCGCTCCTCGCAGGCCCCGTCGCGCGCCACCCTGGCTTGCGCGTCCCTGGCGCGTTCGACGGCTTCGAGATGACCATCCGCGCCGTCCTCGGCCAGCAGGTCTCGGTCCGCGCCGCGACCACCCTCGCCGGCCGCCTCGCCGCCCGCTTCGGCGACCCACTGACCGTCCCGATCGACGGCCTCGGACTCCTCTTCCCCACCCCCGCGCGCCTCGCCGCCGCGGCCGAAGACGACGTCGCCTCCCTCGGCCTGCCTGCCACCCGGGCCCGCGCCATCCTGGCCATCGCCCGGGCCATCCACGGCGGCACGGTCTCCCTCGATCGCCACGGCGACCCCGAGGCGGCCCTCCCTGCGCTCTGCGCCCTCCCTGGCATCGGCGACTGGACCGCCCATTACGTCGCCATGCGCGCCCTCGGCTGGCCCGACGCCTTCCCTTCCGGCGACCTCGCCGTCCGCAAGGCCATGGGCGGCATCACCGCCAGAGCCGCCACCACGCGCGCCGAGCCCTGGCGCCCCTGGCGCGCTTACGCCGTCATGCACCTCTGGACCAGCCTCTCGGACGGAGCCGGCGGATGATCCGCTACCACCTTCACGTCGCGTGCCCCCTGGGCCTGCTCCGCCTCGACGCCACCGACGACGCGCTCGCCGCGCTCTACACCCCCGAGCACCGCTGCATCCCCGCGCTTTCGACCGCTCCCGGCGATCGGCACCCCGCCCTCCTCGAAGCCCGACGCCAGCTCGCCCAGTATTTCGCTGGCGACCGCCTCACCTTCGACCTCCCCCTCGCCCCGCAAGGCACCCCCTTCCAGCGCACGGTGTGGACCGCGCTCACCCGCATCCCCTTCGGTGTGACCACCACCTACGCTGCAATCGCCACGCAGCTCGGCCGCCCCACTGCCGCCCGCGCCGTCGGCGCCGCCAATGGCCAGAACCCGCTCTCGATCATCGTCCCCTGCCATCGCGTGATTGGCGCGAACGGCGCGCTCACCGGGTATGCAGGGGGCCTCCCCACGAAGCGGTGGTTGCTCACCCACGAGACCGCCATGCTGGAAAAGAAAGTACCTGGCACGATTCTCACCAGCAATCACGCGACCGGCTGACGAAATCAGCACAGCGCATCTCCGAAATCGTTTATGGGTCCGCCAGAAAGGCAGGATCGCCATGCTGTTTCGGAACGCTTGCGGCGCCGTGGTGCGCACCGCCATCGCTGCGTCTCTCACCCTGCTCACCGCCTGCGTGGCGGATCTCGCCGACGAACCCCTCGACGAAGCCGAGATCCTCGACGAAGCCGTCGAAGCCCTCTCCCAGGGCGTCGGCTCCACCGCCGCCCGCGCGGCCCTCGCGCTGCGCTGGGCGCCCATCCATTACCAGGACGTCGACGTCACCGGATCCCATGCCCTCGGCGGCCGCTCCGATTACATCAGCCGCGTCGATTTCGATGGCGACTGGATAGCGACGAACAACTGGGAGAACACCCCCAATCACCCCCTGCGCGCGCACGCCTACCACAACGTCGTCGAGACCAGCTCCCACTGGTACATCATCTACACCTTCTTCCACCCGCGCGACTGGGCCGACAACGTCTTCGAGACCGAGCACGAGAACGACGCCGAGGGCGTGCTCGTCATCGTCGGCCGCGACGGCAGCACCTACGGAAGGCTCCTCGGCGCCGTCACCGTCGCCCACAAGGACTTCTTCTCGTTCGTGCCCACGGGGAGCCCCTTCACGGGCAAGAACGAGTCGGTCGACGGCACCCTCCGGCTCGCGTCGCACGACGGCCACGACCACCCCATCACCGCCCAGGAAGCCAAGGGGCACGGCCTCAAGGCCTGGCCCAGCTACGACATCGTGGGCGACGGCGTGAAGTACTACCCCTCGCTCACCACCGCCGAAGAGCCCATGTCCGCGTACGACGACGACGTCCGCTACAAGCTCATCGACGCGTACGGCCCCGAGGGATTCTGGCCGCGTCGCCAGCTCGCCAGCCTGTTCGCCTCGCACGGCACCTTCGCGGGCGACAAGGGCGGCGGCTGCGGCCTCTTGCCCCACCTCTGCACCACCAACGCCGCCAACGCCCCGTGGGGCTGGGACGACAAGGACGACGGCCCGGTCCTGCGCGGCGAGATCGCCACCGACCCGGCCAAGCTCACGGCGCATTACTTCAACGTGCCGAGCGGCTTCTCCAGCAGCTACACCTTCAACCCCTTCCAGAACATCGGCGCCGACCCGAATACCCCGTGAGCGGGTGAGTCCACCCACCTCTCCACGGCGCCATCGGCCACGCTGGCTGCCCTTTGACGACCGCCGTTGCCCCGTGAGAACGTCCGCCTTTTGGCCTGGGATCGATCGCGCGATCGCAGGCCATTACCCCCTCAGGAGCCGACGTTCCATGCACCGACGAAGTCCCCCCATCTCCCTCCTGCAAGGCGCGCTCGGCGCCTTGCTCGCCCTCACCGCCTGCAGCGCCCCGGCGCCCGAGCCGGCCCCCCTCGCCACCGAAGCGGCCCCCACCGCCACCGATCCCACGGCGACGGCCAGCGCCGCCCTCTCCCAGTGCGTCACCGTGCAGCGTGGCGCGTACGGCGTCGTCACCGACACCTACCTCAACAGCGCCTACCCCGGCGATCACAGCTCCGGCGCTTACCCCGCCGTGTACACCGGCAGCAACGGCTCGGGCGAGAAGCAAGCCCTCGTCCGGTTCGAACTCGAATTCCTGCCCCCTCACGCGCTGATCGAGACGGCCACGTTCACCGTGAACCAGACCTACCGCGCCACCGCGAGCGACGTCCGCGTCCACCGCGCCACCGCCGCCTGGTCCGAGGCCGCCACCAGCTGGAACAGCTTCGCTGCGGCCTTCGATCCCGCCGTCGTCGGCGTGCTCCACACGACCAGCGGCTTCGGCCCCCGCAGCCTCGACGTCACGGCCCTCGTGCAACAGTGGACCGACGGCACCGTCGACAACCATGGCCTTCTCCTCGAAGAAGACCTCACCAGCACCACCCAGTGGCGCAGCAGCGAAGCGAACTACGTCACCGAGCGCCCTGCCCTCACGGTGTGCTGGACCGATCCCACCTGCTCTCCTGCGTGCGCTGGCCCGGGCGAGGTCTGCGAGCTCGGCCAGTGCGTGGTGAACTGCACCGCCCCCGAGGCCGTCCCTTGCGACGAAGGCACGGTCTGCAACGTCGGTGAGGGCGCCTTCGGCGCATGCGTTCCCCCCTCCGACCCCTGCGTCGTCTCCGGCACCCTGGCGGCCTGCGGCGACCAGAGCTGCGGCCCTGGCGCTGCGTGCGACACCGCCGTCCACCAGTGCGTCCCTGCCCTCCCCTGCACCGACGTCGCCTGCGACGATGGCGTCTGCCACGGCACGGGCTGCGGCTGTGATCGCCCTCCGCCCACCTGCGCCCCCGCCCCGCTCGCCAACCTCAACACGAGCGCGTTCCGCAACGCCCTCGCCGATCTGAAGTTCGACGCCACGTGCAACGCCTGGGGCGTCACCATGCTCTCCGGCACCGACTACCTCCGGCGCATGACCCCTGCTGGCATCGTCACCAGCTTCGCGGGGAGCGCCAACTTGAACATGGGCGAGGTCGCCATCGCGCAGGGTGACACCGCCACCTTCGGCCCGGATGGCATCGAGGTCGCCCTCACGTACATCTGCTGCGCGAGCTGCGGCTGCGCGGCCAACCCTCCTCAAGGCGTCGGTCGCTGGAACCCGCCGACCAACAACCTTCCCAACGTCGCCCCCGCCACCTCCACCACCGGCACCGGCCCGTTCGGCAGCGTTCATTTCGACACGGGCCCCGCGGGCCTCGCCTGGGGCCTCGACGACCAGCTCTACATCGGCAACCTGTCGGGCAACGGCACCCTCTCGCGCCTCGACCCGCAGACCTACACCCGCACCAACTTCGCCAGCATGGGCTCGCGGGTCTACGGCACCGCCCCCATCGACGGCAGCCGCTTGCTGGTCGCCCTCGCGAACCGCCAGATCCGCCTCTTCGACATGAACACCGGCACCAGCATCCTCTTCGCCACCACCGCGCAGGACGTCACGGGCATGGTGCGTGACCCGTGGAACGGCCGCGTCTACGTCGCGCTGCGCGGCGGCGCCATCCGGGAGTTCTCGGGCGCCGGCGACGACCTCGGCCTCTTCGCCCAGGGCCAGGGCTCTGGACGCATCACCATCGCCGGCGACGACCACCTGTACTTCGTGAGCCTCACGACCGGCGCGGCCATCCAGCGCTGGACCCTCCCCGCCACGTTCTGACCGAGGCGGCCCTGGGGCGTGGAGCGAGCCTCGCGCACCGCGCCCGCGGCCCCTCGTATGACCCCCAACGCGCGAGGTGCGCTTGACCTCGACACCGGCCCCCGATAGCACCGATCCATGGACCTTCGCCCGGGTTTACGCGTCGATCGCTACACCTTGATCGAGCCCCTCGGCGCCGGAGGTCAAGGGGCCGTCTGGAAGGTCGCCGACCCCGTCGAGAACGCGGTCCGCGCACTCAAGCTGTTCTCTCTTCAGCAACTCGAAGGCCCCGACGCGGAGCGGGCGCGGCGTGAAGCGCGCGCCGTCGCGGACGCGTCGCATCCCTCCCTGGTCCCTTGTCGCGGGCTCTTCGAGCTCCCTTCCGAGCGCCTCGTCGGCCTGGTGTTCGACTTCGTGGCGGGACGCTCGCTCGCCGACGCAGCCCGGGATCCGCGCATGAGCCCCGAGCACCGCCGCGCCGCCCTCGTGCACCTCGCCGGAGTCCTCGCCCACGTCCACCAGATCGGCGTGGTGCACCGCGACCTGAAGCCGGCCAATCTCCTGATCACCGACACCTTCTGGCCTGCGCCCCACGACCCGTCTGGCCTGCGTCTGCTCGACTTCGGCATCGCCGCACGAGCAGGCAACCCCAGGCCGCTCACGGCCACCGGCGCCGTCATCGGCACCCTCGCGTACATGGCCCCCGAGCTGCTCGCCCCGAGCCGCTGGCGGATCCATGGCGGAGGTTTCCAGCGCGACCTGTTCGCCTTCGGCGTGCTCGCCTGGGAGCTTCTCCACGGCGTCCATCCCACCGGCCTCGACCCCAGCGCATCGAGCGCGGACTTCGTCGCCGTGTACCTCGCCGCCGACACACGACGGCACCCCTGGCCTCCCGCAGACGTGCCTGGCCCTCTCGGCGCCGCCCTCCGCGCCTGCCTCGAACTGGACGCGGCGCGTCGCCCACCGAACGGCGCCGCCTTGCTGACCCTGCTGACCGGTGGCCCCGCAGCCTACGCGCCCACCTCCTCGAACCACCCACCGGCCACCCCGCCCACCGCGACGCATGCTGGGCCGAGGACCTCGCTCGATCCCTCCCACCACGCCAGGGCGTCGTCCCCCTCGCTGCCTGGGCCCCCGGCGAGCGTGCCCATCGCCTTCCGGAACGCCCCCGCCCCGGAGGATCCCCGGGCGACACGCACCACCCCCATGCCGTCTCCACCCTCCGGCGCGGGGTCTCCAGCCCTGTCGGGCCTACGCACGTCCTTGAGCGCGCACAGCGTCCCTCGCTCCTCCCTGCACAGCACCGCGCCGGAGACGCTCCCCTCCCGCGAGCCCTCGGCGCGCGCGTCCCTCTTGCTGACCCTGGGCATCGTCCTCGGCGCCCTCGGGACGGCGGCGGGTGTGTGGATGGTGCTCGGCCGTGCTCCCCGATCCGCCTCCACCACCGAAAGCGCACCACCTCCCGTGATGCCCCCCAGCGCGCCTGCAGCCGCGGATCCCGGCTCGCAGGCGCCAGCCCGGGCAGCTCTCCCGACCCCTTGCTGCAAGCCCTCCCCGCAGAGCTGCGTTTCCCCCGAACGCGCTTGCTCTGCAGGCCCTGGTTGCGAGGACAGCCAGCTCCCGGAGCACCCGTTCTTCCTCCGCCTCATCGGTGCGGCCGAGCGCCCTCCGGGGAGCACGAAATACACGATCGACATGGCCGAGATGCACCCCAGCGCCGAAGTCTGCGTCCGCCGTGTCGTCAGCGGGAACGAGGTCTGCGCCAGCTTCAGCGAGATCTCGGCCCCAGGTGGCGCCAGGAGCCGGCGGCTCCCCATCACCACGGCCGACGTCACGAAAAGCGGCCTCGAGATCCGGATCAGGGAAGGCGAGCAGCTCCTCGCCCAGGGCCGCAACGCCAGCAACCACGGCGGCGTGACCAGCGCCATCCTGTGCCAGGGCATGCTCCTTTACGTCGGCCCACGCGACCAGGCGTCCGTACGCCTCGGCATCGATCTCGATCCCCTCTGAGCCGCGCGATCCGCCGAGCCCTCCTGCACCCCCCGAGGACACCATGCCCACCCGCCCCCGCGACATCACCACCGAAGAGCATCGCCCCCCGGACCTCGCGCCTCCGAAGCCGGTACGCCCTGCCTTCCTCGCCGCCTTCCCCACCCAGGTCTTCGTCCCTCTTCCCCGCACCGCCACCGCCGTGGGCCGCTCCTGGCTCGCCGACGCCGGCATCACGGACAGCAAGGTCTCCACCGAACACCTCCGCCTCACCCGCGCTGGCGGCAAGCTCCAGATCGAGGACCTCACCTCGCGCAACGGCACCTGGCTCAACGGCATCAAGCTCACCCCGCGCGAGCCCGTCCCCGTCGAGGACGGCGCCATTCTCCGTCTCGGTGGCACCCTCTTCGTGTACCGCGAAGCCTATGCCGGCCCCGACAAGCCCGCCCCGCCCCTCGGTGCCCTCGTCGGTCCGTGGGGCCTCGACACCGTGCACGAAGCGCTCCGCGATCTGGAAGGCAGCGTCCCCTGGAACGTCCTCGTCGAGGGGGAAAGCGGCGCCGGAAAAGAGCTGCTCTCCCGCCACATCGCCACCGTGTACGGCCGCAGCCGCAAGCCGTTCGCCAGCGTCAACGTCGCCGGCGTGTCCCCGAGCCTCTTCGAAGGCCAGCTCTTCGGCTGGACCCGCGGCGCCTACACCGGCAGCGTCGAAGCGAGCCCGGGCATCCTCGGCGCCCACGCGGGAGGCACCGTGTTCCTCGACGAGCTGGGCGAGCTTCCCCTCGAACTCCAGCCCAAGCTCCTCCGGTTCCTGGACAACCACGAAGTGCAGCCCGTCGGCGCACCGCGCACCCAGAAGCTCGACCTGCTCGTCATCGCCGCCACCAACCGGGAGCTCCAGGAAGAGGTCACGCACGGCAGGTTCCGCCTCGACATGCTGGCCAGGTTCCGCACCCGCCTCACCCTCCCCCCTCTGCGCGAGCGCCAGGAGGACCTCTACGCCATCGCCAAGGCCTGCTGGAACTCGTCCCCCTCCACCCCTCCCATCGACCGCGCCGTCATCGACGTCGAAGCCATCGAGCGCCTCATGCTCCACGACTGGCCCGACAACGTGCGGGGACTCGAGCGCATCATCGCGTTCGCGCAGCGGCGCAACGAACTCTCCATGTCGCTCGTGTCCCAGCAGCTCGGCCCGTTGCCGGAGGGCGCCGCGGTCACGCTCACCCGCGAGGCGGTCCTCGCCGCACTCGCCCGCTGTGGTGAGAACAAGTCCAACGCCGCAAAGCTCCTCGGCGTCTCCCGCGGCAAGCTGCTCCACTGGCTCAAGAGAAACACCCGCGCTTAGGAGCATCCAGACTCCGCTCGCAGCCCCCCGTCGCTTCCCTCTCTCGCCCCTCATTCACACGGCAGGGGCACGCGCCCCCGCCGCCCCGCGATCCACTCGAAAAATCTGGCATGTCTCGCCGCTTCGGGCCTGACCTCATGGCATCCGGAAGCGGGCGGAGTGCACGGCCGTGTGCATCAGAACTCGTAATCCCCGCCGCGCGCCTCGAACCGCTGCGGAAGGAACCCCACCTGCGACCACGCCTGTTCGAGCCCCACGTCGAGAATCGGCTTGCTGTAACGGTGCTGGCCCGTGATGTCGTCGAAGAACCGCCCCGCCGGGTCCACCATGGCGTAGCTCCCCGTGATCGCCTCGTGATCCTCCGGCACCAGCACCATCCCCTGCCCTTCCAAGTGCCGATGTCGCTTCACGAAGGCCGCGAACGCCTCCTTCGAACACACCAGCGGCTCGATGCGCCCGCTGTTCTGCCCCTCGACCGGCAATGCCTGCAGGATCTTCCACCGCTCGGGCCTCAAAGCGAGCAGCAACTCCGACATCTTCTCCCCCGCATTCAGCGTCGTCACCACCGTGTTCACCTTGATCCGCATCCCCAGCGCACGCGCATTCCCCACCACCTCGACGTAGCGCTCGGTCGCCATGGCCGCGCCCTTCACCGCACGCCCCAGCAGCGCATGAGTCTTCTCCGACGCACTGTCGATGCTCAGCGTGAGCCAGTCGAGCTTGCCCTGCAGACGCCCCAGGTACTCCGGCGTGAGCCGGGATCCGTTGGTGACCAGCATCGTCACCGCCCCAGCGCGCTTCGCCACCTCCATCAGCTCCACGAGCCAGGGGCACAGCGTCGGCTCCCCTCCCGCGAAGGTGATCTTCTCGAACCGCCGCGCCAGCGTCGCCACGACCGCGATCGCATCATCCTGCAACAGGTGCCCCTTCGGCAGCAGACCCGCCCCCATGTCGTCGAACGTCGCGAAGCAGAACGTGCAGCGCATGTTGCACGGCTTCCACAGGTGATAGTTCACCGAGCGCGGCAACGGATGCACCCTTCCTCCCTCGCTCCCACGACCGAGCAGCACCATCTCGTGCTCCACATCCAGCCCGTCCCACCCCGTACTCGGCATCATCTGCAGCAGCGCTCTCCCCTTCGACTTCGTCATGACCACGCCTCCCTTCTGACCTCCCCATCAGCAGGGACCGTGCCTGGAGCAGCGCCCTCAGCATCCACCGAGAAACAGAGGCCTTTTCAACCATCGGCTCCCTTCGCCACAGCCAGCCGCCCCTGATCGCGATCAGTCCTCCCCCCTCCTGCACTGCTCACGATCACGCCCGATCGCGCTGCGGAGAGCGCTCCATCGACCGACACCGGAACCGACACCGAGGACACACCTCGCCCGACCCCTGCCGACCGACGGCCCCTTTCCACATGGACTGACCGCCGATCTTTGCGTTATCACGCGGAAACGACGAACCCGGCCTCGCGTACTCGCGTGGAGGCCAGCCCCCTTCACTCCAGAACGGCCGGCATCCTGCAAAGCGACGCCAGCGACGCCCCCCTCGACCCCTCTCGATGTCCAGGCAACGCCGGACGACGCCACCCGATTCCAAGGACTTCGACGTGAACTCCACGAACTTCTTCGAAAGCCCGTTCCGAGGCAAGCTGCTCTCCGAGCAGGTCAAGAACCCCAACATCCTCGTCGGCCGGTACAGCTATTACTCCGGCTATTACCATGGCCACTCCTTCGACGATTGCGCTCGCTATCTCTTCCCCGACCGCAATGACGTCGACAAGCTCATCATCGGCAGCTTCTGCTCCATCGGATCCGGCGTCGCGTTCATCATGGCCGGCAACCAGGGCCACCGCAGCGACTGGGTGTCGACCTTCCCGTTCTTCTACATGAGCGAGGTCCCCTCCTTCGCCGGTTCGATCGACGGCTTCAAAGGCGCCGGTGACACCGTCGTCGGCCACGACGTCTGGATCGGCTCCGAGGCCATGATCATGGCCGGCGTCCGCATCGGCCACGGCGCCCTCATCGGCAGCCGCGCCCTGGTCACCCGCGACGTCGAGCCGTACACCGTCGTCGGTGGGAACCCTGCCAAGCCCATCCGCAAGCGCTTCTCCGACGAGCACATCGCCCTGCTCCTCGAGATGGCCTGGTGGGACTGGTCCGACGACCAGCTCCACGGCGCCATGAAGCTCCTCTGCGCAGGCGACATCCCCGCCCTCCACGCCCACTGGCGAGCGCACGTGGCCAGCGCCCCCAAGGCGCCCTGACCTGCCACGGCGCCAGCCAAGGCGCCCTGACCTGCCACGGCGCCAGCCAGTGCCGCCATTGGCGAGCACGACGACCCCGGGGTATAGGTCTCGCGCTCGACGCTCGAGCGATTCGACGTCAGCGCATCCACATCTCCCGGGAGACTGGCTCATGTCGCAGCAAACCGTTTACCTCTTCGTCTTCGACACCCTCGCCGACTGGGAGGCCGGGTTCGCCATTGCGCACATCAATCAACCCGAGCACCAGAAGAACCCGGGCCGCTACCAGATCCGCACCGTGGGCCTCACCCGCGATCCCGTTCGCAGCCTCGGCGGCGTGACCATCGTCCCCGACCTCGGCCTCGCCGACCTGCGCTCCGAAGGCACCGCCCTGCTGATCCTTCCTGGCGGCACGGTCTGGGACGCCGAAGGCATCCCCGCAGCCACGGACAAGGCCCGCGAGCTCCTGGCCGCCGGCGTCCCCGTCGCCGCCATCTGTGGCGCCACCGCCGGCCTCGCCCGCGCCGGCCTCCTCGACGACCGCGCCCACACCAGCAACGCCCGCGACTACCTCGAAGCCACGGACTACAAGGGCGCCGCCCACTACCGCGACACCCTCGCCGTCACCGATCGCGACGTCATCACGGCCTCCGGCCTCGGCGCCCTGGAGTTCGCCCGCGAGATCTTCCGCCTCCTCGACGTCTACCCGGAGCCGATGCTCGACGCCTGGTACGGCCTCTTCAAGGGCCAGCCCCAGCCCACCTGAAGACCGCCGCTTCTCTTCTGCCGGGCCGCTCTCCGCCAGCGCTCCCTGCTCGCTCCCTCACCGCTTCTTCGCAGCATCCGTCGCCCGCTGCGCCTTCCAGAGCGGCGCATAGTCGTACGTCGGATAGAACTCGGTCCTGAACGCCCCCCACGCTCCCCGCTCGATCGCCAGGTTCACCGCGCGCAGCTTGTCCGGCGGCACCCGCAGCGTCACCACCTGCCCGATCCCCATCATCACGTACCAGGACACCACCTCCGTCCCCTCCGGCGGAAAGCTGTGGCGGAACCCCGAGCGGTCCAGGTGCGCGTTGATCTGATCGAGCGTCTTCGTCTGATCGTGTCGCAGAAAGATGGTCAGCAGGATGGCGTCCGACGGCATCTCGACGCTCGGACCCATGCTCGCCGCCCGCCCGATCCCGCCGGCCCCTGCGGCCGCGCTGGGCGCCCCCACCCCTCCGCCCGCCGGACTCCCTTCCCCCGCTGCCCCCGCTGCCCCCGCTGCCCCCGCTGCCCCCGCTGCCCCCGCCGTCCCCGCCGCCCCTTCCGCGCCCTCCACGACGCCAGCCCCAGCGGTGCCCCCCCGCGCGACCGCGCCCCCCGCTGACCCCCCAGCGCCGCGCTCCGTGGCCCCCCGCTCCCCGCCCTTCGCTCCGTTCTGGCGCTCGAGCGACGCGGGCGTGTCCGGCGCAACCGGCACCATCTCGGGCGCCACGGGAGGAAGGGCACAGCCCCACAGCACGAGGGCCACCGCGGAGCGGAACGGAAGAGCGCTCTTCATGGCCCTGACCATCGTTCCCTCCCGGTCCCTGCGCAATGGCCCTCGTCCCCTCCATTCCGTCTCGTGCGGTATCCGCGCCGGTTCCGACCCAGCGGCGCTCGCCAGGACGAACGCAGCGCCCTCTTCGAGCATCGAGATCACCAGCTCATGCGCACCCGCCCCTCGGTTCTGCTCCGACACCCCATCGCCGTCGCCTTCGCGATCATCCTCCTGTTCGGGCTCCTCCGGGTCACGGTGGACATCGCCCATTTCCTCCTCCTGGGCTTCTTCTCCATCCTGCTCGCGACCGTTCTGCTCTACCCCATCGATCTGCTCTCGCGGCGCATGCCCCGTGGCGTCGCGGTGCTCATCACGGCGGTGAGCATCGTCGGCGCCATCGTCGGCACCATCGTCTTCGTCACCCCTCGCCTCCTCGCTCAAGCCAGGCAGCTCGGCGAGCAGCTCCCCCAGGCAGCCAACCGCCTCCACGATCTCTGGCTCCGCCTCCTCCACAGCGCCCCCCTCGCCCAGGTCCCCGAGGCCCAGAAGCTCGCCACCACCTTGCCCGAGCGCGTCGGCGAGGGGGTCCACTGGCTCGCCGCCCACCTCGTCCCGGCCGCGGTGAACCTCGTCTCCGCCCTGTCGACCCTGGTCCTCCTGTTCGTGCTCGCCCTGTTCCTCGCCCACCAGCCCGCGACCTACCACAAGGGCCTGCGCGCCCTCGTCCCCCGTGACCACGAGCCGGTCGTCGACGAGGCCTGGCGCCGCTTCGGGCGCGCCCTCCGCGGCTGGATGGGCGGCATCCTCGTCTCCATGACCCTCATGGGCACCCTCACCGCCCTCGGCCTCCTCGCCGTCGGCGTCGAGAGCTGGCTCATCCTCGGCGTCCTGACGTTCTTCGGCACCTTCGTCCCCTACGCCGGCGCGCTCATCACCGCCATCCCCGGCCTCGCCGTGGGCCTCGCCGAGTCCCCCGAGCGATTCGCCTACGTCGCCCTCGTGTACCTCGGGGTGCACATCGTCGAGGGCTACCTCGTCGAGCCGATGGTGATGAAGCGCGCCGTCTCGATCGAGCCTGCCGTGCTGCTGTTCTGGCAGATCACCATGAGCGCCGTCTTCGGCGTGATGGGCATCGTGGTGGCCACACCACTGCTCGTCTGCGTGCAGGTCGCCATCGGGTACTTCTACATCGAGCGGGTGCTGCACAAGGAATCAGGAGAAGCGACGCCCTCGGACGGCCCCCGGAAGCACGCACGTCCCGCCCCCTCGACGCCGCCGCCTGCTGCCTCGACGCCGCCGCCTGCCCCCTGACGCAACACGGCCTCTTCGCGCCCCCTTGGCCCCTTTGCCCTCCGCGGCTCACGCCTCGCGCGCGAGGGCGCTCACGAAGTCGAGGAACGCCCGGACCATCGCCGCCATGGGCTGCGCGGCGTGGTGGTACGCATAGAGCGGATACGTCTCGTCGGCCCACGCCGGGAGCACCTGGACGAGCCGCCCGTCGGCGAAGAACTCGCGCACGCCCAGTTCGAGGAGCTGCGTGATCCCCTGCCCGGCGAGGCACGCAGCGAGCATGGTGCCCACCTGGTTCACCAGGAGCTGCCCCTTCACGTCGACGGCGACGACCTTCTTCCCTCGCACGAACTCCCAGCCGAAGTGGCTCCCGGTCGAGGGATCGCGCATCAGGATGCACGCGTGCTGCTCGACGTCCCGCGGCCGACGCGGCGTGCCGTGCTGCGCGAGGTAACCAGGGGACGCGCAGGTGAGCACCCGCGTCCGCAGGAGCAGCCGGGCCTTCAGCGCCGAGGGCTCTGGCAGCCCGAACCGGACGGCGACATCGAACCCCTCGCGCACCAGATCCCCCATGCGATCCCGCACGACGAGCTCGACGAAGAGCGCGGGGTGCTGGGCGAGGAACTGGCCGAGGCGCGGGGTCAGCACGAACTGCCCGGTGCCTGGATCCACGTTCACGCGCAGGCGGCCGCGCACCTCTGCCCGCGCGCTCCCCGCCTCGATCGTCGCCTCCTCGATGGCGCGGAGGTGCGGCGCGATGGCCTCGTAGAACCGACGCCCCTCGTCGGTCAACGCGATGGATCGTGCCGTCCGACGGAAGAGGCGCACGCCGACGCGCTCCTCGATCCGCGCGACCGCGCGGCTGACCGCCGGCTGCGTGAGACCGAGCGCCTCGCCCGCGCCCACGAAGCTCCCGGCCTCCACGACGGCGCGGAGGATGCCGAGGCCGTCGAGCGCATGCCTGTCGGGATCACGAGCCATACTTTCCGTCATGCCTAGCATGCGGAGCATGCGGCTTGTGAGGGTCTCCGAATCGCCTCACAGTCGGGTCGTCGCGTGCGTCCCCCGACGCACGACCCATGCATGAGAAGGGAGAACGTTGCGATGCGTGTCTTCATCACCGGAGCCACGGGCTTCGTCGGCGCGGCCGTCGTCCGGGAGCTCATCGACGCTGGGCACCACGTGCTCGGCCTGGCTCGTTCGGACGCGAGCGCCGCCGCGCTCGACCGCGCGGGCGCCGAGGTCCACCGAGGCTCCATCCACGACCTCGACAGCCTCCGCAGCGGCGCTTCCGCGTGCGATGGCGTCATCCACACCGCCTTCGACCACGACTTCTCGAAGTACCGGGAGCACTGCGAGGCCGATCGGCGTGTCATCGAGGCGCTCGGCGCAGCCCTCTCAGGCTCCGATCACCCCCTGATCGTCACCTCGGCCGTCGGCGTCCTTCCCTTGGGGCAGCGCGCCACCGAGGCGACCCCGCCCGTCCAGGGAGCGCAGGCCCACCCGCGCGCCGCCACGGAGGAGGCGGCCGCCGCCGTCGCAGCGCGTGGCGTGCGCGTCTCGGTCGTACGCCTCCCGCCCTCGGTCCACGGCGAAGGCGACCACGGGTTCGTGCCCATCCTCATCGACATCGCGCGACGGACGGGCGCCTCCGCCTGCGTGGACGACGGCCAGAACCGCTGGCCCGCCGTCCACCGCCGCGACGCAGCCCGCCTCTACCGCCTCGTCCTGGAAGCGCCCGACGTCGTGCCCACGGCTCACGCCATCGCCGAGGAAGGCATCCCGTTCCGGGACATCGCCACCGCGATCGGCCGACATACGCACCTGCCCGTCGTCAGCACGTCTGCCGCCGAAGCCGCCCGACACTTCGGCTGGTTCGCGGGCTTCGCAGCGCTCGACATCCCCACCTCGAGCGCCCGCACGCAGGAGCGGCTCGGCTGGCGGCCCGAGCAGATCGGGCTCCTCGCCGACCTCGAACAGGGTCACTATTTCACGACCCGACCGGAGCCAACACCATGACCACGACCCCCACGACACGCCTCGGCAAGACTGGCCCCTCCGTCTTCCCCATCGCCCTCGGCTGCATGGGCATGGGCGCCGGGAGCTGGTACGGCGACAGCGACGACGACGAGAGCATCGCGACGCTGCACGAGGCCCTCGATCGCGGCGTGAACCTCCTCGACACCGGCGACTTCTACAGCATGGGCAAGAACGAGATGCTCGTCGGCAAGGCGCTCCGCGGCCGCCGTGACGACGCCCTCCTGAGCGTCAAGTTCGGCGCCCTGCGCGGCCCCGACGGCACCCACCTCGGCCACGACGCCCGCCCGGCCGCCGTGAAGAACTTCCTCGCCCACAGCCTGTCGCGGCTCGGGGTCGAGTACATCGACATCTACCGCCCCGCGCGCCTCGATCCCAGCGTGCCCATCGAGGACACCATCGGCGCCATCGCCGACCTGGTGAAGGCTGGCTACGTCCGCTACATCGGCCTGTCCGAGGTCGGCCCCGAGACGATCCGCCGCGCCGCGAAGGTCCACCCGATCTGCGACGTGCAGCTCGAGTACGCCCTGGTGAGCCGCAGCGTGGAGAGCATCCTCCCCACCTTGCGCGAGTTCGGGATCGCCATGACCGCCTACGGCGTCCTGTCGCGCGGGATGCTCACCGGCAAGACGCCGAAGGGCCAAGGCGATGTCCGCGCGCACTTCCCCCGCTTCGCCGCGGAGAACGTCGAGAAGAACCAGTCCCTCGTCCAGGCGCTCGCCCGCACCGCACGAGAGAAAGGCGTCACCCCCGCGCAGCTCGCCATCGCCTGGGTCCGCGCCAAGGCCGCCGAGCACCACGTGACGATCGTCCCGACGCTGGGAGCGCGGAACCGCCAGCAGCTCGCCGACGTGCTGTCGAGCCTCGACGTCTCCCTCGACGCCTCGGAGGTGGCCGCCCTCGAAGCCGCCGTCCCTGCCAGCCAGGTCGCGGGGACGCGCTACGCAGCGCCGGGGATGGCGATGCTCGACAGCGAGAAGTGAGCCCGGAGCCAGCCCCAGGCCCTGGAGTTCATTCCTCCGAGTGACATGACCCCCGCGATCGATGCGGGGAATCAGGTGCCGGGGGAGCGCTTCGGTGGGTGGGACCGCCACCACGCCCTGCGGTCTCAGAGACAGCAGAAGGTGGTCGGGCCATCGGGTGTCACGCGGCCGGTCGGGCTGCCACCCCGCGGAGCGCAAGCCCCGGGTTCGTCCACGGTCCAGGTCATGGAGAGGCTGCGGAGGCCGCCGGGCAGGACGAGATCGGTGCAAGCTCGGGTCGCAAGGTCCGGATCGACATCCCCAATCGAGTCGTTGCATGCCGGATCCCTGAACGCTTCGACGTTGACCCTGCACTCGCTCACCGCAGGGGCGTCGCAAGCGCAGGCCGTACACGCGAGCGATCCGTCGATCCCTTCGAAGAAGACACGCCGTTTCGGATACCCGACAGGACACGTCGGTTCGTCGCCGCGGGTGTACACGCACTGATGGAAATCACCCGTGAGCTGAGGCGCGCACCAGTTCGCTTCATCCTCGCAGAGCCGCGGTGCAGCTTCATTCGCACAGGCCATCGCGTGGAAATCCCAGGCGAAGGCATCCGAGGCGGGGATCGGCCCGACGTTGGGCTCGCACGCCCCGACCCGCGTCTCCGACGCGCTGAGGGAAGCCACGTCCGCTTCGTCGACAGCGGGCACTTCCAGGCACGAACCGCTCCAGAGGGGCGGGATCGGCAGGTGGAGATCGTCGTCGCGCGGCTCGTCACCCAGGCAGACGGCGCGGTCGCTCGTGGCGATGGTCTCGGGGGACAAACAGGTGATGGGTCCGCAGGAGCAACGCGGGCAGCCACGCTCCACGCTGAGGCCATCGTAGCCCTGGTAGACGCGGGAGGGGGCGTGGTCCGGGCACGGGGGTGGCTCAATCGCTCTCGGTCCTGCCCACACCAGCACGGGCCCAGCCCACCCGAACGGCGCCTCCGGGACGCACTCGCCCAGGGCCTCGATGCAGGGATGGCAGGGATCGTCACACGTCTCGCAAGGATCAGGGCAGGTGTAGATCATGATCCGCCCCAGCCGACACGAGGCAGGGAGCAACGTGAAGAGGACCGCAAGCCCGCCCAGGGTCCCCCACGCCAGCGTCCTGGCTCGCGTCCTCTGGCGGAGGGTCGGTTCCGGATCGTCCTGGGAGTTCATCTCATTCCCTCACAGCAGAAGGTCGTCTGCTCGTTCGTCCATACTTCGCCCCTCGGGAGGCCTCCTGAGGGTTCACAGCGGCCGGGATCCTGCTCGTTCCATTTCGCGCTGATGCTGCCCACGGTGATGGGGCTGGGCCCGTCCAACCACCCCTTGCAGGGCGCGTTGTGGAGACCCATGGCCGTGCCGCCTGAATGGCCCGGCGTCATGTCGCACTCCGGGCGATGAAACAAACGAACGACCGCCACGCAGCTCCCTTCCATCGGCTCCCCGCACGCGCATTCCGTGCACCCCAGCGAGCTCTCGATGTCCTCGTGGAACACCCGTCGCTCCGGATAGTGGGTCGGACAGGGACCGGGTTCCCCTCGCCGCCACAGGCACTCCCGGAACCCCTCCGGCGTGACCCGCTCTTCGCGCGGCACGCTCTCTTCGGCTGGCGTATTCCCCTCACCGCAGGCGCGCGCGTGCGTCGCCCAGACAGGCTCCGCCACCATCGGCTCTGGCCCGGTGACGGGCGTGCACGGGCTCAACGTCGTGCTCAGGAAGCGGATCGAGCGAAACGACCCTGCAGGAATCGTCGGATGCGTGACACAGGACCCGTCCCACGGATCGGGCGCTGGAAAGGTCGTGAACGTCGGGTCGGGGACGTCGTGCGCATTGCACATGAACTCGTCCCACACCACGAGCCCAGCCGGGAGCTTGCACGCAGCGGGACCGCAGGCACACGAGGGGCAGCGTTGCTCCGCAGACAGCCCATCGATCCCCTCGTAGACGACCTCGGGCGCCCAGGCAGGGCACCCTGGCGCTGGGGTGGCGGCATCCCCCCACCAGAGGAGGACAGGGGGTCCCCAGCCCAGCGCGTCGGTGTCCTCACAAGCGCCGTCCGCGCACGGATCACAAGCGCCTGTGCAACAGGTGCCTTCGCAGACATCGCGCTGTTCGTCCGCACGTCCGCACGTCACCAGGGTCGCGAGGACGCAGCCCATCGCCACCAGGAGATGAAGTGATTTCACAGAGCGTGAGTATTCCTGCGATTTGCCAGGGAAGGTCAATGCCTGGATCCGAGCCAGAGGAAGAGTTCGGAGCGATTTTTTCTCACCCACCGAAGAAAGGCGCGGTCTTCATTTTTCGCGACAAGGATGGCCGCGATTTCACAATGCACCTGCATGCCATCCATCAAGAGGGACCCAAACAACGAAACGGGTTGAATCGAAGCGTTGGCGAGGAAAATTCGACTCCATGCATGACAATGCACATCCTGCGATGTCGTGGAGGCATCCCTGATGTCGCGATGCCTCTCCGAGTACGCAGCGGACCGCCGCCATGTGCTTGCAGGGATCGCTCTCGTCCGGGCCAAGGAGCAGCACGTCGAGAGAGCCGAGTGCACCGTCGGGAACAGGCTCGCACCTCCCGCACGAACCTGTCGTTGCCGAAGCATGGAGGCTAGCGCATCCCCCGCCCCGGTCTCCTGCCTGGACGCCTCGTCGATTTCCTCCTCCCCGCTGACGAACGCATCCCCCGAGAGCGCGAACAGCTCACGCAGCGCGGCGTCACCCAGCTGCGTGATCCACTGCTCCCCGGCGCCCACCACCTTGGCCGCGAGCCCTCACTTCTGCTCCCGTAGCCGACGGAGCCGATCACTCACACGGTTCAGCGGACCTCCTGCGGATGGGCCTCGATGCCGTTGCACTACTTCGCCTATTTTTACCAATCGATGACCAATACAGTCATCATTCACCCACCTTCCGAACATGGCTTGTCAGGGCACGCGGGCCTGCGGCAGGGTTCGCGACATGCGACGGCATGCTCGTGACTGGGTTCGCTGGCACCGTGGACCCCAGCGCACCGATTCCCAGAATCTCGCGTCGGCCCTCACCGTGCTCACCGTCGAGGAGCTGCGAACCTTCATCACGGACGCGCTCCCGCGGCTCGACGACGGCATTCGAGCCCAGCTCGAAGACCTCCTGCTCCTCCGGGCGGCCCGGGGTGGCTCGGGCTGGAAACCTCCGCCTCCCTCGGCCGCCATCGTCGAGAACATCCGAGCGTTCACCGCAATGGCACGCCGCCAGGGGAGCGCCGAGCCCGCCGAGGTCGACGATTGCCTCCGCCAGGCCCTCACCGCCTCCCTCGCCGGGGAGCACGCCACGGCGCGCGCCGTGTTCGACACCCTCCTCCACCCCATCACCCACGGCGACATCTTCCTCGGCCAGGACGAGCTCGTCGACGAAGTCCTCTCCGTCGACCTGGAGGCGTGCGTCCACCACCACATCGCCGCCGTCTACCAGACCACGCCGCTCCCCGAACGCGCCAGCGCCATCCTCCAGGCCCTCGACGCCTCCGACGGCCTCGCGTACCTGACCGACCCCCTCGACGCCATCCTCCAGGTCCTCGGCAAGCCGCCCCCCGACCTCGACGCCTTCCTGCCCCTCTGGATCGACCACCTCGAACGAGAAGATTCACCCTCCGCCATGAGGTCCCCGCGCCGCGAGCGCTGGTTCCGCGCCGCGGTCGCGCGGCAAGAGGGCATCCCCGGCCTCGCGCGCATCGCCCACGCCACGAAGCGTCCCGGCGACGCCGACGCCTGGTGCAACGCGCTCGTCGCCGAAGGCGCCTGGTCCAGGGCCCTCGCCGCATACGAGACCTCGATCACCCTCGTCGAGAGCGACGTCGCCCGCGGGCGATACCTCGATGGCGCCGCCCTGGCCGCCCAGGTCCTCGAACGCAAGGACCTGCGGAAGAAGCTCGAAGCCGCGTGGCAACAGGCTCCCACGCTCCCTCGTCTCCTCCGGTGGCTGATGGCGGGCGACCCCTCGACGGCCGTCCTCCGTCGCCGCGCCACCGCCGCGCTGGCCGCCCCTCCGAGCGACGCTCCCCCGCTCCTTGGCCTGCTGCACGTGCTCACGGGCGATCTGCCCTCCGCTGCCGCCCACCTCACGGCCTGCCCGGGCCTCGGCTGGTCCAGGCTCGACCATCCAGGCCACCTGCTGTTCGCGAGCTTCGCCTGGCTCCTCGGCGGTGCGCCGACCGGCTCGCTCCGCGAAGAGCTCACGCTCGTCCTGCGCCAGCCTCCCGGCGACGCCTTCGAGCTGCTTCCCGGGGTCGATCTGCTGCCCGGGGTCGACCTGCTTCCCGAGGTCGAAGAGCCAGCGCGCGCGAGGAAACCCGTACTTCACACCCCGACCGTCATCGACGTGCTGCAGCGCGCGGAGGCGATCTCTCGGCTTCCGCTCGGCGCCCCGAAGTTGATCCTCGACGCCCTGAAAGCCGCCGCGGTCCAGCGGACCGAAGGCGTCCTCGGGGAAAAGCGACGACGGACCTACGACCACGCCGCGCGCCTGATCGCCTGCTGCGTGGAGCTCTCCGACGGTCCGTGGGGCGCCGGAGAGACCACGCGGTGGGCCGAAGGTCTGCGCCTGCGTGCCGCGCGGTTCCCAGCCTTCCAGGAGGCGCTGCAGGCTGCCCTGGGGCGAGCGCGCCGCGCAGGCATGGCCGCGGAGGTCGGATCAGGAGCTTGAGCGCCGGTGCTGCCCACACGAGGACGGAGCCTAACCAACCGAGCTGCGGATCCGGAACGCACGCGCTCTGGGTCTCGACCTGATCCATAAGCCAGACGTCGGCGACGACGAGGACGACCCGGCACAACCTCATGCCGTGATTCGTGCTGGGAACTCGTCCTGCGGCAACGACGCCATCAGCGACCAGACAACCCGACCGGGACGCGACGATCGCCGAGACGAGGTTCGCTCACCCCAACATGCTCGGCGTCTTACGGCATCACAGCGAGCATCACTCCGGTAGCCCCACGATCGCCCCAGGCGCCCCGGGGTGCTCAACGCCTTACGGCATCACAGCGAGCATCACGGCCATGTTCGCGCGCCAGATCACATGCTGACCGAGATGTGCTCAAAGCCTTACGGCATCACAGCGAGCATCACCTGGACTTGCAGAACCGCCGCCGTCGGTCAGGAACGTGCTCAACGCCTTACGGCATCACAGCGAGCATCACCGGGCTGGGCGGCACGCACCGCACCTGCGCTCGCACGTGCTCAACGCCTTACGGCATCACAGCGAGCATCACTGTTGACAGCCGACGTGGCCAACACTGTCAGCGTCACGTGCTCAACGCCTTACGGCATCACAGCGAGCGTCACGTCGTAAGTGGCCTCGGGACCCGGGAATCCGTTACTGTGCTCAACGCCTTACGGCATCACAGCGAGCGTCACAAGACGGACGCGCCGTTGACAACCATATGCGACATCTGTGCTCAACGCCTTACGGCATCACAGCGAGCGTCACGACTTCGCCTGCGCAGGAGCCACGCTCCGTCGCTGGAGTGCTCAACGCCTTACGGCATCACAGCGAGCGTCACCGGAGAGCCTTCGCCAGCACGGATGGTACCGCAAGTGCTCAACGCCTTACGGCATCACAGCGAGCGTCACTCCCTCTCGCGGCGGCCCTTATCCTGAACGCATTCGCCGTGCTCAACGCCTTACGGCATCACAGCGAGCGTCACAGCACCACCCCTCGCCCCGTGCGGCTCGCCTCCGAGTGCTCAACGCCTTACGGCATCACAGCGAGCGTCACGAGAATGCGCAGAGTGCCTGGCGCAGGATCGACAAGTGCTCAACGCCTTACGGCATCACAGCGAGCGTCACGGCGATGTGGCTGGGGTTGGGTGGGTGATCTTGGTGTGCTCAACGCCTTACGGCATCACAGCGAGCGTCACTCCATCCCGGAGGAAGCGTGGCGCGCAGCAGGGGGGTGCTCAACGCCTTACGGCATCACAGCGAGCGTCACCACTGATGCCAGGCGGCAACTGCACGAGCGGGCCGGGTGCTCAACGCCTTACGGCATCACAGCGAGCGTCACGCTTCCCGCCCGTGCTGGGGTTCACCATTACCGTCTTGTGCTCAACGCCTTACGGCATCACAGCGAGCGTCACCTGTCATCTGTAGTTCTGAGACCGCCATTGTTGGGTGCTCAACGCCTTACGGCATCACAGCGAGCGTCACCCGCAGAGGACAACCGGGTAGCGAAGCTGTTCCTGTGCTCAACGCCTTACGGCATCACAGCGAGCGTCACACTCAGTCACCGACTAACTCAACGAGTACGGAGAAGTGCTCAACGCCTTACGGCATCACAGCGAGCGTCACTGGACGGAGGTGCCCGATGAACTTCGGAGAAGATGTGCTCAACGCCTTACGGCATCACAGCGAGCGTCACCCCGGAGGCCGGCCAGTCGCTCCACACCACCGTCACGTGCTCAACGCCTTACGGCATCACAGCGAGCGTCACGTAGCTCTGGCGGAACACGTCCCGGTCTCTGAGCGCGTGCTCAACGCCTTACGGCATCACAGCGAGCGTCACTCTCCCGCGTAGTCAAGGACGTGCCCTACTCCCCGTGCTCAACGCCTTACGGCATCACAGCGAGCGTCACTGCCGACGAAGCTCTTGAAAGGGCGCAAATTCACGTGCTCAACGCCTTACGGCATCACAGCGAGCGTCACGTCGTGATAGCGGGTGCAGGGCGCGCTGGTTTGAGCGGTGCTCAACGCCCTACGGCATCACAGCGAGCGTCACGGAGGTCTTTTGGAGGTACAGATACGCTGGCGCGTGTGCTCAACGCCTTACGGCATCACAGCGAGCGTCACCAGACGCGCTCCTCGCTGGCGTCGCCGCACTCCCGTGCTCAACGCCTTACGGCATCACAGCGAGCGTCACAGGTCCCTTGCCCCCGCTTTTCCAGTCGAAATGGCAGTGCTCAATGCCTTACGGCATCACAGCGAGCGTCACCGCTGAGAAGTGCCGTCTCGCCGACTCGCAGAAGAGGGTGTGCTCAACGCCTTACGGCATCACAGCGAGCGTCACAGACCAGCCCCGCACTGACCTTTGGCCGCGTAGTTGTGCTCAACGCCTTACGGCATCACAGCGAGCGTCACTCGTCCGCAGGGTGGGTGTCACAGCGGGCTCGGCGAAGTGCTCAACGCCTTACGGCATCACAGCGAGCGTCACGGATTCGGGGCGCGCCGAGCGGCGGCACCACGGGACGGTGCTCAACGCCTTACGGCATCACAGCGAGCGTCACAGTGACGTTGCCCTGGTGTCTCGCCTGCTGGATCGGGTGCTCAACGCCTTACGGCATCACAGCGAGCGTCACAAGGAAGGGCATTGGAACCCCAGCCCACAGTCTAGGTGCTCAACGCCTTACGGCATCACAGCGAGCGTCACCGGCGAATGTTGCGACCGATTGCTTCGCGCGCCTTTTGGTGCTCAACGCCTTACGGCATCACAGCGAGCGTCACATTCGGCGAAAGCGGCGCCGAAGCTCAGTGGCATGTGCTCAACGCCTTACGGCATCACAGCGAGCGTCACTCTCCCGGGATCGCGTGGCCTCGCGCATAACATCGTGCTCAACGCCTTACGGCATCACAGCGAGCGTCACTGAACTGATAAGAGACGGCGCTTGCGCGACCCTTGGCGTGCTCAACGCCTTACGGCATCACAGCGAGCGTCACGCGCGCGGCGCCGAGCTGCTCGCCGTTGCTGTCTGTTGTGCTCAACGCCTTACGGCATCACAGCGAGCGTCACATGCAGCGGCCGGCTTGGCCGGTGAAGTCGCTGGAACGTGCTCAACGCCTTACGGCATCACAGCGAGCGTCACTTCAGATCGACCGTGAATTTCCAATCAAGGATCTGTGCTCAACGCCTTACGGCATCACAGCGAGCGTCACCCCCTATCCGCACGAGCATGAGCAACAGCTCCACAATGTGCTCAACGCCTTACGGCATCACAGCGAGCGTCACGCACGAGGTCGATCGCCGGGATCTTCTGGGGCTTCGAGTGCTCAACGCCTTACGGCATCACAGCGAGCGTCACGTGGACCCTGGACCTAGCCGAGGGTGGCGTCGTGTTGTGCTCAACGCCTTACGGCATCACAGCGAGCGTCACGGAGGGCGGCGACTGTCCGGCGTGCGGCAACGATAAGTGCTCAACGCCTTACGGCATCACAGCGAGCGTCACCCAGAACTGGGAGCGCGCCGCCGGGGACCCAGTGGTGCTCAACGCCTTACGGCATCACAGCGAGCGTCACCCACCACGGCGCGTGCCTTATCCGTCTGCGCGTCGTGCTCAACGCCTTACGGCATCACAGCGAGCGTCACTCACCCCTTGCGACACCAACGCCACCCAACACGGGTGCTCAACGCCTTACGGCATCACAGCGAGCGTCACTCGATACGAGCCCCGCCCCCTTCGGGCAGCTCAATCCAGTGCTCAACGCCTTACGGCATCACAGCGAGCGTCACCCCGACGTCGGAGCAGGTTGGCGAGGTCCACCAAGTGTGCTCAACGCCTTACGGCATCACAGCGAGCATCACCCCGCCACAGATAACCACTTGAAATCACACCTCTTTCCACCACCTCTTTCAAGCTCCTCCTCTCCCCTCCCTCCAACGCCCTCTCCTCCCCTTCTACCCACCCTCCCCCTCCCCAGCAACCCCGCGGATTTTCCCCCGATCACGCACCTCCCCCCTCCCCACTCACCCCCCAACCCCCTGAAATCACGCCACAACTTGTCAAAGAACGACCGCATCTCCCTGGACGCGCCCACATCCATGATCCTCACACCATCCGGAACGGCGGCGGGTCGGCTTCCAGAGGAGCCAGCGCCTCTCCTTGCACGCTCACCCGGGCGGCGCAGCCCGAGCACAACCGGATCACCATCAACCGATCCTTCCCATCGATCATCGCGGACAGCTCGAACCGCAACCGTGCCAGCTCGCGCGCCGTCCCTCGCACCCGGAAGGCCGAGTACTGCATTGGCTTTCCCCAGGCGCTCAGCGTCTTGTGAACCTTCCGCAGCGTACTCGGCTCCGACACATCGTACATCACCAGGTGCCAGTGTCGCGGCTCAGCCATCTCGTCCTCCTCTTCCTCTCCTCCGCCCTCTCGCCCTCTTCACGCTCCCCTGAACCCTCCCTCCGAACGCCCCTGCCCCCCTCACCTCAACGAATCCGGAACCGCGCGAACAAGCCGCCTTCTCCGGACCATTCTTTCTCCAGCAGCCGCACCTCCAGCTCCATCATCCGCGCGTACGACAGCGAGAATCCCAGGGCGTCGTGCCGGTATTCCTCGTGCTTCCGCCGCTCGTACACCTCCAGCATGGCCCGCCGGCCCTCGTCGGACAGCCACACCTGACGGCCCGTCACCGTGAAGTCGCGCTCGGCGTGGAAGGTCCGCCGGTTCACGGCGCCGAGCACGGCCATGTCCACCACCGGCACCCGGAACAGCTCGGTCAGGTCCAGCGCCAGGGGGAAGGCTGCGCTCCGGGGCTGGTGCAGCACGCCGAAGGCAGGCTCCAGGCCCACGCGCTGGATGGCGCTGAGCACGTCCCGGTAGAGCAGCGCGTACCCGAACGACAGCAGCGCGTTGAAGCGATCCTCGGGGGGTCGGCGGCTCCGGCCGTTGGGCAGGAAGGCCTCGCCTGCGTCGGGGGACACCAGCCGCGCGATGGCCTGGAAGTAGGCCCGCGCGGCGTTCCCCTCCTGGCCCATCAGCTCCTCCCGGGTCGTGGCGTGCGCGGCCCGCCGCAGACAGCCGCGCATGAGGTCGATGGTCCCAGCGATCAGCTCCCGCAGTGCCGCCTCCTTCCGGCTCGACCGCAGCAGGTGCCGGAGCTGCATCTCGACCTTCGCCAGGATCAGCCGCCGCGCCAGCGAGAGCGTGAATCCGTCGTCGGTCAGACCCCGGTACTGCCGGATCCGCCGCTGCACGCCGCCAGGGCCCATCGCGAACATCCCCACGTGCGCGCCGCTGGCGGTCACGAAATGCACCGGGATCTCCTCGGCGGCGCACAGGCGCAGCGCTTGCGTGGTGATCTGCGCGTGGCCGTGCAGCACGATGTCGCTCACCTCCCGCACGCCCACCCGGGTCCGCCCCGCGTCCCGGTCCACCACCTGGAAGCAGTCGCCGGACCGGCCCACCCGCGCGCCGTGGCTGACCACGTGCAGGCTCCGGCGCTCCGTGTCGGGGGGGTACAAGCGCACGGGCGTCGGGGCCGACGGGTGCTCGGGGGACGTCTCCGGCCCGGTCGCCTCTGCGAAGCGCGCTTCCTCGGGCAAGCAGACGGGGGCCAGGCTGCACCGCACACACTTCCGTTCGTCGTCGGTGACCGGCGGGCGCTCCGTCGTCGTGGTCAGGTACCGGGCCCGCGCGACGTACGAGGCCACGAGCGCGCGCTCTCCGTCGGTGATCGGGACACGCACGGTGACGTTGTCCTTGTGGTAGCGGACGCGCGCTTCCTCCACCTCCGCGCCCGTGTGCTCTTCGAGCAGCATGGCGTAGGCCGCAGCCTGCACGACGTCCGTGGGCCACGCCGCCGGGATCTCCCCGGGCCCCCGCCGGCAGCGGCCTCGTTTGTGCTCGATGGGGTAGAGGGCCCCGCTCCGCCGTCGTACCGCGTCCATGCGGCCGCGCAGGCCGAGGGCCTGGGATTCGAGCGTCATCTCCACGACGTCGGCCGGTTCGTCGAGCTCGACGTGCAGGCGCCGGCCCTCCCAGACGGCCTCGTCGGCAACGCGGAGTTCTTCGACTTCTTCGAGGTAGAACAGCCGCTCGCAGTAGACGAGGGCGTGCAGTGACATGACGCGTAACGTGGGCGCCGCGGTCTCGGTTTCCATGGCTCGAAGCCTCCAGTGCGGCCTGCACTGCGCAGGCCAGTGATTGAATGCATCAATGGCTTCCGCGACCCAGTCCTGTCCAGTGGTAAATGGTCGTGCGGACGACCAATGCGGGGGGAACCATGGACAGCGTGGCGGTCGGATGGCCACCGTTGGCTTACCCGCAGCGCAGGATTGGAGGAGAACGGCGACCTGGCCATTTCTGACCCGATGCACGCTGCACAGCGCATTCACCCGACGCTCAGGCGCATCGTCGATGGTCGGAGGTCTACCGCATCCCCTTGCGCGTCGTCACGCCTCGATACCGGCACGCACACGCGCGCCGGCGTCGGAGTGACCCTCACGCGTGGAACATGCCCGTCACCGAGCGTGGAGCATGCCCGTCACCGAGAGACGAGGTCCCGCCGCCGCGCCCCACCCCTGCGAGCGCGACCGAACGAGGCCTTCAAGCTGGCGACGAGGGCGCAGAAGGCGTCCAGATCCACGCCTCCTCGGGAGGCTCGCCCAGCGCCTCGACCGTCGGCGCGCAGAGCAAGGTCCTGGTGCGGCTGCTGTCCTCTCGGTGAATGCTCACCGGCAGACGGCAACTCCCACGCCGGAGTGACTCCTCCGGAAGGATCGGCGTGTACCAGCGCGCGGGGCGGGGCGCATTCAACACATCGAGACAGTCGAAGAGATAACTGTTGTCGCCGGCAAACGGCAGACCATAGCGCGGCTCGTCGAGCTCTCCCCGAAGCCCTCGGCGCACCCGCCCCAGGATCGCCGGGTCTTCCGCTTCGGCGCCGAGCACCACGTCGAGGCCCACGAGGACCTCACGGCGCACGGGCACGATCCAGAACTTCGCCCCGTGCGTCCTCGCCTCCAGCTCCTTGCCGGAGTTTCCCACCGGGTAGCTGTGGAGCTGCTGGTACAGGGTGCTCACCCCTGGCGTGACGAGCTGCCCGATGGCCAGCCGGAGCCGGGGGACGTCATCCCGCATGCCCGTGGTCACGGCGGGCCGGGGATCCCGGGTCTCGATGCCCGCGAGGTTGAGCAGCAACCCCAGGGCCGCGGAGTACGGGATCGTGGGGACCGACGTCCGGTACACGCCCGCCTGCAACGGCCGATAGGCGGCGAATGGCGCGCGGACGTGCAACCAGAGGCGCTCCACCTAGCGACCTCCGAACGCCGCAGCACCGAGCTGTTCGAGCAGCGCCTGCGGGTTCTCGTGCAGGTGAACGCCTTCGGCGGCCAGGCGCTCCCGCTCCGTCTTCTCCAGCTTGCGCACCACCTCGCCCCCGAGCCAGATCTCGTCCCCGGGCAGGTCATCCGCCTTGACGCGCGACAGCTCCGGAAAGCCTCCCTGCGCGTCGAAGCCGTACGTGTCGAAGCCGGCAACGAGGTTCGCGGAGAGCCTCGCTACGACGCTCCGTGGCGCCATCTCGTAGTAGCTGCGCGCGTGACCACCGGCCACGTTCGAGAGCTGCCCGAGCGCCTTCAGGAGCGCGCGCGACCAGACAGGCCCTTGCTCCTCCTGGAACACGTCCTGACCGGCGAGCGCGAAGGGATACTGGTAGGCCGTGTCGACGATCTCGCGGTGAATCAACGCCGAGCTCGCAGAGTTTCTCCAGGGGCTCTCCCCGGCATTGAGGGGCGACTGATGAAAGGTGGCGTCGAAGCTGTAAGGGGTCAGCGATACTGCGAGGTTCATTCGCAAGACGCTGTCGCGCTTCGCTCGCTTGCCCTTGTTCGCCTTGATGGCCTTGTCGTCCGCGACCATGAAGCCGAAGAGAAAATCGTCGGCATACTTCGTCGCATCGGGGAACTCCTTGAACTCGACGGCGAGCTGGTCCTGGTCATGGAGCCGCCGGCGGTTCGTGGGAAGGCCCCACCCGGACAGGATCTCGCGCAGCGCATTGCGCATCGATTCGGGGCTGATCACCGTGTGCTCCTGGTTGCCCCGGGTGATCTTCTGGAGAATCGTCCGGTTCTCCTCGCTCTCCCCGCGGTAGTTCGAGCTGGGGGCCGCGTAGGTGAGCACGGTGGCGAACAGGTTCTTCGGGCTGGTCTTCTTCTCTTTGTCGGATCTGGACATGGCGATTGGCTCCTGGAATGGGACGTTCACCCAGCGGCGGAGAGCGCGAGCAAGGTCAAGGTGCGCACCCGGTCGGGCTCCTTGGCGAGCGCGTGCGCGACGACTTCATAACGCGCCTTGGAGAGGTACTGCGGCACCGAGCAGAGAGACCCCACGAAGTAGGAGGCGAATGCAGCCCCGGATCGGCTCCGCACGGCCAGGAATGCCTCCTTGGCGATCTTCTCCTTCTTCGCGTTGTACTCGGACTTTCGAGCGTCATCGGCCTTCGAGTCTTTCCACTCGCCTTTCCACTCCAGGCCATATTTCGTGCTGAGTTTCTGGGAAACGTAGGTCCTCGCCACCGAATACACGATCTCTTCGATATCGAGCCGTTCGGGGGCTTTCCCGTCGCGTTGCTGCATGGTTGCCTCTCGGTTCTTCTGCGCGACCTCGAAGGACAGCCGCGCGTCGTGTCGAAATGACTTCGAGCCGATGGTCACCTCTTTGTACGAGGTCGTCTCGGCGATGCGGTCAAACCCCCGGTACCAGGGGGCTCGGTCGAGGAGATTGAGGAGCCGCTGCCGCTTGAAACTGTCGCTCCGCAACCTCATCCCTCGCAGATGCGTGTATTCGTCGAGGATCTCGTCTTCCAGGTCGAGGCGCCACGCGCCGAGCAAGCGGACGCTGTTGCCCTGCTTCTCGAGGTGGTACACCTCCAGCGCCACGAGGAGATCGGCCGTGGAGCGGCGGCCTTCCTGGGAAGCGATCCTCGCCTTCAGACGCCTGGCCATGTCGAGCGCGCCCTCGGCAGGCAAGAGAATCACCGCTGCACGTGGTCTGAATCCGGCGACGTCGGTCTCTCGTTCTTTGAGCACCCGCGGCAGCTCGTCGCAGAATGTCGCCAGATCCGCCACGTCGGGGACCACGATGACGTAACCCCCGCCGGACTCGGAGGTACCGTCCACGATGCTGACGACGCGAGGCACGTAGACCTGCAACGCGATCGGCAAGAAGTGCAGCAAGAACTGCTGACGGGCCAGATCCCTGAACCCGACGTTCTCTGCGCTCCGCTCCTGGGCACCGATGAAATACGTGCCCGGAAGCTTGATCGCCTTGTCCGCCGGACCCGTCAGATCGGCCCAGGCGTCGAGATGCTCGGTGGTCGCCCGCTCCTCAGCCCGGGCCTCGAAGGGCAGACGCTGCGTCGGGATGCCGCGCAAGATCGCCCACACCATGTCCCGCCACAGCTTGATCCAGAGCGTCGTGCCATTCGCCGTTGGGGGCTCGTGGTCGACGAGGAAAGCACCTCGTGGGACCACGACCGGGTAGATGTGGAACTTCTTCTTCTTGCTGGTGCCCGACTTCGGATCCTGGACCTCCCGCTCTTCCACCCGCAGCGGCTCGACGAGTTCACCGCCGCGCCTCTTCCAGGGCGTCTGGACGGCCACCTCCTCGTGACTCGCGTCGTACATCGCGTCGAGCAGCCGCTTGACCCCCGTGAGATCGAGCCGGAGGCTCACCCGCCCCGCCTCCAGCCGTGTGATCGAGCAGATGCCTCGCTCCTTGGCCGGCTGACGCGCAAGCCACGCGACGAGCATCACCAGCCCGGCCAGCCCCGCGCGGTGCTGCGCCGAGGGAAGCTCCGCGAGGCTGTAGGTCAGCTCGATGGGGCCCTCGGGCGCCACCTCGTCCGTCCCCTCCTGCCCTCGAACGCCAGCCCGAGGCTTCCCCTTGGACGCAGCCTCCTCGCCCCCACGCTCGGCCCGGGACGCCTTCGTGCGGCCTTGTCCCTTCACTTCGCTCCGTTCCTTTCTGGTCCCGGCTTCGCGTGGGCTTCGGGCTCCGTCAGCCGGCCGCTCGACCCCCGCTCGACCCTTTCTGGTGGCCACTGCACTCATGACCTCTCCGCCCCCTCGTCGGTGGGAAACCCGAACTCCTCCGTGTAACGCGCCGACGGGGCGACCCCGAGATGCCGTGGCAACCAGGAGGGGCGCTGTTCGTCCGGCAAGGTGAACTTCCGGCGAATGGAGATCAGGTAGGGGTCGAGGCGATCACGCTTCTGGTGCAAGGCTTTGACCTGCGCCAGATCCCTGTCGAGGATGCAGGTGGCGGCCCCCCCATCGGTGTCGCGGAAAGCGCCAGGCACAGCGTAGTAACCGCTCTGGAGGAACCGGGCGCTACCGTCCGCGTCACGCTCCGCCAGGGCATGCTCCTCCAGGGCCACGGCGAGCTGATGCTGAGAGATGTTTTCGGTCCCGAGAGAGGCCAGAAACGCCGTCGACGCCGTCAGATCCTGGCGTGAATAGGGCTCGGGCCTCTCGGGCGGATACCAGAGCAGCCGCGCGCGAAACTCCGGCGATCGGTCCAGACGGCGGTGCGCCCTCCCGAAGCGCTGGACCAGCGCGGTGACCGGCGAAAGCTCGGTGATCAGGACGTCCGCGTCCAGATCGAGGCTCATCTCGCACACCTGCGTGGTCACCGCGAGCGCGCGACGCTCCTTCTGCTGGAAGGCGGCGACCGTCTTGTTGTGACGCTCTCTGCGGTCCTTCAGCGTGAACCGGCTGTGATAGCAGTGGACGGGCTCCCCGAGAGCCTCCTCCAATGCCCGTGCGAGGCGCTGGCAGCGGCCGACTTGATTGACGACCCACAGCACCCGGTCCCCACGCCGGTAGGCGGCGATGGCCTCGGCACAGGCAACGTCTTCCCCTGCCCCTGCCACCGCTTCGATCCGATAGCGAGGATGTCGCTCCCGCGCCTCCAGATCGGCCAGCTCCACGCGCGCCTCTTCGCTGGGATAGACGCGAAGCCCCGCTTGCACGAGCTCGTTGCGCCGGCTCGGCGGGAGCGTGGCGGTCATGCACAGGACGGGGACATCGAAATGCCGCAGGAAGCTCACCAGCACATCGAACATGTGACGGTCGAAGCTATGCACCTCGTCGATGACGACCGCCGCATCGGCGAGCACGGGAAGCAAGCAGAGGCTCTGGTAGCTGTGTTCCATGAAGCCGAGGAATTGATCGACGGTGGCGCTGAAATAGCGGCGCGGCCAGACACCGAGGGCGAAGAGCCGGTCCTCGGCGTGCTCGAACTGCTTGTCCTTCGCGCCTTCGCTGGGATTCTCCTGCATCATCTCCAGCTCGTAACGCGCGCTGCCGTGCAAGAGCGTCGCCATGTCCTCTGGCGCCCACGACACGTAATCGCGAAACCCCTCGGTCGCCGTGCCGCGCGTCGGGTAGAGGAACACCACACGGCCAATCGGCCGCGATTTCGCTTGCTCCTGAGCCCACCGCCAGGCCGCAAGCGTCTTGCCGGCGCCACAGGCGGCGAGCAAGAGCGCCCGCGGCCCCTGCTCCGCAGCGCGGTCCTGGAACCTGTGGTACGTGAAACGCTCGCCAGGCTTCGCGAGGTGCTTTTCGCGAGGCGCCAGGATGTGAGTGTGCACATCCTCGGCCGTCAGCGCCGGCGCGTGCGCGACGTCATCAATCCACGCTTCGAGGGGATGGTCCTCGCGGTGCAGCCCCGAGGCCACGCTATCGGCAACGATCACGCCCGCCTTGACGGCGAGGAGCAACGATCGTCGCTCTGAATCGATGCGCAATGCGCGATCCAGCGCGGTCGCGGCACGCTTGCCCTCCCGCAACGCGGCAATCCACGTCTCGTCCCCTAGCCCCCAGCTCCGCTGGCCTAACGTCGGAGGCTCGCCGACACCTGCCACCTCGGCAATGTGATGGAGAATGGCCTTCACCTGAGGATGGTCCAGATGAAGGCGCACCGCCTCTCGACCCCCCCGCGGCGCTCCCCAGGTGTGATCGCCCGACCTGGCTGCCTGGAGATGGTGCGAAAGAACAGCGGCGGTGAGGACCTCGACATCCACCAGAGGACCCCGGGCGATCCACGTCCGGACCTCTGGCAGATGGAGGATCAGGGCACTCAGGTGCTCGTGACGGAGCGCCTGGGCCGGCGCCCCCCGGGTGGTCACCGCGACCATGAAGTCCTGGTTGGCCTTGCCCAGATCGTGGAACAGCGCAGCGAGACGCAGGTTCAACAAGAAGCGCTCTCGGTGTGCCTCGCTGATGCGGAAGAACCGACAGAACGCCTGCCCCCAGCGGCGGGAGAGGTCGAACAGGCGAACTGCCGCAGCCTCGGTCTCGACGAGATGCCGCTCCAGCGAGAGCCGTCGCGGCCCACGCGGGCTCTTCGCCAGCAGCTCGATCGGCTCCCCGAGCTGGCTCACGACGCATGCTCCCGGCCCGCGCTCGCCTCATCCACCGTCGCGGGAACGAACACGCCGCATCCCATGCGACGTCGCCCGCCGAGCCCCAGCGCTTGCACGCGCAGCGCGCCGTCTTCCGTCAGCCCGTGGAGCTCGACCCCGAACCCCACCACCTTGTCGTTCGCGACGTCGAGCACCCGCCGCCTGCCAGCCGTCGGTCGCCCAGCCACCCCCATCGCATCGAGCTGCCGCTGAAGCGCCTCGAGGAAAGGCTCGGGCTCCAGGAAGCCTTTGATCGTGACCAGACGCGCCCGGAGCGTGGAGGCCGACGCCAGCGGAAACACCGAAGACACGCCAACCCGCGCCGCATGGCCACCGATGTCCAGCCACTTGCCCGCGAGGGGAAGAACGCGTGGTATCTGCGCCGGATCGACCCGGAGCCGCAGGCCCCGACGGCCATCGACGGCCAGCAACCCGTCGGGTCGCGGGGTGCCCGGGAGGGGATGCACCGCGAGCCACTCGGCGCCATGCAGATCGCCGAGGAGGCGACACAGGGCGCTGAACAGCGCATACCCGTGGTCGAGAGGCGCGAGCTTCGCCGCGAGCCGGAAGGAGATGTCCACACGCGGGGGGATGTCGGAAATCACCGAGACCTCTTCTGGGGAGTGGTGCGGTCTAAACCCATGAGCGCCACCCAAGGCTTTACCGGATCCGGATGCATGCGAGGGCGAGAATGCGCGACGCATGCGCCGCTGGTCGACCGCCGGATCACGCACCGCGTCGCCACGGTCGTCGAAGCACGTCTTCCGCAGCGGAAACGGGTTTTGCCATGCGGCGGGGCAATCACGCGGATCGTCGAGCATGCCCCGCACACTGCAACTGCCTTGCCAGCCGCCTCTTGCGGTGATGCCTGGCGTCTCCTCTGCCGCCAGCCACCTCTGCGGCCCTTCAGCGGGGCCTCGTCCTCTGGATCCGCGCCCAGCCCCCAGCGCGAGCTTCCGCCCCACGCCGCCGGCCTCATGCGAGGCATTTGCAGCCCTCTCGCGGCGCGCCTGTGTGATCGTTCGCCCTTCAGGTGCGCGGCGGGTCGGGCGTCTTCGCGGCCTGGCGAGGCACCTGGCAACGGTGGATGTCGGCAAAGCCGCTCAGACCAAGGCCGACCTGGGGACGGGTCACCTCTGGCCCGCGGCCAGGCCACAATCGGCCTCCCCGTGGCCGACTGTCGACCGCCGAACCGCGATCCGTCGGGCTCCCGCCAGAAAGAACCCGACCTCCAGGCAGGCCGACGACAGCTCCCTTCCTGATTGACGAGAGATGTTCCCACGCACGAGGGGCCACAACCTCCGACGCCACCCCGACAATCCGCACCGTGGAGCGTGCTCAGCGCCTCACGGCATCACTGCGATGCATCACCCGTGGACCACACCTGCCGCAGTTCTCGTTGTCAGAGTGCTCAACACCTTGCGGCATCACCGCGAGCATCACCCGCTTGCGACCGCACCTCCAGTCGCTCACCGTCAGTGCTCAACGCCTTACGGCATCACCGGGAGATCGCCTGGCTCAAGCTCCAGATCGCGGTGATGCTCAACGCCTTATTAATTCCAGCATCACCGCGAGCATCACGGGTCCGCGATGAGAGCGCCGTGGCTGTCCGAGCAGTGCTCAACGCCTTACGGCATCACCGCGAGCATCACTGACCAGCAGGATCGGCCTCGTGCAGCCGCTGCATGTGCTCAACGCCTTACGGCATCACTCCTTGACGGGCGCGGGCCCGATGCGGACCGACTGGGTGCTCAACGCCTTACGGCATCACTGCGAGCATCACTGGCGAGAAGCGCCTGCGCGAGAAGCGTCAGCGCTAGTGCTCAACGCCTTACGGCATCACCGCGAGCATCACCTTCTCGGTGGCTGCGGGCCTCGACCGCTTCGCCGCGTGCTCAACGCCTTACGGCATCACCGCGAGCATCACTCCGGATCCCAGCGCGGCCGTTCGTCGGCCCGGTGTGCTCAACGCCTTACGGCATCACCGCGAGCATCACCTCCATCGAGCATGCCCCCAACAGCAGCAAACAGTGCTCAACGCCTTACGGCATCACCGCGAGCATCACCGCCGCTGAAAAGGAGACCACCGACTCAATCCCACGCAGTGCTCAACGCCTTACGGCATCACCGCGAGCATCACGAGGAGGCAGACCGTGACGCTGCCTGAGCTTCCCGAGTGCTCAACGCCTTACGGCATCACCGCGAGCATCACCCCACGGAAGCCCACTTGGCGACCTGTCCCGGCGGGTGCTCAACGCCTTACGGCATCACCGCGAGCATCACCTTTGGCTCTTCCACCATTGCGCCATGTTAACGATGTGCTCAACGCCTTACGGCATCACCGCGAGCATCACTTCGCGACGCTCACGCCACCGTCGCGCGCCTGGACGTGCTCAACGCCTTACGGCATCACCGCGAGCATCACAGCGTCTCGAGGGTGGCGTAGGCGGCGGTGGCGTCGTGCTCAACGCCTTACGGCATCACCGCGAGCATCACAGGGAGGCTCTGGTCGGCCCGCTCCGGGCACTGGAGTGCTCAACGCCTTACGGCATCACCGCGAGCATCACGTCAAGCGGCATGGGCTCCTGGCCAGGGGAGAAGAAGTGCTCAACGCCTTACGGCATCACCGCGAGCATCACGGGAAGGGAACGCGGCCGGTGTCGTGGATCGTGATGTGCTCAACGCCTTACGGCATCACCGCGAGCATCACGTCAATGGTCATCTCGTCCGCAAGTAGAACGTAAATGTGCTCAACGCCTTACGGCATCACCGCGAGCATCACGCCAGGTCGCAGAGCACCTCGAACAGCTCGCCACCGTGCTCAACGCCTTACGGCATCACCGCGAGCATCACTGCCGGAGCCTGACACCCGTCCAGACGCTTCCAGAGCGTGCTCAACGCCTTACGGCATCACCGCGAGCATCACTTGGCGTCATCCCCGCCGGCAACCTTGAATACAGGGTGCTCAACGCCTTACGGCATCACCGCGAGCATCACCACCGCGTCGGGGCAATTGTGCCCAGCGATTACGTGTGCTCAACGCCTTACGGCATCACCGCGAGCATCACCACCGCGTCGGGGCAATTGTGCCCAGCGATTACGTGTGCTCAACGCCTTACGGCATCACCGCGAGCATCACGAGAGGGTCGCGGCAGCGATTGCAAAGTACAGCTTCGTGTGCTCAACGCCTTACGGCATCACCGCGAGCATCACATCGATGGTATCGGACGAATCCGACCACCTCGTGCAGAGTGCTCAACGCCTTACGGCATCACCGCGAGCATCACTATTGTCCTGCACTGCGCCAGACCACACCTTTTCCCCGTGCTCAACGCCTTACGGCATCACCGCGAGCATCACCCTGCACCGCCTCCGCCAGTTCACCAACGCTCTTGTGCTCAACGCCTTACGGCATCACCGCGAGCATCACGCTCCAGCGGGAAGGCCATGGGGTGCTTCGGGAGCCGTGCTCAACGCCTTACGGCATCACCGCGAGCATCACGCTCATGGACGAGTGGGACACCGACGTGTTCCTCCAGAGGTGCTCAACGCCTTACGGCATCACCGCGAGCATCACTTGCCAGTGACCGTGCTCTTGTCGAGCATCCCTGTGTGCTCAACGCCTTACGGCAT
This sequence comes from Chondromyces crocatus, assembly GCF_001189295.1. Lineage (NCBI taxonomy): Bacteria > Pseudomonadati > Myxococcota > Polyangiales > Polyangiaceae > Chondromyces > Chondromyces crocatus. Next base: position 7,111,503 of record NZ_CP012159.1, read on the forward strand.
CACCGCGAGCATCACGTCGCGACCGGCGATGATCCGCGGTCGTCTCCGAAGTGCTCAACGCCTTACGGCATCACCGCGAGCATCACCTCGACAGTGAGCCCCAGGGATCGGGACAACCACCGGTGCTCAACGCCTTACGGCATCACCGCGAGCATCACCGTTGCGACAACGGGGGATGGGTCCAGGCACCCGCACGGTGCTCAACGCCTTACGGCATCACCGCGAGCATCACCGCCCGTGAGCCCCTCCAGCTTCACAGCTAGTTCTTCCGTGCTCAACGCCTTACGGCATCACCGCGAGCATCACGGAGCATCACAATCCGCTCGGCGACGCGGCTTTCGTGTGCTCAACGCCTTACGGCATCACCGCGAGCATCACTCACGCGCTTCCTTGAGCGTGGTCGTGCACCCGATGAGGTGCTCAACGCCTTACGGCATCACCGCGAGCATCACCGACTCCTCCGCCTACAGCTCAACCAGTGAGCGCATGTGCTCAACGCCTTACGGCATCACCGCGAGCATCACTGCTCAACCTGCGACAGCTTGTAGATCACAAGTCTGTGTGCTCAACGCCTTACGGCATCACCGCGAGCATCACCCTTTGGGGGCCCGGCGATCGTGGTGCGCCGCTGGTAGTGCTCAACGCCTTACGGCATCACCGCGAGCATCACAAGGTCATGGCCTGGGGGATCAACACCGTCTTCGGGTGCTCAACGCCTTACGGCATCACCGCGAGCATCACGCCAGGAATGGGCTTCATTGCAGGAGCGGTTAGCTCGTGCTCAACGCCTTACGGCATCACCGCGAGCATCACTCCGCAGGGTGGGTGTCACAGCGGGCGCAGTGAAGTGCTCAACGCCTTACGGCATCACCGCGAGCATCACGTGGTCGGCCCCGTGACGGGGGCGATGGCTGCTGCGTGCTCAACGCCTTACGGCATCACCGCGAGCATCACACCCCCTTGAGGCGCACGTCGCTGATCGTCGCGTAACTGTGCTCAACGCCTTACGGCATCACCGCGAGCATCACACGAGCGTGTTGGTAGTTAAGACCCTGCTTAACCTGTGCTCAACGCCTTACGGCATCACCGCGAGCATCACCAGCCACTCGCGGCAGGTTTGCGTACGAAGTGAGATGGTGCTCAACGCCTTACGGCATCACCGCGAGCATCACATCAGGATCCCCACGCCGCCAGGATTCGCGGCCATAGTGTGCTCAACGCCTTACGGCATCACCGCGAGCATCACCGCTGGTGGCGTTTCGCATTTTGAGGTGATTATGGGGTGCTCAACGCCTTACGGCATCACCGCGAGCATCACAGGCGAAGGTGACGCCAGTGCCAGGGACGGCGTAGGAGTGCTCAACGCCTTACGGCATCACCGCGAGCATCACCCACGGGAAAGTCCCGCGCTCGGACAAGGCCTTCATGTGCTCAACGCCTTACGGCATCACCGCGAGCATCACGCGAGCGCTGCGTCCAATCCGTGCGGCGCCTGCCGTGCTCAACGCCTTACGGCATCACCGCGAGCATCACAGGGCGTGAGGGAAACTTCGGCATCATGCAACGCCCAGTGCTCAACGCCTTACGGCATCACCGCGAGCATCACTCAGGTCGCGCGCGACACCGGTCCGGTCAACATGTGTGCTCAACGCCTTACGGCATCACCGCGAGCATCACTATTCAAGGACTACAAGCTCGACATGCTCGTCATGTGCTCAACGCCTTACGGCATCACCGCGAGCATCACGAGAATTCCGCTCGCGGTGGGCGCAATCAACATGTGTGCTCAACGCCTTACGGCATCACCGCGAGCATCACCCGTGGCGGTTCAGCACGTGTGCCGCCTCGTGCAGCCAGTGCTCAACGCCTTACGGCATCACCGCGAGCATCACCGCCACGGTGCGCTCCGATGGCGATGACGTTGCCGTACTGTGCTCAACGCCTTACGGCATCACCGCGAGCATCACGTCCCTTCGCAAGCGGATTGCCAAGGCCGCGAAGTGTGCTCAACGCCTTACGGCATCACCGCGAGCATCACACGCCATCAGCAACACAAAGAGTCCCAGCAACCAGTGCTCAACGCCTTACGGCATCACCGCGAGCATCACCTGGCTGACGTGCTCGGGGGGCCTCTGCGCCCAGCTGTGCTCAACGCCTTACGGCATCACCGCGAGCATCACTACGAGCGCCAGAACGGGTAGATGGCGAACAGCACGGTGCTCAACGCCTTACGGCATCACCGCGAGCATCACTTGGAGCCAACGTTTCCACCGCGTCGCGAAGATGTGCTCAACGCCTTACGGCATCACCGCGAGCATCACCTCGGAGGCCGAGACCTCCGAGTTCGTGGAGGCGTTGTGCTCAACGCCTTACGGCATCACCGCGAGCATCACGACCTGGGGTACGCGCAGATCCGGCGGATGCCCTTGTGCTCAACGCCTTACGGCATCACCGCGAGCATCACCCGAAATGGCGGACTCCGCGAACGCCGTGCTGCCGTGCTCAACGCCTTACGGCATCACCGCGAGCATCACCGATGGCGGCGACGTCCCCCTGACGCGCCCTTTCGACGTGCTCAACGCCTTACGGCATCACCGCGAGCATCACAGTAGAAGTCCCCGCCTCCCGCCATCGGCGCATTCGCGTGCTCAACGCCTTACGGCATCACCGCGAGCATCACTGAGCAGCCGCTTTGGGCTCTACGATCGACCACCTGGTGCTCAACGCCTTACGGCATCACCGCGAGCATCACCGTCGTGGCGTGCGACGGGTGCGGCGCGTACAGCCGGTGCTCAACGCCTTACGGCATCACCGCGAGCATCACTTCCACGGAGCGGGCGAGACACTTCAACTTTGAGATGTGCTCAACGCCTTACGGCATCACCGCGAGCATCACCCCGCCACTCGTAACCACATGAAATCACTCGCATATTCTCCGCCGTTTTCAAGGTCCTCCTCTCCCATCGCCGTGACCCATCTTCTTCCCTTCTACCCCCCCTTCCCCTCCCCAGCAACCCGGCGGCTTTTCCCCGATCACGCACCTCACCCCTGCTTGCCCACGGGCCAACCCTCTGAAATCACACGACAACTTGTCAAAGAACGACCGCGTCGCCTCTGGACACGCCCAGGTCCATGATCGTCACACCATCTGACCCGGCGGCGGATCGGCTTCGCGCGAAGCCAGCGCTTCTCCTTGCAAGCTCGCCGAAGGTGCACCGCCTGAGCGCAGCCGGGTCACCATCGACCGATCCTTCCCATCGATCCTCGCGGACGGCGCGAACTGCGACCGTGCCAGCTCGCGCGCCGTCCCTCGCCTACGGAAGGCTGAGGCTGCATTGGCTTCCCCCGGGTGGTCAGCGACTTGTGAACCTTCCGCAGCGTGCTCGGCTCCGGAACATCGTACATCACCGGGCGCCAGTGTCGCGGCTCGGCATCTCCGCGTCGGTCGCTTCCCGGAGCCCCTCGACCTCGAACGCTTCCCGGACGCACGTATGACAACGAGCATCCCAGCGCATCGTGCCGGGCCTCGGAACCGTGTCGCAGGATCCAGCGCCAGCGGTCGTGCTCCACCCCGCAGCCGCCGGTGCGGCTGGCTCACCCATGGCGGGCGGACTTCTCTGCGAACCCGATCGCCGATTTCTACGGATCGAGGCGCTCCGTCATCTTCAGCAGGAGGCTCCAGAACCTCCTGCTCATGCTCCCCCCACCAACTGCACGTACCTCCCCCACCTCCTGCTCGTGCTTCCTCCACCACGAGCACGCGCTTCCCCTACCTCCAGTTCGTGCTTCCTCCACCACGAGCACGCGCTTCCCCCACCTCCAGTTCGTGCTTCCTCCACCACGAGCACGCGCTTCCCCCACCTCCTGCTCGTGCTTCCCCCACCTCCTGCTCGTGCTTCCCCCACCTCCTACTCGTGCTTCCCCCACCTCCTGCTCGTGCTTCCTCCACCTCCTGCTCGTGCTTCCTCCACCTCCTGCTCGTGCTTCCCCAACCACGTGCAGGAGCCTCCCCTACCTCCTGCTCGTGCTTCCCCCACCTCCTGCTCGTGCTTCCTCCACCTCCTGCTCGTGCTTCCTTCACCACGAGCACGCGCTTCCTCTACCTCCTGCTCGTGCTTCCTCCACCTCCTGCTCGTGCTTCCCCAACCACGTGCAGGAGCCTCCCCCACCTCCTGCTCGTGCTTGCCCAACCTCCTGCTCGTGCTTCCTCCACCACGTGCACGTGCTTCCCCAACCACGTGCAGCAGCCTCCAACCCTCTCGGATTCCGCCCAGAGTCCCTCGGCGGCCCGTCCTGGGCCCCCTCCACCCAGTCCACATCGACTCCGGACGGATAGCGCCCCCTCCACCCCCCACCCCCCTCTCTCCTCTTCCCTCCACACGCCCCCCTCCACCTACCAGCCCCCTCTCCCTCGCCGTCCACGCTCCGTCCAGGAGGCCCCACCCCTCCCCCCTCACCGCCCCCGCGCCTCCCGCTCCACCGCCTCCATCGCCTCCCCGAACCTCACCTGCGCTGCTGCCAGGCTCTCCTTCGACAGCCCCACCCGCGGGAACGGGTTCACCTCGATGAAGTGGAACCCCTGCGCATTCACCACGTAATCCACCCCCGCGATCGCCAGCCCGAACACCCGCATCGCCTCCCGCGCATGCGCCACGAGCGCCTCTCCCGGCGTCCACGGTTCGACCGACGCCCCGGGACCGTTCTTGATCCACGACCCCGCGTTCTCGATCCGCGCCCCGAACGCGCGCTCGCCGACGAGCAGCACCCGCACGGACGTCCCCTGGAAGAACGGCTCCATCGACGCGATCCCCTCCCATCGCGGGATGTCGCGCGCGGACTGGATCAGGAACTTCCCCTCGCCGCGGTGCTCCTCGCCGACCTTGAGCACATAGGGGAACGGGAGCTGCGGCGTCGGGGTGTGGGTCGCCTGCACCACGGGGTGGTCGACGAGCCCGGCGGCGACGCACCTGGCGAGCGCGGCGTGGCGCTCGGAGGCGGCGAGGAGCAGCTCGGGCGCAGGCCAGCACGGGATCGCGTGCTCGGCGAGCAGGCGCAGGGTGTGGCGCTCGAGGTCCTTGTCGCGGACGTCGGCGAAGTACAGCACGCCCTGGAAGTCGTCGGTGGTGTTCCTCGGGCGGTGCAAGCGCCCTGCGGTCACGGCGAAGGAGGTCGCCGAGACGACGGCGCCCCAGCCAGCGCGCTGTTTCAGGAGAGGGAGCGCCGCCGCAGGCTCGCCGGTGACGAAGAGGAAACGGGTCTCCATGGCGGAAGGTCACAGCATAGGCGACCACGCCAGCGCCCCACAGGCGACCACGCCAGCGCCCCACAGGCGGCCGCGCCAGCGCCCCACAGGCGACCGCGCCAGCGCCCCACAGGCGACCGCGCCAGCGCCCCACACGCCGGGATGCGCCGGGAAGACCTGGCGCTCGTGGGCTCAGACGCGCCGGAAGCGCTCGTCGCGAGCGGTGCAGCGCGCGAGGCCCACGCCACAATGACCCGTCGCTACGGCGCCTCGCCCTCTGGCCTCTCGGGCGCCTCCGGGAGCCACAGGGCCGACAGCTCCAGCTCTATCGCCTCGAAGGGCGAGGCGCGCACGACAGCGTCGCCCGAGAAGCCTTGCTCCACCACCCACCGCTTCTGCGGGCCGAGGCGGAACACCTCCAGCATTCGCGCCAGCGGGTCGACGAGCCACAGCCACGTCACCCCCGCGGCGGCGTACGCCGGCCTCTTTCGCGTCCGGTCGAGGGAGGCCGTCGAGAGGGACAGCACCTCGCACACCCAGTCGGGTGGCAGGGTGAAGAAGGCAACCTGGGGGAGGTCCGGCATGCGTTCGCGGCGCCAGCCAGCGAGGTCCGGCACGAGCACGTCGTCCCCGAAGTGCAGCTCGGGTTCGTAGAGGATGTGCCAGCCGCCCGGGCCCCCTCGGCCTCGCTGGAAGGGCGAACCGATGTCCATGCCCAGCACCGAAGCGGCGTGCGCGTGGGGGGACGCAGGTCGAGGGGAGGTGTACAGCACACCGTCGACGAGCTCGGCGACGAGGTGCGCTGGCGCGGCCACGAGGTCGGCGTACGTGGCGGAGGGGGCGCGCTTTTCAGCCGGATCACCCATCGAGGCCACAGTAGCACGAGGGGCTGGCGACGATCGCGGGCCGGAGGCGAGAGGCCGGCAGCGCCAGGGGTTCGTGTCGAGGCCGGCAGCGCCAGGGGTTCGTGTCGAGGCCGGAGCGCTACGGGTTCGTGTCGTCGTCTTCGAGGTCGGGCCACAAGGCGGCGAGGTCGAGGGCGATGGCGTCGAAGGGGGCGGCGTGGACGGCGGCTTCGCCCCGGAACACGTGCTCGAGGACCCAGCGCTCGCGGGGGCCGATGTGGAAGACTTCGAGGGAGTGCAGCAAGGGGTCGAGCAACCAGGCCCAGGAGACGCCCGCGGCGGCGTAGGCGGGGAGCTTCTCGGCGCGGTCGTAGGCGGAGGTGGAGGGGGACAGGACCTCGCAGATCCAGTCGGGGGGCTGCGTGAAGTGCGCGGCGCGCGGGAGGCGGGGCATCCGGTCGAGGCGCCATCCGGCGAGGTCGGGGACGAGGACGTCGGCGCCGAGGTGCAGCTCCGGCTCCATGAGGATGCGCCAGCCGCCAGGCCCGCCGCGGCCGTGGCCGAAGGGGCCCGAGAGCTCGAAGACCAGCTCGGAGGAGGCATGCGCATGGGCCGGAGCCGGCCGGGGGAGCGTGTGCAGCACGCCGTCGACGATCTCGGCCACGAGGTGCGGCGGCACCGCTTCGAGATCGGCGTAGGTGGCAGGGGCTGGTCGCTTTTCCGCCAGATGACCCATCGAGGAGGAGGATACCTGAAAGGCGCGGTGAGGACAGGCTTGCGGCGGGAAGCGGCGGCTCCGGTCTGGGCGGCCACGGGGCGGGGTCAGCCGGGATCGGTCGCCGCCCACGCCCAGTCGGGGTGCTCGATGAGCGGCCTGGCCAGGAGAACGGCTCTCACGAGGTCAAGACGCCGCCGAAGGGGATCTGCGCGACAGAACCGTCCGGAATGATGCGGATCCGGTTCTTCTGGTAGCCGCGGGCGTGGAAGACGGTCCAGTTCTGGATCCAGTACCGGATGCCACCCAGGACCACGTACACGGGGTCGTGAGAGCGTTCCTGGAGCAAGGTGCCGTCGCGCGGGATGAGGGGGATCGCCTGGGTGGCGAGCTGGGGCGCGGGGTTCATGTCCGGGTTGCTGTAGCCGAGGGCGGTGAACTCCATGAGCAGGTGGATGGGGAAGCGGGCGCCGCCGAAGACGACGTGCCGGGCACCGCCAGGGGTGACGAGGACCGTGCCGTCGCGCGGGACGGTGGGCGTGGAGGAGAGTGCGCCCGGAGGGAGGACGCGGTGATCCTGCGCGCGGAAGCCGAGGGCGTTGAACTCGTCCATGGAGGCGATCGCGAGGCGGGCACCGCCGTGGATGACGTAGAGCGTGGGGTCCGTGCCCTGGCTGAGAATGAGCTGGCGTGGGGTGTTCCTGAGAAGCGGCGAAGCCTGGAGGAGGTTCGACATCTTCTCGCCGTAGTTGTAGCCGAACCAGCCGTCGCAGCTCCCGCCGTAATGAAGGCCCGTCAGCTCTCCCTGGGCGTTGAGGATGCCGCTGCCGGAGTTGCCACCGAGCGTGTCGAGGTCGTCGTAGAGGATCCGGTCGAGGAAGACGTTGTACCTGGCGTGGCCGACGTCGACCTGTTTCCGCCGAAAGGCGGGGTGGCCGATGATGGAGATGACGCTGCCCGAGGGGGGATCGCCGCTGGCCACGGTGTTGTGGCCGTAGATCAGGCCGGGCAGGTGGCCGAGGCGATAGATGGCGTAATCGAGGTTCTGGTTGCGCAGCTCCAGGAGGTTGACGACGGGGAAGGACTGCGAGGGCAGGCTCTCCAGCAGCTCGCCGTCTTCTTCGAAGCCGAACTGCACGGTCTGGGCGAGGACCTGGGCGCCGTCCTCGGGGACGCAGTGGGCGTTGGTCAGGAAGAGGTCGTGCGCGATGAGGGTGCCGCTGCACCCGATGGGGCGGATGATGCCCACGGGGATCTTCTCGCGCTGGACGAAGCGAGAGGAGATGCCGTGCTTGCCGGTGAAGTCGTTGACGAAGGTGAGGTTGTCGTCGCCGTTGCACAGCGCCTTGGTCGTCATGTCCGGGCCGTCGCCCAGCTTGATGCCCATCTCGGCGGCGTAGGCTTCCAGGTCCTCCGTCTCCAGGACCCGGTTCGCGGCATCCGCGTTGGGGCCCCAGGGGCGCTGGGGGTCGTCGAGATCGACGCCGTCCGTGCCTTCTGCGTCAGGGTCCGACGATGTGCTCGACGCCGCCACGTGGACGCCGACGAGATCCGTCGACATCTCGGTGGGGTCCTGTGCGGGTGAGAGGTCGTTCTCGGAATCGGCCGCGCCATCGACGGCACAACCGAGGAGGCTGGCGCTCAGGGAGCAGGCCGCCATCAGGGCAAGGGGACGCTTTCTCATGTTCGTTTCCTGGAGTGAGACGATCCACGTCACGCCCCGGCCAGCGCCGTGAAAGGCTCGGTCCGGGTCGGGCACCACCCATGGGGGGCCGACACACCATCGAGGGGCGAAAGGCCATGCACCGGCATGACGTGAGCACCTCCTCAGGGCGTGATGTCGGCCACGCATTCCGCGAGGCCTTGATGGTCAGACTGCATGAGCAAGGGGCACGCCAGGCTGGGCGCACGGGATGGGTCGGCGATTGCACGAGGAAATGCGCGCGGTCACCGTCGCCTTGCGGAAAGGCTCGGAGACGCGGCTGCCAGATTGCGCAGCCCTGGCGCAACTGGCGCTATCGGCGCACCTGATGCGGCCCGCGCAACGGGTGAGGTTCACGCAACGGGCGCCATCGACCCAGCGGGCGCGGCTCGCGCAACGGCCGAGGTTCGCGCAACGGGCGCCGTCGCCCCAGCGGGCGCGGTTGGCGCAACGGACGCGGAGTCCGCGACGGGAGCAGGAATGGGAGGGGTGCCGGGTGTGGCAACGTCAGGCCACGCAGCGTGCGCCGAGGTGCAGCTCACCTCGAGGTCTGCTGCCGTCGGCCCGGTTGCCGTCAGCCGCCGTGGTCACCAGCCGCCGTGGTCACCAGCCGCCGTGGTCATCAGCCGCCGTGGTCATCAGCCGCCGTGGTCATCAGCCGAAGTGGTAAGCGGAGAGACGGACGCCCATGAAGACGTCGTTGTAGGCGGTGGTGCCGCGGTCCGCGCCGGCAGCGCCAGCGACGACCATGAGCGGCAAGAGGTGCTCTTCGCGGGGGTGGACGAGGCGGGCACCCGGGGCCTGAGACCACTGGGAGAGGCGCTGGTCGCGGGCCTTGGGGTCGAGGGCGGCGGTCTCGCCCAGCCAGGCGTCGAAGGCCTCGGAGATGGGGAGGGCCCGGGGATCACGGAAGCCGCGCATGTTGTGGTAGCTCATGCCGCTGCCGAGGATGAACACGCCTTCGTCGCGCAAGGGGGCGAGGGCGCGGCCCATGGCGAGGTGCTCGGCCGGGTCGAGGCCGCGCTTGAGCGAGAGCTGGACGGTGGGCAGGTTCGCGTCCGGGTAGGTGAGCTTGAGGGGGATGAAGGTGCCGTGGTCGAAGCCGCGCTCGTCGTTGGCGGCGGTCTGGAAGCCCGCGGTGCCGAGGAGCGCCTGGACGCGGGCGGCGAGCGTGGGGTCGCCCGGTGCGGGCCAGGTGAGCTCGTACGAGGCCGGGGGGAAGCCGTAATAGTCGTAGTAGAGGGGCGGGCGCGCAGCGGTCATGACCGTGGGCACGGGCTCTTCCCAGTGGGCGGAGACGACGAGCACGGCCTTCGGTGGGGTGGCAGGGAGGGCGCGGACGCCGCGGAGGTACTGGACGAGGCGGTCGACCTCGTTGCGGTCGAGGCCCATCTCGACGAAGGGCCAGGGGCCGCCGCCGTGAGGGAGAAATGCGACGGGGAGGCGGCCAGGGGTCGGGGTGGGGCGGCCACCGTTCGAGGGGTCCGCATGGGCCTGGGCGTCGTCCCCGGAGACGCCGTGAAGGGTGGCGAGGGTGGCAGCGCCCGCGATGCCAGCGACGACGGCGCGGCGGCGGGTGAGGCCCTCTTGGGGTTCGTTGGACATGCGCGCTCTCCTGGGGGGTCTCTGGCGTTACCTGGGGTCTCGGGACCCGAGGGTGGGACCGCTCGTGCTGCGCGGTCGGTACGCGGTTCCACTTCGTGAGGGGGTCAGCGTACCCGCGGACAAGATGCCCGCGGGAGGGCCAGCATGCCAGGCGTCTCCACTGCGCAAGTGTGTTGCGCGGGGTGCAACGCTCTTCGTCGACGCCGTGACGGGAGAGTCGGCGCGGTGCCTGGAGGTGCGCTACAGGGCTCGGGGGTCATTCATCGTCGAGGTCAACGGAGATCCTCGCTCGAACGCCACGCGAGGACACACTGAGGAAGCGCATTCCGCCGCATAGCTTCGTCCGTTTGGTCTTTCCGGGAGCAACCCCGTCGCCCTCGAAGAGGATGCCGTGCGGTGGGTTGAACATCCGAACGTGGATCTCACCTCGGCCGAGCGCTGCAGTGGTGATGGGGAGGCGGTTCTGCCGATCACCGGTTCTGGTGATGGTCGTCAGGGGCGCACACACCTCGGTTTCAGGCCGCAAAGACTCGCTGAGGCAGATGGTGGCGTAGGGGTACATGCGCGGCGCGGCCATGTCCTGGAATCCGTCGGGTCCCTCCAGCTCGGCGCCGATCATCCGGAGCTTCCACACCCGCTCATCAGGCAGGTCGTCGTCACATACGGAGCTCGGCGCGCAGGGGCGTCCGGAGCGGCATGCCGAGCCGTCCTTCGGACAGCACGGGAGGATCTCCGAAGGGGCAGGAGACCAGGTTGGTGGCACCGTGGGGATGGGGCTCGCGAGAGGAGCGCTCGGCGTAGGCTCGGTGGACGGGGCCAGAGGGGTCGACGGGTCAAGAGGCTGCAGGGAGGTTGCGGTCACGGTTCCCTCGACAGGGCCGTCGCCTTCACCCTCCGCAGGGACGGCAGGACGCCCGGCGAGGCGCTCCAACGAGAGGCTTGCTGTCACGAGGCCAACGACGACAGCCATCCCGATGCCTGCCCCGACGACGATCCAGCCGTAAGGAGCGGAGTGGCCCCGCGATGCCAGAGATGATGGCGGTTCCTCCAGCGTCACCTCGGGTCGGCTGGACCGTACGGGAGGGAGGGGCATGGGTGAGGTCCGCATGGTCACGGGCGTGGACGGGGGAGGCGCTGGCGTCCTCCGGAGCTCCGCCACTTCTCCCTCCTGCGAAGGCAGTGGAGCGGCAGGCTCGGTGATGACCCGCGCAGACCCGGGCGGAGGCGTGAGCAGGTCCATCGCGCCTCGACGCCCAGCACGCGCGCTGACGGCTGAATGGCTCTCTGTGCCACTGCTCGAGGTGCGACCGCTGTTCGACCCGCCGTCCTGGAGAAGGCTCAGCAGTGCCGCACCGTTCGAGGGGCGAGCCCATGGATCGAGCTGGAGGCATGCGCTGACCACAGCCCCCCAGGGCGCTTCGAGAGGCGTCGGAGGCCAGGTGAGTTTGCCGGTGTGCGCCAGCCTGAACACATCGGCGTGGTCGGCGAGAGAGGCCGCGGGCGGCAACCCCGTCGGGTGGACGCCCTGCACGAGGTCCCAGGCGAGAACGCCGAAGGCGAACAGGTCGCGGGCGAAGCCTTCGGGCGGCGAGGTCCAGACGCCGGGGATAAGCAGCTCTGGCGGGAGATAAGGGCCGGTGCCGACCATGGCGCCATGCGTGGTGAGTGGCCTGGGGTTCCCCGATGCGACGGCAATCCCGAAGTCCAGGAGCTTGACGCCGCCCGCTGCATGGGGGTCTTGCCAGAAGCTGCCGGTGATCAGGATGTTGTCCGGCTTGAGATCGCGGTGCACGATGCCGAGGGCGTGCACGTGGGCAAGGACGTCCGCGAGATGATGCAAAACGGCAAAGCGATGCCCGCGTGTGAGGCGCGGATCGCTGGCGAAGTCCGCAAGGGAGTGACCACGCGCATAGTCGAAGACCAGCCCGACGATGCCCTCGGCCGGGTCTTCGAACAGCTCGCGGCACGGGACGAGCGCGGGATGACCAGCGTGACGTAATGCCCTGGCTTCGCGGCGGGCACGCGCGGCAGCCGCTTCGTCGAGGCCGCGGACGAGGAGAATCTTCAGCGCACGGACCGCGCCGCCGTCGAGAGGATCGATGACCTTCCAGACCGTGCCTTGCCCACCCATACCGAGGGGCTTCACGAGAGTGTAGCGGTTGATCCGGAGGCCGGGACGGAGATCCATGCTGCCTCCTCAGATGTAGCCCAGGAGAGGGACCCACCTGAAGATCTCGGCGACCGGCGGGGTCGATTCCTGTGCGAAGCGCGTGTGGCATGCCCACGACATCGCCGGGAGCAACGAATGTGAACGAAGAAAGAGAGGAGGAGCGTCGCGCAATGAGTGTCCTCGAGGCGGAAGCCTCGCTCGGTTGCATCGAAGCGCTGCCCCACAGCGAGAGCGTCCGCGAGGGTCGTCCGTGAACGCATGCCCCTCCGCGCGTCACTCGTCGTCAAGGACGACGGAGACCGTGATGGGGGCATTGGTCGTGGCGCCACTTCTCAGGGAGAGGTTGCTGCAGAGCACGGTGCTGCGCAGCCGCTTGGTTTGCTCCGTCCGGCGCTCGAATTCCACCTGCCCCTTGGGACCCAGAATGCGGATCTGGAGGTCGCCGGCCATGAGGTCCCTGGTGGTGACGAGGAGGCGGTTCTCCCTGTCACCTCCAGACTTGACGATGCGCTTGAGCGGCGCGCAGACCTCGGTGTCTGGCTGCTGCCATCGACTCAAGCAGATGCTGGATCCCGGCTGGGTAGCGGCGATGTTGCGCACGGTGGGGTGCTCCCCTCGGGTCGCGCTGATGATTCGTAGCCACCATCGGCTCTCGAGGGGCAGATACTCTGGGCACGACGGGTCCGGATCGCACGCTCGCCCTGAGGAGCACGGTCCTTTGGACTTGGCGCAGCAAGGCGCGAGCTTCGGCGCTTCGAGGCGTGGGACAGAGCCGCTTTCGCCATTGTTCGTGACCAGGCGGACGCCATGTCCGATGGCCTGGGCGGTGTCTCCTGGGAGAGAGGCAGGCAGCGACGAGGCAGCCGACGAGGCAGTCGGCGCGGCAGTCGACGACGCAGCCGCCATGGGCAGCGGGACACCGGGGTTCCCTTGCGGCACGTCCGAGGGGCCCTCGAACCAGGATCGCAGCGAGCGCGCGTCCACCACGCCTGTCCAGGCGACGGCAGCCACGCTCATCACGAGCCCCAGGCTCAGCAAGCCCCAGCCGAAGCGCAAGGCAGGAGTGCCCGCGCCCCTCGGAGAAGCGTCCACCGACGTGGACCGCCGCAGCACCGAACCTCTGCTCGATGGGACAGGTGGACCCGACAGCTCAGTTTCACGGCGTGGTGGCGTGGTCGGAGACACGGTGATGCTCTTCGGTGCTCCGGGGGCCGACACGTGCATCTCGGTGGCACGGAGAACCACCGCCGGCTCGTCGCTCTGGATGCGTCGAAGGTGGCCAGCGCTGGACACGGTCTGCGGTAGCAACTCCAGAAGCGCGGTGCCGTGCGCCGGTCGGGCCCGCGGGTCGAGCTTCAGGCAGGCGCGGATCGCGCTGCGCCAGGGCTCTTCCAGGCCTGCGGGGGGCCACGGGACGTGACCTTGGTGCGCTTGCTTGTACACCGCGGCGTACTCGGCGAGGGAGGCGGTCGGAGACAGGCCTGTGGGATGAGCTCCCTTCAAGAGGTCCCAGGCGAGGACGCCGAAGGCGAACCCATCACGCTGGAAGCCTTCGGGGGGGATGCTCCAGACGCCGGGGAGCAGCAGTTCTGGCGGGAGATAGGGGCCGGTGCCGATCATGGCCCCGACCGAGGTCATGGGATGCGGGTTGCCCACGGGAACCGCGATACCGAAGTCGAGCAGCTTGACGCCGCCGGGGTGATCCGGGGCTTGCCAGAAGGCCTCGGTGATCAGGACGTTCGCCGGCTTGATGTCGCGGTGGACGATGCCCAGCGCGTGGACGTGAGCGAGCGCGTCTGCGAGCTGCACGAGGATCGTCTGGCGATGCACGCGGGTGAGGCGCGGATCTGCGGCGAGGTCGGCGAGAGACCGGCCGCGCTGGTAGTCGAAGACGAGGCCGACCAAGGCCTCTGCCGGAACCTCGAACAGTTCGCGGCAAGGGACGAGGGCCGGATGGGTGGCGTGGATCAATGCGCGTGCCTCGCGGCGAGCGCGCTGGGCGGCGCCCTCGTCGAGGTCGCGAACGAGGAGGAGCTTGAGGGCGCGGACTGCGCCACCGTCGAGGGGATCGATGACCTTCCAGACGCTCCCCTGGCCGCCCTCACCGAGGGGTCTGACGAGGGTGAAGCGGTTGATCCGGCGGCCAGGTAAGAGATCCATGCAGCGTGCTCCGTTTTACCCAGGTCCGGGGATGGACTGAAGCAGGCATCGTTCGACGATGCCGATCGCCCGCCCACGGCGGTCGATCGGTGCCTCGCGGGGCTCCTCGGCAGCGGACGAGGAGCCGGCTTCACGCGACTCGACGGCAACCGCGTCCGGAGATGGCCACCCGTGGGGGCTCGCAGTCAGCCGTTCCGGCGTCGTCTGCTCATGACGGCCAGCATGACCTGACCGGGGAACGAACGACCGGGAATTCCCTGGAGCGCGAAGGCCGAATCGCGATGATCACGTTTCCTCCAGACAGCCGGTTCGAGCGCGTGCGCGACATGCCGTGAACCCGGCACGCCGAGCACTGCCCGGACATGTCGCAAGCGCTCCCGCGCGTTTCACCATCTCCCCCCGCGCTCACCCCCTCATCCCACCGTGCACCGCTCCGCCGATGGAAGTTTCCACGCGTCTCGTGTGCGCCACGCGCGCACAGAAAGCAGGGAATCGTCACTCGACGGCCATCCTGCGGATCTGATTCAGGTTATTAACATTCGCACACAGACCAGCCACGAGAACGTAACACCGCCGACGCAGAGTCATCACCGGACAGGGCCCTGGAGCGAACCCATGAGACCTAGACTTCTGCATTATTTCGCGGCTGTTGGATGCATGTTCCTCGTTCCGCTGGCTGGTTGCAGCGGCTCATCCCCGGGAGACGATCCGGGGACGGGAGGGAGCGGTGGCGAAGGAACGGGAGGGGACGGCGGCACGGGAGGAGCAGGTGGCGCAGGCGCTGGCAGCTCGGGGACCGGAGCGAGCAGCGGGGATCCCGACTACGCCGGCGCGTTCCCGCAGGATCGGGTAGCGCGCCTCGACATCACCATCACGCCCGCGAACTGGCAGGCCATGCTCGACGACATGACCGAGCTGATCGGCGAGTTCGGTCAGGGTGGACCAGGCGGCCCTGGAGGGCCCGGTGGCCCTGGTGGGCCTGGTCAGCTCCCTCCGGAGCTGATCGCGGCGTGCGAAGGCAAGGTGGCCGGTGACGCTTGCTCGGCGACGCTCAACAACAACCCGATCACGGGGACCTGCGCGCAGCTCCAGCTCCAGGGGCAGCAACCCACCCTGATGTGCATGCCCGCGGGGGGACCCGGCAATGGCGGCCCGGGCAATGGTGGGCCGGGCAATGGCGGCGGCGCCATCGACCTGATTGGCGGGACGCCCATCTACGTCGAGTGCGACGTGAAGACCGAGGACCGGGAGTGGAAGCACGTCGGGATCCGCTTCAAGGGCAACAACAGCCTGCAATCGGCGTGGTCCGGCGGCGTGTACAAGATCCCGCTCCGCCTCAACTTCGACAAGTTCGAGGACGACTACCCCGAGACCAAGAACCAGAAGTTCTACGGGTTCAAGGACCTCTCGCTGTCGAACGGCTCGTCGGATCAGTCGCTCCTGCGCGAGAAGCTCGCGATGGACGTCTTCCGGGAAGCGGGCGTCCCCGCGCCGACGACGGCGTTCTACCGGGTCTTCATCGACCATGGTGAGGGGCCGGTCTACTTCGGGTTGTACACCGGCATGGAGATGCCGGACGACGATGCGTTCCTGAAGTCGACCTTCGGCAGCAAGAAGGGGAACGTCTACAAGCCCGACGGCGGCGCGGCGACGTGGGCGACCTGGGACGTGGACACGCTCGGGTTGAAGACCAACGAGACAACCGCCGACTACGCCGACGCGCGCGCCCTGTTCGACGCGCTGCACGCGGACCGGAACGACGCCGCCGCGTGGCGCACGGAGCTGGAGAAGCGGCTCGACGTCGAGGGCTTCCTGCACTGGCTGGCGGTGAACACCGTCATCCAGGACTGGGACCAGTACGGCCGGATGGCGCACAACTATTACATGTACGCGGACCCGGATCGGGATGCGCAGCTCCGCTGGATCACCTGGGATCACAGCTTCGCCTTCCAGTCCGGTGGGATGGGTGGCGGAGGGCTGTCGCTGGGCATGTCCGAGGTGGGGTCCCAGTGGCCGCTCATCCGCTTCCTGCTCGATGACCCGGTGTACGAGGACATCTACCGCGACTTCCTCGCGCAGACCGTGGCGGTCGAGTACGAGCCCATCGCCTCGGAGGCGCGCTTCCGCTCGGCCCACGCGCTGATCTCGCCCTACGTGGTCGGCCCCGACGGGGAGATCGACGGGCACACCTTCCTCCAGTCGGACGCCTCGTTCACCCAGGCGCTCGATACGCTGGTCACCCACACGCACAGCCGAGAGCAAGCGGTGACCACGTTCCTGGCCCAGTGACCCCACGACGGCGCGCCAGCGCGCGCCGTGACCCGACCCGCCGTCCCTGAGCGGCCCTCGCCTGCCGGATGCAACGATGGAACTGACCGACCTGATCGAGCCGCTCACCCGAGGAGATGCCTTCGAATGGCGGACGGCCCTGGTGGCCCTCTTGCTTTCGTTCGGGTTGGGGCAGGCGATCGCTGGTATCTACCTGGTGACGTTCCGGGGGCTGTCCTACGCGCGGACCACCGTGCAGGGGATGGCGATGGGGAGCGTCATCACCTGCATGCTGATGCTGGCCATCGGCACCAGCATCGCGGCCGGGATCGGGGTCGCGGGAGGGCTGAGCGTGGTCCGCTTCCGCACGACGATGCGCGATCCGCGGGACATCATCTTCGTGTTCGCCGCGCTCGGGGTGGGAATGGCCTGCGGCCTCACGGCCTACGGGACCGCCATCGCTGGCACGGCGGTGTTCGGCGCGGGGGCGCTGCTGCTCCACGCGACGGGCTACGGGTCGAAGCGGCAGCCCGATGGTCTCCTGCGCTTCACGGCGCCCACGGGCCAGGCCGTGGAGGACGCGATCTCGAAGATCCTGCGGGAGCACTGCCGCTCGTTCTCGCTCGTCACCCTGCGCGAGGCAGCGCAGGGGACGATGATGGAACACGCCTACCAGCTCACCGTGCGCGCCCCCGAGCTGCGATCGCCGCTCGTCTCACGGCTCCAGGCCATCCAGGGGGTCCAGGATGTCTCCCTGCTGCTCCAGGAGCCCACGCTGGATCTCTAGGATGCCGACCCTGACGCCGGCGAGCTCACCTCGGGACCCAGCGCCGTCCCGCCGTAGCCCGCACGCTTCAGGGAGCCTCATCGCTCGACGTCACCTCAGTCTGCGCGCCTCGGTGCGCAAGGAACACCATGAAGATGCCGTACCGGTTCCGGGGCGCGCTGCAGGACGCCGCCCCCTGGCTCTGCCTCGTCTCCACCTTGGGCCTCGCCGCCTACCTCCACGTCGGCGGCGATGCACGCGGGCACATCGTGGGGTTCGAGCAGCCGACCCTGGAGGCGCTCGCACCGACGGAGATCGCGCGGGTCGCTTCGATCCAGGTCACGCTGAACGAGGAGGTGGCGCCCGGGCAGATCGTGGCGACGCTGGACAGCTCGCTCGTCGACGCAGAGATCGCGGTCGCCCGAGCGACGGTTCGGCAGCTCGAGGCGCAGTCCGAAGCCGACCAGTTCCTGCTCGAAGCCGACCGGACGGCGAGCCTCGAAGAGCTGCAGCGCGAGCTGGCGCGGCAGCGAGAAGAGCAGCTCCAGGCCGCCGCGGGCGCGAAGGCGCTCGACGAGCAGCTCACGCGCGTCCGGCAGCTCGTGCAGGACAGGGTGGCCGTGCTGGAGGACCTGAACAGGCTCGACGTGCAGCACGCGACGGTGCAGGCGCTGGCCACGGAGAAGCCCAGGACCATCGGCCTCCTGTCGCGCCAGATCCAGGCGGCGGAGCAGCGCAAGCACGACGCCCAGGAGCCACCGCGCGTCGTGGCCGAGCGGCTGGAGGCCGACCTCTCCGTGGCCCGGCGGAACGTGGAGCTGCTGGAGCAGCGCCGAGCGGCGCTGACGCTTCGCGCCACGCACGGAGGGCGCGTGGCCGGGATCGACAAGCAGGTCGGCAACGTCGTGGCCCCCGGGGAGCCCGTCGTGCGGGTGGTGGACGTCCGGGGAAGCGTGGTGGCCTGCGTGCCGGAGCGCTCGGCGTTCGGCATCGTCGAAGGGGACACGGCGCGGCTCTGGATCCGCGGGCAGAACAGCGCGCCGCTCACGGGCAAGGTCACGGCCCTGGGGCCCCTCGTCGCGGAGCTGCCGATCCGCTGCTGGCCGAACCCGAAGACCCCGCTCTGGGGGCGGGAGATCAGCATCACGATGGACAACCCGATGAGCCTCCTCGCGGGGCAGTCGTTCGACATCGTGTTCAAGTCGAGCCACGGCGGGCAGGTCGCCATGGCGGCGGCGCCACAAGGCAGCTCCCCTCCCCCGCTCGCGAGGACGATCCAGGGCGCCCTCCCGGCGTCCAGCACCGGGGGAGCCACCCTCATGACGGTGCCGCCCGCGCTCACCACGCGCTCGCGGTTCGAACCCTCGGGCGTGCTCGCGCGGCCCGGAGAGGGCCGCTACCTGGTCATCAGCGACGACACGGGGTTCGACGACGGCGAGAACGACTCGGCGCCGTGGCTGTTCGCCATGTCCGCCGCTGGCGTGGTGGACCCGACGCCGCTCGTCGTGGAGGGCGTCGATCAGCTCGTCGACGTGGAGGCCATCACCGCGGGGGACGACGGCGCCATCTACCTCCTCTCGTCGCAGAGCTACAGCCGGAAGGGGAAGCGCAAGCGCGCGCGGACGGCTCTGCTCCGCCTGCGCGCGGAAGGCCAGGGCTTCCGCGTCGACGGGGAGGTCCATCTGGCGGAGATGCTCGACGCGAGCCCGGATCGGGCCTCGCAGCTCGGGCTGCCAGCCGGTACGCGGGAGCTGGATCTGGAGGGGCTCGGCTTCCACAAGGGCGCACTCTACGTGGGGCTGAAGGCCCCCCTCGACGCCCGGGGCAACGCGATGATCTGGAAGATCGGCGACCCCAAGGCCCTCTTCGAGGGCGCCACGAAGCTGGCCTCCACGGCGCCCGCTCCGGAGAAGGGCAAAGGCAAGGGCAACGGCAAAGGCAAGGACAGCAAGGCGCCCGTCGATCCGCGCTTGCTCGACGCGGGCGCGGTGTCGCTGTGGGCGAACGCGCGGGTCGACGTCGATCTCGCAGGCAAGCCGACGCCCGGCGGGATCTCCGATCTGCAGTTCATGCCGGATGGATCGCTGGCCATCACCTCGACGCCATCGACGGCCGACGGGGACGCTGGCGCGCTGTGGCGGGTCGACAGCCCTCAGGCCGGCGCGCTCACCCCGCGCCTCGTGCAGCGCTTCCCCGGACTGAAGCCCGAGGGCGTCGCCCCCTCGCTCTCGCCCGGCAAGGTCATGATCGTCTTCGACACCGGAGCGCGCCCGCCGTCGTACCAGGAGCTTCCATGGGTCCGTTGAAGTGCGCGGCATGGCTCCTCCTCGCCCTCGGGCTCCCGCTCGCGGGCTGCTACACGCCCTTCGGCGCCTCGGGGTCGGACCACGCGATCGCGCTGTACCGGGACGAGCGGGCGCGGACTGCGCTGCTCCAGCGGCACGGCGTCGACGGCATCTCCGCCAAGGCGCGGGCCGAGGGGAGGCGGCCCGCTCCCGCCGTGTTGACCGTGGACCAGGCGGTGACGCTGGCCAAGGACAACAGCCCGCGGCTGATCGAACTGACGGCGCGGGCCGAGGCGGCGCGGGTCGGGATCGACGCCTGGCGCACCCACAGGAACCCCGAACTGCGGCTCCAGCAAGGCCGCCTCGACCAGTACCTCAACGGTCAACCGAGGCTGGGGACGGCACTGCGCTTCCGGCCGTCACGCCCGGGTGAGGCCGACGCAGCGACGGCGACGGCGCGCTCGGAGGAGGTCACCGCGATCGCCGAGGCGCGGGCCGAGGAGCTGACCATCGAGGCCGACATCCGCTGGCTCTTCGACGAGGCCGCGCTCCTGGAGGCGGAGATCGAGGCCGCCGACCGGGTGCTCGAAGCCCGGCGCGAGCGAGCCCGCCAGATGAAGGCACGTCTGGAGATCGCGCAGGCCACGACGCTCGACGACGTGATGGCCGAGCTGTCCGCCGTGGAGGCGGAGCAAGGGGGCTTCGATCGGCGGGCGCGCCTGGAGGCGGTGAAGGGCGAGCTCCTCGACCGCGCTGGCCTCTCCCCCTCGTCCACGGTGCGGCTGGTCGGTGGGGCGACCAGGCGCTGGCCGCCCCCTGACCTGCCCTCCGAGGAAGCTTTGGTCGAGGCAGCCCTGCGGAACCGGGTCGAGGTCGCGACCGCGGCGGCGCAGATCGACGCGACCCACGCCCTCGCGTTCATCGAGCAGCGCAGGCGCTGGCCCTGGTTCACGTTCGTGGAGGTCGGCTACCAGTTCGCTCCCAGCGTGGAGACCGGGCGAGGCTGGACGTTCGAGCTGGCGCTGGAGCTGCCCGTGTTCAACACGGGGCGCGCTGGCGCGGAGGCAGCGGAGGTGACCCACCGGGCCGCGAAGACCGCGCTGGTCGCCGAGGTGAAGCTCGTGACCCGCGAGGTGCACGCCGCCTTGCTGGAGGTGAGGGCTGCGGAGAAGCTCGTCACGGAGTTCCGGAGGCGCGCGATCCCCGCCGCAGAGCGGGCCGACGCCGCCGCCCAGCAAGCCCTGGAGGCGCGCGGGATCAGCGGGGTGGACGCCCTGCTCACCCGCGAGCGGCTCGCCAGCACCGAGCAGAAACAGACAGAGCTGATGCGGCGCTACGTGACCGGCGTCGATGCGCTGCGTCGCGCCGTGGGGGGCCGGATCCCAGGGGAGTCACCCGAGAAATCGTCCGAGAAGTCGTCCACGCGAGGAGGTCCGCCCGATGCGCCCTGATCGTGTCCTTTCTCTGATGTGTGGCGCGGCCGTCGCCAGCGGCTGCGTGGTCCCGGAAGACGAGGCCGCGCAGGTGTTCGACCGCTCCGTGCTCCACACCGTCGAGATCTACGTGGGGAAGCAGCACCTCGATCAGCTCGCCACCGATCTGGACGAGCGCGTCCCGTGCACGCTGATCTACGACGGCAACTACGTGCCAGGAGCCGGCGTGCGCCAGAAGGGGAACGATCTCGTCGATCTCGCCGACAAGCCGAGCTTCAGCGTCAAGTTCGACGAGTTCGCCGACACCAAGCTCCACGGGCTGAACAAGATCCTGCTGAACGCCTCGATCCAGGACCCCACCTTCCTGCGCGAACTCATCGGCGCCGACATGTACACCCGCGCCGGACTCCCGACCGCACGCACCGCGCACGCGCAGGTGCGGTTCAATGGCGAGGACCGTGGGATCTACGTGGTCGTGGAGTCCGTCGACAAGGACTTCCTCCGCGTCCATTTCGGCGAGCAGAACGAAGAAGGGAACCTGTACGAAGGCCCCTGCTGCGGGGATTTCATCGGCGACGTGGAGCAGCTCGAACTCAAGGACGAGGACGAAGGCAGGACCCGCGACGACATCCGGGGACTCGCGCAGATCATCGCCCAGACCCCCGACGCGCTGCTGGAGAACCTGCTCACCCGCTACCTCGATCTCGACGGGTTCATGAAGGGCTACGCGCTGGACGCCGCCCTCGCGCACTGGGACGGCTACGCTTACCGGGCGAACAACTACTACCTCTACAACAACCCCGACGACGACCGGTTCGTGTTCATCCCCCACGGCATGGATCGGATCCTGGATGATGCGTCGTTCGACACCGAGACCACGCCCGTAGCGCTGCTCCCGCAGCGGATCCGGGCGATCCCCACCCTGGAAGCCCAGTTCCAGTCGGCCCTCGCGAGCGTGATGATCACGACGTGGAACGAGACGGCCATGACGAGCGCCATGGATCGTACAGGAGCGCTCCTCCGCGCCGCGTCCGCGGGCCCCCGGACGACCCAGGACCTGGCCACGTTCGAGGCCAGCGTGGGCCCCCTGAAGGAAGCCCTGACCCGGCGTCGTGCGCTCCTGGATCCCGGCATCGCGTGCGGCGACGGGCAGCAAGAGGGGCTCGAGACCTGCGACGACGGCAACACGGCATCGGGAGACGGGTGCGGAAAACGCTGCCGTGTGGAACCCTGAGGAGGGTCGACCATGGACGAGATCATCGAGCGTTACGAGTACAAGTACCTGATCCCCGAGCGCCTCATCACGGCGATCCGAGGCACGGTCCGTACGACGTCGAAGCTCGACAAGTACGCCGACGCGAACGGCCGCTACCGGATCCGGTCGCTGTACTTCGACACGGACCGCTACGACCTCTACTGGGCCAACGAGCGGAAGCAGTGGGACCGCTTCAAGCTCCGTGCCCGGATGTACCCGGGCGCCGAGAAGAGCCCGGTGTTCCTGGAGGTGAAGCGGCGGGTGAAGGACGTCATCATCAAGACCCGCGCCGCCGTCCCGGCGAGCACCTGGCGGGAGGTGCTCGCTGGCAAGAGCGAGGCGCTCTCCACCCTCTCGCCCTCGGCGCGAGCAGGCGTCCAGCGCTTCCTCGCCCCCTACCACCGGCACCACACCAACCCGGTGGTGCTCGTCGAGTACGAGCGCGAGGCGTACATCAGCGAGCTGGAGAACTACGCGCGGCTGACGTTCGACCGCATGATCTCCGTGCAGTCGAAGACGCGCCTCGAACTCGACGCCGACCCGCGCCGATGGCGGCTGATCGACCACCCCGTGCAGACCCGGACGCAGGAGCCGGTGACGGTCCTCGAACTCAAGTTCGAGCGGCGCCCACCGGCCTGGATGAGCGCCATGGTGAAGCGCCTCGAACTCGTCCGGTACTCGTTCTCGAAGTACTGCTACGGCGTCACGGCAGAGCTGACCCTGCCGGGCAGTCGCTGCACGCTGGCCCGCTGATCGGCTCCCTTTCTCCGAAGGGCTCCCACCAGCAAGCCCCCCGAGACAGGGCGCGGCGCCTCGCTCGGGCCGAAGGCACCGCCACCTTCGTTCAGGCCGAAGGCACCGACACCTTGGAGAGCTCCCGGCTGATCACCGAGAGCACCGCCGCCTCGTCGCTGTGCAGGAAGAAGTGGCTGCCAGGGAAGATCTGAAACGCGAACTCGCCCCCTGCATGCTCCCGCCACGCCTCGATCGCGGGCGGCAGCGCGTTCGGATCGTCGGCCCCTCCGAGCGCGAGCATGGGCAGGTCGAGCGGCGGCGCCGGCACGTGCGGGTGCGTCGCGAGCAGCTCGAAGTCCGCGCGCAGGATGGGCAGCATCAGCTCGACCAGCTCGGGCTCGCGCAGGATCTCCTCGGGCGTCCCCCCGTAGTGCCGCAACCGCGCGATCAGCGCCGGATCGTCGAGGAGATGCTTCGGCGGCTCGGGATCGACGATGTGCGGCGCGCGATGGCCCGACACGATGAGCCGCGCAGGCAACGGCGCCCCCTCGGCGCGCAGCCAGCGGCACAGCGCGAAGGACAGGATGGCGCCCATGCTGTGGCCGAACATCACCAGCGGCGTCTGCCCTGCGCCCGGCAGATCCCGCACCAGCGGCCCGAGAACGCCGACGACCTCGTCGAGGCGCCGGATCAACGACTCGCCCATCCGCATCCCTCGCCCGGGGAGCTGCACGCAGAGCACCTCCACATCGGGAGGGAGACGCGTCGGCCACGTCCTGAAGCTCGTCGCGCTCCCGCCCGCGTACGGAATGCAGAGCAGGCGTGCGCGTGGCGCAGCGAGGGGACGAGGGCGCCAGAGCCATCGGTTCACATCACTGCTGGCGGTGCTGGAAATTCCTCTCATCGACAAACCCGTCACCAGACCTCCGACCCGACGAGGTCGAATGGCCGCGCATCTTGCCGTAGGCGTGCGCGCACGTCGAACGCAAATCGACCGCAAGGACAGGATCGGCCGAGCCCTCGTTCGAGCCCATGACAGCTTTGCGACGAGCCCATCTCGACACGGTGCACACGTCGAACCGAGCCAGTGCAACCAGGACAATTGTGGGCTAACACTCCGGGCCTGGCGAACGAGCCAGCGAAGGAGATTCCGATGAGCAGCGACAGCCCCACCGTACTCGAGAAGCGCCTTTACACCGCCGTGGCCACCGCGACGTCGGGCCGTGATGGTCGGGCGAAGAGCGATGATGGAACGCTCGATCTCGCCATCGTCCCCCCCAAGGCGCTGGGCGGTAGCGGCGCCCCGGGGACCAACCCGGAGCAGCTCTTCGCCGCCGGCTACGCGGCCTGCTTCGGCAGCGCGGCGGCGCACGTCGCGCGGGCGCAGAAGATCAACGCCGGCCCCATCGCGGTGACGGCCCACGTCACCATCGGCAACGTCGGCCAGGGCTTCGGCCTGGAGGTCGAACTCGTCGTCGACATCCCGCAGCTCCCCAAGGATCAGGCCGAGGCCCTCGTGAAGGCCGCACACCAGGTCTGCCCCTACTCGAATGCCACCCGCGGCAACATCGTGGTCAACTTGAAGGTCGCGTGAAGCCAGCCCGGCGCGCGGCGTGGAGCTGGTGACGACCACGCCGCGCGACGCCCAGCCTCCCCTCCCCTCACGGCGCTCCCTCCTTGCCCCGCGCGAGCTGCTTCTCCAGGAAGCGACCCACGCGGGCATAGAAGGCGATCCGGCTCTCCCGCCGCTCCAGCGAGTGGCCCTCGTCGTCCCGCACCATGTACTCCACCGGCACGCCCCGCCGCCGCAGCGCCAGCACGATCTGGTCCGACTCGGCGAGCGGGACCCGCGGATCGTTCGCCCCCGCGTAGACGAAGAGTGGCGCGACGATCTTGTCCGCATCGGCGAGCGGCGAGATCGAGTCGAGGAACGCGCCGTCCTTCTCCAGATCCCCGAACTCGACCTTGAACACCTCCTGCACGAACCCGGTCGTGGTCTTCAGGAACGTGCGCAGGCTGGAGATGCCCACCATGTCGACCCCCGCACGCCACAGCTCCGGTTGCCGCGTCAGGGCGAGCAGCACCATGTAGCCCCCGTAGCTGCCCCCCATGACCACCCGACGCGCCGGATCGGCCCACGGCTGCTCCCCGACCCAGCGCGCCACCGCCCCGAGATCCGCGAGCGCGTCCAGCCGCTTCCGCCCGTTGTCGGCCTCTTCGTAAGCCCGCCCGAACCCGGTCGAGCCCCGCACGTTCGGCTCCACCACCGCATACCCCAAGCTCCCGAAGTACCGCACGGCGGTGCTCCAGCGGATCTCCGACGAGTCGGCGGGCCCGCCATGCACCAGCACGAGCACGGGCAGCGCGCCACGCGACGCACCGCCTTGCGGCAGGTAGACGTTCACCGGGACGCGGGTCCCATCGAACGACGTCACCTCCACGATCGAGGCCTCCAGCGGAGGGAGCGCCGCCAGCGAGGGCCGTGGCTCGTCGCGCAGCCGGCTCACCATGCCGCTCGCGGTGTCGACGGCCATCACGTCGGCCGGCGCGCTGGGGGTCGACCACGAGACGCCGAGCCGCTTTCCATCGGCTGAAAAATCCGACAGCGTCCCGCTGCCCAGCGGGAGCGCCACGGTGCCTGCTGGCGTGAGCTTCTGCGCATCGAGCAAGCGCACCTCCGAGCGGTTGCCCGCGTTCATCCGCACCGCCACCCGGTCGCCTCGCCTGGAGACGGCAAGCTCGGCCGCCTTCGCCGTCCTGGGGTGCTCCTCCGTGTACCGCGCGAGCTCCCGCCCCGTGGCCGCATCGAGCGCCAGCACCAGGCCCGCCTCTCCACCGCCATCCGTGGCGACGAAGACCCGGCGCCCATCGGCCGAGAAGCGCGCATAGCCCATCGTGGCCATCCCCTCCTTGGGATAGATCGCCCGAGCCTTCCCGCTCCCCAGATCGACGACGAACAGCGTCATGTCGCTGTTCGAGGTGAGCTGGATGAGCAGGGCTTCCTTGCCGTCACGGCGCGCGTCCGTCACCACCGCCGGCTTCGGCGCCGTGTAGACCACCCGCGGCACTCCACCGGAACTCGTGGACTGCACGATGACGCGTGACGAGACGTCCGCCGCTGCGCGCGCCGAGTACACCATCGTGCCTGGCGCCCCGTCGGGCAGCATGGGCATCGTCCGCTGCAGCGACTCGCCCGGCGTCAGCTCGACCAGGTTCTTGCCGCCGAGATCGACGCGAAAGATCGACAGGTTCTCGTCCAGTCCCTTGTCCGACAGGAAGATCACCCCCTTGCCATCCGGCGTGATCACCCCGTCCGAGATCCGCTCCTTGGTGGAGACGAGGCGCCGCGCTGGCGCATCGGGACGTGAGGTCTCGGCCACGTAGAGCTGCGGGAGCCCGTGACGGTTCGAGTTGAACAGCAAGGTCTTCCCGTCGGGGCTGAAGCTCGCCTCGCTGTTCACGAACGCGTCCAGCAGCGGCACCACGCGCTCGGCGAGCGCCGCGTCACGCACCGCGTCCGCCCCGGCGGGGACATCGGGTCGCGCATCCGCGGGTGGCGCCGAGGTCACGGCCGGGCCAGGGCGCGCCTCCTCGGCCGCGCGATCACGTCGCCCCGAGGGAGCGACGTCCGCAGTCGCCGTCGCGCAAGCCGACAGCGCCACGGCCAGGCCGAGCAGACAGAGTCGGGGACCGGAGCGGGAGAGGCAACGCATGCCAGACCCTACCCCTCGGCAGCCCGGCGTCACAAGCCGGACGACCCGCCTCCCCTCGCCGGAGCCTTCCCAGGCACCTCGCTGGGCGCACCACCAGCGCGGACGGGAGCGCGCGATCCACTCCCCCGCTCTCCTCCGCGCTCATAGCGCGCGGTCCACGAAGGACCGGAGCCCGCGCGCTCTCGTGCTTCCCTCAGTGCTTGCCGTACTCAAGCGTCTTCCCACGGCGCTGCGCGTAGATGTACGCCTCCATCGCGCGCATGCGGGGGTCGTCGGCGCTCAGCGGCTCGGCGCGGACGGGGTGCTGCATGCACCAGTTGATCATGTCCCGCAGCAGCACCACGCGCCCGAGCTGCGCCTGGAACTTCGGGTACGTCTCCGGGTGCGTGTTCTCGGCGTGGGGATGGCACATGTCGCACGACACGGCGACGGTGCTCCCCAGCTCGTCGGCGCTGTGGAACACGCGCGACCCTGCGAGCGCGAGCCGCTCGGTCTCCGTCTTCCACATGGCCACGTCCTGCTCGCTGACGCGACCGTAGGTCTGCCCCTGGGACGTGCCGACCAGCTCCTTGTTTTCGGAGGCCGGGTGCAGGAGCCCCTTGCTCGCCCGCACGTTCGTCTCCCAGTGCGCGTCCGGGTTCTTGCGGATCCACTCGTTCATCAGCGCCGACGCGATCTCGTTCCCGGGGGTCCCGGTCGCGAAGGTCGCCCGCGTCTTGCCGTCGCAGAGCAGCACGTCGATCCCGTCCGCGCTCTGTGCAGCACCTCCAGGAGACGTGGGCGCGTGCTCGTCCCCGGGTCGGGTCCCTGTGACGGGCGGCTCCCCGCGTCGATCGGACCCCTCGGGAGCCGCAGGCTCGGACATGGCGCCACCACACGCGGCTGCAGCGAGCGTGGCGGCGAGCAGGACGAAGGAAAGGCGCGTCTTCATCGGTACCTCTCGTTCCTCGGTCAGTAGCGGACCCGTGGGGATGCGGGGGGCTTGCTCTTCGTCCCGCGCGAAGCCAGGTAGCTGCTCTCGACGGTGATCGGGTTTCGGTTCCAGAGGTTGTAGAGCTTGTCCACGAGCCCGTCGGCATGGACGCTGATCTGCCCATCACCGCACCCGTCCTGCGGATCGAACGGATCGGGGCGACCCATCTGCACCGTCAGCTCGGGCAAGCCTTCCGGCGCGTAGGGCCAGGGCCACGCGGTCGACAGCATCCCGTGGAAGTGGATGTTCCCGACGCGGTTCGTGAGCATCTGGTGCGTGTGCCCGTGGATGACGGTCACCTTGTTGAACCGCTTGAGGATCGCCTGCACCTCCTCGGCGTCGTCGGTCCAGAAGTTCCACGGCTTGTAGAGCTTGTAGAGCGGCGAGTGGGAGAACACGATGAGCGGCGTCGTCGGCGCGACCTTGGCGAGGTCCTTCTGGAGCCAGGTGCGCTGCTCCTCGCCGACCGTGAACGAACTCTGCTGCGCGTTGTCGAGGCCCGCCACCGTGCGCATCCGCTCCATCGGCGTCAGCTTGCGCGCGGTCCAGAAGTCCTTCTCGACCACGCTGTTCAGCACGACGAAGTGCACACCCTTGTGGTCGAACGAGTAGTTCGGTGCCCCGAACAGCTCGCGCCACTTCTCGCCCATGTCGAGATACCAGTCGTGCTCCCCCACCATCATCCGGACGGGGGCCTTGAGGTTCTTCAGGATCTGCGCCCCCAGCTCCAGCTCCTTGGGCTGCCCGAGCTGCGCGAGATCCCCGCCGTAGAGCACGAAGTCGGGGGCCGGGCTCAGCGCGTTCACGTCCTCGACCGCGCGCATCAGCGCATTCACGAACCGGTCGTTGAGCTTCCGCTCGTACAGGTGGGAGTCCGAGATGTACGCGATGCGGAACGGCTCGCCCTTCCCCCCCGGTCCCGTCTGCGCCTCCGCGACACGGATCGGCTGGAACGAATGCGGGTTGACGAGCCCGTACGCGGCCGCCGCGCCCGCGGTCGCCAGCGACACCTTCAGGAACGCCCGCCGGTCGAGCTTCCCCAGCGCCGAGAGCGCCGACGCCCGCTCCTCCATGTACTTCGTCTCGACGCTCTTGATCGGCCCTCGCGGCAGGTGCTCGCCCGCCTCGTCGCCGCGCTGCTCTTTCGGTCCTCGCGCCATGGTGTCCCTCACTTGGTCGTGGTCGGAGCGCCGCCCTTGCCGAGGCGCGACTCGAATTGAAAAACCTTGCGGGTCGCGACCGCCGTGTCCCGGAACGGCCGCTGCTTCTGGGCCAGCGCGCGCTGCCGGGTGACCTCGGCCTGGTTCTCCGCGACGAAGCGCTGATCGGTCAGCGCGAACAGGAACGCCACCACCTGGTCGATCTCGCGCTCGCTGAGGTTCAGCGGCTCGATCCCCCCGTCGAGGTAGGCGTTCGCCTCCCCGCCCTTGTTGTAGTGGTCCATAACGTCCCACAAGGTCTGCATCGAGCCGTCGTGCATGTACGGCGACGTCACGCCGACGTTACGGATCTGCTGGGTCTTGAAGGCCCCGATGTCCGCGCGGTTGCGCGTGACCACGAACCGGCCCAGCTCCGAGAGATCGGTCTCCAGGGCGAGGCGGTCGATGGTCTCCTGCGAGTCGTTCTTGGACAGCGCCTCGATGGCGCTCTGGGCGAGCTTCTCGAAGTCCTGGTGCCGCGCGGAGACGCCCACGTTGTGGAACTTGTTGTTCGTCCCGATGGGGCTGGCCCCGTTGAACTGGTGGCACGAGACGCAGCGGGCCTTGCCGTTGAAGAGCACGAGCCCCGCCTTGGCGTCCTCGGACAGGGCGCGGGGGTCACCCGCGACGAACCGGTCGTACGGCGCGTCGAGGAAGACCAGCGTCCGCTGGAAGGCCGCCAGGGCGCGGCCGATGTCGTCGTAGTTCGGCGCCCGCCCGTACGCCTCCTGGAACATGGCCTTGTACTGCGCGTCTCCGGCGATGGCCTTCACCGCCGCGGCGCCGTCCGGCTGACCCATCTCGATCGGGTTGATGATCGGCAGCTTCGCCTGGTCCTCCAGGGTGGCGGCGCGCCCGTCCCAGAACTGCGTCTGGAAGAACAGGGCGTTCAGCGTCGTCGGCGCGTTCCTCCGGCCCACCTTGCCCCCGATGCCCTCGGAGGCGTTGCGTCGATCGGTGAAGCCGCGGCTCACGTCGTGGCAGGTCGCGCAGGCCACGCTCCCGTCCCGGGAGAGGCGTGTGTCGAAGTAGAGCTTCCTGCCGAGCGCCACCCGCTTCGCGTTCAGCGCGTTGTCACGCGGGATGAGAAAGCCCCAGAAGGTGGGGTCGACGCCCGGGGGCGCCGCCGCGCTGACCTCTCCAGGCAGGTTCTTCGAGAGCTGCGCTTCCTGCTCTTTCATCTCCATCGCGCCGTGCGGTCCGCTCCGCTCCACCTCGATGCGCGGCGGCCCGGCCGCAGGAGAGGGACCGCTCGTCCGCGGGACCGAGCCGGGGATCTGTCCCGCGACGTCCGTCCCGTGGGGAGCCTGCGCGTCCGACGTGCCTCCCTTCCCGGTCGCGCCGACGCCGCTCCCCGCGGCCGTCTCGTCGGGCCCACCAGGGCCTGGCCCGCGCCCCTCGGCCTGAACGCTCGACGACGCAGGTCCACTGGCTTTCGGTGTCGCCTGACAGCCGAACACGGCCCCCACGACGATCGCTGCGAGGGGCGCTGCCCACGCGAGCGGCCCCGCCCCGCCGACCGGCTTCCCATCGCTCCGCGCGCTACCCATGATCCTCCTCGATGCTGGACCCGGGCAATTCGTTCGTGTCGTCGCGGCGCGTCGGACGATCCGGCCGGAAAATCAGCTCGAGCTCGGCCTGATGAGTTCTCGGGGGAACGGGGGCCGTCGCGCTCGGCGAAGCGCCGGGGGTGCAGGGCTCACGAGCGGAAGTGGGCGGAGCACCTGGGGAATCGGGAGATGGCGGGAGGGCGGTGGAGCGAGCGCCGCGCACGCCGACGAGGCGACTGGCCGGCCTTCGGGGGTCGGGCATTCGCGACGCGGAACCTCCCGAGCGTCCCCTGAGCCCGATGAGTTAAAAATTAGGAAATCTCCTGAGTCGGCTGACCCCGATGAGTTAAAAATTCAGAGAACTCCTGACACGCGTCTATCCCTTTCACCTCGCGATTCAGAAATCTCCTGAGTCAGCTGGCCCCGATGAGTTAAAAATTAGGAAATCTCCTGAATCAGCTGACCCCGATGAGTCAAAAATTCAGAGAACTCCTGACACGCGTCTATCCCTTTCACTTCGCGATTCAGAAATCTCCTGAGTCGCTCCCCCCGATCCGTTCACAGTCCATCGCCCTGCGATGGCGCCCGCCCTCGAACGGCTCCGCAGGAAGCCCCACGCTGCGGTGGTCTCTCGCTCCGCTGGTGCGCTGTGACATCGGCGTTCTCCACTCGGGCTCAGCTCCTCCGAGGAAACGGATGCGCCGCTTCCGGTGCTCCGCCACGACGACGGGCAATCCGGAGCCTCGTCCGACGGTCGTCTCAAGGCCTCGTGGGTTCGCTGGCACTCGCGTCCCTGCTCACGGCGAGCTGCACGCCGGCTCTGACGCTCGAGAGCAACGCGAAGACGGAGGCCAGCACGACGACCGAAACGACGACCGAAACGACGACCGACGCCTGCGAGGCTGCCTGCGGACTGGACCAGCGCTGCATCGGAGAGATGTGTCTGAACGGTGGCGAGCTTCAGTTCTCCGTGACGTGGAGTCGGAAGGGGCGACGCGGGTCTCTTCGTGACGGCGCGACTTCGGCGCACCACCTGGCTCGACGAGAGCCACGGGCACACCTGCTTCCTCGGCGATCCTGCCCACGTGGCCACCATCTCCCATCCGAGCACGACCACGCCGTGAGGTCCGTCGGCGCGTGATGCGCCCGCACTCCCATCCCCTGTTCCGAGGGAGCGTGGTAGAGATCACCGCATCATGGCCATGCCTGCTGTCCACCCAAGCCCTGGCACGGAGGCAGCGACCGTCGCCTGGCGCGCCAGAAACCAGCTCCACCTCACCGTGATCGTCAAGGCGACGTTCGCGTTCGCCCCCGAGGCGGAGATGACGCCGGCAGAGCCGCAGCCGATCCTGCGGAGCGACGTGTACGAGGGGAACAGCCCCGCGCGCAGCGTCCTCTCCACGAGCGATCTCGTGCCGTACCTGGGGCTCGTCGATGTCCTGTTCACGGGGCACGCTCATGCGCCGCAGAGCGCGCCGGTCAACGCGACGACGGTGCGGCTCGCGCTCTTCGAGGAGGGGCGGGCCGTCCTCGACAAGCAGCTCCGGGTGCAAGGCGAAGGGGGCTTCCGGAAAGCGTCTCTGGGCTACGAGCAGACCTACGGCGGGCCCGACGCGCCGGACAACCCGCTCGGGACGCCGTCCCCTGCGCTGACGAAGCGGCCCTGGCACTTCGACCCGGCGCACCCTGGCACGCCGGCCGGCTTCGGCCCGCTGTCGCGCAGCTTTCCCGTCCGCAAGCGGCTGCTGGGGCCGAACCTCGCCGAGGCGCTCGACCGTCCCTCGATGGAGATCGCCGAGGGTCTCGACTGGTCGTACTTCCAGGCAGCGCCCCGCGATCAGCGGCTCCAGAGCCTCCGCAGCGACGCCTGGCTCGTGCTGGAGGGGCTACACCCCACGCAGCCGCGGCTGCGGACGCGCCTCCCTGGCGCGCGCGGCCTGGCGCGGGTCCATGGTCTCGCGACGTCGGGCTTGAGCGAAGGCCAGATCCTGGAGCTGCGGCTCGACACGGTGCGCATCGACGGCGACGCCGAACGCTGCACGCTCGTGTGGCGGGAGAGCTTCCAGGTCGCGAGCGAGGCCGCGCTCGAGGGGGCGCAGATCCTGGTCGGCGTCGACCGCCCCGGGGCGCCGATCACCTGGGCCGATCCGAGACAGCTCGCCAGCGGTGCGCGAGAGGCGAAGGCGTCCTGGAGCTCGGAGAGCGCCCACACGACGATGGCGCTCTCCGACGAGGAGTTCGATCTCGACGAGGATCTGGACGCGAGCGAGGACGGGCCGACCACCGCGTCGCTCGGAGAGGCGGCAGAGGGCGAGGCCCCGGGGCGGTCGTTCGGCGCCCGCCTCGACACCGCGCACGCCTCGCACGCCGCGCACGCCTCGCACGCCTCGCACGCCTCGCTCGCCGCGCACGCCGCGCACGCCGCGCACGCCGCGCCGCGCCGCACGGAGGCGCCGCGACCGCCAGAGCCACCGCGGCCGCCGGAGACGCCTCGCTCGGAGACGCCTCGCTCGGAGACGCCTCGAACGCAGGAGGCGCTGCGCCGCTCGGAGGCGCCAAGGCCGCAGGAGGCGCTGCGCCGCTCGGAGGCGCCAAGGCCGCAGGAGGCGCTGCGCCGCTCGGAGGCGCCACGGCCACCGGAGCCACCGCGGTCGGTCGCGCGGCCCAGCGAGGCGCCGCGGCCGGGCGCGCGACCCGCGAAGGATCCTGCCCTCGCGTCGCAGCTCACCTCGCGCCCCGAGACGGTGGATCTCTCCGGGCTCCTGCTCGACGATCATGCCCGGGCGGCGCTCCCCTTCCCAGAGAGCCCTGCCCCGCGGCCACCGGAGCCCGCCGCGCCCCGCGATCACGACGGCGCCCTGCCCTTCACGAGGCCAGGCGCGCCGCCTGCGCCGGAAGCCGCGGCGCCGCGCGGGGGGCTGCCCTTCCAGACAGGGCGAGGCACGGCGCCGCCCGCGCCGCTCGTCGCGCCAGGCTCGGCGCCGCCCGTCACGCTGCCGCTGCCTCCGACGGCCCAGGCGACGGCGCTGGCTTTCCAGACAGGATCGGGCGTCGCGGCTGCGCCCACGTCACCGCCGTACGCTGCCACGGCGCCCATCGCGTCTCCTCCGCCGTACGCCGCGCCCGCGCCCATCACGGCCGCGCCCATGGCACCTGCGCCCATCACGACCGCGCCCATGGCACCTGCGCCCATCACGGCCGCGCCCATCACGGCCGCGCCCATGATGCCGGCTCCCGTGCCTCCGCCCCTCGCGGTCCCCCCTGCCACGGCTGGGCCCGCGGCGCCGTTCGGTGGCGTGTCGAGCCCTGCCACCTCGGTTCCCGGCACGTCGTTCGGTGGGGCGCCGAGCATGGGGTCCAGCCTCGATGCGTCCGATCCTCCGCCTCCCAGAGGGATGCCCGCCCTCAGCCCGATGGCGGCATCCAACGCTGCGATGGCGCCCGTGTGGGCCAAGCCCAAGCTCCCGGACCCGGAGCCGTCGGCGGTCCCGCCTCCTGCGCCCGTGATGGCGTCGGCCTTCGGTCACGGTGGTGGGGAGTCGCTGTCAGGCGGCGAAGGCACCTCGGCCGATGGGCACGCTGCGAGCCCCGGCCGGAGCCTGGGGTCGCTCAGCCCGCTCGCGGCGTCGAACGCGGCCGCAGCGGCGTCGATCGCGGCGTCGAATGCGGCGGCCCGCGCCGAGGGGGAGGCGTCGACCTCTGCGCCGCTCGCGCGCCCTGCGACGCGCGTGGAACCCGGGAACGCGCTCGATCTGCTCTGGTTCGATCCGAAGTCCGTGGCGCGGATCCGGCAACAGCGCTCCTGGCAGCCGCTGCTCGACGCGCTCCTGGAGAAGCCGCACGATCCGGACATCGACGATCCGGCGCTGGAGCAGGAGCCCGCGGCCGGCGAGGAGCGGCGCCAGGTGTTCGAGGTGCTGGCGCACGCGGGGGCGCTGAACGCCGACGAGCTCCGCGACACGATCCGCGGGTCGCTTCGCGACGATGGTCGGTTCGTGCCGCCGATGGTGCAGCTCGCAGGGGAGCTTTCGCTCCCGTTCGACGAGGTGGAGATGCTGAAGGCCACGGTCTCCGCCGTGTCGCCGATCGCAGGCAGTGACGAGATTCTGAGGGCGACGCTGGAGGCCGCGCGGGAGTTCCTCAAGGAGCCGGACCTGCTCGCGGCCTCGGCGACGGTGGAGGGGCTGCTCACGCGGATCAAGCAGACCTACGGGCAAGGCAAGCGCGCGCAGCCTTACGCGACGGTCGAGGCGCAGGCGGAGCGGGCCTTGCTGGAGAAGCGCCGCTACCAGCGCCGGTTGGTCTTCGGAGGGAAGCACCTCCGTGGGCTGCTCCAGCCCGCGACCGGAGGCCGCCCGATCCCGACCTACGTCCCCGAGGCGGTCGCCGAGAAGCTGCCCATGTTCCAGCACTTCACGGTGCGGGTCATCGCCGAGGCCCACCTCGCGGCAGACCAGCACGAGACCCACCCGGCGGCGCTGCGGGTGGTGGCCATCGCGCGGGAGACGCCGATCGCGCTGCGCTGGTGAGCCGAAGCTCAGGAGGTCGGCATGCCGAGCCTCAGGAGGTCGGCATGTCGAGGCTCAGGATTTGGGAACGCCGAGGCGGTTGAAGTCGGAGCCTCTCGCCCACGAGTCGTGCGCCGGGGCCGTCTCCTTCGGCCCCTTCGGGTCGAGCATGTTGCTGCGGCAGAAGGAGCAGTGGATCTCTCGGTACTGGTAGGGCTGACCGTCCGACCCGACGAGCGAGTCGAGCGCTTCGAGGACGTCGCTGAGGTGGACCTCCGACCGTACGCCAGGCTTCTGTCGGTTGCGCACGGTGAGCACGTCGTACATCTCGAACTCACGCGTGTTCTTGTACATCTGCTTCCGCTTGTTGGCCTCTTCCGCCGCTTGCATCTGCTGTCCCATGGCCTTGGTCGGGTCCGGGTCGAGGACGAGGTTCGCGATGGGCGCGTTGCACCACTCGTCGATGCTGGTGTTCTTCTGGGCGGTCGTCATGGAGTCCCAGTTCGGGAACGCCTGGACGAGCTTCTCGCGCTGCATGTTGGAGAACTGTCGCGCGTTCATGATCGCGCGGCGGATGCCGTCATACGTCTCTGGCGGCGTGTCCTTGCCGCCGCCGCCGTGCTTGCCCTGGAACTTGGAGAGGTCGTAGTCCTGCACGTCGGCGCTGGGCGCGATCCGCTCCTTGGCTTTCACCGCGAGGACCTTGTCGACGCCAGGGTCGACCAGCGTCACGCCGTGGGAGGCGTACAGGAACAGGGGCGCGTAGCTGGGCGCTTTCGTCCACCGGACCCGGTCCATGCGCTCGTTGGAGGTCGCGTACTTGGTCAGCCCCAGCTTCCCGGTGGTGAACGAGCCGAGGAAGCGCGCCGTGTTCGTCGCCCGCTCCCGCGAGGTGGCGCCAGGCGTGAAGCCGCCGTGGGAGCTGATGATCAGGTAGGGCGCGTACTCCCCGATGGCGTGCGTGAACAGGTAGAAGTGATCGCCCAGCTCCTGTCGGTGTCCCTCTTCAGCCATGCGAAACCTCCCTCGTCGTGTGCTGGGGCAGCGGGGTGCGCTGCGCGGGTTGCGAAGTCACGAGGCCCCTTGTGCGGCGGGCTGCGCGTCCTGCGTGAACCGGAGGACCTCGCCGTGATCGCCCTCCATCAGGAAGCAGCCGTTCTTGCCGAACATCTCGCCCTGCTGAGCGGGGGTGCAGATGGGCAAGAAGGTGCGCAGCACCCGGGGATCATAGAAGCGAAAGTAGAGACGGGGAGCCCCCGGGGTGGTGTTCACCATCAGGATCCGGCGAAAATGGGTGCGCACGTCGTCGAGCGGGCGACGGCTGGTCAGGAAGATCCCCCAGCTCTGTCCCCAGCCATGCTGGACGAGGCGCTCGAGCAGGCCGTCGGGCTCGGTGAGTGCGACGAGGTGGGGGGCGACGTCGGAGAGGGCCTCGCCTTTCACCCCGTCGTAAAGCGAGCGGTGGGCTTCGACGGACTCGCGGAGGCAGGGCAGGATGCGCGGGTCACGCGCGGCGTCGAGGACGGCGAAGAGCGGCTCCTTCTCGGCGCGGAGGCGCGAGAGGACGCGGGCCTCGAGGTCGGCGAGGGCGGTGGGGTCCTCCTTCGGGGGGGTGGACGCGCCCTCGACGTAGACCATGAAGCTGGAGTCGCCGGCGCGGATCCAGGCGCCGTGCGCGACCTCGGCCTCCTTGACGGGCTCGCCGTTGAGCAGGGTCCCCTGGGCGCTGCCGAGATCCTCGAGCTGGCACCGCGCGCCGTCCCACGAGAGGCCGAAGTGCACGCCGGACATCTGGC
Organism: Chondromyces crocatus; assembly: GCF_001189295.1. Classification (NCBI taxonomy): domain Bacteria; kingdom Pseudomonadati; phylum Myxococcota; order Polyangiales; family Polyangiaceae; genus Chondromyces; species Chondromyces crocatus. The sequence continues at coordinate 7,148,423 of NZ_CP012159.1, forward strand.
GGTCGTTCGCCACGAAGAGGTCCGAGGGCGCGGTCCTCCCGACGCGGAGCTTGCCGCCGGGAGGGATCACGGCCGACTGGCCGCTCTGGCGTCCGCCCCGGATCTCGACGATGAGCCGCGGCGCTCGGCTCATTTCGCCGGGCCCTTCGGGTCGACGTCGGGGGCCGCCTCGCACTCCTCGCAGAAGGGCGTGCCCCCGCGGGAGGCGGACACGAGGGTGTTGGCCTGGACCGACATGCCGATGTTCACGGTGGGGCAGCCGAAGCCGATGGTGCCGGTCGGGACCACGGCGTGGGCGATGGGATCGCCGAGGCGCGCCGCGGGCAGGCCCTCGATGCGCACCGTGGGCTCGCCCTTGAGGATGATCCCGTTCCCGCCGATGCAGACGATCGGGTCGCCCATGCGCGCGGCCGGAAGGAAGCCGATCCTCACGGTGCCGACGCGGGGCTGCACGACGCCGCTCGAAGGCGTCATGGGGTGCAGGGTGCACAGATGGAAGTCGGTCATTCTGGCTGCAGGCGGCATGGCGTCTCCCTCCTTCCCTTCACTGGCCGAGCCGGGTCTTGCTGACGTCGTCGGGCTCCGGCTTCTTCGGCTCGACGATCTTCGCCTCGACGGCGGCGTCGGCGGCGTCCGGTGAGGCGGTGGAGACCATGCCGGCGATCCCGCCGCTGTTGATGTTCACCAGGGTGCCGACGATGGTGATGCCCATGGCGTTGATGCGGATGAAGCCGCCAGGGCCCTTGAGGGTGAGATCGCGGGAGGCCTCGATGACCAGCTCGGTCCCGGCCTTGAGGTGGATCTCGTCGCCCGCGTCGAGGAGGTGGCTCTTCTTGACCTTGACGTGGCGGCTCCCTCCGACGGTGAGCGAGTCCTTGCCACCCACCGCGCGGCGCCGGTCGCCCTTCACCTGGAGGTGCGCGTCGCCGCCGATCTGCTCCTTCTGCGTGGCCTTGACCACGAGGTCCTGGCTCTTGCCGATCACGAGCTGGTGGGCGCCCTGGGTGATCTCGATCTCGTCTGCCTTCACCAGCTTCCGGCGGTCCTTGCCGATGGCGTAGGTGCGGTCGGCGTCGGTGATCTCCGTGCGCTCGCCGAGGGTGACCTCCATCCGGTTTCGGCCCGTCGTCTCGAGATCGTCGTTCTTGACGAAGCGCTGCCGGTCGTTGACCACGGTGATGGTCTCGTCGTTGAGGACCAGCTTGCGCAGGTTCTTCTGCGCCTGGATGTAGACGAGCTCCTTCTTCGCGAGGTCCTCGAAGAGGATCTCGTTGAAGCCGCCGCCGCGGGGCGAGGAGTCGCTCCTCCAGGTGCTGCGCGTCTTGTGATCGGGCAGCTTGTACGGGACCTGGTTCGTCCCGTTGAAGACGCGGCCGACGATGATCGGCTGGTCGGGGTCGCCCACGAGGAAGCCGACGAGGACTTCCTGCCCGATGCGCGGGAGGTTCAGCGAGCCGAAGGCCGCGCCGGCCCAGCCCTGGCTGACGCGCATCCAGCAGGAGCTGTTGTCGTCGTTCTTGCCCTCGCGATCCCAGGGGAACTGCACGCGCACGCGCCCGAACTCGTCGGTGTGGATCTCCTCGCCCGGTGGGCCGACGACGGTCGCGCTCTGCACGCCCTTCACCTCCGGCTTGGGGGTGCTCATCGGCGGGCGGTACGGCTCCGCGGCGAAGACGGCCTTGGCGTCCATCGACCACTCGCCGACGGCCGTCCCTTCCATGCGGCAGTCGGTGATGAGGAGCTGCTTGCTGGTGTGCAGCTCGTTGCGCGGGTGATCGTCGATGGTGAACAGCTCGCCGGGCTCGAGGCCGAAGACGTTGGTGATGAACGAGACCTGGCGCTTGCCGGTGCGCTCGGCGTCGCGGACCAGCTCGACGAATCCCTTGCCGTTGTTCGCGTCGTGCCGCGCGATGCCCTTGCGGTCGGCCACGGGGGTATTGCTCGCCTTGCCGGTCTCGGCGAGGAACGCGCCCGGCAGGTAATGGTACTGCTCGTAGTTGGTCTCCGGCGTGGTGCCAGCGGTCGTCTTCTCGAAGAGGGGGAAGCCAGGGTTCCGGAAGTCGTGGTCGCGCAAGGTGTAGCTGCCCGGGCGGACCCCGTGGACGATGCGCACCTCGGACACGAACTCCTTCTGCGCGGCCTGGTTGGGGTTGTCGACGTAGGGGATCGGGGAGGCCTTGTGCAGCTCGCCGAGGGTCAGGTTGTCGGCGAGGGTCAGCGTGGAGCCCTGCTGGATGTGCTGGAAATGGAAGGCGATGCCGGCCTCCTCCAGCAGGCGCCGGACGAACGCATAATCGCTCTCGCCGTATTGCACCTTGTATTCGAGCTTGGGGTATTCACCACGCCGGATCTTCCATTTCCGCTCGGTCTTCCACTCGGTGAAGATCTCGTCGACGATGTCGGGGATCGAGACGTGCTGGAAGATGCGGTAGTTGCGCCGCTGGGTGAGCAGCCACAGCTCGGGAACGATCTCGACCGAGTAGGTGGAGCGTCCCTCGTCCGAGACCTCCGTCTGCACGTGCTCGATGTTGCTGACGATGCCCCGCCACTTGCGCCCCCAGCGGCTGACGTGCTGAGCGCCGCTCTCGATCTCGAAGACCACCGGCCTGCCGACGAGTGCCGACAGATCGACGTCCGCGCTCGGCGACATGGCCACCACGGAGAGGGAGAAGATCTCCGAGATGCCTTCCTGCACCGAGAAGGCGCGCGACTCGAGGGTGGCATCCCCCTTCCCGTCGAAATTGAGCCTGAGCTTCCTCATGACGTGGCAACCCTTTCCAGTTTCCTCGACTCGACCCGACGTCCGTCACGACGCGCGGTTCCGGCGCGCATGGCGATCTCGGGGAGAAGCCGGTTTCTCCGCAGATCCAGATGAAAACCACCACCAGAGGTGGCGAACCTTGTCAAGTGGCCGCCGGCGGCCTGCACCGCGCGGAACCCTCGTGCGTCAATTTTGCGCGCCTTCACGCGACCGTTGCGCGCCTTCGCGCTCCTCCCCCCTTCAGTTCAGCCCTGCCGGGCAGTCGATGATCTGAAAGTCGATCGGGATCGATCCTGCGTCGGTATTGCCGATCTTGGAGAACACCTGGGGCGCGAGATCGAGGTAGCGGGTGCCCCCGTTGAGGCTGAAGTCATTGCTCTCGTCGATGATGCGCGCAATCGCCGTGGCGCCGTAGCCGCCGCCGAACGATTTCGAGGTGACCCTGACGCACTTGTTGCAGAGCACGTTGATGCCGTGCTGCTGGAAGAAGTCGCGGCGGATCGCGGTCACCTGCATGCCGTAGGTCTGGGGGCTGAGGTTGCATTTGACCGAGGTGGCCGGGATGCCGTCGTAGATGTTGTACGACGCATAGCCCGAGTGTGTGGCGCCGCCCGGATTGGGGCCCGGATCAGGGTTCGGGTTTGGATTGGGGTTCGGGTTGGGGTTCGGGTTTGGATTGGGATCGGGGTTCGGGTTCGGCGTGGAGCACGTGGAGGTCTCTCGCCAGAGGGCGGCGACCACGCTCGGCACCCAGCCCGCGAGGCTCGTGTGGCCCTGGATGCACTCGTAAGACTTGCCCTCGTAGCGCACGGCGGCGCCGGTCGCGTAGGTGACGCCTTCGGCCCAGGCAGGGGCGCTGGCACATCCGGCGAGGGCGCTGTCCTGGTCCTCGGCGAACTCCTCGGGTTCGAAGGGCTCACCGATGCAGCCCATCGCGGTCACGGCGATGACTGCCAGCAAGGGCAGTCCGAGGCGGTCGGCGATCATGGTTCGTCGCATGGGGGTGCTCCTCTCGGGAAACGCCGCGGCTCTTCACGCTGCGGTCCGATCCGATGGGCTGGCTGATTGCACGAGGTGGGCCAGCGGCGCTGCGGGGTCCGAGTGGCGCGCGATCCGGCCTGGTTACGCCGTCTGCGCGTGGGAGGCGCGGTGCGGGAGCGCCTCGGGAGGCGTGCGCGCGATCCATCGGATCACCCCCCCGATGATCTGACGGATCACCCCGGAGGGAGGCGAAGGCGGGGCATCTCGAAGAGGTCCGTCAAGCGCACGTACATGCCGGCGCCGTGCATGCGGCCGAGGAGCTTCAGTCTCGGCGTGTCGATGTGGCACCGGGCGGGATCGAGCACGACGTCGTCGCGGACGTGGATCGCCACGACGCGGGCGATGATGAGGACGTTGTCGGCACCGACGGGGTGGATGTCCAGCTTCACGCACTCGAAGGCGACGGGGCTCTCGCCGATCCGCGGGGGCTTGATCTTCGAGGAGGGGACGCGGGTGAGGCCGGCCTCGGCCAGCTCGTCGACGCCCTGGGGGAAGTCGATGGCGGTGACGTTCATCTGGGTGGCCAGGTCCTCGGAGACGAGGTTGACGACCAGCTCGCCGGTGAGGGCGACGTTGGCGGCGGTGTCCTTGGGATGGCCAGGTCCGCGAGCGCCCACGCCGATGCAGATCACCGGGGGATCGCCGGAGAAGACGTTGAAGAAGGAGAAGGGCGCGGCGTTGACTTCGCCGTCAGGGCTCTGGGTGACGACCCAGGCGATGGGTCGGGGGACGATGGTGGCGGTGAGGAGCTTGTAGACGCTGGTCGGGGGGAGCTGCTGGACGTCGAAGAGCATGGCGATGTCGCAGAGAGCATACGACGGCGCTGCCCGAGGGCCCGAGCGCGCTCAGGGGCGGCGCAGGATGCGCTGGTTTCCGTAAAAGGCGTCCACGGTGACGATGACGTCGTTGAAGGCCCGCTCGAACAGGCCAGGGGTGTAGTTCTTGTCGGTGCCCGTCCAGATCGCGCTGGTGCCCGACCAGGTCTCGAAGTTCACCGTCGTGCCGACGTAGCCGACGCGGCAGCTCCGCTGCTCCGGGGGGGTGCTCGCCAGGTCGGGCGCGCCGGCCTTGTCTTCGTCCGTGCAGAAGGCGACCCCCACCGGGCCGTTGCCGACGCGGATGGCGTACGGGGCGTAGGCGTTGTACCGCCGGCCCGTCCCCGGGTGGATCCGGGCGCGGTAGGGCGTGCGGCGCATGGCGTCGTCCCAGGTCCTGCCGCCGTCCCAGGACTGGGTGGCGTGGATCTCGTTGGCGCGCGCGCCGCCCGAAGGGAACGGCTCCACGCCCTCGACCACCGCCATCAAGCGATCGCCGCCGAGCTGCACCACGGTCGGCATGCCCTCGCGGGACAGGGCGCCCGCAGCCTTCTCTCGCGACACGGTGACCACGCCGTAGGCGCTCCAGGCGCCGCTGATCCCGCTTCGACCTTGCATGGCGATCCACTGGTGCCCGGGGAAGCCCTTCACGGCCGCGAGCTCTTCGGAGTCGTAATAGACCTGGAGATCGCCGTTCCCCCGGATGAACAGGAACGGGGCGCCGACGAACCGGGACACGGGTCCGACGACGGTGCTGTCGTAGACCCAGCTGTCGCCGTCGTTGTTGCTCCGGGTCACGGTGACGCGGAACTTGCCGGCGCTGAACTCGCGGAAGGCGCAGAAGATGGTGGTCGTGCCGGGCACGCGGAGCATGGTGACGTCGCCGAAATCGACCGCGGGGTTGTTCGCCACCGAGCCGCGCCGGAACCAGCTCGCGCCGTTGGTCGTGCTGGCCCAGACCTCGATCTCGTGCCCCGAGCTGCGCGGGCCCAGCAGCATGCCGTCCGCGCGGCGGATGATGCTCCGGATCGGGGCCCCGCCGCCGGCCTGGAGGACGGTCCAGCCCGGGCCCTGGAGGGCGTCTTCGTGCTGGGTGACGGGCTCGTCGAGCGCTTCGGTCTCCAGCTCGTCGAGCACGCCCTCGTCGTCGACGGGAGCACAGGCGGAGAGCAGCAAGGGGAGCGGGAGGAGGGCGAGAGCGACGGCGCTCGCGGCGAGGACACGGCACGCGCTGCGGTGCTTCATGGCCGGTGAGGGTACTCACCGGGGAGCCACATCAGAGCATGTTCGTCACGGAAATCGACCCCTCGACCGGTGTGGCGTCGACGCATCGGCCCAGACGAGAAATCTTCGTGATGGTCATGTTCGACGTGAACTCACTCACCGAGGCCGTGCCAGCGTCGATGCAGTAGAGCGCTCCGCCATCCGGCGCTTCGGGGGGCGTGATGAGGTAGCCTCCCGTCAATTTTCCCCTGGAAACGTACACCTGCATGAGGCGGGCGTCGTCGCTCCTGAAATTCGGCATCCAGCGCGTCTCGTCGCTGTACCTGACGTAGTCGGCCGTGAAGAGATCGTCCGACCAGTCGATGGTCGCGCCGTCGATCTGCCCGCTGAAGTCGCTGTGACCATCAGGGCAGGAGCCCTCCCTCGATACGCAGAGGCTCAAGGTCCCCTCCACGGGGGAGCCAGGACAAGCGCCGAGCCGCGAAAGCGAGGTGAGCGTGTAGTTCATGCCGCGGACGCCCTGTGACGCTTGCTCGATCGTGGTGCCAGCGCCCGCGCAGTACCACTCGCCCCCCAGGAACCCTCCGTCGGAGAACCGGAACAGGCCGGTGGCCTCCATGGCTTCTCCGTCGCGGAGCGTCTCGATCCCCTCGTCGCCCTGGAGCAAGGTCTTGCCCTTGGCGCGCGTCTCGACGTCCAGGAGACCAAACACCGTCGTCGAGCGCAGTCGATAGCATTCGTCGACGGTCTGGCCGTCCATGGAGCCGACCCAGCGCTCGCTGAAGCCCTCGCAGACGCCACCGCCCTCGTCGTCACGGCAAGCCGTGTGGCCCAGGAGCGCGACGATCAGGATGGCCGAGGAAGGAGTGTGCATGGACCGCATGAGCTGGAAGCTCCTTACCACCCGAGACCACCCGAGAGGGGGCGAGCAGCTTCTCCAGGCGCACGCCACGCTGTCAAGGACGCCTCCGCGCCGCAGGTCAATGGGCCTGGATCCCCTGCCCTGGAGCCATGTCGGCTTCGTCCCGACCATCCACGGCGCCTTCCTCCCCACCATCAAGGCAAGCACGCGCCCCCTGAAGGCAACCGCGCGGGCGATGCTACAGTGCCCGCCCATGCGCAACCTGGCACTTGCTCTCACGACCGCGCTCTTGACCTTGCTGCAGACGACGGACGTCCTCGCCTGCAAATGTGTTCCCCCTCCGCCGGTCGCCACGGCCCTCGAACAGTCCGAGGCCGTGTTCGCCGGAAAAGTCGTCGGCATCGCGAAGCAGAGCAGCGACGAGACGGTCCCCCTCGTGGTCAAGCTGGACGTGTCTCGGGCGTGGAAGGGGAAGGTCGGGAGCACCGTGGAAGTGCGCACCGCGACGAGCAGCGCTGCCTGCGGCCTGTACTTCGAGGAAGGCAAGGAGTGGTTGATCTACGCGGGCTCGCGCGAGGGCTCGCTGGTCGCGAGCTTGTGCTCCCGCTCCAAGCTCTTCGATACGGCCGCCGAAGATGTGGCGCAGCTCGGTGAGGGGACGGTCCCCGAGGGCGCCGCGCCTCCGCCAGCCGGGAGCGGTGAGCCGCCGCCCGGCAGCGAGCCGCCGCCGCCGGTGAACAGCCCGCCGCCTCCCATCCCCGGGAACGAGCCGCCGCCAGTGCCGCCGGGCGCGAATGGCTGCGCGTGCGAGGTGGCCGAGGCAGGGGGCTCCCCGTGGGGCTTCGCGGTGGCGCTGGCAGGGGTGGGTGCCGTCGCGGCACGCCGTCGCGCACGCGCCAGCGAGCGGCAGCGCACGACCCCGCGGGGTTGAGCTCCGAAAGGAAGCCCACGGGCCTCACGAAGGACGCATCGGGGCGGATACGAGGACGGACCACCGCCAGAGATCCAGCCCCGGTCGCGAGGAACGGAACGTGGATCGTGTAGACCAGGAAGCCCCGATCCTCTCCTGCGCCCACTGCGGCGTCGGGCTCCGCGTCGATCCCGGAACGCGTGACGCCCGATGCCGCCACTGCGGGGCCTCCACCGCGCTGTCCGAGCGCATGCGCGAGCAAGCTCGGACCTACCGGGAGCGGGTCGAGGCGGAACTCGACCGCATGGGCCTCGTCGAGGCGATCTCACAGAGCGCGGCGTCCGGCGTGCTGGACCGCCTCGTCGAGCGTCACATCCACGTCTTTCTGGTGCTCGTCGTGATGCGCTCGGCACTCGCCCTGGCCCCTGCGGAGAGCCTCGCGTGGCTCTCGCGGTCCATCGCTGCGGGGGTGCTCTACGTGGGCCTCGCGCTATGCGTGGGCCTGTTCTGGCTCGGTCTGAAGCGCGCGCTCCGCACGGTGCGCCTGGAGGGCGACGAGCCGCTGGTGACGCCCACGGCGGGCGCGATCGCACCCACGGATCAGCAGGCCGATCTGGCGCAGGCGCGCGCCTCCCGGACCCGGGTCAGGGAGCACGGCGAGGACGCGCGCCGTCGCACGGTCGAGCTGCTGGCGCGCATCCTCTGGAACCTTCCGCTCATGATCCCGGCGTACGTCGCCATCCTCGTCGCTGGCTCGTTCGGCCGTGCCATGCCCGAGCTGCGGCTGCCGCTCCTCGCAGGGGGGGTCGGGCTCAGCGCGCTGCTGCTCGGTGGGAGCGTCGTCCTCGATCGCCGGGGCGCGAGGAAGTCCCGGCACCGCACCGCACTGGAAGGGCTGGCGAGCTGCTACGGGACCCGGATGCGCGAGGACGGGACACGCGCCGCCGTCACGTGGCTCGATGCGCACTGGGCGGCGAGCACGCCGGAAGGGGCACTGGAGATCGCGAAGAGCAGCGAGGGATCCCCGGTCGTGCGGCGCAGCGTGTCCCTCCACCACCGCGACGTCGCGGTGCTGGTGATGCTCGCCCACGCCCCGCACGTGCAGCGCCTCGACGTCTTCCTCGCGAGCTACGTCCCCGGGCGCACGCGGCGCGCCGACCTACCCGCCGCGGACGAGCTGCGGGCGGCGGGCTTCCGGCTCACGCTGGGCCCCGCCGGGCTCCACCTGCTCTACCCGAGCAGTGACGCGCGCTTCTGCGACCCCGAGGCCGCCATCTGGATGCTGGAACGGGCCGTGTACGTTCTGCACCAGACCGCGAGCGTCCGGGCCGCGTCCTGAGTCCTGCGGCCAGGGCGGCTGGGTCGCGCGCTCCTCCCGCAGGGACGTCAGAGGATGTCAGGTGCCGGCGGGATCGCCGGAGATGCCCGTCGCGTCGCGCGAGGCCTCCGAGGCGTCGCGTGAGGTCCCCGAAGCGAGACGCACGAGGGCCTCGCCCGTCACCCGCTGAACCGTCCACCCATCCATCCCTTGCGCCCCTAGCGAGCGATAGAAGCGCAGCGCCGGCTCGTTCCAGTCGAGCACCGACCACTCGAACCGCCCGTAGCCACGGGCAACGGCGAGGCGCGCCAGCGCGGTCATGAGCGCCGCACCGACGCCTCGCTTCCGGGCCGCCGGGCGCACGAAGAGGTCTTCCAGGTACAGCCCGGGCCTGGCCAGGAACGTCGAGTAGCTGGTGAAATACAGCGCGAGCCCGACGGGCTCCCCCTCCAGCACCGCGAGCAGCACCTCGGCGGCGGGCTTCACGCCGAACAGCGTCGCTCGGAGGCCAGCTTCATCGGCCACGCACTCGTGGAGCAGCTTCTCGTAGGCGGCCAGCTCCCGGATGAACGCGAGGATCACCGGCACATCGTCGGCCACCGCGACACGCAGCGCGAGACCAGGGACCTCGGTGGCCAGCGGATCGAGGGAGGTCATGACACCACGCGCTCGATGAAGTTCAGCCGGTACCCATCCGGGTCCGACACGATGATCTCCCGCGTGTGCCAGGGCTGCATCACCGGGCCCTCGATGCTGATCCCGTGCGCCTGCGCGCGAGCCGCCACCACGTCCACGCCGCCACCCTCGACGCGGAACCCCAGCAGTACACCGACGCCCTTGCGCGCCTCCAGCGCCATCCCGAGCGGCGGGGTGACGAGGTAGACGTCCGCCTGACTTCCCCAGCGCAGGTGGACGAATGGCGGCTCGGCCTGGATCGTCTCGAAGCCCAGCGCCTCGTAGAAGCGGACCGAGCGCTCCGCGTCCGACGTCAAGATCTTCACGAACGAGGTCATGGCCTGTGCAGCGTCCTCCACACGCCTTCCGTAGCACGGGAGCCCTGACACTTCAGCCGGAAGGACCACGCCCATCCGCGCAACACCGGTCCTTTTTCGGCCCTCGTCACTCGTGCCGCTTGACCTCGATGGCCTCGGCGGTTGACCTCGAAGGCCGCACCGCGTCCCGAGCGCGCGTGTTCGAAGACCTCGGAGGATCATCCACCATGCAGACCACGACCCCGCATCTCGATGCCCTGGCCATCCACATCGAAGAGATCAAGGCGGAGAAGGCCATCCACGCGCTGAAGGCGTCCTACATCCGCATCCTGGACGCGCTGACACAGACCCCTGATCGCGCCGACGAGCTGCTCGCACTGTTCGTCGACGACTGCGAGACCGAGTACGCCCACTTCGGCAAGTTCTGCGGGAAAGAAGCCCTGCGGACGTGGTTCCACGACACCATCCCATCGTTCACCCGCTGGTCGTTCCACACCGTCTGCCTCCCCGTGCTCTCCATCGACGGGGACACCGCACGCGGCAGCTGGCGCTTCACGGCCTACATGGTGCAACGCGGGAACGAGGCGGCCGGCGTGCAGCTCCACTACGGCGACTACGAGGACGTCTACGTCCGCACGAAGGACGGCTGGCGCTTCCGCTCGACGAAGCTCGCGGTCAGCGCGCCGCCCCAGGACTGAACCCCCGCCTGGTGACGCATCGAGGACGGCCGTCTCCTCTGGCAAAGGCGCCTGGCCGTCCCCTCGACGCTCACGCAGGAAGCCGACCGACGACACGACAGTCCGGCGACCCGTCCGGTTGGACCACCTGCAAGCTCGCGTCGCGCAATGCAGCAGCACGCGCTGCTCCGTGAAGCTCCTCGTGCTGCAGGGAGCGTCGCGCCGGGTCGCCCGCGAAGTCCGCCCACCACACCGTCGTGACCGCCAATGTCGATGAAGCGGGCATCGACGGCTCACGATCCCCGACCCCTCGCGAGAAGGAACCGGCGCAGACGATGACGACAGGGCTCGTCTCCACGAGGCCGTCCGCACAGAAATCAGCGGCGTTTCCACGCGATGGCTCGCGCTCGACGAGCCTCGCAAAAAGCTGACGGCAGCGGCGCCTACCGATTCCAAGCGAGATGCATCGCGTTTATTCTCGCCTCCGTCGGGCCGCGGCGTTGCTCACGACCAGGGAGCCCAGACACCCCTCTCGAACAGGAACCAGATCCGATGACCCCTCGACATCTCCTGGCCACGTTAGCAACCACGGCAATGCTCGGCGGAATCCACGCCTGCTCGCTCGACTGGGTCGGCGAGTCGCTCCGCGACGACTTCCCTTCAGGCTGCAAGTCCTACTGCTCTTGCTGGCACTGTGAACCCGACTGGTTCGACCGATGCCGCGAGGAGGAACTCTCCATCCGGGGGGCCGCCGAGGAGCACGGCTGTCAGCACATCGTCCGCGATTACTACCAGTGCATCGCCAGCCGTGTCTGCGAGGAAGGGCTGAAAGGGTTCGGCGCCTGTCCCCGCCTCGAGCCAGAGGTCCTCCAGTGTGCCAGCGACTTCTGCTTCACCCATCACGATGGCGTCTGTGACGAGCCGGGTGGAACTGGCCGCTGTCAGCCGGGAAGCGACTCCTACGACTGCGGGTACTGCCCCGGAGAGAACGATGGCCGCTGTGATCGAACCTGCCCGCCGGGGACCGACCTCGCAGACTGCACCTGCGACTACGAGAACAACGGTGTCTGCGACGGGCCAGAAGGGACCGGCCTCTGCGCTCACGAGACCGACATCGACGACTGCGTCTGCCCCACCCGCAACGACGGCATCTGCGACGAACGCCTGGGGACGGGTAGCTGTTCCGATGGGACCGATGTCGAGGACTGCGAGGCCTGTTCCATGGCAGGAACCGACTGTGAGACGTGTCAGGCCTGCGCCAGACGGTTCGTCTGCGCCGAGGAGGCCGAGGACTGTCGGACCGGCCGGGTCTGCAGCGAGTACGATGCCTGTGTCACCGCGTGCGAGCCGTCATGTGCGTCCGATCCATGGCCCGAAAACTGTCTCGCCGCTTGCGTCTCGGGCTCCCTGGGCTGCCTGGGCCGACACCCTGACGCTCCAGCAGCCCAGCTCGCGCTGACCTCGTGCCTGGACACGGCGTGCGCCGCCCAGTGCAGCGGTGCCCCGTGATCCGTGAAGCTCCCCGTGCCGCAAGTCGCGTCGAGCCACCCGTGAAGTCTCCCCACGACACCCTCCTGACCGCTGACCTCAATGAATCGGGCTTCACCAGTCCATGATCCCCACCCCTCGCGAAAATGGACCAGCCCAGACCATGACGAGACGACACCTCCAGGCCGTTCTAGCGACCCTCACATTGCAAGACGTACTGCTCCTGCTGGCACTATGAGCCCTGGTGGATCGAGCAATGCGCAGAGGATGCACGCCAGGCACGCCAGGCACGCCAGGCACGAGAACTCCATGGTTGTGCCGAGGATGTCCAGCGCTACGACGAGTGCGCCTCCGCCCACGTCTGCGAAGAGGGCTCTACGATCCCCTCGTGCGCCTCGCAATGCAGCGGCGCCCCCTGATCAGTCAGCCTCCTCGTGCTGCAAGGCGCGACGCGAGGTCGGCACCTCCGGGATGGCGTTCCCTTGCAAGGGAACGTCGTCCCACACACTCCACGCATTGAAGAAGACCGAGGCGAGCGCCGCGTCCTCGAACGTCACGGGGCGCATCACCGCAATGCACGAGGTATCCACTGGCGCCTCGTGGTCGAGGACGAAATTCGCAATGATCCGGGCGCCACAGGGAACGCCGTCGCCGAGCGTGGTCGGTGATTGCGTGGAGGTGACGTGCGGCGCATTGGGAACGGCCACGAACGTCTGGTGTGGCCCATCGAAATGGGCCGCCGCGAGTTCGGCCTGAGCAATGGGCGTCTGCGGATCGAGCGTGCCATTGAGCACGAGCAGCGGGACGTCCACCTGAGGCCACGCCTGCGTGTAGGCATCGGCCGGGTACTTGGGCCAGAGTGCGAACGCCTCGCCACGGGCAGAAGCCCAGTTCGGGCCGTAGAGCGAAGCGTCGGCGCGGGCTTGCAGCTCCGCCGGGCTCGGGGGCGGCGTCTCCCACAGCTCGGAGAAATCGATGTGGACCTCGAGCGCCTGCGAGAAGCCCGCGAGGTCATAGGGTTCGAACCAGAAGGACTTGAACTCGTCGATGGCGGCGAGGTCCTCGGCGGAGCACCGCTCCAGCCTGTACGGCAAGGCCAGCGAGAGCAGGCGCGAACGCCAGCCCATGAACAGGCCCGACATGATCTCGCGGAGCATGGGCCGGTCGATGCCCGCCTCCGCGCAGTGGCCCGTGTCGAGCAAGTTGAAGATCGCGCCGAGCCGCGCCCACGGGTCGGGGCCCAGCTTGCTGCTGCACAGGGGATCCGCCGCGCACAGGGCCGCGTAGGCCTGCGCTGGAGGATCGTAGGACTGATCGAGACGAGAGACGAAGAGCTCCCCCGGCGCCACGAAGGCCTCAAGGATCACGCCCGTGGGCTGCTCGGGGAAGAGGTGCAGGTAGCGCAGGCCGAGGTAGGTGCCGTACGAGAGGCCGTAGACGAAGACCGGCTGCCCTGGAGCGCGCGTTCGTTCGACGAGGGTGCCGAGATCCCGGGCCGCGCTGGTGACGGTCAGGAAGGGCAGCTCCGTGGCGCGCTCCGAGGCGACCTGAGCGGCGCAGGCGGGCCACTCTTCGGCCAGGATGAGCTGCCCTCCGGGCGAGGCGGCATCCTCGGCGTCGCAACCGAGGTACGCAGAGCGGCCGGTGCCGCGGTGGTCGGGGATGTAGAGGTCGACATCGGGCATCAAGGACGCGAACCGATCGACCATGCCGAAGAAGAACGACTCCCCCGAGCTGCCCGGTCCGCCTTGCAGCATCCAGAGCTGCGCGGCGTCGGGGTTTCCCGAGAGGCGCCGGGCGACGAAGACGTCGAGGGTCGGCCCCTCGGGGTGGTCGTGGTCGAGCGGCAAGGGCACCAGGGCGCACTCCGCTTCCGCGTAGGTCTCCGGACAAGGCCCCCAGACGATGGGCACGTCATCGCCCCCCTGGCCGCCCGCGCCGCCCTGCCCCCCCTCGGCGCCGTGCCCTCCCTGCCCGTCGTCCCCTCCCGTGCCGCCGCTGCCGGTGGATGCGGTCTCGGACGTGGCCGACGACCCGGAGCCGTCTCCCTCGCAGCTCGGGAGGAAGACAGCGGGGGCCAGGGCGATGAGCGGAGCGACGAGGTAGAGCGGTTTCTGCATGAAGACTCCCTGAAGGAGGAGACGGCGCCCAGCGGGGCGGTGAGAACGACGGCGCGCGCAGCATCGTCGCTCACCCGGCCCTCACGGTCGACCTGCCTCGCTCCCGGAGGAGCGCGCCGAGGTCAGCTCAGGGCCTGAACAGCCCCGAGAGAATCGGCGCTCCCTCCCGGAGCGGTACGTAGGCCTTGCCAGGAGCGTCTGCTTCGCTCCGCGGGATGGCGACCACCGAGACCTGAACCAGCTCGCCAGGCGTGAGGAGGGTGGGAGGGAGGACGACCTGGGTATCGCTCGTGTAGACGACGAACTCCGGAGGAGAGATCGGGCCGATGTTGGGCGTCTGCGTGAAGCGGGTGAGCTGAATCGCGTACGAGAACGTGCCGCTGATGGCTGGAGGATCCCAGCTCACGGTCGGCGTCACCCCCACGTCGAGGAGCGGTCGCTGGGCATCCTGCCCGTTGATCCGGAGAGCCTGCGGCGGGGAGAAGCGGGGCGAGAAGCTGGTCTCTCCGCGCGCGTCCACCGGAAGCGCCGCATGCGCGTTGACGAAGACGCCGACGCGCTCGTCCGAGCCAGGGACCTCCAGCTCGGCCACGAGGGTGACGGAAGCAAGGCCATAGGTCTGCCATGCGGACGGGAAAGGATTTCCGTAGGAGAGCGCGACATCGATGTCTGCCAAGGGCGCGCCGACGTGCGAAAGGAGGGCGGGAGGTCTCCTGAAACCGAGCAAGCCTGCTGTGGGCTGTGCATGCACCTTGACGCCGTAGCCTGCCGCCTTGGCCTCCGGGTGGACCGAGGCCGCCAGCGCTTCGAACTCGGAGAGCTTCCAATCGAGGTGGAGTTCGGCCTGCGGCGCGGCCGTCAGGCTGCCACGGATCGGTGTCGTCGCGCCGTCGACCTGCGTGAACGAGGGGACAGCAAACACCCGCTCCAGGGCAAGGGTGGGCTCCACCTCGTTCGTTCCTGGCGACGGTTGCTCGACGTACTCGAGAAGCAAGGCTTCGTCGCCGCGATCGCCATCGACGAGATGGGCCACGGTGAGGTCCAGCATGTCGAAGGAATCGTCGATGCTGGTCGCGCCTAGGGCGATCTCGCTGGTGAGGACGTCGTCGAAGGTACCGACCGCGCCCGCTCCCGGGCTGTAGAGGACGAGCTGATTGCCTTCCTGCCACGGGCTCATTCCATCGAGCGCGATCTGGACGAGCGACGGCTGCGTGACGGCGCCGACGTCCGGCCGCTGAAGGACGTACCGCCCCAGGTCCAGCTCACGCTCGGACGTCACCACAATCTCGCTCGGGGAGAGCCCCTGCGGGCCGACGAACACGTACAGCTCACCGTCGGGCACGCCTGGAAAGCGCGCGTGGTCGTCCGAGAACTCTCCCTCGAAGAAGCGAAAGCCCCCCTCGTCATCGCGCGCCGCCACACGCAATGCCCCTTCGTGGAGGGGTCTCCCTTGCACCCTCTCCCCCTCGGCGGTCAGGTAGACGTCGTCGAAGAACACGGTCAGCTCGGAGGGCTCGGACAGCGCGGATTCCTCGATGCAACCCGTGGCTCCGAGCGATGCGGCGAGAAGCCAGGAACCATGAATCCAGGTGCGTCGCGTCGTGCGGGAATGAAGATGCCTCATCTCGGGCCACGTCCTTTCTGGGGTGCTGCACTGCGTGGCAGACCGCTGCCGCCGTCCCGTCGAGCGTGGGTCACCTCGATCGGAGCGCGCAGAACGGCGCGTCTCCACAGCAAGCCTTGCGCCAGCCCGGATCACCCCACAGCGCGCCACGGCCAGCCTGCATTCCCGGCCGATCTCAGGAAGCGCGCCGACGCCCCGCCCCGGCCCTCGCGCCAGAACCCGCCGCGTGCCTCGCGCCAGAGAGGGACGACTTGCGCAAGACCCGCGCAATCCGCGTGTCCCCCCCGGGGCCTCGCTCAGCGCGCGCCGGCCGGGTCCACGGTCCGCATCGAGGCGCGCCCCACCATGATGTCGACCATCTTCTTCGCGCGCCGCAGCACCCCCTCTTGCACGTAAGGGACGCCGTACTTCTCGCAGATGGCCTTCACCCGGGGCTGCGCCCGCTGGTACTGGCGCATGGGCAGGTGCGGCCAGAGGTGATGCTCGATCTGGTAGTTGAGGAAGCCGTGGAAGAAGTCGACCACGTCACTGCCGGTCGCATAGTTCACCGACCCGATCACCTGCCGCACCGAGAACTCGGAGTGACTCTTCGCCCGCCCCTCGAAGCGGTAGAGATCCTCTCCCGCGTGGTTCGGGCCGATCAGGATGAAGCTCTGGATGTTCGTGAGCACCTCGGCGAACACGCTGTTGAGAAAGACGCTCCCCACGGCCCATGGACCGAGCGGGGAGAACAGCGCCGGGAGCGCCCCGAAGCGGAGCCCAGCATACGGCAGCACGCAGGTCGCCCAGAAGGAACGCCCCTCCTCGGTGAACGGGTCGAAGGCGGAGATCAAGCGGATCGGGGTGCCATCGTCCTGCTCTCCCGCGCGACGCCGCTGCACGCGCCGCCACTCCAGGAACGTGTTGGGTGCGTAGTAGGTGAGCTTCCAGGTGCAGGCGAAGAACGCCACGATCGCGTGCTTGGCCACGAGGGGCAGGTCCGACTGGCGGAGCCACTCCATGTTCTCCTCCACCAGATCGGGGTCGGAGGTCTCGCCCGTGTTCCCGTGGTGGAGCGCGTTGTGCTCGTGCCGCCAGGCGTCGGGGTGGATCCAGTCCGGCCAGTCGAGGAAGCGACGCCACCCCACGGCGAAGCCGCGCCCCGTCTGGTGCTCGGGTACGTCGGGCACCCGGTCGTAGCCGCGGTGCGCGATGTGGTGGGTCACCATCGTCCAGCGCGCCGTGTTGCCCTGCGCGATGAGCAGCGCCGAGATCGGGTTGGGTGCGATCCACGCGGTCGCGTAGCCGAGCGCCGAGCATCCCCTGCCCCACCACTGCATCTTGCGGAGGTGCTCAAGGTCCTCGGGGCCGATCGACGCCTCCAGCTCCTTCCGGAGGTCGAGCAGCTCCCGCGCGAAAGCCTCCTTCCTGGCGAAGGGAGAGGGCGAGGCCTCGACGCTCGGGAGACCCTCGTCGGTCGACGAGGGAGGGTCGACGCGCGCCGGAGCAGGGCCTGGCTTCTTGGTGCTGACGAAGGGAGGAAGCGTGCCCGCTCCGGACTGGACGTCCGTGGCGTTCGCCCGGACCTCTTCGATCGACATAGGACGGAACCTACCACGCTGGGTCCATCCCCCGTGGGCGGGAAACGCGCCGCGTCGATACCGATCGCGGCCCCTCCTTGATTTGCTGCGGAACGCCTGCGAACGAACGCGGCCGTGTCGCGTGCGGAGACGCACGCGGAGAAGAGAAATTTTCAATCGGCAGGCGAAGCTCCACGCGCGCGGAGGACCGTCTTCCGGAATCGGCGCCGCGACGTCAGGGGCCTCGCCTCGGAGAGCCCCAGGCGCCGAGCGCACGCGCAGTTCCCGTCTCCTCTTTCGCACGCAGCGCGTACGCCATGCCCACCTGGAGCGAGCGAAGCGTGGTGATCCCGGAGAAGTCGACGCCCAGTGCGACCAGCGTCTGGGAAATCACCGGGCTGAGTCCGGTCAAGACCACCTCGGCGCCGAGGAGCTGCACGGCCCTTGCGGCTCGAAGCAGGGCCGCAGCGACCGTCTCGTCCACCGTGCGCACGCCCGTCACGTCGAGCAGGGCGATCCGCGCGCTCTGCTCGGAGACACCTCGGAGAAGGGTCTCCATGATCTGCGCGGCGCGCTCTGCATCGACGCTGCCGACCAGGGGCATGGCGATGACACCATCTGCGAGCGGAACCAGAGGCGTCGCCAGCTCGCGAAGTGCCTCTTGCTGGGCGCGGATCAGCTCCTGCTGCAGCGCCGCGCGCTCGGTGTTGAGCAGCTCGACCTTGCGCCGCTCCTGGACCTTCTCGGTCACCTCGACGATGAGGACGAGGATGCCCTCGACGGCCCCTGTCGGAGAGCGCACCGGCTGGTAGGTGAAATCGAGCCATTTCTCCACGAGTGGCCCCTCCTCGCTCGACTTGAGGAGGATGGGGACATCCGAGGCGGCGTAAGGCACGCCGGTCTGCAAGACCTCGGTCAGGATGTCCACGAATCCCTGGCCCGTGATCTCGGGCAAGGCCTCGCGAATCGGCTTCCCCAGGATCGAGCGGCTGCCGGTGAGCTCGAAGTAACGGCTGTTGGCCAGGTCGTAGACGAACTCGGGGCCACGCAGGTAACACACGCCCGCCGGTAGCCCCATCAGCAGATGGACCGCGTGGCGCTGCTCGCCGTGCAGCGCGTCACGCAAGGACTGCAGCTCCGCACGAAGGCGATCCCGCTCCGAGTTCAGCTCGGCGAGACGCGGATCGAGCGGTTCTCCCTCTAAATCGCAATTCATCGAGCACTCTCCCGTCCAGCACTGATGCGCACCAGAATCTGACGTGACCCACGCCACGACCGGACGCCCTGGACCATAGATCACGCCTTTCTTTGTGAGCTGTCCAGTCACCATGATCGTACGAGACATTGCTCGGCCCGGAGAATCTCCAGAAGCTCCACAAGTCGGTCGAACATGCGCTCCGCCCACACCATGATGTTGTGGTGGGTATGCGGTTCCTCGAGGACCGTCACGGACATGTGGCATCGCTGCAATCGCAATTGTGCGATTTCACCAGCACGGGACCAGCTCTCGGAGCTGGACTCACTCAATTGATGGTGCGCTGCTCGCGCGTGCTCGCCAGGGTCCGTGGGAGGTCGATCTGCGCGGACCAGCCGAACGTCTCGCGGAACGCTCGCCCCGTGAGGACGCAGGGGAACTTGAAGAAATTGACGAGATACTCCGGGAACGCCGAGATCGTCTTGAGGTAGAGCGTCACCAGGCTCGACGGGATGGGGAACGAGCGCGCGCCGGCGAGGTCGAGCGCCGTGCGCCAGGGGACGACGTCGTCGCCCGTCACATTGAAGACGCCGCGAGCGCTGCCCTTCATCGCAGCCTCGATGGCCGCGCCGAGATCGTCCTGGTGGATGAACTGGGTCATCGGGTTGAAGCCGGCCAGGTGCGGGACGCGAGGGAGCCTGAGGAGAGAACTCATGCTGTTCCGGATCGACGGGCCCACGACGTTCGTCGGGCGGAGCACCACGACGCGCACCTCGGGGTGCTGGTAGATCCAGGTGGTCGCCATGTTGTCGAGCTGGATCGCGTCGGCGATCTCGGGGAACTCGTAGCCGGCGCGCAGCGGGTCCGCCTCGGAGATGGGCGTGTGGTTGCGCGGGTGGGCGCCGTAGATGTGGAACGTCGAGAGCACCACGAGCGATCCGACGCCGTGCGCGCGGCAGAGGTTCAAGATCTTCTGCGTCCCCAGGACGTTCAGCTCGAAGCGGCGCTCGATCTCCTGAGAGAGATTGCCGACCCGGCCGAGGTGGAGCACCGCGTCGAAGGCGTGCTTGCGGAAGACGTCTTCGATGGCGGTCTTGTCGTAGCTCGCGCGGTACAGGGTCACGCCGTCCATCGGAGGCGCTTCTCGGTAATCGACGCCAACGACGCCATGTCCCGCGGCCACGAGGCGGCCCGCCACGTCTCGTGCGAGCCCCCCGGCGAAACCCGTGATCAGAATGACACCCACAGGAAGCCTCCCACGCTCTCTCAAAAGACGGAGCGACGTGCCGCGAGCCCGTCGTCGACCAGGGTCTGCACGCGCGCTTGCACCTCGGCCACCCGGCTCTCGATGCGCGCGTCTTCATCGTCCCACGGCCCGTCGAAGGACATCGGCTCGCCGAAGTACACCGAGAACCTGACGGGCAGCGGGAAGTAAGCGAAGAGGCCGAGGAGCGGCAGGAAGGGGCTCACCGGGAGGTACGGCATGCCGAGGACCTTCGCGATGGAGGCCAGGTTGTGGACGCTCGGGATGGACTCCTCGCTGCCGATGACGGCGACGGGGACGATCGGCGTCCGGGTCTTCAGCGCGAGCCGCATGAACCCCCGCCCGAAGGGCTTGAGCCGGTAGCGCTCGTCGAAGGTTTTGCCGCTGCCCGCGACGCCTTCCGGGAAGACGAGGATGGCCTGGTCGTCCTCGAGAAGGTTCACGCAGTTGACGGGATCCCCGAGGACGGCGCCGGAGCGGGTCAGGATCTCGTTCACGTAGGGGAGCTTGGGGAACCAGCGCTCGATCATCGCGCGCACGAGCCGCGGCCTCCCGGCGCGCAGCAGGCAGGCGACGGCGATGACGATGCCGTCGAGCGGGAGCTGCCCGGCGTGGTTCGGCACGAGCAGGACACGCCCCTCGGGGATGCGGTCGATGCCGTGGACCTCGGTGCGGAAGTAGTCGTGGATGCGCCGGGCGAGCACGTAGTAGCGCGCGGCCTCCCTCGGGCAGAAGCCCCAGGCGTCGAAGCCGAGCGGGTTGACCAGGTTCGGCAGCGACGAGAGGGCGCGCTCGATCTCGGGATCCGAGAGGCGAAAGAAGAAGTCGTCGCTCGGCGTGGTCACGCCGGGAGGTGGCTGCATCGTGGGAGCATACGAATCATGCGATCGTCTGCAACGATCGAGCAATCAATCGAGCGCTCGGTAGTGGATGGTGTACCGCTGCCCATCGATCCGCACGCCACCAGACACCCAGTGCAGTTTGCCACCGAGGTCGAGCACCTCCCACCCGACGGGGCTCCCGACGCCGATGCAGGCGTTCTTGTTGCCCGCCGCGCACCCGAAGCCCGTGGCGATCATGGCGTGGATCAGGCGTCCCTCCGGGTTGAAGAAGCCGATGAACGCGCCCTGCGGCACGTGCTGCATGTCGGTGCGGTGGTTGACCGCCGGGTCGGAGGTGCTGACGACATGCGAGAAGCTGGCCGAGGTGATGGATCCCGGATCGGCCGCGCCGGCCTTCTTCATGCACATCACCACGGCGTCCCAGCACATGGCGCCGGAGAAGGACATGAAGTCGGTGCTGTTGAAGCCGAGCGTGGCAGCGTCTCGCGCGATCTGTGCAGCTACGTGTCCGATCATGACCATCTCCTTTGAGGCCCCCGCGCGGTGCGCGTTCGGCGAGCCAGGTTGCAGGTTGGGGAGCAGCGCGCGGCCCGTGGGGCGGCGAGAGGCTGCGGGGCGGTGTTGCTCTGGACCAAAGCACTCCGCGTGCCAGCACGCTCGAAGCGCCGATCCCGCAGGAAACAAGGTGGCTCGACGGCCCACGCGGAGCTGGAGACCACGCTGGCGGATCTTGCAGATCGCCCTCTGGCGATCCCTAGGATCACCCCTCCCGGGCGTCGAGAACCACCGCAGCGCTCGCCCTGACGGTCGCGACCACAAAGCTGGAGCGAGTGCCACCATGACTGGACGAACGCGGCTCCACAGTGGCCCATCCGTTCCACTCCTGCTGGACGAGCTGCGCGACGGAGGTGCTCGAAACGCCGGATGGCTGGCAACCGGCAGGATGACATCGTGACCGGATGCCGGCGGTGGACTTCCGGCATCCGGACCGGACGCGATCCTGGACACCGACGCGCCCGGACGACACCTGTTCCCGGAAACAGGGTGCCGTCATCGCGCTCCCGGCTCCCGGTCGCGGTGCGAACCCAGGGGCGGCAGGCGACCTCCGGCATCAGGTGAAGGGCGTGACCAGGTCCCTGACTGCCAGCAACGGGGACATGTTCGCGAAAACGACCACCGTCGGCCGTTGACGGGACCCGGGCACGCGCGAGACAAAGGCCCCGTCGGCGGCCGACGACACCACGTCACGCGCGTGACCAGGTCCCGTCGGCCGCTGACGACACCCGGAACGCTGGCAGGTGGCAGATTCCTCGAAATCGCCCGAGAAGACCCTGAAAGCGCCCACCCCCCCGGCGCCCTCTGCAAGGCTCACCGGACGGGACACGACCATGCCCACGAGCCCCTCCTACCGCTCTGCCCCGCTCTTCCCCTCGCTCGGAGAGGGATTCTTCGATCCCGTCGAGGCCGCCAGGTTCCCCGAGCGGATCCTCCGGTTCCGGAACCAGCGCTGGGCCGAGCGGGTGGGCCTCGGGTCGCTCGACGCCGAGGCCTGGGAGGCGCACTTCGCCCGCTTCGAGCCGCTGCCGGGGAACCTCGACCGCCCGCTCGCCCTCCGCTACCACGGCCACCAGTTCGGCACGTACAACGCGCGCCTCGGGGACGGCCGCGGCTTCCTGTTCGCGCAGCTCCGCGACGCCGGCCGAGGTCCCGACGATCCCGAGAAGGGCCGCTTGCTCGACCTCGGGACCAAGGGCAGCGGTCAGACGCCGTGGTCGCGTGGCGGAGACGGGCGCCTGACGCTCAAGGGGGGCGTGCGCGAGGTGCTGGCCACCGAGATGCTGGAAGCGCTCGGCGTCTCCACCTCGAAGACGTTCAGCCTCTTCGAGACCGGCGAGTCGCTGTTTCGTGGCGACGAGCCCTCGCCCACCCGCTCGTCGGTGCTCGTCCGGCTGAACCACAGCCACATCCGGTTCGGCAGCTTCCAGCGCCACGCCCACCTGGGGCACAAGGACCGGCTGGACGCGCTGCTCCAGTTCTCCGTCGAGCACCACCTGCCCGAGGCGCGCGCGCAGGAAGGGCCGCTTCCGGTCGGCTTCCTGCACGAGGTGACCCGCCGCTCGGCCGCGCTCTGTGCGAGCTTCATGGCGGCGGGCTTCGTCCACGGGGTGCTCAACACCGACAACATGAACATCACCGGGGAGAGCTTCGACTACGGGCCGTACCGCTTCCTGCCCGTGTACGATCCGGCCTTCACCGCGGCCTACTTCGACGAGACCGGCCTGTACGCCTTCGGGCGGCAGCCGCGCACGTTCGTGTGGAACCTGGCGCGGCTGGCCGAGGCCCTGAGCCCGCTCTGCCCTGACGCCGCGTTCGCGCCGGCGCTGCGGGCGTTCGAGCCAGCCTTCGTCGAGGCGCTCCACGCGAAGTTCCTGCGGCGGCTCGGGCTCACCTCGAACGGCCCGGAGGAAGACGAGGCGCTGCTCGACGCCTGCCTCGGCTTTCTCCAGGAGAGCGGCGTGGGCTACGACCGCTTCTTCTTCGACTGGTACGGTGGCCTCGCGAGCGCGGCCCGCGCGCGCCGGAGCCCCGTCGCCACCAAGTACACGGGCACGCGCTTCGTCGCGCTGGAGCGGGCGATGGGAGGCCATGATCCGGCCCGGGTCGAGCTGCTGGACGACCCCTATTTCCAGGGCGACGGCCCGTGCAGCCTGCTCATCGACGAGATCGAGGCGATCTGGAGCGACATCGCCGAGCGCGACGACTGGTCGGCCTTCGAGGCGAAGGTCGAGCGCATCCGCCGCTTCGGCGCTCTCTTCGCCGACTGAGCGCTGGTCCCCAGGCCGGGAACGCGGCACGAGCGCCTCGCGACCAGGCACGAGCGCCTCGCGACCAGGCACGAGCGCCTCGCGACCCGGAACGCCGACCGAGCTATCCTCCAGCGAGCCGACATGTCCACGAAAGAGATGCGACCCGTTCGCGGAACGATGCAGCACGCACGCCTCCCCCTCGTGCTGCTGGGCGTGCTCACGGCGGTCTGCGTGGCGACCGCGATCCGCCCCGCCGCCGGGCACCTCAACTGGCTGCTCGAGGTCG
Source organism: Chondromyces crocatus (assembly GCF_001189295.1). Lineage (NCBI taxonomy): Bacteria > Pseudomonadati > Myxococcota > Polyangiales > Polyangiaceae > Chondromyces > Chondromyces crocatus. The sequence continues at coordinate 7,172,208 of NZ_CP012159.1, forward strand.
GTCCGGGGCTGCTCGGCATCGCGGTCCTCCTCGCCGTCTACAAGCGCTTTCCGATGTCACGCCTCGTGTACGTGTGCGTGTTCCTCCACGTGCTGATCCTCGTCTACGGCGGTTACTACACCTATGCCGAGACGCCGCTCGGCAACTGGGCGAAGGAGGCCTTCGGCTTCAGCCGCAACCACTACGACCGGGTGGGCCACGTCGCGCTCGGGTTCTTCCCTGCCCTGATCATCCGCGAGGTGCTCCTGCGGCGGACGCCGCTCCAGCGGGGTGGCTGGTTGTCGTTCATCGTGGTCAGCATCGCGCTGGCGATCGGCGCGTTCTGGGAGCTGCTGGAGTGGTGGACGACGCTCGTCGTCGCTGGCGATGTCGGGGAAGCCTTCCTCGGATCGCAAGGGGATGTCTGGGATGCGCAGTGGGACATGTTCCTCGCCCTGGTCGGCGCGATCGTCTCGCTGCTCACGCTGGGCGGCGCGCACGATCGCTCGATGGCGGCGCTGTTCTCCGGGAGCCCTACGTCTCCCCCGCCTCACCCCGAAGCCGCACCGTGAGGGGCTCGTCGGCGCGCACCTCCGTCTCGTCGGCACGCGCCTCCGTGACGTAGCGCACGCGAAGCACCTCCAGCTCCTCCTCGCCGCGAGGAGACTTCACCGTGACCACATCTCCCACCTCGGCGCCGAGCAGAGCGCGCGCGATGGGAGATTGCCAGCTCACATCACCACGAGACGGCGCCGCCTCGTCCACCCCCACGAGCCGGTAGTTGCGCTCTCGTTCCTCGTCGTCACGCACCGTCACCGTGGCCCCGAAGAGCGCGCGCTCCGTGGGCTGCCGTGCGGGATCGATCACCTCCAGCGCCTCGATCCTGCGCGCGAGGAAGGCGATGCGTCGGTCGAGGTCGCGCAGGGCTCTGGCGTCACCACCGGCAACGATCGCCGGCCGCTCGAGCCGCGTCACCCGCTCGAGCTCGTCACGCAGGCGTGCCGCACCTTCGGGTGTCATGTAGTTCTTCACGCCTGGCGGTAGCTCTGCACCGAGCGGCCGCACCGGTACGTCGTCGAGATCGTCGTCCGATTCGCGGGTGAATGCCTTGCTCATCGCGATCCGAGGAGAATGTAGTGCAGCAGGATCGGTGGTGTCATGCCGCACCTCGAACCCAGCGCACGCAAGCGGTCGAGGACGCACACGGCACCACGCGCGCGTGCAGGTCGCCTCGTCGACGACGCGTCTGTAGGGCTGCACGCGCGGGTTCAGGGTGACCATGACAGGTGAGACCTGACGGTGCGCGCCTCTTGTCACCTCTGCCGCGTCTCGGTAGGTGTGAGCAGACTCGAAGCCGAAGAGCCTGGAGAAGGAGGCGCATCGAGCATCATGGATCACGCGGAGGGAGACACTGCAGAGCTGATCGCGCAGCTCCGCGCCGAGAACGAAGCGCTGCGCACTCAGCTCAGGCGAGCTGATGCGCCGCCGGCATCGAGCCCGGATCCGAGACAGGTCCGGACCGCGATTCCCCTGAAGTCCGCCGAGATTCGCTACGACGTGCAGGGGCGCCTGACCGAGTGGTCACGGGAGTCCGAGCGCTTGCTCGGCTGGCGACGTGACGAGGTCGTGGGGCGGTTCTTCTGGGAGGTGATCACCCCGGAGGAGGTCCCGCCCGAGATCGTGCAGCTGACCCTCCAGTTCACGCTGACGGGTCAGCTCGTGACCGCCCGCGCCCCGAGCAGGACCCGCTCCGGCGAGCGCCTCGACTGCACCTGGACCAACACCGTCTTCCGCGACGCGGAGGGCACCCCCGTGGAGGTGAGCGTCGAGGTGTTGCCCGTCGGCGAGGACAGCCCAGCCGTCCTCTTGCGGCGGAGCCAGGCGTTCGTGCTCGCTCTGCTGAACAACTCGCCGAGCGTGATCTACGTGAAGGATACGCCAGGCCGTTACCTCCTCGTGAACCAGCGCTTTCTCGACCTGTTCCACTTCACCGAGGAGCAGGTGCTCGGGAAGACGGATGCCGAGCTGTTCCCGCACGCCATCGCGACGGCGTTCCGAGAGGCCGACGAGGCCTCGCTCGCACGCGGTGAGCCCCTGCAACTGGAGGAGCTCGCGCCAGCGATGGACGGGGACAGGATCTTCTTCTCCTCGAAGTTCCCTCTGCGCGACGGAGCGGGGCGCGTGCTCGGGATCTGCGGGATCAGCACCGACATCACCAAGACCAAGCGCGCCGACGAGGCGCGGGAGGCGATGCAGGAGCAGATGATCCAGGGCCAGCGCGCGGCGCTCCGCGAGCTGTCGTCACCGCTCATGCCCATCGCCGAGGGCGTGCTGGCCATGCCCCTGGTCGGCACCATCGACAGCTTGCGAGCGCGGGAGATCCTGGAGACCTTGCTCGACGGCATCGCGCGCGAGCGCGCCCGCACGGCGATCGTCGACATCACGGGGGTCAAGGTGATGGACACCCTGGTCGCCAACGCGCTGGTCGGGGTCGCGCGTGCTGCACGACTGCTCGGCGCCGAGGTGCTGCTCACGGGCATGAGCCCGGCGGTGGCGCAGACGCTGGTGGCGCTCCAGCTCGATCTCACCGATCTCACCACGCTGAGCACGCTCCAGAGCGGCATCGCACACGCGCTCCGGCACCTCCGTCGCGACGGGAGCGACAGCCTGCGACGCTGAGAAGCACCACGGGATCCGGGCATCACGCGTCGGGTTCTCCAGCAGGAAATCGAAGACAGCCAGCACATTCACGGGCATTCTCCCGACGGTGGCGAACCCTTCGCGAGATACCGCGCTCCACGCTTTGCCGGGGCTGCGGCCCCTGCCCCTCCTCGGCGGAAGACCTCACCTCGTTCGATTCCTCCGCGACCCGTTGACGACCGTGAGGGCGCTGCACCATGAGTACGGCGACGTGGCCGTCCTCTGCGCCGAGAAGCCCGCCATGGTCTGCTTGTTCGGCGGGCAGAACAACCGGCAGGTGCTCACGGACGCGAAGCTGTTCGTCAACTACAGCAAGTCGCTCGTCGAGACGGCACCAGACAGCCCGCTGACGCGCCTCACGACCTCGTTGCCCTCGCTCAATGGCGAGATGCACAAGAGGCGCCGGCGCTTGATGATGCCAGCGTTCTCGAAGGGTCGCGTCGAGGCGTACCGGGATCAGATGGTCGAGGTGACCGAGCGCTACCTCGCGCGCAGGCCCAGCGGCCAGATCGTGGACATCGCCTCGGAGATGACCGAGCTGACGATGTGCATCGCGCTGCAGTGCTTGTTCGGGCTGGACGTCTCGAACGAGGCCGAGGATCTGGGGCGCCTGGGGCTCCAGTTCCTCGAAGGGCTGACCTCTCTCGGCGTGATGGCGCTGCCGTTCGAGATCCCCGGGCTGCCGTACCGCCGCTTCATGCAGCGCTGCGCGCAGCTCGAGGCGCGGATCTCCGCGCTGATCCAGCGGAAGCGGAGCAGCGGCGAGGAGACCCAGGACCTGCTCTCCATCCTCCTCCGGACGCACGACGAGGACGGTGGCGCGTTGACCGATGCCGAGCTGCTCAGCGAGTCCACCGGGCTCTTCATCGCAGGCCACGACACGACCGCGAACACGCTGAGCTGGACGCTCTTTCTGCTCTCTCAGCACCCCGAGATCTATGCCGCCCTCGTCGACCAGCTCACCTCGGTGCTGGGCGGTGAAGCCCCCACCGTCGAGCAGCTCTCGCAGCTCCCGCTGCTGGACGCGGTGATCAAGGAGAGCATGCGCCTGCTGCCGGCGGCGCCGCTGCTCTTTCTACGGAACTCCTCGGAGAAGGCCAAGCTCGACGGCTGCACCCTGCCGCCCGACACGACGGTCATCCTGAGCCCGATCATCTCCCACCACGCGCCCGAGATCTTCCCGGAGCCCAGGCGGTTCCGACCGGATCGCTGGAGCACGTTGCGGCCGTCGCCGTACGACTACCTGCCCTTCGGTGCAGGCCCTCGGACGTGCATCGGGGCGAGCTTTGCGGCGCTGGAGCTGCGGATCGCGCTGGCGATCCTCTTGCAGCGTCGTCGCTTCACGCTCTCTCCGGATGCCGTGGTGTCGCACCACATGCGAAGCATCCTCATGGGCCCTCGGAAGGGGCTGCGGATGGTCTGGACTCGACAAGATGGGCACTTCGCGCGGCCTGGCGGCGTGCGAGGGACGATCCACGATCTCGTCGACTTGAGCTGAGATGCGCGGACGGGGGACGCTGTACCAGCAGCGTCCAGCGAGGCGCGCTCCCGCACCAGTGGAGCGCGTCCTCACGGGGCGGCGACGTTACGTGGCGGCGTCGTTCTCGGCCGGATCGGATGCACCGGGCGTCACCGGCTCGCCGTTCGGCCCGCGCCTGGAGAGGGCGGAGGCAGGGACGAACGCTTTGCGCGCAGCAGCGACCTGGCGGCGTCGGTGCTCGACGCCGAGGCTCTCGTCGCGCAGGTCGGCGGCCAGGGAGTCGAGCTCGGACTCCTTGAGGTTCACCGTGCCGAGCGTGGGGTACACGCCGGTCTTGAGCGCCTCCCGGGCGAGCTGAGGGTTCCGCGTGTCCCGGAGCACGGAGAGCCCCATCAGGCCACGGGTGAGCGGCCCAGGGCCGGTCTTCCCTTCGTTCGTCCACTCGCGCGTGAGCCGCTGGACGACCAGGCGCTGCGCCCGCGCGGCCATGCGCTCGGCCCTGGAGCGCCAGACGGGGATCGCTTCTCGCCTGGCCAGGATCTGCTCCTTGAGGCGCGCGAGTTCGGCGTCGTTGGGCTTGGTCCCTTCCAGGTCGCGCTCCAGGAAGATGGCCACGCCGCGCTCGAGGGCCTTCATCCACCGGAAGACCTCGTAGCGATGGGGCGAGAAGAAGAAATACTCCTCCCAGTACCCCGGGAAGGTCCCTGGCATCAGCAGGTACGCCGGCGCGTGAGGGATGCGGCTGACCTCCATCACGGTCTGCAAGACCTCGGCCAGCGCGCGCTGCGGCGGGAAGCGGGCGTTGTCGTAGGCCATCCAGTGATCGACGCCCTGCATCTCGGGGCGCTGGCTGACCGTGGCGAGATCGAAGAGGACGAGCGGCTGCGCCAGGTACAGGAGCGCGACGGGCCGATCCTCGTGGCCGTCGTTCAGCGTCTTGATGAGTGTTCGCGTCGCCTGGATGGACGCATCGTCCTCCCCGGGGAAGCCATGAATGAAGGCGAACGTCGCGTTCAGGCCGTGCTTGGCGAGCGCCGCAACGGCGGGGCGGACCTGCTTGACGTTCGTCCCCTTCTTCATCTCGGTCAGGACGCGCTGGTCACCGCTCTCCTGACCGATGAACATGTGCTGGACGCCGGCCAGCTTCATCAGCTCGGCGCTCCGCTCGTTGATGTCGGAGACACGCGCGAAGCACCACAAAGGCGCCTTGGAGCCTCCGCGCTCGATGAGCTTCTGCAGCACCTCCTCCCAGCGCTTGTGGGGGAAGGTCGCCGTGGAGTCGGTGATCCGCACCGAGCCACGCGGCGAGACGCCTGCCGCCAGGATGGCCTCCGCGGCGCGATCCGTGGTCATGACGGCCGGGGTCTGGATGGTCCGGTAATCACAGAACTCACAGCTGAAGACACACCCTCGCTGCGTCTCCACCCAGGTGGCGACCGGCGTCGCGATGGGATCGATCGGGGGCTCGACCCGCGTGCTCAGACTCCAGTCGACGATGGGCAGCTCATTCATGTCGAGCTGCTCGACAGAGCCCGTGTGGTGCGTCCCGCCGTCGGGTCGGCGGATGTAAAGGCCGGGGATCTCTTCGAGGCTGCGCTGCCCCTTGAGCGCCTGGACGATGGCCGGGAGACGCTGTTCGCCTTCGCCGACGCAGAAGATGTCGGCGTCGAGCGCGAGGAACTTCTTCACGTTCACCGCATAGTAGTAGCCGCCCATGATGATCTTCGTGGACGGCAGGACCTCGCGGATGACGTGGCAGAGGGCGCGCAGCCACGGCTCGCAGACGATGAACGTGGTGCAGATGGCGATGGCCGTCGGGTTGTTCGCGCGCGCCTGTTCGAAGCGCTTCCTCCAGTAGTGGAGTTCCTGCATTCCGGGATCGACGACCTCCCAGCGCAGGCCCGCTCGTTCCAGGTGGGTGGCGAGCGTGATCGACGCCAGGGTGCGACGCGGGGGCTGCGCCGCGCGGCTGGCCAGGAAGTCCGCAGCCTTCGTCCCGATGACGGGAGGCCACATCTCACCGCCGAAGTGCGGTCGCTGCGAGGGTTTGTAGAGTTCGAGCGCGGCGCCCACGTACTCTTCGAACTCGTGGAAGGCCTGCGTGAGGGGCATGTGCAGACGCCCGCCCGACGTCTGACGAACGACCGAATCTGCGAAGTGCGCAATGGGCGGCTCGACCGGCACGATTACGAGAATATCCGTCGCCATGAGTACCTCTCCCTGAACTGATCGAGAACGAGCATTCACTTCAGCGCCGGGCGCTCGGCGCGCTACCCGGCCGCGTCCTCACCGCTCTCCACGGCCCACGCGAGGCCATCGCGCGACGGGACGAGCCCACCCGACCAGAGCGGCGTCTCCGGGCCTCGGTCCTCGCCGAACATCGCGAGATGCTGCAGCTCGGTGATCTCCCGGGTGAAGCCCTGCATGAAATTCTCGGGTGCAAAGCCCGTCGATTCCGTGGCGTCGGTCGCCCCCTCCCCCACCATGAGGCCTCCCCCGTCCCCCTTCGCCATGCTGGTGACCAGGCCACCGAACCAGGCACCGAATCCCTCGCGCTCGGTGAAGAAGTCCTTGGCGACGCTCTGGAATACAGGCTCGTCGAGGTTGCTGCGCCCCGCGATGAGCCGCACGAACGCCTCATTGGCACGCTCCTCCGTGTTGATGATCTTGCGCGCTGACCAGAAGTACGAGTCCGTATCCTGGTTCATGTCATAGAACGCCACGAGGAACTGATAGAAGTTACCGTATTCGCGACGGTATCGTCGCTCGAACTCCTCGAAGCACCGCTGTTCGCTCATCTCCCCGGCCAGGCAGGTATTGATCGCGCGCGCGACGAGCAAGGCGGAGTACGTGGCCAGGTGGACGCCCGACGAGAACACCGGGTCGACGAAGCACGCTGCGTCTCCCACGAGGGCCATGCCGTTCTTCCAGAAGCTGGTATTGCAATAGGAGTAATCCTTCCGAATACGGATCTCACCGTAATCTCCGGTCGTCACCCGCGTGGCCGGTGCAAGGTACTCTTTGATGATGGGGCAGCGGTCGATGTAGCGCAGGAGCGCGGCTTCATGCCCATCCTTGATGGCTTCCGCGGCCTCTCTGGACACGACCGCGCCGACGCTCGTCAGCGTGTCCGACAGCGGGATGTACCAGAACCAGCCATCCTGGAACGCGGCGGAGAGAATGTTGCCTTGACGGGGCGCGGGCAAGCGCTTGCCGTTCTCGAAGTAGCCATAGAGCGCGACGTTCTGAAAGAACCTGGAGTAGACGCGCTCGCCGACGGCCTGAGATACCCGGGTCCGGTTGCCGGAGGCGTCGACGATGAACCGGGCGTGGGCCATGAGTTCCACGCCTTCGGTGTTCCGATAGCGGACCCCGACGGCCCTCTCGCCCTCGAAGAGGACGTCGATCACTTCATGGCGCTCCCGTACGTCGACGCCTTTGCGCTCGCTGTTCCTGAGGAGCATGTCGTCGAAGCGAGCCCGCTCGACCTGGTATGCGAAGCCATAAGGATCGTCAGGGTGACGGGTGAAGCCGAACGTCCAGGGCTCCGGCTCCTTTCCCCACCGGAATGTCCCGCCGCGCTTGATGGGGAAGCCGGCGCGCTTCATCTCATCGGTGAGGCCGAGCATCGCGCAGATGCCGTGCACCGTGGCCGGGAGCAGCGACTCGCCAATTTGATGGCGAGGGAATGCTTCCCGTTCGAGCAATAGAACGCGGTGTCCACGCATCGCGACGAACGACGCGAGCGTCGAGCCGCCAGGACCACCTCCGATGACGATCAGATCGAACACCTCAGGCCTCGTACTCATTGTTCACACCCCGTACACGTGCCCAGACGGCAACCATCCATACCGGGCCGCGATCCATAGATCCACCAGCTTCTGACGCTCCGATACCGGAGTTCAGCGTAGGTACGAGACGCCTATCGACGCAGGTCCCCATCGCGTTCCAGCGTCTCTCTCGTCAGGGCATGGCCGCCCTTCACCGCCTGTCCCCGCTCGGCTCGGGCGAGGTCGGGTGATCTTAAATAAGAATGCCATCGTCAGAAACTGCAGCCGCGCTCCAGGACGCGGCGCGGGTTCATCATCAATGAGCATGCCAGGGCGCGCCGTCAGGTGCTCGGTCCTCCCAGGGTTCTGATCCGTGGAGGCGAGCGCGCTCGCGCGACGCCTCGGGCGCGTGCACGCGAGCCCCTGCGCGCCTCCAGCGTGTGGCTCACCTGTGCGAGTCGCGCCATCGTGGCACAAGCTGCGCTAGCTTGGCCCAGCGGTAGCGGAAGGACCGCCGAGAACCACGACGCCGCAGCGTGTCTCCGTCAGGCCCAGGTCTTGCGAACAGGTGAGCACCGGGGCTCATCCTTAATAAGGAGGCGCGTCCTCTTCAGCAGGTCACACACACTCCGGCGCACATGGGAGATCCACGCAGGTCGTGCCAGCGGGCTCCCCCAGCCGCAGGTGACGGCGAGTCTCGGACATGCGCCGCAATGTCTCTGGTACCTGCGCTCTTGACCCCAATTTGTCCGCTGTGCTCAATTGCAGCAAACTCATCACGAATGCTCGGGGAACCTGCGCCCCCAAGGCCGACATGCGCCGAAACGATGCCACCCTCGTCGAGCTGCTCCGCCGCCGTGCGATTTCGGATGCCGACAAGACGTCGTACACCTTTCTGCTCGACGGTGAACTCCCCGGACCGCAGCTCTCCTATGCCGAGCTGGATCGTCGGGCCCGCGCCATTGCAGCTCGGTTGCAGTCGGTGGCGGCATTCGGAGAGCGCGCGCTCCTGCTCTATCCCCCGGGTCTCGATTTCATCGCGGCGTTCTTCGGGTGCCTTTACGCAGGTGTCGTCGGCGTGCCGGCGCCACCCATCGACAATGCACGGCTGCGGCGGACGCTCCCGCGCATCCAGGCCATTGCGCGTGATGCGGGCGCGGTCATCGCGCTCTCCACCTCGGAGATTGCAGCGACTTCCGCTCGGCAGTGCGAATCCACGCCCGAACTGGGTCATGTTCGCTGGATTGGCACGGATGCGGTGCCGGACGAGCTCGCCATGGAGTGGCATGAGCCCGCGATTTCGGCCGATGGTCTCGCTTATCTCCAGTACACCTCGGGCTCCACGTCGACGCCCAAGGGGGTCATGGTCAGCCACCAGCACGTGCTGCACCAGTGCGAGCTGCTCCGCCAGGGGCTCGGCTACGGCCCGGAGAGCGTCGCGCTGACCTGGCTCCCCTATTTTCACGACTATGGTCTGGTCGAGGGCCTCATCGAGCCTCTCTACGTGGGGGCGACCTGCTTCGTCATGTCGCCGCTCTCGTTCCTCAAGCAGCCGATTCGGTGGCTGCGGGCCATTTCGAGATACAGGGTGACGCACAGCGAGGGGTTCAACTTCGCGTACGAGCACTGCATTCACAAGATCACGCCGGAGCGGTGCCAGGGGCTGGATCTGCGTTGCTGGCAGATGGCGGGGAATGCTGCGGAGCCGATCCGGTGGGAGACGCTGGAGCGATTCACGGAGGCGCTGGAGCCCTACGGGTTCCGCGCGAGCGCGTTCTATCCGACCTATGGGCTGGCCGAGGCGACCCTGGTGGTGTCGTCGGGCCCCTGGGAGCCCGCGCAGCCGGCCTGGTTCCGGATGGCCGACCTTCAGCGGCGTCGGGTGGTCGCGGGGGCAGGAGGGGGCGGAGATCTCCGGGTCGTCGGCTGCGGGCGGGCCCTCTGCGAGCGCGTGACCATCGTCAATCCCGAAACGTGCCGGCCCTGTGCGCCTGACGAGATCGGGGAGATCTGGGTCTCCGATCCCTGCGTGGCGCATGGCTACTGGCAGCGACCGGAGGACACCGAACGCACCTTTCGCGCTCGGATCGCAGGCTCGGACGAGGGACCGTTCCTCCGCACGGGAGACCTGGGCTTCTTCCGGAACGAGCTGCTCCACGTCACGGGTCGCGTCAAAGATGTGGTGATCCTCCACGGGGCAAACCACTACCCGCAGGACATCGAGTGGACCGTGGAGCAATGCCACGAGGACATCCGACCGAGCTGCACGGCGGCTTTCTCGGTGGACGTCGGTGGGGAGGAGCGGCTGGCCGTCATCGCGGAGGTGAGATCGCAGAAGAGCGGCGAGGCCGTGCTCACCGCGATCCGGCAAGCCATTGCCGAGGTCCACGAGATCTCGGTGCATGCCATCACGCTCATCCGCGTGGGGAGCATCCCGAAGACGTCCAGCGGGAAGATCCAGCGAAGCCAGTGCCGTGCGGACTTCCTGGAAGGCAGGCTGGAGGCCTCACTGAGCTGGGAACATCCTGCAGCTCGGCAGCGAGAGGCGGAGCCAGCGCTGCAGACCGCGATCGCGCACCGCGAACTTTCGATTCAGGCCTGGCTGCTGGGAGAGCTGGCCACGCGGCTGGGGGTCCAGCAGGGGGCCATCCAGACAGGCGAGCCCTTCGCGCGTTACGGGCTCAGCTCTCACCAGGGCGTCGCGCTGGTCGGCGAGCTGGAGAGCTGGCTCTCCACGAGCCTCTCCCCGACCCTCCTGTGGGAGTACCCGACGATCGAGAAGCTGGCGCGCCACCTCGCAGGGCGGCAGGTCCCGTCGACCCGGCGTGAAGAGCCGGCCGAGCCGCTGGGCGCGGTGGCGGACGAGCCGATGGCCATCGTGGGGATCGGCTGCCGTTTCCCAGGAGATGCCGACACGCCGAGCGCGTTCTGGAAGCTCTTGCGCGAGGGCGTGGATGCGATCGGGGTGGTGCCGTCGGATCGCTGGGATGCGGACGCGCTGTACTCCGCAGATCCGGCAGCGCCCGGCAAGATGCACACGCGGTGGGGCGGCTTCCTGCGCGAGGTGCGCGGCTTCGACGCGGAGTTCTTCGGGATCTCCCCCCGGGAGGCGATGAGCGCAGACCCGCAGCAGCGGCTCCTCCTGGAGACGGCGTGGGCGGCGCTGGAGGATGCGGGGATCCCTCCTGGCCGCATCGCTGGCGCTTCTGTGGGGGTCTTCGTGGGTCTGTCGGGGCACGACTACAGCGAGCGGAAGGCACGCGCTGGCACCCTCGACCACGACATCCATGCGGCGACGGGCGCCGCCGCGAGCATCGCCGCGAACCGGATCTCGTACGCGCTCGATCTGCGCGGGCCCAGCCTCGCCGTGGACACGGCGTGCTCTTCGTCGCTGGTGGCCGTTCACCTGGCCTGCGACAGCCTGCGGCGAGGGGACTGCGCGCTCGCGCTGGCCGGGGGGGTGAACCTGCTCTTGTCGCCCGAGGTGACGCTCCAGTTCGCCAAGGCAGGGTTCATGGCGCCCGATGGGCGCTGCAAGGCGTTCGACGCGCGGGCGAACGGGTACGTTCGTGCCGAGGGTGTGGGGGTCGTCGCCTTGAAGCCGCTCTCACGCGCGCTGGCCGAGGGTGACCGTATCTATGCACTCGTCCGCGGCAGCGCGGTCAACCAGGATGGCCGGAGCAACGGGCTCACCGCACCGAACCAGAAGGCCCAGGAGGACCTCGTTCGGGCGGCCTGTCAGCGGGCCGGGGTCGCGCCAGGAGAGGTTCAGTACGTCGAAGCCCACGGTACGGGGACGGCGCTCGGGGATCCCATCGAGGTGAAGGCGCTCGGGGCCGTGCTGGCGGAGGGTCGCGCGGCTGGAACGCCGGCGACGATCGGCTCGGTCAAGACGAACCTGGGGCACACGGAGGCCGCGGCAGGCATCGCAGGGTTGATCAAGGTGGCGCTCTCGCTCCACCACGAAGCGCTCCCTGCGAGCCTGCATTTCGAGCAGCCGAATCCTCACATTCCGTTCGAGACCTTGCCCCTGCGTGTCCAGAAGAAGCTGGCCTCGTGGCCGCGGGGGGCCCAGCGTCGGCTCGCCGGCGTGAGTTCCTTCGGGTTCGGCGGCACGAATGCGCATGTGATCCTGGAGGAGGCACCGGAAGCGCCCGCGCAGGTCGACGTGCCCGCTTCGGGTCTGGCCCTGCCCACAGGCGAGACCGCCGAGCAGCTCTTCCTCCTCTCCGCGCGCAGCCACGAGGCCCTCCGCGCCCTCGCACACGCTTACGTCGACCGCCTCGACGACGACGGCGCCCTCGCACACGTCCCGCTCCTCTCCCTCTGCGCGGCCGCGGCCACCAGGCGCAGCCACCACCTCCACCGCATCGCCATCACCGCATACGACCGTCTCTCGCTCCGCGACAAGCTCCTCGCCTTCCTCCACGACGAGCCTCGCCAGGGCCTCTCCCACGCTCACCAGCCGCACAGCCGCCCCGCACGCCTCGTCTTCGTCTTCCCAGGTCAAGGCGCTCAGTGGCTCGGCATGGGACGACAGCTCTTCGCTCACCAGCCCGTCTTCCGCGACGCGCTCCGACAGTGCGCCGATGCCTTCGCTCCCTTCCTCGACTGGTCGCTCGAGCAGGCCTTGCTCCACGGGGATGCCGCCCTCCTCGAACGCATCGACGTCCTCCAGCCCCTGCTCTTCGCCTTCCAGTTCGCGCTCGCCTCCCTCTGGCGCGCATGGGGCCTCCACCCCGATGCCCTGCTCGGACACAGCATGGGCGAGGTCGCTGCCGCCGCCTTCTCCGGCGCCCTCTCTCTCTCCGACGCCGCGCGCGTCATCTGCCTGCGCAGCACCCTGCTCCGTTCCCTCCACGGCGCTGGCGCCATGGCCGTCGTCGACCTCTCCGACGACGACCTTCGCCCCATCCTCTCCGACCGCTTCCCTCTGCTCGACCTCGCGGCGTGCAACGCCCCCCGCTCCTCCGTCGTCGCCGGCGAGCCGCTGCCCCTCCAGCAGCTCATCGACGCGCTGCAAGCCCAGGGCGTCTACTGCCGCCTCGTCCGCGTCGACGTCGCTTCCCACTCTCGCCACGTCGACCCCCTTCTCCCGCGCCTCCTCGACGCCCTCCAGGGCCTCCAGCCGCGCACCGCGTCGCTCCCCATCCTCTCCTCCGTCTCCGCCGCTTACCTCGATGGCGCCGAGATGGGCCCCGACTACTGGGCGCGTAACCTCCGTCAGCCCGTTCTCTTCTCTCAGGCCGTCCGCCGCCTCCTCGACGACGGTCCTTGCCGTTTCCTCGAGATCGCGCCCCATCCGGGCCTGCTCCACGCCATCGCTCAGTCCTTCCTCGCCCTCGACGCGGAGCCCGCCGCCGTCGCCTCCCTCCGCCGGGACGACAGCGAGCGCGCCGCCATGCTCGACGCCCTCGGTGCCCTCTACACCCTTGGCCACGACCTCGACGTCCACGCCCTCTTCCCGGGTACGGCTCCCCTCCCCGCCCTGCCCACCTACCCCTTCCAGCACGACCCCTTCTGGTTCCAGGAGACACCCCACGCCGCCCCCGCGCTGCGCTCCGTGACCACGCCGCATGCCCAGGGACAGCATCACCCGCTCCTCGGTGCCCACCTGGCCTCTTCGGTCCACCGAGGCACCCACTTCTGGCACCTCGACGCCCTGTCTCTGGGCGCTCTCCCCTGGCTCGACCACCACCGCCTCCACGGGCACCCCGTCCTGCCGGCGGCCGCTTTCCTCGACCTCGCCCTCTCCGCTGCCGCTTCCCTGGGGCATGGGGGTGCGCACATCGAGCAGGTGGCGTTCCGCTCGGCGATTTCTCTTCAGGAGAGTGAGCCTCAGAGCCTGCAGGTTTCGCTGGGGGTCGATCCGCTGGGGGTCGCGTCGTTCCGTGTATCGAGTTGCCCGGCGACTTCGCCGGAGGGTGAGCCAAGCTGGACGCTCAAGGCGACGGGCCGGCTGCAGCTCACCACACCAGAGCCTCTGGCGTCGCCGGTGCCGCTCCCCCGCAGCGCCATCCAGGCCCGGTGCTCCGAGGTGTCAACGAAGGAGGAGCACTACCAGCGCCTCTCGGAGCGCGACATGGACTATGGGCCGGCGTTCCAGGGCGTGGCCGGGGTGTGGCGCCGGGATGGGGAGGCCCTCGGCGAGATCCATGTGTCCGCTTCGTCGTCCCAGGGCCACGGTCCCCACGTCGTCCATCCAGCCCTCCTGGATGCTTGCTTTCAGGTCCTCGTCGCCGCGCTGCCACGACCGAAGGAGGGACGCGCGACAGGGAGCGCGATCGTCCCCGTCGCCGTCGGAGCCCTGCGGCGATGGGATCATGCGTGGACGCCCGTGGTGTGGAGCCATGTCGTCGTTCGGGTAGGCGAACCGACGAGCCAGGGCGAGCTGAGCGCAGACCTCTCGATCGCCAACGCCGAGGGGGAGCCGCTGCTGCAGGTGGAGAACTTCCAGGCGCGCACGTCCGTGGAAAAGCGTGCTCGGGAGGCCGATCCGTTGCACGGCATGTTCTGCAAGGTCGTCTGGCAGCAGCGACCGCTGGCGCGCTCAGCAACCCCATCGGCGCACGGCATTTGGTTGCTGCTCGCCGATCGTGGGGGGGTTGCCGAGCAGCTTCGGCACGTGCTGCGGGCGCGAGGAGAGCGCTGTGTTTTGCTCCGTTCGGCCTCCTCGACCGACGCCGCGGGACCCCAGAGCGACGCGCTCCTTCCCACGAGCGCAGAAGGGTACAAGCAGCTCTTTGCAAACATGAAGCAGGAGGCCTTGGCCTGCCGCGGGATCGTGAGCCTCTGGCCGCTGGACACCGCTACCCCCGAGGACCTCTCGCTGGCCTCGCTGGACGCCTCCTTGCAGCGCAGCAGCACGCGGGTACTCGACATGATCCAGGGGATCTCTCGCCTGGACTGGCCAGCGGCACCGCGGCTCTGGTTCGTGACGGGGGACGCCGAAGCGACAGGCGTCGCGGTGGCCGCTTCGACCCTCACGCAGGCGCCCCTCTGGGGCCTGGTGCGCGCGATGGCCTACGAACACCCGGAGCTGCAGCCGACGTGCGTCGACGTCCCCTCCTCCACGGCGCTCGCCGTCGTCGAAGCACTCGCCGACGAACTCCTCGCCGGCGAGGGCGAACGGCAGATCCGACTCCGCGAAGGGGCTCGTGACGTGGCGCGCCTGGTGCGGCGGCCGGACTTCGAGGACCTGGGCCAGGACACCTCGCCAGAGGTGAGAAGTGCGGGCGATGGAGGTTCGGCGCTCCGGCTGGACATCGGCACCCCTGGGCTGCTCGATACCCTGACGCTACGGCCGGTGCAGCGTGTCCTGCCGGGTCCAGGTCAGGTGGAGATCCAGGTCCACGCCGCCAGCTTGAACTTCCTCGACGTGCTCTCGGCCATGGGCGTCCGCCCGGACGATCCTTCCGGCCCCATCGCGCTCGGTCTGGAATGCGCTGGCACGGTGACGGCAGTGGGTGAAGGGGTCTCTCAGCAGGTCGGAGACGCCGTCCTCGCCGTGGCGCGCGGCAGCCTGGGGACGCATGTGATCGCGGACGCGCGCCTCGTGGTTCCCCGGCCGGACGGCCTCGATGTCGAGCAAGCGGCGACGTTGCCCATCGCGTTCATGACGGCCCAGTATGCGCTCACGCACCTCGGCCGCCTGGAGCGAGGAGAGCGGGTCCTCATCCACGCCGCCGCGGGAGGGGTCGGGCTCGCGGCGATCCAGATCGCTCGGCAGGCCGGCGCGGAGGTCTTTGCGACGGCCGGGAGCGTCGAGAAGCAGGCCTACCTGCGCTCGCTGGGGATCACGCAGCTCTCGAGCTCGCGGTCGCTCCAGTTCGCAAGTGACGTCCTCACGCGCACCGGGGGAAGTGGCGTCGACGTCGTCTTGAACTCGTTGACCGGCCCAGCCATCACCGCCGGCCTCGAGGTGCTCTCGCCCCACGGGAGGTTCCTCGAGATCGGGAAGCGCGACATCTACGAAGACATGCCGGTCGGGCTCGCGCCGTTCCGCAGGAACCTCTCGTATTTCGCCATCGATCTCGCGCGAATGCTCGACGAGAGGCCGGCGGTCTGCGGCCGTCTCCTCCGGGAGATCGCAGGGCTCGTCGGCGAGGGCTCCCTCCGCCCGCTGCCCTACCGGACCTTCCCCATCGCAGCGGCCGCCGATGCATTCCGTCACATGGCGCAGGCCGAGCACATCGGGAAGGTGGTGCTCACGGTGGATGACGAGGCCACCCGCGCTGCTGATCCCTGCGGGGCGCGCATCCGCGAGGACGGGACGTACCTCGTCTCGGGCGGGCTGGGCGCGCTCGGACTCGCGACGGCGGACTGGCTGGTGCAGCGAGGAGCGCGTCATCTGGTGCTCGTCGGCCGTGGTGACCCTTCGGCCACGGCGCAGGAGCAGATCGCGCGCTTCGAGCAGGCCGGGGCAAGCGTGAAGACGGCGCGTGTCGATGTGGCGGACGAGGCGGCCCTCACAGGCTTGCTGACGGAACTCCGGACCACGATGCCGCCGCTGCGCGGGGTGTTCCACTCGGCTGGCGTGCTCGATGATGGCTTGCTGCTCCAGCAGACCCGCGAGCGATTCGAGGGGGTGATGCGGCCGAAGGCGCTGGGCGCCTGGAACCTGCACGTCACGACTGCCGACGCACCGCTCGATGTCTTCGTGCTGTACTCGTCGGCAGCCGCGATCCTCGGCTCTCCCGGGCAGGCGAACTACTGCGCAGCCAACGCGTTCCTGCACGCCCTGGCGCGGCATCGCAGAGCGGCAGGGAGACCAGCCCACTGCATCGCCTGGGGACCATGGGGCGACGTCGGCCTCGCTGCCGCAGACGAGCGTCGCGGTGCGCGCCTCGCCGCGCGGGGACTCGGTAGCCTCACCCCGACGCAAGGAAAGCAAGCGCTCGGGAGGGTGCTGGACCAGGGCGAGGCCGAGGTCACGGTCACCCCGTTCAACCTGCGCCACTGGCGTGAGTTCTACCCCATCGCTGCGAACTCCCCGCTCTTCGCCGAGATCTCGGACGCGCAGCCGGAGCGACCGGAGCGCGACCGCGCACCGCTGAGCGGCGAGGAGCTGAGGCGTCTCGCGCCGGACGCACGTCGCGAGCGGCTGGAGGCGCATGTTCGCGATCACCTGGCGACGGTGACCCGCATGCCCCCAGCACGGATCCAGAGCGATGCGCCGCTCATGAACCTGGGGCTCGACTCGCTCATGAGCCTGGAGCTCCGCAACCGACTGGAGGCGAGCCTCCGGATCACGCTGCCGGCGACGCTGATGTTCGGTCACGCGAGC
Organism: Chondromyces crocatus; assembly: GCF_001189295.1. Lineage (NCBI taxonomy): Bacteria > Pseudomonadati > Myxococcota > Polyangiales > Polyangiaceae > Chondromyces > Chondromyces crocatus. The sequence goes on from NZ_CP012159.1 coordinate 7,189,423, forward strand.
CTGGGGAGCTTGGCGGGGCACCTCGCGGAGCGGATGGGGCTCGCGCTGAGCCAGTCCGCAGGGCCTTCCCCGGAACCGCCGGAGGTCGTGTCCGCGCTGGAGCCAGAAGACCTGGATGCGCTCTCCGTCGACGAGATGGCCTCGTTGCTGTCCGCAAAGCTGGCGGCGCTGACGCTCACCACGAAATGAAGGACCGCCGAGTCGTCCCTGGATCCATGAGCGAAGCATCGAGAAATCCCGACTACAAGGCGCTTCTCCGACAGGCCTACGATGCGCTGCAGCAGATGCAGACGCGCCTCGACGCGGTCGAACGCGCGCGGCACGAGCCGATCGCCATCGTCGGCTTGAGCTGCCGCTTCCCTGGGGGAGCAAACCCTCGCGCCTACTGGGAGCTGCTCCGCCAAGGGGTGGACGCGACACGCGAGTTCCCCCGCGAGCGGTTCGACATCGATGCCTTTCACTCGCCGGATCCGACGGCCCCTGGCAAGACGAATGCGCGTCGCGGAGGGTTCCTGGAGGGCGTCGATGGCTTCGATCCGCAGTACTTCGGCCTGTCTCCACGCGAAGCGGCGCTGATGGATCCGCAACAGCGCCTCTTCCTGGAGACGTCCTGGGAGGCGCTGGAAGACGCGGGGATCGTGCCGGCGTCGCTGGCGGGCACGGCGACCGGGGTCTTCGTCGGGGTCTACAACGACGATTATCAGTGGCTGGACACGTCGGTGGAGGCGATCCACGACGCCTACAACGCCACAGGGACTGCCCACAGCGTGTTGCCTGGGCGACTCTCGTTCCTGCTCGATCTGCGCGGCCCCAGCCTCGCCGTGGACACGGCCTGCTCTTCGTCGCTGGTCGCCGTACACCTCGCCTGTCAGAGTCTCCGCACCGGGGAGAGCGACATCGCGCTGGCAGGCGGGGTGAACCTCATCCTGTCGCCCAGGCCGAGCATTCTGCTGTCGAAGCTCCAGGTCCTCGCGCCCGACGGGCGCTGCAAGACCTTCGACGCCTCGGCCAACGGCTTCTCGCGGGGGGAAGGTGCGGGCGTCCTCGTGCTCAAGCGCTTGAGCCGCGCGCAGGCCGATGGCGACCGCATCCTCGCGCTCATCCGAGGCTCCGCCGTCAACCAGGATGGTCGCTCTGCCGGGCTGACGGCGCCCAATCCCCGCGCTCAGGCGGACCTCATCCGCCAGGCGCTGAAGATGGCCTCTCTCGCCCCGTCGGACATCTCGTACGTCGAGGCGCACGGGACGGGGACGCCCTTGGGTGATCCCATCGAGATCGAGGCTCTGGCCGAGGTCTTCGGGAGCCCGCAGCCGGACGGTACGCCGTGTCTCGTGGGTTCGGTGAAGACGAACTTCGGCCACCTCGAAGCCGCCGCGGGGATCGCGGGGTTGATCAAGGTGGTGCTCTCCATGGCGCACGCCGCCATCCCTCCCCACCTGCACCTCACCACGCTCAACCCCCGCATTCGCCTGGAGGGGACACGGCTCGCCATTCCGACCGCCCTGACGCCCTGGCCTGCGCTCCGAGAGGGCGGGCGCCGCTGTGCTGGCGTGAGTTCGTTCGGGGTCGGTGGGACGAATGCACACGTCATTCTGGAGGACGCCGCCGCGCTGGCTTCTCGGCCGGCAAGTCGCGAGGCGCAAGCTTCCGAGACCCTTCACGTACTCCCCTTGTCGGCGCGTTCACCGGAGGCGCTCGGAGCCCTGGCGCGCTCATTTCGAGATTTCCTGACGAGCACAGCGAGCGATCCTGCCCCTTCGCTCGTCGACGTCTGCCACACGGCGGGGACGGCACGGTCCCACCATGCCCATCGGCTCGCCGTCGTCGGCGCCACGCACAGCGCGCTGGTCGAGCAGCTGGACTGTCATCTGCGAGGAGAGCCCTCTCTTCGCGTGGCGACGTCGCGTGTGGACACGTCGAGCGCCCCCGGCGTCGTCTTCGTGTTTCCAGGTCAGGGATCGCAATGGGCTGGAATGGGTCGAACGCTCTCGACGCGCGAGCCCGTATTCCGCGCTGCCCTCGAGCAGTGCGCCGACGCCGTGGCGCGTCATGGTGGCTGGTCGCTGTCCGACGTGCTGCGCGAGGATGCCGACGGGACTTGGCTCGACCGGAGTGATCGCATCCAGCCAGCCGTGTTCGCCATGCAGGTCGCGCTCGCCGCGCTGTGGAAGCACTGGGGGGTCATCCCGGACGTCGTGGTGGGCCACAGCATGGGCGAGGTGGCCGCCGCCTGCGTCGCTGGAGCGCTGTCCCTCGACGACGCGGCGCGGATCATCTGCAAGCGAAGTGCGCTGCTGACGCGGGTTCGCGGGCGGGGAGCCATGGCGGTCATCGAGCTCCCCGCCTGGCGTGTCGAAGAGATCATTGGACCCCACCATGGCGCTCTGTGCATTGCAGCCATCAATGGACCGACCACCACCATCGTGGCCGGAGACGCTGCGCCGCTCTCCACCCTCCTGGACGACTTGCAGCGTCAAAATGTCTTCTGCCGCCCGGTGAGGGTCGATGTTGCCTCTCACAGCCCCCACGTCGACCCGCTTCGAGAGGAGCTGCTCACCGCGCTGGAGGGACTGCACCCCCTGCGGGGGTCGACCCCTCTTCGCTCCACGGTGACCGGCAAGACGTCACTCGGTGAGGATCTCGACGCTGGCTACTGGGTGCGCAACTTGCGCCAGCCCGTCCAGTTCCTTCCCGCGATCCGGAGTCTCCTCGACGAAGGTCGGCGGATCTTCATCGAGCTGAGCCCGCACCCCGTGCTGCTGACGGCCCTCGAACAGACGATTGCCGAGCGAGGCGCTGGCGGCATCGCGCTTCCTTCCATGCGTCGAGACGCAGTGGATCAGGACGTCCTGATGGAATCCGTCGCCGCGCTGTATGCGCACGGGGCTCCGATCGATTTCAGCAAGATGCATCCGGGTGGTCGCCGTATCACGCTCCCCACCTACCCATTCCAGCGGACGCGGCACTGGCTCGACCTCTCCTCGCGCGACGGCGATCCCGCGCCCGTTCTCGCGCGATCCCGCGGGCGACACCCTCTCCTGGGGGCACGTCTCCTGACGGCTCACCCCGTCTTCGAGGCTCAGCACAGCGTCGACGGGCTGCCATTTCTCGGGGATCACCGATTGAATGGCACCGCTTTCATGCCCGGGTCTGCCTACATCGAAATGGCATTTGCTGCGGCACGCGAGACGCTGGGAGGTGGAGACCATTCTCTGCGCAATCTCAGCCTCGACGCTCCGCTGACGATCCTCGATTCGACGACGACCGTGCAGACCATCTGCACCGAAAGACAGCCAGGGACGCTCGAGATCGAGGTCTTCAGTCGGCAGCAGCAAGAAGGAAGCGAGGACACGACCCCCTTCCAGCGGCATGCGATCGTGGAGGTGGTGCGAGAGGGGCTCTCTTCGGGCCAGCCGGCACGTCGTGAGTTCGATGTCCTGGAGATCCAGGGCCGGTGCCCAGAACTCGTGGACATTGCCTCCTTCTATGAGCAGCTCGAGAAGGGAGGGCTCGCCTTCGGTCCCCTGCTCCGCGGCGTTCACTCTCTGTGGCGCCGCGATGGAGAGGCGCTCGGGCGAATCGAGCTACCAGAGGGGCTGCGCCACGAGGCCCAGGACTACACCCTGCACCCCGCCCTGCTCGACGCAGCGCTGCAGGTGCTCGGGTCGACGCTGCCAGGGGGTGGTCCATGCGCTGGGGAGAGAGGGCCTCTCTTGCTGGCGTCGATCGGGTCCGTGCGATGGGGCGAGCGTGCTGGCCGACCTTGCTGGAGTCATGCGGAATCCCACGAGGTGCCTGACGGGGGTGCGCTGGGAAACGTGCGGCTTCTCGACGAACGAGGGCGGACGATCGTCGAGCTTCTGGATCTGCGTTTGCGACGCGCGAGCCGAACGGATGCGATCTCTGGAGCTGGCTCGGCGCTGGATGCTTGGCGCTATGAGGTGCAGTGGGAGCGCAGCCCCCTCGATGTCTCGACGAACCGCGACGGACGGCGCTGGCTGCTCTTCGCTGACGGAACGGGTGTCGCGGAGGCCCTCGCCAGACAGATCGAGCAGAGCGAAGGGCATTGCGTCCAGGTGCGGCCGGGCGCGGAGTACGAAACGGTCACGGACTCGCGCGTCGTCATCGTTCCGGGCCGGCCCGATCATGTGGCGCGCTTGCTCGATGAGGCGGAGGCCCGCGGGATGCCTTATGACGGCGTCATCCATCTGTGGAGCCTCGACGGCACGGTGCCCGAGCCTGGCGCGGTCGGCGACGAGGCGGTGGCACAGTCCCTGGCTCATCTCGAGCGCAGCCTGCACCTCACCTGCGGCAGCACGCTCACGCTCGTGCAAGCCCTCACCCAACCTCACCGGCCGTCCCCTCCGCGTCTCTGGTTGGTCACGCGCAATGCCCAGGCCTTCGACGGCACATCCGAGCGGCTCGACGTCCAGGGAGCAGCGCTCTGGGGGTTCGGTCGGAGCGTGGGACTGGAGCATCCGGCGATCTGGGGTGGCCTGGTCGATCTCGACGAGGGAGCGCATGGCGAGAGCGCTCGGCTGCTCATGGCACAGATCACCCACGGTGGAGAGGAAGACCAGGCCGCATTCCGGCGAGGGATCCGTCATGTCCCTCGCCTCGCCCGCGTCGACAGCACGCCGCCTTCATTCACGGCGCTGCCCGTCATCCAGCCGGATGGGAGCTACCTGATCACCGGTGGCCTCGGAGGCGTCGGCCTGCGCGTCGCTCGCTGGCTTGTCGAGCGAGGGGCGCGCCACGTGACGCTGCTCGGCCGGGCAGGCCTTCCGCCGCGGGAGGCGTGGTCCACGGAACCGGGAGACACGCCACGTCGACGCGTCATGGATACCATCGCCACGCTGGAGGCAGCCGGCGCGTCGGTCGACGTGGTCGCCGTCGACGTCGCCGATCTGCAAGGGATGAGGCGCGTCTTCGCGAGGTTCGGCTACAGTTCTCCCGCGCTGCGCGGGGTCGTCCACGCCGCGTCGGCAGTCGATCCTTTGCCGGTCCGGGAGATGACCTCGGAGGCTCTCCTCGCAGCCTGCCGCGCCAAGGTCCTGGGTGGGTGGATCCTGCACAACGTCGCGGCGTCATCTCCACTCGACCTGTTCGTCCTGTTCTCGTCGACCTCTGGCATCTGGGGAGCGGGGCGCCTCGCGCATTATGCGGCAGCGAATCAGTTCCTCGACGCGCTCGCGCAGCTCCGGCGCCAGAAGGCACAGCCGGGGTCGTCCATCGCCTGGGGCCTCTGGAACGAAGGCCGCGGCGCGTCCGAGGAGATGCAGCAGTGGTCGGCGCAGGTCGGTCTGATCGGGATGGCCCCGGCCCGCGCGCTGGACGCCATGCAGCGCGTCCTCGCCGGTGACACCGTCCATCAGATCGTGGCCGACGTGGACTGGCGCCTCCTCAAGCCCTCGTACGAGGCCAGGCGGCGCAGGCCCTTGTTCGCGTCGATCGCGATCACAGAGGCGCCGACCCTGGGCGGCGCTGGCGTACGCAGCGCCCTCCTCGTGAAGCTTCACGAGGCGCCTCCACGGTCGCGGAAGAGCCTCCTTCAGGCCGCCATTCAGAAGGAAGTCGCGAGGATCTTGCGCCTCCCTCCGTCGACCCCCATCGAACCGCGCCAGGGGTTCTTCGAGCTGGGCATGGACTCGTTGATGAGCCTGGAGCTGAGAAACCGGCTCCAGGTCACGCTCGGCCATGCATTGCCGACGACGCTGGCGTTCGATCATCCCACGATAGCGTCGCTCACCGGCTTCCTGGTGAGCCGTGTGCTGCAGCTCGACCTCGGCGAGGCAGAGCCAGCTCCCACGGGACACGTGGAAGCGCGCACCGAGGAGACGTCGAGCAGCTCGCTCGGGTCCCACGGCGACGACCTCGACGCGCTCGAAGAGGACGAAACCGAGGCGCTTCTGGAGCGCCGTCTGGCGGGTCTGGAGAAGAGGCTCAGCACATGAGCGGGAGAGACGAACAGGACGGTCGCGGACAGCTCCTCAAGCGGGCGCTCCGGATCATCGACGAACTCGAGACGAAGCTCGATGCCTCGGAGCGGTCTGCCCGAGAGCCCATCGCGGTCGTCGGGATGGGCTGTCGCTTTCCAGGGGCCAACGGTCCAGGAGCCCTCTGGACCTTGCTCCGCGACGGCGTGGATGCGATCTCGACCGTGCCCGGGGATCGCTGGGACGTCGCGTCGATCCATGCGACCGCGCCAGGGACACCAGGCAAAACGACGTCACGGTGGGGCGGCTTCCTCGATGACGTCCGCGGCTTCGACGCGCGCTTCTTCGGGATCTCTCCGCGAGAGGCGGAGCGGATGGATCCGCAGCATCGCTTGCTCCTGGAGGTGAGCTGGGAGGCGCTGGAGCATGCCGGGGTCGCCCCGGATCGGCTCGCCGGGACACCGGGCGGCGTCTACCTGGGCATCATCGCCAGTGACTACGCGGCCCTCCAGGCCGAGGCGGCCGGGGATGCCTGCTTCGATCTGCATTACACGACGGGAAGCTCGCTCAACGCCGCAGCCGGGAGGATCTCCCACCAGCTCGGGTTGACCGGCCCCAGCGTGGCCATCGACAGCGCCTGTTCGTCGTCGCTCGTGGCGGTGCATCAAGCGTGTCTCGGTTTGCGCGCCAGGGACTGTGATCTCGCGCTGGCCGGCGGTGTCAGCGTCCTGCTCTCGTCTCGCTGGTCCATCGCGCTGTCCCAGGCCAACGCGCTCTCTGCGGATGGACGGTGCAAAGCCTTCGACGCCAGCGCAGACGGCTTCGTCCGGAGCGAGGGCTGCGGCGTTCTGGTGCTCAAGCGCCTCTCGGACGCGCGCGCCGCAGGGGATCCCATCCTCGCCATCGTGGCGTCGTCGGCGGTCAACCAGGATGGGCGGAGCAGCGGCCTCACCGTTCCCAATGGCCTCGCCCAGCAAGCCGTGATCCGGAAGGCGCTCGAGCGTGCGAGCCTGACGCCGCAGGACATCGATGGCATCGAGGCCCATGGGACGGGCACCTCCCTGGGGGATCCCATCGAAGCGAGGGCGCTCGGGGAGGTGTTCGGGCCCGGGAGAAGCGATGCGCAGCCGCTCGTGCTCGGCTCCGTGAAGACCAACCTGGGACACACCGAAGCCGCCGCAGGGGTCGCCGGGATGATGAAGGTGATCCTGGCGCTCCAGCACGAGCAGTTCCCGCCTCACCTTCACCTGAAGGCCCGGAGTCCTCGCATCGACTGGACGCAGCTCCCGGCGGTCCTGCCCGACACGCTTCGTTCCTGGCCCGCTGGCAGCAGAAAGCGCCGAGCCGGGGTGAGTTCGTTCGGCATCAGCGGCACGAATGCGCATGTGATCCTGGAGGAGGCACCGGAAGCGCCCGCGCAGGTCGACGTACCCGCTTCGGGTCTGGCCCTGCCCACGGGCGAAGCCGCCGAGCAGCTCTTCCTCCTCTCCGCGCGCAGCCACGAGGCCCTCCGCGCCCTCGCACGCGCTCACGTCGACCGCCTCGACGACGACGGCGCCCTCGCACTCGTCCCGCTCCTCTCCCTCTGCGCTGCCGCTGCCACCAGGCGCAGCCACCACCTTCACCGCATCGCCATCACCGCCCACGACCGCCTCTCGCTCCGCGACAAGCTCCTCGCCTTCCTCCACGACGAGCCTCGCCAGGGCCTCTCCCACGCTCACCAGCCGCACAGCCGCACCGCACGCCTCGTCTTCGTCTTCCCAGGTCAAGGTGCTCAGTGGCTCGGCATGGGACGACAGCTCTTCGCTCACCAGCCCGTCTTCCGCGACGCGCTCCGACGGTGCGCCGATGCCTTCGCTCCCTTCGTCGACTGGTCGCTCGAGCACGCCTTGCTTCACGGCGATGCCCCCCTCCTCGACCGCATCGACGTCCTCCAGCCCCTCCTCTTCGCCTTCCAGTTCGCGCTCGCCTCCCTCTGGCGCGCATGGGGCCTCCGCCCCGATGCCCTGCTCGGACACAGCATGGGCGAGGTCGCTGCCGCCGCCTTCTCCGGCGCCCTCTCGCTCTCCGACGCCGCGCGCGTCATCTGCCGGCGCAGCGCCCTGCTCCGCTCCCTCCACGGCACCGGCGCCATGGCCGTCGTCGACCTCTCCCACGACGACCTCCGCCCCATCCTCGCCGACCGCTTCCCTCTGCTCGACCTCGCTGCGTCCAACGCCCCCCGCTCCTCCGTCGTCGCCGGCGAACCGCTGCCCCTCCAGCAGCTCATCGACTCCCTGCAAGCCCAGGGCGTCTACTGCCGCCTCGTCCGCGTCGACGTCGCCTCCCACTCTCGCCACGTCGACCCCTTGCTCCCGCGCCTCCTCGACGCCCTCCAGGGCCTCCTGCCGCGCACCGCCTCGCTCCCCATCCTCTCCTCCGTCTCCGCCGCTCACCTCGACGGCACCGAGATGGGCCCCGACTACTGGGCGCGCAACCTCCGTCAGCCCGTCCTCTTCTCTCAGGCCGTCCGCCGCCTCCTCGACGACGGTCCTTGCCGTTTCCTCGAAATCGCGCCCCATCCGGGCCTGCTCCACGCCATCGCTCAGTCCTTCCTCGCCCTCGACGCGGAGCCCGCCGCCGTCGCCTCCCTCCGCCGCGACGACAGCGAGCGCGCCGCCATGCTCGACGCCCTCGGCGCCCTCTACACCCTTGGCCACGACCTCGACGTCCACGCCCTCTTCCCGGGTACGGCTCCCCTCCCCGCCCTGCCCACCTACCCCTTCCAGCACGACGCCTTCTGGTTCCAGCAGACACCCCACGCCGCCCCCGCGCTGCGCTCCATGACCACGCCGCATGCCCAGGGGCAGCATCACCCGCTCCTCGGCGCCCATCTGGCCTCTTCGGTCCACCGGGGCACCCATTTCTGGCACCTCGACGCCCTCTCTCTGGGCTCCCTCCCCTGGCTCGACCACCACCGCCTCCACGGGCACCCCGTCCTGCCGGCGGCTGCTTTCCTCGATCTCGCACTCTCCGCTGCCGCTTCCCTCGGACACACAGGCAGTCGGCTGAGCCAGGTTTCCTTCCGTGCACCTCTCTTCCTGCAAGGGCAGGCGACCCGGGCGTTCCAGATCGCTCTCCTTCCGAACTCGACCCAGGAGTTCACGTTTCAGGTCTCGAGCCGCGCTGCAGAGGAGAGCGACGCCCCCTGGACGCTTCATGCTGAAGGACGCGTGCATCCGGGCGAGGAGGATTCGACACGCGCCCCCGACTCGCTCGACGCTTTGCGCGCTCGCTGCACGACCGAGGTTTCCGTGGAGGAGCACGACGCGGCGCTGAAACGCAGAGGTCTCCAGTTCGGCCCCAGTTTTCGTTGTGTCGAGCAGATCTGGCTGGGTCAGCGAGAGGTCCTCGGACGGGTGCGGTTGCCAGATTCGCTCGACGCGCCGCAGAACCACCGGATTCATCCTGCATTGCTCGATGCTTGCTTTCAGCTCCTCGGCGCTGTCGTCGCGTCAGGGAATGGCCATGAGGGTGGAGGGGAAACGGTGCTCTATCTGCCTGCGCAGGTGGGGGCGTTGCGCGTGTACGGGCGTGCGGCTCCGCGTGCGGGGTGGTGTCACATGAAGGTCGAGCAGGAGAAAAACCTGCCGGAGCGCATGACGGGGGAGATCTTCCTCAGAGACGATCAGGGACGGGTTCTGGTTCATGTGCGGGGCTTTGTCGTCCAGCGGCTGGAGGCTGCCGTGGCTCCGACGACCCGGCGCTCGCGAGAGCCTCGCGAAGCCCTCCTCGCGCTGCGCTCCGGCCAGGCGAGACGTCAGAACCTGGAGACACGCGTCCGCGCAGAACTCGCAGCGGTGCTCAAGCTCTCCCCCTCCCGGATCGATCGCCTCGTTCCCGTCGCCGAGCTGGGCATCGATTCCGTGATGGCACTCGAATGCCGCAACCGATTGCAGCAGGCATTCGACATACCTCTCTCGGCGACATTGCTCTGGGTTCATCCGACGATCGCCGCGCTGGCGACCCACCTCGCTGGCGAGATGAACATCAGCTTCGAGGACCAAAACGAGACGTCACCCCGGGAGGATGCCCTCGGGGCGGCTGGGCCTCGGCATGACTCCATCTCCACCGCACACGCCAGGGCAGCATCACCAGCCGCTGCGTCGAGCGTCATGACGCGCTCCCTCACGCAATTCGTGCGAGAGGTCGAGACACTCTCCGAAGAGGAAGTCCTGGCGGCTCTGCTGGGCGTGCAGGGAGGGGCCTGAGATGCCCGGAGCGAACGTTCCCACCGGGAGGCTCTCGCCTCTCAAGCTCGCGTATCTCGCACAACAGCTCCACGCGGACGGTGATGCGGTCAAACAGCTCGCGGCCGAGCCGATCGCCATCGTGGGCATGGCCTGTCGTTTCCCGGGGGGCGCTCGTTCGCCAGAAGCTTTCTGGGAGTTCCTCGCGCGTGGTGGGGACGCCATCTCGGAGATCCCTGCAACGCGCTGGGACATCGGCGCCCTCTTCGATCCCGATCCGTCAGCCCCCGGGAAGATGGCGACCCGCTGGGGTGGCTTCCTCGAAGGCGTCGATCAGTTCGACGCCGAGTTTTTCGGCATCACGCCGCGCGAAGCCGCTCGGATGGATCCGCAACACCGCGTCCTCCTGGAGGTAGCCCACGAGGCGCTCGACCACGCGGGCCATGCTCATGAAGGCATCCGCGGCAGTCGGACCGGCGTCTTCATGGGGCTCTGCACGTTCGACTACCTGCTCCTTCAAGCGGCCGATCGCGATCGGATCGAAGCCCACACGAGTACAGGCTCTGCGCTGACCATCGCCGCCAACCGCATCTCCTATCTGCTGGATCTCAGGGGGCCCAGCCTGGTCGTGGATACGGCCTGCTCTTCTTCTCTGGTGGCGTTGCATCTCGCTTGCGAGAGCTTGCGTCGACGGGAGTGCTCTCTCGCCCTGGCCGGTGGGGTCAATCTGATCCTGGCCCCCGAACTCACCATCTCGCTCTCGAAGTGGGGCATGATGGCCACCGATGGACGCTGCAAGGCGTTCGACGCTCGCGCGGATGGCTTCGTTCGCAGCGAGGGCTGCGGCGTCGTCGTGCTCAAGCGCCTCTCGGATGCCCTCGCCGATCGGGACCGCATCCTCGGGGTCGTCCGTGGCTCTGCCGTCAACCAGGATGGTCGCAGCGCCGGGCTCACGGCGCCGAACCGTGCCTCACAAGAGGCGGTCATCCGGCAAGCGCTCGACAACGCGCGCCTCGATGCGTCGCAGATCTCTCATGTAGAGACCCACGGGACTGGCACCGCGCTCGGGGATCCCATCGAGTTCGAGGCGCTCGCCGAGGCGTTCGGCGGACCGCGCCAGGATGGGCGGACGTGCGTCCTCGGTGCCGTGAAGACCAATGTGGGGCACCTCGAAGCAGCCGCCGGTGTCTGCGGTCTCATCAAGGTGTTGCTCGCGCTCCAGCACGAGGCGATTCCCCCGCTGGCCCACTTTACGCAGCTCAATCCGAAGATCTCTCTGGAGGGGACACCTTTCCGCATCGCCACGGAGCTGACGCCCTGGCCCAGCACGGACTCCCCGCGCTGCGCGGGGCTCAGCGCCTTCGGTATGGGCGGCACCAACGCCCACGTCGTCATCGAGGAAGCGCCGCGCTTGCCCGTCCAGCCCCGGGCGACCGAGCCCCCCCACAGCGCCCACCTGCTCCCGCTCTCAGCTGCCACTTCGGATGCACTCGTCGCCCTCGCTCGGGCCCATCGCGGGCAGCTCACCGACGCCGAGCGCGAGGGCGGCCCTGCGCTCTCCGATGTCTGCGCCAGCGCCTCGAGACGTCGCTTCCACCATGAGCACCGGCTCGCCGTCGTCGGTACCACACACGCTCAGCTCCGCGATCGCCTCGACACCTTCCTGCAGGGCCGGCAGGGCCCAGGCATCCACGTGGGTCGCAAGCATTTCGATGGCTGGCGTCGCATCGTGTTCGTCTTCGCTCCTCACGGGTCGCAGTGGACCGGCATGGGTCGTCAGCTCCTCGCCGAAGAGGAGAGCTTCCGCAGCGCCTTCCTCCGGTGCGACGAGGCCATCCGCGCCGAGGCAGGGTGGTCGGTTCGCGAGGCGCTCGAGGGCAGCGCCGATGCGACCACGCTCGACCGGATCGAGACCCTTCACCCGACCCTCTTCGCCTTGCAGGTGGCGCTGGCAGCGACCTGGCGTGCGTGGGGCATCGAGCCTGCGGCGATCATCGGGCACAGCGTCGGGGAGGTCGCAGCGGCACACGTGGCCGGCGCGCTGAGCCTCGAGGACGCCGTGAAGGTCGTCTGCCGCCGCAGCGCCCTGCTGGCCGGCGTCACCGGCCGGGGTGCGATGGCCGTCGTCGAGCTCTCCCTCGAAGACGCACGTCGCGCCATCGCCGGCTACCAGCAGCATGTCCACGTGGGGGCCAGCAACAGCCCGCGCTTCACGGTGCTCTCGGGTGACGGCGCCGCCCTCGGGGACGTGCTGCGCTCGCTGACGCAGCAGGGGATCTTCTGCGGCGAGGGCGTCGCAGACGTCGCCTCTCACACGCCGAGGATGGCCCCCCTCCAGGCACCGCTCGAAGACGCGCTCGCCGACATCGTCCCGCGGAGTGCAGAGATCCCCCTGTACTCGAGCTGTGCTGGCGGGCAGGTCGACGGGGAGTCGCTCGGCGTCGCCCACTGGGTGCGCCACCTGCTCCAGCCGGTCCTGTTCTGGCCAGCGCTCCAGACGCTCCTCGCCGAAGGGCACGACGTCTACCTGGAGCTGAGTCCGCACCCACTCCTCACCTCGTTCATCGAGGAAGGGTTGGCCCATGCCGGGGTCGATGGTGCCGCGATCCCTTCCCTCCGGCGGGGCGAGCCGGGGCGAGGGGTCCTGCTCGAGTCGCTCGGAGCCCTCTACACGCTCGGCCACGCGGTCCCTTTCGAGCGCATCCATCCCACGAGCCGAAACGTCCAGCTTCCGCCCTATCCGTGGCAACACCGGCGCGCGTGGGTCGACCAGCTCCCGAGCACTCCTCCACGCCGGGAGGTGCAGCGCGCAGCGGTGGCAGGTCATCCCCTGCTCGGAAATCACGTGACCTCACCGCTCCTGCCAGGCGCTCGGCTGTGGCCCCTGGAGATCGACAAAGCCACGCTCCCCTGGCTCGACGATCACCGGGTCCGTGGCCTCCTCATCGCTCCTGGTGCGATGTTCCTCGAACTCGCGCTCTCTGCCGCCTTCGAGGCCTCCGGAGCCAGCGCTGGCGCGGTGGAAGACGTGCATCTGGAACAAGCCCTCTTCCTGCCCGAAGAGGGTTCGCGTGTCGCTCAGCTCGCCGTGAGCGCGGACCCTTCCGGAAAGACCACCTTCCAGCTCTTCAGCCTCCCTGCAGGCTCCAGCAGCGCCGTGCCCGCCACCTGGACACGCCACGCGCGCGGCGGCATCCCTCGCGACCCCCCGCGGGCGTCCATGAACCCACCGGCTGTCGTCGACCTGGATGCTCTGCGCGCCCGGTGCGGCGAGGTCGTCCCTGGCCGTGAGCACTACCGGCGCATGGCAGACCGCGGAGTCCAGTTCGGCCCGGCCTTCCAGGCCATCGAGGAACTCTTTCGCCGAGATGGAGAGGCGCTCGGCCGCATCCGACTCCCACCGACGGCTGGAACTGGAACGTTCTGTATTCACCCTGTCCTGCTCGATGCCTGCTTCCAGGCCATCGAGGTAGCGCTCCCTGGAGGCGCTGGACGCGACGTCACGTTCCTCCCCACGGGCGTCGCGAGGTTCACACTCCACGAAGCGATTCCGTCGGACACGACGCTCTGGAGTCATGTCCAGCTCCTTCATGGGGGAGATGGCGCTGGCGATTCGCTCGAAGCCAACGTGACCCTGCTCGATGAGCAGGGCCGCGTCCTCGCCGAAGCCCGCTCTTTCCGCGCAGCACCGCTCGATCGCGAGCCGGGCCTGCGGCGCCAGCGCTTTGCCTCCTGGCAGTACGGGATCGCGTTCCGCCAGAAGGCGCCGGTCCTGCACGGGGAGCATGAGACCCCACGACGATGGCTCCTGCTCTCCGACGGCACGGGCGTCGGAGAGCGGCTGTTTCGACAGCTCGAAGCGCGTGGCGACTCCTGCCTGCTCGTCCCGCGAGGTGTCTCGATGGAGGAGCGCCAGCGCTTCATCCAGGGCGCTCTCCGGCACGACGCACTTCCCTGTCACGGGATCGTCCACCTCGCGAGCCTCGATGCCGACGCCTCTGCCGAGCCACGCTCGCTCTCAGCAGCGCGAGAGAGCGGGTTCGACACGCTTCTGGAGGTCGTTCAGGTCGCAGCGAACGCCAGTCTCGAGGATCCGCCCCGGCTCTGGGTCGTCACCCGCGGCGCGCAGGCCATCGGGACCCCGGCCCCAGCCGTCGCGCCCGATCAGGCCCTCGCGTGGGGCCTGGTGCGGACCATCCAGCACGAGCACCCCGAGTTCCGCTGCAGCGGCATCGATCTCGGCGTCGACCCCGCCTCCACGCCGCTCGAGTTCGACGCCCTGGTTCGCGAGCTGGTGGCCGATGATGTCGAGGATCAGCTCGCCCTCCGCGGGGACACCCGCCTCGTCGCACGCTTCGCAAGACGCGACACCTCCGCGCCCGCGTCACGCCCGCCGGCAGCGCTCAGAGAGAACGCGACGTACCTGATCGTGGGAGGTCTCGGCGGGATTGGCCTGCGCCTGACGCGCTGGCTGATCGAGCAAGGAGCGCGACATCTCGTCGTCGTGGGCCGCTCCCCGATCACCCCAGCAGCTCGCTCCACCCTCGATGCGCTGGAGAGCAGCGGCGCGCGCATCGTCTTCGCGCAGGGGGATGTCGCAGATCCAGTCCACCTCCAGGGGATCGTCGCCAAGATGAAGCGTGAGATGCCGCCGCTCGCCGGTATCGTCCACGCCGCCGTCGTTCTCGACGACGGGGTGCTCCGCCAGCAGACGGCAGCGCGGTGCGCTCGTGTGCTCGCTCCCAAGGTCGAAGGCGCCTGGAACTTGCACCTCGCGACGCTCGACACCCCACTCGACTTCTTCGTCCTCTTCTCCTCGGGGGCCTCGCTACTCGGCTCCCCCGGGCAAGGCAGCTACGGTGCCGCCAACGCATTCCTCGACGCCCTCGCGCATCACCGCCACGCGCTCGGCCTGCCAGCGCTCAGCATCAACTGGGGGGTCTGGGCGGAGGTGGGTCTTGCGGCAGCTCAAGCAAACCGGGGCGCGCGGCTCGAGGCCAGCGGCTTCGAAAGCATCCAGCCCGACGACGGGTTCGCGCTCTTCGGGGAGCTGCTCGGACGGCCCGAGGCTCAGATCGGAGCCATTCCCTTCGACTTTGCGCGCTGGCGTCGCTTCTACCCGCAAGCAGCGGCGTCACCGCTCTTCGCCGAGCTGGCTGAAGTACCGGGAGACGAGCCCGAGACGGACCCGACGTCTCCCGACGAGGTTCGCCAGCTGCTCCTCGACGCCGCCCCGACGGAGCGCGCACCTCTGCTCGCTGCCCGCCTGCAGCGCACCGTGGCGCGCGTGATGCGCCTCGAACCCACCCAGGAGATCGACTGCCAGCGCCCCCTCGGAACGCTCGGCTTCGATTCCCTCATGGCCGTCGAGCTGCGCAACCAGCTCGAAGCCAGCCTGGGCATCCGCCTGCCGGCAACCCTCATCTGGAGCTACCCCACCATCGACGCGATGACCGAGCACCTGCTCACCAAGCTGGTCCCCTCGCCCGACTCACCTCAGCCACCCGCACCTCGACGACCCACAGCCGAACCTCCTCGGTCCGCAGCCGCCGCGACGACCGCAGACGACGAGCTCGCCCAGATCCTGGAAGCCGCTGCCGAGCTCTCGGAAGGCGATCTCCGCTCGCTCCTCATGCCCTCGTGAAAGTCATGACCAACGATCCCTTGCTTCAGCTGATCCAGAAACTCACGCCGGAGAAGCGCGCCTTGCTCGGTGGGCTCCTCCAGCCTGGACCGGAGCCCATCGCGATCATCGGGATGGGGTGCCGCTTCCCTGGAGGCGCCGACACGCCGGAGGCGCTCTGGGACCTGCTGCGGGACGGGCGTGACGCCATCACGGATCTCCCTGCAGATCGCGTCCCGGAAACCAGCGGTGAGCCCCGGCCGACCGAGGGTGCCCCGGGCAGCTACCGCGGTGGCTACCTGGAGCGCATCGACGGCTTCGACGCCGACTTCTTCGGCATCGTTCCCCTCGAAGCCAAGCGCATGGATCCCCAGCAACGGCTGCTCCTCGAGGTGAGCTGGGAAGCCCTCGAGAGCGCTGGCCAGCGCCCGGATCGACTCGCCGGTAGTGCGACCGGGGTCTTCGTCGGCATCGGCGCCAACGAGTACATGTTCTTGCAGCTCGATCAGCGCGACCCGGCGAGCATCGGTGACGCATTCCTCTGCACCGGCAATGCCTCCAGCATCGCCGCCGGCCGCATCTCCCACCGCCTCGACCTCCGGGGCCCGAGCCTCTCCGTGGACACGGCCTGCTCGTCCTCCCTCGTCGCCGTGCACCTCGCCTGCCAGAGCCTGCGGCAACGGGAGTGCACCATGGCGATCGCTGGCGGCGTCAGCCTCGTCGTCTCGCCCCTCTCCACCCTCATCGCCTCCAAGCTCATGGCCATGGCACCGGACGGCCGTTGCAAGGCCTTCGCGGCAGGCGCGGACGGTTTCGTCCGTGGCGAGGGCTGCGGCATCGTCGTCCTCAAGCGCCTCTCCGACGCGCTCGCCGCAGGTGACACCATTCATGCCGTCATTCGCGGCACGGTCGTCAACCAGGATGGCCGCAGCAGCAGCCTCACGGCGCCGAACGGCCTCGCGCAGGAGGCGCTCCTCCGGAAGGCCCTCGAGGTCGCTGGCGTCCAGCCGGCAGACGTCGGGTTCGTCGAGGCCCACGGCACCGGCACGGCGCTCGGGGATCCCATCGAGGTCCAGGCCCTCGGCGCCGTACTCTCCGAGGGGCGCCCCCTGGACAGGCCGGTCCTCGTCGGCTCGATCAAGGCGAACCTCGGCCACCTCGAGACGGCCGCTGGCGTCGCCAGCTTGATGAAGGCCGTCCTCTGCCTGAAGCACGGCGAAGTGCCCCCCCAGATCCACGTCGAGGAGAAGAACCCACACATTCCCTGGGACGAGCTGCCGGTCACGCTCCCCGGAGTCCTGACGCCCTGGCAGGCGAGTGAAGGAAAGGCCCGCATCGCTGGCGTCAGCTCCTTCGGGTTCAGCGGGACGAACGCCCACGTCATCCTGGAAGAAGCACCGGCGACGACTGCGTCCACCGCAGTCCGAGCTTCTCAGCTCCTCGCGCTCTCCGCACATACCCCGTCCGCGCTCGAGCGCGTCACCGATCGCCTCGCGGATCACCTGGAGCAGCACGCCGACCAGCACATCGCCGACATCGCTTCCACCCACGTGCTCGGACGGGCAGCCCTCCCGTACCGTCGCACCCTGGTCTGCAATGACCGTCAGGACGCGCTCACGGCGCTCCGAGCACGCGATCCACGTCGTGTGCTCACCAGCGCACAACCTGCGTCGGACACCCCGGTCGTGTTTCTCTTCCCGGGCCTCGGCGAGCAGTACGTCGACATGGCCCGCGCGCTCTACGACGCAGAGCCGCGTTTCCGCGCGCGCATCGACGCGTGCGCGACACTCCTCGAACCTCACATCGGCCTCGATCTGCGGAGCGAGCTCTACCCCGCGAGTTCCGCGTCGACGCCCGCCGCGCAGCCCTCGGGCATCGATCTACGCCGCATGCTCCTCGGTGGCGCCGGGGGCAAGGACGCGCCCAGCTCCGCCATCGACCGCACGTTCCTCGCCCAGCCCGCCATCTTCTCCGTCGAGTATGCGCTCGCCAGCCTCCTCATGGACTGGGGCGTGAAACCCCGCGAGATGATCGGCTACAGCATTGGCGAGTACACCGCGGCCTGCATCGCCGGCGTCCTCCCGCTGGAAGACGCCGCCACCCTCGTGGGCCGCCGGGCTCGTCTCATCGAAGGACTGCCCCAGGGAGCCATGCTGGCCGTCCCTCTGCCTCGCGCCGAAGCGCTCCCCTTGCTCGGTAGCGACCTCTCCCTCTCCGGGAGCAACGCGCCGACCATGAGCGTCATCGCTGGACCCATCGACGGCATCCAGCGCCTCGAAGAGCAGCTCACCGAGCGGAACATCACCTTCCGTCGCCTCCGCACCACCCACGCCTTCCACTCGACGATGATGGCTCCCCTCCGGGAGCAGTTCATCGAGATGGTGCGCGGGTTCCGCCTCTCGGCCCCGCGCATCCCGTACCTCTCCAACGTCACCGGGACATGGATCACCCCTGCCCAGGCCGTCGATCCTGACTACTGGGTCGCCCACCTCTGCCAGGAGGTCCGGTTCGCCGACGGGCTCACCGAGCTGTCCCGCAAAGGGCGCAGGATCCTGCTCGAGGTCGGCCCGGGGCAGACCCTCGGCAGCTTCGCACTCCAGCAGACTCAGGAAGGCGCGGTGCCTCCCATCACCCTCCCCACGCTGCGCAGCGCCTATGACCGACAGCCGGACGTCGCCTTCCTCCAGCGCACCCTCGGGCGACTGTGGCAGGCCGGCGGGAGCATCGACTGGGAGGCCTACCACGAGGGCTTGCGACGTCGCAGCGTGTCGCTACCCACCTATCCATTCGAGCGCAGACGCCACTGGTCCGAGCTCTCCCGCTCGACGCCCGCTGCCCTTTCCCTCCCCGCAACGACGGCGCCGAACGAGAAGCGGCCCCTCGACGACTGGTTCTACGTTCCTTCCTGGAAGCGGTCCCTGCTGCCTACCAGGGGTCAGCATGACGCCTCGACGAACTCGGTGCTGATCTTCGCCGACGCGCGGCTCGCACCCCCGCTCGCAGCGCGTCTCCACGCGCTGGACGGCAAGGTCACGCTCGTCAGCCCGGGCGCGGAGTATTCGCGAACGGAATCCGGGCATTACACGATCGATCCTCGCTCCAGCGCGCAGCATCACAGCCTCTTCAGCGACCTCCGAGCGCGGAACGCGCTCCCGACGGCGATCGTTCATCTCTGGATGACGGATCCCGAGGCGGTATCCCCAGGTGCAGCGCCGTCCGAGAGCGCGCTGGCCCTGGGCTTCTACAGCCCCCTCTTCATCGCTCAGGCGCTCGCAGACCTCGCTCCCACGGCGCCCGTCCACCTGATGCTCGTCTCCACACACCTGCAGGCCGTCCGTGGCGACGAAGCCGTGCGGCCCGAGCGTGCCGTCCTCCTCGGCCCCTGCAAGGTGATCCCTCAGGAGCATCGCACCGTCCGCTGCACCAGCGTCGATCTCGACATCGACGCCCACGCCGCGGGCTCGGCGACCACGCAGCTCGACCAGCTCGTCGCCGAACTCCGAACCGACGTCCGCGACGCCATCGTCGCCTACCGCGGACCGCACCGCTGGGTGCAGACCCTCGATCCCGTCCAGCTCTCGCCCAGCACCGGCACGCCCTCTCGCCTCCGCCAGCAAGGCACCTACCTCATCACGGGCGGCATGGGTGGCGTCGGCCTCGCCATCGCCACCTACCTCGCCCGCACGGTCAAAGCGCGCCTGGCCCTCGTGGGCCGCTCACCCCTCCCCGCACGAGAACAGTGGAACGACTGGCTCGCCACCCATGATTCCACCGATGCGACGAGCCAGAAGCTCCAGGCCATCCGCGAGATCGAGGCCCTCGGCGGAGAGGTCCTTCCCCTCATCGCCGACGTGACCCACGCCGAGCAGGTGAAGAGCGCCCTTGAGCAGAGCATCGCCAGGTTCGGCGCGCTCCACGGCATCGTCCACGCCGCGGGCGACTTCGGTGGCAACCTCATCGTGCGCAAGTCTCCAGAAGAGACCACCCGCATCATCGCCCCCAAGGTCCACGGCCTCCTGCACCTCGACCACGCGCTCGCCGGTCGCCAGCTCGATCTGTTCATCAGCTGCTCCTCGCTGACGGGTGTCGTCGGTGGTCCTGGCCAGGTCGACTATGTCGCGGCCAACGCCTTCCTCGACGCCTTTGCTCACAGCCGCTCCGGGCGACCGACGGCCACCCTCTCGTTGAACTGGGACGACTGGAAGGACGTCGGCGCTGCTTTCAAGATCGGCGGCCCTCGCGATTTCGCGGCCTGGCGAGAGGAGCACTACCAGACGGCCATGACCACGGCCGAAGGCATCGAGGTCCTGAAGCGGGCCCTGGCCCATGATCTCCCGCAGGTCATCGTGTCCACTCGTCTGCTGGGGCCACGCATGGAGGAGCTGGGTCGAATGACCCACGCCGAGGATCTGGAGCAGTTCGGCCAGCGCTTCCGGACGGCAAGGCCACGCCCCGCGCTCGGTACGACCTATGTCGCGCCGCGCACCCCGATGGAGCGCCGGCTCACCGAGATCTGGCAGGACCTGCTCGGGGTCGACCCCGTCGGCATCCACGATGATTTTGCCGACCTCGGTGGCCACTCGCTGATCGCCACGCAGCTCGTCTCCCGCCTCCGGGAGGCCTACCGGCTCGACATCCCCCTGCGCCGCGTCTTCGAATCCCCGACCATCTCCGACCTGGCCCAGCTCATCGAGTCGCTGCTCGTCGCACGCATCCAGGAGCTCAGCCCGGCAGAGGTCGCCCAGCACCTCGGCCCGAAGCCAGCCGCCGCAGGTGAGGTCACCACGCCACCACGCCCCGACCAGGCGGCGAGCCCTCCGGCCGCCCCCCGTCCGCTGGCGCGCCGCTACACCCTGCCCAATGGCCTCGAGATTCACCACCTGGGGAAGGCCGAGACGGACCACTTCTATGACGACATCTTCGTCAAGCGGGTCTACTACAAGAACGGCATTCAGCTGGCCCCTTCGGCCACGGTCTTCGATGTCGGCGCCAACATCGGCCTCTTCACCCTCTTCGTGGGCCAGGTTTGCCCGACGGCCCGCGTTTTCTCGTTCGAGCCGGCCCCCCCCGTCTTCGAGATCCTCCGCAATAACGCCACCCGCCATCAGGTCAATGCGACCTTGATCAACACGGGCGTCTCCAACCGATCGAGGACCGCGGAACTCACCTTCTACCCGAGCTCCTCGGGCATGTCGTCGTTCTACGCGAACCTGCAAGAGGAGCAGGAGGTCTTCCGCGCCATCCTCCACAACCAGCAGCGCGCCGACAAGACCGGCATGGAGAGCGTCATGGAGCACCTCGAAGAGCTGATCGAGGAGCGGTTCAAGAGCGAGACCTTCAGCTGCCACCTCCGCCCGCTGTCGGATGTGATCCGCGAACACGGCGTCGAGCGCATCGATCTCTTGAAGGTCGACGTCCAGAAGAGCGAGCTGGACGTCCTCGAAGGCATCGACCCGGCCGACTGGCCCAGGATTCAACAGGTCGTCCTCGAGGTCCACGACATCGACGGTGGGCTCGACAAGGCCATGAATGCCCTGCGGGCCCACGGCTTCCAGGTGGTCGCGGAGCAGGACGATCTCTACGAGAACTCGCCCATTTACAACCTCTACGGCACTCGCCCTGGATCAGGCTGAGGGAGCGTGGCGCCGTCCACTTTCACCATCGAGGCCCGACATTGAGCATGAACATCGTAGGCGTTGTAGGTGCCGGCGTGATGGGCGCCGGCGTGGCGCAGAACCTGGCCCAGACCGGTCACCAGGTCATTCTCGTCGACATTGACGAGGGGCAGCTCGGCCGCGCCCGAGACACCATCCACCAGGGCGTCCGGATGCAGCTCCTGTTCAAGAAGGCCCCTTCGAACGAAGGGCCGGAGCAGGTCCTCTCTCGCGTGGAGACCACGACCGACCTCGAGCGCCTCACGGCCGCCTCGTTCGTCATCGAGAACGTCACGGAGAAGTGGGAGATCAAGCGCCCGCTGTACGGTGACCTCGACCGGATCTGCGCGCCATCCTGCGTCATCGCCGCCAACACCTCGGCCATTCCCATCACCCGGATCGGCGCCGCGACGAAGCGTCCTGCCCAGATCGTCGGCATTCACTTCATGAACCCCGTTCCGATGAAGCGGGTCGTGGAGGTGATCCGCGGCTACCACACCTCCGAGGAGACACTCGAGACCACGCGCGCCTTGCTCACCCGCATGGGCAAAGAGCAGGTCCTGGTCAACGACGCGCCGGGTTTCGTCTCGAACCGCGTCCTCATGCTCACCATCAATGAGGCGATTTACCTGCTCCACGAGCAGGTCGCCTCGGCGGAGGACGTGGATCGCGTCTTCAAGGGGTGCTTCGGACACCCCATGGGCCCCCTGGAGACAGCGGATCTCATTGGCCTGGATACCATCCTTCTCTCGCTGGAGGTCCTCCACGACAGCTTCAGCGACAGCAAGTACCGCCCCTGTCCCCTGCTCCGGAAGCTGGTCGACGCGGGCCTGCACGGACGCAAGACCGGTCGCGGGTTCTACCCGTACGGCTGAACTCTCTCAGGAACGCCATCGCTCGAGGAACGCACCCATGTCGGACGCCAAGCAGACCGTCAAAACCTTCATTCTTCGTCACTTCCGCGGCCATGAGCTGAAGGACGACGAGGACATCTTCGGCTCGGGCTTCGTGAACTCCCTCTTCGCGATGCAGCTCATCACCTTCATCGAAGGCGAATTCAAGATTCGCGTCGAGAACGACGACCTCGACGTGCAGAACTTCCAGACGATCAACGCCGTCACCACGCTCGTCGAACGGAAGCTCGGCGGGGCCTCCAGCAGCTCGGCCACAGCCAGCGCAGACTGAGCCACTGGACGCAGCAGAGGGACGCTCCCATGGAATGGACCGATTCGCAAACGACGCAGCGTGAAGCCTTCGACGCATTCATCAAGGAGCACGTCCTCCCCCATGCCGGCACCTGGGACCGCGAGGAGCGCATGCCCTCCGCGGCCATCCAGGCGCTGGCCGCGACGGGTTACCTCGGCGCGCTGGTCCCACGAGAGATGGGCGGCGCAGGGTTCGACGCGCTCACGTTCGGACTTCTGAACGAGACCCTCGGGCGAGGCTGTTCCTCGCTGCGCAGCCTGCTCACCGTCCACACGATGGTCATCCACGCCATCGACAGGTGGGGGACCCGAACGACGCGCGAGCGCTGGCTCCCGGCGTTCGCTCGGGGCGCATCCCTGGGCGCCTTCGGCCTCACCGAACCCCAGGCTGGCAGCGACCCGGGCGCCATCGAGACGACCGCCGAGGAGCGAGGGGACACCTTGATCCTGAACGGCCGGAAGCGGTGGATCACGTTCGGCGAGATCGCCGATGTGTTGCTCATTTTCGCCCGTTGCCAGGGCGCCCCCTGCGCCGTCCTCGTGGAGGCCGACCGGCCCGGGGTCAGCCGCACGCCCATCCGCGGCATGCTCGGCACCCGGGCTTCCATGCTCGCCGAGATCGACCTCGTCAATTGTGAGGTCCCGCGGGAGAACCTCCTGGCACGGCACGGCTTCGGCCTGTCGCACGTCGCGCAGTCGGCACTCGACTGGGGCCGCTACAGCGTGGCCTGGGGCTCGGTGGGCATCGCGCATGCCGCCCTCGAAGCGAGCGCGCGGTACACGGAAGAGCGGGTCCAGTTCGGCACGAAGCTCCGCGACCACCAGCTCATCCGGGCCATGCTCACCGAGATGCACGTGCAAACCAAGGCGGCTGCGCTCCTGTGCTGGAACGCCGGACGCCTCAAGGACCAGCGGCACCCCTCGGCGATCCTGGAGACCTCCATCGCCAAGTACTTCGCCGCGCGCGCCGCCATGCGCGCCGCGACCGACGCGGTGCAGATCCACGGCGCGAGCGGGTGCAGCGCCGATCAGCCCGTCGAGCGGCTCCTCCGCGACGCCAAGATCATGGAGATCATCGAGGGCAGCAACCAGCTCCACCAGATCTCGCTCGCCGACTACGCCAGCCGCACCTCCCCCTTGTGAGAAGCCCATGAGCAACGCCAGCACCAAGCAGAAGTCCATCAAGTGCCTCGTCTGGGATCTCGACAACACCCTCTGGGACGGCGTCCTCCTCGAAGATGAGCAGGTCACGCTGCGACCGGGCGTCGTCGAGACCATCAAGGCCCTGGACGCACGAGGCATCCTCCAGTCCATCGCCAGCAAGAACGATGCGGCCCACGCCTCGAGTCGGCTCGAGGCGCTCGGCCTCGAGGAGTACTTCCTCCACCCTCAGATCGGCTGGAGTGCGAAGGCTGGATCCATCCAGGCCATTGCAGAGGCGCTCAACATCGGGATCGACACGTTCGCATTCATCGACGATGACCCTTACGAGCGCAGCGAGGTCACGTATTCGCTTCCCCAGGTCCGTTGCATCGACGCCGTCGAACTCCCCCATCTCCTCGACATGCCCGAGATGAACCCCCGATTCATCACCGAAGACTCGGCCCGACGACGCCTCATGTACCTCGGCGACATCCAGCGAAAGGTCGCAGAGGATGCGTTCGCCGGCCCTCCCGAGGACTTCCTGGCGACCCTCGGCATGGTCTTCACGGTGGCGCATGCCCAGGAAGACGACCTCCGTCGCGCCGAGGAGCTGACCGTCCGCACCAACCAGCTCAACACCACCGGCGTCACCTATACCTACGACGAGCTGCGCGCGTTCATGAACTCCGACGACCACGATCTGTTCGTCGCGAGCCTCACCGACGTCTACGGTGATTACGGCAAGATTGGCCTCGCCCTCGTCCACCGCACACAGGAGGTCTGGCACATCAAGCTTCTGCTCATGTCTTGCCGTGTCATGTCACGCGGGGTCGGCACCATCCTGCTCAACCACATCATGGCGAAGGCCAAGCTCCACGGCGCCAAGCTCCAGGCGGACTTCGTCGAGACCGATCGGAACCGCATGATGTACGTCACCTATCGGTTCGCCGGGTTCCGCGAGGTGAAGCGCGAGGATCGGTGGACGCGTCTCGAGAATGACCTGTCGCGCATCCAGGCGCCCCCCTCTTACGTCCAGGTCCACCTCCTCGACGACCCGGCGCCACACCTCGACAACGAGCTTCTGGATCGCGAACTCTCCGGCGGTGCAGCCTCTCCCGAAGCCAGCGTGACGGCCACCCCCAGTCAGCTCCCTGCGGAGGCCCTGTGACCGCCGGCTCCAGCCGTGTCCACGCCGACCTCACCCCGGCGCAGCAGGAGCTGCTGGAGCGGTGGCTGCGAGGCGAAGCGCGAGCGCAATCGCCTTCGAATGCCCTGACCTCCTCCACCCTGGGAAGCGAGGCCACTGCGTCCTTCGCGCAGGAGCGGCTGTGGTTCCTCGAGCGGCTCCAGCCCGAGACCGCCATCTACAACGAGCCACTCGCCCTCCACCTCCGCGGCGCGCTGGACGTCGCCGCCCTCACCCAGGCGCTGACCGCGCTCCACCAGCGCCATGACGTGCTCACCACCGTCTATGCCATCGGCAGCGGCCAGCTCCGCCAGACGGTGCTCCCCCCGACCCTACCCTTCCCGCTGGCGCTCGACGATCTCACGCACACCCCCCAGGAGCAGCGCCTCCCGGCCGCCATCGCCGCCTGCGTCGAGGAGAGCCGCCGCCCGTTCGATCTGGCCACGGGCCCGGTCGTACGCGCGCGGCTCCTGCGCCTCGCCGAGGATGAGCACGTTCTGCTCCTCGTTCTGCACCACATCGCGTGCGACGGCTGGTCGCTGAACCTGCTCACGAGGGACCTCTCGACGCTGTACGCCGCGGCGTTGCGCCACGAACCGCCCACCCTGCCTACCCTCTCGCTCCGCTACGCCGACTATGCCGTGTGGCAGCGAAAGTGGCTGGAGAGCGACGAAGCGCGCAAAGCCCTCGACTACTGGAAGGCCCAGCTCGCTGGCGTCGAACCCCTCGACCTCCCCACCGACCACCCTCGCGCCGCCGTCCAGAGCCACATGGGCCGGACCCACCTCTTCACCCTCCCAGCCTCCGTCTCCGAGCGGCTCCCTGCGCTCTGCCGAGAACACCGGGTCACGCCCTTCATGGCCCTGCTCGCGGTGTTCCAGCTCCTCCTCGCGCGCCACACGAACCAGACCGACATCGCCGTCGGCACCCCCGTCGCCGGGCGCATCCGCACCGAACTCGAACCCCTCGTGGGCTTCTTCGTCAACATGCTCGTCCTGCGGGTCGACCTCTCGGGCGATCCCTCCTTCATCGAGCTGCTGGACCGCGTCCGCGACGTGACCCTGGCCGCCTACGCCCACCAGGAGATGCCCTTCGAGAAGCTCGTCGAAGAACTCCAGCCGAAGCGCGATCTCTCGCGCCAGCCTCTCTTTCAGGTCATGTTCGGGCTCCACAACGTCGAGCACACCCGGTTCGACCTCCCTGGCCTCGACGCTCGCCTCCTCGACATCGACCGAGGCGCGACCAAGTTCGACCTGTCGCTCTACCTCGTCGAGACCGACCACGGCCTCCGCGGCATCCTCGAGCACAGCACCGATCTCTTCGACTCCGCGACCGCCGCTCGCATCGGCGACCAGTTCACCCGTCTCCTCGACGCCGCCCTCACGGCGCCCAGCCGCCCCATCGGCCGGCTCACCTGGCTCACCCCCGAAGAGCGCGCCCAGCGCACCCACCAGCCCCTGGTGCGGCCCACCTGGAGCGGCACCTGCATCCACCACCACGTCGAAGTCGCAGCCCAGCGAACCCCCGATGCCATCGCCATCGCCACCAACCGCGAGAAGATCACCTACCGCAGCCTCGACGAG
The DNA here is from genome assembly GCF_001189295.1 of Chondromyces crocatus. Lineage (NCBI taxonomy): Bacteria > Pseudomonadati > Myxococcota > Polyangiales > Polyangiaceae > Chondromyces > Chondromyces crocatus. The sequence continues at coordinate 7,215,982 of NZ_CP012159.1, forward strand.
CGGGCGACGGCCTGGGCACGTCGCTTCTGCGCCGCGGGCGTCGGCCCTGGCACGCCGGTCGGGATCGCCATGGATCGCTCCCCCGACATGATCATCACGGCGCTCGGCATCCTCAAAGCCGGCGGCGCCTACGTCCCTCTCGACCCGCGCCACCCCCAGCCCCGACTCGCCAGCTTGATCCGTCAGACACGGGTCCCGCTCGTCGTGACGCAACGCCAGCACCGTCACCACCTGCCGGCGACCGACGCGCGCCTCCTCTGCGTCGAAGACCCCCCCACCGAAGAGCGCGACCTCCACGCCTCCCCTGACCCCGACGATCTCGCCTACATCATCTTCACGTCGGGCTCTGCCGGCACCCCGAAGGGCGCCATGATCACCCACCGCGGCCTCACGGCCCTCGTGGAGTCCCAGCTCGACGCCTTCCAGATCGGCCCCGACAGCCGTGTATTGCAGGGGGCCGCGTTCAGCTTCGACGCCTCCGCCTCCGAGATCTTCACCGCGCTCACCGCGGGCGCCACCTTGTGGCTCGGCCCTGCAGAGCCCGTCATCGCAGGCGAAGAACTCCTGCGCCTCCTCAAGTCGGCCGAGATCTCCGTCGCGACGATCTCCCCCTCGGTGCTCGCCACCCTCCCCCTCACCCCGCTCCCGGCGCTCCGCACGCTCGTCGCAGCGGGTGAGGCGTGCCCCCCGGCGCTGGCGAACCACTGGGCGCGAGGCCGCCGCTTCGTGAACGCTTACGGGCCCACCGAGAGCACCATCGGCGCCACCTTCGGCGTCAGCGCCCCGTCGGCAGCGCTCGAATCCCCCCACGACGAAGGCATCTCACCCACCGACGCCCTCCTCAACTCCCCGCCCATCGGGCGCCCCTTCCGCTATGTCCGCGTCCACGTCCTCGACCCCCACCTCGAACCCGTTCCCACCGGCGTCCCGGGAGAGGTCTACCTCGGAGGCCCCCAGGTCTGCCGCGGCTACCTCCACCAGCCCGCCCTCACCGCCGACCGCTTCCTCCCGGACCCCTTCAGCGACGAGCCAGGGGCGCGCCTCTACCGCACCGGCGACCGCGCTCGCTACCTCCTGGACGGCCAGCTCGACTACCTGGGTCGCGCCGACGCCCAGATCAAGATCCGCGGCATCCGCATCGAGCCAGGCGAGATCGAGGCGGCCCTCTGCGAGCACCCTGCCGTCAAGGCGGCGCTCGTCATCGCCCGACCGGACCCCAACGGGGACCCCCAGCTCGTCGCCTACCTCGTCCCCGCCGACGTCGTCGACCAGCCGCTCCCCAGCCTCCAGGCGCTACGGGACGACCTCGGCGAGCGCGTCCCACGCCACCTCGTGCCGAGCGCCTTCGTGCCGATCCAGACCATCCCCCTCACGCCCAACGGCAAGGTCGACCTGCGCGCGCTGCCCGCGCCCGACACCACCAACCACCTCCGCCAGGAGGCCCCCACGGGCCCGCGCGACGCCCTCGAGCTCGAACTCACCCAGATCTGGGAAGATCTCCTCAACGTTCGCCCCATCAGCGTCCATGACGACTTCTTCAACCTCGGCGGGCACTCCCTGCTCGCCACCCGCCTCGTCGCCCGCATCCGCCAGCGCCTCCGCATCGCCCTCCCCGTGTCCACCTTGTTCCAGGCGCCAACCATCGACCAGCTCGCCAGGAAGCTGCGCCAGAAGGCCCCACCACGCCAGCGCTCTCTGCTCGTCGCCATCCAACCTCGCGGCGACAAAACCCCCTTCTTCTGTGTCCACCCCGTCAGCGGCAGCGTGGTCTGCTACGTCGATCTGGCGCGACGCCTCGGCCAGGATCGCCCCTTCTACGGTCTCCAGTCCCCGGGGCTCCAGGGAGAGCGCGCACCCAGCGACGACGTCCACGAGATGGCGACGCTGTACCTCGAAGCGGTCCGCGAGCAGCAGCCACGAGGCCCCTACCTCCTCGGTGGCTGGTCCATGGGCGGCTGCATCGCCTTCGAGATGGCCAGGCGCCTCCAGGAAGAGGGCGAGACCGTCGCGCTGCTCGCACTCATCGACTCCCACGCCATCACCTCCATCGATCTCCCCGATGGCATCGACGACACCACCCTCGTCTCCCTGCTCCTCTTCGATCTCGCCCGCCAAGCAGGCATCGCTCTCCCCTCCTGGGACGACGATCTCGCCCACGCGGAGCCCTCCGAACGCCCTGCTTTCCTCCTCGACCGTGCGCGTCACGCGGGCCTGCTCCCCGCGGACCTCGACCAGGCAAGCCTCGACCAGATGCTCCAGGTCTTCCGCGCGAACCTCGTCGCCCACTGCCGCTACGCGCCGCGCCCGGCTCCCCTCCGCGCGACCCTCCTCTGCGGCAACGATCCCCGCGGCTGGTCCACCGGCAGCCCGGATCTCGGCTGGACCGAACTCGCGCTGGGCGGGCTCACGCTCGACGTCCTGCCGGGCGATCACTACTCCCTCCTCACGGCGCAGGGCGACCTCCTCGCCTCGCGGCTCCGCGCACGCCTCGACGCGGCCGACGCCGCTGCATCCCCTCACCCCTCGTCGACGACCACGACGCGCGTGACGCCCGCCGCGCACCCCACTGCCCCCGGCCTGTCCAACGGAGAGTCATGAACACACAGCCCCTGGAACGAGCACTCGCAGCCTTCCGTGAGGTGCTCGGCACAGCGCACGTCAGCACGGACGAATCCGCCCGCGCCGCGGCCGAGACAGCCACCTTCGCGACGACCCACCGGATCCCTGCCATCATCAGCCCCGGGAGCGCGGCCGAGGTCGAGGCCTGCGTGCGCATCGCGCGCGAGCACGGGGTTCCCCTCTATCCCGTCAGCACCGGCAAGAACTGGGGCTATGGCTCCCGTGTCCCGACGAGTGACGGCGCCATCGTCCTCAGCCTCGCCCGCATGAACCGGATCCTCGATTTCAACGAGGAGCTCGCCTACGTCGCCATCGAGCCCGGCGTGACCATGCGCCAGCTCGTCGCCTACCTGAACGACCGAGGCTCACGGCTCATGCTGAGCGTCACCGGCAGCACGCCCGACTCCAGCGTCGTCGGCAACATCTGCGATCGCGGCTTCGGCGCCGGCGTCAACGCGGAACGCATCGCGCACATCTGCAACATCGAGGTCGTCCTCCCCAATGGCGAGCGGCTCAACACGGGATTCGGTCGCTTTCCTGGCGCGCAGACCGCGTCCATCCACCGCTGGGGCATCGGTCCCCAGCTCGACGGCCTCTTCACCCAGTCGAACCTGGGCATCGTCACCCGGATGACCATCTGGCTCGCCCCGCGCCCCAGACACCACGAGATCTTCTACTTCCGCCTCCGTGACGAGCGACGCGTCGAGGCCGTCACCGACATCATCCGTGACCTCAAGCTGCAGGGCCTCCCGCGCGCCAGCGTGAGCTTGTGGAACGATTACAAGCTGGTCTCCATGAAGGGCCAGTACCCCTGGCAAGAGGCCGCCGGAAAGACCCCGCTCCCCGAAGCGCTCCTCGCCAAGCTCCGGCGCGCCTGGGGAGGCGCCGCCTGGCTCGGAGGGGGAGCCATCCTCGCCGCGAGCCAGGACCAGATCGCCGCCGAGCGCGCGGTGATCCGGAAGGCCCTCCACCCTCACGTCGACAAGCTCTCCTTCGTCGGCCAGCGTGCCGCCCGCGTCGCGCGCCTCTTGCAGCGTCCCGTCCAGCGCCTCACCGGCTTCGACCTGAGCGAGGTCGTCCGCGCTTACGAACAGAGCCCCCACCTCGGCATCCCCATGGAGCGGAACATTCGCAGCGCGTACTGGCGCAAGAAGGCGCCCCCTCCCGAGCAGACCGACCCCGACCGCGATCGCTGCGGAGCCATCTGGCTCGCCCCGGCGGTCCCCTCCACGGGCAAGCATGTCGGGACGGCGCTCCGCATCGTCCGCGAGCGCGCGCTCGCCCATGCCTTCGAACCTGGCATCTCCGTCATCTTCGCGACCGAGCGCTGCGCGAACATCGTCGTCGCGCTCATGTACGACCGAGAGCTGCCTGGCGAAGATGGCCGCGCCATGGCCTGCTACCAGGACATTTTCGATCGCCTCGCCGCACAGGGCTACCTGCCCTACCGTCTCGGCATCCAGTCTCAGAGCGCCCTCCCGGCCGCGCAGTCCAGCTATGGCACGGTCGTCGGGGCGCTCAAGCGTGCGCTCGATCCAGACGACATCCTCGCCCCTGGACGCTACGACTTCCGCCACGAGTGGCCGCCCGCGGACAACTGAAGCGCTTCAGCGGCGGGAGAGGGGGGCCCATGTCGCGTGGGTCCCGCTGGAGATCCGCATCGGCAGCCGCACCCGGGCGATCGGACCTCGCTCGATGCCTCGGGCATCGAAGATCTGGCATTCCGACACATCGTTCACCACGTCGGTCGTGAACGTCACGACGTAACCGTCGTCCTCCTCGGTCGCGCCTTTGCGAGGACAGAAGGGCGCCTCGCTCGCGAACACCCCTTTCGGGAAGCGATGGATCGCCTTCGCGCCCGTCTCCACGTCGGTGCGCAGAAGGCCGCTGAAGAGAAAGAACCCAGGCTCCCCCACGGCCGCATAGACATAGCGGTGCTTCTTTCCGCCATAGCCCTGGTGAATGGTCGGAAACTCCGAGCACTCGTCGTCGACCGGCGCTTCCTTCGTCTCCCCGGTGGTCAGATCGAAGCGCCAGCGATGGCGACGGGTCTTCATGGCGTGCATGTCGAGGCTCTTCATGAACGTCGAGATGGGCGTATCGTCCGGCGTCCGCTCGGGGATCGGCGCGCCCTGGTGATACCCCTCCAGAATCACCGCATCTCCCTCCTCGTAAGCGTTCGAGAAATGGAGCACGTAGGTGGGTGACGCCATGAACCACCGGATGGCCCCCTGGCCGTCGCGCGGGACCAGCGCGAAGCGTGTACCGAGGTCCGGAAAATAACGCGCGCGGTAGGACCCTTGCGCCAGCTTGGCCGGATCCCAGAAGAGCGGGAAATCACCGATGATGGCGAAGCGCTCGGTGAAGGCCATGTCGTGGGGCAGCCGCGGCCCCGGCAACGGCACCGGGATCACCCGCGCCAGCGTGCCCCCAGCGTCCGCGATGCCAACGTGGCAGTAGGGCGCTTCCGCCGCGTAGTTGAAGAAGAGAAGCTCGCCCGTCGCCTCGTCCACCTTGGGATGCGCCGAGATCGTCGCCCCCTTCGGGAAGCTCGGGTGGTGCAGGTTCGCCGTGCCGCGCGGCGCGAGCGTCTCCAGGTCGAGCTGGTACGCCTCACCGCACTGATAGAACGTCGACAGGGCCACACCGTGGTGGACGAGGACGTCGGTGCTCGACGCATCCTTCATCCGCGTCCTCGCTCCCCAGCCGTCGCGCTTCGAGAGGGCGGGCGCTTCGAGGATCCCGGCCCAGAGCGTCTCCCCGGCCTCCAGCTCGGCGAGCAGCCCCTCCGTCTTCACGAACCGGTTCCGGTAGTCGGCTTTGCCTCCCTCGAAGCGGATGGCGTGGAGCATCCCGTCACCATCGAACGGGTGATAGCGGCCCGTGAGCGCATCGAAGAGGGGGTTCTCGGTGTTCCGCAGGTAGACCCCTTCCAGATCCGCCGGGATCTCTCCCGCTACGACGTCGAGATCGTAGGCGTCGACCTCCACCGTGTTCGGGCGCCAGGCCCCCGTGCGGTACGGGTGCGGATCCTCCGCAGGCAGCCGGGAGGTGTACTGCTTCACGATCTCGACGCGCATGCTGGCTCCTCTCCTGCGCCCCTCTTCAGGGCACACCCCACACGAAGCTGACGACCGTCGTCGCACTCCCGCCGATGTTCAGGGTCCCGAAGCGCTTCGCTCCAGGCACCTGCGTGTCCCCGGCACGGCCAGCGACCTGCTTGCAGGCATCGAGCGCCATGCGCACCCCGGTCGCGCCCACGGGGTGACCGAGGCCGATGAGTCCCCCGCTGGGGTTGACCGGAAGCCGCCCTCCCGCCTCACATGTGCCCTCCTCGATGGCGCGGTAGGCCTCCCCGGGGGCCGTGATGCCGAGGTGATCGAGCGCGAGGTACTCGGTCACCGTGAAGCAATCGTGGGTCTCGATGCCCGACAGATCGAACGCCCCGGCGACCCCCGCTCGCCGGTAGGCGTCGGTCACCGCTGCGCGCAGGTGCGGGATCAGGTACGGCTCCCCCGCGCTCCGACGCAGCTTCTCTTCCAGCGACAGCTCCGCCGTCCGGTGCCCCCACCCGAGCAAGCGCGGGAGCGCCTCCGGGCGCCGCCCCGTTCGCCGCGCATGCGCCTCGGCGAAGGCCCCTGACGCAAGCACGATGGCGGCCGCGCCATCGGTCACCTGCCCGCAATCCTGGCGCCGCACCTGCCCCGTGACCACCGGGTTCGCCTCGTCGTCGTCCTCGAACGACCGCTCTCCAAACTGCCACGCCCTCGTCTGCGCGCAGGGGTTCTTCCGGGCGTTGGCGAAGTTCTTCCGCGCGATCGCTGCGAGGTGGGCGCGCGTCGGCCTGCCCGGCGTGCGGGCCTGGATGGCCTCCGTGAGGCGGGAGAACATCGCCGGCCACATGTACCGCGCGTCCTGGCCCTCGTGCCCCGTCCACGCCGCCGTGCCCAGGTGGCGCGCGGCCAGCTCTCCAGGCACGTTCCGCTCCTGCTCGGCGCCCACCACGAGGACGCAGTCGTAGCGGCCAGCCTCGATCTCCGCCGAGGCCGCCAGGATCGCCAGGCTCCCCGACGCGCAGGCCCCCTCGTGACGCGCAGCAGGGACCCCTCGAAGCTCCGGGACCACCGTCGCCGGCAGCGCGCCCATCTGGGCCTGCCCGGTGAACAGCTCGCCAAAGGCGTTGCCTACGTGGATGCTCTCGATCTGCCGCAGATCCAGCGCCGCATCCTCCACGGCGCCGAGCGTCACCTCACGGACGAGCGCCGAGAGCTCCTGGCCTTCGCGCGCCACGTTCCGCACAAAGTCGGTCTGCACGCCCCCGAGGAAGAAGACCGGCGTCGGCACGGCGACAGCCTACACCACCCTCCTGGCGATGTCTGGGTGCGCGGCCGCTGCTCGGAGCCCGCCCCACCAGGGAGCGAGACGGGCGCCGGGTTGAGCCGCGCGAAGCCTGATGCACCCAGACGTCGCGTTTCCATCGTACTCCTCCCTCACCAGCGGCCCGCCGGGTGGCCATCACGGGATGATCCGCTCTTGCCTGAGCCGATCGAACAGATCGAAGAACGAACGCTCGCTGTCTTCATAGACCGAGAAGCCGAGACGTCGGCTCTTCGACATGTCGTTGAGGCACTCGAACGGGCGTCCGAGATCGGCGTCCGTGTGCCAGGGGGAGGCGAGGTGTTCGAGGGCGTTCGGCTGGAGTCGGTGCTCCGCGACGAGCCGCTCCCAGGCGGCCCCCGCGCCCTCGAGCTGACGCGCGAGCGGTGTCCCTTCCCCAGGGTAGGGTGCCACCTCGACCTCGAAGTAGCGGGCGATGGCAGACCAGAGCCGCTGCCATCGAAAGACATCGCCGTTGACGACGTTGAACGCTTCGTCCCGTGCCGCGGGCGTCGTCGCTGCCCAGAGGAGGTGGCGCGCGAGGAGGCGGGCATCGGTCACGTCCGTGAGCCCCGTGTACTGCGCGTTCGAGCCAGGAAACAGGAGCGGTCTCCCCGTGGCCTTGCAGATCGAGGCGTACGTCGCCAGCGTGACACCGAGGTTCATGAGGTTGCCGACGGCGTAGCCGACGATCGTGTGCGGCCGGTGGACGCTCCAGCCGAAGCCGCTGCGCGCGGCATGCTCGAAGACCACGTCCTCCTGCACGTAGTAGAAGTTCTCTCCCGGAAGACGCGGCTGGTCTTCACGGAAGGGCGTCTCGGGATGGTTCTGCGCATAGGACTCGAAGGGCCCGAGGTAGTGCTTCGTGCCCGTCACGAGTGCCACGTGGCGAACGGACGACCCGCCCGCTGTCACGGCATCGAGGACGTTCTTCACGATCGCGCCGTTGACGCGGCAGTTCTCGGTCTCGGTCGGCGTGCGCACCCACGCACCAAAGAAGACGTGCGTCGGCGCGACGGCCGCGAGCGCCTCCCTCGTCGCAGCGGCATCGAGGACATCCACCTCCAGGGAGGTGACGGCCGAGAAGCCGCGGGGGCGACGGCGAGAGACGCCCCAGATTGCCCAGTCCCCCTCGTCCGCCAAGCGACGAGCGAGGTTGTTCCCAACGATGCCGGTCACGCCGACGATCAGTGCGCGCTTTTCGAGCATGGCGAACCCTTTCCGATCCGAGGCCTGCTCCACCCTGCCTCGCCTCGACCCCAGACGCCCGGCCAGGCGGGGGCCGCACGCGCCCCCACCGACGGTGAGCGCGCGGCGACGCCGTGAGCATGTCCCCTGTATGGCCCGGGGCCGACTTGTGAACTAGCGTCTCTACTGGAACAGGACTTGTGATGTGAGGTCACAGTGGCGCACAGAGAGATCAACCGCTCCGGCGACATGACGGTGTTCGTTCGCGTCGTCGAACTGGGCAGCTTCTCGGCGGCTGCGCGTGCCTTGCGCATGACGCCTTCTGCGGTGAGCAAGATGGTGGGCCGGCTCGAAACGCGCCTCGGCGTGCGCCTCTTCAACCGCTCGACGCGCCACGTCCAGCTCACCCCCGAGGGGACCGTCTACTTCGAGCGCAGCGCGCGCATCCTGGCCGACATCGACGCCGCCGAACGCGAGATCTCCCCCGGGCTCACGCCGCGCGGAAGACTCCGGGTGAACGCGAACGTCCCCTTCGGCGTGCACTGCCTCCTGCCCCGAATCCCCGCGTTCCTTGCCGCCCATCCTCACATCACGCTCGACCTCGCACTGACGGACACCGTCGTGGACCTGTTCGAGGCCCACGCCGACGTCGCCATTCGCCTCGGCCACCTGGCAGAGTCCCGCCTCGTCGCACGAAAGCTGGGGGAGAGCCGCATGGTGGTCGTGGCCTCCAGGGCGTACCTCGAACACCATGGCCAGCCACGGAAGCCAGCCGACCTCGCGAAACACAACTGCCTCGGCTTCTGCTTCGCGCGCCACACCAAGGGGTGGCCCTTTCGCGATCGCGCGCGCAAGACGAGCCTGTTCCTCCCGACCGGGAACACCCTCGTCAGCGACGGCGAGGCCATGCGCCGCCTCGCACTCGCCGGCCTGGGCATCGCCCGGCTGGGAGCGTTCCAGGTCCAGCCGGACATCGACACCGGCGCCTTCGTCCCCCTGCTCGAAGCCCACAACCCGGGCGACACCCTGGCCGCACACGCGGTGTTCCTGGGCCACGACGGCAAGATGCCTGCCCGCGTGCGCGCCTTCCTCGACTACCTCGTCGCCAACGTCCGGCTCTCGTGACGCTCGCTGGCCAGAACGCCTCACCCGCCGCCATGCTGCGCGATGAAGCGCTTCACGTCTTCCCTGGGAGGCAAGCCGAACAACCGCGCGTACTCACGACTGAACTGGGAAGGACTCTCGTAACCCACCTGGTACCCGGCGCTGGCTGCATCCAGGGCCTCGGCCAGGAGCAGGCGACGCGCCTCGTGCAGCCGCAACTGCTTCTGGAACTGAAGCGGGCTCAGGGTCGTGATCTGCTTGAAGTGCTGGTGAAACGAGGCGAGCCCCATGCCACTCGCCCTGGCCAGGCTCGCCACCCGCAGCGGTCGGGTGAAGTTGGCCCTGAGCACGTCGATCGCCTTGCCGATGCGGCGCGTTGGACTCCCGGCGGTCCCGACTTCCCTGACCGTCGCGGAGTACGGTGAGGTCAGCAGCCGGAACAGGATCTCGCGCACGTAGAGCGGAGCCAGCATGTCCCGCTCGTGCGGCTCGTCGAGCGACTGGAGCAGGCGCAAAAAGGCGTCTCCCAGCGACGGCTGTACCGCCTCGACGAACACGGCGCCGTGATAGTCCCGTCGCGACGTGGGACGAAGAGGCGCCGACGAGCGGCTGAGCACGTCGTAGATGGCAGCCTGCTCCAGCGTCAACACCAGGCACAGGTACGGTGCTTGCGCGCTGGCCGACGTCACCCGACCGACGAGCGGCACCGCCACCGAGGTCACCAGGTAGTGGCTGGGGTCGTAGTGAAAGAGCTTTCCCGCGACCGAGATCTCCTTGGCTCCTTGAACGATCAAGCACAGCACCGGACGCGCCACGGCGTACTCCGGCCCCGTCGGCCGATCGCTTCTCACCACCTCGAGCGCTGGCAGTGGTGTGGCGTTGAAACCTGGGCGACTTCCGTACTTCAGAGCTGCACGCACGAGCTCGGGCTGGCTGGTCATCTTCGCTTCGGAGCGTCAGTGGAGGAATGGGCAAGGATGCCAGAGGATGCGGCTACCGTGGCCGCGACCTCCGCTCCTAGGGTCTGGGCCCAGCCAAGGAGCACTCCAGATGCACGCTACACACGGAAAACTCACGGGCAAGGTCGCGGCGATCACGGGCGGGAATCGTGGCATCGGCCTGGCGACTGCCCAGCTATTTCGAGCCGAGGGCGCCCGCGTCGCCATCTTCGGACGGGACGAAGCCACCCCCGAGCACGCCGCCCTTCTCGGCGCCGACGCGCTCGGCTTCGCCGGGGACGTCACCTCCATCCACGACGTGAAGGCCTTCTTCCAGGCAGTCGAGCAGCGCTTCGGCCACCTCGACGTGCTGTTCGTCAACGCTGGCGTCTCGAAGAGCGCACCGATCGCCGACGTGACGGAAGACTTTTTCGACGAGCTGTTCGACATCAACGTCAAGGGCGCCTTCTTCACGGTCCAGCAGGCCCTCCCGCTGCTCGGGAGTCCGGCCTCGATCGTGATCAACACCTCGATGGTCAACCAGGTCGGTTACCCGGCGCTCTCGGTCTACAGCGCCACCAAGGCAGCCCTGCGCGCGCTCGTGCGCAGCTTCGCCGCCGAGCTCGTGGAGCGTGGCATCCGCGTCAACGCCGTCAGCCCCGGGCCCATTGCCACCACGCTCCTCACCCGGGACATCCCGGACGCCGCCACGCGCGACGCCATCCTCACGGGCATCGCCAGCGCCATTCCGATGAAGCGCATGGGCACCCCCGCCGAGATCGCGCGCGCCGTGCTTTACCTGGCCTCCGACGACGCGAGCTTCACCACGGCAGAAGAACTCGTGGTCGACGGCGGGATGTCCCAGTTCTGAGCCTCGCTGGAGTGCTCGACGCCCAAGGCCCCCGCCCGACCTGCCCCCTCGGCTCAGCTCTCGGCGCGCTCCAGCGCGACCGCGTGCGACCAGCGGAGCCCGCTCACGTCCTCCAGCTCGACGCGGTAGGTCCCTGGCGACAGCGCGGGCGCTCCCTCCGCGCCAGGCAAGCGGAACGTCGCCCTCGCCCCGAGAGGGACCACCAGGCCGTGAGGCCCAGGTCGCACCTTCACCAGCCAGCGGTTGTCGAGCTGAGCGGGCGAGAGCGCCGCGAGCACGCGGGCGTCATGACGGCGCACCACCTCGCCTCCCGCGTCGAGCACACGCACCTCGACGAGGAACGCGCCGTACGTCTCAGGCCCGGCGGGTCGCTCGATCGTGAGCCGCAGGTCGCCTTCCGCATCGAGACGCGCCTCGAGCACATCGACACGCGGGCGCACGGAGTCATTGTGCAGCTCACCCCACAGCCCACCGTAGAAGACCTGGTTCGTCGCCAGGGTCACGACGACGCTGAAGAGCGTGAGCGCTCCTGCCGCCGCGAGGGAGGGTGAAGGCGACGGATCGGCCAGCCGGCGCAGCCACCCGCGCGGAACCAGGGCTGGACGCGCCCGGAAGAGCCAGGCGTCGAGGGACAGCGGCCCGGCCCCCCCCATCATGAGCGTCGCCCCGCCCGCGATCCCGAACGCACCGATCTGCCACTCGTCGAGGCAGGTCGGCCCGAGCCACCCGGAGCCGAACAGGATCTTGGCTGAGAGCATCAGCACACCGAACGCGGCGAGACGCGTCCCGAGCCCGAGGATCAGCGCCAGCCCCACCAGGGCCTCGATGATCGTGAAGCTCCAGAGGAACGCTTGGAGCGCATCGGGTCGGTCGAGAAGCGCCGCGATGAGCTGGTCGACCCCGAGGATCGAGCCCGGCATGAACTGGTTGAACTTCTCGCCCACGTACCCCGGCGCCCCAGGCACGAGCTTCGCGGCATCGAGCACCACGCGGCGGTGGAACGCCGAGAAGAACAGCCACCCTGTCACGAGCCGGATGGGCAGCAACGCAAGGGCAGGCTGAAGCGACGTCTTTGTGAGCGCCGCCATCACCCCGACCCCTCGACGAGCGCACGCCCGCTCGCCAGCCACTCGGGGACCCCGAACTGCAGACGCTCGGCGCGCAGGCCGTGCTGCCGAAGCAGCAGCGTCCCACGGCGGGCATTCGGGCAGTATTTACCGCGACAGTACACGAGGATACGCCGGCGTTTCGGCAGCTCCTGGAGGCGGGCATCCAGGGACGCGAACGGCACGGAGCTGGCTCCTGGGAGGTGCCCCGCCTCGTACTCGTCCAGCGGTCGCAGGTCGGCCAGCAACGCGCGGCGTGGGCCCACGTGTTCCTCCAGCGCCTCGGCACGCAGCGCGGAGGCACTCTCGTCCCCCCCCTCCTGCTCCAGCAGCCGCACCGCCGGCACCAGGACCTCACCAGCCCCCCGGAGCGCGAGAAACAGGCGCAACCCGCACTCCCGGTTCGCCTCTTGGAAGACGTACTTGCCTTGCCTGCACGCCGTGACCAGACCGACCGCACGCAGCGCCTTCATGTGGGCCGCCATGTTGGCCTCGCTCTCGCCGAGCAGCTCCGCCAGTCGACCGATGGACTTCGCCCCTTGAAAAAGGAGGTGCAAGGCGCGCAAGCGCGTCGGACTGGAGAGGCTCGCCGCCAGACTCGCCAGCCCCGCGTAGAGGTAATCGTTGCCGCTCATCCAAACAATCAAACAGCTATTTGATTGTTGTCAAACCAGCCAAGGGGGCGACGGGGGCTCACGGTCGCTGCGCCCCACGGATCCAGCGAGCCGCTCCGCGCCATATATCCCCCCAAACCCGCTTTAAAACCTTTGACAAAAACATTTGTCAAAGTAGGTTACGACCATGCTCGACGTCGAGGTCATCGAGGATCCAGAGACGGCGGCAGCCGTCCTCGATCCGGTGAGGAGCCGGCTGCTGTCGGAACTCTCGACGCCAGCGTCGGCTGCGGCGCTCGCAGGGCGGCTCGGCATCGCGCGGCAGAAGATCAACTATCACCTGCGCGTTCTCGAGGAGCACAAGCTCATGCACGTCGCCGAAGAGCGGCGCTGGGGCGGGCTTAAGGAGCGCCTGCTGGTCGCGAGCGCGGCCTCCTATGTGGTCTCCCCGAAGGCGCTCGGCCCGGTCGCTGCGGATCCCGCGCGCTCGGCGGATCGGCTCTCGGCGAGCTACCTCATCGCGCTCGGCGCCCGCATCGTCCGCGAGGTCGGCGACCTCTGGCGAGGCGCCAGGGAGGCTGGCAAGCACCTCGCTTCCCTGTCGATCGACACCGAGATCAGGTTCCGATCCGCGGCAGACCGCGCCGCGTTCACCCGGGATCTCACCCACGCCATCAACACGCTCGTCGCGCGCTACCACGATGAGGCCGCGCCCGGTGGCCGCCCCCATCGCCTGGTGCTCGTGGCGCATCCGCTGCCCCAGACACCTTCGGAGAAGGATCCATCATGCCCGTGAAGAAGGACGCATCCGGCAATCGTTCCGTCGAAGTCGAGGTCGAGGTCCCCGGGACCCCCGAAGAGGTATGGCGCGCCGTCGCGACCGGCACCGGGATCTCCGCCTGGTTCGTGCCGACGGAGCTCGAGGAGCGGAAAGGCGGCACCACGGTCTCCCACTTCAGCCCCGACGGGAGCATGGACTCGGTCGCGACGATCACGGACTGGGAGCCACCGCGCCGCTTCGCCGCCGAGACCACCGAGCAACCCGGCACCGTCGCGACCGAGTGGACCGTCGAGACCCGCGCCGGAGGCACGTGTACCGTGCGCGTCGTCCATCGCTGGTTCGCGAGCACCGACGAGTGGGACGATCAGTTCGAGGGCCACACCGGCGGCTGGCTCTCGGCGTTCCGGATCTTGCGGCTCTACCTCGCCAGCTTCAGCGGCCAGCCCTGCGCCTCGTTCCAGGTCATGGGCGTCTCCGCCGCCCCGAAGCCCGAAGCCTGGAGCACGCTCACCCGAGCGCTCGGGTTCTCGTCCCTCGCCGAGGGGGCTCGGGTCAGCACCACGGCGGGCACGCCACCGCTCGCGGGCACCGTCGTCTACGCCGGTCAGGCCGAGTGGCCGGAGCAGGTCCTCCTCCAGCTCGACGAACCCACGCGGGGGAGCGCCTTCCTGATGGCGCTCGCCATGGGCGGCCGGGTCTACCTGACGTTCCGCGCGTTCCTCTACGGCGAGGAAGCCCTCGCCATCGCCGAGCGCGTGGAGGCTTCGTGGAAAGCATGGTTCGGAGAACAGTTCCCTCCCGAGTTGCCGGCACACGCAGCACCCACCGACGCGCATGAGTGAGCACGTGCTCTCCGATCCGGTGCGCCTGCTCGCGGCCAACGGTGCGCTTCAGGTCCTGGTGTCGTCGCTCCTCGGGGTCTACATGCTCATCCCCATGCAGCCCTGGGGGAAGCGGCTCGCGCCACGCGTGAACATGAAGTCGCTCCTCGCCGCCCACCTGGACTGGCTGATGCTGGCTTTCATGCAGTGGGGCGCCGCGTTCGCGATGAACACCTGGTCGAGCACACGGTCGCTTGCCGTGGCCCTGCTCCTCGTGTTCGGCGGGTGGACGAACCCCACGCCGTATCTGCTCCGCGGCGCGGGGATCAATGCGTTCGTGCTCGCGGGCCGCCCTGCGCAGATCGTCGCGGCGTCCGTGGCCGGGCTCAGCTCGCTGGCGATCATCATCGCGTGGGCGATCCTCTCCTGGGGACTCGTGTTCGGCCCTTGATCGGCCCGGACCGGCGCCCCCGCCCCGCGTCGCCTCACCTCGCCTCCTCGGCCCCTCGCACTACGACGACAGCGTGAAGGTCACGATCTCGCCCGTGGCGCGACCGATCGCGAGCCGAGGGCGGACCGGATCGATCGCGATGTACGGCGGCTTCGGCGGCGCCGTGGGGATCGCGGGGCGTGACGAGCCGCGGGTGTCGGCGTCGAGCGTCGTGACGACCTCACCGTCGGCGAGGGCCACGACGCGGACTTCGCCATCGAGGGCGAGCACGTGGTCTCGCCCCCAGGCCACGAGCTGAGTCCCCAGCGACACGCGGAGAGGGTGGGCCGCCTGGAGCTTCCCGCTCGGCAGCTCGACGACGGAGAGCATCGGACACTCGGCGCTTCCCGACACGATCAGCCGATCCCCGGAGATCACGGCCGCCTCCGCCTCCCCCTTGAACGACGCGCCGAAATCCAGCGCCAGTCCCGGCCCGGAGAGGTGCGTCGGCTCCGTGAGCGCCCGGGCGACGTCGTACACCTGGGCGACCGTCCACGGGTGCCACACCCAGCCGTTCGACAGGAGCCAGCGGCCATCGGGAGAGACCGAAAGCCGCGCGTGGAAGACGTCGTCGCACGTCCCCTGGCGGCGCGTGAGCGGCGTGCCGTCGAGCAGCTCGATCTCCAGCTCGTTGTAGCTCCGCGGGGCGTGCGCCAGGGCGCTCCGCCCGTCGGGGAGCGTGAACACACAGACAGGGAACGCGACATTCTCGGCGCAGTAAAAGCTTCGATCGATCTCTCGCAGCTCCTCGATGCCGAGCGGCACGAACTGCGCCGAGGCGAGGGCGCCATTGGAGCGCACCACGCGCCCCTTGGTCCCACACGCCTCGAACATCACCCCGACCTCCCCCAGGCCGACCACCGCATCGAAGCGGTACGTGTAGCCGGTGCCGAACCGCTCCACACATCCGTCCATCCGGATGCGCCGCCCCCCGATCCAGTCCACGAGATCGTCCCCTGCCCAGGCGAGCGAGCGCAGAGCATCAGCCGAGAACTCGGAGCGGAGTGTGTCCACCCGCCCAGGATATCCTGTGGGCTGCCCCGGGTCCTCCGCGTCGGCGTGCCCCCCCTGGACGCGGCCGAGGTTCGCTCCGGCCGGTCATGACGGTGTCCCGCATGAATGCGTCGACGGCGGGATGCCCCAGGTTGTATAGATCGAGCATCACGCAGCGCGGTGGGAGAGCGAGGCACTCTGGGCGATGCGCTTGATCAGGCTGATCCACGCGGGCACGCACTTCGATGTCCACGAGGTGGAGGTGGGCGGGCGCAAGCTCGCCCTGAAGGTCCCCAGCGACCGCGCCATGCCCAGCGGACCGGGGCACGAGAACCTGTTCCTCGCGTCGCGCGTTCTGGGAGGAGCCACGACGGACTGGGACGTCCGGTGCCACGGCGGCTCCCTTACCCGGCTGATGGCCGACAACGAGGTGGCTGACGTCGAGGACGCGGAGGGTGTAGGCGAGTTACTCCTACGCGACGAGATCCGTCGCCTCCACGCCGCCGCCGCAAGCTGGAACCACGCCGCCCTGGGGCTGATCCGGTGCGAGGTGGGCGGGCGGCGCGGGCTGCCGGGCCTGTTGATGCCGCTGCTGGAAGGAGCGCCGCTCGGCTCCCTCCCGCTGCCCGCACAGCGCCGGCTCCTGCCCCGGATGATCCCTGCCCTCTGGGACGCGATCGCCACGGTGCTGCACGGAGACGTCGAGGCGTCGAACCTGCTCGTGGCCCCCGTCGAGGACCGCTTCGCGCTGATCGATCCAGGCGCCCTGGTGCTCCGTCACCTGCCGGAGCGTGGCGCCAGCCGGGGCTCCGATGTCCTCACCTTCATCACCAACGTCGACACCTACCCCGTGCTCCCGCCCTACGCGATCACCCCTCCCCTCGGGGAGGGCGCCACATTGCGGGACCACTGGCACAGCTTCCGCGAGAGCATGACGCGCTCGGACTTCGCCCCGCCGTTCAAGGTCGGGACGACCGACGCAGGGCGCTGGACGTCGACGCGGGCAGGGAGATTCCTCGTCGACGTGGCGGTGGAGCGTGGGGAGCCCCATCCAGCCGACCTCCTGGCGGTCGGCGTGATGTACTACCGGGCGCTGACAGGCGTTCACCCACTTTACGAGGACGAGCTCTCACGCCCAGGGTGGCTCAATCTGGTGTCCGTCGACGATGCCCTCTCCGGAGGTGAAGCCATGACGGCGCGCCTCGACCGCGGGCTTCGACCACCGAGTTCCATCGATGCGTCCGTGACCCCCGCCGAAGAGGCCCTGGCGCTCGCGCTGCTCGATTTGCAGGTGCCTTCACAAGGACATCTCCGGGCGCTCTGCGAAGGAGCGACCGCCGGGGCCGAGGTGTCGATCTGACGGAAAGGGTTCACGATCCCTCCTCAGCAGACCGCCCCCGACGACGTCATGCCCTCCCCGTGCACACCTGGGTAGCGTCGATCATGCAACAGGCTGGCGAGAAACGCTCGCTTCGACGGGGGGCGTGGAGCTTTCGCTGCTGGAGCCAAGCATCTCGTCGGCGACCGCATCCGGTAGCTCTTCTTCGACCCTCTGAAGGCGGGCAGAGAACCAACCGGCGACGGCTGCCAGGGCGGTGCAAAGACCAAGTGCGGCGAACAGCAGACCTATGGCGGGCCCGGCTTCCGCTGGTGTGCCCTCGTGGACCGGTGCGGAGAGGTCCATGACCCTCACGAGAGGCTTGAAAATATGCTCCACCATCGGGCCTGCGAGAAGGTACGCGAGCGGCGTCGTGGACCACGCGATCATCCTTCGGACAGCGAAGACGCGCCCCTGAAGGGCAATCGCTACCTTGCTCTGCCAGATGGCCTGGCTGGCTCCGATCACGATTGGTGTACAGAATAGAAAAAAGAAGGCTCCGATCGCGACCGTCGTCACCCCTGAAACGAGCCCGACGGCGAACAGCATGCCGCCTTGCACCAGAGTGAACGCAAGGATGCTTCGGACGCGCCGTCTCGGTCCTCCCCAGAGGCTCATCAGCACACTGCCAGCGAGCATCCCGCCGCCCGCGATGGAGAGCACGACCCCGAGCACCTCGGTGGAAGCCATGCTCAGGATGAGCGGCGTGACGAGTGCCTGAACCATACCGATCGAGAAGTTGATGATCGCGAAGAAGATCAGCAGCCCCAGCAGCCCAGGCCTGACGACGATGTACGTCCAGCCCTCTCGTGCTTCCTGGAGGATCGACGATCTTCCCGCTACGGGAGCGGCAGGAGCGACTCTGCCTGTCATGCGAACGAGAAGCACGGTCCCGATCGCGACGCTGTAGCAGACGACGCCGAGGAGAAGAACGCCGTCGAGCCGAACCAGCGAGAGCAGCCGCCCCGCGAACATGGGGGCCAGGATCTGGGCGATGGCCTGGCTGAGCTGCACCATCCCGCTGGCGCGACCGAGTAGATGCTTCGGCACCAGAAGCGTGGTTGCGGCCGAGAAGGCTGGCCAGTGAATGGCGCTGAAGATCGATGTCACTCCCATCAGCGCGCAGACATGCCAGGCGGTGAGGCTGCCTTGCCGCAAAAGCAAGGCGGTGATCAACGCACACCCTGCCGCTCCCGCATCCCCCAGCATCATCGCACGGCGGCGGTCCCACCGATCGACCAGCACGCCTGCGAAGGGTGAGAGAACGATGCCCGGAAGGGTGGTGAACAGCGCGATGAGCGCGAAGCGTGTGATCGATCCTGTCTGTTCATACACCCAGACACCCAGGGCGAAGCCGATGAGGCCAGAGCACAGGTGCGAGACCGACTGACCGAGCCAGAGGGGAAGAAACCAGCGCATGCCCCGAGCGTCCATGGGTCGTGGGGAGGGGATCAGGTTTCGCGAGATGCGTCGCTGGCAGCGCTGTTACGCACGACCCGGCCAGCCCAGATGAACCACACGGGCCCGATGATGACACCTCCGATGAGCGCAACCGCCGCCTCGATGACCATGGCGATCTGGATGCCGAAGAGGTTCCCGATCGGGACCAACCAGTACAGGACCGATCCCGCAAGCCCGAGGTACGCGAGCGCCTTGGGCCACGCACCTTCACGATGCGCGACGAGGTTGATCACGAAGATCCACGCGCCGATGGCTCCGTAGCGAAAGAACCCGTAGGGATCGAGACCGATCTGGGGCGTCGATGTGATGACGGCGCGCGTGATGTCGGTCCCTTCGACGTAACGCTGCGCGATCAGCGGCTCGACAGAGAACTCACGAAACTTGCTGACCGCAGTGACGGCGAAGCCCATGGTGCCGACGCTCATCGACCACCGGACCCAGCCTTCGTTCCCCCGGCGTACCAGACTCGAGATGCCTGGGACCGCAGCGATGCCACACAGGGCACCGAGCGCGAACAGCATGTGGGTCGTCAGGCGAAACCAGGGCGTCTCGACGAATGTCGTCCAGAATGCCTGGAGGGTGGTTACCGATCGAAGCGGGTCCATCAAGATGGTCGCGCCGACGAGGAGGTACGACGCGCCCAGCGCGATGGAGGCGGTGCCCCCGAGCCTTCTCAACGAGCTGTCTTCCATGAGGTGTCTCTCCACGGGTGTACGGGTTGTCTGTCCGTGACCATGCGTTGCGGTCGAGCACCTCGGTCACGCTCTGTGCTCGCCCATGCCTCATGCCGTCTCATCCGCGTGCGCGGATGCTTCGCTCGGATCGTGGCCCGCCGTGTCCCTGATCTCTTTCTCGACACGGCGAAGACGTGGTTGAAGGAAGCCGACGATCGTGATCAGCAAGAGGGCGACGCCAGAGGAAGCGATGAGTCGAGGGATCTCGATGCCATGGTCGACGAGCGGCCCGGCCACGAGATAACCCAGGAGCAGCGCGCACCACGCAATGCCCTCTCGGACGGCGAGCACGTCTTTCTCGAGGGCCTCGGGCACCTTGCTCTTCCAGATGCCTTGAGCGAACGAGACCATGATCGGCACGCAGCAAAGGAACAGAAAGGTGACCAGCGTGATCACTGGCGTGGTCGGCATGAGACCACCGACGACCAGGAACACTGCCTGGACGACGGACAGCGCAAGGACCCCGTGGACGCGCTGCGCCGGCCCTCGAATGCGACCCCCCAGAACCGAGCCAATGAGCACCCCACCTCCCGCGGCCGAAGCAACGAACCCCAGCGTCAGGATGGACGAGAAGCCGAGCACGAGTGGCGTGAGCAACACCGACACGACGCCCATGACCAGATTCGTGAAGGCGAAGAACAACATCAAACAGAGCAGACCCGGATGTGCGACCAGGAAGGACCGCGCGCGCTTTCTTCCCTCGCTGCTCTGCGGCGTCGAAGCGACCCCAGGACCTGACTGAAGCGGCCCCATGGTCACCCCCGCGAGCGTGACCAAGGAGAGAAGATAGGTGGCAGAACCAGCCCAGAACACCGACTCGAAATCAAAGCCCGTGATGAGCACGGCGCTCAGCGGAGGGGAGACGATCATGCCGATCACTCGACCGATGTCGACCATTCCGTTGGCCCGCGCCCTTCGCGGTTCGGCGATCCTCTGCTGAATGGCGCTGCTCAGGCTTTCACGCTGAATCGCACAGCTGCTCGCAATCGCCAGCCTCGCCACGAAGACATGCCACGTCTCCAGCTTTCCGCTGAAGAGCAACGCCGCCAGGGCCAGTGTGCTGATGCCTGCTCCGGCCTCGCCCAAGACCATCCCCAGACGCTGGTGCCGACGCACGACACGCATCTGGGCGAGGCGCGGTACGAGTGCCAGGGGAAGCACATTGAAGAAGACCGTCAGGGCGAAGAGCAGCACGGACCGGGTGTGCTGGTAGACCCAGACCCCCGCCGCGAAGCCCACGATCTCGAACCCGAGAAAGGAGATGCACTGTGCCAGCCAGATTGCTGTAAACGCGCGCTCGTTGCGCTGCTCCGTATGCTGTGCCATCCGGATAACTCCGTTTCTATTCAATGCGCCAGAGAGACCTAACCAGCTCGGCAGCGATCGAGACTCGCCATCAAGCGCCTTACGAGTGCTCCGACATGGGGCTCGGTGACCATCGTCCGATGACTTCCAGGAAGGTCGTGAACGTCGATTCGATTCAGAGAGAGTTCCCGCCAGGCATGCACGGGATCATGCAGCTCGCCGAGCGCACGCTCTGCAGCCCGGTAGAAGGTGATGGGTCCTGAATAGGGCTGCGGGCGGTAGCGCTCGAAGGCTCGGAGGTTGTTCCTGAAGACATTGAGATACCGATGAATCTGGGCCGTTTCCGTCCCCTTCGGGAGGAGACCAGCGCTGCACGCTTTCTCCAGGACCAGACCGAGCTGGGCATCTGGCGCGAGGAGCCGCAAGTCCTCGAGGGTGACATGAAGCCCATAAGACGAGGCTATCTCAGCAAGCTGCTCGGTCGGCTCCGCCACCGCTTGCGTCGTCGGCAAGGAGGCGAAGCTGTCGACGAGAACCAGCAATGCGACCTCCTGGCCCTGACGCTGGAGCTGCCCGGCCATGGCGAAGGCAAGCGTCCCCCCGAAGGACCAGCCTCCCAGCCGATAGGGCCCCTCGGGATGGTCGGCCTTCAGCGCATCGACGTAATGTGCGGCCATGGCTTCGATGTCGTCGGCCAGCAGGTCGCCCCCGTACAGACCCGGGGACTGAAAAGCATACAGCGGCTGCTCTGGATCCAGGTGACGCGCCAGAGCGCCATAACAGATCACGTCCCCCCCCACGGGATGGATGAAAAACAGCGGCGGGCGTGATCCACCGGGCCGAATGGGAATGAGAGGTGAACCGCGCTGCGGTTCCATTCCACCGAGGAGAAGTGCGAGCTGAGCGATGGTTCCTCGCTGAAAAAGCGATGAGAGGGGGAGCGTAGGGCCTAGTCTTTCTTTGATTTCGGCCATGAGATGCACCGCACGCAATGAATGCCCTCCCAGGGCAAAGAAGTCGTCGTGGACGCCGATGCCCTCGACACCGAGCACGGCGCTCCAGATGGCCGCCAGCGTGCGCTCGGTGTCGGTACGAGGCGCGACATGCTCTTCCTTTTCAGCCGAACCGAATGCCTCGGATCCCAATGCCTCGGGTGCGGGCAGTGCTTTTCTATCGAGCTTGCCATTGGGCGTCAGCGGCAAGGCCTCCAGCCACACCACCGCCTGCGGCACCATGTACTCCGGCAGCGTGTTTCCCACGTACCGACGCAGCTCCTCCTGGCCAGGGCGTGTCCCGAGCCCCTCCACCGCCACCAGGTACGCCACCAGGCAGGGCTGACCTGCTCGGTCTTCGCGCACCAGAAGCGCTACTTCCCGCACAGCCGGATGCCGCCCCATCATGGCCTCGATCTCACCCAGCTCGATGCGGAAGCCGCGCAGCTTCACCTGGTGGTCCACCCGCCCCAGGAACAGCAGGTTCCCATCCGGCAACGCCCGCGCCAGATCCCCGGTCCTGTACAGCCGACCTCCTGCCTCACCACCGAACGGATCCGGCACGAACCGCTCCGCCGTCAGCCCGGGCCGACCCAGATACCCGCGCGCAAGACCGGCACCGCCGAGCACCACCTCGCCCGGGACTCCACTCGGCACCGGTTGCAGCGCTGCATCGAGCACATAAGCCTGCGAGTTGGCGATGGGCCGTCCCACCGGTGGAGGCCCTCGATGGCCACGCTCCAGCACCGCCATCGTCGAATAGGTGGTGTCCTCCGAGGGACCGTATAGGTTGATGACCCGCTCGACGTGCGACAGACGATACAGCCCCTCGACCAGCGACGAAGGCAGTGCCTCGCCGGCGAGGTTCACCACCCGCACCGACGACGGCAAGCCGCCGCTCCGCACCAGCTCGTTCATCGCCGAAGGCACGGTGTTGACCAGCGTCACGCCGCTGTCCTTCGGCAAGCTCGGCAAGTCGAGGATGCTGTCGAGCAGCGTCACCTGCCCCCCACAGCAGAGCGGCACGAACAGCTCGAACACCGACAGGTCGAAGCAGATCGAAGTCGCCGCGACGACACGGGCGAGATCTTCTCGCTCGAAGGCCTCCAGGGCCCAGTGGATCATCGCCACCGCATTACGGTGGGTAATGGCCACTGCCTTCGGACGTCCCGTCGAGCCAGAGGTGTAGATCAGGTACGCGAGTTGCCCCGGCAGCATGGCGCCGGACCGTGGCTCCAGCGGCCCCGCGGCTGTTTCCTCTGCGGCGGCGGTGTCGAGTTCGAGCACCGGCATCGACACCTCGGGCAAGAGCGACCGCAGCGACGACTGCGTGATCAGCAAGGCCGCCTGCGCGTCTTCCAGCATGAAACCCAGCCGCTCGACGGGGTACGCTGGGTCGAGCGGCACGTAGGCCCCTCCGGCCTTCAGGATGGCCACCAGCACCACCACAAGTTCTGCGCTCCGCCGCAAGCACACCCCGACCCGCGCCTCGCCACCGACACCACACCGCCTCAGCCGACGAGCCAGCGCCTCGGCCCGCGCATCCAGCTCGCCATAGCTCAGCGCGTCTTCACCGAAGACCACGGCCCTCGCCTCGGGCGTACGCAGCGCCTGCGCCTTCAGCATCTCGGGTAGCGTCGTCTCCAGTGGGTAGTCTCTCCCCGTCGCGTTCCGCTCGACCACCAGCTCTCGCAGCTCGCCCTCGCCCAGCATCGGTAGCCGCCAGATCGACATGTCCGGTTGCCCGCAGGCTGCCCCGAGCAGTTGCTCGAAGTGCCTCCCCATCCGCTCCACCGTCGCCGCCTCGAACAGGTCCGTCGTGTACTCGATCCACAGCCGCAGCCCCTCGGGCTGCTCCACCAGCGAGAACGTCAGGTCGAACTTCGACGTGCCCGTGTCCAGGTCCAGCGCCTTCATCTGCAGCCCTGCAAGCTCCAGCGACGGCATCGGCGCGTTCTGCACGATGAAGAACACCTGGAACAGCGGTGACCTGCTCAGTTCCCGCTCCGTCTGCAACTCCTCCACCAGGCGCTCGAACGGCACATCCTGGTGCGCATATGCACCCAGCGTCACCTCACGCACGCGGCCCAGCAGCTCGCGGAACGTCGGATTGCCACTCAGCCGCGTCCGCAGCACCAGGGTGTTGATGAACACCCCGATCAGACCTTCCAGCTCCGGCCTCGTTCGGTTCGCAATCGGCGACCCCACCGCGATGTCGTCCTGGCTCGCATAGCGTCCCAGCAACAGCTGGAATGTCGCCAGCAGCGTCATGTACAGCGTCGTTCCTGCCTGCTGACTCAGTGCCTGCACCTGCTCCAGCAGCCCACGCGGCAACAGCTGCGTATGCACCGCCCCTCGGAACGACTGCACCGCGGGTCTCGCTCGGTCCGTCGGCAGGTTGAGCTGCGCCACCCCGTCCCCCAGCTGCTCTCGCCAGTACGCGAGCTGCTCCGACAGCACCGCCCCTTCCAGCCACCCGCGCTGCCATTGCGCAAAATCCGCGTACTGAATCGATAGTGGAGGCAGTGGGCTCCTCTTCCCTTCCACGGCCGCCTCGTACAACGCCGCCAGCTCCCCGATCAGCACCCCTGTCGACCACCCATCCGAGATGATGTGATGCAGCGTCAACAGCAGCACATGCTCCTCTGCGTCCACCTTCACCAGGTCCGCACGCAGCAGCGGCCCTGTCCCGAGATCGAACGGCTGCTGCGACAATGCGTGCAGCAACGCCTTCACCGCCGCATCGCGGGCCTCGGGCGGCTGCTCCGTCACGTCATGCTCATGAAACCGCACGGGCTCCGGCGCTTGAATCCGCTGAACCGGACGCCCTTCCTCCACCGAAAACGTCGTCCGCAGCGCCTCGTGACGCGACACCACCTCATCCAGCGCCTGCGCGAGCGCATGGCCCTTCAACGCCCCTCTCAGCTGGACCACCGACGGCAGGTGATACACAGCGCTCATTGAATCGAACTGCGCCAGAAACCACAGCCGTTGCTGCGCGAACGACAGAGGCAATGTCTTCGAGCGATCTACGCTTTCGATGCGCCCGTGTCGTGCATTCCCCTCTTCACTTCGACGCGCATCGATCTGCACCGCCAGGCTACCCACCGTCCGCGCCTCGAACAGCGCACGCAACGGCAGGTCCATGCCAAACACCTCTCGGAGGCGCGTCACGACCTGCGTCGCCAGCAGCGAGTGTCCCCCCAGGGCAAAGAAGTCATCGTGAACGCCAATGCCCTCGACACCCAGCACAGTGCTCCAGACGCCTGCAAGCGCACGCTCGGTATCGGTACGAGGCGCGACGTGCTCTCCCTCCCCGCTCAAGCCGGATGCCTCGGGTGCGGGCAGTGCTTTTCTATCGAGCTTGCCATTGGGCGTCAGCGGCAAGGCCTCCAGCCACACCACCGCCTGCGGCACCATGTACTCCGGCAGCGTGTTTCCCACGTACCGACGCAGCTCCTCCTGGCCAGGGCGTGTCCCGAGCCCCTCCACCGCCACCAGGTACGCCACCAGGCAGGGCTGACCTGCTCGGTCTTCGCGCACCAGAAGCGCTACTTCCCGCACAGCCGGATGCCGCCCCATCACGGCCTCGATCTCACCCAGCTCGATGCGGAAGCCGCGCAGCTTCACCTGGTGGTCCACCCGCCCCAGGAACAGCAGGTTCCCATCCGGCAACGCCCGCGCCAGATCCCCGGTCCTGTACAGCCGACCTCCTGCCTCACCACCGAACGGATCCGGCACGAACCGCTCCGCCGTCAGCCCGGGCCGACCCAGATACCCGCGCGCAAGACCGGCACCGCCGAGCACCACCTCGCCCGGGACTCCACTCGGCACCGGTTGCAGCGCTGCATCGAGCACATAAGCCTGCGAGTTGGCGATGGGCCGTCCCACCGGTGGAGGCCCTCGATGGCCACGCTCCAGCACCGCCATCGTCGAATAGGTGGTGTCCTCCGAGGGACCGTATAGGTTGATGACCCGCTCGACGTGCGACAGACGATACAGCCCCTCGACCAGCGACGAAGGCAGTGCCTCGCCGGCGAGGTTCACCACCCGCACCGACGACGGCAAGCCGCCGCTCCGCACCAGCTCGTTCATCGCCGAGGGCACGGTGTTGACGAGCGTCACGCCGCTGTCCTTCGGCAAGCTCGGCAAGTCGAGGATGCTGTCGAGCAGCGTCACCTGCCCCCCACAGCAGAGCGGCACGAACAGCTCGAACACCGACAGGTCGAAGCAGATCGAAGTCGCCGCGACGACACGGGCGAGATCTTCTCGCTCGAAGGCCTCCAGGGCCCAGTGGATCATCGCCACCGCATTACGGTGGGTAATGGCCACTGCCTTCGGACGTCCCGTCGAGCCAGAGGTGTAGATCAGGTACGCGAGTTGCCCCGGCAGCATGGCGCCGGACCGTGGCTCCAGCGGCCCCGCGGCTGTTTCCTCTGCGGCGGCGGTGTCGAGTTCGAGCACCGGCATCGACACCTCGGGCAAGAGCGACCGCAGCGACGACTGCGTGATCAGCAAGGCCGCCTGCGCGTCTTCCAGCATGAAACCCAGCCGCTCGACGGGGTACGCTGGGTCGAGCGGCACGTAGGCCCCTCCGGCCTTCAGGATGGCCACCAGCACCACCACAAGTTCTGCGCTCCGCCGCAAGCACACCCCGACCCGCGCCTCGCCACCGACACCACACCGCCTCAGCCGACGAGCCAGCGCCTCGGCCCGCGCATCCAGCTCGCCATAGCTCAGCGCATCTTCACCGAAGACCACGGCCCTCGCCTCGGGCGTACGCAGCGCCTGCGCCTTCAGCATCTCGGGTAGTGTCGTCTCCAGTGGGTAGTCTCTCCCCGTCGCGTTCCGCTCGACCACCAGCTCTCGCAGCTCGCCCTCGCCCAGCATCGGTAGCCGCCAGATCGACATATCTGGTTGCCCGCAGGCTGCCCCGAGCAGTTGCTCGAAGTGCCTCCCCATCCGCTCCACCGTCGCCGCCTCGAACAGGTCCGTCGTGTACTCGATCCACAGCCGCAGCCCCTCGGGCTGCTCCACCAGCGAGAACGTCAGGTCGAACTTCGACGTGCCCGTGTCCAGGTCCAGCGCCTTCATCTGCAGCCCTGCAAGCTCCAGCGACGGCATCGGCGCGTTCTGCACGATGAAGAACACCTGGAACAGCGGTGACCTGCTCAGTTCCCGCTCCGTCTGCAACTCCTCCACCAGGCGCTCGAACGGCACATCCTGGTGCGCATATGCACCCAGCGTCACCTCACGCACGCGGCCCAGCAGCTCGCGGAACGTCGGATTGCCACTCAGCCGCGTCCGCAGCACCAGGGTGTTGATGAACACCCCGATCAGACCTTCCAGCTCCGGCCTCGTTCGGTTCGCAATCGGCGACCCCACCGCGATGTCGTCCTGGCTCGCATAGCGTCCCAGCAACAGCTGGAATGTCGCCAGCAGCGTCATGTACAGCGTCGTTCCTGCCTGCTGACTCAGTGCCTGCACCTGCTCCAGCAGCCCACGCGGCAACAGCTGCGTATGCACCGCCCCTCGGAACGACTGCACCGCGGGTCTCGCTCGGTCCGTCGGCAGGTTGAGCTGCGCCACCCCGTCCCCCAGCTGCTCTCGCCAGTACGCGAGCTGCTCCGACAGCACCGCCCCTTCCAGCCACCCGCGCTGCCATTGCGCAAAATCCGCGTACTGAATCGATAGTGGAGGCAGTGGGCTCCTCTTCCCTTCCACGGCCGCCTCGTACAACGCCGCCAGCTCCCCGATCAGCACCCCTGTCGACCACCCATCCGAGATGATGTGATGCAGCGTCAACAGCAGCACATGCTCCTCTGCGTCCACCTTCACCAGGTCCGCACGCAGCAGCGGCCCTGTCCCGAGATCGAACGGCTGCTGCGACAATGCGTGCAGCAACGCCTTCACCGCCGCATCGCGGGCCTCGGGCGGCTGCTCCGTCACGTCATGCTCATGAAGCCGCACGGGCTCCGGCGCTTGAATCCGCTGAACCGGACGCCCTTCCTCCACCGAAAACGTCGTCCGCAGCGCCTCGTGACGCGACACCACCTCATCCAGCGCCTGCGCGAGCGCATGGCCCTTCAACGCCCCTCTCAGCTGGACACCAGCAGGAACATGATACCCAGCACTCTCTGGATCGAGCTGCGCCAGAAACCACAGCCGCTGCTGCGCGAACGACAGAGGCAATGGCTTCGTTCGATCCGCACGCTCGATCCTCCCAGGACGCGCTCCTCCCGCCTCGCTCCGCCTCGCCTCGATCTGCACCGCCAGGCTACCCACCGTCCGCGCCTCGAACAGCGCACGCAACGGCAGGTCCATGCCAAACACCTCTCGGAGGCGCGTCACGACCTGCGTCGCCAGCAGCGAGTGTCCCCCCAGGGCAAAGAAGTCATCGTGGACGCCAATGCCCTCGACACCCAGCACAGTGCTCCAGACGCCTGCAAGCGCACGCTCGGTATCGGTACGAGGCGCGACGTGCTCTCCCTCCCCGCTCAAGCCGGATGCCTCGGGTGCGGGCAGTGCCTTTCTATCGAGCTTGCCATTGGGCGTCAGCGGCAAGGCCTCCAGCCACACCACCGCCTGCGGCACCATGTACTCCGGCAGCGTGTTTCCCACGTACCGGCGCAGCTCTTCCTCGCTTGGTCGCGCATCCACCCCTTCGACCAGGTACGCCACCAGACGTCGCTGCCGCGCATCATCTTCTCGAACCACGACGACCGCTTCACGCACCGCGGGGTGACGCTGCAGCGCCGCCTCGACTTCACCCAGCTCGATGCGGAAGCCGCGCAGCTTCACCTGGTGGTCCACCCGCCCCAGGAACAGCAGATTCCCATCCGGCAACGCCCGCGCCAGATCCCCGGTCCTGTACAGCCGACCTCCTGCCTCACCACCGAACGGATCCGGCACGAACCGCTCCGCCGTCAGCCCGGGCCGACCCAGATACCCGCGCGCAAGACCGGCGCCGCCGATGTACACCTCGCCTGGAACACCGCTCGGAACCAGTCGCTGCTCCGCGTCGAGCACGTACACCTGCGCATTGGAGATGGCGCGACCGATCGGAGGTGGGAATCGACCCGGAGCGTCCTCGGCAACGGCTGCACAGGTGGTGACCACCGTCGCCTCGGTCGGCCCGTAATGATTGACGACGCGAAATGGCAGACCAGCAGGGACACCGCGGTGGAGCGTGTCACCGCCCGTCAGCAGGAGGCGAAGCCCGAGTCCATCAGGAAGCTCCTCGCCCAAGAGCGCCTCCGCCAGCGGCGTGGGGAGAAAGCACACGGTAATGGCTTGATCCGCCATCCATTGCAGAAGGTCTCGGGGTGAGGAACGCAGCGCTTCGGCGGGCAGGTGGACGCTCGCGCCGCACGTGAGATGAGGCCATAGCTCCCAGACGGAGGCATCGAATGCTGGCCCCGCGAGCTGCGTGGCGCGGTCACGAGCGGTCACCGCGTAGGCACGCTGGTGCCACGCCACCAGATTCATCAAGCTGCGGTGCTCGACCGCGGTTCCTTTGGGTCGTCCCGTCGAGCCTGACGTGTAGATCACGTAGGCGACGTCCCTTCCGGCCTCCTCCGCGCGGGCACGGTTTCCGCCCGTCACGTCGCACCGCGGCGTCCCGGCCTCTCCCGCGTCACTCTCCGCACCATCCAGCAACATCACCCGCAGCTCTGGCGGTAGAACATCCAGACAGAGCCGCTTCTGTGTGAGCAACACGGCAACGTGCGCGTCGGTCGCCATGAACCGCACGCGCTCCTCCGGATACGCCGGATCGATGGGCAGGTACGCGCCGCCCGACTTGAGCACCGCGAGCAGCGCAACGATCAGCTCGATCGAGCGCTCGACGTACACGCCGACGATCACACCAGCGCCAACGCCCATCGCTCGGAGCTTCTGGGCGAGACGATCGGCGCGTCGATTCAGCTCCCCGTACGAGAGTGTCCCCATCCCCCCCGATGGCGCAGCGAGTGAAGGTCCGCAGACCGCCAGCGCCCCCGGTGCATGTGCTGCCCAGGCCTCGAACAGCGTATGGACCTGACCTTCCGGAATCGCCTGCCGGCCTTCCTCCCGCACGCGCGCCAGAACGGACGCGTGCTCTGCCTCCGAGAGCAACGGCAGCAGCGCCACACGCTGGTCAGGAGCGGCGACGGCGCCTTCCAGCAACGTGCGGAGGCCTTCACTCAGCCGAACGATGGTCGCGCGCTCGAACAGGTCGGTGTTGAACTCGATCCAGCCACCGATACCCTCCGGGCGCTCCTCCAGGTTGATCGTCAGATCGAATTTTGCCACCCCGGCCTCGATGTCGATCACCGATAGCGCGAGGCCAGGCAATGCAAGTGCCGGCATCGGGGCGTTCTGCAGCGCGAACATCACCTGGAACATCGGCGCCCGGCTCATGTCGCGGGAAGGCTGCAGCGCCTCGACCAGACGCTCGAAAGGCACGTCCTGATGCGCATAGGCGTCCAGGGTCACCTCGCGCACCCGTCGAAGCAGCGTGCGAAAGCTCGGGCCATCGGAGAGATCGACCCGCAGGACCAGAGTGTTCACGAAGAACCCGATCAAGCTCTCCAGCTCCGCCTGTGTCCTGTTCGCGATGGGCGATCCGACGGCGAGAGCCACCTGCCCTGAATGGCGCGCCAGCAGGACGAACACTCCAGCGAGGAGAGTCATGAACAGCGTGGCGCCCTCGCTCTTTCCGAGCGCATCGAGCTGCGCCGTGAGGGGCGCCGGCAGGGCGATGACGTGGAGCGCCCCTTGAAACGTCTGCACGGAAGGCCGGGGTCGATCCGTGGGCAGCTCCAGTGCATCCAGACCGTCGAGCTGTCGCTGCCAGTAAGCGAGCTGTGCTTCGAGGAGATCCCCCTGAAGGCGCTCTCGCTGCCACAAGGTGAAGTCGGCGTACTGGATCGGAAGCTCCGGGAGTGGCGAGGGCATGTCCATCACGAAGGCGGCGTAGAGCGCGGCGACCTCACGGATCAGCACCCCCATCGACCACCCGTCGGACGCGATGTGATGCATCGTCAGGAGAAGGACGTGCTCGCCTTCACGCATCCGCAGCAAGGAGGCCCGCAAAACCCCTCCCTCGGCGAGGTCGAACGAGCGCCGCGCCTCGTCGCGCGCCAGCACATGAACCTGCACCTGGCGCTCGCACTCAGGGAGCGGCGAGAGATCGACGAGCGGCAACGGGATCGTGACGTCGGACCGGATCGCCTGCACCAGCTCCCCGTCCATCATGGCGAAGACGGTCCGCAGTGCCTCGTGCCGCGTCACGATGGTGTCGATGGCTGCGCGGAGAGCGTCCACGTTCAGGGCTCCGACCAGACGGACCGCAATCGGGATGTTGTAGGCCGGGGTCCCTGGCTCGAGCTGGTCCATCAGCCACAGCCGCCGTTGCGCGAACGACGCAGGGAAGACGAAGACGTCACCCTCGGCGGGGGAATCTTCCTGCGGTTCGGCGCCGGCGTCGGTCACCGAGAGAAGGTTCGACAGATCCTCGTTCACCGGCCGCTCCCCGTGTTCTGTGAGCCCTTGCTCGATGCAAGCGAGGAGCGCTTGACGCGGCGCCCCTCTCGCCCGACGGCTGCGATGGCCGGTGTGACAGGCATGCTCCCGGATGCCTGCTGTCTCTCGATCTCCCGAGCGATCCCGGCGACCGTCGGTGTCCCGAACAGGGCGCGCAGCGACAGGTTCACCTGGAACGCGGCCTGGATCCTCGACACGAGCTGCGTCGCGAGCAGCGAATGACCGCCGGCCTGGAAGAAGTCATCGTCGGCGCCGACCTCCTCCACCTGGAGCACCTCTCGCCAGAGTGCCGCCAGCCGCTCCTCGGTCGGCGTGCGCAAGGGCACGAACGTGGCGGCACCACCTGCGCGCTGAGGTTCCGGCGATGGAAGGGCACGCCGATCGACCTTGCCATGCTCGGTGAGGGGCAGCGCCTCCAGGAGGATGAAGCCCGCGGGAAGCATGTGCTCTGGCAAGCTCGCCGCGAGCGCACTCCGCAGAGCGGCGGGCTCGATGGCCTCGCCAGGCTGGAGGGTGACGTAAGCGAAGAGCCGCCGATCCCCGGGAACGTCCTCTCGCACCACCACCACGCCTGCGCTCACCTGGGGCAAGCTCACCAGCGCCGCCTCGATCTCGCCGAGCTCGATCCTGAAGCCGCGGAGCTTCACTTGGTGGTCGATACGCCCCAGGAACTCGATGGCGCCATCAGCCAGGAGACGAGCCAGATCACCCGTGCGGTAAAGCCGACCACCAGCGCACATGCCGGCGGGATCGGGAACGAAGCGCTCCGCCGTCAGCGCTGGCCGGTCGAGGTAGCCGTGGGCCAGCCCCTCACCTCCCACGTACAGCTCTCCGGGCACGCCGATGGGCGAAGGACGCAGACGCTCGTCCAGCACGAGGACCTGGGTGTTGGTGATCGGGCGCCCGATGGGGATGCTGCGGGTGAAGGTCTCCGGCCCCTGCATTCGGTGGCATGTGCTGAAGGTGGTGTTCTCGGTCGGGCCGTATCCATTGACGAGGGTGCACTGGGGCAGCGCCTCCAGCACCCGCTGCACGTGCGGCACGCTCAGCACGTCACCCCCCGCGAAAAGCTGGCTCACGTCAGCGAGGCTCGAAAGATGAGACTCGACGAGCTGATGAAACAGGCCGGCCGTGAGCCAGAGGAAGGTGACTCGCTCCTGACGGATCACCTCGGCGATCTCCTCCAGCGTGGGCAGGTGGGGCGGAAAGAGTGCCAGCCTGCCGCCATGGAGCAGCGGCCCCCAGATCTCCAGCGTCGAGGCGTCGAACGCGATCGGCGCCAGCACGAGCCCCGTATCGTCGGCGTGAAAGCGCGCAAAGTTGGTGTTCTTCACCAGGCGCACGATGGCGCGGTGAGGCACGGTCACGCCCTTGGGTGTGCCCGTCGAACCCGAGGTGTACATGACGTAGGCCAGATCTTCGGGACCGATGGCCTCGAACGGCTCACCCACGGCGGGCGCTTCGACCGCACACGTGAGAGGCTCCACGTGGATGATCCGCGCCTGGTGGGCCGGGAGCTGGGCCTGGAGATGCGGCTGGGTGAGCAGCACCGAGATCCGCGCGTCTTCGAGCAAGAAGGCGAGCCGCGTCGCTGGATAGTTCGGGTCGAGAGGAACGTAAGCGCCCCCCGCCTTGAGCACACCGATCAGGGCCGCGATCAACGCTGGCGAGCGCTCGACGCACAGGCCCACGGTCACCCCACGCTTCACGCCCCCGCGCCGCAAGGACCGAGCGATCTGCGTCGACCAGCGGCTCAGGTCGCCGTACGAGATCTCGCTTCCACCACAGCGCACCGCGACGGCGTCCGGCGTACGTGCGGCCTGCGCCTCGAAGAGGTCGTGAACGCTCTCCCGAGGGAAGTCGGCCTGCGTCGCGTTCCAGACGGCGAGCTGTCGTAGCTCCTCGTCAGGCAGGATCGCCATGTCCACACAGGGCTGATCCGGGTTCGCGACGATACTCGCGAGCAACGCCTCGAACTGCCGCGCGAGGCGAGCCACGGTCTCTGGCTCGAAGAGGGTCGTGTTGTATTCGAACGAACCGCTGAGCCCCTCCTCCCCCTCGAACAGTTCCAGCATCAGGTCGAACTTGGCCGTCCCGCTGTCCACCAGCATCCGTTCGAGCGTCACGTCGGCGCGACCGACGGCGGGAACAGGCAGGTTCTGAAGGACGAACACCACCTGGAACAGCGGCGTATGGCTCATGCTGCGCGCTGGCTGAAGCTCTTCGACGAGCTTCTCGAACGGCAGATCCTGGTTCGCATAGGCATCCAGGGTCGTCTGCCGAACCTGCGCGAGGAGCCCGCGGAAGGTCAGCTCTCCAAGGATCTGCGCGCGAAGCACCAGGGTGTTCACGAAAAACCCGATGAGCCCCTCCATCTCGGGCCGCGTGCGGTTGGCGATGGGAGAACCGACGACGATGTCCTTCTGACCCGAGTACCGCGCGAGCAGGACGTCAAACGCCGCCAGCAAGGTCATGAAGAGCGTCGCGCCCTCACGCTGCCCCAGTCCCAGCAGCGCATCCGCCAGGGGCCGCGACAAGGAGAAAGGATGGCGGGCTCCCCAGGACTGAAGGACGGCAGGCCTCGGCTTGTCCGTCGGTAGCTCCAGCACGGGAGGGCAGCCCGCGAGCTTCTCCCGCCAGTGAGCGAGCTGCTGCTTCAGGCGCTCACTCTCGAGCCACCCCTGCTGCCAGAAGGCAAAATCGGCCACCTGGATCGGCAGCTCCGGGAGAGGTGAGGGGTTGCCGGCGAGGAAGGCATCGTAGAGCGTCGCGATTTCCCGCACGAAGACGCCCATCGACCAGCCGTCGGCGATGCTGTGGTGGGTCACGAGCAGCAGGACGTGACTCGCCTCGTCCAACCGGAACAAGGTGGCACGTACGAGCGGTCCGACGGTCAGATCGAATGGCTGCTGCGACGCCCGGGTCAGGTGTCCTGCGAGCGCCGCATCCCGCTGCTCGAATGCGACGGGTCGAAGATCGATGAGCGGAAGGTCCGCGCGCACGTCGGGCACCACGATCTGCACCGGGCGACCGTCAACCACCCCGAAGGTCGTCCGCAGCGCTTCGTGGCGTCGCACCACCTCCGCCAGACAGCGCCGCAGCGCGTCGACGTCGATCGGCCCGCGGAGGCGCACGGCTTCGGGAATGTTGTAGAAGGGGCTCCCTGGCTGGAGCTGATCCAGAAACCAGAGCCGCTGCTGCGCGAACGAGAGAGGGGCCGGCCCCTCGGTGGAGCGCCGTGGAATCCCCGCGGTGCGCCCGATCGGGCCGATCTCGCCGCGTAGCCGCCTCCGGAGCAGCTCTTGCTTCCTCGGAGAGAGCTGCGCTCGCCGCTGATTCAACTCGTTCTTCATGCTCATCGATCGCCTCGCCGTGTCCCGGGTCAATCCTCGAGCTGGAGTTGCACGTAGGCCGGAAGCGGCTGGGCACGTGACAGCTCGCACTCGAGGAGTTCGACGCCCTCGCGTGTGCCCGCCCCTTTGAAACCGGCGAATTTGTAGGTGATGTACATCATGCGATTGCGTTCCGTGGCGATGAACTCCGCCACCAGCCGGACGCCTGCCCCCTGGGCGAGGCGCATGATGTGATTGAGCATGATGGTCCCGACGCCCCGCGAGATGACCCGGCACGACATCAGCAAGAGCTTGATGGCCCAGACCCCCTCCGCGCATTCCAGCACGGCCAACCCGATCTTCCCGTAGGAGCCGAATCTGTCGGTCAACCCGGCAATGAGCAGCTTGTGATCCGGCGAGCAGCGGAGCCGATCCAGCTCCTCGTACGAGAAGGTATAGCCCGTCGAGTTGAGCTGATTGGTCCGCAAGGTCAGCTCCTCGACCCGCATCAGATCGTCCTTCTTTGCCGGACCGAGGGTGAACACCATCCCCAGCGAAGCCAGGAAGTCCTCCTCGGTGCCGACGAACTGCTCTCGTGCCACCTTGCGATCGACGTCGCGCTGGTACATCTCGCGCCGGAGCCGCGCGTCGCTCGTCACGAAGCGCGGATTGAACTCCGGCATCGCCGGAACCCGCGCGAGATCCGCGACATCCAGGCAGAGCACGTCCGGGAGGGAGAAATTCACCTCCTCGCGCTCGAATGGCTGATCGTCGATGAACGCGAGGGCATCCAGGCCGATGTTGATCTCCGCCGCGATTCGCTTGACCGACGAAGATTTCGCATTCCAGCCGATCTGGGGATGCAGGAAGTAGTCTTGCAGGCCAAATGCCTTCAATTGCTCCAGGGCCCGCTCCGGGTCGTTCCTGCTCGCAATCGAGTGCAGGATCCCCCGCTCGTCGAGCACCTTGATGATCTCGACGGCATCCTCCCGCAGTTCGAGCCGATCCCCTTCCAGCAAGATGCCGTTCCACAGGGTATTGTCCAGGTCCCAGACGACGCATTTGATGGACCGAGATCCTCGCTCGGCCTTCGCCTGCGAGGGCTGCCCCAGCCCATCCTCGCTCGTCGATCCCGAT
This sequence comes from Chondromyces crocatus, assembly GCF_001189295.1. NCBI lineage: Bacteria > Pseudomonadati > Myxococcota > Polyangiales > Polyangiaceae > Chondromyces > Chondromyces crocatus. The sequence goes on from NZ_CP012159.1 coordinate 7,251,748, forward strand.
CCCGATGTTCGTTGCTCCGTCATGCTCCGGGTCTCCTGGTTGCACGGGGCCCGCTCAGCAGCGGGCAAACCACTGGCACCCCTGCTTGGCGATCAAGGCCTGCTGAATCTGCGTGCTCCCCTCGATGATCTCCATGATCTTCGCGTCGCGCATGTAGCGCTGCACCGAGAACCCGGGGCTGCACCCATTCGCGCCATGAATCTGCACGGCATCGCTCGCGATTCGATTCGCCGCCGTCGAGGCGAAATACTTTGCCATCAAGGTGAGGACGAGCGCCTGCGGATCACGGGCGTCCCTCGCGTAGCCCGCCTGGTAACACATCAGTCGTGCCGCCTGGACCTGGGTGAGCATGTCGGTCAATTTCTGCTGAACGAGCTGATGCTCCTGGAGGTACACGCCGAATTGCTTTCGCTCACTGGCGTACTGAATCGACGCTTCGAGGCATGCCTGGGCGATACCAACGCTCCCCCAGGCCACGCCATAGCGCCCCAGGTCCAGCGCCATGGTGGCCACGTGCGAGATGCCAAACCCGGGCCTCCCGACGAGGTGGCCGCGCGGAATGCGGCAGCCTTTCAGGTGAATCTCCGCGAGCATCGAGGCGCGGAAGCCGAGCATTCCCGAGATGGGCACCGTCGTCAGCCCGGGCGTGCTGCGCTCGACCAGGAATGCCGCCGGAGCGCCATCACACTGAGCGAAGATCAGGAACAGGTCCGCGAGCTGGCCATAGGTGATCCACTGCTTGCGCCCATCGAGGACATACTCGTCACCATCGAGGATCGCCCGCGTCAGAATGCTCCCGGCGTCGCTTCCGGCCTCGGGCTCGGAGAGCGCGAATGCGCCGAGGAGGTCACCTCGCCTCAGCCCGGGTAGCCAGCGCTCGCGCTGCACAGGCGATCCCCACCGGAGCACCGTGGCAGCGACCATGTCGTGCACGGTCACCAGGCTCCGCAAGGAGGAGCAGCCCCGGCCGATCTCCTGATGCAACAGCCCATAGGTGATCATGTCGGCCGGCGCCTCGCCGCCCTCTCTCGGGACCACGCTCCCCAGATACCCTTTCTGCGCGAGCTTCCGGATGATCTCCGCAGGTGTCCGCTCGTCTCTGTCGAAGGCATCGGCCCGAGGAACGAGCTCTTCGTCGACGAAGGCGCGATAGCCTGCGTGAGCTGCCTTCTGCTGCGGCGTGAGTTCCAGCCTCATCGTTGCCCTTCCTCTCGTCGTCGACGTCGGCGCTCACGCGCCCGTTGCCTGGCCGGTCACTCGCGCGGCTTCCTCTGGCCCCTGCGTCCGCTTGCGCTCGATCAGAGACACCATGGCGTCGACCGTCTGGAAGTTCTCCAGCACCAGATCCTCATTCTCCAGCGCCACATCGAACTCGCCCTCGATGAAGGCGACGAGCTGCACCGCCAGGAGGGAGTTCACGAAGCCGCTCGCGAAGATGTCCTCGTCGTCGATCACGTCACGACCCTTGAAGTAGCGCGCCAGAAAACTTTTGATCCTGCTCTTGTGACTGTCCATTGGCTCCGTCGCCTTTCAATTCTCGCGGACGTCGTAGGAATAAAATCCGCGGCCGCTTTTCCGGCCGTGGAGCCCCGCGTCGACCATTTTCTTCAACAATGGGCATGGCCTGTACTTGCTGTCACCGAAGCTCTCGTGGAGCACCTCGATCGAGTAAAGGATGGTGTCCAATCCGATGAGGTCAGCCGTCTCCAGGGGCCCCATCTTGTGGCCGAAGCACGACTTGAAGATGCGGTCGACCTGCTCGGCCCCGGCCACCTGATCCTGTAGGAGGAAGACGGCCTCGTTGATGGTGAGCATGAGCACGCGGTTCGAGACGAATCCGGGGGCGTCGTTGACGACGATCCCCTCCTTGCCCATTTGCGACAGGAGCCCCCTGGCAATCCCCAGGGTCTCCTCGGTCGTGTGATGACCCCGGATCACCTCCACCACGGACTTCATGGGCACCGGGTTCATGAAATGCATCCCGACCACCCGGTCGGCGCGCTTCGTCAGCGACGCGATGCGCGTTATCGGAATCGCCGAGGTGTTCGCCGCGAAAACACAGTGAGAGGGGCAGATGGGATCGATGTCGGCGTAAACGCCTCGCTTCAGCTCCCACTTCTCCGTCACGTTCTCGATGACGAAATCCGCCCTCTCGAGGAGCTTCGTGTCGGTCGAGAACGCGATCTTCCCGAGCACGTCGTCGGGTTTGTGCGCGCGCCCTCCCTTGCCGAAAAGCCCTTGAAAGCGAATGCTCTGCCGGATCTGGCTGCGAGCCCGCTCCAGAACGGCATCCGTGACATCGAGCAGGATCACCTCGACGCCGTGCTGCGCGAGATCCTGCGCCACTCCCACGCCCATGACACCGGCGCCGATGACGCCCACGGTCGCAATACTCATCGTTATCACCTCGTTGTTTCGACGAATGCGTCCACGTCGTCGTCGCTCAGCGCCTCGATCTCCGCGAGCAAGAGCGCCTCGATGGCGAGGGCCAGTCCTGCCACGGTCGGGTCCTCGAAGATCGCCCGCAGCGACAGCTCCACGTGGAAGGTCTGGCGCAAGCGGGTGACGAGCTGGGTGCCCAGCAGCGAGTGGCCGCCGAGCTGAAAGAAGCTGTCCTGCACCCCCACCTGGTCGATCCCGAGTAGCTCCTGCCACATCCGCGCAATGAGCTGCTCCGTCTCGCTGGACGGCTCGACGTAAGGGGTCGCGAGGTGCGGGCGAGCATGGGCCGAGGCGCGACCCCCTGGGGGGCTTGCCACCACAGGTTCGGACCGCTCCACCCATCGCGAGAGTCGCGTCGGCAAGTGGGTCGGGGACACGAGGACCTGCGCCCCGGGGCGGCTCCAGAGGATCCGGTGCAGGGCCAGCGCCGCATCCGCCGCGGAGATGGCTCCCGCGGAGGCGTCGTGCCCGGCTTCATGTCCTGGCTTGCGCTCCGCGGCCACGTCACGACCGACCTCACCCGATGACCGATCGCTCTCGGGTCGAAGCGCGTCCCAGTTGATGACCAGCGTGGTCGCTGCCCGGTGGCTCGCCTGTACGTGAGCGAGAGCGTCCATGCAGCGGCTCGCCGCCGTGTGCGCCGCGAGTCCCAGGCCCCCGAGAACGGAGGACAGCGACGACTGCACGACCAGCAGCTCCAGCGACCTCGCTCCGAGCGCCTCCTCCAGCGCGAGCAGCCCCTGCACCCGCGGCCCCAGCTGCCGCGCCACCTCGCCGACATCGAGTTCGGACAGCGCCCGGAACGACGCTTCGCCACGCGCTCCTGCCGCGTGAACGACGCCATGCAGCGCCCCGAAGCGCGCCTCCACCTGTACCATCACGGCCGCCAGCGCGTCGGCGTCGGCGACGTCCGCGCACACCACGAGAGGCTCGACGCCAAGCCCCTCCAGGGCCTGGATCGTCGTGATGGCCTCGCGCATCATGCCCCGTCCTGCGTCCCCCTTCAGCCAGCCTTCCCACGTCGCGCGTGGTGGGAGCGACAGCGAATCGACGATGGCCACCTTGGCGCGCGCGGTGCGCGCCAGGTACACGGAGGTCACCGCCCCCAGCCCGGTCAATCCGCCCGTGACCAGGTAGACCCCGCCCTCGCGCAGCACGGGCGGGCAGGAACCACGTGGCACCGCGAGGGGGGCCGGCGCGAAGCCTTGCACCCAGCGCTGGTCGCCCCGGTACGCCACGTCCACGTCCGAGGAAATCTCCGCGATCTCGGCGAGCACGTGGTCGAGGAGCCGCCTCCCCGTCTGCCGCCCCTCCGCAGGGGGAAGCTCGATGCTTCGGCAGGTGATGCAAGGATACTCTTGCGGTATCACCCGCAGCGCGCCCAGGGCGGTGACCTTCTCGGGGCGAGGCCGATCGTGACGCTCGATCGAGTGGAGGTCACGCGCGAGGAACCATAGCTGGATCGGATCGTCGACGCCGTGCTCACGAAGGGCCTGCATGAGGAACAGCAGGCTGTGAAAGCCCACGTGCTGCGCCTGCTCGAAGGTGGGCGCGCCCGCCCCTTCCTGTCGGTCGGAATCGACGTTCCACAGGTGGAGTATCCGCGCCGGCCGCCGCCCTGCCGCGCAGAGCTGCGCGACGAGTCGATCGTAGTCGCCGAAGGACGCAGGCCGGAGGTAGCAGCGCTGTACGTCGCGTTTGGGCGCTCCCTCCTGCACCGCCTCCTCCGTGTCGAGGCCGGAGAATGCCTGCCCTGCGAGCACGGTGACGACCTGCTGCCCGGCGGCGCAGAGGTGCTCGGCGAGCGCGTCCCCGAGGCCTCCCTCGTCGGAGAGGATCAGCCAGGTGCCACCGCCTGCGTCGAGCGGCTGGCTTTCGACGGGATGCGGCAGCGGGGCCTGACGCCACGAGGGCACATAGAACCAGTCCCCGAGCTCAGCGCTCCTGCGCGCCAGCTCGCGTGACGCCCGCTCCCTCGCCTCCGGCCCCGGCGGCTCCACCCAGTACCGCAGCCGCTCGAAGGGATAGCTGGGCAATGGCACCCGCCGCCGCTCCTGTCCATGGAACCCCGCCCAGTCGATCCCCACCCCCGTCAGCCAGAGCTGCCCCAGCGTCTTCAGGGCGAACGCGACGTCGGGCTGGCGGTCGTACACATGGCGCAGCGACGGCAGGGCGAGCGCTCGCTGCTCGGAGCTGCCCGGGTCCTGCTGGATCGCCATCGCCGACAGGCTCTGCCCGGGGCCGACCTCGAGCAGGACCCGATTCGGCGCCTCGAGGATCGCGGCGAGCCCATCGCTGAACCGCACCGGCTGGCAAAGGTGCCGCGCCCAGTACGACGGGTCCGTCGCGTCCTCTTCCGTGACCCACGTGCCCGTCACGTTCGAGAGGTACGGGATGGCCGGAGGCCGCAGCGCGATGCCCCGCACGACCTCGACGAGGGCCCCGCATACGGACTCCATCAGCGGGGAATGAAAAGCGTGTGTGGTCGGCAGGCGCCGGCCGATCACGTCCCGCCCGGCGAGCTGCTTCTCCAGCGCGTCCACGGCGTCGGGCACACCGGAGACGACGCACAGCTCCGGACCATTCACCGCCGCCAGAAACACCTGGTCCGGGAGCAGCGGATGCAGCGCCTCAGGAGAAAGCGGCACCGCGAGCATCGACCCGGCCGACAGCTTCTGGATGAGCTGAGCGCGCTTCACGACCAGCCGCAGTGCATCCTCCAGCGAGAACACCCCCGCGAGGCATGCCGCGACGTACTCCCCGAGGCTGTAGCCGAGCATCGCCTTGGGGCGCACTCCCCAAGCCATCCAGAGCTGCGCCAGCGCATACTCCACGACGAAGAGCGCAGGGTGAGCCAGCTCGGTCCGGTTCAGGCGCTGCGTGGCCGCATCTCCTCCATCCGCCCCGCCACGCACCAGCGCGCGAAAGTCGAGACCACGCGGTGCGGTGGTGGCGGATGCTCCTTTCGACGGGCCGCCCTGCGGCTCGGGAAAGAGAACCTCTCGCAGATCCACCCCCAGGAGCGGTTTCGCCAGCGCACAGCACCGATCCAGATGCTCGCGGAAGACCGCCTCGTCCCGGTACAGCTCGGCGGCCATCTGCACATAGTGGTCGCCCAGCCCGGGAAACAGGAACACCACCTGCCGCTCCCCGTCCCCACGCACCGACGTCATCACGCGCCGCGGATCACGCGCCTTCAACGCCTCGACCGCGTCCTCGCCATCCCGACAGATCACCGTGCGGCGATGGCTGAACTCCCTGCGTCCGACCTGCAGGGTGTAGGCGACGTCGGCGAGCGACGCGCTGGGCTCCTGCTCGAAGAAGGCGACCAACCGATCGGTGGCTGCCTCCAGGGCCGTCGCGGTCCTGGCCGAGAGCTGCACGACCTGCCAGGCGCGCGACGGCGCCGTGGGCTCGCACGGGGGAGCCTCCTCGACGATCACGTGGGCGTTGGTGCCACCCATGCCGAACGAGCTGACCCCCGCCCGCCGCGCGGCGCCGTCCGTCTCCCACGCGACCCGCCGCGTGTTCACGTAAAACGGGCTCTGCTCGAAGTCGATCTGCGGGTTCGGCTGCTCGAAATGAAGGCTGGGCGGCAGCTCCTTGTGCCGGAGTGCGAGCACCGTCTTGATCAGTCCGGCCACGCCTGCCGCGGCGTCGAGATGCCCGATGTTCGTCTTCACCGAGCCGATCGCGCAGAACTGCGCCGCGTCGGTCTCGGCGCGAAACGCCTGGGTCAAGGCGGCCACCTCGATCGGGTCCCCCAGCGGCGTACCGCTGCCGTGCGCCTCGACGTACGAGATCGACGCCGCGTCCACGCCCGCCACCGTCAGCGCCTCCGTGACGACCGCGGCCTGCCCCGACACGCTGGGCGCCGAGAACCCTGCCTTCAGGCCGCCATCGTTGTTGATCGCCGAGCCCTTGATCACGGCGTGGATCGTGTCCCTATCGGCGAGCGCGTCCTCCAGCCGCTTGAGCACCACCACACCCGCGCCGTTCCCCGCGAGCGTCCCCTGCGCGCGCGCGTCGAAGGCGCGGCAGTGACCGTCGGGCGAGAAGATCATCCCCTCCTGGTGCAAGTAACCCGTGCGCTGCGGCAGCAGCACCGACACGCCGCCGGCCAGCGCGATGTCGCACTCGCGGCTCAGCAGGCTCTGGCAAGCCAGGTGGGTCGCCACCAGCGAGGTCGAGCAGGCCGTCTGCACGGTGACGCTCTGCCCCCGCAGGTGCAGCTCGTAGGCGACGCGCGTCGCCAGGAAGTCCTTGTCGTTGGCGAGGCGCAGCGGAAACGCGCCCACAGACGCGAGAAGGCCCGGGCTCGCCATCAGGTGAAAGAGCAAGTACGTGCTCAGGTTGGCGCCCGCGTACAGCCCGATGGCTCCCTCGAACCGCTCGGGATCGTAACCCGCGTGCTCCAGCGCGTCGGAGGCACACTCCAGGAAGATCCGGTGCTGCGGATCCAGCAGCTCGGCCTCGCGCGGACTGAAGCCGAAGAAGGCAGCGTCGAACAGCTCGACGTCCTCCAGGACCGCGCCCGCCTTGACGTAGCTCGGGTGCGCGGCGACCGCCGGATCCACCCCCGCCGCGAACACCTCCTCGTCGGAGAAGAACGAGACGGACTCCACCCCCTCACGCAGGTTGCGCCAGAAGGCATCGGCGTCCTTCGCACCCGGGAAACGGCCCGCCAGGCCGATCACGGCGATGTCCAGCAAGCAGCTCTTCGAATCGTCGCGGTCCATGGGCGCCTCCTCAGGCCTTCCTCGCCGTCCTCGGCCGCTGCCTCCCGCGCGCGAGCTGCCCGAGCGACTCGCGGCGCGCTTCGGCCCGGCTCTGGCTCTGCTGCACGACCGCGCGCTGATCGTGGCGCTCGTCCAGGTAGGCGAGGAGCGCCGCGATCGTCGGATACTGGAACAGCTCGACGATGGAGACGGGCTTCGGCAGGACCTCCTGGAGCCGACTCCGGACCTGCACCATGCGCAGCGAGTGACCGCCGAGATCGAAGAAATTGTCGTGGAGCCCGACCCGATCCAGCTCCAGCACCTCTTGCCAGATCGTGGCCACCTGGCGCTCCAGCGCCGTGCTCGGCGGGGCGTAGCTCGCCTCGGACACGCGCCGCCCCAGCGCCGGCGCCGGCAAGGCGCGCCGATCGATCTTGCCGCTCGCGTTGAGGGGCATCCGCTCCAGGAAGACCAGGCCGGCCGGGATCATGTATTCGGGCAAGCGCGCCCGGAGCGAGGCGCGCAGGTCCCCGAGGGCAGGCGCCACCGCCCCGCTCTGGACGAGGTAGGCCACGAGCGCTTGCAGGCCTGCCTCGTCGCGTCGCACCACCACCACGGCCTCGCGCACGCCCGGATGGGCTTGCAGCGCCGCCTCGATCTCGCCCAGCTCGATGCGGAAGCCGCGGAGCTTGATCTGGAAGTCGATGCGATCGAGGAAATCGAGCGCCCCGTCCGGCAGCAGGCGCACCAGATCGCCGGTCCTGTAGAGCCGCGCGCCAGGCTCGTCGCTGAACGCATCCGGGACGAACCGGTCCCCCGTCAGACCCGGCCGACCCAGATAGCCACGCGCGAGGCCCACGCCGCCGATGTGGAGCTCTCCAGGAACCCCGACGGGGCAGAGCCGCCCTGACCGATCCAGCACGTAGAGCTGGATGTTGGCGATGGGCCGCCCGATCGGTACCCGCCGAGTTTCCCCCGCCGCGCAGGCCCACGCGCTCACGTCGACGGCCGCCTCGGTCGGCCCGTACAGGTTGTGCAGATCCACCTGGAGGCGCGACAGGCACCGTTCCGCCAGCGTGACTGGCAGCGCCTCGCCGCTGCACACGATGCGGGCGAGGCTCCTGCACGGCGCGAGATCGTCCTCCTCCAGGAAGATCTGGAGCATCGAGGGGACGAAGTGCACCGTCGTGATCCGCTCCTCTGCGATCACCTGCACCAGGTAGCCGCTGTCCCGGTGGCCCCCGGGGCGCGCGACGACAAGGCACGCGCCGCTGAGCAGAGGCCAGAAGAACTCCCAGACGGACACGTCGAAGCCGAAGGGCGTCTTCTGGAGGACCCGATCGTCGACCGTGAGCCCGTAGGCCTCCTGCATCCACTGCAAGCGATTGCAGATGCCCCGGTGGGTGTTGACCACGCCCTTGGGGCGCCCCGTCGAGCCCGAGGTATAGATCACGTACGCGCTCTGATCGGGCAGCGTCTCGTCCTGCAGCGGCTCCGCCGAGCGCTCCGCCACGGAGGCCCACGCGGTATCCAGCGCGATCACCGCGGTGTCGTTCACGGGGAGCGCCCCCTGGAGCGACGTTTGCGTCAGGAGCACGGCGATCCGCGCGTCGTCGAGCATGAAGGCGAGGCGCTCGGCCGGGTATTCCGGGTCGAGGGGCACGTAAGCGCCGCCGGCCTTGAGGATCCCGAGCAACGCGACCACCATCTCGACCGACCGCTCCATGTGTACCCCCACCCGCGTCTCCCGGGTCACCCCGAGCGCGTGGAGGTGTCGTGCGAGCTGGTTGGCGCGCTGATCCAGCGCGCGGTAGGTCAACCGCTGCGTCTCGAAGACCACCGCCTCGGCCTCTGGCGTCCGCGCGGCCTGCGCCTCGACGAGCCCGTGCAACGACGCCGACGGGTAGGCGACCGCCGTCGCGTTCCAGGCCTCCACGATCTGCCGTCGCTCCGCCGCCGTGACCAGCTCCAGCTCGGAGATGCGCTGCTCGGGCCGCGCCACGAAGCCTTCCAGGATCGCCTGGTAGTGCTCGACGATCCGCGCGATCGTCGCCGCCTCGAAGAGATCGGCGTTGTACTCGAGCCAGCCGGAGAGCTGCTCCTTCCCCTCGTACAGCTCCAGCAAGAGGTCGAACTTCGCCGAGCGGGTATCGAGCGCCTCGCGGTGCAGGCGCAGCCCGGCGACCTCCCGCTCCGGCAGGAGCGTGCTCTGCAGCGCGAACATGACCTGGAACAGCGGCGTCCGGCTGAGATCGCGCTCCGGCCGCAGCGCCTCCACCAGCATCTCGAACGGGAGATCCTGATGTGCGTACGCGCCCTGAGCGACCTCTCGCACCCGCGAAAGCAAGGTGCGCACGGTGGGATCGCCCGACAGGTCGCCCCGCAGGACCAGGGTGTTCACGAAGAAACCGATCAGCCCCTCGATCTCCGTCCGGCTCCGCCCCGCGATGGGGCTCCCCACCAGCACGTCGTCCTGCCGGGCGTAGCGGTGAAGCAGGATCTGGTACGCCGCGAGCAGCGTCATGAACAGCGTGACCCCCTCCCGCTGGCTCAGCGCGCCGAGTCCCCTCACCATGGACGTCGGCAACGCGAAGAAATGGCGCGCGCCCCGGTACGTGCGCACCGCGGGGCGTACCCGATCCGTCGGCAGATCCAGCACCCCCGAACTGCCTGCGAGCGCACGCTTCCAGTGGTCGAGCTGGGCGTCGAGGCGCTCGCCTTGCAACCAGGTCCGCTGCCACGCACTGAAGTCCACGTACTGGACCTTCGCGGGCGAGAGCGGGGCGGGACGGCTGGCGCACGCCGCCTCGTAGAGCGCCACCATCTCCTGGATCAGCACCCCCATCGACCACCCATCGGCCACGATGTGGTGCACCGTCAGGAGCAGCACGTGCTCCTCCGGCGCGAGCCGGAACAGGTGCGCCCGAAGCAACGGCCCCGAGGCCAGATCGAAGGGACGGTTCGCCTCGTCCACGACCCGCTCCCGGACCGTCGCCTCTCGTGCCGCCTCCGAAAGCTCTCCCAGATCCGTGAGCGGCACCTCGAGCGTCAGCACCTCGGCGACGACCTGCACCGGCTCCCCGCCCACCACGGCGAACGTCGTGCGCAGCGACTCGTGCCTGCAGACGACCTCGGACAGGCTCCCCCGAAACGCCGCGAGATCCAGGGGTCCTCGGAGCCGGACGGACTCGGAGATGTGATAAGCGGCGATGCCCGGTTCGAACTGATCGAGAAACCACAGACGCTGCTGCGCGAACGAGAGCTGGAAGGCGTCACCCTCGCGCGACAGCACAGGGATCCGCGCATGACGAGCGGCCCCCTCCACGGCCGGCTCGGCCTGGAGACGCGCGACGACCCCCGAGAGGCCCGCCACCGTCGGCGTATCGAACAGGCTCCCCAGCACCACCTCGACCTGGAACGCATCCCGCATGCGCGAGGCGAGCTGGGTCGCGAGCAAGGAGTGACCACCCAGCTCGAAGAAGTCGTCATGCACGCCGACCTCTTGGATGCCGAGCAACGCCTGCCAGATCCCGGCCAACATCCGCTCGCGCTCATCTCGCGGCGCGACGTAAGCCGTCCTCACGCTGGGCCGCGGGTGCTGGAGGGCCGCTCCTTCTCCGCTCCCCTCCACGGGCGTCCCGACGAACTGGAGGCGCGGCGACCGCACCGACACCGCACCGTTCTCCCGCAGATCCTCGGTGGAGACGACGACCCGAGGCGTCCCCCGCAGCGTCAGCACATGCTCCAGCGCCTCCGCCAGCACCTGCCCGGGCTCCTCATCCACGCTCACCCACCACGCTGCCCCCCGCCGCGCTTGCACGTGCGCGAAGGCCTCCAGGTAGCCGCTCGCCGCCGCCCGAGCGGCCAGGCCGACGTCTCCTGGCACCGAGGCCTCCGACGCCCCCACCAGGCACACATCGAGGCGTCGTTCCCCCAGCGCGCACGCCAGCGCATCGATCCCGCGCCCCATCCGCGCGACGTGACCCCACACCCCCTCGGGCGCCTCCTGCACGGCGCCCTGCCCTGCCACGTCCGACGCCGCCCCCGGCACGCAGACCACCCCGTGCAGCGCCCCGAAATGCGCCTCCACCCGGCACAGCGCCGCGCTCAGGGCCGTCGCGTCCTCGACCTCGACCCCCAGCACGAGCAGCTCCGACGCCGTGCCCTCCAGCGCCATGAGCCGCTGCACGCAACGGCTCACCGGCTCCGCCTCGCCATGCGCCGCAAGCCACCCATCCCACGCACCTCGCTCCGGGAATCCTGCCGGCACGAGCACGGAAAGCCGCGCGCGCACGGTCCGGGCCAGGTGCTCCGCACAAGCGAGACCAGGCGCGCTCGCCCCACCGACGACCACGTAGACGCTCCCCTCCCGCAACGTCGCTCCCCGTGACGCCGTCCGCTCACCGACCACGGGCTCGACGTCCCGTGTCCAGCGGCGCCCCCCTCGGTACGCGAGGAAACCTGCCTCGTCGGGCCCCAGGCAATCGCGCAGGAGCTCCTCGACGAGCTGCTCGGCCTGCCACGACCCTGACGCCGGCAGCGCGACGTCGACGTTCTGCCAGGTGACATTCGGGTGCTCGCGCGGGACGACGTCCCCCAGCCCCTGCAGCGCGGCCCACGCCGGGACGAGCGCCTCCTCCCCCGTGACCGACTGCGCTCCCCGTGAGACCACCACGACACGCAGCGGCTGCGGCGCGCAGCGTGGCCCCAGGGCGCGGACGACCCACGAGGCGCCGTCGACGACCCCGCGCGGGCATGTCCCGACCACGTCCTCGGGATCGATGCTCCAGGCGTGAAGGATCCCCGAAGGAAGCGCCCCCGCCGCCTGCAGCGCATCGACCAGCAGCTCGTACCCCCCGGGGTCGTGCGGGTCGATGCGGAACGTGTGCGCATCCACCTGGCAGAACGCCGCCCCCGCGATCACACACACGACCTCGTGCCCGAGGTGCCGGAGCCGCGCTGCGATCCGCTCGGCCCAGCCGCCCTCGTCGAGGAACACGAGCCAGCGCCCCGTCGCGCTTTCCGTCCCGTCCTCGGCGCCCCTTCCTGCTGCCACCTCCCCTGCCCGAGTCGCGCGCACGGCCGGCTTCCAGAATGGGATCCAGAGCTGCCTGGTCGATGCCGCCCGCGTCGACGCGCGGCCCTTGCCCGCCTCCCCCAGCGGGCCCTGCGGGTCGATCCAGTACCGCTGACGCTCGAACGGGTACGTCGGCAAAGGGATCCGCCGCCGCTGCGTCCCCTCCTGCAGCACATGCCAGCTCGGCGACACGCCAGCGAGCCAGAGCGATCCCAGCGTCGACAGCAGAAAGGCCCTGTCCGGCACCCCGTCTTGCGGGTGGCGCAGCGACCCCACCACCACCTGCGACGCCGAAGCGGCGAGCTGCTGGCGGATCAGCGTGCCCAGCGTCCTGCCTGGCCCCACCTCCAGCAGGATGGCGTCCTGGAGCTTCAGCAGCGTCGCGGCCCCGTCCCCGAAGCGCACCGTCTGGCGGAGGTGATGGGCCCAGTAACGCGGATCGGTCGCCTCTCCCTCGGTGATCCACGTCCCGGAGACGTTCGACACATACGGGATCCGCGGCGCGTGCAGCGTGGTCTGCCGGACGCGCTCGGTGAAGCGCTCCACCAGAACGTCCATCGCGGCAGAGTGGAACGCATGCGAGGTGTGAATCCTCCGTGTCTCCGTCCCCGCCTCGGCGAGCTGCCGCTCCAGCCGCTCGACGTCCTCCGAGGTACCCGCGACCACGCAGAGGCTCGGTCCGTTCACGGCCGCGAGCGACAGCCGCGCACCGAGCAGCGCGCGCACCTGCGCCTCGGGCAACGCCACAGAGAGCATCGCGCCCGGCGGCAGCTGCTGGATCCAGCGCCCTCGGACGACCACCAGCGACAGCGCGTCCTCCAGCGACAGCACCCCAGACAGACAGGCCGCCACATATTCGCCGATGCTGTGGCCGATCAGCGCCTCGGGCCGCACGCCGAGGTCCATCCAGAAGCACGCGAGCGCGTACTCGATCACGAACAGCGCGGGCTGGGTCAGCTCCGTCCGGTCCAGCGCACGCCGCGCGTGCTCCTCGCCACCGGGCGCCGGGTACAGCAGCCGCCGGAGGTCGAGCCCCAGCTCCGGCCGCAAGATCTCCGCGCAGCGATCGACGTGCCGCCGGAACAGCGGCTCCTGCTCGTAGAGCCCTTGCGCCATGCGCGGGTACTGCGTCCCTTGCCCGGGGAACAGGAACGCGATCGGACGGCTCCCCGACGGCTGGAACGCCGTGAACACCCGCGCCGCGTCGGCCCCCTTCAGCACACCGATCGCATCCTCACGATCCTTGCAGACCAGCACCCGACGGTGCGTGTGGCCCTGACGGCCCACCTGGAGCGTGTAGGCCACGTCGGCCAGATTCACGGCGGGCTCGCGCTCCAGGTGCATGGCGAGCTCCTCCGTCATGCGCTCCAGGGCCGAAGGCGTCCGGGCCGACAGCAGCAAGAGCTGCCAGGGAGTCGCCTCCATCGACGCCATGGCCGGCGGCGGCTCCTCCAGGATGACGTGCGCGTTCGTCCCCCCGATCCCGAACGAACTCACCCCTGCCCGGCGCGGCGTCGCCCCTGCCTCCCACGCCCTGAGTTCGGCGTTGACGTAGAACGGCGAGCTCTCGAAATCGATCCTCGGGTTGAGCGGCTCGCAGTGCAAGCTCGGCGGGATCTCCCGGTGCCGCAGCGAGAGCGACGTCTTGAGCAGCCCCGCGATCCCGGCCGCCGCGTCGAGGTGCCCGATGCTGGACTTCACCGATCCCAGCGCGCAGAACTGCGTCTCCTGCGTGGTGGCGCGGAACGCGCGGGTCAGCGCCGCCACCTCGATCGGATCCCCCACCACCGTCCCCGTACCGTGCGCCTCGACGTACGTGATCGTCGCCGCGTCGACCTCGGCCACCGCGTGCGCCCGCGCCACGACCTCGGCCTGCCCCTCGATGCTCGGCGCCGTGTAGCCGATCTTCAGCGAGCCATCGTTGTTGATCGCCGAGCCCTTGATCACGGCGTGCACCGTGTCCCCGTCGGCGAGCGCGTCCTCCAGGCGCTTGAGCACCACCACCCCGGCCCCGCTCCCGAAGATCGTCCCCTGCCCCTCGGCGGAGAACGCGCGGCAATGCCCGTCGGGCGAGACGATCCCGCCCTCCTCGTGGAAGTAGCCGGTGCGCTGCGGCAGGTGGACGGACACCCCGCCCGCCAGCGCCATGTCGCACTGGTAGCTGAGCAGCGTCTGGCACGCGAGGTGGACCGCGACGAGCGATGTCGAGCACCCCGTCTGAACGTCGACGCTGGGACCGCGGAGGCCGAGCTTGTACGACACCCGCGTGCTGAGGAAGTCCTTGTCGTTGCCCAGCATGAGCTGGAAGCTGTCTTCGAGATCCTCGAACGCGGGGCTCGGGAGCAGATTGAAGAGCAGGTACGTGCTCAGGCTCGTCCCCGCGTAGACCGCGATCGGCCCGGGATGGGTCGCCGGATCGTATCCGGCATGCTCGAGGGCGTGGTGCGCGCACTCCAGGAAGACGCGGTGCTGCGGATCCATGATCGCCGCGTCTTTCGGTGAGAAGCCGAAGAACGAGGCGTCGAAGCGATCCACGTCGTCGAGCACCGGCGCCGCCTTGACGAAGCGCCGATCGCGGATCACCTCCGGCCGCACCCCCATGGCCGTGAGCTCCGCTTCGTCGAAGAACGAGATCCCCTCGATCCCCTCGCGCAGATTCCTCCAGAAGGCGTCGAGGTCCTTGGCCTTCGGGAAGCGCCCCGCCATGCCGACGATCGCGATGTCGAGCGCATCGCTCCGTTCGTCGTCGCTGGACATGCTCAGGGCCCCTTCTTCCGCGACTTCAGTGCGCTCTGACGTTGACGCTCCAGCCCCTGCCGCTGCTTCCGGGCCCGATCGACGCTGTCGGGGAAGCTCGCTTCACCGAGCGCGTCCGCCTGCACGAGGTGCCGCGCCAGCGAGCGGATGGTCGGGTGCTCCAGCAGCTTGATCAGCGGGATCTGCCGCCCCAGCACCGTCCCGATCTGCCCGTGGACCTGCGCCAGGAGCAGCGAGTGCCCCCCCAGGTCGAAGAAGTTGTCGTCCACGCCGACCTGCTCGACCTTCAGCGCCTGCTGCCACAAGGACGCCAGCAACCGCTCCAGCTCGCTCTGCGGCGCGACGTACTCGGCCCTCGCCCCTTGCCGCGTCGCCTCGGGGGCCGGGAGCGCGCGGCGGTCGGTCTTGCCGTTCGAGGTCAACGGCATCGCCTCCAGCGCGACGATCACCGACGGCACCATGTAGTCGGGCAGGCGATCCCGCAGCGCCGCCCGCAGCACCTCCGTCACGACGGCCGCGCTCCCCGCCCCTGATGCCGCCAGGCTCCCCCTGGCGCCGCCTGGCTCCGCGCCCCGCTCGGGGACGACGTAGGCCACGAGCCGCCTGTCACCGGGTACGTCCTCGCGCACCACGACGGCGGCCTCTTTCACGGCCGGATGCGCCTCCAGCAGCACCTCGATCTCCCCCAGCTCGATGCGGAATCCGCGCAACTTCACCTGCGCATCCAGGCGCCCGAGGAACTCCACCCGGCCGTCCGGCAGATAGCGGACGCGATCGCCGGTCCTGTAGAGCCGCGCCCCCTCTTCCCCGACGCCGAACGGATTCGCGATGAAGCGCGCCTCGGTCAGCTCGGGTCGGTTCAGGTAACCCCCGGCGACCCCGTCGCCTCCGATGTACAGCTCTCCGGCGACACCGACGGGCACGGGCTGCGCGTGCGGCCCGAGCACGTAGAGCTGCGTGTTCGCGATCGGGCGGCCGATGGTGATCGGCTCTTCTGCGTCCCCGATCTCCTGCGTGGCCGACCAGATCGTGCTCTCCGTCGGACCGAACATGTTGATCAGCCGACAGGGAAGAGACTGCTTCACCTCCCGCGCCAGCGCCGAAGGGAGCGCCTCGCCTCCGAGCAGGAGGGCGCGCAGCGGCTGCAGCGCTTCGGCCGCCTCCGGATCCAGCAGGAGCAAGCGCATCATCGAGGGCGTGCACTGCAAGAGCGACGGCCGATGACGCCGCGCCTGGGTCACCAGCGACGCGTCCTCGGCGCCGGCCTGGGCGTTGACCTGGGCCATCACCGCCGTGACGTGTCTCAAGCTCTCCATCGTCGCGTCCACGTCGACGCCGAAGTCGATGAGGCAGCCGATCTCGTCGACGCCGATCTCGCGTAGCCGCTCCACCATGGCGGCGCAGGTCGCCGGGGTCCCGAACAGCGCGCTCGTCTCGAAGTAGCGATCGAATGCGAACTGCAAGAGATCCTGCATGTCCTGCTCGCTCATCGTCCTGAGATCGAGCGAGAGCCCGAGGCTCCGGATCAGGTTCTCGATCAAGCCGATCGACGTCCTCAGGTAGTCGGTGAACGGCTTCTTCACCTTGGCCCGGACGGCCTCGCGATCCTCTCCCACGAAGGTGTGAAGCATCAGCGTCACCTGCCCCGCGTCACGCCCGTGACCGCTCCTCTCCAGCGCGTCGCGGTAGAGCCGGATGTTCTCGGCCACCTCCTCCACGCTCTGACCGAGCAGGTGGGTGAGCACGTTCGCGCCGATCTCTCCTGCCTTGATGAAGGTCTCGGCCGTCCCAGCCGCCGTGATCCAGATCGGCAGCTCTCGCTGGACGGGCTTGGGGAAGATCGCCACCTCGATCTCGTTCCCCGCGCCGCTGCGCACGCGGATCCCCTCCCCGCGCCACAGCTTCCGCACCGTCTCGATCTCCTCGAACATGTACGCCTTGCGGCCCTGGAAGCGCTCCGGGAAGAAAACGAAGTCGTTCGCATGCCACCCCGAGGCGAACGCGATGCCCACGCGGCCCCCGGAGAGGTTGTCGACCAGCGACCACTCCTCGGCCACGCGGATCGGGTGGTGCAGGGGGAGCACCACACTGCCCGCACGGATCTGGAGGTTCTCGGTGATCGCTGCCAGCGCCGCGCTCGTCACGGCCGGGTTCGGATACAGCCCACCGAAGGCGTGGAAATGGCGCTCCGGCGTCCAGATGGAAGAGAAGCCGTTTCGGTCCGCGAATTTTGCGCCTTCGAACAGCAGGCGGTACTTGCTCGCCCCCACCTCCTCGCCCCCGTCCGCGCTGGCGAAGTAGAACACGCTGAACTGCATCGGCTTCGCGCGACGCGCGGGCTCCGCTCGCAGCGTGCCACCGCTCGCCGCGCGCTCGGACAGGAGCACGACGCGTGCCCCCCGCGTCAGCGTCCAGAGCAGCTCCAGCGCCGAGATGTCGAACGAGATGCTGGTGACCGCGAGGAGCGTGTCCGTCTCGTCACAGCCGACCCGCTCGTCCATCCCGGTGAAGAAGTTGACGACGTTGCGGTGGGCCACGATCACGCCCTTCGGCTTGCCCGTGGAGCCCGACGTGTAGAGCACGTACGCCGGGTGCTCCGCCGTCACCCCGATCGCAGGCGGTGGCGCTGCGCTCTCCCTTGCCACCTGAGCCATCCGGGCCCACGCCGCGTCCACCGCGACCACACGGCCCGCATAGGTGGGAACGATCCCGGCGAGGCGTTCCTGGGTGACCAGCACCGGCACCTGCGCGTCCTCCAGCATGAACGCAAGCCGTTCGCGCGGGTATGCCGGATCCAGCGGCACGTACGCGCCGCCCGCCTTGAGGATCCCGAGCATCCCCACCAGCAGCTCCGGCGAGCGTGCGACGCACAGGCCGACCCGGACCGCTGGCCCCACGCCCAGTCCGCGCAGGTGGTGAGCGAGCTGGTTCGCCCGGCGATCCAGCTCCGCGTAGGTGACGCGGACATCCCCGAAGACCAGCGCCACCGCGTCACCCGCCTGCCGCGCCCGCGCCTCGAAGAGCTCGTGGATGCACGCCTCGCGCGGGTAGCTCACCGTGGTGCGGTTCCAGGCGACCAGCATTCTCTCCCGCTCCTCGGCCGTCAGCAGCGGCAGCACCGCCACCGGCATGTCAGGGTGCTCCACGACGCCGCGGAGCAGCACCTCCAGGTGCCCTGCGAGCCGCGCGATGGTCTCGGGGTCGAAGAGATCCGCGTTGTACTGGAACGATCCCGCGAGCCCGTCCCGGGTCTCCGCCATGGTCAGCGAGAGATCGAACTGCGACGTACGCTGCGCGAGCGGCATCGCGGCGAGCGTGAGATCCCCGAGCGCGAGCGGCTCGCCTGGCGTCCCGACCGCGAACGAGGACAGCCCCTCGTACCCCGCGAACGGCGCCTTCTGCAGGGTGAAGAGCACCTGGAAGATCGGCGACCGGCTCGGATCACGGTTCGCGTGGAGCCGCTCCACGAGCAGCGCGAACGGGTAATCCTGGTGCTCGATCGCCTCGATCACGGTCCCCCGCACCTGCGCGAGCAGCTGGGCGAAGCTCGGGTCGCTGGAGAGGTCCGCCCTCAGGACGACCGGGTTCACGAAGTACCCGAACAGGTTGGCGAGTTCCGCCCGCGTTCGCCCTGCCATCGGCGAGCCCACGAGGATGTCGTCCTGCCCCGTGTACCTGGCGAGCAGGGCCTGGAACGCCGCGAGCAGCGTCGCGTAGAGTGTCGCCCCGTGCGCCTCACCGAGGCGTCGCAGCGCGGCAGTGAGCGCCGGGTCCAGCGCAAACGCGCGGGTCGCGCCCCGGTAGGTCTGCACGGGCGACCGAGGGCGATCGGTCGGCAGCGAGAGGCTCGGAAGCTCCCCTGAGAGGCGCTCACGCCAGTACCCCCAGAGGCGCTCCCCCTCGGCCCCCATGAGCCGCTCGCCCTGCCAGCGGACGAAATCCGCATAATGCATCGGGAGCGGCGCGAGGCCTGCATCGCGGCCTGCCTTCTCCGCCCCGTACAGGAGCTGAAGCTCCTTGATCAGCACGGAGAGAGACCAGAAGTCGCCCACGAGGTGGTGCATGGCGACGAGCAGCACCTGGCCCTCCGCCGCCCGCGGGAAGAGACGGAAGTGGAGAAGCGGCCCTCGCTCCAGATCGAACGCGACGTGCGCCTCGTCCGCCAGCCGCTCCTCCAGCACCTCGGCGCTCCACGAGGCCGCGTCGTGGACCTCGAAGCTCACCTCGCGCGCCTCATGGATCCGCTGGATCGGCACCCCATCGCGGGTCGTGAACGTCGTCCGGAGCGCCGGGTGGCGCTCCACGAGCCGCTGGAGCGCGCCGCCCAGCGCCGTGGTGTCGACCGCCGAGGTGATCCGGACCGCGGCGGCGATGTTGTAGGCCGCGCTGTCCGGCGCGAGCTGATGGATGAACCAGAGCGCGCGCTGCCCGTGAGAGAGCGGGAACGCCTCTGGCAGCTCCCCTGCGGAGCAGAGCCGCGCTCCTCCACGGCCCTCCTCTCCTGCCTCCACGAGCACGAGCACCTCGCGCACCAGCTCCCCCAGCGTGGCGCCTCGCAGAAGGCTCGTCAGGGGCAAGACCACCCCCAGCCTCCCCTCGATGTCGTGCTGGATCTCGAGCGACACCAGCGAGTCGAGCCCCAGCGCGCTCAGCGGACGCGCCTCGGCCAGTGCAGCGGCCGGAAGACGGAGCACGCGCCCGAGCAGCGCCCGAAGGTGGGCTTCGAGCAGCGTCTGCCGCGCCGCAGGCGGAAGGGCCCGCAGCGTGTCGGCGTCGAGCGTGCTCCCCTCCTCGGCGACCACCGCTGCCGCCTCGTCCGCACCTTCCAGCACCCCACGGAAGAGCGCCTCCAGACTCCCATCCAGAAATCCCGCCCGGCACGCGAAGCGCTGGATCTTGCCGCTCGACGTCTTGGGGATGCTCCCCGCCTTGAGCAGCACCACGCCGTACACCCCCAGCTCGTGCTGCTCCAGCACCGCCTGGCGCACCGCCGCGGCCACCTCACCGAGATCATCGCGACGGTGCTGCCGCTCGACCTCCTGGACCACGACCAAGCGCTCCTCCGCCTCGATCTCCACCGCAAACGCCGCCCCGCATCCAGGTCGCAGCGCCGGATGGCTCCGCTCCACGGTGAGCTCGATGTCCTGCGGGACGTGGTTGCGACCGCGGACGATGATCAGATCCTTGAGCCTCCCCGTGACGAACAGCTCTCCGTCATGGAAGAATCCGAGGTCTCCCGTGCGCAGGTAAGCCCCCTCCGCCTGGCCTTCCGGGCGGACCCGGAACGCCCGTGCCGTCTCCTCCTCGCGCTCCCAGTACCCCTGGGCCACACTCGGCCCCTGGACCCAGATCTCGCCGATCTCGTCCTCGGCGCAGTGCGTCCGCTGCTCGGGATGGACGATCACGACCTGCTGCCCTCGCAAGCTGGGTCCACACCCGATCAGAGCGCGCGCCTCGGCCTCGCTGCCCGCAAGCTCACGCACCCGGTGCTGCTCCAGCCCGGTGCGGTCGAAGGACCGGCTGACGGGCAGATCCAGCTTTCTCCCTCCGGACACGATGAGGGAAGCCTCGGCCAGCCCATAGCAAGGGTAGAAGGCGCGCCGCTGGAACCCGCAGGGAGCGAATGCCTCCTCGAATCGCCGGAGCGTCTCTTCGCGCACGGGCTCCGCCCCTGTGAAGGCGACCTCCCACGAGCCGAGGTCCAGGGTTGCGCGCTGCTCCGGCGCGATCCGGCGCACGCAGAGATCATAGGCGAAGTTCGGGCCTCCGCTCGTCGTGGCGCGGTAGCGGGAAATCGCCTGCAGCCACCTCGCCGGCCGCTGCAAGAAGGCGACGGGCGACATCAGCGTCACCGGGAACCCCATGAAAATGGGCTGCAAGATCCCGCCAATCAAGCCCATGTCGTGATAGGGCGGGAGCCAGATCACCCCCACGCTCCCAGGGCCATGGCCGAATCCCTCGGCAATGAGCTCCAGGTTGTAGAGCAGGTTGCCGTGGGTCAGCATGACGCCCTTCGGCGTCGTCGTGGACCCGGAGGTGTACTGGAGGAAGGCCAGCGTATCCCGGCTCGACTGTGGGTCCTTCCAGGCGTCCTCCATGCCCTCTACGAGGGAGTCGGTCGCCACCCAGCGCATCCGACCGAAGGCGGGATCGTGGGCCGCGAGCCCTTCGGCGATCGAGAGGAGCGCCGCCGTCGTGAGCACCACGGTGGCCTGCGCGTCGACGGCGATGGCCCTCAGTCGTGGCAGTGTCCTCTCGAGCCGCGCCATGCTCGGCGGGTATGCCGGCACAGCAATCGTGTTCGCATAGAGGCACCCGAAGAACGCGGCGACGTAATCGAGCCCCGGTGGATAGAGGAGCAGCACCCGCTGCCCCACCGCGTCGAGCTGCTGGAGAGCGCTCGCGATGGCCCTCGCCTTCCGATCCAGCTCGGCGTAGGTCGTGCTGATTTCGTCGTTCTCGCCGTCCAGCAGGAAGGTGCAGGCGCGCTGCGCCGGCGCGATGGCTGCGCGCCAGCGCAGCAGCTCGACCAGTGTGGAAGAGGACGGCATCACGGCCTCCTCGCTGCGCACGAAGCTCTTCATCATCGCGTTGTCGCCTCGCTGGCCACCACGACGTGGCAGCCCGTTCCCGGATCCGAATTCATGACGGATCCAGGGCATTGTAGGCACCCTACGATTACAGTGACTTCACGAGGGCGAGCACTGAAGCACGCACCCCGAAGCGTCCACGTAGGAAGACCAAAATACGCATCACTGTGTCAACGGTATTCCATCCCCCTATGCGCCCACAGGACATCGTAATCAGTCCATGACAACGAGATCACACTTCCGATAGCCGCATCACGCGATCACGATTGAATATCGCCATCGACGTGGATCATTGCGCGGCCAATTGCCCCGACCATCGAGGCAAATTGCCACATGCCGAATCCATTCACCATTCGCCATTGCGTGGCAAATTGACCCAGACCACACGACGAGTTGCCACACTCCATGGCCGGGATCCGGGGTCATGGCCTCGCGATGGCATACCCGTCGTGATGCGACACCATCCGCCGAGCCCACCCCAGGGTGCCCTTCGACGGGTAGCGTCTCCCGGGCCGAGTGCACCGTACGTGGACGTGGACATGACCAAGGGCCTCGACGATGCACATGCTCGTGTACGTCGTCGTCGACGACCATGACGGAGCGCCATCCGTCATCTTGTCAGTTCACTCCGTCACGAGGCGCGTCCACGCACTCTTTCACGTCGTCGTCGACGACCATGGCGGAGCGCCATCCGTCATCTTGTCAGTTCACTCCGTCACGAGGCGCGTCCACGCACTCTTTCACGTCGTCGTCGACGACCATGGCGGAGAGCCATCCGTCATCTTGTCAGTCCACTCCGTCACGAGGCGCGTCCACGCACTCTTTCACGTCGTCGTCGACGACCATGGCGGAGAGCCATCCGTCATCTTGTCAGTCCACTCCGTCGCGAGGCGCGTCCACGCACTCTTTCACGTCGTCGTCGACGACCATGGCGGAGACCTCTGCCTCTCGCCAGTCCGCTCATCCCAGAACAGGTTCGCTCACGCTTGCCCGCCCCTCAGACGTTTGCCTGGCGGCAGAGCCAATCGACGCGCTGGAGCATGGTCGGGATGCGGTGGGGGCCGTGCATGCGCTGCACCCAGGCGGCAGCGTTGGCGGGTTCCGTACCGACGGCGGTCACGTGAAGCGGCTTCTTGCTCTGACCCCGCAGGAGCGGGATGGCGAAGTCGTCGGCGCCGTGGAAGCTGGTCTTGGCGACGCCGACGACCGGCACCTGGTCATCGAGGGCGTCGAAGAGGCGCGCACCGAGACCCGGGCGACCGTCGGACGACAGCCAGACGTAGCCGTCGATCACGATCGCGGTGAGGGGGACCTCGACCTGGCGAAGGACGGCCAGGATGCAGGGAAGCTCGCGCAGGTAGAAGGCACCGGGCTGGTAGGGAGCGACGTCGTCGAGGTGGGCGAGGTGGGCGCGGTCTTCGCGCTCGGCCTCCCAGGAGCGGAGCAGGACGCACGCGGCGGCGGCGCGGTGCTCTCCATAGCTCACGTCGACACAGGCGATCATGGCAAGGTGCGCGGTGCGCGGGCTGGGGAGCGCGCGCTCACAGGATGGAGGCTTCGGTCTCGGGCACGACCTGTCCCCCGTCGACGACGAGGGTCTGGGCTGTGATGAACTTGGCCTGGGGCGAGGCGAGGAAGAGGGCTGCGTACCCGATGTCCTCCACGTCTCCGAGCGCGCGAACGGGGATCGCCTTGGTCATGGCCTGGATGTACTCCGGTCCCATGGCGAGGATGCCTTCGGTGGTGACGTTACCCGGCAAGACGGCGTTGACGGTGATCCCGAAGGGCGAAAGCTCCAGCGCCGCGGTGCGCATGAACCCGAGCTGACCGGCCTTGCTCGCGCCGTAGTGGCTCCAGCCCGGGTAGCCGGTCAGCGGGCCGGTGATCGACGAGGTCAGCACGATGCGGCCGTACTTCGCCTTCTTCATCTCGGCGGCGGCGGCCTTGACCATGAAGGCGGTGCTGCGGAGGTTCTGGACCATGAGGGTGTCCCAGGCCTCCTCGGTCATGTCGTCGAGGGAGCAGGAAGGGAAGACGCCTGCGTTGGAGCAGAGGATGTCGAGCCGGCCGAAGCGCTGGATGGCCTCGGCGACGACGGCCTCGCAGGCAGCAGCCCGGGAGATGTCGGCGGCGAAGAACGAGGCGCCCAGCTCCGCTGCGGTCCGTTCCCCATCGGCGGCCGTGCGCGAGACGATGAGGACGCGGGCGCCGTTCGCGGCGAGCACCCGCGCGATGCCCTTGCCGATGCCCTTGCTGCCGCCGGTGACGATGGCGACGTGGTCTGCGACGGAGATGGGTCCCGGTGTGGTCATGCAGTCGTCTCCTGGGGTCGAGAGGCCCGGTACCAGTACAGCATTCCCCAGGTTCGTCCCCAGTCCTTGGTCAGGTGCTCTGCGAAGAAAGCAGCGTGGCGACCATCGGGAGCGCAGGGGCCGATGGGCCCCTGACCCAGGGTACGCAGCGCTAGTCGCGGGCCCTCACGACGCCGAACGTGGCCAGAAGGTCGTCGGCGGCGGTGGTGGGGGTGGTGCGTCCGGCGAGGACGTCGGCCTCGATACGAGGGAGCTGGGCGGCGACGCCGGGGTGGTTCCGGAAGGCCTGCTCCAGGCGCTCGGAGATGAGGGACCACATCCACGAGCGCTGCTGCTCGGACCGGAGCGCAGTGAGCTCGCCCGAGGCGTGGAGGGCGCCGTGGTGCTCCTCGACGATGCGCCAGAGGTCGTCGAGGCCAGCGCCGGTCTGGCCCGAGGTGGCGAGGGTGCGTGGCTCCCAGCTCGGTCGCTTGCGGGGGAGGTAGCGGAGCGCGGCGCGCAGGTCGCCGAGCGCGGTCCTGGCGCGGAGTTCGCCGTCGCCGTCGGCCTTGTTGACGGCGATGAGGTCGGCGAGCTCGAGAACGCCCTTCTTGATGCCTTGCAGTTCGTCGCCCGCGCCGGGCAGCGCGAGGACCAGGAAGAAGTCGACCATGTCGGCGACGGCCGTCTCGCCTTGCCCGACGCCGACGGTCTCGACGATGACCACGTCGAAGCCCGCAGCCTCGCAAAGGAGCATCGTTTCGCGGGTGCGCCGCGCGATGCCGCCTGGCGAGAGGCCGCTCGGCGAGGGGCGGATGAAGGCGCTGGGTTCGAGGGAGAGGCGGGCCATGCGCGTCTTGTCGCCGAGGATGGAGCCTCCAGAGACGGTGCTGGAGGGATCGATGGCGAGGACGGCGACGCGGTGACCACCCGCGAGGAGGCGCATGCCGAGGGCGTCGACGAAGGTGCTCTTGCCGACGCCAGGGACGCCGGTGACACCGACGCGCCGGGCGCCGCCGGTCGAGGGCAAGAGGCGGGTGAGGAGGGCTTGCGCGAGGGCGCCGTCGCTCTCGTTGCGGCTCTCGACGAGGGTGATCGCCTGGGCAAGGACGGTGCGGTCGGCGGCGCGGACGCCCTGCTCGTAGGCGTCGAGCGAGAGGCGGGGGCGTCTCCCCGTCATGAGGTCGTTTCCAGCCGGTCGAGGAGCGCCATGGCGGCCTCGGCGATCACCGTGCCTGGCCCGAAGATGTCGGCGGCGCCAGCGTCACGGAGGGCCTGGTAGTCGTCGGGGGGGATGACGCCACCGACGACGATGAGGATGTCGGGGCGCCCGAGGGCGGCGAGGGCGGCGCGCAGGGCGGGGACGAGCGTGAGGTGGCCGGCAGCGAGGGAGCTGGCGCCGATGACGTGGACGTCGTTCTCGACGGCAGCGCGCGCGGTCTCCTCGGGGGTCTGGAAGAGAGGGCCGATGTCGACGTCGAAGCCGAGGTCGGCGAAGGCGGAGGCGATGACCTTCTGGCCGCGATCGTGGCCGTCCTGGCCCATCTTGGCGACGAGGAGGCGCGGCCTTCGGCCCTCGCGGTCGAGGAAGGCGCGGGTGCGGTCGCGCACGGTGGTCACGGTGGTCGAGGTCTCACCCACCTCGCCACTGTACACGCCGGAGATGGCGCGGATCTCGGCCTGGTGGCGACCCCAGACCTTCTCGAGGGCGAGGGAGATCTCGCCAACGGTCGCGCGGGCGCGCGCGGCGTCGACGGCGAGTTCGAGCAGGTTGCCGCCACGGCCTTCGGCGCAAGCGGTGAGGGCGTCGAGGGCGCGGGTGCAGGCCGCGGCGTCACGCTCGCGCCGGAGCCGTTCGAGGCGCTCGATCTGGGTGCGGCGGACGGCGGCGTTGTCGACCTTGAGCACGGGCACAGGGGCTTCGCTGGTCGGTTTCCAGCGGTTCACGCCGACGATGGTCTGGCGGCCGGCGTCGATGCGGGCCTGGGTGCGGGCCGCTGCTTCCTCGATGCGGAGCTTGGGGATGCCCGCCTCGATGGCCTTGACCATGCCGCCGAGGGCTTCGACTTCCTCGATGTGCGCCATGGCGCGCGTGGCGAGGTCGTGGGTGAGGCGCTCGACGTAGTAGCTGCCTCCCCAGGGATCGACGGGGCGGCAGGTGCCGGATTCGAGCTGGAGCTGGAGCTGGGTGTTCCGGGCGATGCGCGCGGAGAAATCGGTGGGGAGCGCGAGGGCTTCGTCGAGGGAGTTGGTGTGGAGGCTCTGGGTGTGGCCCTGAGTCGCGGCCATGGCCTCGATGCCGGTGCGGACGACGTTGTTGTAGACGTCCTGCGCGGTGAGCGACCAGCCCGAGGTCTGGCAGTGGGTCCGGAGCGCGAGGCTCTTGGTGCTCTTCGGCGAGAAGCGGGCCATGAGCTTCGCCCAGAGGAGGCGCGCGGCGCGGAGCTTCGCGACCTCCATGAAGAAGTTCATGCCGATGGCGAAGAAGAACGAGAGACGAGGCGCGAAGGCGTCGACGCTCATGCCCGCGGCGATGCCGGTGCGCACGTACTCGAGGCCGTCGGCGAGGGTGTAGCCGAGTTCGAGATCGGCCGTCGCTCCGGCCTCTTGCATGTGGTAGCCGGAGATGGAGATCGAGTTGAATTTGGGCATCTTCTGCGAGGTGAACGCGAAGATGTCGGCGATGATCTTCATCGAGGGGACGGGCGGATAGATGTACGTGTTCCGCACCATGAACTCTTTGAGGATGTCGTTCTGGATGGTGCCGGCGAGCTTCTCCGGGGTGACGCCTTGCTCCTCGGCGGCGAGGATGTAGAGGGCCAGGATGGGGAGCACGGCGCCGTTCATCGTCATCGACACGCTCATCTTGTCGAGCGGGATGCCGTCGAAGAGGAGGCGCATGTCGAGGATGGAGTCGATCGCCACGCCAGCCATGCCGACGTCGCCGGTGACGCGGGGGTGGTCGCTGTCATACCCGCGGTGGGTGGCGAGGTCGAAGGCGATGGAGAGGCCCATCTGGCCGGCGGCGAGGTTGCGGCGGTAGAAGGCGTTCGAGTCCTCGGCGGTGGAGAAGCCGGCGTACTGGCGTACGGTCCAGGGCTTGCGGACGTACATCGTTGGGTACGGGCCGCGCACGAAGGGGGCGAAGCCGGGCAAGGTGCCGAGGTGCTGGACGTCCGCGAGGTCTTCGGGCGTGTAGAGCGGCTTGTGCAGGATGCCTTCGGGGGTGTCCCAGGAGAGCGCGGGGGTCGAGGATGCCGGGACTTCGGCACCCACGCGTACGGCGTCGAAGTCGATCGAGGAGAAGTCGGGCAGGTGGCGATTCATGCGATCACGTCCAGGAGGTCGGAGAGCATGGGGACGACGTCACACCCCACGAAGAGGAAGCCGTCGACGCCGGCCTCTCGGAGGGAAGGTTCGAGCGCGCCGGGGCGACCGGCGAGGAGGACCTGCTTGCACCCGGCGGCCTTGAGGGCGCGGGCGCGGTCAGCGGCCTCGGTCTTGTAGCGCTCGTCGCTGCCGCAGAGGCAGGCGATGGGGGCGGGCTCGTTGGCGGTGCTCTCGCGGGTGCGGAGGCCTCCCGCGGCGAAGAAGCCGGTCGCGAAGCCGACGCGGGCGCGGGACTCGGCGAAGGGGCCGAGGGTCACGAGGAGGACCTCGGGGGCGGCGTTGCGTCCCTCGGCGCGGGCGCGGAGACGCTCGAAGGGCTCGGCGTCGCGGTGCGCAGGGATCGCGCTCTCCGCGGGCGCGGGCGCCTCGGTCTCGGTGCCCTTCGGGGGATGGAGGCGCTCTTCGTCGAGGAAGGCGAACTCGGACACGCCGAGGATCGGGTCCTTGCGGCGGGTGATGCGCTCGAGGCGTCGCTGCCAGGCCTCGGCGAGGCGGGCTCGCACGCGCCCGCTCACGAGGGCGTCCACGAGGCCGCCATCGCGCTCGATCGCCTGGAAGCGCGTCCACGCTTCGCGCGCGAGGCCGTCGGTGAGGGTGTCGAGGTAGTACGAGCCGCCCGCCGGGTCGATCACCTTGCCGAGATGGCTCTCCTCGCGCAGCACGAGGCCGGTGTTCCGTGCGACGCGGTGCGCGAGCGCGGACGATGCCCCGATGCCTTGATCGAAGGCGGTGGGCGTCACGACGTCGGCGCCCCCGAGCACGGCGGCGAAGACCTGCGTGGTGCTGCGCAGCATGTTCACCCAGGGATCACGCTGCGTGAGGGTGCGCGACGAGCAGACGGCATGCACGAGGGGCCTCGGGGCGCCTGCCACGCCTGAGGCGACCAGCAGCTTGCTCCAGCAGATCCGTAGCGCCCGCAGCTTACACAGCTCGACGAAGGTGTCGCGACCGACGGTGACCTGGAGGGCGACGCGACGCGCCGCTTCGTCGACGCTGAGACCGGCTTCGAGCAGCGCTCGGAGGTAGACGACACCGGTCGAGAGCGCGATGGCCAGCTCGTCGGCCGCATCGGCGCCCGCGTCGTGATGCGCGAGCGTGGACACCAGCGCGGCCGTGGCGTGGGGGAAGTGCTCTCCCAGGTGGCGCGCGCCGCGGCCGAGATCAGCGAGCGCTTCGGCGACCTTCTCCGGGTCGCTCTTCGAGTCTCCACGAGCAATCGCGCCGAGGGGGTCGAGGTTCAACGCGAAGCGGAGCGCCTTCGAAGGGATGTGCTTCGCGAGGGTGTCGATGGCTGCCACGGCGCTCGCCGGCGGCGCGTCGAACACGAAGAAGGTCCGCGCGGGGTCGAGGGTCGAGAAGACGCTTCCGAGCGCCGGAAGCGCGTCGAGTGGGATCCACAGGCCGTCCGTTCCTTGCCCCAGGTCGCCCTGGAGAGCGTCCTGGCTCGCGCCCACAGGGTGGCGCATGCAGATCAGGAACGATGCCCCCTGCGGCTGGGTGGTGAGCGGTGCGCGGCCAGGATCCCCCTGGAGCGGCTCGGTGTAGAGGGGCTGTACCGAGAGGCCCTCGGCGGTGGTGTGGACGAGCGCCTTGTCGAAGGGAGCCCCGGCGAGCTCCTTTTCGACCTGAGCGCGCCAGTCGGCGATGGTGGCTTGGGGGAAACTCATGCGCGGCTCCTCGGACATGTCACATGTTACGCCGGTACTGGCCGCCGACTTCGTAGAGCGCGCTGGAGAGCTGGCCGAGCGTGCAGACCTTGCAAGCTTCCATGAGCGCCGCGAAGACGTTCCCGCCATCGAGGGCGGCGCGCTTGACGGCGTTCAGTGCGACCGGCCCGGTCGTCTCGTTGCGCTTCCAGAAGGCGTCGCGGGCGGCGATGGCATAGTCCTTCTCTTCCTTGTTGGCGCGGATGACCTCCGGTGGCTGAGCGGTCGGTGAGCCACTGGGATCGAGGAAGGTGTTCACGCCGATGAGGGGCAGCTGGCCGTTGTGCTTGAGCGTCTCGTAGTAGAGCGACTCGTCCTGGATCTTGGAGCGCTGGTACATCCGCTCCATGGCACCGAGCACGCCGCCGCGCTCCGAAATCGCGCGGAACTCGGCAAGGACGGCGGCCTCGACGAGATCGGTCAGCTCCTCGACGATGAAGGAGCCCTGGGTCGGGTTCTCGTTCTTGGCGAGGCCGAACTCCTTGTTGATGATGAGCTGGATGGCGAGGGCGCGGCGCACGCTCTCCTCGGTCGGCGTGGTGATCGCTTCGTCGTACGCGTTCGTGTGGAGCGAGTTGCAGTTGTCCTGCAGGGCGAGGAGCGCCTGGAGGGTGGTGCGGATGTCGTTGAACGCGATCTCCTGGGCGTGGAGCGAGCGACCCGACGTCTGGATGTGGTACTTGAGCTTCTGCGAGCGGTCGTTGCCGTGGTACTTGTCGCGGATCGTCTTCGCCCAGATCCGGCGCGCCACGCGGCCGAGCACGGTGTACTCGGGGTCCATGCCGTTCGAGAAAAAGAACGAGAGGTTCGGCGCGAAGTCGTCGATGTTCATCCCGCGCGACAGGTAGTACTCGACGAAGGTGAAGCCGTTCGCGAGGGTGAAGGCGAGCTGGGAGACGGGGTTCGCGCCGGCCTCGGCGATGTGGTAGCCGGAGATCGAGACCGAGTAGAAGTTGCGGACCTTCTTGTCGATGAAGTGCTGCTGGATGTCGCCCATCAGGCGGAGGGCGAACTCGGTCGAGAAGATGCAGGTGTTCTGCGCCTGATCCTCCTTGAGGATGTCGGCCTGGACGGTGCCTCGCACCGCCGAGAGGGTGGCGGCCCGGATCTTCTCGTAGGTCTCTGCCGGAAGGACCTCGTCGCCCGAGACGCCGAGGAGCATGAGCCCCAGGCCGTCGTTCCCTTCGGGCAAGGCGCCCTGGTAGGTGGGGCGCGGGACGCCGCGCTGCGCGAAGATCTCGGTGATCTTCTGCTCGACCTCCTCGACCTTGCCCTGGGCGCGGATCCACTTCTCACACTGCTGATCGATGGCGGCGTTGAGGAAGAAGCCGAGAAGCATCGGCGCCGGGCCGTTGATGGTCATCGACACCGAGGTGCTGGGATCGGCGAGATCGAAGCCGGAGTAGAGCTTCTTGGCGTCGTCGACGTTGGCGATGGACACGCCGGAGTTGCCGACCTTGCCGTAGATGTCGGGGCGGAAGTCGGGGTCTTCGCCGTAGAGGGTGACGGAGTCGAACGCCGTCGAGAGGCGCTTCGCGGGGAGGCCGCGTGAGACGTAGTGGAAGCGCTTGTTGGTGCGCTCGGCGCCGCCCTCGCCGGCGAACATGCGTGCCGGGTCCTCGTTCTCTCGCTTGAGCGGGAAGACGCCCGAGGTGAAGGGGAACTGGCCTGGAGGGCTCTCGCGGAGCAGCCAGGTGAGGATGTCGCCCCAGTCTTCGTACTTGGGCAGGGAGACCTTGGGGATGCGGAGGTGGGAGAGCGTCTCGGAGACGAGATCGAGTTCGATGATCTTGTCGCGCACCTGGAACTGGTACTTCGCGGCGGCGTAGCGGCGCTTGGTGGCGGGCCAGTCGGCGAGGAGCTTCTTGCACTCGGGCGCGAGGCGCGCATCGAGGTCGTTGTAGAGGTCGACCAGCTCGGTGAGGAAGGCGGGCTCGCCCTCGATCTTCTCGGTGACGTGTACGACGTCAGAGGGCCCGGTCGGCTCGACGATCTCCAGCCGCTTCTTGCCGACGTTGGCACGGAGGGCCTCGATGGTTCCGTGGAGCTGGTACATGCGGCGCGCGATCGCCGCCTGGGCGCGCACGAAGCCGTCGTACCCTTCGCAGGTCTCGACGATCTCGGCGAGGTAACGCGTCCGCTCGGGGGGGATGATCCAGCGCTTCTCGCTCATCCCGTCCGTGATCTCGATCTGCGACTTCAGCGGGGCCCCGGTGCGGTGGGCGACGACGTCGATGATGGCCCCGTACAGGCGGTTCATGCCCGGATCGTTGAACTGTGAGGCGATCGTCCCGTGGACGGGGAGTTCGGACTCCGGCTTGTCGAAGGCGGTGTGGTTGCGCCGCCACTGCTTGCGGACGTCGCGGAGGGCGTCGAGGGAGCCGCGCTTGTCGAACTTGTTGATCGCGATGATGTCGGCGAAGTCGAGCATGTCGATCTTCTCGAGCTGCGTCGCGGCGCCGTACTCGGCGGTCATGATGTAGAGCGAGACGTCGGCGTGCTCGGTGATCTCGGTGTCGGACTGGCCGATGCCGGAGGTCTCGACGATGATCAGGTCGAAGCCCGCAGCGCGGCAGATCTCGATCGACTCGCGGACGTGCTTGGAGAGCGCGAGGTTCGACTGCCGCGTGGCGAGGGAGCGCATGTAGACGCGCCGGTCGTCGATGGCGTTCATGCGGATCCGGTCGCCGAGGAGGGCGCCGCCGGACTTGCGCTTCGAGGGATCGACGGAGAGAACCGCGATCGATTTGTCGGTGAAGTCGGTGAGGAAGCGGCGCACCAGTTCGTCGATGAGGCTCGACTTGCCTGCGCCGCCGGTGCCGGTGATGCCGAGCACAGGGACGCTGGCGGAAGCGAGCCGCGGCGCCAGCTCCTTGCGCAGCACGTCACCTGCCTCCGGGAAGTTCTCGGCGATGGTGATCAGGGAGGCGATGGTGGCGGGATCCCGCTCCGGGAGGCGCGGGAGGAGCGAGGCGAAATCGGGCGATCGCTTCTCGAAATCACACTCGGTGAGGAGGTGATCGATCATCCCCTGCAACCCCATCGCGCGCCCGTCGTCGGGGGAGTAGATGCGCGCGACGCCGTACTCGTGGAGTTCGTCGATCTCGGTGGGGAGGATGGTGCCTCCTCCACCGCCGAAGACCTTGATGTTCGCGCCTGCCTCGCGGAGCAGGTCGATCATGTACTTGAAGTACTCGACGTGGCCGCCCTGGTACGAGGTGATGGCGATGCCCTGCACGTCCTCCTGGATCGCGCAGCGGACGATCTCGGCGACCGAGCGGTTGTGACCCAGGTGGATGACCTCGGCGCCCGACGCCTGCATGAGGCGGCGCATGACGTTGATCGCCGCGTCGTGGCCGTCGAACAGCGAGGCTGCGGTCACGATCCGAACGTGGTGGCGAAGCTTGTAGGGCGATGCGGCAGATGCTGGCTTCACGCGCGAAAACTAGCAGCTCCTTCGAAATTCCGCGCCCCCCGCGAGGGGCTGGAGCGAGATGGGGAATTTCGCCGCGTTGTTCCGCTGGACCACCCGAGCAGACCGTAGTTAGTGTTCTCGGGCGGAGACTCGTCCACGTGGCGCCGCGCGTTCTGGCGCCTCGTGCCGAGAGGCCTCATCGAGCAGCGCGAGCCGCGGTTCCATGGGCTTCGTGTACGCTCGGTGTCACGCCGGCGCATCACTCGCCACCGTCAGCACCGCGGCTCCCGTGAGGTGTCCAGCGCGCAGATCCGCGAGCGCGATGGCGGCCTCGGCCAGGGGGTAAGGCACGATCTCCGTGCGAAGGGGCACCTTGGAGCACAGGGCGAGGAACGCTTCGCCGTCGCGCCGGGTGAGGTTGGCGACAGAGCGGAGGACCCGCTCTCCCCAGAGCAGCTCGTACGGAAATGACGGGATGGCGCTCATGTGGATGCCGCCGCAGACGACGGTCCCCCCTCGGGCGACCGCGCGGAGCGCGGCTGGTACCAGTTCCCCCGCGGGCGCGAAGATCAGCGCAGCGTCCAGCTCTTCCGGGGGCAGGGCCGTCGAGGGGCCAGCCCAGACGGCCCCGAGGGATCGTGCGAACGCCTCTGCGCGCGTGTCTCCAGGCCGCACGAAAGCGAAGACTTTGCGCCCCTCGTGCCTGGCGACCTGAGCGATGAGGTGGGCTGCAGCGCCGAAGCCATAGAGCCCGAGTCGCTCGGCGTCTCCCGCCGCCAGGAGCGTTCGGTAACCGATGAGCCCAGCGCAGAGCAGGGGTGCCAGGTCGGCGTCGGCGTGGCCGTCCGGCAGGTCGAGGCAGAAGCGTTCGTCGGCGACGACGTACTCGGCATAGCCTCCGTCGAGCTGGTAGCCCGTGAAGCGCGCCTCACCGCAGAGGTTCTCTCGCTCGGAGAGGCAGTAGCGGCAGTGGCCGCAGGTCCAGCCGAGCCACGGGACGCCGACGCGCGCGCCGGGCCGGAAGCGCCCTCCCCTCCCCTGGCAGGAGACGACCTCACCCACGATCTCGTGGCCCAGGATCAGCGGGAGCTTCGGATCGGGAAGGTCGCCATCGACGACGTGGAGATCGGTGCGGCAGACGGCGCACGCCCGGACCCGCAGGAGCACCTGCCCGGGAGCGACGTCGGGTATCGGGACCCAGGCGGGTCGCAGAGGGGTTCCGACGCGATCGAGGACCATGGCGCGCATACGCTCGGCTCGTCTCATCATGGACCTCCAGCGCGCGGGACGCGGCTCAGCTCAGCAGTCCGCGGAGGAGGTCGACGTAGCTGACGATTCCGACGAGCATGCCGTCACCGTCGACGACCGGGACCGCTCCGATCTTGTGTTCGAGCATGAGCTCCATGAGTTCCGTCACGTCCGCCTCCGGGTCGACGCTCACCACATTGCTGCTCATGATCGACGACACGGGGAGGCGTCCGTGCTTCAACGCGCCACCGACGGTCTCGGCATCCTGGGCGTAAAGCACGAGGAAGGGGCGCAGATCGCGATCGCTCACGATTCCGACGAGGTTCTGGTCGTCGTCCAGCACCGGCAAATGACGGAACTCCAGCGTCTGGAGGACCTCCACGGCTTCGCTGATGGGGTCACTCATCCGCACGGTGCGTGGATTCTCGGTCATGAGGGTGGTGGCGCTGATCCGAGGGAGTTGCATGTTGCTCGCGGTCGTTGCAAACCCAGGACCAGCCGCTCTCGATGGCTTCGGTGGCATGGCGCGGTGCGCGCGCGCCGCTCAGAGGCGCCGATGCGCTTCGATGTTCTGCTCTCGAATCACGAGGGCCGACAGCTCGGAGAGCTCGTCCGAGAGGAACCCGAGGAGATCGTCGAATGCGATGATGCCCAGGATGGCGCCTTCCTCGTTCACCACCGGGATGCGGCGGATCCCGGCGTGGCGCATCCGCCGGATGGTGTCGAGGAGGCTCTCGTTCTCTCGCGCGGTGGTCAGCGGCTCGGTGACGAGATCGCCCACCTGGATCGACTCCAGGTAGGCGCTGGCCAGCGCGACGACCTCGACGACGATGTCGCGATCGGTGACGATCCCGATGGGCTTCAGGCCGTCCACCTCGTCGACGACCACCAGGCTCCCGACGTGATGCGCTCGCATGCGTCGCGCTGCTTCGAGCACCTTGTCCGTCTTTCCAATGGTGACGACGCGCCGATTACAGAACTCGCCGACGGTGACCATGAGCGCCTCCTTGGACAGGTGTTCCTTGGGACCGGAGGCAGGAGTGGAGAACCCCTCGCCGCTCCCGACCTGATGCGCGTCGCATCGAGGAGCGGTCGACGTCCCCGGCCGGAGGATTCAGGGGGTCTTTCCGTTGCGACGTCGCATCCGGGGTGGCCAGAGAGGCCGGTTTTCTTCGTCGTGAGCCCTCATGTTCGAGGGATCGGGCGCCTGCATTCGAGGAAGATTCCTGGCCACTTGTCCTGGTAGTCAGCCCAGAAGGCTTCGCCATGCAGAGCGAGCCCTTCAGGCGACAGCTCCGGAAGGTGCCAGCGGAGCGATGTGAAGCCAGCGCGCTCGAAGACGGAGGCGACGGTGTCCCGGCTCCAGAGGTGATTCGTGAGCTTCGGCGTCGCGTCGGGCCCCAGGTGAAGGACGAAATCGATGGGATCACCATCCCGAACATCGGGCCCGACGAAAAAGTCGATCCCGTACTTGCGGTAATATCCCGGGATCCGGCTGAGATCGGGGTTCACGAAATAGGTGACGAGGCGGCCACCAGGCACGAGCCCGTCGAAGGCGCCACGAGCCATCTGGAACAGCTCGTCGCGCGTCCTCGCATAGCCGAGGAGGTACACCGCGACGACGCAATCGAACGCGCCGAGGTCGCCGAGCTGCGCGGCATCCTGCACCACAACCGCAATGCCCAGGGGCTGCCTCGCCTCATGCTCGCGTGCAACCCGCACCATGTCCTCGGAAGCGTCGGCTCCCACCACCCGTGCCGCGCCCCACCGTCGGAGCGCTCGCGTGAAGATGCCGGTCCCGCAGGCGAGATCCAGCACGGACTGCCCCGAGAGAGCGCCGAGCCGACGGAAGAGCGAGTAGGCCTCGACGTGCTCGCGATACGGCAGCAGCGCGAAGGTTCGATCGTAGTCGTCACCGATGCCCGCGTACATGTCGTGCCGATCGTTCATCCGGCCCTCCAGCGATGTCGTCTCGTCCGACCTCCCCGTTTCGCTGTCTGCGGCTCAGCCCAGGGGGAACCCATCCATGCCGTCCTCCGGTCCCTCCTGCGGGCGCAGCCGCACGAAGTTCTTGAAGGCACGTCCCAGCTCCGCCGACAGGGCCTTCACCGCGCTGAGCTGCCCTCGCTCACGAAGCTCGTCTTCCAGCTCCCGGCAGAGGTAGCGCACGCAGATGTTCGGCCGGTGCTCGGGGCGAAGCGAGCACCCCGTCGGGCCACGAAACACGCAGCCTGCGTGAGCCGCATGGGGCGGCATGAGGTCGAAGTGGGAGGTCCCGGCGAAACGCAGAGCGGCGACCTCATCGTCGGTGAAGACGCCCTCGGTGCGCCCGCTGCAGCAGTGCCCACCCTGCCACTGGCCGGCTGGAAGGGGGTGTCCCTTGGCGCAGCCGCCGCAAGAGGTGACCTCGGAGAGCGCCGCGGAAAGGGCGAGGCGCTGTCGGCGCAGCTCCTGCGCAGCCTCGTCCTCCGCTTGCGTGGGAGGGCGCACGGCGGCGAACCGGCGTCGCAGCGCGGCGAGGTCGTCAGCGCGGGTCCGAGGGTGTCGGAGCCGGTCGATGAGATGGTGGGCCGCGATGAGCATGGGCGTCACCGTAGCGCACCCGGCCGGCGCCGCGTACGAGGACGTCGCCCCCCAAGGGGAAAGCGTGGCGCGGAAGAACTGCCGCGATGGGCCACGCCCGCCCGCGTCGTGAGGCCCTTCGGCGGCCGTGAGTTTCGGTCCAGATCGGGTCCTCGGGGGCCCATTGACTGGCCGCAACGACGCCACATGCTTGCTGCGAAGAAAGGAGGCCACCATGGCAAACATGATTCGCAAGGGAGAACGTGGGCCTGGCTCCTTGGTGCGCAGCAACGATCCCCTTCGAATGGATCCGCTCCAGATGATGCGCGACCTGTTCCGCTGGGACCCCTTCCGGGAGATGCAGCCCATGGGTACCCTGGCAGAGCGCGTCTTCAACCCCGAGGTGGAGTTCAAGGAGACGAAGGACGCGTACCTCTGCAAGGCGGATCTACCTGGTATCCAGGAAAAGGATCTCGAGATCTCCGTCACCGGGAATCGGCTCCACATCCGTGGGCGGCGCGAGGAAGAGGAGACCCATGAAGAGGACCGGTACTACGCCTACGAGCGCAGCTACGGCAGCTTCAGCCGCTCGTTCACCCTGCCGGAGGGGGCCAATGCGGACGAGGTCACGGCCGAGCTGAAGGACGGCGTGCTCGACATTCGCATTCCGAAACGGGCCGACGTGCAAGCGCGTCGCGTCTCGTTGCAGTCGCCCCGAGAGCAGCAAGAAAAGGGGAAGGTCGAGGACAAGAAGAAGGCCGCTTGAGCTGGAGGACGCGCGAGGGTGCATGGGCTCTCGGGCGTCGCGCCCACGTCGCCGTCGACCGGGAGCCGCCTCTCTGGCTCACCGTCGGCGGCGACGCCGCTTCCGCGCGCCTCAGGCTGCCTTGTCCTGGCGTCGCTTGGTGGCGATGCTCTTCACGGCTTTATCGAAGGACTCGGCGAAGGCGTCGACCCCTTCGTCCTCCAGGGTTCGCGTCACCTCGTCGAGGTCGATCCCCAGCGTCTTCAGTCGAGCGAGCTGCTGGTGCGCTTCAGCGCGCTCCTGCTCCAGCCGTGGCTCGGGGTCACCATGGTCGAGGTAGGCCTCGAAGCACTCGGGCGTCATGGTGTCGACCGTCTGGGCGCCGACGAGCGCCTCGGCGTAGTAGGTGTCGGGATAGTGCGGGTCTTTCGGGGAAGTCGACCCCCACAGGAGTCGCTGAGGGCGAGCACCGTACGCCGCGAGCCTCTTCCACCGCTCTCCTGAGTAGGCATGCTCGAACGCCTCGTAGGCGATCTTCGCATTGGCGATTGCAATGCGACCTCTCAGCGCCTTGCCCTGCGCTTCCGACGACGAGGGGAGGGCGTCGAGCGCCTTGTCGACCTTGGCGTCGACCCGCGAGACGAAGAAGCTCGCCACGGAGGCGATCCGGTCGATGGGCTCGTTCGCGGCGATGCGCGCCTCCAGGGCGCGGAAGTACGCCTCCACCACCTCGAGGTAACGGGAGACGGAGAAGAGCAGGGTGACGTTGACGTTGATGCCGGCAGTGAGGCTCTGCTCGATGGCGGGCAACCCATCGCGGGTGCCAGGGATCTTCACCATGAGGTTGGGCCGCTCGACCTGGTTCCAGAGCCGTCGTGCCGTCTCGATGGATCCGGCGGTGTCCCGCGCGAGAGAGGGGGCTATCTCGATCGAGGCCAGGCCGTCCACCCCATGAGAGCTGTCGTAGAGCGGCCGAAACAGGTCGCACGCCAGCTCGAGGTCCCGCACCATGAGCCGCTCCAGGATGGCCTCGTTCGTGTCCGGCGCCGAGGCGCGCTGGATGAGATCGTCGTAATCGTTGGAGCTCGCAATGGCTTTCTGGAAGATCGTCGGATTCGACGTGAGGCCACGGAGACCGTCCTGTCGAATCCTGCGCTCCAGCTCGCCACCACGGAGCAATGAAGAGTCGATGAAGTCGAGCCAGACACTCTGTCCCAGCTCTGCCAGCCGCTGAATCGGATTCATGGCTGTGGCGCATGCACCGGGCTTGCCAGAATGCGGTCTCGGCGCCGGCTGACTCGCAGTGCCGTGATCCGTGGTGGCGGAGACGCCGATCAGGCGCTCGGCCGCATTCACGATGCTCTCCGCGTCGATTCCAGCGGCCTGCAGGAGCTGCTCCGGCGTACCTGAGCTGGGCATATCCCTCACGGCCAGGTGCGCGAGACGGGCCAGGACGGGCTCATCCGCGGCGAGGGCCTCTCGGACGGCATCGCCGAGGCCTCCTTCGGCCCAGTGATCCTCCACGATGATCAGGTGGCCGCCCGTCGCTCGGACCGCAGCGCGAAGCTGGCCGGCGTCGATGGGCTTGATGCTGTAGGCGTCGATCACCCGGGCGTGAATCCCCCGCGCTTCGAGCGTCTCGTGCGCTTTCAGGGCTTCGTGGACGGTGATGCCTGCCGCGACGATGGTCACGCGGTCGTCGGCCGACTCGCGGAGCACCTTGCTCCCGCCTGCGGGAAATGACGCGCCGGCCTCGTACAGGACGGGCGTCTTCCCGCGGGTCGTCCTGAGGTAGACGATCCCTTGCTGCTCCGCCATGGCGGCCACGAGCTGTGCCGTCTGGTTGGCGCAGCACGGGTAGTAGACGGTGCTTCCGTGGACGGCGCGCATCATGGCGAGGTCTTCGAGCCCCATCTGCGAGGGCCCGTCCTCGCCGATGGCGACGCCTGCGTGGGAGCCGCAGAGGCGGAGGTTCGCCCTGGAGACGGCCGCCATTCTGATGAAATCGTACGCTCTGGTGAGGAATGCAGCGAAGGTCGAGGCGAAGGGGACCTTGCGCCGGACGCTCATCCCCACCGCCGCAGCCACCATCTGCTGCTCGGAGATGAACATCTCGAAGTAGCGGCCGGGATGCGCTTTCGCGAAGAGCTCCGCATACGTCGAGTTGTTCACCTCCGCGTCGAGCACCACGGTGTCTGGCCGGGCTGCTCCGAGCGCTGCGAGGGCCTCCCCGTAAGCCTTGCGTGTGGCCACCTCTTCGGAAGGCTCGTAGGTCGGGAGGTCCACAGGCTTCACCTGGTGCACCTCGGGGGCCTCCCGGGCGATCGGTCGGTGGGGCTCGATCACGGCGTTGCGCACGCCGCCGAGCGCCTCGATGGCCTTCTTGCACTGCTCCTCGTCGAGCGTCTTGCCGTGCCAGCCATCCTTGTCCTCGACGAGCGCCACTCCTTTACCCTTCACGGTGCGGGCGATGATCAACGTGGGCGTGTCGGTGGGCTGGACGGCTTCCGCATAGGCCTCGGAAATGGCGGCGAGATCATGGCCGTCGACTTCCAGGGCGCGCCAGCCGAAGGCGCGTGCGCGCTGTGCGTACGCAGAGGCGTTCCACCCCAGGGGGGTCTCCCCGCGTTGCCCGAGGCGGTTCATGTCGAGGATCGCGATGAGATTCCCCAGGCCATAGTGACGTGCGTGCTCGAAGGCCTCCCAGACGGAGCCCTCGGACATCTCGCTGTCACCGAGCAGGACCCAGGTGCGGTAAGGCAGCGCGTCGAGGAACTTCCCACAGAGCGCGATGCCCACGGCGATCGGCAAGCCCTGGCCCAGAGAGCCCGTGGCGACGTCCACCCAGGGAACGAGGGGGGTCGGGTGTCCTTCCAGGCGGCTCCCGAAGGTCCGGTACGACAGGAGCTCCGACGCGGAGACGACGCCCATCCCCCTGAGGAGTGCGTAGAGGAGCGGGGACGCATGCCCCTTGGAGAAGACCAGGTGATCGTTGCTGGGGTTCGTCGGATGCTCGAGGTCCCAGCGCAGGTGGTCGCGCACGAGGACGGTCATGAGCTCGACGGCGGAGAGGCTGGAGGTCGGGTGGCCCGAGCCCGCGGCGGTGGTGCACCGGAGGATGTCGACGCGGAGCTGCTGGGCGAAGTCGCGAAGCTCCTGCTCGGTGCGCTCGGGCTCGGCCTGCTTCCGGACGCCGGAGGGCTTCCGAGCGCGCTCTCCAGGGGGCTCACCCTCTGCGTGGGAGGGGCTCGTCGCCGCTCGCTCTGG
The DNA here is from genome assembly GCF_001189295.1 of Chondromyces crocatus. Lineage (NCBI taxonomy): Bacteria > Pseudomonadati > Myxococcota > Polyangiales > Polyangiaceae > Chondromyces > Chondromyces crocatus. The sequence continues at coordinate 7,291,956 of NZ_CP012159.1, forward strand.
CTTGTTGTCAGGCTGTTCGGTCGCGCTGTCCTTCTCTGACGCTGACGGGCTGGGAATCTTGTCCATGGATGCTCCTGATGCCGGCGCCACCTTGCAAGCCGGACGCCATCCGCTCTCTGGAGAGCGCTTGCTTCAGCCGCCGTCGAACCCGAGGGTGTGCGTCACGATCGAGGGGGCCGATGCATGACGGAGCGCGCTGCGGCGTCGAGATCGTCGTCGGGAGATGCGGCCCTCAGCAGGCGGCTCAGCCTGGCTTCATCCCGCCCTCTGCTCGTGGACTGCGTGAATTCAGCTCGTCCGCAAGGCACGACTCGTGGGCTGTGCGCTGTTGAAGCACTGGGGGTGGGCAGCAGATGGCGCAAGCTCGTTCCGCGAGCCCTCGCCCGCGGGGCCGAGGAGTCCGCGTGAGGGGCCCGAGGCGCCTGCACAAGGGGAGCCCCGAAGGGGGTCGCGCCTGGGCCGGAGAGCGGCCTCTGTCCTGCCCTGCGTCCACAGGGGGTGCATGCGGGGTGCTGGGCGACACGGACGCCCTGACGCCCGTGCGGCACGGTTCTTTCAAGAGCCTTCATTCGAGGGAATTCGAGAGGCCTGCGAACAAGCGGACAAGCAAACCAAGGGGAGGCGGCCATGCGCTTCAAGGACCGAGTCGACGCTGGACGAATGCTCGCCACGCGACTGGCTGCGCTGCGGCCGGAGAGGCCGATGGTCGTCGCTCTCCCACGCGGCGGTGTTCCTGTCGCGTACGAGATCGCGAAGGCCCTCGGGGCCCCGCTGGATGTGTTGATCGCACGGAAGCTGGGTGCTCCGCGTCATCCCGAGCTGGGCATCGGCGCAGTCGCACAGGGAGGCGCGTCCTATGTCAATGCCGAGGCGATCGCGATGCTGGGGGTGAGGCGCGAGTACATCGAGGCGGTCACGCGCGCGGAGCTTTCCGAGATCGACCGGCGTCTACAGGCGTATCGAGGGAGCCGTCCGCCGCTCGACGTGCATGAGCGTACCGTGATCGTCGTCGACGACGGGCTGGCCACCGGGGCGACGATGCGGGCTGCCATCCGGTCGCTGCGCCAGCAGAAACCGAGATCCATCGTGCTGGCCGTTCCCGTCTGCGCGGCAGAGACGGCCTCGGAGCTCCGTCGAGAGGTCGACGAGGTCGTGTGCGGCATGATCCCGGTCGACTTCTGTGCCGTGGGGCTCTGGTATCGGGATTTCACGCAGACGACCGACGAGGAGGTGGTTCGTCTCCTGGAGGGGGCGGAGCGCGAACAGGCGGAGCGCGAGGGGGATCCCCACGCTGGCGTCTGGCCGCAGTCGGCTCCTCTGGATCCCAAACAGCCGCGAGGGAGGGTGTCGTGATGGCACGCCAGACGGAGGCCCTGAACCAAGCGCACCTCGTGTCGGTGCCTCTCTCCGGCGTCATCCTCGAAGGCGATCTCGTGGTCCCACGGGATCCGCTGGGCATCGTGCTCTTCGCGCATGGCAGCGGATCGGGCCGCCACAGTCCGCGCAACCGGTTCGTCGCCAGAGCGCTGCAGCGGGTCCACCTCGCCACGCTCCTGCTCGATCTGCTGACGGTCGAGGAGGAGGAGCTCGACCAGGCGACGGGGCACCTGCGCTTCGACATCGGGCTGCTCGCGTCTCGGCTGATGGGGACCACCGACTGGCTAGTGCGCACAGCCGAGACGAGCGGCCTGTCCATCGGCTACTTCGGAGCCAGCACGGGGGGCGGCGCTGCGCTGGCGGCTGCCGCCGAGCGCCCTCGGGAGGTCCAGGCCGTGGTGTCACGGGGGGGTCGGCCCGACCTCGCCGCCCATGCGCTCCCGCGCGTGCAGGCGCCGACCCTCCTCATCGTGGGTAGCAAGGATCACCCCGTGATCGACATGAATCGAGCCGCCATGGCCCGGATGCGGGCCCCCGCGCAGCTCGAGATCGTGCCCGGCGCCTCCCACCTGTTCGAGGAGGCCGGGACGCTCGAGCAGGTGGCACGGCTCGCAGCCAGCTGGTTCACCCGGTTCCTTGCACAGAAGACCCACCGCGTCGCCTCGGCGCATCGCTGAGGACTGGAGGAGACCGATGGCTCGAATGCTCCGTCACGACCGCTTCGCCGAACGCGGGCTCGAACACGTGGAGCGCCTCGTGGACCAGCTTCGGCCTCTGGCGCGCCCTCTGTCGACTGACCGGGACCTCGACCCACTCATGGCGCGGATCGGCGACGCGCGCTTCGTCCTGCTGGGCGAGGCATCGCACGGCACCTCCGAGTTTTACACCTGGCGGACCAGGCTCACGCAGCGGCTCATCCGGGAGAAGGGGTTCCACCTGATCGCCGTCGAGGGCGACTGGCCGGACTGTCATCGCGTCGACCGCTACGTCAAGGGGCGCCCAGGGGCTGGCCGAAGCGCGCGCGAGGTGCTCCACGCGTTCGACCGCTGGCCGACCTGGATGTGGGCCAACCGGGAGGTGGAGGCCCTGATCGCGTGGCTTCGCGAGCACAACGGCGGGCTGCCCGACGAGCGGCGCGTCGGCTTCTACGGCCTCGACGTCTACAGCTTGTGGGATTCGATGAGGGCCGTGATCGCGTACCTCGACCGCGTGGATCCGGGCGCGGGGCGCCGGGCCCGCCACGCCTACGAGTGCTTCGCGCCGTTCTCGGAAGATGAGCAGCAATACGCTCGGGCAACGGTGCTCGTGCCGACCTCGTGCGAAGACGAGGTCATCGAGGCGCTCGTCGAGCTGCGCAAGCATGCGCCCGCCTACCGCGGGCACGACGACGAGGCCTACTTCGACGCCGAGCAGAACGCGCTGACGGTGAAGAACGCCGAACTCTACTACAGGACCATGGTCCGGGGCGGTTCGGCGAGCTGGAACGTCCGCGATGGTCACATGGTCGAGACCCTCGAACGTCTCCTGCGGTTCCACGGTCCGACGACCAAGGCCATCGTGTGGGAGCACAACACGCACATCGGGGATGCCCGCTTCACCGACATGGCGGACCAAGGCGAGGTCAACGTGGGGCAGATCCTGCGGCAGCGCCACGAGGGCGAAGGCGTCGTGCTGGTCGGCTTTTCCACGTACCGCGGGACGGTGATCGCGGGGGAGGAATGGGGAGCGCCGATGAAGCGAATGCTCGTCCCCCCGGGGCGCCCTGGTAGCTACGAGGACGTGTTCCACCGGCTGGGCGGGGACGACAGGCTCCTGCTGCTCGGCGACGCCCCCGCGACGCCCGAGCTGCTGGAGCCGCGTGGTCACCGCGCGATCGGAGTCGTCTACCACCCTCAGTACGAGCAGTACGGCAACTATGTGCCGACGGTCCTACCTCGGCGCTACGACGCGATGCTGTTCATCGAGGAGAGCCGGGCGCTGGCGCCGCTACACCTGGTGGAGCGCCACGAACCGGAGGTCCCGGAGACCTATCCGACGGGCATGTGAGGCCCACCGTGAGGGAGGCCTCCTCAGCAGCACCAGGAGGTGGCACGGCGAGAGCAGACGCCTCGGCCGTGTCAGAGCACCAGCTCGTCCTCCGCCTCGTCGCTTTCGGTCGTCGCCCTCTGAAGGCGTCGGCCGAGCAACCGGTCCTGGATGTACTCCGCCAGCTCCGCGATCGAAGGGTGCTCCAGGATGGGGCGGAAAGGCATGTCCAGCTCCAAGGCACGCTGGATCCTGGACGAGAGCTGCATCGCGACCAGCGAGTTGCCGCCGAGGCTGAAGAAGTCGTCGTGGATCCCGAACCGTGACTGACCCAGCACCTCGACGAACATGGCGAAGAGCTGCTGCTCCACGGCGTCCCGCGGAGCGACGTGGGCCCGCTGTTGCTCCTCGCTTCCGTCCGGGAGCACCGCGCGGAGGCTCAGGAGCGCACGTCGATCGATCTTGCCCGCGGGCGTCAGCGGTAGCGCGTCCAGCAGCACGATCTCCGAAGGGACCGAGTAGTCGGGCAGCTTTTGCTGAAGGTACTGGCGAAGCGCAGCGGCCGAAGGGGACGACGCTCCCGGAGCTGCGGGGGCGGCGTGGACGACGGCGTAGGCCACGAGCCGTCGGTCGCCCGGCCTTTCCTCCCGGACGAGGACGGCCGCGTCGCGCACGTCGGGATGGGCGAGCAGGGTGCTCTCGATCTCCTCCGGCTCGATGCGGAAACCGCGAATCTTCACCTGGAAGTCGCGGCGTCCGCAGAATTCGAGATCCCCACCCGGCAACCAGCGGACGAGATCTCCGGTGCGATAGACCCTCCCGGCTCCGAAGGGGTCGTCCAGGAAGCGCGTCGCCGTCAGCTCGGGGAGGTTCAGGTAGCCGCGGCTCACCTGAGCGCCGCCGAGGTAGAGCTCACCGGGGGTGCCGATGGGCGTCGGCTGGAGCCGAGCATCGAGCACATAGGCGAGCGCCGTCGGGAGGGGTCGCCCCACGGGGAAAGGGCTCCCCGCGACACGCCGCTCGTCCCAGTCGCACAGCTTGCAGATCGTGGAGACCGGCGAGCACTCCATGGGGCCGTAGGTGTTCACGAGGGCGGGGTAATCCCCGACGTGCTGGAACCAGGCGTGGACGCGGTGGGTCAGCGCCTCTTCGCCTCCGATGAAGACCACCCGCACGCAGGAAGGCAGATGAAGCTCGTGCTGGACGAGATCCGCGACGAGCAGATGCCAGTAGGCCGTCGGCAGGTGAAGCACGGTCAGCTTCAGTCGCTGGCAGGCCGCGATGAACTGCTCGGGTGAGCTCACGATGCGGTCGTCGCGCAGGACCAGCGTCCCTCCTTGCACCAGGGTCAGGTAGATCTCCTCGATCGCGGTATCGAAGCTCAGCGGAGCGAACTGCAGGACCCGATCCGTGGCCTGGATGCCGTAGGTGGCACACGCCCCCTCGACGAAGGCGGCGAAGGCGCGGTGCTCCATCTGGACGCCCTTCGGTGTTCCGGTCGAGCCCGAGGTGAACATGATGTAGGCCAGGTCCGTGGGTGCCGCGTCGACCGCTGGCGCATCCACAGGGTACTGAGAGACGACAGGCCACTCGAGGTCGAGCGAGAGGCACCGCGATGCCCCCGCCAGGGCCGGCGCGGTCCCCTTGTGCAGCACCAGCGCCGGGCGGGTCTGCTCCAGCAGGACCTCCAGGCGCGCCGGCGGCAGGGTCACGTCGAGGGGCGAGTACGCTGCGCCGGCCTTGAGGACCCCCAGGATCCCGACAATCATCTCGACCGACCGCTCGACGTGGAGACCGACCACGCTACCAGGACCGATGGAGAGGGAGCGGAGATGGTTCGCGAGCTGGTTGCCTCGCTCCTCCAGCGCGCGGTAGGTCAGCACGGGGGTCGTGTCATCCACCCCCATGACGGCCACGACATCGGGCGTGAGCGCGGCGCGCGCCGCGATTTGCTGATGTACGCAGGAGCGCAGCGGAGACTCCTCTGCGCGGTGGTTCCACGCGACGAGGACGCGCTGCCGCTCCGCTTCACCGACGGGCGAGAACTGTTCGTGACGCCCTCCCGGCTGGGCCGTGAGGGCGTCGAGGGTGCGCCGATAATAACCTGCAATCGCCTCGACCTGCTCGTGACCGAGGGTGCTCGCGTCGTAGGTGAGCTGGAGGTTGAGCTGTCCGGAGGCAGGATCCAGGGCGAAGTTCGCCTGAAAGGTCATCTCGCCGGAGGCTCGACCTTCGTGGTCCATGACATCGAGATCGTCGATGCCGGCGAGCCGTCGGGCGACGTGGAAATGAATGAAGTTGAATGCCGTCTCGAAGAGCGGCCGCCCAGCCTTCTTCTGCATCTCCGCGAGCGGATAGCGGCGAAACGGGAGCGACTGTTGCTCTTCCGCGAAGACGGCCTCGCACAGCTCCAGCCAGGTCCCACGGATCACAGCGACCCGCAAGGGCAGCACGTTCAGGAAGTTTCCCGCGAGCTGATCCGCGTCGACGACCTCGGGTCGCCCGTGCGAGCTCACGCCAGCGATCACTTCGGCTTCATTGGTGAGGCGGCTCAGCACGAAGACGTGCGCCGCCAGCAGCACGCTCTTGAGGGGAACCGACGCCGCGTGGGCCACGCTCGCGACACCGGCCGCCAGGGCCTTCGGGAGAGGCACGTCGACGAACCCCGGGCTGGTCTTGTCGACCCGCGAGGCTGGCCAGCGCGGCAAGAGGGCCGGGGGCGGGTCATCGAGGCGCTGATCCCAGAACCGACGACAGGCCTCGTCCGCGAGGGCCGCTCGCTCCAGGGCGACGAAATCCCGGAACGTGGAGGAGAGCGGGCTCTCCGGGATCGTTTCGCCCCGCAGGAGCACGCTGTAGCGCTCGATGATCTCCGTCAGCACGACCGCCAGGCTCCAGCCGTCCAGCAGAGCATGGTGGAGCGACAACGTCAGGTATCCCGTGTCCTCGGAGGTGCGGTGAATGTAGACGCGGAACAGCGGTGGGCAGGTGGCGTCGAAGGGGTTGCGCTGCTCCGCCTCCTGCCAGTCCAGGAAGGCCCGACGCTTCTCGTCGTCGGGCAGGGCGCGCAGATCGTGGAAGAACAGCGGCAGGGAGATCTGCCGGAACACGAGGGCCAGGGGCTCGCTGTAGCTCGCCAGGTCGAAAGCGCTCCGTAGCACCGGGTGGCGCGCCACCACGGAGGCGACGGACTGCCGCCACGCCGCTTCGTCGAACCGAGCGCGAACATGGTGGCTACTCACGCTGTGGTAGACGTGGGTCTCCGCGTCGAGCCCGCCGAAGAACAGCATGGCGAGCTGCACGGAGCCGGGAGGGTGGGCATCTTCGACCCCCTCGGGGATGCGAGGGCGGTCCCTGTCCGACAGGAGACTGAACGGTGTCGTGGCCTGCCGCTCCTCCGAGCGGGCTCCGGCGCAGCGCGCGAGCGCGTAGACCGTCTGGTGCTGGAAGATCTGCTGCAGCGTCAGGGAGACCCCGGCCTTGGCAGCCTTGGCCACCACCTGCACGCTCGCGATGGAGTCCCCACCGAGGCTGAAAAAGCGGTCGTGAACTCCGACCTGCGGCACCTTCAACACGTCACAGAAGATCGCCGCCAGCCGCTTCTCGTCCGGCGAGGTCGGCAAGTCACGCACGGTGACGCGGCTCGTGGTCACCCCGAGGGCGAGCAGCGCCGCACGATCGAGCTTGCCGTGCGCCGTCAGCGGGAGCTGCTCCAGGCCGACGAAGGCCGATGGAATCATGTACTCGGGGAGCCGCTCGGCCAGGAAGCTCCGCAGCGCTTGCTCCTCCACCACAGGAGCCTCCGCACGCCGGGTGAAATAGGCCAGGATCCGTCGGTGGCCCTCCGTCTGAAATACCACGGCCGCCTCACGCACGGCCGGGTGCTGGCACAGCCAGCTCTCGATCTCGCCGAGCTCGATCCTGAAGCCACGCAGCTTGATCTGGTCGTCGACACGACCGAGGAATTCGAGTTCGCCGTCCGCACGCAGACGCGCAAGATCGCCCGTCCGATACAGTCGGCGCCCGCTCCCGGAAGGTGCGAATGGATCGGGAAGGAAACGGTCGGTGTCGAGTTCGGGACGGTTCAGATAGCCACGGGCCACCTGATCGCCTCCGATGTAGATCTCTCCCTGGACCCCCTGAGGGACGGGAGACAGGTGCCGATCCAGGACGTAGAGACGCGTGTTCGGGAGAGGGCGCCCGATGGGCACGGCCCCGATGCCCTGCTCCCCTGAGCCCACCTCGTGAACGCAGCACCCGACGACGGCTTCCGTGGGGCCATACTCATTGATGATCCGGACCGCCGTCCCGGCACTCCGCAGCGCCGAGAGCGACTCCCACTGGAGAGCTTCACCCCCGAGCACCAGCACCTTCGCCGCCCGCGCAATCATCTCGGGGGGGAGCAGCTCACCGAGCAGCGCTAGATGCGCGGGCGTCAGCTTGAGAAATCCATACGGTTCCCCTCGGCGAATTTCCGCTGCCAGGGCTTCCACATCATTGCCAGGGGACAGCAGGCACACCGACGCTCCTTGCAGCAGCGGAGCGAAGAGGCTGGTCATCGTCAGGTCGAAGCCTATCGACGAGTGAACGAGGGCCCCCTTCCCTTCCCCTGCCCCGTAGGTGCGCACCGCAAAGTCCAGGTAACTGGACAGGCCACGGTGCTCGATCATCACGCCCTTGGGGCGCCCCGTGGAACCCGAGGTGTAGATGACGTAGGCCAGGCTCTCGGGGCCCCCGCGAGGGGCCGGCGGATTGCGCGACAGCTTGTCGATGGATGCCCAGTCCGCGTCGACGGCGCAGACCACCGCTTTCTGCTCGGGCAACCGATCCTGGAGGAATGCCTGCGTCAGCACAATGGAGGCCTTCGCATCCTCCAGCATGAATGCGATGCGTTCGCGCGGATGCGTGACGTCGAGGGGAAGAAATGCTCCTCCTGCCTTCAGGATCCCGAGAAGCGCGACGAGCAGCTCCAGGGAGCGCTCCATGTAGAGGCCGACGATACCCTCTGAAGCCAAACCCAGGTCACGGAGATGCCAGGCCAGCTGGTTGGAGCGCTCATCCAACTCGCGATACGTCAGAGAGCGCGCCCCAGGAGGGATCTCCTCGCCTCCAGGGCCCATCGACCCCAGGAGCACCACGGCAGGTGCCTCCGGCGTGCGCTTGGCCTGCACCGCGAACTGCTCCACCACGGACCGGGGATCCACCGGAGCGGCGGAGTCGTTCCACGCAATGAGAAGCTGGTGGCGCTCGTCCTCCGTCAGGAGAGGGAGTTCTTCGATTCTCCGGCTCGGGTCCGACGCGATACCCGAGAGCAACACCTGGAAATGGCCGACCAGCCTCTCCATGGTGGAGACGTCGAACAGGTCGGCGCTGTAGGTGCAGATACCCTCGATACCCCCCTCGTGCTCGCGCAGGTCCATGACCAGGTCGAATCGTGTCGTCTCGATCTCGAAGCGCTCGGCGCGAACCTGCGTGCCCTCCAGGGAGAAGGTGAGAGGAGGGCCGTTCTGCAGGACGAGCGTCGCCTGATAAAGCGGCGAATAGGCCAGGCTGCGCTCGATCTTCGATGCCGAGATGATCTGCTCCAGCGGCAGCTCCTCGTGCTCGTAGGCCTGCTGCAAGGCGGAGCGAATCTGCGAGAAGAACTCGATGAACGTCGGGTTCCCCGCCAGCATCGCCCGTACGGGGAGCGTGTTGTTGAACATCCCGATCATTCGCTCCAGTGCGGGGAGCTTGCGGCCAGCGATCGGGATTCCGACGACGATGTCTTCCTGCCTGCTGTGACGTGCCAGCAGTACGAAGAACGAAGCGAGGAGGGACATGAACAGCGTCCCTTCGGCACGGCGGCTGATCGCGCGCAGCAACGCCGTGGTCTCCGCGTCGACGTGGAACGAAACGCTTCCCCCGCGATGCCCCTGTACGGCCGAACGGGGACGGTCCGTCGGCAGTTCGAGGAGCGCAGGAGCGCCCTCCAGGTGCTTCTTCCACCATGCCTTCTGTCGGGTCAGACGCTCCCCGCCGAGCACTGCCCGCTGCCAGAGGGCGAAGTCGGCGTACTGAATTTCCAGACGCTGTAGCCCTGAGGGCTGGTGACCCGCGAAGGCTGCATAAAGCGACGAGAGTTCGCCATAGAGGAGACCAATCGACCAGCCATCGGCGGCGATGTGATGCAGCGTCACGAAGAGAACATGCTCGCGCTCTGCGAGTCGAACCAGCGCGGCACGCACCGTCTGGTCCCGCTCCAGATCGAAGTGCCGCGTCGCCTCCTCGGTCGCCATACGGCGCAGCACTTCCCCCTGGGTCGCCTGAGGTGCCTCACGCAGATCATGTACAGGGATGGTGACGGGCCGCGCGGGAACGATGCGCTGTGATGCCTGTCCTTCTTCGGACGAGAAGACGGTCCGGAGGGACTCGTGACGCTCGACGATCTCGGAAAACGCCTGCTCGAGTGCGGCGAGGTTCAGCGGCCCCACGATCCGCCAGGCTGCAGGCAGGTTGTACACCGCCCCGGAGCCGAGCTGCTCGATGAACCACAACGACTGCTGGGCGAACGAAAGCGGTAGCAGCTCGCTGGCGCTTTCCGGTCTCCGCGAGAGAGGCGGGAGCCCAGCCGTCGGCCTTTGCTGCCGCAGCCCAGCGAGCACCGCTTCTTTGTGCTCCCGCAGGTCTTTCAGGAGCTCTGGCGTCAGGACGCCTTTGGGGGCGCTGTAGGCGAGCTTTCCCCCCTCCTCCCAGAGCTTGACCCCGAGCCCATTCAATCGATCGAGCAGACCGGCGAGCGTCGTCATCGCAGCGATTTTTCCTGAAAGAAGCCACAGCCTTCGTACAGCAGCTTCACCGCCGCCATGGAGGTCACATCGGAGATGTCGAGAGGCGGGCTGACCTCGACGATATCCATCGCCCTCACGGGAAGCTCGGCGTAGATGATGCGCATGAACTCCATGCATTCGCGCATCGAGGGGCCACCGTGCACTGGCGTGCCCGTCCCTGGAGTGCACGACGGGTCGATCCCATCCACGTCGATGCTGAGGTAAACCGCGGAGACGCCTGCGAGCTGGGCGGCAACATCCCGTGCGACCGCCTCGATCCCACGCCGGTACACCTCGCGCGCCGTATGCCACCCGATCTCGGGGTGCTCCGCGTAGTACTGCAGCTCGTCGACCATGTGCGAGCGCAACCCCACGAAGGCCAGGTGGCGGTGATCGAGACCCGCCTGCTCCAGGTTTCGCCTGGCCGTGCATGCGTGGCTCCAGGGGTGGCCGTCGTATTCGTCGGCCAGGTCGGGGTGCGCGTCGAACTGGATGTACCCGACCGGCCCGGGGAATCGTCGCGCGAATGCCTTGAACAGCGGAATCCCCACGCTGTGATCGCCTCCCAGGAAGAGGGCGAGCTGATTCTCGTTCAGCACCGTGAGCGCCCTCTCCTCGACGGTGGAGAAGTAGCGCGCCCAGTCGAGATCGGGGCCGACATCGCCATAGTCGAAGATGGGCAGCACCAGGGGCACGCCCTCCTCCGAGATCCGGGCGAGCCGTGGCATCAGGCTACGGATCCGCTGCGGCGCGAGCCGCGGTCCGCCTTGATAGCTGACCCCATTGTCGAACGGGACGCCCATGAGCCCTACCCGGATGCCATGGTCCTCGACCGGGGCATTGGACAGGGCGCGGTACTGACCGAGCTGCTGCATCGACCGCTCTCCCCTCAAGACCCGCGCTTGCGGAGCAGGTAACCGACCTCCATACCGGTCGAGTCGACCTCTGGATCGGTGAACTCCTTTGCCACCACCTCGAGGTCGCACTCGGCAAAAACCCCTTCCCAGAAGGACGGCGTCTCCAGCCGCTGCTGCGTGAAGGGATGCGCGAGGTAGTAGGGGTTGTAGTAGGCAAGACCGAGCCCATGCTGCATGAGCTGGGGAGAGTCGAGCTGCTGGTCGACCTCGATGATGATGAGGTGAAGATGGGGGAAACGCTCCACCATCTGGGTGAGGAATGCCCGCACGCCGGCTGGCCCTTCCTGCCCCAGGATCTCGTGGAGGACGAAGCCGAGCACCACGAAGTCAGGCTCGAAGCTCGACGGCGCGTGCAGGAAGGCGCCTGCCGAAGCGTTGACGATGTGGACGCGATCCTGGAGCCCATGGCGGGCGATCATCTGCTCCGCCTCCCGGCAGCTCTCCGCGCTCGGCTCCACCCCCCACGCTTGCTGGATCTCGGGCAGCGCCTCGCAGAACTCGACCAGGTACCGCCCATTCCCGCAGCCCATGTCGAGGAGCCGCGTGCATCGCCCAGGGACCTTCGCCATCAGCTTGCGCGTCAGCGGGATGGCGTCGTGACGGCTGATCCCGCAGCTACCGTTCCCGACCTGCGCCAGGTTCCTCGACGCCCAGCCAGAGCCACGCGACAGCTTCTCGCCGATCTGCATGTACGTCTCGTCATAGCCCCCCACGAACATCGTGTACCAGGGCCTGAACTCCTCGATCTTGCGCGCCTTGTCAGCGAGGCTGAACTTCCCGTCGACCTCCGACAGATACCCTTCGTTCCGCAGGTAGCCGAGGAACACGCGGAGTCGGTCTGGCTCCATGGCCTTGCGCTCTGCGATCGCCTCGATGGCGAGGCCGCCCTCCGCCAGCAACAGGTCGAACAGACCCGTCTCGAAGAGGTGGTAGATGTTGATCGAGAGAACGTACTGCCTCAGCGGCTGGATCCCCTCGATCAGTCTGGCCTCGAATGACTCCGTCAAGCTCATCTTGTCCTCAGTGATAACGTTGCAAATAGGAGGCAATTCTTCGCAATCCCGGCTCGATGTGCGCCTGGGGTGCGGCATAGTTGACCCGCAGAAACCGGGGGTCGGGCGTCTGGAAATCACTCCCGGGGGCGACGCCGACAGCCAGATTGCGTGCCAGATCGATCGCCACGCGGCCCGAGTCCCGCTCGTACGAGGAGATGTCGATCAGCCCGTAAAGGCTCGCACGCGGCGCGGGGCAGAGCGATAGCCCCAGAGATTCGGCGACCTGGGTGAAGCATTGCCACCGCTCCCTCAGGAGCGCCCTGTGCTTCGACAGCAGCTCGCCCCGATGCTCCAGCAACGCCTCGCAGATCTCTTGCCCGGCCCAGCTGCTGCTGAAGCTCGTCGTCGCCTTCACGTCGGCCACGAGGCCCATGTACGTCTCGGGGACGATCAGATAGCCCACGCGGAAGCCCGCAAGCGAGAGCGACTTCGAGAAGCTGTTGACGATCATGTGCCTGTCGGAGAACGCGACGGCGCTCGGGATCTGCTCGTCGGAGAGCGCCAGCGACTGATAGACCTCATCGAAGATCACAGGCACGTCCAGCGATGCAATCGCCTCGAGTTCGGCAGCTTCCAGCACGGCCCCGTGCGGGTTGCTCGGCGAATTGACGATGATGGCCTGCGTCCTCGGCGTGATCTGTCGCGCGAGCTGCTCCACGTCCAGGCAGTTGCGCTCGTTCAGGGGAGCAAACCTGCACTGGACACCGAACATGTGCGCGAGGCAGCGGAAGGGAGGGAAGTGAGACGCCGCGAGGATCACCTCTCCTCCAGGCTCGGTCAGCATGGCGAATGCCAGCAGCAATGCCTCGGTCGCCCCTGCGGTGATGCAGACCCGCTCGGGCTGGAGGTCGTACCCGTACTCCTCCCGGTAGACCTTGCAGATGGCTCTCCGCAATCCCGGGCTCCCGTTCAGACCCGCATAGGGTGCGACCCTGGCCAGGTCTTCTCGCGTCATCGCGACATCCACATGCTCGAAGGGATTGAAGGACGAGCTGGCCTGGCAAAAATTGATGGGCTCGAGCGCGCCGCCTCCATGAGCGCCCAGCTCGATCATGATCCGATCCATGGTCAGCGCAGGGTAGGGTTTGTGATGACGTCGCATGCTCCGTTGCTCCTGCCGCTCGTCGTCCGAGCGCGCTCGGTGAGCGATTCGCGCAGAATCGCTCCTGTGCGTGAACCTAGCCCTTCGATGATTCCTCGCGTCGACTCCGGGTTCGCCCGCAATCGCTGCGCATTCGCCTAAAGAACACCGACATCCATGTCCTCCACAGCCTCGCTGGCATACGAAGTCGGCTCTCCCAGTCCCACGAGGAGGCGCCGGGCGCCGGCGAATGGGTTTCGCGCATGTGCCACCAGCACGTTGTCCAGGAGCAGAATGTCGCCTTTGCGCCACGGGAAGACGACCTCCAGCACGCCATAGAGGTCGAGCACCTGCTGCACGTGTTCCTCGGGGATCGGCGAGCCATCGCCGAACGTGCATCCCCGCGGGAAATCCTCCTCGGCCATCAAGCTCCCCAGCGACGCGCGGGTCCCCTCGGCCAGTGCGGCCACGTGCCAGTGCTGCATCTGGTTGAACCAGGACCACTCGCCCGTCGTCGGGTGTGGAATGGCCGCCGGGCGCACGGCGCGCGTCCTGAGCTGACCCCCTGCCCTCCACTCGTACTCCACCTGCTCCGCTGCGCAGATGTGCTCCACCTCGGCACGATCCGCCGTGCCGAAGACCTGCTGCCAGGGCAGGCCGAGCGCCTCGCCGAAGTTGCGGATGTACATCACCCCCTTCCGCAACCACACATCGCGGAGTCCAGGATCGAGCTCCCGGAACATGCGCCGGCTGTCGACCAGAGGCGTCTCGCCCCCCGAATCCGCCGGGATCTCGCAGCCGAACACGAGCTTGCGCGGCCAGACGCGGTTGAACGAGTTCTCGTTGTGCCAGAGCAGCTTCTGTTTCGCCGAGTAGGCGACTGGCGTCTGAACGCGCCCGCTCACGGTCACGTGCTCCGGGTTGCTGGTCAGCAGCGTGCCACAGAGGGCCTCCGCCGCCCGCTCGAACACCTCGGCCCCTGCGGCTTCCCCACCGAAGAAACCCCGGAACAAAAGCGCGCCGTGCTGGACGAGCGCCTCATCGAGCAGCGCGCGATGCACCTCGATCCAGGAGACCAGCGGCACCGCCAGCGCCTTCGGCGTCAGCACGAGTGGAAGCCCGCCGGATGCCTCCCGGAAGGACCCCACGACCCCCGTTGCTTCGAAGCTTCCCGGACCACGGCTCATGACGACGCCCCCTCGTCAGCGTCTCCCCCCACCTTCGTGCGCCCCTTCAGCGCGGCGCCCGCCTCGATCGACAGGATCTTCCCGTCAGCGAGCTTCACGACCCGATCGGCGCAGTGGAAGTAGCGGTCGTCGTGGCTCACGGCGATCACCGTCTTCCCCTTCTTCTGAAGTTCCGGCAGCAGCTCCTCGTAGAAGTACTTGCGGAACTCGGGGTCCTGGTCGGCAGGCCACTCGTCGAAGACATAGATCGGCCGGTCCTCGAGGAGCGCCACGATCATCGCCAGGCGCTTCTTCTGGCCCGTGGACAGGTTGCGACGGGTGAACCGGTCTGCCTTGAACGCGGTCTTGTCCTCCAGCTGCATCTGCACGAGCAAGGGCTGCACCTCGGCCTCGTCGGTGCCGAGGAGTCCGTAGAGCTTCGCGAACAGGTGGAAGTCCGAGAAGATCGCCGAGATCTGCTCGCGGTACACCGCCACGTTCTTTCCGCGGACGGGAATGCCATCCGCGGACAAGCGCCCCCTCGTCGGTGGATACAGGCCGGTCAGCACCTTCAGGAACGTCGACTTCCCGCTCCCGTTGCCGCCGACGATGAACAGCACCTCCCCAGCGGAGACGCTCAGGCTCATCGGGCCGATCCGGAACGATCCCCCGTTCCCGTTTCCCTTTTCGGTCGGGTACTCGTACTCGATGTCTTCCGCCTGGATGGCCTGAATGGCCCCCTTCCACGGATCCACGGGCTCCTGACCAGGGGCCGTATCCTGGATGGCCGACGCGAGCTTCGCTTCGAGGGTCTCGATCTGCCCGAGCGCGACGTTGCAGCGAACGTAGGCGGGGAACCCGCCGACCACGCCCCCCACGGGCCCCCAGATGAACATCCCGGCAGCCACCAGGCTCTTCACGGTCGAGGCGTCGACCTCGGCGTGCGCGGGGAGCACGAAGACGAGCGCCCCGATCAGCGCGAAGAGCAGGATGTTCGCGAAGATCCAGTGATCGTTGAACATATAGGCGGCCTTCAGCGTGGAGTCGCGCAGCGCCTCGCCGGTCTCGACGATCTCCTTCCGCAGGTCGCTCCCGCGGCGCCGGCTGAATTTGACCTCCTTGAAGCCCCCCAGCAGATCCATGAGCGTCTCGAAGAAGACGAGCCGCTTCTGGGCCGCACGCATGAGGTGCTCGCGCACCTCACGGTGCATCGACATGTACACCGTCATCCCCGTCCCCAGGACGAAGACCATCATCACGAACGCCGGCGCCGAGAGCGAGACGAGGTAGAGCGTCGCGAAGAGCAGGATGCACACCGACTGCAGCAGGTTGGCGAGCAACCCGGAGGAGTCGGAGATGATCGTCATGTTCTCGGTGATCCGGTCGTTGATCTCCCCGACGCCGATGCGCTCCAGCTGTTCGAGTTCGGCGCGCTCGACCCGATCCACGATCCGGATCTTGATCCTGAGCAGCGCGTTCTGGACGATCTCCGCCAGCCGGTTGTACGTGTACCGGGCGCCGTAGCCGTAGATTGCGACGGCCAGCACGAACATCACGAACGAGCGCACCGCCGAGTCGCCAGGGTTCTCGGCGGCGAGGTTCGCGAACCCCAGCACGAGCGCGTTCGCGCCGCCTGCCAGGCCCGCGGACACCAGGATGCGGCGCCTCCCATCCGCGGCCTCCTTGCGCAGCAGTTCCAGGATCGTCATTCCCGTCCCCCCGCAGCCATCGCACGCCACGAACTCGTCGGAGATGCTGAGCGCCCCGAGGTGCCACGACGAACGAACGAACAGGCCCCTTCCGGGGACTTCATGCCGGCCTCTCCGCTCATCCTGGCCTCCTCTGGAGAAGGTCCGTCAAGCGCTCCGCCAGGGTCCGGACCCGAGGCTCGGACAGGATCGACTGATGGGATCCATCCAGGTCCACCACCTCCATCGAGGTGTGCCGCTTCCACCCCGCCAGTCGCTGTTCGCGCACCTCCGGCGCCTGCTCTCGCGCGCAAAAGTAGACCGTGCGAACCGCGCGGACGTCGGACGGTGCGTACGTCATCCGGTAGTTGCTCTCGAACACCGAGAGCCAGCCTCGCACTTGCTGCAGGTCCGTGTTCGCAGGCAGCAGCTTGGCTGCCTCCATCATCTGCTTGAAGCGAACCAGGCGCTCCTCTGCAGAGAGGGGTCGCAAGGCCTCCGGGTCCAGACGCATCTCTCGCCCGGCCATGAAGCCCAGAATCGCCGCCATCTCACTCAGCGCTCCCGCCTGGTCCGTCGTCGGCTTCTCCTCGTCCGTGGCGCAAGGAGGACCGGAATCGAAGATCGCCAGGAGCCCCACGTCGTCTCCTGCCCGACGAAGCTGTTGCGCCATCTCGAAGGCCACCTGCCCACCGAACGAGTGGCCCCCCAGGTGATAAGGCCCCTCGGGCTGCACCTGCTTCACCCTCTGGATGTACGCGGCTGCCATCGCCTCGACCGTCGTATGAGGCGTGGCGCGCCCATCCATGCCGACCGCCTGCAGCCCGTAGAATGGCTGGTCCGGTCCCAGAGCCCGCGCCAGGTGATGCAGGTACAGAACGTTTCCGCCGAGGCCCGGCGCACAGAAGAAGGGCGCGCGGGCCCCCTTCGGCTGGATCGGGACCAGCGGCGACGCTTGCTCCTGGGCTCCCTCGACCTCCAGGCTCGAAGCCAGCGTCTCGATCGTCGGGTGGGCGAAGAGCGCCGACAGGGGTAGATGCTGGCCGAACACCTGGTGAATCCGCGCCATCAGGTGCACGGCGACGAGCGAGTGCCCCCCGATTTCGAAGAAATTGTCGTGAATCCCCACCGCGTGCCGATCCAGCAGCTCCTGCCAGAGCTGCACCATCCGCCGCTCGATCTCGTTCCGCGGCACGGAGAACCCCTCGACGGTTTCGGACACCGGAGCCGGCAACACGCGGACATCGACCTTCCCGTTCGGCGTCACCGGGATCGCGTCCAGGCTGACGAAGGCGGACGGCACCAGCGCTGCCGGGAGTCGCTGCGCCAGGTAGTGGCGTAGCTCTTTCGTGTCGAGCGACGCGCCCTGGTGGAGGACCACGTAAGCGACGAGCCGCTTTTCTCCTTGCCGGGCGGAGACCACGACCACGCTCCCACGCACGTGGGGGTGCCGATCCAGCAGCGCCTTGATCTCCTCGGGCTGGACGCGGACGCCGTTGATTTTGACCTCGTTGTCGACGCGCCCCAGGATGTCGATGGTCCCGTCAGGGCGGTAACGCGCACGATCCCCTGTGCGGTACAGCAGATCCCGCGGGTCCTCGCGCTCGGGGTTGGGGACGAAGCGGCGATCGTCTGGACCGGGGTTCACATAGCCGAGCGTGCGGAAGGGCGTGCGGAGAACGATCTCCCCTGGTTCACCGATGCCGCACAGCTTCCCGTCGGGGCGCAGCACGAACGCTTGCGTCTGCGGCAGGGGCGAGCCGATGGGCTGAATGCCGTGGTTCGGCGGCTCGGGCACCACGTAGAAGCACTTCGCCATGGTCGTCTCGGAGGGGCCGTAGAAATTGGCCACCACCGTGGCGGGAAAGACCTTGCGCCACGCCGTCACCAGCGTGTCGGTCAGCGGCTCGCCCAGGAACAGCGTCCAGCGCAGTGACGGACAGGTGTAGCCCTCCGGCGCGTGCTGTAGCCACGCGAGGGCCAGCGAGGGCACCGGGTGCGCCAGGGTGATGCGCTCACGGGCGAGCCACGCCAGGAAGCCCGCCCCCTCCAGCTCTAGCCCCCGCGGCGGCAGACAGAGCGTCGCGCCGCTCGTCGGCGCGAGGAAGACGTCACGCAGGGTGAGATCGAACGAGAGCCCGGCGTAGTTCGCGCACCGCTCCGAAGGGCCGATCTCGAATGTCGTCCGCTGCCAGGCGAGGAAATGAGCGAGCCCCCGGTGGACCCCCAGGATGCCTTTGGGTTCGCCAGTCGTGCCCGAGGTGAACATGATGTAGGCCGGATCCTCCTCGCGGAGTTCGGGGAAGGAGTGTGCCTCGGCGAGCGCGACCTCGAGCCGCCCGCTCTGCGCATCCACCTCGAAGACTCGCCGCCCCTCCGCGGGTGCACGCTCTCCTCCGGCCTCTCCGTCGGCGTCCACCACCTCCAGCACGAACTTCGCTTCGCCGACCCGCAGCATCGCCTCGCGGCGCAACCGCGGCAGGTTGTCGGCCAGCGGGAGCAGGACGCCGCCGCACAGAAGGACGCCGAACAGGCTCGCCACGGTCCCGAAGCTGCGGGAACCGTGCACGGCGACCACGTCCCCTTTTCGCAGCCCCTGGGCGAGCAGGCCGCGCGCGATCCCCTCCACGGAGCGCCACAGCTCGGCATAGGAGTACCCTCGCCCGGCCCACTCGACGGCCGTGTGCTCGGGCGTCCTCTCGGCCCATTCCCGGAGACGCTCCGTGATCGGCGCATGAGACGGGACATCCAGCACCGTGCGCAGGTCCGGGAGAAGCCTGCGCGACGCCTCGGTCACCAGCGAGTACGCACCCAGCACCTGGTCGGGTGAAGCCACCACCTGCGCGAACAAGCCCACGAACGCGTCGAGCAAGGCCTCCATGCGGCCCGCACCGAACAGCGCGCGCTGGTAGACCAGCTCCAGGTCCAGCGCGTCCTCGGCCTCGGAGACATAGAGCGTCAGAGCGCGCAGGGCATCCGGCTCGGTGTTCACGGGCGCCGAGATCCTGAGCTGGGAAGACGCCACCGCGGCGGCCGGCGTGTTCACGTAGTTGAGCATCACCTCGAAGACGGGATCGCGCCCTGGCCGCCGATCGGGCTGGATGGCCTCGACCACCTTCTCGAAGGGCGCCTCCTGATGCGCGAAAGCATCCAGCGTCCCCTTGCGCACGCGCCGGAGCAGCTCCCGGAACGTGGGATTCCCCGACAGGTCGGTGCGCAACGCGAGGACGTTCAGAAAGAGTCCGATCATCCCCTCGGTCTCGGGCTGGTTGCGTCCGATGCTCGGCGTTCCGAGGATCAGATCTTCCTGGCCAGTCAGCCGGTGAAGGAGGAGCTTGAACGCCGCGAGCGTCACCATGAACGGGGTGCAGCCCTCCTCGCGCGCGAGCGCTCGGAGTGCGTCGGTCACCTCACGCGCCACACGGCCCGTGACCTGCCCCCCGCGATGATCTTGCGCCGTGGGCGGCTGAGCGTCGAACGGCAGCTCCAGGAGCGGCAGCGGCTTCTGGAGTGCGCGCTTCCAGAAGTCGAGCGCGCGGCCCACGTCGAGCCCCCGCTGCCATGCGGCGAAATCCCCGTACTGCAGCGGCAGCGGCGGCAAGGGCGACGGCTCGCCTGCCACGAAGGCGGTGTAGATCGCGGACAGCTCTCGGGTGAGAATCGTCATCGACCACGCATCGGAGACGATGTGATGCACCGTGAAGAGCAGCATGTGCTCCTCCGCGGCGAGCCGCAGCAACACGACCCGGAGCATCACATCGCGGCTCAGATCGAAGGGGCGATGCGCCTCCTCACGCATCCGGCGCGATGCTTCCTCGCCCTGCTCGGAAGCCGGAAGCGCCTGGAGATCCACCACGGAAAAGGGCGCGCGCACCCCCGTGTGGATCACCTGGTGCAGCTCCCCTTCCGTCATCTGGAAGGTCGTGCGCAGCGACTCGTGCCGGACGACGATCTCCTGGATCGCCCGCTCCAGTGCGCCCGTGTCCAGCGGGCCCTCGAGCTTCAGCCGCCCGGGCATGTTGTACGCGGCACCGCTGCCGAGCCGATCCAGAAACCAGAAGCGCTGCTGCTCGAACGACAGCGGCATCCTGTCGCGCGCCATGATCCGTCGCATCGCTACCGTCGCGCCCGGAGAGCTTCCTTCCCGACCGCCTGCGGCACGCAGGAACGCCAGGATCTCTGGCTTGCGTTCCGCCAGCGCCTTCGCCAGCTCCGGCGTCAGGACACCCCGCGGCGCTTTGCAGCGAAGCTGGTCGCCTTCCTCCCACAGCCTGACGCCTCGTTGATCGAGGTCGGATAGAAACTCCCGGAGCGTACTCATCGACGGTGCCCTCTCCTCGTCACTCGGGTGCCACGGCCCAGTGGAGGCCATCGCCCGAGGCCACCAGGCCGTTCGGCACGAGGGGTCGCTCCTTGGGCCGCCGCTCCCCCATCAGCGCCAGGAGCTGGAGCTGAGCGACTTCGCTCGTGAAGCCCTGCATGAACTTGTCGGCGTCGAATTTCACCGGATCCGGTCGGTGCGCCGCAGCGGGCCGCGGAGCGGCAGAAGCCTTCTCCTCTGCCCCTGGGCCGGCGACGACATCCGCAAAGTACGCACCGAAGCCTTGCCGGTCGGCGAAGAACCTGTCGGCCCCCCCTTCGAACAGCGGCTCGTCGGCCTCGCTGATCCCCGCCACGAGACGGACGAAGGCGTCGTTGTCCCGCTCCTCGGTGTTCAGGATCTTGCGGGCCGACCAGAAGTACGACGACTCATCCTGGTTCATGTCGTAGAAGGCGATGAGGAACTGGTAAAACTTGCCGAACTCGCGGCGGTACCGGAACTCGTATTCCTCGAAGCACTCCTCCTCGGTCATCAGCTCGTCGTCGAGCAAGCTGGTGTTGATGGAGCGCGCGGCGAGCATCGCCGAGTACGTGGCCAGGTGGACGCCCGAGGAGAACACCGGGTCGATGAAGCAGGCCGCGTCGCCGACGAGGACGACCCCCGGCGCCCAGAAGCGCGTGTTGCAGTACGAGTAGTCCTTGCGGATCCGGTACTCGCCGTAGATCCCCTCTGTGACCCGAGTCGCGGTCGACAGGTAGTCACGGATGATCGGGCACTCGTCGATGTAGGAGCGCATGGCCTCGTCCGCGCTCTCGCGGATGCGCCCCGCGGCATCCTTCGCGACCACGGCCCCGACGCTCGTCAGCGTGTCGGAGAGGGGGATGTACCAGAACCACCCGCTCGGGAAGGCAGCACAGAGGATGTTTCCCGAGTTCGGCGCGGGCAGCCGCTTGCCATGCTCGTAGTACCCGTAGAGCGCGACGTTCTGGAAGAACTTCGAGAACACTCGCTGACCCACGGTCGGCGCCACATGGCTCTTGTGACCCGACGTGTCTGCGACGTAGCGCGCGCTCGCCGTGCGCTCCTTGCCTTCTGCGTCACGGAACCGCACACCGACCACGCGCTCGCCCTCGTACAGCATCCCCAGGGTCTCGTGCCCCTCGCGCACGTCGACCCCTTTGCGCCGCGCGTTGCGGAGCAGGATGTCGTCGAACTTCGCGCGCTCGACCTGGTACGCGTGACCGTAGGGGTCATTGGCCTGCTTGGTGAACCGAAACGTCCACGGGTCGGCGCTCTTGCCCCAGCGGAACGTCCCGCCGTTCTTCCGCGGGAAGCCGGAGCGCTCGATCTCCTCCTTCACACCAAGCAGTGAGCAGATGCCGTGGATCGTCGCCGGCAAGAGCGACTCGCCGATCTGGTGCCGCGGGAACCGCTCCTTCTCCAGGAGCAGGACGCGATGCCCTGCCATGGCGACGAACGACGCCACGGTCGACCCAGCAGGTCCACCGCCCAGAACGATGACATCGAAGGCCTCATCCATTGAACCGCCGCTCATGATTTCCCGCTCTCCCGCTTCCTTCTCGGATACCTACCGACACCCGCCGGTAGTCCTTGAACCCTGTGACGCCTGCCGTTTACGACAGGTCGGTGACGACCAGCTCGCGCCGGTTTCGCTTCGCACTGCTCTTCGGCCTCGCCATGACCGAGATGATGCCCATCGCGCTCATCTCCCAGGCGCTGCCGCTGTTCTTGCGGCGGAGTGGCGCGTCCCTCCAGGCCATCGGCCTCATCTCCCTGGTCCTGCTCCCGCGCGCGCTGAAGGTCTTCTGGGCGCCCTTCGTCGACCGTATCGGTGCCAGCTCGCGCTTCGGCCGCTACCGCCTCTGGCTGCTTTGCCTGCACGGCCTCCTGGTCGTCTCGCTCGCCCTCGGCGCCTTCACCGACGTCGAGGCGTGGCTCACCACCAAGCTCACCTTCGGCATCCCGGCGCTGCTGTGGCTCTCGATCCTCTCCGCGACTGCGGACACGGCTTCGCACGCCCTTGCCGTGAACCTGCTCGCCCCCGACGAGCGAGGCAGCGGCAACGGCGTCCAGACGGCGGGCATGATGCTCGGAAGCCTCGTCGGCGGCGGCGCCCTCGTGATGCTCGTCGAGCAGACCAGCTGGAAGCTCGCGCTCCTCTTGATGGCCGGCGCCATCCTGCTGCCTCTCCCGGCCGTGCTGCTCTACCAGGAGCCTCCGCTCGCCAGCGCCCAGCACGTCACGGCCCGAGAGATCTTCGCCTTCTTCAAGCGCCCTCGCCTCGGCCGCTGGCTTCTCTTCCTCGGCCTGATGGCCATCGGCCCCTCCACCATCGACATCTGCCTGCCCAGCCTCCTCGTGGACCGTGGCTACGCCCTCTCGGAGATCGGCCTGGTCATGGGCGTCATCACCAGCCTCGCTGGCGCCGCTGGAGGCGCCTTCGGCGGCGTCCTCATCAAGCACCTCGGACGCGAGCGCGCCTTCTACGCCCTCACCCTGCTCTGCAGCGCTTGCCTCGCATCCACGCTTCTCACCCGCATGGCCCCTGGCCGTGCGCTCCTCTACGCCGGCCTCGCCCTCCCCTACTTCGGCGTCGTGGCCCGCGCTCCACTCCTCTACGCCATGATCATGGACCGCAGCCGCGGCCACGTCGCCAGCTCCGACTACACCGTGCAGTTCACCCTGGTGCAGATCTCCGGCTTCCTCGGCCTGGGCCTCGGCGGCGTCATCGCCGAGCAGCTCGGCATGACCGCCGCCTTCGTCACCGCCCCCTTGCTGACGCTCGGCACCCTCGTCGCGGCGAAGTACCTCGTCGCCCCTCAGGACTTCCAGCCCGATCCCGAGACAGCCACCTCTGACGCGGATACGGCGCTGTCTCGTGGCAGCAGCGCGCTGACCCCGGCAGATTCCTGAGTGGCCGGGCCGATCTCGCACGATCGGACGGATCAGCGCATCCGGGAGCCCAGCCCCACAGGCCTCCGCCCTCTCCGCTCGCGCTTCTCGCCCGACGTCCACCACGCTGCCCTCACCCCTCCTGCTTCGCTGCTTGCGACGCCCGGAAAGGACACACCCGGAGCGACATGATCCCTCCGAGGTTCGGGTTCGGATCCCAGAGCGGCACGAACGTCGTATCGGTGTGCAGCTCCGGAAACGTCTCCAGCAAGAGCTCCAGCGCGATCTGGATCTCCAGCCGCGCAAGCTTCGCTCCCGGACAATAGTGCGACCCGAATCCGAACGACACGTGCCGCGTCGTCGCGCGATCAGGGTCGAAGGCATCGGGTTGCGCGAACACCTCCGGGTCGCGGTTCGCCGCCTCCAGGAACAGCATCACCTTCTCCCCCTCGTAGATCAGGTGATCGCCAGGGAACTGCTCCGACAGATCGATGTCCTCGGTGGCGCAGCGCAGGAGGTAGCGGGTCGGCGTGACCACCCGCAGGAGCTCCTCCGCTGCCCGCTTGCAGAACGTCGCATCTTCCCGGTGCAGGCGCCCCCAGCGCGCCCAGTCCCGCAGGAGCACCGGGAGCCCGTTGCTCAGCACCTTGCGCGTCGTCACCCGCCCGGCGCCGAAGATCATCATGCAGTTGATGATCAGCTCGTCGTCGTCGACGAAGAGCGACCCCTCCTGGAGGAAGGCGCTGAACAGATCCCCCTCTGGCGCCTCCCGCTTGGCCGCGAGGATCTCCCGGAAGCGCGCTCCGAGCCGGTTGATGTGCTGCAAGTCGACCCTCAGGTAGCCGCTCACCGCGTCCCCGTGCGCGTCGGACCACACCGCCAGCTTCCGCAGGTGCTCCTCGTCATCCATCGGCAGCCCCAGGAGCTGCGACACCACGAGGAGCGACAGGGGCTCCGCGAAGTCTTTCACCAGATCGAAGGACGCGTGCCCGCGCACCCGTGACAGGATCGCCTGCACCATCGCCGTGATGTTCGCGGGCGCCTCCTTCCCCATCCGCCCGAGCACCCGCAGGATCACGTTCTGCACCCTGCGGTGCGCATCGCCGTCGGAGAAGATCACCCCCTTCTCGATCGCGTCCCGCAGGAACGACGACGCCCCCGGCTCAGGAGACGCCGCATTCTCGAAGCGCACGTCCGATGAGAACCTCTGATCCGACAGGATGGCCGTCGTCGCCGCATGCCCCGTGACCAGCCAGAACTGGCTCGTCGGATCGTAGGAGATGCAGTCATGGGACCGCAGCGCCGCGTAGGCGGGGTGCGGATCACGGTACGCTCGCACCAGGGCCGAGAAGCTGAACTGGGACTGCGCGTCCTCGCTCATCGCTGCGATCCCTCCCCCCGTCGTCCGTCAGCCGTCCAGTTCATAGCAACCCCATCTCGATGTCGTCCTCGGCCCCGGCCTCGGCCGTCACGCCAGGCCCGCCCTGCAACGCCTGGAGCGCCACGCCGGTGTCGAAGCGTGCCGCAAGCCCCGCGACCGTCGGCGCCTCGAACAGGTCCCGCAGCGCCAGGTCCATCCCGAAGACCTCCCGCGCCCGACCGAGCAGCCGGGTACCGACCAGCGAGTCACCTCCCAGCTCGAAGAAGTTGTCGTCGACACCGACGGTCTCGATCCCGAGCAGATCCTGAACCAGCGACGCGAGCCGCTGCTCCGTGACGCTCCGGGCCGACACATAGGCCACACCGAGCACCGGCCGCCCATGCCGCGCCTTCTGCGCGGACACCCCCGGCTTCGGTGCAGGGGTCGCCTCCCCGGGTGCAGGACGCGCTCGCAGGAGCGCCACGAGGTCCTCGCTGGACACCGCCACCTGAGGCACGTCTGCCGACCGGAGCGCGCGGTTCTCCAGGATCCGCAGGAAGGCATCGCGCCCCTCCCGCTCGGTCATCCCGGAGAGCGCCTCACCCGTCACCGCCTCGTGCAAGGCCTCCACCGCCCTCGCCATGCCGAGCTGCTTCCAGCGGTACCAGTCGATGGCGATGACCCTCGTTCTCCCCTCATCCGCACGCGCATGGGCGAAGCCGTCGAGGAACGCATTCGCCGCCGTGTAGTCGATGCTCCCGAACGCGCCGACCACCGTCACCAGCGCCGAGCACAGCACCAGGAAGTCCGGCGGCGCCTCCGCGAGCAGCTCGGCCAGGATCAGCGTCCCCTCCACCTTGGGGGCGAGCGTCCGCGCGACCCCCTCGGGCGTCGCCCGCAGCATCACACCGCCACCGGGTACCCCAGCCGCGTGGATCACGCCGTGGATCACGCCGAACTTCGCTTTCGCCACCGCGAGCGCCGCCTCCATGGACGACCGGCTGCACACGTCGGCGGCGAGCGTCATCACCTCCGACCCGAGCTGCTCGATGGCGAGCACCCCCTGGATCTTGCCCAGCAGCGCCGCGTCCGCGGTCTCGTCGGCCAGGGCACGCTCCCACGTCGCCCGCGCTGGCAGGGCCGTACGACCCAGCAGCACCAGCTTCACCCGAGCGCGCTCGGCCAGCGCCGTCGCGAGCGAGAGACCCACGCCGCCGAGCCCCCCGGTGACGAGGTAAACGCCGCCCTCTCGAAGCACCCCCGATGCTCCTGCGGGCCCTTCCTCCGCGAGGTGGATGCTCTCCTGCGTCGGCAGCCAGCGCTGGCGGCCTCGGTACGCCACGAGGGGCTCGCTCCCGTCTCCCGCGAGTTCCGCGCAGAGCTTCCGCACGAGGCTCTCCCCTTCTGCAGGGTGCCCCGACACCTCGACCTCCACCGCCCGGCATCGGAGCGCCGGGAACTCGAACGGCACCGTCTGTAGCCACCCGAGCAGCGTCGATCTCTCCGGGCGCAACACCTCGCCGCCCGTGATGCGGTACAGCCCGCTGCTCAGCGCGGTCACCCGCACCTGGTCGACCCAGCCCAGTCGATCGAGCGCCTGGGTCAAGAACAGCAGGCTGTGCAGACCGCGCGCCAGCGCCTCCTCGACGGCCCCTGCCGCCCCGAGCGCGCCTCTCTCCGCACCGCCCACACTCAGGCCGTGCACGATGACGTCTGGCGCCCCTGCGCTCGCCGCTCCCCCCCCGACCCGCCGAAGGAGGTCCACGTAGTCCTCGGGTCGCCGCGGATCGAACCTCATCTCGCCAGCCGACGCGCGCCCGGACGCCAGGCTGGAACGGGCGACCGTGACCGCGTGCCCCTGCCGCTGCAGCGCCGCCCCCAGGGCATCGAGCAGCGGCTCATCGTCCACGAGCAGCAGGAACCTGAGCGCCTTCACCGCCTCGCTCACCACCGCCGTCCCCCCCGCGACTGGCACCGACTGCTTCCAGCCCGGCACGTAGAACCAGTCCGCGAGCGCGTTTCGCTGCGGCACCTCGGTCTGGGCTCCCGGGCGCGGTCCCCCCTCTGCACGCACCTCTCCGGGCGCGGGCGCATCGATCCAGAACCGCTGCCGCTCGAACGGGTAGCTCGGCAGCGCCACCCGACGCCGCACTTCCCCCGCGTGAAAAGCCGCCCAGTCGACCTCTCCCCCGCACGACCAGAGAGCGCCGATGGCCCCGAGGAGGACCGCCTCATCCGCCTGGTTGCCGAGCGCATGGCGGACCGTGGTCAACACCACCTGCTCCCCGAGGGCGGGATGCTGTCGCGCGAACGTGGCGAGCGTATGACCGGGGCCCACCTCCAGCAACACGTGGGCTCCATCCCCGAACAGCGTCGAGAGGCTCTCGGCGAACCGCACTGGCTGACGCAGGTGCTGCACCCAGTACTCCGGATCCATGGCCTGAGCGTCCGTCATCCACGTGCCGGTGACGTTCGAGAGAAGCGGCACCTCGGGCGTCGAGAGCCGGATGGTCCTCACGATCTGCCGGAACGGCTCCAGGATGGGCTCGACGCTCGGCGAGTGCGCCGCCACGTCGACGTGCAAACGCCGGCAGGTGTGTCCCTCCGCCTCGAGCTGCGCCGAGAGCGCATCGAGCGCGGCCCCGTCGCCCGTGATCGTGCACGTCGACGGCGTGTTGATGGCGGCCACGGACAGCGCTCCGCCGAGCCGCGGACGCACCACGCTCTCCGGGAGGGGCACGGACAGCATGGCGCCACCTCCGGGCAGCGTCTCGAAGAGCTGACCACGCCGCACCACGAGCTGGAGCGCGTCCTCCAGGCTGAACACCCCGGCGAGGCACGCTGCCACGTACTCGCCCAGGCTGTGTCCCAGCATCGCCTGAGGTGTGATCCCCCAGGAGCGGAGCAAGCTGGCCAGCGCGTACTCCACGGTGAACAGGCTCGCGAACCCCATCAACGGGCGCCTCAGGTGCGTCGCATCGCCCTCCCCTTCCCCGAGCAGCACCACCCCCAGTTCGATCCGCGCAAGGCCACGCACGATCTCCGCGCACCGATCGAACGCCTCCCGGAACACGGGGTACGTCGCATGAAGCCCCCGCGCCATCCGCGGGTACTGCGCCCCTCCGCCCGGGAACAAGAACACCACCGAGCGCCTCGCCGAAGCGACCGCGCCCGCTCCCCCCCGCAGCGCACGCACCGCCTCCTCATGGCTCTGGCAGACCACCGCCCGCCGGACCCCGAGCGGCTCTCGGCCCACGTGAAGTGTGTAGGCCACGTCCGCGAGCGCCTGCGCCTCGTCTCCCTCCAGATGCTCGACCAGCCGCTGCCCCACCCGCCCGAGCGCATCCTCGCTCCTCGCCGAGAGGGTGAGCAGCTGGAACGCATGGCTGGACTCCGAGGCCGACGCTGACGCCGGCAGCACGGGCGCCTCCTCCACCACCACGTGCGCGTTCGTCCCCCCGATCCCGAACGCGCTGACGCCCGCCCTCCGCGGCGCCCCGTCCGTGTCCCAGGCCTCCAGCCTCGTGTTCACGCGGAACGGGCTGTTCTTCAGATCGATCTGCGGGTTCGGCACCTGGAAGCGAGGCGACGGCGGCACCTGCCCGTGCCGCAGCATCAGCACCGCCTTGATCAACCCCCCCACCCCGGCCGCCGCATCCATGTGCCCCAGGTTGTTCTTCAGCGCCCCCAGCGTGCAGACCTGCTTCGCCTGCGTCCCCTCGCGGAACACCCGCGAAAGCGCGGCCACCTCGATGGGATCCCCGAGCGGCGTCGCCGTCCCGTGAGCCTCCACGTGGGAGATCGTTTCGACCCCGACCCCGGCCACGGCCAGCGCCTCGCGGATGACCCGCGCCTGCCCCTCCACACTGGGCGCGGTGAAACCCACCTTGCTCGCCCCGTCGTTGTTGATCGCCGACCCCAGGATCACCGCCTGGATCGGGTCCCGATCCTCGATCGCTGCGTCCAGGCGCTTCAGGACCACCACGCCCACCCCGCTGCCGGCCACCGTCCCTCGCGCCCCCGCGTCGAACGCGCACGCGCGCCCGTCGGGCGAGAAGATCATGTCCTTCTGGTACAGGTAGCCCGACACCTGCGGCACGCGGATGGATGCGCCGCCAGCCAGCGCCACGTCGCACTCGCTCTCCAGGAGTGCCTGGCACGCCATGTGGACGGCGACGAGCGACGTGGAGCACGCGGTCTGCACGTTCACGCTCGGCCCCCGCAGGTCCAGCTTGTACGCCACCCGCGTCGCCAGGAAGTCCTTCTCGTTGTGCAAGAACAGGTGATAGGCCCCGTGCTTGCGCAGCAGCTCCTCGTTCGGCAACAGGTGGTGGAGCAGGTACGCGCTCGACGACACCCCGGCGAACACCCCCACCCGCCCTCGGTGGGCCTTCGCCCCGTACCCCGCGACCTCCAGCGCCTCTGCCGCGCACTCCAGGAAGAGGCGCTGCTGGGGATCGAGCAGCTCTGCCTCCCGCGGCGTGAAGCCGAAGAACCCCGCATCGAACGACGCCACGTCCTCGATGATGCGGTTCACCGGCACGTAGTCCGGGTGATCGATCAGCGCCGGATCGTGCCCTGCGGCGAGCAGCTCCTCCCGGGAGAATCGGGTGATCGCCTCGTGCCCCGCGCACAGGTTACGCCACAGCGCCGCTGGGTCGTCGGCCCCGGGCACGCGGCAGGACATCCCCAGCACCGCGATGCCGCTCGCCGGAAGCTCTCCCTCGAAGAAGTCGTTCATCGCGTCCTTCTCGCCCTCGCCCGCCGCCGCCCTACTCGCTGGTCCCGCGCCGCGCTTGCCTGCGCTGCTCCCGCGCCGCCAGCCGCTGCCGCTTGATCTCCTCGGCCGACGCCCCCGGGCCGAGCGGCGCGACCGCAGCAGCGCCACCGGCCACCGCTGCCCCCGGCGAACGCCGTGCCCCGCTCGCTCCTGAGACGGCCTGCCGCTTGCGCAGGTGCTGCGCCAGCGCCCGCACCGTCGGGTGCTCGAACAGCTCCACGATGTCCAGCGTCTCCGAGCGGCTCTCCTGCAGCTTGTTGAGCACGATCATGAGCAGCAGCGAGTGCCCGCCCAGATCGAAGAAGTTGTCGTCGGAGCCCACCTCCGGGATCTGGAGCACCTCCTTCCAGATGCTGGCGATCTCGCGCTCCAGCGCGTCCTGCGGAGCGATCGCCTTCCGGCCCTCGCCACGCGCCTCGGGATCCGGGAGCGCGCGCCGATCGATCTTGCCGGCCGGCGTCACCGGCAGCGCCGGAAGCTCCACGATCGCCGCGGGGATCATGTAGTCCGGCAGCTTCTGCCGAAGGAACACGCGCAGCTCCTGGGACAGCGCCTCTGGCGCGCCGCCTCCCACAGAGTTCTGCGACGCCCTCGCAAAAGCGGTCTCCGCCGTCCCCTTCGCCGTGTCGGTCGCAGCCTCGCGCGAGATGCCGAGGTTCTCTTCATGACGCTCGAAGAGACGACGATGAAACGCCGACGCCTTGTAGTTCGTCTCGAACTGGGGGAACCCGTACGAGAACATCACCTCGGTCCCGTCCTTCCGCACGAGCTTCCCGCGCACCAGGAAATCCGGGTGCAGCCCGTCTCGGCTCAGCATCCGCGCGCAGACGGCGCGGATCACGTCCCCCGCCTCCACCTCCACCGGCTGATCGAACACCGGCAGGAACACCGGCAGGTGGCTGTGCTCCCCCTCCAGCACGTCCAGCGTCACGCCCGACGTGAACGTGACGTGGGAGCCCAGCAGGAAGCCATCCATGCGGCCTTCCTTTTCGATGCGCACCACGATCTCGTGCTCCTCGGTCAGCGGAACCTCCGCCGAGAAATCGAGATCCTCGAACACCGCGGTGCCCGAGAGCACCCCCTCGCGCGGCAGCTTGCTCACGCACAGCCGTAGGTCGAACGGATGCCCCACGTGATCGAAGATCTTCTGCACGTAGTGCCTCCCGGTCTCGCTGAAGCGGGGTGCGGCGCGCAGCGCCTCGGGCAGCGACACCGCCACGATCCGCGTCGTGGTCCGCTCCGGGAGCATGACACCGGAAGGGCGCAGCAGGTGACGGGCCCCGTTGAGGATGGCAGCCGCCCCCTCCGCTCCGCCGATGGATCCGAACAGCGCCGAGACGCACACGTCCGCAGGCTCCGGCAACCTCACCGTCCGCACGTCCCCACAGATCACCTCCACCACCCCGTCGAGCCCGAGGCGCTTCACGTGCTCCACCGCCGAGCGGTGCGCCTTCGCGTCCAGCTCGATCGCGTAGACCTTCCTCGCGCCCGCCTGCGCGCAGAGGATGGCGAGGGGAGCCTGGGGCCCGGTCCCCACCTCGACGACCACCCGCCCCGGCACCACCTTCTCGATGGACGCCTTGTACTGCGCCATGCGTCGCTCATCGGCGATCATCGCGTGGTAGAGCAGATCGTCCAGGATGGGGAACTCGAACGTCGACGGCCACAGCTCGCACACCGAGGCCACGGCCCGCCGCTCGTTCCGCTCCCGCGTCACGTAGGCCACGAGCTGCTTGCCAGCGCCCGCCGCCTCTCGCACCACGACCACGCTGTCCTGCACCCCCGGGTGTTCGTTCAGCACCGCGCGGATCTCCTCCGGCTCGATACGGAAACCACGCAGCTTCACCTGCTCGTCCAGCCGACCGAGGAAGTCGATCCGCCCATCCGACCGGAAGCGCGCCCGATCCCCCGTGCGGTACAGGCGCCCCGAACCGAAGGGATTCTCGACGAACTTCTCCACCGACAGCGCTGGCTGGTTCAGGTAGCCCTGGGCCACGCCGAGCCCCCCGATGCACAGCTCTCCGGGCGTCCCCACCGGCACGGGCGCGAGCCGGCGATCGAGCACGTAGACCTCCACCCCTGCCATCGGCCGCCCGATGGACAGCACCGCCTCCGTGGCCTCCTCTGCCGTCACCTCTGCAAGGCTCGCGCAGACCGTCGCTTCGGTGGGCCCGTACGCATTGAAGAACCGGCGCCCCTTTCCCCAGCGCGCCGCCAGTGCAGGCGGACAGGCCTCCCCCGCCGAGATCAAGGTCACCAGTGCCGGCAGCTCTGCGTCCGGCAGGACCGCGAGCAACGACGGAGGCAGCGTCACGTGCGAGATCGCGTGCTCCTTCAGCAGCTCGAGGAGCGCCGTGGCCGAGGGCGGCCCACCCCGATCCACCAGGTAGAGCGCCGCCCCGCTGCACAGCGCCATGAGCAACTCCGAGATCGACGCATCGAAGTTCGGTGACGCGAACTGGAGCACCCGGCTGGATGCGGTCACCCCGAACGCTTCGCTCTGCGCCATCGCCAGATTCGGCAAGCCGCGGTGCGGCACGAGCACCCCGCGCGGCCTGCCCGTCGAGCCCGAGGTATAGATCACGTACGCGAGATCCTCGGCGCCCACCGTCCGCTCCAGCCCCCCCTGCGGCAACGCCGCCAGCGCTTCCCGCTCGGCGTCCAGCCGCACCACCCGCCCCGCGTACGCCGGCAGGCTTCCCGCCAGCGCCTCCACCGTCAGTACGAGCCGTGGCGCCGCGTCCTCCAGCATGAACTGGAGCCGATCGTGCGGGTACGTGGGATCCAGCGGCACGTACACGCCCCCCGCCCCGAGGATCCCCAGGAAGGCCACCACCAGATCGGACGATCGCGGCAGGAACACCCCCACCCGCGCTCCTGGCACGACCCCCAGCGCGCGCAGGTGGCGCGCAAGTTTCCGGGCCCGCGCCTGCAGCTCCCGGTAGCTCAGGACCTCGCTCGTCCCGGCCTCGCTCCCCTGGCCTCCGATCGCCACCACCGCCGTCGCGT
Organism: Chondromyces crocatus; assembly: GCF_001189295.1. Taxonomy (NCBI): domain Bacteria; kingdom Pseudomonadati; phylum Myxococcota; order Polyangiales; family Polyangiaceae; genus Chondromyces; species Chondromyces crocatus. Next base: position 7,324,457 of record NZ_CP012159.1, read on the forward strand.
CTGGCGTACGCGCCGCCTGGGCCTCGAACAGCTCGTGCGCGAGGCGCTCTCCCGCCACGACCGCCGCCCCCCGGTCCGCACGCCCGAATCGGGCCAGAATCTCCGCCCGCTCCTTCGCCGACAGCGGCGAGAACGACAGGCAGCTCGCCTCCGGAGCGCTCGCCATCGCCGCGAGCGTGCGCTGGTAATGCGCCGCAATCTGCGCCACCTGCGCGGGCGGGATCTCGGCCGTGTCGTGAACCAGGTTCACCGTGAGCTTCCCCGTCAGCGGATCCAGGCTGAAGATCACCGCCAGCAGGTAGTTGTGTCGCTCGAACACCTTCACGCCGACGAGCTCCAGCCCCTCGATGGCTGCCGTCGCCGTCAGCGCGTGGAAGTGCACGAAGTTGAAGCCGGTCTCGAAGACCCGCTCCCCTCCGGAAAGCTTCTGGATCTCCGACAGCGGATAGCGTCGGAACGGCAGCAGCGCGCACTCCGCCTCGAACGCCTGGCGCGCCAGCGTCGACCACGAGACGTCGCGGATCGGGAGCCGGAAGGGCACCGTGTTCAGGAACAGACCGAGCACCCGCTCGCCCCCCTCGTCTTCCACGCGCCCGTTCGTGACCAGCCCCGTCTGGCTGTCGTCCTGGTTCGCCAGCCCCGCGAGCACCCGCATGTGCGCCGCCAGCAGCGCGCTCTTCAGGGGCACCCCCGCCGCCCGCGCGAGGTCTCGGAGCCCTTCGCACACCGCGTCCGGGATCGACACACTCGCCATGCCCGCCGAGGCGTCCTTGACCCGAGCCGTGGAGGGCCAGCGCGGCAGCGAGAGCAGCGTCATGTCGGCGAGCTGCTGCTGCCAGTGCTGACGATCTTCGGCGCGTTGCGTCGCCCGCCGCTCCAGCGCCACGAAGTCCCTGTACCGCTGCGCGTGCTCCACCGGAAGCGCGAGAACGAGGCCATCACGCCGCGCCGCGTAGCGCTCCAGCAGCTCGGCCAGGAACAGGGCGTTGCTCCACCCATCGAAGATCGCGTGGTGGAACGACACCGACAGATCGAAGTCCGCTGCCCCCCGGCGGTGAATCCGCACCCGCAGGAGCGGCGGCTTCTCCGCCTCGAACCCGCGCCCCTTCTCCACCTCGAACCAGCCGGAGATCGCCTGGTCCTGCGCCTCCGGCGGCAGCGCCGAGAGATCTTCCACATCGAAGACGGCCGGCGCCGCCCGATGAACGAGCTGCAGCGGCTCCGAGAACCCGGTGAGCGCGATTCCCGTGCGCAGGATCGGGTGCGCCGCGACCACATCGCCGAGCGCAGCGCCGAAGGCTGCCTCGTCGAACACCGTGCGCAGGTGGTAGCTGAACAGGTCGTGGTACACGCCCTCGGCGGTGTTCAGGCTGCTGTGAAAGAACATCCCGAGCTGCAGCGCCGCCAGCGGATAGGCGTCCTCCACGCCGTCCGGGATCCGGGCCCGGTCCTCCGGCGACAGCAGCGCGAACGCCTCGGTCCTCGGCGCCGTCTGCGCGGCCCCGCCCGAGACGCGCAAAAGCTCGTGGATCGTCGGGTGCTTGAAGAGCTGCTGCAGCGTGAAGTCGAGTCCCCCCTGCCGCGCCCGTGACAGCACCCGGAGGCTCAGGATCGAGTCACCTCCCAGGTCGAAGAAGCTGTCGTGGATCCCCACCGGGCCGCGCCCCAGCACATCCGCCCAGATCTCCGAGAGCAGCGCCTCCTGGGGCGTCTGCGGCGGCACGAACGTCGCTCGCGCAGCGGCCTTCGGCGCGACCTGCGCGCGCCCGAGAAGCGCCCGCCGGTCCAGCTTCCCGTTCTCTCCGAGCGGTAGCGTCTCCAGGAAGTCGAACGACGCCGGCACCATGTACTCGGGCAACCGCGCGAGCAGGTGCGCGCGCAGCTCGGCGGCGGACGGCGCCTTTCCTGCCGGGACCACGTACGCCGTCAGGAACCGATGCCCGTTGGCCCCATCCTGCACCAGCACGGCTGCCGCGCGGACCCCGGGATGCCCGGCGAGCGTCGCCTCGATCTCGCCCAGCTCGATGCGGAAGCCACGGATCTTGATCTGATCGTCGATGCGGCCCAGGTACTCGATCTCGCCACCTGGCAAGCGCCTCGCGAGATCACCGCTGCGGTACAGCCGCCCCGCCCCTCGGGCATCGCTCGCCACCTCTCCGGACGCTCCAGCGAGCCCGCGAATCGACGCTCGCGGCAGGAACCGCGCCTCGGTCAACATCGGCCGGTCCAGGTAGCCACGGCTCACGCCCGCCCCGCCCACGTACAGCTCTCCGGGCACCCCGATCGGCGACAGCTCCTGGTGCGCATCCAGGACGTGCAGCTCCAGATCGGGGATCGGCGTGCCGATCACGCTCCGCGCTTGCTCGGCGTCCGCAGCGGTGAGCGGCCGGTACGTCACATGGACGGTGGTCTCGGTGATCCCGTACATGTTCACGAGCTGCGGCTTCTCGTCTCCGTGCCGCGCGAACCACGGCCTCAGCATCGTCGGATCCAGCGCTTCCCCGCCGAAGATCACGGTCCGCAGGGCGAGCCCTTGCCCGCTGGCCGCGGCGTCCGCATCGATCAGCCCCCGGAACGCCGAGGGGGTCTGGTTCAGCACCGTCACCCCTTCCTGGCGCAGCAGCGCGTGGAAGGCCTCCGGGCTCCGGCTCTCCGCGTGCGGCACCACGAGAAGCCGCCCTCCGTGGAGCCACGCCCCCCAGATCTCCCACACCGAGAAGTCGAAGGCGTACGAGTGGAACAGCGTCCACACATCGTCCGGACCGAAGCCGAACCATGCCGCGGTCGCGTCGAACAGCCGCGTCACGTTCCCGTGGGTGACCTGCACCCCCTTGGGCCGCCCCGTCGAGCCCGACGTGTAGATGACGTAGGCGAGACTGTCCGGCGTCACGCCGGCCGCTGGAGCGCCCTCGCCCCCAGGCACGTGTCCTTCGGCCCCATCGCCCTCGGGCGCCGCTGCGGCGTCCACGAACACCCGCGGCACGTCCGCAGGCAAGAGCCCGGCGAGATCCGCCTGCGTGAGCACCACCGAGACCCTCGCGTCCGAGACCATGTACTGGAGCCGCTCGGCCGGGTAACTCGCGTCGAGCGGCACGTAGGCCCCGCCCGCCTTGAGCACTGCGAGCAGCGCCACGCACAGCTCCAGCGAACGCGCGAGGCACACCCCAACCAGCACCTCTGGCCCGACCCCCAGAGACCGCAGCCGTCGCGCGACCTGTTCGGCCCGCGCGTCGAGCGCCCGGTACGTCAGCGACTCCCCTTCAAACGTCACCGCGGAAGCCTCGGGCCGTGCCGCCACCTGAGCTGCGAAACGCGCGGTGAGCGTCGCTGCCGGGAACGACGCCATCGCCACGTTCCCCTCGCGCAGGATCTCCGCCCGCTCGTCCGGTGACAGCAGCGCCACCTGCGTGAGCGGCACATCCCAGGCGCCGTTCGTCTCCGCGAGGCTCCGCAACAGGTGCTGAAAATGCGACGCCATCCGCTCCACGTGCGCGCGTGAGAACCGGTCCGTGCTGAAGGAGATCATCCCCTCGACGCCCGCCGGAAGCGTCTCCAGGGACATCGTCAGGTCGAACTTCGCCGTCTCCGGCACCGACCCGTCCGGACAGAGCTTCACGACGTCGAAGCGCGCGCCTCCCGCAGCGATCTCCCCCTTCTGCGTCGTCTGGAACACGAACGCTGCCTGGATCAGCGGATCCACCCCGGCGACGCTCGCCACGGAAGCGAGCTTCACCACCTCGTCGTAAGGCAGCCGCTGATGCGTCAGCGCCTCCCGCACCCGCTCCCTCTGCTCACGGAGAAGGCTGCGGAACGTCGTCTCACCCCCGATCACGCCTCGTAGCGCCACCGTCTCTGCGAAGTAGCCGATCGGCTCCCGCGCTTCGTCCGTGGCGCGGTTGGCCATGAGCGTCCCCAGGGCGAAGTCCGCCTGCCCCGTGGTCCGGTGCAAGAGCGCTCGCCACGCGCTCATCAGCACCACGAAGAGCGAGCACGCCTCGGTCTCCCGCAACCGATGAAGCCCCGCCACCACCTCGGCAGGGATCGAAAGCTCCACCCGCTCCCCGCGCGTGCTGCGCGCCGCGGGCGCCGGGAAATCGGCGGGCAGCTCCAGCACCGGCGTGCCAGAGAGCCTCTCCTTCCAGTACGCCCGGGCGTCATCCGCCGCCGCGGAGCCGAGCCAGGCGCGCTCCTCTTGCACGAAATCCCGATAGTGCATCCGGGGCTTCCCGGGCGCCGCTTCACCCGCCGAAGACGCCGCATAGCTCTGGGCCAGATCCCGCAACAAGACCGGCGCCGACCAGCCATCGAAGATCAGATGATGCGACCGCAGCGAGAGCACGTGCTCCGTTGCACTCGTTCGGTGGATCGCCGCTCGCAGCAGCGGCGCCCCCATGAGCGGCAACGGCGCCCGACGCTCCTCCGCCATCCAGCGCGCGAGCACCGCACGAGGATCTGCCCCCAGATCCGCCCGCACGGGCCCAAGGTCGAGCGCGAACGAGGGCAGCACCTCCTGGAGCACCTGCCCGTTCCTCTCCACGAACACCGTCCGCAAGGGCTCGTGCCGCTCGATGCAGGCACCGAGCGCGGCCCGCAGCGCAGCCACATCGAGATCTCCCTCGATCCGGATCCCGAAGAACACCTCGTACGCCGAAGCATCCTGGTGCTGCTGCTCGAGAAACCAGAGACGGAGCTGTGCGTGCGATAGCGGGAGGCGCTGTGCGACTTCTTGCCCGGCGTTCATTGGATGGTCTTTTCCTGCAAGTCAGACTGCACGTGCGTTGTTGCGAGGTCGCAGCATCCCTCGACCGAGAGGCGCTCGGGCGAGCAATTCGCCGAGATCGGTCACGACCATGCGTCGGTGGGTCGATCGATCCATGCTGATCTCCCGAGTCGATCAAATGATCGATCCGCCGACCGATCGGAGCCGTCATCCTGAAACGGCGAGACACCGTGCCCTGCGCGAATGCGCCTGGTACTCCAACCATGCGTCTCTTGCAACCGAGGCGCACACGCCGAGAGTGTCGACGACAGCGCATTCTCCCAGCGCTGTGGTGGGAAAACATCGACCCCCGCGCGCAGCGTCCGTCGACACGGCGATCCAGCAGAGAGGATTCGTTCCGTCGCAGCCTCGACGCAAGCGCATCGCACGCGGAAGGTCCCCCCATCGTCGTGCCTCCGCCGACGCATCGCCATCGAGCGCGCCCTCTGTGTTCAGCGCGCGCGCCCCCGCTCAGTCGTCCTCCGACTCGTTCGGCGGACTGCGATCGATGTGAACGTGGTTCGCTCGGCCGAACGCCGGATCGAACCTGTCGGGCACACCATCGGCGTTGGTGTCCGGATCAGCCGGAGATGGCACGGGCACAGCTTCGTTCCGGGGATAGAGCGGCGTGGCGTTGCGCTCCAGGAGCACGGAATTGTGGGGCGTCGCCAGCGCCGCGTTGTAGAGCTCCAGGTAGGCAGCGCGGTGCTGCACCGTGCCCTGCGTCCCGTTCGAGGTCCCGCTCGGCTGGAGATCCACGGCGCCACCATGCTGATGGTTGCTGTTGGCAGCCGTGCTGTTGACCGCGCGGTTGCGCCGCGGGTTTCGCCACCCGCTCGAGATCCGGACCGCACCTGCGCAGTTCGCGCGGACCTCCTGGGCCAGCGCGGTCATGGCCGAATCGAGGACGAGGTTGTAGTTGCCACGGAGGGCAGGATCGCTCGCTTCGACGATGCGGTTCCGGTACGGCACGTGAAGCCTGAACCCGTCACGCCAGGTCCGGTAGTCGACATACTCCTGCCGGATGATGTCGCGCTCGTCCTGCACCACCGTCTCCTCGACCTCCTGCGTGTGACCGTTGTGCGTCACCGTGGCCTTGATGCGGTACTGGATGCCGCTGTTGGGACGCCGGTAGCCGATGAGGATGGGGGTGCTCGTGTCCGTCGTCTGGTTTGGATCCCGGGGGTGCTCCGTGCGCTGCCGCTCGGTGACGACGGGCGTGTAGTCGAAGCGGTTGCCCGAGCCCGTGCTGGGATCCACCGTGCCGCTGTAGGCCCCGACGGGGGTCACCTCCCACGTCGCGACGGCCCCCTCGGGCTCTGCCACGCGGACGCTCAGCACACGCCCCTGCCCGACGAGGAAGATGAACCGCTCGCGCGGCACCCACTCCTGGTCCGAATACTTCGGCATGGCGGTATAGCGGCTCCGGTGCTCCAGACGGAGGACGAACGGGCACGTGGAACAAGCACCATCGGCTTGCTCCGTGCCGAGCTGGCCATCGGCGGCCGTGCCGGCATCTGACATCGTCCTGGAGAAGCTCTGCGTGTTCTGCCCGGGGAGGCTCGTGCCTTCCGTGAACCCGCCCGGGGTCCCCGACGTGTTCGGGTCGAACAGCTGCGCAGACCCCAGCGCGGGCGCCGTCAGCTCCGGCCGCTGAGCGATGCCGGTCGGGTTCATCAAGTCACGGATTCCCATGCCGACTCCTCGCGTGCTCCGACGCGTCGTACGTGCGGTCCAGCACAGAGTGCGCCTGGTGCGACACGCAGAACGACGAATCGTTCACTGTGACTGCGACTGCACCAGCGCTCCTCACGTCCTTCCGACCCTCCACGTCCCGCAAAGGGATGTGACCTTACAGGATGAAACGAAGCTGTACCCATCTCGCCACGCCGTCGCAGTGGGTTCCTGGTGAGCACGGACCAGGCCCGCGACCCATGAGACGCAGTGCATCAGCATCACCGAGAGGGCATGGAAGGGAGCTTCTCCGGGTCCGGGTGCCCTGATAAAGTCGCGCGGATAGGAGCTTTCGTGGGGAATGTCTCGCTTGCTGCACCGGGCAGGGTCGTCGGGGGACGATACCGCCTGGTGCGCCAGATTGGAGCCGGCGGGATGGGGGCCGTCTGGCTCGCTGACCACGTGCAGCTCGGGTCCGAGGTCGCCATCAAGTTCATGGCGACGGATGCCGCGACGTCGAGCGCTGCGCGGGCGAGGTTCGAGCGCGAGGCCCGGACCTCCGCGAAGCTCAGCCACCCGAACATCGTCCATGTGCAGGATTACGGCATCACCGGAGACCAGCAGTACCTGGTCATGGAGCGCCTCGTCGGTGAAGACCTGGGCGAGCGGCTGAAGCGCGAGGGGAAGATCCCGCTCGGCGAACTCTCGGTGCTCGCCATCCAGATCGGGCGGGGCTTGCGGCGGATCCACGACGCGGGGCTCGTGCACCGCGACCTCAAGCCGTCGAACATCTTTCTCGTGACCGGCGAGGACGGCGAGAGCCTGGTCAAGCTCCTGGACCTCGGGATCGTCAAATCCGTGATCGTGTCGACCGGCGAGGGCACCAACACGGGGGAGAGCACGCGCACCGGAGAGATCGTCGGGTCCCCTCACTACATGAGCCCGGAGCAGGTGCAGGGGAGAAAGTCGCTCGGGATCCAGAGCGATCTCTGGTCGTTCGGGGTGGTGCTCTTCCGGGCCATGACGGGGCAGATGCCGTTCAAGGGCGAGGGGATCGGCTCGCTCATCGCCGCCATCCTGACCTCCCCGCTCCCCTCCCCCTCCTCGCTCGCGCCAGAGCTGCCCGCGGACATCGATCGCTTCTTCCAGCGCGCCCTCGCGCGAGAGCCCGAGCAGCGCTTCCAGTCGGCGCGAGACCTCGTGGATGCCCTGCTGGAGATGCTGGGCACGCGCCCATCGGCCGTGTCGATGCCGTTCCTCGTGGCTCCGACGCCGTCGTCACCACGCGGTCCCCTCTCGCCAGGAGCGCCTTCCTCCCCACCTCGCGGTCCCCTCTCGCCAGGAGCGCCTTCCTCCCCGCGAGGCGCCGTGCCGCCTGCGCCCCCGCGTCGCCCACCGGTCCCATCGCCCTCCTCCCCGCACAGCCCCGTGATGCCGGCGGCCCCGGGAACGCCCAGCGCACCCGGTGTGCCGTCGGCGCCTGCGCTCCTCGTGTCACCGAGACCGCCGTCGGAGCCCGGCCAGCCCGTGGAGGGACCGGCAGCCGCTCAACCGCTGACCGACACCCTGGTGAGCCTGTTCAACAGGACCGGGGCCCCCGTCCAGCCGCAGCGCAAGGCGATGCTCATCGGGACCTCCATGGGCGCCGCTGGCCTCACGGTGCTGGGGCTCGTGTGGATGCTGTCCCACCGAGCCCCGCCCGACGCCGCGCCGGGAGACGCGGCGCCATCGCCCACGGTGTCCGAAGAGGCGCGTGCGCAGGACCCAGCGCCTCCGCCCCAGGCCTCGTCGATCGTCGCCGAGGTCGCCACGGCATCCGCGGCGGTGACGGCGCTCGCCACGGCGGATCCCGCGAGCGCCGAGCCCCCGGACGCGGAGCCGACGCCCACGGCCTCCCCCACGGCGCACGAGGCCTCGCGCCCCGATGCGAAGCCGCCAGCGGCCACGGGGACGACCGAGCGGCAAACCACCCAGCGCACCGGCACCCCGGCGACGACCAGCGAGCCCGAAGGGCCGCTTCGGCCACCGCGCGTGAAGCGGCGGCTCGGTTTCTGAGGACGCGGACGAAAGATGATGAACATGCGTGGTATCCGGATGCTCCTCCTGCTCGTGGCGATGGGGCCGGCGTGGGCGTCTCCTTCGCTGGCTCAGGCCGGTCCGAGGCGCGAGGCGCCGCAACCCGCACCCCAGGCCGGCGGCTGGGGCAAAGCCGCGGTCATGAAGGAGCAGGCCCGCGCGCTGACCCACAAGGGCGACGAGCTCTACGACGACGGCAAGTACGAGGAGGCCTACTATTTCTACAACGAGGCCCTCCAGCGCTACGACGCGCCGCCCATCGCCTTCTCGCGTGCCCTCTGTCTCGTGAAGCTCGGCCGCCTCCTGGAGGCACGAGCGCAGTTCACGAAGCTCACCGAGGACACCTTGCCACCCATGTCGCCTCGCGAGTTCATCCAGGCGCAGGCCGAGGCGAGCGTCGAGCTGGCCAAGATCCGCGTCCGCATCCCGACCTTGCGCGTCACCGTCACCGACGCCCCCGAGGTCGCGGTGAAGGTGACGGTCGACGGCAAGGACGTGCCCCACCTCGACGGACCCATCGCGGTGGATCCGGGGGAGCACATGGTCATCGCCAGCGCACAGGGCGGGGAGATGGTCGCCAAGGCCATCGTCGTCCCCGAAGGCAAAACGACGCGCCTCGAGATCTCGCTGCTCCCCTCCCCGCTCAACCCGCGCCGCTCGATGGTCCCGGCCATCGTCGCGCTCGGCGTCGGCACCGTCGGCCTGGTGACCGGCCTGGTGACCGGCTTCCTCGCCGCAGGAGAGGACGAGCCGGGCCTCACCGCCGCGTCCATGCTCGGGCTCTCCCTGGGCGGCCTCGGCCTGGGCAGCGGCGCCACGCTGCTCCTCGTGCGCTCCGTCGGCCACTCTGGCCACACCACGACCCAGAGCGCCCGCCGCCCGCCGCTCGACGGCGCAGGGCTCCTGCTGCGCGGCTCGTTCTGACCGCGGCAGCCATCGACCGACAGCCTGACGCCAGCCTACGGGTGCTCTCGCCCTTCGTCGTCCCCCGTCGTCGCCCCGCGCTCCGCCCCTCGAAGAGTTCGAGTCCGGCCGCCATGCGCCCGGGAGAACCGGCATCGCGTGGTGCACCTCGGCACGCCGCCTCACGATTGCGTGATGCAAGCACCCCGCATTGCGTATCCCGCCTCGGCACGCCGCCCCACGATTGCATCACGCCGACAGCATCCGCTCGCCCCTCGACCGTGAAGCCACTGGGCCCGCCTGCACCTCGCTCGCCCACGGACCCGACGTCGCATTCGGGGGCCCCCTCATGACCCTTGGCAACCGCATGCCGAATGAGCGATGGTGGACGGTTTTGCCGCATCGCGAATTCGCGAAAGTCCGCTGAGAAACCGACGTACTCACCAGAGCACCTTGGCAAACGCACCGCGACGCGCGACATTGATGGGTTTCCCGGCGATCGAAAATCGCTACCCACCACGATAAATCAGCACGAGAACGCGTTTACGATTTGGAGTTCGGCCCATCCGCGTGCAAATGGGCGACGTCACCGCATTGCCCATCGAGGCACACAACAGGGCATTGCCCCTGGAGGCCGACATGCGTCCTTTCGTCCATCGTTGCGCGTCCACGATTCTCCGCACCCTCGCCATCACGCCTCTCCTCCTCACGCTCCCGGGCTGCATGGCGGCGCAGGAAGACGAGGACGACCTCTCCAGCGACGACCCCCTCGGCGCCGCGGAACAGGCGCTCGCTGGCGACAACCTCTGGAACAAGCGCATGGGCGGCCCGGGCGATCAGATCGCCGTCGACATCGCCACCGACGCGAGTGGCAACGTCTTTTTCGTCGGCAACTTCAGGGACAGCTTCACCGTGGCGGGCACCACCCTCACCAGCGCCGGCGGGGCCGACGTGCTCGTCGTCAAGATCGACAAGGGCGGCACCCCCCTCTGGGCGCGCAGCTTTGGCGGCCCTGGCGATCAACGCGCGACCCTCGTGGCCACCGATCCAGAGGGCAACGTCCTCCTCCAGGTGGTGGGCGACGGCCCGATCGGCGTCGACGGCGGGGAGGTCGCCCTGGGCGGCGTGACCCTCGTCAAGCTCGCGGGCAGCGGCGCGCACCTCTGGAGCCGCGGGCTCGACACCATCGTGACCGACCTCGCCGTCGCCCCAACGGGACACGTGCTCCTCGCCGGCTCCTTCATGGGCACCCTCGACCTCGGGGCGGGCACTCTCACCAGCAGCGCCAGCGGACCGGACGGCTTCGTCGCCCGGCTCGACGCCGCGGGCAACGCCCTCTGGACCCGGGCCCTCGGCGGCGAAGGAGACCAGCAAGCCCTCGCCGTCGCCGCCGACAGCGCCGGCAACGTGATCGTGGGGGGTCACCACGGCACGCAGTTCGACTTCGGCGGCGCCACCATCACCGACACCGGGAGCAGCAACGCCTTCGTCGCCAAGTTCTCGCCCACGGGCACCCCCCTCTGGAGCCAGCACCCGAACCCGGGCCCCGAGCAAGGGGCCATCCACGCCGTCGCTGCGGACCACCTCGGCAACGTGGTCGCCACCGGCTTCGACCGGCAGAGCGGCGTTTCGGGTCGCTCGCTCAGCGTGCTCAAGTTCGCCGCCGACGGCACCCCGACCTTCCGCCGCGCGTTCGCCGGGACCCCCAACACACCAGGCGGCAACCCTGGCAGCTTCCGTGGCCGTCACATCGCCGTCGACCCGAGCAACAACATCCTCGTGATCACCGGTGAGATGCAGGTAGGCCTCGAAGCGACCGTGGATCTCGGTGGCGGCCCCTTGCCCCCAGGCATCCTGGTCGCGCGGTTCGACCCCTCGGGCAACCACGGGTGGAGCAAGAGCTGGGAGCTGTATGGATACGCCTCCCTCGCCGTCCGCTCGAATGGCTCCGTGTTCGTGGGCGGCTCCTTCACCGGCCCCCTGAACGTCGGCGGCTGGCCGATGACCAACCTCGGTGGCTACGACCTGTTCGTCAGCCACCTCTCGCCCTGACGCCTTCCCAGCCCTGCACACGCCCTTGCACCGGTCACAACTACCATGGTAGTACTAACCCGGTAGTCGTCTCCTGGCAGGAGGCGCAGCGAGGTCGATGGGAATGCCGAAGACGACGCAGCTCGGAGACTTGCAGCTCGCGATCATGCAGGTGCTCTGGGAGCTTGGGGAAGGGACGGTCACCGACGTCCACCAGGCGCTCCTCGCGGAGCGCGGGCTCGCGCCCACCACCATCGCGACGATGCTCAAGAAGATGGCCGACAAAGGTGTCGTCGCGCACCACGCCGACGGCCGCCGGTTCATCTACAAACCCACCGTCAGCCGCGAGCAAGTCCAGCGCAGCATGGTGGCCGAGCTGACCGAGCGCCTCTTCGGCGGCGATCCGGCAGAACTCGTGGCCCACCTCATCTCGCGCAACGAGATCCGGCCCGACGAGCTCTCCGCCCTCGAACAGAAGATCGCTGCCGCCCGGGCCGCCGAGACCCACCGGCCCGAGGCGAAGCCGACCGATCCCCGGACCCCCGACGCGCGCCCGCGCAAGAAAGAGGTCAAGCGATGAGCACCCTGCTCGGCTGGCTCTTCACCTACTGGATCCACAGCACGATCCTCCTCTCCCTCGCCTGGGCCCTCGATCGGACGCTCCGCGCGCATCCCGCGTGGCGCGAGCTGGTCTGGCGCGTGGCGATCCTCGGCGGCCTGGTCACCGCGACCGCGCAGATGAGCGCCTCGCTGGAGCCCTGGGGCGGCACCTGGGACGTGGCGGGCCCCGCGACGGAGACCCCCCACGACATGACGACGGCGGCCCTCCTCGACCCACCGGTCTTCGCCCTCCTCGGGCCTGCCACCGACGTCCCTTTCGCCACCGCGCGCACCACGCCCTTCGGGGCCGCCCCGCAGTTCGTCCTGCTCGGCGAGGCCCTCCCCGTGCCCCCCGAAGCGACGACCCCCCGACAGGCCGTCACGACGATGCTCTCCGCCTGGACCTGGCGCGAATTCGTCCTCGCCGCCTGGCTCCTCGGCGCCGCCCTGCTCTGCGGAGGCCTCTGGCGCTCGTGGCGCGCCCTCGCCCGGCGCATCGAGGACCGCCGCGCCGTCACCGACCCGGCGATGCAGGAGACGCTCCTCGTCCTCGCCGCGCGCCCCCCGCGCGTCCACGAGCCGCACCTCAGCGTCACCGGCCGCGTCACCGTTCCCATGGCCCTCGGCCTCATCCGCCCGGAGATCTGCGTGCCCACGCGCGCCCTCGTGGACCTCTCCCAGGAAGCCCAGGAAGCCATGCTCGCCCACGAGCTCGCGCACCTCGTCCGCCGCGATCCCCTCTGGCGCCTCGTCGTGAGCCTCATCCAGCGGGTGCTCTTCTTCCAGCCCTTGAACGTCCTCGCCGCGCGCCGCCTCGCCGACTGCGCCGAGCTGCTCGCCGACGACTGGGCCGCCCAGCGCACGTCCGAGCCACTCTCGCTCGCCTCGTGCCTCACGCAGGTCGCGCGCTGGACCACCCCCCAGGACCAGGGCCTGCCCGTCGCCACCATCAACGGCGGCGCCTCCGGCCTGGGCCAGCGCGTCGATCGCCTCGTCCGTGGCGAGGGCCTCGCCCAGGAAAACCGACGCCCCCTGTGGACCCTCCCGCTCATCGGTACGGTGCTCGCCGCGACGGCCCTCCTCGCCCCCAGCGCGTGCGGCGGCAGGCCTCCCTCCGGCGAGCCCCCTGCCACCGCGCACGACGCCCGCCGCGACGATCACCAGATCGAGGCCGACCTCGCCGAGGCCCGACGCGAGATCGAGGAAGCCGTGCGCGAGGCCGCAGAAGCCGAGCGTGAGGTCGCAGAGGCCATGCGCGAAGCACACGGTCAGACCCGCAAGCTCCAGCGCGAGGTCCAGCGCGAGGTCCAGCGCGAGGTCCAGCGCGAGGTGCGGCGCGACGTGAGAAAGGTCGTCCGCGAAGCCCGGCGCATCGCCCGCGAGGCCACCCGGGAAGCCTTGCGCAACCGCGACGCCCACCATCAGGGCGACGACCACGGCGACGCCAGCGACGACCACCCCCACCCGGGCGGCCAGGGACGGCACGACGGCGCTGCGTTCCACGTCGATCTCGACGAGCGGAAGCTCGAGGCGGCCATGCAGCTGGCGTTCCCCTCCCCCGAGGCCATGCAGCACCTCCACCGCGAGATCCAGATCCAGGTGGAGCGTGAGCTCGGCCGGGCGGAGAACGACCTCCGGCAGCACTTCGCGCATGCGGAAGAAGCCTTGAAGGAAGCGCAGAGGGCCAGCGTGTCGTCGAGGAGGCACCTGGCGCTCACCGAGCGGCGCACGAAGTCGCTCGACGACGCCATGAAGCGCCACGACGAGGCCCAGAAGCAGGCCCAGAAGGCCCTCGAGGAGACCAGGAAAGCGCTGGAGAACGTCGAGACCCAGCGCAAGATCGCCGACAAGCAGCGCAAGATCGCCGACAAGCAGCGCAAGATCGTCGACAAGCAGCGCAAGATCATCGTCAAGCGAGGCCAGCTCGCCAGCCCGCCCAGCCCTCCGGGTCCGGCGAGCCCGCCGAGCCCGGCAAGCCCTCCGAGCCCGCCCAGCCCTCCGGGTCCGGCGAGCCCGCCCAGCCCGCCGAGCCCGGCAAGCTCGCCCAGCCCTCCAGGCCCGCCCAGCCCGGCAAGCCTGCCCAGCCCGCCCAGCCCGCCCAGCCCGGCAAGCCCTCCGAGCCGCTGAACGCACAGAGCCACCGCGGCGATCCTCCTTCACCGCAGGTCAGGCCCCCGAGTGCGCTCCCCCCGCCCAGCTCGCAAGCCCCCCCGTGGCGGTAGCAAGGACGCAACACTACCCCCCTTGCATCCCACGCCGCCGCCCCGCTGATTGCGTTGGGCGGCCGGCCCCCCCAGAATCCGACATCCAGAACGACCGAATTCGGCCTCCAGTCGTGTCAACGTCGTCATCCCGGTAAGCCGACCTGGTAGTTCCTCCACCTTCTGCACGTGCTTCCTCCACCTCCTGCACGTGCTTCCCCAATCACGTGCACGAGCCTCTCCCACTGACTGCACGTGCTCCCCCAACCTCCTGCACGTGCTTCCCCAACCACGTGCAGGAGCCTCTCCCACTGACTGCACGTGCTCCCCCAACCTCCTGCACGTGCTTCCCCAACCACGTGCAGGAGCCTCTCCCACCTCCTGCACGTGCTTCCCCAACCTCCTGCACGTGCTTCCCCAACCACGTGCAGGAGCCTCTCCCACCTCCTGCACGTGCTTCCCCAACCTCCTGCACGTGCTTCCCCAACCACGTGCAGGAGCCTCTCCCACCTCCTGCACGTGCTTCCCCAACCTCCTGCACGTGCTTCCCCAACCTCCTGCACGTGCTTCCCCAACCTCCTGCACGTGCTTCCCCAACCACGTGCAGGAGCCTCTCCCACCTCCTGCACGTGCTTCCCCAACCTCCTGCACGTGCTTCCCCAACCTCCTGCACGTGCTTCCCCAACCACGTGCAGGAGCCTCTCCCACCTCCTGCACGTGCTTCCCCAACCTCCTGCACGTGCTTCCCCAACCACGTGCAGGAGCCTCCACCCCCTCCTCCGGGAGTCACTCCAGCCGTGCCAGACGGATATTTGGACCGCTGTCACCCCATCCGGGCCCTACCGTGGCAGTGGACGCGCACCGCTGGCATGGATGAGAGGGCTCGCCGCTCAGGCCATGGCGAGCCGCCCCGGTCGTACGGAGGATCCGGCATCCTTGGATGGATCACGGGGAGGGTCGAGCCACGGCAGGGGGTGCTGGCGCCGCACGTCGCCTCTCGGCGGCCACCTCTCTTCAGCGCACGGGGCCCGTCACGCACCTCTCCCGCAGCGCGGCGTATGCCAGCGCCATGGGGGAGCGCGGCACAGCGCACGCCGTGGCCGATGCTGCCCGTCATGGTAAGAGCACCTCCGAGCGGTGAACCCACGACCGCTGCCATCGGTCGAATTCGTGAAGCCCGACGAGCATCCCCTCCAGATCGCCGCAATCAGCGACCAGCCGCATTTCCTCCGCGCCGTGGCAGACCGTGTCTGGAATGCGTGGTGGCGCGAGGAGGGGTTCTCCCTGGGCCAGATTGAAGAGCGGGTCCGAGAAAGCATGGGCCAGGATGCCCTTCCAGCGACGCTGGTGGCGTCATCCGCCGGGGCCTTTCTGGGAACGGTGTCGATCGTGAAGAACGACATGGCAGAGCGACCAGCGCTCTCCCCCTGGCTGGCAGCGCTATGGGTCGACCCGCAGCACCGACGACGCGGTGTCGGCGCAGCGCTGGTCGAGGCGGCAACCTCGACCGCGTTCACAGCGGGCGTGGATACGCTTCATCTCTGCACGACGCCGGACAATGCGCCCTTCTATGGGAAGCTGGGATGGCAGCAGGTCGAAGCGAACGTCGCAGGGCTGAGCATTCTCTCCCGCTCACGGTGAGCCGGGTCATCCACCGTTCCCGACCTCCTTCATCACCAGGATGACGCGCGGGGCCTCTGCCGAGAGCATGCGGCCCGGTCGAGGGGCTTGCATCCTGCGCAGGACCGAGCGCCACTCGGATCATGAAACCGCATGCGAGCCTCCTTGCTTTCGTCCTCGCGTCGGGCGCGAGCGTCGCCTGGGCGCAGGACGCCACGATCGCGGGTGCGGTCACGGCACCTTACCCGACGTTCCAGAACATCTCGCTGGAGTGGGCCGTGTCGGGAGACGCCAACGCGAACGGCGTCGTGTCCGTGCGCTACCGCGCGCAAGGTGAGGCGAACTTTCGCGAGGCGATGCCGCTCTTCCGGGTGCCCGCCGGCAGCAACGCGACCTTCTCCTGGGCGAACCGGCACGCCGGCAGCGTCTTCGGGCTACGGCCCGGGACGACCTACGAGATCGCGCTGACCCTCACGGACCCCGATGGCGGGGACGCGACGGAGACGCTGAGCGTGACCACCCGCGCGCTGCCCGCCGCAGCACCGGGCGCGCCGGAGATCACCGTGACGCCAGCGTCGATCGGGGCGGCCCTCGCCGCTGCCAGCCCCGGCGACGTGCTGGTGCTGGGGGACGGGACCTACGGGCCGATCACCGTCACGCGGGATGGCGCCGAGGGTCAGCCGCTCGTGCTCCGGGCCGCGAACCCCGGCGGCGCCATCGTCACGGGTGACGTGCGCATGGACGGGCGGTCCCACGTGCACATCGAGGGGCTCACGGTGCACGGGAAGGTGAAGTTCAACGACGCGGAGGCGATCGTGGTGCGAGGCTGCACCATCGAGACGACGGAGGACGGGATCGTCGCCTTCGCGAGCGGGGTGAAGAACGCGGCCATCCTCGACAACGTGATCACCGGCGCGACGGCGTGGACCGAGGCCGCCCTCGGCGAGAGCGGAGCCAACGTCGGCGAAGGGATCGCTCTCACCGGCCCGGGGAACGTCATCGCATTCAACCGGGTGCGCGGCTTCCGGGATTGCGTGTCGCTGCTCGAAGGCGCCGAGGCCGTGAACCAGGTATCGGTCGATTTCTACGGCAACGACCTGGATGTGTGCGCCGACGACGCCATCGAGGCCGACTTCGCGATGGGGAACGTGCGGGTGTACCAGAACCGCATCACGCGGAGCTTCATGGGGGTGAGTTCGCAGCCGAGCCTGGGCGGGCCGACGTACTTCCTCCGGAACGTGATGTACGGGGTCGTCTACCAGGCCTTCAAGCTGCAACGCAGCTCGGTCGGCGACGTAGGGCTGCACAATACCGTGATCAAGTCGGGTGACGCATTCTCGGTGAACACGGGCGACGTGTTCTCGCGCGCCCTGTTCCGCAACAACCTGTTCCTCGGCGGCCCCGGCGCGGTGTACGCGGGGTACGACAGCGGTCCTGGGCGGGTGATGCAGCTCCCTTCGGCGGCCGCTTCGTGCTCGTTCGATTTCGACGGGTTCGGGGCCATCGGTGCCGGCAGCTTCTCGGGGCGGGTGGGGTCGACGACGTTCGGGAGCCTCGCGGAGATGCAGGCGCGAACGACGGAGGTGCATGGGGTCGAGGTGGACCTGGAGGCGTTCGAGGCGACGATCGCGTACCCGGCGGATCCCTTCGCGCTGCCGGCGACGCCGTCGTTTGCGCTGGCGGCGTCCGGCGGGGCCGTGGACGTGGGCGCAGTGCTGGCGAACGTGAACGATGGGTTCTCGGGGGCAGCGCCCGACCTGGGGGCGGTGGAGCTGGGGCAGGAGGAGGCGGTCTACGGGCCCGGCGGGAAGCTGGGTTCGAGCGGCGCGGGCGCAGGCGATGGCGCAGGCGGTGATGGTGGGGCGGGAGGGGGCTCAGGAGGCGGGGGGGCGATGGGCGCGGGGGGCCCAGGGGGAGACGGGGCGAGCAGCGCGGGGGAGGAGCGAGAAGGCAGCGAGGGGGGCTGCGGGTGCCGGGTGCCGCAGGGGGAGGAAGGTGGGGCGGGGCGCTGGGTGCTGGGCATGCTGGCGGCGCTCGGGGTGGCGCGGCGGCGGCGCGGGCGAGGATAGGCTGTACGAGCTTGCTGCGCGTCTCGATGGCTGTGACGCGTTTCGGCAGAGAGAGGTTGCGCCGGCCCTTGCTCAGGCCGTTAGATTGCAGGTTCGCGCAACCATGGTCTTACTCGAACCCCTGAAGCAACCCGAGGTCAGCCTCTACTGGACGGCGCGCCTCGCAGACGACTCGGACTTCAGCCCCGAGGATCCGCTCGCTCTGGACTATCTCGCGCAGCAGGTCGGGCTCTGGCTGTTCCCGACGCTGACCACGCGCACGAGCCGCGCACAGTACTACGCCGTCGTGCTCTACGGGCTGCACCTCGTGGAACGTACGATCGAGAAGCACGCGCTTCCTGCCGACGACAACACCCGTACGCAGCTCTTCGAGCAGTGGGAGCGCTTCTGGGCGCTCGCGCTCATGGAGTCGCTGGGTGGCGCCCTGGGGCGCGGCAATCCCGACACCATCCGCGGCGTCCGAGGTCTCAAGCGCGCCTGGTCGCCCGGGGATGCTCCCCTGCGGCTGGACTTTCCCCTCATCTCCCGTCAATCGGAGCTGGGCGCGCTTGGCGCTTACCTGAACTCCCTGCGAGACATTGGCCTCGTCATCGCCGGGACTCTTCGGCCATCCCCCGCAGCGCGCGCGATCCTGGAGGCTTTCTGGGACGAGCCCGATGCCAGTGCGCGTTCCAGCCGTTACGAAGCCTACGCACTCACCGCCCTCGATCCAACGCTGAAGAAGCGCGTCATCGATCGCAAGTACACCGGCCTCACCCTGGCGGCGGTCGGAGAGCGCTCACGCTTGAGCTGCCTCGTGGGCCGACAGCGGACCGTTCAACAAACGCGGCTCTACGACACCCTCTTCACCCGGGCGCGCGATCCGATCACCCTACCCTGCTCGGAGCTGATCCGTCGCGCTGCCAAGGACCAGGTCACGGATCCGGAGCAGGTCCTTGCAAACGCGCTCGCAGGAACCTGGGGATCCGTGGAAGCGACGCTCCGCGAGCATCTCGTCCTGGCCCTCACCTTCGGAAGAGCATTCCGCGAGATCCTGACGTGCTTCAATGCCGCGTACGGCGCTGCCACGGACAACGGATGGATGGCCTCACGCCGGCTCCTCGTGGGCGCCGCCTTCCCACCCGTCGCCCACGACACGCTGCGCAAGGCGTGCTCCGAACTCCTCGACTCACCGCTCGCCGCTCGCCTGAAGCAGCTCCCGGTGCACGGGGCGGCGTTCCTCTCGCTCGTGGCTCAGCTCCGCGACGCGCCTCGGGACCAGGCCCTCGTCCACCTCCTTTCGTACCACCTCCGTGTCCAGCAGGAGCGGGGCCACGGCGGAAGCTGGTTGCGAGAGGATGGCGACAAGGTCGTCGTCGTACGAACATCGTACACGGGTCACCTGGCGAACGTTGGCTTTCCGCCGCTGAAGATTCCGATCGTGCGCAGCTTGCTCATCGACATGGGGAGGTGCTCGTGAAGCTGAAACCAGCTCGTCCGCTCGAGCGACTCGCCCGTGACGAGGCCTGCCATGGGGCCGTGTTCTGCACGTACTCGTTTGATCCGTCGTTCTTCGACGAGCAGGTGCTGCCGGCACTCCTGCACCTTCACTCGGACCCGGCAGAGCAAGCCCTACGGTTCCGTGATGAAGCCATCCAGGCCCTCCAGCGCACACCCGTCACATGCATTGTCGACGGGGGCTGCGGTCCCGCTGGACAGCGGCTGCCGTACGACCGCCTGGAAGTTCACGGGCGCGTCTTCCACCCGAAGCTCGTGCTCCTTTTGTTCGGGAAGTTTGCACGGCTCCAGGTCGGCTCGGGCAACCTGACGCCAGGTGGCTATGGCGGCAACACCGAACTCTTCTTCGTGCGCGACCTGCATTACGAGGCTCCCGAAGAAGCGACCATCCTGCATGAAGTGAACGAGTTCCTGGGTCAGGTCGCCACCATCGTGCAGTCTCGGGGGACACAGCTCGACAGGATCCGTGAGGATCTGACGCGTCGCCTCGGGCCAAAGCAGCAGAGCTCGGATCGCCCTGCCTTCGTGTTCTTGCACTCGATGCGCGCCCCCATCCTGGACCAGTTCCTCGACCTCGTGCCCCGCGAGGCCCGCGTCACGCGCGTGGGCGTCATGGCACCGTTCTTCGAGGCGGACGACGCCGACGCGATGAGCATCGATGAACTCAGATCCGTGCTCAAATCACTGACGACAGCGCGCCCAGGAGACCCGCCGAGACTGGACATCGGACTGCTCTGGGACGACGCACCGAATGCATCGACGCCACCGACGCCGCTCAGCCTGACGCAAGGGTGCAACCAGCTCTGGCGGATCCATCGAGGGTCCGACGAGGAGGTCACGGTTGACTACCTGACGCTGCTCGCGGTCACGACAGCACAGGTCCAGATCGAAGATCGGCACGGAGAAAGCCGCCGTCGCCCTCGCCAGGAACTCGAAGAAGCCCTCGAAGAGGGCAAGGCCAGGCCCGTCCAGGGGCTTGCGGCCTATGCACCACGCCGGATCCTGGAGCTGATCGAAGAGCATGGATCCCATGTCCATATCTGGCTACATCCGGCGAGCCGGCTCGAAGAGGGCGTTCCCGTTCACCGCCCCCTGCATGCCAAGCTCATCACGCTCACCGTCAAGCACCGCCGGAAGGAACTCACCTACGTCCTCGTCGGCTCGCCGAACGCCTCGCGGCGTGCGCTGCTTCAGACTGCAGCGGACGGCGGAAACGTCGAGATCGCCGCGGCGTTCATGCTGGAAGGAGCGCTCGCTCTCCACGACTTCGCGCCAGAGCTGGTCCATGGCCGCCGGGAGACGATCAAGCTGACCGACCGCCATTTCCCCCCGACCATGCCGAACCTCGCCGCGTGGATCGAGTCCGCCATTCATGACGCGGCCGAGCAGCGGCTCGACGTGACGTGGGCCCGGAGAGGCCCTGCGCCACTGGGGCCGTTTCAACTGCGCTACGCCAAGAAGACGCTCCTGTCCGGAGACCGCCCTCCTTCTGGCACGACCACGGTCGAAGGCTTCACGCTGCAGGGTTCAAACTGCGAACTCGTGCTCACGGCACATGAGCAAGAGTTCATGGTCCCCATCCACGTCCTCGACCTGGCCATGCTCCCGACGAACCCCGCGCTCGTCGAGCTGGAGCTGCGCGAGCTGCTCGCCTTGCTGGGGCACCGCCTCGGAGCCGAACGACTGGCCACCCTGAAGAACACCCCAGGCGGCGTCAGCATGAGCGTGGTTCTGGAGACGATCTTCGGCGAGGGATTCGGACCCGTGGACGTGTTCAAGGCCTGGTGGGGGCTGGAACGCGAGCTTGCGGACGAGACCCTCTCTGTCGCTGCCTTCCGCCTCCTCCTGGTCAGCCCGGTCAGCGCAGGGGCGGTATGGGACCGGATGCTGAAGGCGAGAGACACCCCCGGCGGCCTCACCCGTGACGAGACGTGGTTCTATGGCGCCGAGCTGCTCCACGTTCTCACCCGGACGCCGATCCCCGAAGACGCCTCTGCACCGAAGAAGAGGGAGATTCTCGACGAATTCACCAGCAAGCTCCGTGCAGATCTCGCTGAACTCCGGCCCGGGAACAAGGGACGTCCCTGGGTCAAAGACATCTTGAAACACTACGGTGTGACGACATGAAAGCGCGGGATGTTGCGTGGCTGCGTGGATTCCTTCATCTCGATGCGCGCGCCCTGGCGGACGGCATCCCCCCGCGAGACATCGAACGCCAGGAGCAGACGGTGCTCCGCGCACTCGAACTCTTCGACGAGCGACCAGGCGTCGTGCTCGCCGACGAAGTCGGGATGGGCAAGACCTTCGAGGCCATCGGGGTGGCCGCCGCAATGCGGCACATGAACGGTGACAGCCGGATCGTCGTCCTCACCCCTGGCCCTGATCTGAACACCAAATGGGAGAAAGAGTTTCAGAAGTTCGGGGAAGGCCGGTCCCCCATGTACGCCTTCGGCGACCAGATCGCTGCCGTCCGGACCCTTAACGATTTCGTCACGACGCTTCGCCAGAAGCACGTGGTCATTGCGCCGATCACCATCTTCAACACCGGAAAGGGCGGAAAAGAGCAGGCGTATTTGCTGTCGCTCTACTGCTTCTGGAAGAAGCTGCACTGGAATACGACCAACGCCATTCTGCGCAGGTACAATGGTGGAAAGCAGCCGCGTGTCGACGTCTCAAAGTCACACTTCCTCGAATTCGCCACACTGGAGGAGATCGAACCGCACCTGGACGCAGCATTCGGTGGGCGGAGCGAGGAGGAGGTCATCGAGGGAGGTCCCCTGGTCGCGCTCGACACACTCCACCAAGCCGAAGGCGACGAGGTATTCGGTCGCCATGAGCTGGTGCGCAGGGCGCTCAACCTGGCACGATTCCGCCTCGTCCGCGCCTTGATGCCGGACGTGGATCTCTTGATCCTCGATGAGGCGCACAAGCTGAAGAACGCTCACACGGTGCGCTCCGCAGCGGTGACCGCGACGTTCCGGAAAAAGTACCGGAAGGCGCTCTTCCTGACGGCGACTCCCTTCCAGCTCGACATCACGGAGCTACGCCAGGTGCTCGCGCTTTTCTCGATGGCCATCGGGGCACCGGCCGATTTGCTCTTCGGCGCTGATGCCTTCTTCGAGGACATCCGTGCCTATCAGCATGCTTACAACGCCTTCGAGGCATTCTGGAGGGCTCTCGATCCAGGGTTGGTGGCCGAGTTCGGCGAGCTCTTCGAGCGCGATCCCACGCTCACGTCGGAAGTCGACGAGCCCTCGCTGCGCGCCGTGGCAGGTGCAGCGCGCGAGCTTCTCCGGCTCAAGCGGGAGAAGATCGAGCCCGGTTTCCGCACCTGGATGATCCGGAGTATCCAGGATGACAAACGTCGCTACCGCTCGCACCGACGCGCGCCCTGCCTGCCCGAAGGCGAGAGCGTGCTGCCCTTTCTGATCTACGAGCGGTTCATTGCCGAGCTGTTCCGGCAGAAGGCACGGACGCACAAGGCCGCCGTCCAGATCAACATGGTCTCATCCTACGGCGCAGCGCGAGAAGGCGAGCTGCTGGCCGACTCGGTGCGGAAGGATCTCCCGCCCTCCGCCGAGGACTATCGCAAGCTCCTCCGTAGCGTGCTCGACAAGCTGGGTGCGCGGCCCAGTGATCATCCCAAGCTGAACTTCGTCATGACGGATGCGCTGGAGGCCGCCGAGCGTGGAGATAAGACGCTGGTGTTCTGCACGCGCGTGGAGACGCTCTCCGATCTCGCCAGCGAGCTGAAGGAGGCCTGGATGGAGCGTCTGCTGGAGCGATGGCGAGTTGCCTATCCAGGAGCGACCCGCGACGACATCTTCGATACCACCACTCGCGATAAAGATACCCGCGGCCGCCATGCGCGCATCCGGACTCGTTTCCACGACCCTCAGGACGCACTTTACCTGGCGCTGCGCGAGCGCTACTTGCAATCACTTCTGACCATGGGCCCCTGGGCCGAGGATCATCTCGACGAGATTATCGAACTCGCCAACGAGCGGCGATCGCAGCTGCGCACAACGAAGACGCGGGCCTCACGGCTCGATTATGGTCACCTCAAACGATGCGTGGAACAGGCTGCAGCCACCCTGTGGCGTACACACTGCCCCACCGAAGGGGCCGATTATGAACACCAGCTCGACGTGCTGACCTCGCCCGATTTCCTCACCCTCGGGCTCGACCTCGAACTCGACGATCTGGAGAACGACGAGCGCGGCAGGGAGTGCCCCACGTGGGAGATCGGCCACGACGCTGCGCGGCTCGTCGTCCAGCACCGGCCCCATCTCTGGGGCTATCTGAGCAGCGCTCTTTATGGCCTGAACCGCAAAATTCGGGTAGGCGTCGTCGAGCGGCTTGCTCGTCTTCTGACGCATCGAGAGGTCCCATTCCTCGCGGATCTGCTCGGCGCAGCTCGGGCCAGCGGTCTGGAGGTCGAGAACCTAAAATCCCGCGAGCTTCTGGATTTCGTCGATGCCTTCTGGCGCACCCCAGCGGGAAAGCCCTGGGTCCAGAGACTGCGTGACTTCTTGCACTATTTCCAGTCTCGCAATGAGAGCCAGCAACGAGACATCCTCGAAGGACCCATCGCCACGGGTGCGCTCGTCCGACACACCAGGGACGGGGAAAGCCGCGAGCGGCTGCGCGAAGCGTTCAATACGCCGCTCTATCCCATGATCCTCGTCGCCAACGAGGTGATGCAGGAGGGGCTCGACCTCCATCGCCACTGTCGACGGATTGTGCACCACGATCTGGCGTGGAATCCGGCTCAGCTCGAGCAGCGCGTGGGACGCGTCGATCGCATCGGCTCACTGACCACGAAGCTGCTGGCGCGAGACCCGAGCACGAAGCTCGACATTCTCTACCCCCTCGTGCACCGCACCATCGACGAGCGGCTGTTTCGCACGGTGAAGAGCCGGGAGAAGTGGCTCGAGTTCCTGCTAGGTGCCAGGCCCGATTTCTCGGAGTACACGCTGGGCGATGAGGAGCCCTCTCCGTTGCCCGAGCGGCTCGCGAGCGAGCTGCGGATCGACCTCAAGCCTCGGGCCGAAACTCCATCGTGACGGCAGGTGGGATGCGATGGTGGCATTTCACCAGCAGGATCTGTCCAGACCAGGCTACTCCTCGATCTCGACTCCGCGCTTCTCCAGCGCCTCCTTCACCGACTCGTTCTTCTCCCCCTCGCTCGCGAACGACACATCCACTCGCTTCAGCTTCTTGCAGCCGAGGAGCGGCGTGTAATCGATCCCACCCTCACCGATCATCGCAATCGGCGCGAACACCTCCAGGTTGATCAGGTGCTCGATCCCGTCGAGGGAGGTGATGTCGAACAGGTCATCCTCCCCATCCCACACGCTCACCGCGTGCATGTAGGCGAGATCTCCCCCGTCCGGTACGAGGGACGTGATCGTGGCGAGCAGGTCGGGAGGGATCTCGAGCTTCTCGTAGAACGCCATGACCTCCTGGATGGCCTTGTAGTCCTCCGCCGACTCGGCGTGCGCGTCGTGGAGCGCCTCGGCTTCCTCGACGAAGTGACCGTCCTCCATGAGGGCGGAGATCACGCTCAGCTTGAAGTTGAGATCCTTGAACATTCGCCGAGCTTACGCTCGAACGCACCGGCGCCGTCAGGGCTCCCGTGCGGCTTGTGGTTCCCCTGGTCCACGCACCAGGAGTACCCTCGCGTGGGGCCCCGGGGCGGGAGGAGGATCCAGTGAGCACGACGGTGCAGGGCACGACGTTTCGAGTTTCCGAAGTCGCCCCGGCGACGGCTCCCCTCCCCGAGCTGCCCTTCCGGGAGGTGGTGTCGAGACCCCTGGTTCCAGGGCGGCGTCGGAGGTCGGACTGCTCGATGTCGTGAAGGGGTTCTTCAGCGACGAACTGCGCACACGCTGCGGAATTCCGGTGCTGACCCTGGAGGGCACCGCGGAGGACTGGCGGTCCATTGCGCGACGGGTGCAGCGGTTCAGACGCCTCGGGCTGGACTTCTGGATCGATGCCTTGCAGCCATTGCTCGACGAATTCACCGCGGCAGCGCAGGGCAATGTGAACCGCGGTTTCTGGGAATCCATCTATGAATGGCAGGGGCCACGCGGCAGCGGGTCGGCCCAGATCACAGGCTGGATCGTGAGCCTCTTTCTATACCTCGTGGACCGTGGAGCGCGATGGGCGTGGGAGATGGGGCAGCCCATCGAGGGGCCTGGGCTCCTCCGGAATCCCTGGCTCGGGTCGGCAGCGCACGGAGTCGACGGGCCAGGTCGCGATGATTTTCCGAGCATGCCGTCGAAGGCCCCCTTCTGCTGGAAGTATCTGGACCGACGCTTCGAGATGGAGTTCGTCGGGGGGCTGCTCGGGGTCGCACAGGACGCCGATGATTTTACGCTCCGCCCTGCCATCGGCTGGGCGGTCATCGAGAGCGGCCACGAGAAGCCAGGGAGATGGTGGGGTCCAGGGAGCTGGGGATAGCGTGTACCTTCGAGCGCGCGGAGGACGGGATGCCGGAGATCGTGGTGGGTGCTGGCCGGATCAGGTTGGTTCAAGGGGACATCGTCCAGGCGAAGACGGACGCCATCGTGAACGCGGCGAATGCTTCCCTGGCGGGCGGCGGGGGCGTCGACGGGGCAATCCACCGGGCCGCGGGGCCTGAACTGTACGAGCTGACGCGTCCCTTCGGGGGGTGCGCGACGGGCAGCGCGGTCATCACCGGAGCCGGGCGCATCCCGCTGCCCACACGCTTCATCGTGCACGCCGTCGGGCCCCGGTACAGCACGGCGCGTGACGCAGAGTGCGCGGCGCTGCTGAGGAGCGCGCACGAGGTGAGCCTGCGGCTGTGCGAAGAGAAGGCGGTCGAGAGCGTGGCGTTCCCCGCGATCAGCACGGGGGTGTACGGGTTTCCGATCGCCAGGGCGGCGCCGATCGCGCTCCAGGCGGCCATGGAGCACCTGAAAGCGGGGGAGCGTTCGGTAAAGCGCGTCGTCTTCGTGCTGTTCACGCCGGCTGATCTCCAGGTCTTCTCCGAAGCGCTGGCGTCCCTCGGCCAGGGCTGAGGCACGAGGCAGGGAGGATTCTGGCGGAGCGCCCGGGCACCGCGCGCAGTCCGGGGTGGCGGGGAAGGTCTGGGTGGGCGTTTTCGGCTTTCCGTGAGAGCGCGGGCGGGAGCAGGATGCGCGGAGCCACGCTCGCCGTGGGGAGTCCATCCGTGATGAAACGACCTGGTAGACGCTCGATGCTCGGCGCAAGCGCCATCCCGCTCGTCGCGCTGTTCG
The DNA here is from genome assembly GCF_001189295.1 of Chondromyces crocatus. NCBI lineage: Bacteria > Pseudomonadati > Myxococcota > Polyangiales > Polyangiaceae > Chondromyces > Chondromyces crocatus. Next base: position 7,351,152 of record NZ_CP012159.1, read on the forward strand.
GCCTCGCAGCCTGTGCACCCGCGCCTCAGGTGGCCGCTGGTGCGCCGGTTCGCACCGAGGCCTCCGCCTCACCCGAGGCACAGAGCGCGACCACGGATCGGGAGACGCTGACGGGGCGAGCGCGGATCCTCGCCGATGTGCCGCATCTCTCGCCTCTCCTCCGCACCGAGGGGGCGCGGCGCTTTCTGGAGAGCACCGCGGTGCTCCCGCGGGTCACGCCGCGAACGCTCTTCCACGACACCGATCGGAAGCGTTACTTCACCGCGAGCGAGGCGGCCGAGCTGCCGGCCGGTGAGCGGGAGGCGTTGCAGCGCCGCGAGATCGACGAGGAGTTCTACTACACGACCCGCTACGGGACGCCGCTCTCCTACGCACGCCCGCTCGACCTGCTCTTCTCACGGGGCCTGCGGCTCCCGCAGCGCGCCCGCATCCTGGACTTCGGCTACGGCTACAGTGGCCACCTGCGCATGCTCGCCGCGCTGGGGCACGAGGTGACGGGCGTCGACGTCGATCCACTCCTCCGCGCGCTCTATGCGCAGGCTTCGGATCAGGGGGCCGTGCGGGGTGTCGACGGGGCGGAGGGGCGGTTCCGGCTGCTCCATGGCCGGTTCCCCGCGGAGGTGGACGTGGTGAAGGAGGTGGGTGACGGGTATGACCTGATCCTCTCCAAGAACGTGCTGAAGAAGGGGTACATCCACCCGGATCGGCCCGCGGAGGAGCGCCATCTCATCCGTCTCGGCGTCCCCGACGAGGCGGTGCTCGCTGCGTTCTTCCGCGCCCTCCGGCCCTCGGGGCAGATGCTCGTCTACAACATCTGTCCCGCTCCCTCGCCGCCCGACAAGCCTTTCGTCCCGTGGAGCGATGGGCGCTCGCCGTTCACGCGGGCGCAGTGGGAAGCGGCGGGTTTTCGCGTGATCGCGTTCGACGAGGACGACACGGAGACCATGCGCACGGTCGGGCAGGCGCTCGGCTGGGATCGGGGGGAGGATGCGATGGATCTGGTGCACGATCTGTCGGTGCTCTTCACCTGGGTGGAGAGGCCGGCCACGAGCGGCGGGTGAGGTCGATCCGGGCGTGGGTCGTGGTGGCGCTGCTGGGCGCCGCAGGATCGGCTGGCTGCACTTGCAACGATCAGGAGTCGCTCGGTGGCATCTCCATGGCCAGCGTGGGGCCGATCGTGTGGAGCGCGTGCCCCGTCGTCACCGGCGGGGAGGGTCAGGGGGCAGCGTGCGCGGAGATCACGCTGCCGGTCGACTGGCGAGCGGCCAGCGGAGCGACGATCACGTTCTTCGTGAAGCGCCTCGCCGGGACGGCCGCGACGCGGCGACAGCTCTGGCTCCTGGCGGGAGGCCCCGGCAATGCGGGAGCGACGTTCGAGGGGCTGGCGCAGCGGCTCTCGTCGCACGATCCGACGCTGGACGTCTACCTGCCGGATCACCGGGGGACGGGCCGGTCGAGCCAGCTCCTGTGCCCCGGAGAGCCGGAGAAGTCGCCGAAAAGCATCGCGGAATGGCAGGCCTGCGCCGCGGCCCTCCAGGAGAGGTGGGGGCCGCAGCTCGGGGCGTTCGACATCACGAACGCGGCGAGGGATGTCGGCGCGGTCATCGCGCGGGTCCGCGAGGCCGGGCAAGAGGTGCACGTGTTCGGGGAGTCGTACGGGTCGCTGTGGGCGCAGCGTTACCTCCAGCTCTTCCCCGCCCAGGCGACCTCGGTGACGCTCGACAGCCTGTGCCAGACGTCGCTCTGCTCGCACGTCACGCGCGACGCGCGGAACGATCGGGTCGGACGAGAGGTGCTCGCGCTGTGCGCAGCCGATCCGTTCTGCGCCGGGAAGCTGGGTCCGGATCCGGCGGCACGTCTGACGGAGCTGCTGGTGGAGCTGGAGGCCGATGCGTGTCCCGCACTGGTCGATCTGGGTCTGGACCGGCGCGGGCTCCGTTCGCGCTTCGCGGACTTCCTGGAGAGCTTCACGCTGCGGCCGCTCATCCCGGCGCTCGTTTACCGGGGTCTGCGCTGCGCGCCCGGTGACGTGGCGGCGTTCGAGTCGCTGGTGGCTCACCTGGACGGGCCCCAGGAAGGTGCTCCCTCGGCGCAAGCTCGGCGCCTCCGGTCACGCGCGCTGGGGATGAACATTCTCCTTTCCGAGATGGTGCAGCGCGAGCTGCCTTCGGAGGCGGAGCTCGAGGCGGAACAGGCCGGGGCGCTGTTCTCGTTCGACATCGGGCCGTACTACCGCGCGCTGTACGAGGTGTGGCCGCGCTACCCGCGGGACGAGTACGCCGAGCAGTATCCCTCCACGCGCATACCCATGCTGCTGCTGAACGGGACGCTCGATCCGATCGCGTCGATCGACATCGCCCAGGAGGTTGCGTCTCATTACCGAAAGCCGCACCAGACGTTCGTGCCGATCGAGCGCGCGGTCCATGGCACCCTGGTCGGCTCTCCGACGACCGCACCGCCGCACACGCCGTGCGGGCTGACGCTGTTCCGGAGCTTCCTCTCGGAGGTGAAGACGCCCGTGGACACGTCCTGCGTGGCCGAGGTGCAACCGCTCGATTTCCGGGGGACGCCCGAGCTGGCGCTGAAGGTCCTGGGGGTGCCGGATCTGTGGGAGGATGATGGGGCGTCTCAGGGCGGCTCGTCCGGCTCGCCGCAGTAGCCAGCAGGTGGCGCGCTCATGGACAGGTTCGGGGCATCATCCGCTGGGCCGCACCCAGCGGGTGTCGCCCTCGGTGAGGTGGCTTCGGGGGACGGCGCAGCGGCGGAGCACCGGCAGCACAAGGGCAGGATCGCTGCCGCAGAGGCCGGAAGCCCACGCCGGGTTGGCCTCGACGACGCCCCAGCCTCGGCCGGCCATGTGGCCGATGTCCACGACCACCGCAGGCGGCAGCGCCACGTCGGGATCGGCGAGCAGGGCCTGTACCGTCGCCGTGGCGGCTGCACTCTCCTGTGGGTCGGCCTCCCATGCGCCATCGGCGCTCCGCGCGATCTCGCCGCCGCGGATGTACGGCGAGAACGTCGCTACCCGTCGCTCCAGGATGAAGAAGCGGAACTCCACCTCGAAGACGACTGGCTCGCTGACGAGCACGGGGAGATCCGGAGGAAGCTTGGGATCCGGATCGAGGGCGGCGCCGCCTTCGTAGACGCGCGCAGGGAAGAGCTTCTCGTCGGTGGGCTTGATGAAGGTGCGCTCGCGGAGGGTGACGGCCTCCGCGAGCGTCGTGAGCCGCACGTCACGCAGGCGGTGAACGCGCGGGAGCCCCGGGAGCCAGTCGGCCGTCGGTTCGAGCAGGGCGAGGCGAAGGTCGTCCAGGATCGCATCGGCGAGGAGGGTCTCGCCGTAGAAGACGGGGTCGCGCTCGGCGAGCCCCTCGGGGCAACGGAAGGTGTGCAGCCGCTCGACATCCCAGAAAGCGGCGAGCGCCGCGGAGAACAGGGCGTTCGAGTCGGGGCTGTAGCGGTGGGAGAGGACGAGGGTAGGCATGTGCGCGACCGGCGTCGAGGGTAGGTCAGTCCGCGTCGACGGACAATTCCAGCGACTTTCCGCGAAACGGAGTGCCGCCAGCGATGTCCTGTCGATGCACTCGAGCGACGGATACGATGACGCCAGCATCCAGCCGCCGTGCTGCAGGCGCAGCGAAGACCAGAGGACGGGACGAGTCGCGCACGGAGTCACGGATGAGTGAGACCGAGCTGAGTCGAATGCAGTCGATGCTCGATCGAGATCGACTTTCCGAGCTTCCCGGAGGGAACGCAGGCGTTCTGGCGCAAAGACTGGCCGTCCCATGCCACCAGGAAGAAGGTGGAGTTCTTCCCGCTGGAAACGGGGAAAGTGCACTACTTCGACATCATCAACGAGGTGAGGGCCGTCGCCGAGTACATGGCGGCAGAGATGAAGAACAACGCCGCGAGCTGGCATGCAAAGCACATGGCCCTTCAAAATTCGAGCGCGCAGGTTCCTGTCCTCGGTTCCGGAAACCAGACCGTTGCGTACCTGGCGTTGATCGAGAGGGTGGCGCCCGGCAGACCCTGGGATCACAAGGATCACTTCACGTCACGACAGATCGGCGAGACCGTCCCCGGTCGCTGGCACACATGGGGCGAATGGGAGTACTTTCACGATGTCTGGTCCAACATCCACTACGGCTACGTGGGGCGGGCTTCTGGTTTCTCGGAGCGGACCCTCATCGATGGCGCCAACGCCCAGCAGCAGGTCCATAGCTGGTGGACGGGGAAGACGAGCCGAGGGGATCCAGAACAAGACTCGCTCGCCGTCTCCATGGGATGTCGCATGTACGATTCCGGAACGCCTGTCACTCCGGAAGCGCTGATCCAGAAGGTGGTTCAGACGCCGCAGTTCGACCGGCGCCCACACAGCTACGAGAGCGCAGCGACCGGCCAGAAGACGCTCCGCAAACGCTGACCCGATGGCGAGGAGGCCATCATGCCGGCGTCGGGCCCGGAGCCCCGAGGCCAGCGCGGGTGATGCGCTGCTGATCGAGGGGGATGCGCGACTTGAGGCGCGGCATCACCTGGGTGGCGAAGCGCCGCAGGTTGGCCTCGGCGATGTCGTAGGGCATGCCTGCGTAGCTGAAGACGCCGGCGAACGCCTCGGCGCCCGTGCGCTTCTGGATGTCGAGGATCTTGTCGAGGCACTGGTCGGGTGTGCCCCAGGGCTGCAAGCCGACGAAGAACTCCGTCATCATGTCGATGCCTCCTGGCGCACTCATCATCTGCTGGAGCTTCTTGTAGCTCTCGTAGCCGCGCATCTTGTTCAGGTGGCTGCCGACGAGCTCGTAGTGCCGCACGAGGGAGCGCCAGTAGCCGCCGATGTACTTGTGCGCCTGGACGCGCGCGCGCTCCGGGTCGTCGTCGCAGAAGACCCAGCCGGTGACGACGGGCGGGGGCGCCTCTTCGCCGTTCACGTCCCGGAAGATGCGCCGGTACTCCTGGAGTTCGGTCTCCACGACGTCCCAGGGCTTCTGGGGCATGATGAGCATGCCGATGCCGAGGCGGGCCAGGATCGGAGCGGACTCCGGAGAGACGGCGGCGGCGTAGGTGCGGCCGCGGAACGTCTTGAAGGGGCGAGGCCGGATGTCGCGCCGCGCTTGCTTCACGAACTTGCCGTCGAACTCGCAGTAGCCGCGCTCCAGGCCTTGCAGGATCATCTGCGCCGCTTCGTTGAAGGTCTCGCGGCTGTCCTCCTGTCGGACGCCGAGGCCTTCGAACTCGATGCGGCCGAGCCCCCGTCCGATGCCGAGGATGACGCGCCCTCCGCTCATGTGGTCGAGCATCATGACCTGCTCGGCCACCCGCATGGGGTGATGCCAGGGGAGGACGACGACCATCGAGCCGAGCTGTATCCGCTGTGTGCGCGCCGCGAGGTAGGTCAGATACTGCAGCACGTCAGGGCAGATGGTGTGGTTCGTGAAATGGTGCTCCACACCCCAGATCGAATCGAAACCGAGCGGCTCGGCGAGGTCGGCCAGGCGCAGCTCGTTTCCATAGACGTCGAGATCCGTGCGTTCTTCGGCCTCGGCCTGGAAAATCACGCCCATTCCGACATGCATGCACTCCTCCTTTCGCGCACCATTTTCGGGCGCTCTTCATTTTTGAATCGTGACTCCCGCTCGGGGGCGGCTGCACGGATCGAGAGGGCAGAGCACGGTGGCTCTTCCCTCGTGCCTTGCCACGAAGGAACGTCCACCGCTGCTTCTATCTGCTCCCGGATCGAACGCGCCAGCGCTCTCGAACAATGGGTTCCACAATCATTGTGAAACGTAGAGCCCGAGAGCCTGAGGCCATGTGGGCACATTCAACACGCCCGGTTTCGCGAATACATCGTTCGTACGTCAGCGCACGCGTCGGATTTATCAACGGGACAATGCGCTCCACCATTACTAAGTTGCGGTTCGCCGCGCTCCCGTCACGCGGACGGGGAGCGATCCGGCTTCATTTTGCATTGTTTTACCCATGGCGGAGAAGCATCGGCATGCGCGCATGAATTCGTGATCCTTCTCCGAGCTGCCGATCGACGGAAGATCGTCGTTCACCGTGGGTGGGATCGCTTCTGCAGCGTCCGGACATCATTGCATGACGAGCAAGCACGCCAATCCGCAGTCGGCGCAGGCGGAGGATCACCTCTGCGCCTCGATCGCAGCCTTCCTCGGGGAAGAGCTCGGCCTCGCGCCGGGAGCGATCGAGGTCGACGCGTCGTTCGAACGTCATGGGCTGGACTCGAGGGGCGCGGCGGCCATGGTCGCGCGGCTCGCTTCGCAGCTCGGGCGCCCGCTGTCCCCGCTCCTCGTCTGGCAGTTTCCGACGCCACGCAGCCTCGCACGTCACCTGAACGGAGCAGCGGCCTGCGGCGAGGGTTCCACGGTCACCGGTGCAGCAGTCCAGAGCGCAGAGAAGGAGCCCGTGGCCATCGTCGGCATCGCGTGCCGCTTCCCGGGAGCGCCTTCGCCCGAAGCCTTCTGGCGGCTCCTGCGTGACGGGGTGGATGCGATCACGGAGACACCGCGGGACCGATGGGATGCGGACGACTTCTTCGACGCCGATCGCGCTGCTTCCGGGAAGATGAACACCCGGCGAGGGGGATTTCTCGACCGGATCGACGGGTTCGATCCCGCGTTCTTCGGCATCTCTCCGCGGGAGGCCGCCGCGATGGATCCCCAGCAGCGGCTCATGCTGGAGCTGAGCTGGGAGGCGCTCGAAGACGCAGGGATCGTGGCAGCGCGGCTGAAGGGAAGCCGGACTGGCGTCTTCTTCGGGTCGATCTGGGACGACTACGCGACGATGCTCTACCGGCACGGGGCGGACGCCATCACCCAGCACACGGTGACGGGGCACCACCGGAGCCTGATCGCGAACCGGGTGTCGTACACGCTCGGGCTGCGCGGGCCCAGCATGACGATCGACTCGGCCTGCTCGGCGGCGCTGGTCGCCGTGCAGCTCGCCTGCGAGAGCCTGCGCCGCGGGGAGTCGGAGATCTCGCTCGCGGGCGGCGTGAACCTGAACTTGCTTCCCGAGAGCGCGATCGGGATGAGCAAGTTCGGTGGGCTGTCGCCGGATGGACGGTGCTTCACGTTCGATGCGCGGGCGAACGGGTACGTGAGGGGCGAAGGGGGCGGGGTGGTGGTGCTGAAGCGGCTGTCGCGCGCCCTCGCGGACGGCGATCCGATTCACTGCGTGCTCCTGGGGGGCGCCGTGAACAACGATGGCGCCAGCAACGGGCTGACGGCGCCCAGTCCCGTGGCCCAGGCGGAGATGCTGCGCCTCGCCTACGGGCGGGCGGGCCTGGAGCCCGGGGAGGTGCAGTACGTGGAGCTGCACGGCACCGGGACGGCGCTGGGAGATCCGATCGAGGCGGCGGCCCTCGGTGAGGTGCTGGGCAAGGGGCGGTCTCCCGGACGTGCACTGCGGGTGGGCTCGGCGAAGACCAACGTGGGGCACCTGGAGGGGGCAGCAGGCATCGTGGGGCTGCTCAAGGTGGTGCTCTGCATCAGGCATCGGCAGATCGCGCCGAGCCTCCACTTCGAGGAGCCGAACCCGCACATTCCCCTGGAGGCGCTGAACCTGGACGTGCAGGGGGCGCTGGGTCCCTGGCCCGACATGGACCGGCCGCTCCTGGCCGGGGTCAGCTCGTTCGGCATGGGAGGGACGAACTGCCATGTGGTCGTCTCGGAGTGGCCGTCGGCGCGGACGCATCTGCTGCCCCTGGCCGCCGAGAGCGAGGAGGCGCTGCGCGCGCAGGCGCGGCGGTGGCTGGAGGCGTCGAGGGCGTCGAGAGACGAGGACGCCCTGGCGATCCTCTGCGCCCGAGCGGCGGTGGAGTCACGCTCCGGGAGGCATCGGGCCGCGGTGACCGCGCGCTCCGTGCAGGCGCTGGAGGAGCATCTTCAGCGGGTGATCGAGGGGCAGGCGCGGGTGGGCGTGTCGCTCGGTCGAGCAGCCCCCGAGGGGGCACCAGGGGTGGTGTTCGTGTTCGGCGGCCAGGGGGCGCAGTGGCCCGGGATGGGCCTCCGGCTGCTGCACGAGGAGCCGGTGTTCCGGTCGGTGCTCCTGCAGTGCGAAGCGTGCATCCAGCAGCACCTGGGGTGGTCGCTTCTGGACGTGCTGACGGGTCACGACCGTTCGCGCCTCGATCGCGTCGAGGTGAGCTTTCCCGCGATCGTGGCGCTCGAGATCGCCATCGCGGCCCTCTGGCAGGCCTGGGGGATCCAGCCAGCAGCGGTGGTGGGGCACAGCATCGGGGAGATCGCGGCGGCTCACGTGGCCGGAGTCCTGAGCCTCGACGAGGCAATGCGCGTCATCTGCGCTCAAGCGCGCGCTCTCGGGCGGCTCCACGGGAGCGGGGGGATGGGGGTCGTCGGGTTGTCCTGGGAGGAGGCCGCCGAGGCGCTGCGGGGGTACGAGGGGCGCCTCTTCCGCGCGATCCGGCACAGCGTGGACACGACGGTGCTGGCAGGGGCTCCAGAGGCGCTGGAGGCGCTGTTCGGTACGCTGGAGGGCCAAGGGATCTTCTGTCGGCAGGTGGCGACGGACGCGGCACCCCACTGTCCGCTCGTCGACGATCTGCGCGAAGAGCTTCACGAAGCCCTGAGGGAGCTGCGTCCGCGCGCAGCCCGCTTGCCGATCGTGTCGGAGGTGACGGGGACGCAGCTCGTGGGGGAGCGCTTCGACGCCGAGCACTGGATGCGGAATCTGTGCGACCCCGTCCATTTTTCGACGGCGATCGATCATCTCCTGGAGAAGGGGTGGGCGTGTTTCCTGGAGGTCAGTCCTCATCCGCTCGCGGTGCGCGCGATCACCTCGAACCTGAAGCAACAGGGGCGCCGAGGGGCGGTGCTGGCGTCGCTTCGCAGAGGCGAGGACGAGCGAGGGGCGATGCTGGACGCGCTGGGGGCTCTCCACGTGCTCGGCGCCATGCCGCGATGGGAGGCGGTCCAGGGGCCGGGCGAGGCGCCATGCGGAGGCGTGGAGCGGCAGGGGGGCGAGGCTGCCGAGGTCGAGGCGGGGGATCGAGCCGCCACGGGGAAGGCGGTTTCTGTGCTCCTCTCCGCGAGGAGTGAGGCGGCACGAAAGGCGCAGGCCGAGCAGCTCAGGCGCCATCTGGAAGCGCATCCGGAGCTATGCCCGAGCGACGTCGGCTACACGCTCGCCACCGCGCGCTCGCAGTTCGAGCACTGCGCCGCCCTCGTCGTGGCGAGCCGGGACGAGCTGCTCGATGTGCTGGGCGCCCTCGCCGAGGGACGGTCCGCGGCTCAGGTCGTGCTCGGGGAGGCCAGGGTCGACGGCAAGTGCGTCTTCGTCTTTCCTGGGCAAGGGGGGCAGTGGGTCGGCATGGCCAGGGCCCTGCTCGAGACCTCGGATGTCTTTCGCAAGCACATCCTCGCTTGTGCAGAGGCGCTTTCGCCCCATGTCGACTGGTCCCTGCTCGATGTCTTGCGGGGCGAAGACGAGGCCACCTCGCTCGACCGGGTCGACGTCGTCCAGCCCGTCCTCTTCTCGGTCATGGTCGCGCTCGCGGAAGTCTGGCGCTCGCTCGGCGTCCTGCCCGATGCCGTCGTCGGTCACAGCCAGGGCGAGATCGCGGCCGCTCACGTCGCTGGCGCCCTGTCGCTGGAGGATGCGGCCCGCATCGTCGCGCTCCGCAGCCGTGCCATCGCCACCCTCTCCCAGCACGGCGCCATGGCGGCCGTCGAGCTTCCGCACGAGCGCCTTCTGGAACGCCTCACCAGCTCTGGCGACCACCTCGCACTCGCGGCCATCAACAGCCCGCGCTCCTGCGTCGTCTCCGGCGACGGCGACGCCCTCGACGCCCTGCTCCAAAAGCTCCACGCCGAGGGCGTCTTCGCACGCAGGGTGCGCGTCGACTACGCCTCCCACTCGCATCACGTCGAGCCCCTTCGACAATCCCTGCTCGACGCCCTCGCCACCATCCAGCCGCGCCCCTCGCGCCAGCCTCTGTACTCCGCCGTCACCGGACAGCGCATCGAGGGCACCGACCTCACCCCGGCGTACTGGTTTCGCAACCTCCGCCACACCGTCCACTTCGCAGACGCCACCGTCGCCTTGCTCGACGACGGACACCGCTTCTTCGTCGAACTCAGCCCTCACCCCGTCCTCTCCCTCGCGCTGCACGAGACCATCGAGGCTTCCCAGCACACCGCCGCCGTCACCGGCTCCTTGCGCCGTGACGAGGGCGACCTGCGGCGTTTGCTCCTCTCGCTCGCGGAACTCGCCGTCCAGGGGCTCGCGCTCGATGCAGCCGCCCTCTGGCCCGAGGGACGCCGCGTCCCTCTGCCCACCTACCCCTTCCAGCGCCAGCGCTACTGGCTCGATGTCCCCTCCTCTCCCCGCGCCGATGTCGCTTCTGCCGGTCTCACCTCGCCCGACCATCCCTTGCTCGGCGCTGCCGTCCACCTCGCTGACCGCGATGCCTTCCTCTTCACCGGACGCATCGGCCTGCACACCCATCCCTGGCTCGCCGCGCACGCCGTCCTCGGCGCCGTCCTGCTCCCCGCCACCGCCTTCCTCGAGATGGCCCTCGTCGCCGCTCTCCGCCTCGGGCTCGACCGCATCGACGAACTCACCCTCGAAGCACCCCTGCTGCTGCCCTCCCATGGCGCCGTCTTGCTCCAGCTCTCCGTCGACCCCCCTGACACCCAGGGGCGGCGCTCCCTGGCCTTCCATGCCCGTCCTGACGGGGCTTCCGACGATGCCTCCTGGATACGCCATGCCACCGGCAAGATCGGGCTGGCGCCCGCGAGCGCTCCCGTCCCCGCGGCTACCTCCGACTTGCGCTCATGGCCGCCGCCTGGCGCCGTCCCCCTCGACCTCCACGGCGCTTACGACCGCCTCGCCGAGGCGGGCTACACCTACGGCCGCGAGTTCCAGGGTCTCGAGGCTGCCTGGACGCGCGGCAACGACCTCTTTGCCGAGGTCGCACTTCCCCGAGACAGCGCCGGCCCTCCGCTCCGTTTCAACCTCCACCCGGCCCTTCTCGACGCCGCACTTCATGCGCTGATCCTCGGTACGCCGGTGAGCGCGGGCGAGGTGGCGCTTCCTTTCTCCTGGGAGGGGGTGTCCTTGCGCGCGGTGGGCGCGTCGGAGCTCCGCGTCCACTTCTCACGCGAGCCGCAGCGTGATGCCGTCTCGGTGACCATCGCTGACGGGTCGGGTGAGATCGTCGCGTCGGTCGACGATCTGCTCCTGCGCTCTGCGTCGGCAGAGCAGCTCGCGAGGACACTCCCCTCTCAGCACGCATCGCTCTATCGGGTGGGCTGGACAATGCGGACCCCCTCTTCGGTCCGGCCCGCCCTGGAGCGCTGGGCGCTGCTCGGAGCAGAGGGGGCCGGGATGGTGGCTCCGCTTCTGGCACAGGACCCCTCGCTGGCCCGGTACGCCGATCTCGCGGCGCTCGGCGCAGCGCTCGATCGCGGGGAGGCAGTCCCTGAGGTGGTCCTCGTCCCGCTGTCGACGCACGGCGAGGAAGGCACGGACGCCATCCATCGCACCACCCACGCCCTCCTCCAGCTTCTTCAGGGCTGGATCGCGGACGACCGCCTGGCAGCGCGTCGGCTCGTGCTGCTCACCTGCCGCGCCGTCGCGGCGCTGCCCGACGAGGATGTTCCGAGCCTCGTTCAGGCGCCGCTCTGGGGGCTCGTCCGGACGGCGCAGTCCGAGCATCCGGATCGTGCGCTCGGACTCGTCGATCTCGACGAGGAGGAGAAGTCCGTCCGGATGCTGGGCGCTGCGATCGCCTCCCGGGAGCCTCAGCTCGCCGTGCGTGGAGGCGCGCTGTGGACTCCCGGGATCGTTCGGGTGAATCCATCGCCCGGGGCGAGCGCCGCGAGGTCTCCGCTGAAGCGCGAAGGGACGGTGCTCATCACGGGGGGGACGGGGGTCCTGGGCGCGCTGCTTGCCCGGCACCTCGTGGTCCAGCACGGGGTCCGGCACCTGCTCCTGACGTCACGCGCGGGCGGCGCGGCACCGGAAGCCGAGGCGCTGATGCGCGAGCTGACGACCGCCGGCGCGCGGGTCACGCTGGCCGCATGTGACGTCCGTGATCGAGGGGCGCTGGAGCAACTTCTGGCCTCGATCCCGCCGGAGCAGCCCTTGGTCGGTGTCATCCACGCCGCAGGCAGGCTCGATGACGGGGTGCTCGGCTCCCTCACGGAGGAGCACGTCGCTCGCGTGTTCGATCCCAAGGTGGACGGGGCGCTGCACCTGCACGAACTCACGGCAGGTCAGGACCTGGCGTTCTTCGTGCTGTTCTCGTCGGTGCTCGGCGTGCTGGGCGGTCTGGGTCAGGGCAACTACGCGGCAGCCAGCACCTTTCTGGACGCGCTGGCCCATCACAGGAGAGCACGAGGGCAGCCCGCCACCTCGCTCGCCTGGGGGTACTGGTCCGCGCGCAGCGGGATGACCGCGCACCTGGGGAGCGCCGATCTGAAGCGGCTGGCACGGCTGGGCATCGCGCCTCTCCCGGCCGAAGAGGGGCTCGCCCTCTTCGATGCAGCCATCGAGCGTCCCGACGCCACACTCATCCCCGCGCGGTTCGATCTGGAACTCCTCCGCAGGTCGAGCGATGCCGTGCCTCCGCTGCTTCAGGGCCTCGTTCGCCGTTCGCCGAGGCGTGCGGTCACAGGAGCGGGAGGTCCCGCCGCGACGCCCACGGGGCGCCTGGCCGCCCTGTCCGGGGGAGAGCGCGATCGTGGGCTGCTGGAGCTGGTGCGGTCCGAGGTGGCCACGGTGCTCGGCGTCGCAGCGGCGAGCGCCGTCGAGCCCGAGCGCCCTTTGCAGGAGCTGGGCCTCGACTCGCTGATGGCCGTCGAGCTGCGCAACCGGCTCGGCGCGGCGACGGGGCTGCGACTGCCCGCCACGCTGCTGTTCGACCATCCCACGCCTTCAGCCCTCGCGCGACGGCTGGGCGAGGCGTGCTTCGATGGTGGAGCGGAGGTGACGGGCTCGGCGCCAAGGAGCCAGTCACTCGAAGACCCGGGCGTCGCCGAGAGGGAGCCCATCGCCATCGTCGCGATGAGCTGCCGCCTCCCGGGCGGCGTGAGGACGCCAGAAGCGCTGTGGGAGCTACTGCGCGAGGAGAGGGACGCCATTTCCGGGTTTCCCGCCGAACGCGGCTGGGACCTCGAGGCGCTTTTCGATGCGGATCCGGGGGCCAGGGGCAAGAGTTACGCGCGAGAGGGAGGCTTCCTTCACGAGGCGGATCGGTTCGATCCAGCGTTCTTCGGGATCAGTCCGCGCGAGGCACGGCTGATCGATCCGCAGCAGCGGCTCTTGCTCGAGACGTCATGGGAGGTCATCGAACGCGCGGGCATCGCGCCGTCGTCGCTCCAGGGGAGCCAGACGGGGGTCTTCCTCGGGGTGATGTACAACGACTACGGGGCGCGCCTGGCCCATGCGCCGGAGATGCTCGACGGGCATGTCTGGATCGACAGCGCGGCCAGCGTGGCGTCGGGACGCATCGCCTACACGCTCGGGCTCGAAGGGCCAGCGGTCACGGTGGACACGGCGTGCAGTTCGTCGCTGGTGTCACTGCACCTCGCCTGTCAGGCGCTGCGCCAGGGGGAGTGTTCGCTGGCGCTGGCAGGTGGGGCCTGCGTGATGGCGACGCCGAACATCTTCATCGAGTTCAGCCGGCAGCGAGGGCTGGCATCTGATGGGCGCTGCAAGTCGTTCTCGGCCGAGGCCGACGGGACCAGCTGGGCCGAGGGGGTCGGCCTGCTGCTGCTCGAGCGGCTCTCCGATGCGCGCCGGCTCGGCCATCCCGTGCTCGCCGTCCTCCGAGGCTCCGCCGTCAACCAGGATGGCAAGAGCCAGGGGCTCACTGCACCGAACGGTCCCGCGCAGCAGCGTGTCATCCGTCAGGCACTCGACAATGCGCGGCTCGACCCGGCTGAAGTCGACGTCGTCGAGGCCCATGGCACCGGCACCACGCTCGGCGATCCCATCGAGGCGCAGGCCTTGCTCGCCACCTACGGCAAGGCGCGGTCCCAGCAGCGGCCCCTGTGGCTCGGCTCCATCAAGTCCAACCTCGGCCACACCCAGGCCGCCGCCGGGGTCGCTGGCGTCATCAAGATGGTCCTCGCCCTGCAGCACGGAACGCTGCCCAGGACCTTGCATGCCGACGCCCCCTCCCCTCATGTCGACTGGTCGCAGGGGACGGTCCGCCTCCTGACTCAATCGGTCGCATGGCCGGCTGGAGGCGCGCCGAGGCGCGCTGGCGTCTCTGCCTTCGGCATCAGCGGCACCAATGCGCATGTCCTTCTCGAAGAGGCGCCCCTTCTCGTCGAAGGGACCCCACGTGCACGGGAAGCCCACCACGCGGAAGGAGAAACGCTGCCCCAGCAGCCGACCGCAATTCCCTTGCTGCTGTCCGCAAGAAGCGGGGGGGCCTTGAGAGCCCAAGCCGAGCAGCTCAGATGCCATCTGGAAGCGCATCCAGAGCTGAGCCCGAACGACATCGGACATACGCTCGCCACGGCGCGCGCTCGCTTCGAGCACCGCGCCGCCCTCGTCGTGGCGAGCCGGGACGAGCTGCTCGATGCGCTGGGCGCCCTGGCCGAGGGACGGTCGGCGGCTCAGGTCGTGCTCGGGGAAGCCAAGGTCGATGGCAAGTGCGTCTTCGTCTTCCCGGGGCAAGGGGGGCAGTGGGTCGGCATGGCCAGGGCCCTGCTCGAGACCTCGGATGTCTTCCGCAAGCACATCCTCGCTTGTGCAGAGGCGCTTTCGCCCCATGTCGACTGGTCCCTGCTCGACGTCTTGCGGAGCGAAGACGAGGCCACCTCGCTCGACCGGGTCGACGTCGTCCAGCCCGTCCTCTTCTCGGTCATGGTCGCGCTCGCGGAAGTCTGGCGCGCGCTCGGCGTCCTGCCCGATGCCGTCGTCGGTCACAGCCAGGGCGAGATCGCGGCCGCTCACGTCGCTGGTGCCCTGTCGCTGGAGGATGCGGCCCGCATCGTCGCGCTCCGCAGCCGCGCCGTCGCTACCCTTTCTCAGCACGGCGCCATGGCGGCCGTCGAGCTTCCGCACGAGCGCCTTCTGGAACGCCTCACCAGCTCTGGCGACCACCTCGCACTCGCAGCCATCAACAGCCCGCGCTCCTGCGTCGTCGCTGGCGACGGCGACGCCCTCGACGCCCTGCTCCACCAGCTCCACGCCGAGGGCGTCTTCGCACGCAGGGTGCGCGTCGACTACGCCTCCCACTCCCATCACGTCGAGCCCCTACGACAGTCCCTGCTCGACGCCCTCGCTCCCATCCAGCCACGTCCCTCACGCCTGCCCCTGTACTCCGCCGTCACCGGACAGCGCATCGAGGGCACCGACCTCACCCCGGCGTACTGGTTTCGCAACCTCCGCGACACCGTCCATTTCGCAGACGCCACGGTCGCCCTGCTCGACGACGGGCACCGCTTCTTCGTCGAACTCAGCCCTCACCCCGTCCTCTCCCTCGCGCTGCATGAGACCATCGAGGCTTCCCAGCACACCGCCGCCGTCACCGGCTCCTTGCGCCGTGACGAGGGCGACTTGCGGCGCTTGCTCCTCTCGCTCGCAGAACTCGCCGTCCAGGGGCTCACACTCGATGCAGCCGCCCTCTGGCCCGAGGGACGCCGCATCCCCCTGCCCACCTACCCCTTCCAGCGCCAGCGCTACTGGCTCGATGTCCCCGCCTCCACCCGCGCCGATGTCGCTTCTGCCGGTCTCACCTCGCCCGACCATCCCTTGCTCGGCGCTGCCGTCCACCTCGCTGACCGCGATGCCTTCCTCTTCACCGGACGCATCGGCCTGCACACCCATCCCTGGCTCGCCGCGCACGCCGTCTTCGGTGCCGTCTTGCTCCCCGCCACCGCCTTTCTCGAGATGGCTCTCGTCGCTGCCCTTCGCCTCGGCCTCGACCGCATCGACGAGCTCACCCTCGAAGCGCCCCTGCTGCTGCCCTCCCACGGCGCCGTCCAGCTCCAGCTCTCCGTCGACTCCCCCGACCCCCAAGGGCGACGCGCCCTGACCTTCCACGCCCGTCCTGACGGGGCTTCCGACGATGCCTCCTGGATACGCCATGCCACCGGCAAGATCGGGCTGGCGCCCGCGAGCGCTCCCGTCCCCGCGGCTACCTCCGACTTGCGCTCATGGCCGCCGCCTGGCGCCGTCCCCCTCGACCTCGAAGGCGCTTACGACCGCCTCGCCGAGGCGGGCTACGCCTACGGCCGCGAGTTCCAGGGTCTCGAGGCCGCCTGGACGCGCGGCAACGACCTCTTTGCCGAGGTCGCACTTCCCCGAGACAGCGCCAGCCAATCACTCCGCTTCAACCTCCACCCGGCTCTTCTCGACGCCGCGCTCCACCCCCTCGCCCTCGCCTCACTCTCGACCGACCAGCACCTCCACCTCCCCTTTGCCTGGGAGGGTGTTTCCCTCTTCGCCAGCGACGCCTCTTCCCTCCGCGTTCGACTCACGCGAGCCCACGCGCAGAACTCGGCGTCACTCACCATCGCGGACGCAAGGGGAGCGCCTGTCGCCTTCGTGGAGTCCCTTCACACGCGGCCAGCGACCGCAGCGCAGCTCCAGGACGCAGGTACCGCACGCAAGGGATCGCTCTACCACATCGCCTGGAAACCCCTTCCCGACGTCTCTCGGCCGGCTTCCACGCTTCATTGGGTTCTCCTTGGAACAGACGACGTGGAGGGGCTCGGCGTACTGCCAGGAGAGCGTCACGCCAGCCTGCACGCTCTCCGGAACGCTCTCGACGAGGGGGCACCGATTCCTGATGTCGTCGTGGTCCTGGCAACGACGGGAGACGGCGATCGGGCACAGGCCGCTCACGGGGCGACCCATCGAGCGCTCTCCCTCCTCCAGGCCTGGATGGCCGATGCGAGGCTGGCGCGTTGTCGGCTGGTCATCCTCACACGCCGCGCGGTGGCGACGCGACCGGACGAGGATGTGCTCGCGCTGAGCGAGGCTCCGGTCTGGGGCCTGGTACGCACGGCGCAATCCGAACATCCCGAGCGATCCATCAGGGTCGTCGACGTGGACGAGCAGGATGCGTCCTGGCGCGCGCTGCCATCGGCGATGACGTCGGGAGAGCCACAGCTCGCCCTGCGCGACGGGCTCCTTCTCGTTCCGAGGCTCTTGCGGGTCGAGGTGTCCCCCGGCGCAGAGGGTCGCGCGCTGGATCCTCAGGGAACGGTCCTCATCACCGGGGGTACGGGCGTCCTGGCATCCCGACTCGCCAGCCATCTCGTGGCCAAGCACGGGGTGAGACACCTGCTCCTCACCTCACGGCACGGTCGCGCCGCACGGGGTGCCGAGGATCTGGAACGAACGCTGGTCGCAGCAGGAGCCCAGGTGACCTTCGCGGCTTGTGATGTCGGTGACCGCGAAGCGCTGCACAAGCTCGTTGCGTCGGTCTCACGAGAGCATCCGCTGACGGGTGTGATCCACGCGGCCGGGGTGCTGGACGACGGGGTGCTCGACACCTTGACCGCTGAGCGGGTGGACGGGGTGCTGCGACCCAAGGTGGACGCCGCGGTGTACCTGCACGAGCTGACCGAAGGCCTCCCGCTCACGGCGTTCGTGCTCTTCTCCTCCATCGCCGGTCTCCTCGGGACAGCGGGGCAGAGCAGCTACGCGGCAGCCAACGTCTTCCTGGACGCACTCGCACACCACAGGAGAGCACATGGGCTGCCAGCCACATCGCTCGCCTGGGGATACTGGGCCGAACGCAGTGGCATGACCTCACACCTCACGGAGGGGGATGTCGCACGGTTGGCTCACCTCGGCCTGGAGGCGCTGCCGACCGAGGACGCACTCGCGCTCTTCGATGCTGCGCTGAGACGGGAGGAGGCCACGCTGGTTCCAGCACGTCTCGCAGGCGTCTCGCAGCGTGCGGGAGCTGCCTTGCCATGCGTGCTTCGAGGGCTGGTTCGTACAGCCGCCATTCACCCGGCGAGGGTCCGGGACGACAGGCCATCGGCGCTCGAGCCGCGCATCGCCGCGCTGTCCGAGCCCGACGGAGAGCGTGCGTTGCTCGACCTGGTGCGCGCCGAGGTCGCGGGCGTTCTGGGGCATGCTTCGTCAGAAGCCATCGAGCCGAGTCGTCCGCTTCAGGCGCTTGGACTCGACTCGCTCATGGCACTCGAAGTCCGGAATCGGCTGGGAGCGGCCACGGGGCTGCGGCTTCCAGCGACGCTCCTGTTCGACCACCCGACCCCCACGGCCATCGCGCGGCGATTGCACCAGGAGCTGCTCGGTCCCGCAGCCGACAGCACGGGTCCGCGCGCGATGGAACCTGCGACGGTGGTGTACGAGAAGGATCCCATCGCCATCGTATCCATGGGGTGTCGCTTCCCCGGGGGGGTACGGACCCCGGAAGACCTGTGGGGGATCCTGAGCGAAGGGAGAGACGCCATTTCCGCGTTTCCTTCCGCGCGCGGCTGGAATCTGGACGCGCTGTACGACCCGGATCCCGATGCGAGAGGCAAGAGCTATGTGCGGGAGGGGGGATTCCTTCACGATGCCGACCATTTCGATGCGGCGTTCTTCGGCATCAGCCCCCGCGAGGCGCTCACCATCGATCCGCAGCAGCGACTCTTGCTGGAGACGTCGTGGGAGACCCTCGAGCGCGCCGGGATCGATCCGGTGTCCCTGCAGGGCAGCCAGACCGGGGTGTTCGTCGGCGTCATGTACAACGACTACGGCTCGCGGCTCGCCGAGGTGCCGGAGGAGGTCGAGGGCTACGTCAGCATCGGCAGCGCGGCCAGCGTGGCGTCGGGGCGCATCGCGTTCGCATTCGGGTTCGAGGGTCCAGCGGTCACGGTGGACACGGCGTGCAGTTCATCGCTGGTGTCACTGCACCTCGCCTGTCAGGCGCTGCGCCAGGGGGAGTGTTCGCTGGCGCTGGCAGGTGGGGTCACCCTCATGGCCACCCCTGCGGTCTTCGTCGAGTTCAGCCGGCAGCGGGGGCTGGCGTCCGATGGGCGCTGCAAGTCGTTCTCGGCCGAGGCCGACGGGACCAGCTGGGCCGAGGGGGTCGGCGTGCTGCTGCTCGAGCGGCTCTCCGACGCGCGCCGGCTCGGCCATCCCGTGCTCGCCGTCCTCCGAGGCTCCGCCGTCAACCAGGATGGCAAGAGCCAAGGGCTCACTGCACCGAACGGTCCCGCGCAGCAGCGTGTCATCCGTCAGGCACTCGACAATGCGCGGCTCGACCCGGCAGCAGTCGACGTCGTCGAGGCCCATGGCACCGGCACCACGCTGGGTGATCCCATCGAGGCGCAGGCCTTGCTCGCCACCTACGGCAAGGCGCGGTCCCAGCAGCGGCCCCTGTGGCTCGGCTCCATCAAGTCCAACCTCGGCCACACCCAGGCCGCCGCCGGGGTTGCTGGCGTCATCAAGATGGTCCTCGCCCTGCAGCACGAGTCGCTGCCCAGGACCTTGCATGCCGATGCCCCCTCCCCTCATGTCGACTGGTCGCAGGGGACGGTCCGCCTCCTGACCCAGCCCGAACCCTGGCCCGCTGGGGACGCGCCCCGCCGCGCTGGCGTCTCTGCTTTCGGCATCAGCGGCACCAATGCGCATGTCCTTCTCGAAGAGGCGCCCCCTCTCATCGAAGGAGTCCCACGTGCAGCGGAAGCTCACCACGCGGCGGAAGGGGGGACATCACCCGAGCAGCCGGCTGCGATGCCCTTGCTGCTGTCCGCAAAAAGCGAGGAGGCGCTGCGGGCGCAAGCCGAGCAGCTCAGATGCCATCTGGAAGCGCATCCGGAGCTGTGCCCGAGCGACGTCGGCTACACGCTCGCCACCGCGCGCTCGCAGTTCGAGCACCGCGCCGCCCTCGTCGTGGCGAGCCGGGACGAGCTGCTCGATGCGCTGGGCGCCCTCGCCGAGGGACGGTCCGCGGCTCAGGTCGTGCTCGGGGAGGCCAGGATCGACGGCAAGTGCGTCTTCGTCTTTCCGGGGCAAGGGGGGCAGTGGGTCGGCATGGCCAGGGCCTTGCTCGAGACCTCGGATGTCTTCCGCCAGCACATCCTCGCTTGTGCAGAGGCGCTTTCGCCCCATGTCGACTGGTCCCTGCTCGATGTCTTGCGCGGCAAGGGCGAGGTGGCCTCGCTCGACCGGGTCGACGTCGTCCAGCCCGTCCTCTTCTCGGTCATGGTCGCGCTCGCGGAAGTCTGGCGCTCGCTCGGCGTCCTGCCCGATGCCGTCGTCGGTCACAGCCAGGGCGAGATCGCGGCCGCTCACGTCGCTGGCGCCCTGTCGCTGGAGGATGCGGCCCGCATCGTCGCGCTCCGCAGCCGCGCCATCGCCACCCTTCCTCAGCACGGCGCCATGGCGGCCGTCGAGCTGCCGCACGAGCGTGTGCTGGAGATTCTGAAGCCTTTCGACGACCACCTCGCCCTCGCGGCCATCAACAGCCCGCGCTCCTGCGTCGTCTCCGGCGACGGCGACGCCCTCGATGCCCTGCTCCAAAAGCTCCACGCCGAGGGCGTCTTCGCACGCAGGGTGCGCGTCGACTACGCCTCCCACTCCCATCACGTCGAGCCCCTTCGACAACCCCTGCTCGACGCCCTCGCTCCCATCCAGCCGCGCCCCACGCGCCTGCCGCTCTACTCCGCCGTCACCGGACAGCGCATCGAGGGCACCGACCTCACGCCGGCGTACTGGTTCCGCAACCTCCGACACACCGTTCTGTTCGCTGATGCCACCGTCGCCCTGCTCGACGACGGACACCGCTTCTTCGTCGAACTCAGCCCTCACCCCGTCCTCTCCCTCGCGCTGCACGAGACTGTCGAGGCCTCTCCTCGCACCGCCGCCGTCACCGGCTCCTTGCGACGCGATGAAGGCGATCTGCAGCGCTTGCTCCTCTCGCTCGCAGCGCTCGCCGTCCAGGGGCTCGCGCTCGATGCAGCCGCCCTCTGGCCCGAGGGACGCCGCATCCCCCTGCCCACCTACCCCTTCCAGCGCCAGCGCTACTGGCTCGATGTCCCCTCCTCCACCCGCGCCGATGTCGCGTCTGCCGGTCTCACCTCGCCCGGCCATCCCTTGCTCGGTGCCGCCGTCCACCTCGCTGACCGTGATGCCTTCCTCTTCACCGGACGCATCGGCCTGCACACCCATCCCTGGCTCGCCGCGCACGCCGTCTTCGGTGCCGTCCTGCTCCCCGCCACCGCCTTTCTCGAGATGGCCCTCGTCGCCGCTCTCCGCCTCGGGCTCGACCGCATCGACGAACTCACCCTCGAAGCACCCCTGCTGCTGCCCTCCCATGGCGCCGTCCAGCTCCAGCTCTCCGTCGACCCCCCCGACCCCCAGGGGCGACGCGCCCTGACCTTCCACGCCCGTCCTGAGGGGCCTTCCGACAACGCACCGTGGATGCGCCATGCCACCGGCAGGCTCGGACTGGCGCCCGGGAGCGCTCCCGTCCCCGCGGCTGCCTCCGACTTTCACCCATGGCCTCCGCCTGGCGCCGTCCCCCTCGACCTCGAAGGCGCTTACGACCGCCTCGCCGAGGCGGGCTACGCCTACGGCCGCGAGTTCCAGGGTCTCGAGGCCGCCTGGACGCGCGGCAACGACCTCTTTGCCGAGGTCGCACTTCCCCAGGACACCTCCGGCCCCCCTCTCCGCTTCAACCTCCACCCGGCCCTTCTCGACGCCGCGCTCCACCCCCTCGCCCTCGCCTCGCTCCCGGTCGACCAGCACCTCCCTCTCCCCTTCGCCTGGGAGGGCGTCTCCCTCTTTGCCACCGGCGCGACTTCCCTCCGTGTCCGACTCACGCGAGCCCACGCGCAGAACGCCGCATCGCTCGCCATCGCGGACACCTCGGGGAACCCGGTCGGGTCCGTGGAAGGCCTACGGACACGGTCTGCGTCGCCGTCTCAGCTCCGCAGCGCCTCCGCTCGCACCCAGGACTCGCTGTTCCGCGTCGACTGGACGGCGCTGTCTCTCGCCTCCGCCACAGAACACCACGAGCACTGGGCGCTCCTCGAGATCGGCGAGGGGGACCTCGTCATGCCCTCGCCAGATCGCTCCGTCGACGTCACGCGGTACGCCGATCTCGCGACCCTCCGGGCAGCGCTCACGCACGGCGCTCCGACCCCCGAGGTCATCGTCGTTGCGTTTCCAGAGACGACCGGGGACGTGCTGCAGAAGACTCATGAAGCCACGCGCCAAGCGCTCACGCTGCTCCAGGAACTCCTGGCCGACGACCACATGGAGTCGTGCCGGCTCGCCTTCGTCACCCGGCGGGCCATCGCCACTCGTCCAGGAGAGGACGTCCTGGATCTCGCCCACGCCCCCCTGTGGGGCCTCATCCGGAGCGCTCAGTCCGAGCACCCGGATCGAGCCATCCTGCTCGTCGACCTCGATACCCATCCGACATCCGCCGAGATGCTGACGCAAGCCATCGCGACCGAGGAGCCACAGGTCGCGATCCGGCAAGGGAATGCGCTGGTTCCTCGCCTCGTGCGCCCCCGCCCCACGGAGACCCTGCCGCTGCCCGAAGAGACGCGCGCATGGCGTCTCGACACACGCACGAAGGGGACGCTCGATGCCCTGGCACTGGTCGCAAACCCGGAGGCCACTGCGCCGCTCGCTCCCGGACAGGTTCGCCTCGAGGTCCGCGCAGCAGGGCTCAACTTCCGCGACGTGCTCAACGCGCTGGGGATGTATCCCGGGGAGGCAGGGCCGCTGGGGTTCGAGGGGTCGGGCGTCATCGTCGAGGTCGGCGAGGGCGTCCACCTCGTGGCGCCAGGGGATCGCGTCATGGGCATTTTTCATGGCGCCTTTGGTTCGCTCGCCATCGCTGACCACCGCCTCCTCGCGCATGTCCCAGAGGGCTGGTCTTTCGCTCGGGCGGCCGGTGTGCCCGTCGTTTTTCTGACGGCCTACTACGCTCTCGTCGATCTGGCGCGTCTCCAGCCAGGGGAGCGCGTGCTCGTGCATGCTGCAGCAGGGGGGGTCGGGATG
This sequence comes from Chondromyces crocatus, assembly GCF_001189295.1. NCBI lineage: Bacteria > Pseudomonadati > Myxococcota > Polyangiales > Polyangiaceae > Chondromyces > Chondromyces crocatus. The sequence continues at coordinate 7,374,129 of NZ_CP012159.1, forward strand.
GCCGCGGTCCAGCTCGCGCGCCATCTGGGGGCCGAGGTCTTCGCCACATCCAGCCCGACCAAGTGGGACACGCTTCGCGCGCTCGGCGTCGACGAGGACCACACCGCATCGTCGCGCTCGCTGGACTTCGAACCTCATTTTCTCCGGACGACCCAGGGCGAGGGCGTGGATGTCGTCCTCGACTGCCTCGCCCGCGAGTTCGTCGATGCCTCCCTGCGTCTCTTGCCTCGCGGGGGGCGCTTCGTGGAGATGGGCAAGACCGACATCCGCTCTGCCGAGCATGTCGCCACGCTCCACCCAGGGGTCGTTTACCGAGCCTTCGATCTGATCGAGGCAGGCCCTCACCGCATCCAGGAGATGCTGTCCGAGGTGCTCGCCTTGTTCGAGCAGGGAGTCCTCCGCCCGCTCCCCACGTCGGTCTGGGATCTCCGGCGCGCTCCCGAAGCCTTCCGCGTCCTCGCACAGGCTCGTCATGTCGGGAAGCTCGTGCTGACCACGCCGCGCACTCTCGACCCGAGCGGCACGGTGTTGATCACCGGAGGAACCGGCACGCTGGGTGCCCTGCTGGCGCGCCACCTCGTGACGGCTCATGGCGTCAGGCGTCTCGTCCTCGTCTCTCGACGTGGGTCGGCAGCACCGGCGGCGGAGGATCTCGTCCAGGAACTCATGGCTGCAGGAGCGCATGTGGAACTCGCTGCGTGTGATGTCTCCGATCGCCTGGTGCTCTCGGAGATTCTGGCATCCATTCCCGAGGCGCATCCCCTCACCGCGGTCGTCCACGCTGCCGGGCAGCTCGACGATGGGCTTCTCAGCACGATGTCGCCGGAGCGCATCGACAGCGCATTCCTTCCCAAGGTCGATGCAGCGATCCATCTGCACGAACTCACGCGGGGCCACGATCTCGCGGTGTTCGTGCTCTTCTCCTCCCTCGCCGGCGTGCTGGGCGGTCCAGGCCAGGCCAACTACGCCGCCGCCAACACCTTCCTCGACGCGCTCGCCCACCGTCGCAGCGCCGAGGGCTTGCCTGCCTCGTCGCTCGCGTGGGGCTACTGGGAGCAGCGCACGGGGATGACGGCACACCTGGGGGAGGCCGATCTGGGCCGGCTTTCGCGCGACGGCATCTCACCCCTCGCAACGGTGGATGGTCTCGCTCTGTTCGACGTTGCCACGAAGCTTCCCGAGCCTCTCCTTGTCCCGGCACGCTTTCACGGCGCCGCGTGGCGTGACCGCGTCACCACACTCCCCGCCATGCTCCGCTCCCTCGCCTCCGCGACGGGACCACGCCCCGCCGCGGCACTCCCAGCGACGTCGATCGCTCCGCTGGTCGCACGGCTGGGCCGCCTCTCCGAGCTGGAGCGTGACCGCGCTCTCCTCGAATTCGTGCAGGCCGAGGCGGCCACTGTGCTCGGGCTAGGAGAAGCGGCCGTCATCGAGCCGAGCCGTCCCCTCCAGGAGCTCGGCCTCGACTCGCTCATGGCCGTCGAGCTGCGCAATCGCCTCGCGCAGGCTGCCGACCTGCGGCTGCCGGCGACACTGCTCTTCGACCACCCGACCCCCTCCGCTCTCGCCCGGTTTCTACGGGCGGAGGTGCTCCCCGGTGAGGCAACCCGACACGGGCCTGCAAGCGCGGAACTCGACAGGCTGGAGGCTCTCCTCTCGGCGATGTCTCCAGAGGATCTCGCACGTTCGGGGATCACAGGTCGCTTGCAAGCGCTGCTGTCGAGGTGGGGCGCAGGGCTGGGGTCGACGGGAGATCCTGGCCAGGGGACAGCCGAGAAGGCCGACGACGAGAACGTCGAGACCAGGCTCCGGGCTGCCACCGCCGACGAGCTGTTCGACTTCATCGATCAGAACCTGGGAGCAAGCGGAGCTGGCAATGGCTAGTGCCAATGAGGAGAGGCTTCTCGAGTACCTCAAGCGCGTCACGGTGGAGCTGCATCAGACCCAGCAGCGGCTGAAGGAGCTGGAAGCTCAGGGGCACGAGCCCGTCGCGATCGTCGCGATGAGCTGCCGGTATCCCGGGGGCGTACAGACACCGGAGGACCTCTGGAAGCTCTTGTGCGAGGGCACCGACGCGGTCTCCGTGTTCCCTGCCGAGCGGGGCTGGGACCTCGACGCGCTCTACGATCCGGATCCGGACGCCAGAGGGAAAAGTTACGTGCGCGAAGGCGGGTTCCTTCGCGCCGCCGGCCACTTCGATCCGGCCTTCTTCGGCATCAGTCCGCGCGAGGCGCTCACCATCGATCCACAGCAACGCCTCTTGCTGGAGACCTCGTGGGAAGCCATCGAGCGCGCGGGGATCGACCCGGGCTCCCTTCAGGGCAGCGCGACGGGTGTCTTCATCGGCATCATCGACCAGGGTTATGCAGGGAGCCTCCTCCAGGCCCCGGACGCGCTGGAAGGGCACATCGGAACAGGTACCACGTGCAGTGTCGCCTCCGGGCGCATCGCCTACACGCTCGGCCTCGAGGGCCCAGCGGTCAGTGTCGACACGGCGTGCAGCGCGTCGCTCGTCGCGTTGCACCTCGCCTGTCAGGCGCTGCGTCTCGGCGAGTGCACTCTGGCCCTCGCAGGCGGGGTCACGTTGATGGCGACTCCGAGTTCGTTCATCGAGTTCAGCCGTCAGCGTGCGCTCTCCGAGGATGGGCGCTGTCGAGCCTTCTCCGCGCAGGCCAGCGGGACCGGGTGGGCCGAAGGTGTGGGGATGCTGCTGCTGGAGCGGCTCTCCGATGCACGCCGGCTCGGACACCCCGTGCTCGCTGTCGTCCGCGGCTCCGCCGTCAACCAGGATGGCAAGAGCCAGGGGCTCACTGCGCCCAATGGCCCCGCGCAGGAGCGCGTGATCCGGCAGGCGCTCGATGGCGCCAGGCTCTCTCCCGCAGATGTGGACGTCGTGGAGGCCCATGGCACGGGGACTCCCCTCGGGGACCCCATCGAAGCCCGTGCCCTCCTCGCCACCTATGGCCAGGCTCGCCCCGCCGAGCGGCCGCTCTGGCTCGGTTCCATCAAATCGAACCTCGGCCACACCCAGGCGGCTGCCGGCGTTGCAGGCGTGATCAAGATGGTCCTCGCCCTGCAGCATGGGCTCCTGCCACGGACCCTGCACGCGGAAGCCCCATCAGCGCACGTCGACTGGACGTCGGGAAATGTCCGGCTTCTGAACGAGGCCGTGCCCTGGGTGGCGAAGGGCCGCCCGCGGCGTGCTGGCGTATCGTCGTTCGGGATCAGCGGCACGAACGCCCACGTGGTGCTCGAAGAAGCGCCGAGCGGCAGGGCAGAGGGTCAGTCCACGGCCGTGGCGAGCATCCCCGAGAGCTTGCCGGTGCTGCTGTCGGGGAAGACGGAGTTCGCGCTCCGGGCGCAGGCAGAGCGGCTCGGGATCTACCTCGGCGAGCAGCCCGATCTGGCGCTCCTGGACGTCGCAGGTGCGCTCGCCACGACCCGCTCACATTTCGAGCATCGGGCGGTGGTGCTCGCGCAAGGTCGCGGCGCCTTGCTGGAGGCGCTGAGCGTGCTCGCCAGCGGAACGAGGGTGCCAGAGAGCAGCATCCGTGCGGCCAGGAGCCGAGGCAAGCTCGCCCTGCTCTTCACCGGGCAAGGGAGTCAGTACCTCGGGATGGGGCACGCACTCCGGGAGACCTTCCCCATCTTCCGGGAGGCCTTCGATGCCGCCTGCACTCTGCTCGATGCGCGGCTCGACAGACCCTTGCGGGACGTGATGTTCGCCCGTGGAGGCTCGGCAGATGCAACATGGCTGGACCAGACGGCCTTCACCCAGCCGGCGATCTTCGCACTCGAAGTCGCGCTCTTCAGGCTGCTGGAAGCCTGGGGCGTCAGACCGGACGTGCTGCTGGGTCACTCCGTCGGTGAGCTTTCGGCCGCACACCTTGCCGGTGTCCTTTCGCTCGACGACGCGTGTGCGCTCGTCGCTGCGCGCGCGCGCCTCATGCAAGGCCTCCCCGCGGGGGGAGCCATGGTCTCTCTCCAGGCGACCGAGGAGGAGGTCCGCGCTCAGCTCGTGGGTCGAAACGAGCGGGTCGACATCGCGGCGCTGAACGGCCCGCTGTCGACGGTGATCTCCGGCGATGACGATGGGGTCCTCACCATCGCAGAGCATTTCGAGAAGCTCGGGCGCGCTACGAAGCGCCTCCAGGTCAGCCATGCCTTCCACTCGCCCCGGATGGCCGGGATGCTGGAAGCCTTCGAGCGGGAGGCCAGCAGGCTCGCGTTTCACCCGCCGCGCATCCCGATCATCTCCAACGTCACGGGTCGACCCGCCAGCGACGAGGAACTCACGTCGCCGGCCTACTGGGCGCGTCATGCGCGTCAGGCGGTCCGGTTCAGCGAGGGGGTGCGCGCCCTGGAGAACCAGGGTGTCACGACGTTCCTCGAGCTCGGTCCCCGCGGTGTCCTGTGCGCGATGACCGAACTCTGCCTGTCCGACGACGCGCGAAGCCGAGCGGCCTTCCTGCCTGCCCTCAGCGACGATCGCGCCGAGGTCGACACGCTGCTCACGGCCCTGGGTCACCTGCACGCGCGCGGTCACGCGCTCGACTGGCATGCCTTCTTCGCTCCTCTCGGTCCGCGGCCGGTCCAGCTCCCCACCTACGCCTTCCAGCGGCAGCGCTACTGGCCAGAGGTTCCGAGCGCCCAGAGGACCGGGGAGAGCGCAGCACGACAGGCTGCGGGTGAGGTCTCCAGCAGTCCGGGAGACCACCTGACGGTGGGCGAGAGCCGGCCGGAGTCGACGAAGCGCACAGATGCCGCGACGGACAAAGCCTCACTTCACCGGGTCGAGTGGTCGCCGCTGCCCGAACTCTCGGAAGCACCTCGGACGGGGCGCATCGCGCTGCTCGGTGCCGACCCCTCGAGGCTGGGCACAGCGCTGGCGACGGAAGCTGGCCAGGTGGAGCACCACCGAGATCTCGCCGCGCTTCGTACGTCGCTCGACCAGGGCGCTGCCCTGCCCGAGATCGTGCTCGCCCCGTGGGTCACCGTCGACGCCAACCGCATCGAGGCGGCCCACACGGCGTCACGCGAGGGGCTCGCGCTGCTGCAAGCGTGGCTCACCGACGAGCGCCTCGTGTCCTCTCGGCTCGCCCTGGTCACCCGGCGCGCCGTCGCCGCAGGGCCGAGTGAAGACGTCCTCGATCTGGCTGCTGCGCCCCTCTGGGGTCTCGTTCGTTCCGCACAGTCGGAGCACCCGGAGCGTCGCATCGTCCTCGTCGACATCGACCACCGCGATGCCTCCCTCCGAGCGTTGCCAGGGGCCATCGTCACGGGGGAACCACAACTCGCCGTGCGCGAGGGAGAGCTGCTCGTGCCGCGGCTGGCGAGGACCAGCGTCGTCCCGGGGATGGCACGCCAGCGATGGGACCCCGAAGGGACGGTGCTCATCACCGGCGGCGCGAGCCCGCTCGCCTCGGTGATTGCTCGACATCTCGTGAGAAAGCACGGCGTCCGCTCTCTCGTACTGGCGTCGCGAAAGGGACGTGCGGCACCAGGCGCCGAGGCGCTGGAGAGAGAACTCACGGAGGCTGGATCCCAGGTCACGGTGGTCTCCTGCGACGTCGCCAAGCGGCACGACCTGGAGAACGTACTCGCTTCCATTCCAGCCAACCGACCGCTGAGGGGCGTCGTCCATGCCGCCGCAGCGCTCGACGACGGTTCACTTCTCGCGCTCACGCCGGAGCGTCTCGACGAGGTCTTGCGCCCCAAGGTGGATGGTGCGTTTCACCTGCACGAGCTGACGAAGGACCTGGACGTGTCCACCTTCGTCCTCTTCTCCTCGCTGGCTGGCGTTATCGGGGGTCCTGGCCAGAGCAACTACGCCGCCGCCAACACCTTCCTCGACGCGCTGGCCCACCATCGCCGGGCCCAGGGGAAGCCATGTACATCGCTCGCCTGGGGCCCCTGGGCACGGGGAGAGGACGTGAACGCGCACCTGGGGAGCGCCGATCTCGCGCAGCTGGGGCGGCTCGGTGTCGCCGCGATCGCGACGGAGCAGGGGCTCGCGCTCCTCGATGCCGCGCTCGATCTCCCGGATCCGTGCTTCGTCCCGGCTCACCTCGACAGAAGCACGCTCGACGGGCAGGCTCGCTGGCTACCGGCAATTCTCCGCGAACTCATCGCGGTTGGAGAGGTACGTGCCCCGTCCGAGGAGGGCGCGCTTTCCGCGCTCCAGGAACGTCTGGCTCCCCTCTCCCGAGTCGACCGATCCCGCGCGCTCACCGAGCTCGTACGTTCGCGGGTCGCCGCTGTCCTCGGGCTCTCCTCCCCGGGAGACATCGATCCCGAGCGTCCGCTGCGGGAGCTGGGTCTCGATTCGCTCATGGGACTCAACCTGCGCAACAGCCTGGAGGCACTGACGGGCCTGCGCTTGCCAGCGACGCTCCTCTTCGAGCAGCCCACCGTCGCGGCGCTGGTGCAGCGTCTGCGTGAGGGATTGTTCGGGGCTGAACCGGAGGTCGCGTTTGACACGACCGAGCCCACCACGCGCACCGAGGAGGATCCGATCGCGATCGTCGCGATGAGCTGCCGTTACCCCGGCGGGGTACAGACACCGGAGGAGCTGTGGAAGCTGCTCGTCGATGGTGTCGACGCCATCTCGCCCTTCCCCCGTGAGCGCGGGTGGGACGTCGACGCGCTCCACGATCCCGACCCCTCGGCCAGAGGGAAGACGTACGTGAGAGAGGGTGGGTTCCTCCACGACGCCGCTCGCTTCGATCCGGCGTTCTTCGGCATCAGCCCGCGGGAAGCGCTCGCCATCGATCCCCAGCAGCGGCTCTTGCTCGAGGCGTCGTGGGAGGCCATCGAGCGGGCAGGCATCGACCCGGTGTCGCTGCACGGGAGCCGAACTGGCGTCTTCGTGGGGATGAGCTTCCAGGACTACGGGGCCCGCGTCATCGAGGTCCCTGCCGATCTGGAAGGGTATCTCGGGCTCGGGAGCACGGCGAGCATCGCTTCCGGCCGCATCGCTTACGCGCTCGAGCTGGAAGGCCCGGCCGTCACCATCGACACGGCCTGCAGCTCGTCGCTGGTCAGCTTGCACCTGGCATGTCAGGCGCTGCGTCAGGGGGAATGCTCGCTGGCGCTGGCCGGAGGCGTCTGTCTCATGGCCACGCCGGCGGCATTCATCGAGTTCAGCCGGCTCCGTGCCCTCTCGCTCGACGGTCGATGCAAGGCCTTCTCCGCCGACGCGGATGGAGCGGGGTTTGCCGAGGGACTGGGAATGCTCCTGCTGGAGCGCCTCTCGGACGCAACGCGCCATGGCCACCCCGTGCTCGCCGTCATCCGTGGCTCGGCCGTCAATCAGGACGGGAAGAGCCAGGGACTCACAGCCCCCAACGGCGCAGCGCAGGAGCGGGTGATCCGCCAGGCGCTGGCCAGCGCGCGGCTCGGTCTTCAGGAGATCGACGCCATCGAGGCGCACGGGACGGGGACGGCCCTCGGAGACCCCATCGAGGCGCAGGCCTTGCTCGCTACCTATGGGCAAGGGCGCCAGGCGCAACAGCCTCTCTGGCTCGGCTCCATCAAGTCCAACCTCGGCCATACCCAGGCCGCCGCTGGCGTCGCTGGCGTCATCAAGATGGTCCTGGCCCTGCACCACCAGGTGCTGCCCAGGACCCTGCACGCCGAGGTGCCATCGTCTCATGTCGACTGGTCCCCGGGCACCATCCGTCTCCTGACCGAAGCCGTGCCCTGGCTACCTTCGGAGCGACCTCGTCGCGCCGGGGTCTCCTCCTTCGGCATCAGCGGCACCAACGCTCACCTCATTCTCGAAGAGCCGCCACTCTCCGAGGGGGCCTCGCTCGCTGCTTCGCAACCCCCCTCCACGGCTTCAGTCACGGGTGACGTGCCTCCGGTCGCCGAGGAGGCATCGATACCGACCTCGCTTCCCGCCTGGCCCCTGCTGCTGTCAGGCAAGACCGAGGCGGCCCTGTACGCTCAGGCCGGGCGACTCCGCGACCACCTCCAGGCCCATCCCCATCTTCCCCTCGGGGATGTCGCCTTCTCGCTCGCCACCACGCGCTCCCACTTCGACCACCGCGCTGCCCTTCTCCTCCACGACCGCGACACGGCCCTCCACGCCCTCGCCTCCCTTGCCCAGGGCAGCACGCCGCCGCAGGCCGTGCTCGGTCTGGCTTCCAGCGCCGGCAAGCTCGCTCTGCTCTTCACCGGACAGGGCAGCCAGCGCATCGCCATGGGCCGGCCCCTCTACCGCGCCTTTCCCCTCTTCCGCGACGCCTTCGACGCCGTCTGTCTTCACCTCGATCCTCTCCTCGACCGTCCCCTCCTCGATGTCCTGTTCGCCGACGAAGACGCTCCTCACGCTGCTCTCCTCGACCAGACCGCCTTCACCCAGCCCGCCCTCTTCGCGCTCGAAGTCGCCCTCTTCAGGCTCCTCGAAGCCTTCGGCCTCGCTCCGGACCTGCTCCTCGGTCACTCCATCGGCGAGATCGTTGCCGCACACGTCGCCTCCGTCCTCTCCCTGAAGGACGCTTGCGCCCTCGTCGCCGCGCGCGCTCGCCTCATGCAGGCCTTGCCCCCGGGGGGGGCCATGCTCGCCCTCCACGCCTCCGAGCAGGAGCTGCTGCCCCTCCTCGCCGGCCGCGAGCACCTCCTCGCCATCGCGGCCCTCAACGGGCCTTGTGCCTCCGTACTCTCCGGTGACCCCCACGCCGTCGCCGACGTCGCCGCACACTTCCAGGCCCTCGGACGCAAGGTCACTCCCTTGCGCGTCAGCCACGCCTTTCACTCCCCTCACCTCGACCCCATCCTCGACGCCTTCCGCACCGTCGCCGCCTCCCTCTCGTTCCACCCGCCGCGCATCCCCCTGCTCTCCAACCTCTCCGGCAACCTCGCCTCCAACCACGACCTCGCCTCCCCCGACTACTGGGTCCGACACGCTCGACACACCGTCCGCTTCCTTGATGCCGTCCGCACGCTCGAAGCAGAAGGCGCCTCCACCTTCCTCGAACTCGGCCCTCACGGCGTGCTCTGCGCCATGGCCCAGGACGGCCTGTCCGAACACGCACGCGCTCGCTCCGCCTTCCTCCCCGTCCTCCGCAACGACCGTGACGACCGCCATGCCTTGCTCCTCGCACTCGCCGGCCTCCACGCTCGCGGACATCACCTCCACTGGAGCTCCGTCTTCGCTCCCTTCCACCCACGCCGCGTCTCGCTCCCCACCTACCCCTTCCAGCGCGACCGCTACTGGCTCGATGCCGGGAAGCGCCCAACCCCCGACGATGCCGTCAAGGCACCTTCCCGGAACGCCGGAAGCAGCGACGCGACCCCTCCCGTCCCAGCGCTCTACCAGCTGACGTGGACTGCGACCCCGAGCGCACCGTCGTCACCGCCCCGGAGGCACTGTGCAGTGCTTGGAACGCTCGATGACGACCTGCGTGCAGCGCTCGCATCGGGCAACCTGGAGGTTGATCGGTATGCTGATTTCGAGGCGCTCGAGGCAGCACTCGATCGGGGTTCCCCACTCCCCCTGACTGTCATCGCCCCCCTGGTGTCTCCGCAGGGGGATCCCGTGGAGACGACGCACACGGTGGCGCAAGCTGGGCTCGCGCTGCTCCAGGCGTGGCTGAAGGAGACCCGCCTGGGGTCGTCCCGGCTCGCACTGGTCACCCGGAGAGCCGTCGCGGCGCAGCCCGGAGAGGGCATCGCCGATCTCGGCGCAGCGACACTCTGGGGGCTCTTGCGCTCGGCACAGACGGAGCACCCCGACCGCTCCTTGCTCCTCGTCGACGTCGACACGCACGCGACGTCTCACCACACCCTGCACGCTGCACTCGAAACAGGTGAACCACAGCTCGCCGTGAGAGAGGGGCGCTTGCTGGTCCCGCAGCTTGCGCCCGTCTTCGTGCCCAACCGAGCGGTGGCCGACAAGCTGAAGCCCGAAGGCACGGTGCTCGTCCTCGGTGGCACCGGGGGGCTCGGGAGCCAGATCGCCCGCCACCTGGTCACCGAGCACGACGTGCGTCACTTGCTCCTCGCTTCGCGGCAAGGGCGAGCGGCAGAGGGCGCGGAGACTCTGGAAGCCGAACTCACGAAAATGGGAGCGTCCGTCACCCTGGCGGCCTGTGATGCGGCCGATGGCGATGCACTGAAGGCGCTCCTTGCGTCTGTGCCACCAGCGCATCCCCTCACTGGCGTCATCCACGCAGCCGGTGTGCTCGACGACGGACTCCTCGCCACGATGTTGCCCGAGCAGCTCACCAGGGCGCTGAAGCCCAAGGTGGATGCCGCATTCCATCTTCACGAGCTGACACGAACGCTCGATCTATCCCTGTTCGTTCTCTTCTCATCGCTGGCTGGCGTGCTCGGAGGTCCAGGTCAGGCCAACTACGCTGCAGCGAACGCCCTGCTCGATGCGCTGGCCCACCGTCGGAAGGCCGAAGGCCTCCCCGCGATGGCGCTCGCGTGGGGACCGTGGGCCGCACCTGGCAGCATGACCGCCTCGCTGACGGACGCCGATCGCGCTCGGCTCGCACGTCACGGCATCTTCCCGCTCGCTCCGGGCGAGGGACTCTCCCTCTTCGATACGGCGCTCGGCAGTCCCGAGGGCAGTCTCGTGGCCGCACGCCTCGCGCCGTCCCCACGAGCTGCCGAGGAAAGGCAGAACGGCGCGCCCCCCATGCAGAGAGGGCTTCCCCAGGCCGTAATCGATGCACGAGGAGCCACCACCCCGTCGACATTGAGGGAGCGGCTCGCCGACTTGCCCGAGGCGGAGCGCGACCGTGTCGTGATCTCCCTCGTTCGCGACGAGGTGGCGACGGTCCTGGGTCTCACGTCGAGAGGAGCGCTCAAACCCGACCAGTCGCTCCACACGCTCGGCATCGATTCGCTCACCGCACTCGAGCTGCGCAACCGACTCGCTGCAATCACGGGCCTGCGCCTCACGCCAACGCTGCTCTACGACCACCCTACCCCCATGGCAGTCGCTCGGTACCTGCGCACAGCGCTGCTCCCGGACGGGAAAGCGATGGCCATCCATGCGCTCGGCGAGATCGACCGGCAGCTCACCGTCCTCGCTTCCGTGGGAGCCATCGAAGACCTCCGGGGGGACCTGATGGGGAGATTGGAAGCACTCCTGGCGAAGTTGACCGGTCCTCTACAGGGAACGAGCGGGGCTCCTCCCTCCGAAGCGCTCCAGTCAGCCAGCGATGACGAGCTGTTCGACCTCATCGATCGAGAACTCGGGACGCACGGAGACCGCCATGACGAATGAGGACAAGCTGCGCAGCTACCTCAAGCGAGTAACGCACGAGCTTCACCAGGCACGCGAGCGCCTGCGCGACATCGAGACCCGAGGGCTGGAACCGATCGCCATCGTCGGAATGGGCTGCCGTTACCCCGGTGGGGTGCAGACGCCAGAGAAGCTGTGGGAGCTGCTCGTCGATGGGACCGACGCCATCTCGCCGTTTCCCACCGAGCGCGGGTGGGACGTCGACGCGCTCTACGATCCCGACCCCTCGGCCAGAGGGAAGTCGTACGTGAGAGAGGGCGGGTTCCTCCACGATGCCGACCGCTTCGATCCGGCCTTCTTCGGCATCAGTCCACGCGAGGCGCTCGCCATGGATCCGCAGCAACGGCTCTTGCTGGAGACGTCATGGGAAGCCATCGAGCGGGCAGGCATCGACCCTGTGTCGCTTCACGGCAGTCAGACTGGCGTCTTCGTCGGCGCCATCGATCAAGGCTATGGGCCCCTTCTGCTGCAGACGCCCGACAAGGTCGAGGGGTACATCGGGACCGGGAGCACTTGCAGCGTCGCGTCGGGGCGAATCGCCTTCACCCTGGGCCTGGAAGGACCAGCGATCAGCGTCGACACCGCCTGCAGCGCGTCTCTCGTCGCGCTGCACCTCGCCTGCCAGTCCTTGCGTCAGGGAGAGTGTTCTCTGGCGCTGGGCGGAGGGGTGACCTTCATGGCCACGCCGGCGGCATTCGTCGAGTTCAGCCGACAGCGAGGTCTTGCGCTGGATGGGCGTTGCAAGGCCTTCTCGGCACAGGCCGATGGGGCTGCCTGGGCAGAGGGGGCCGGGATGTTGCTCCTGGAGCGGTTGTCGGACGCGAAGCGTCATGGTCACCCGGTGCTCGCCGTCATCCGCGGCTCGGCCGTCAATCAGGACGGGAAAAGTCAGGGCCTCACCGCCCCCAACGGTCCCGCCCAGGAGCGGGTGATCCGTCAGGCGCTGGCGAACGCGAAGCTCTCTCCGAGCGACGTGGATGCCGTCGAAGCGCACGGGACGGGGACGGCCCTCGGAGATCCCATCGAGGCGCAGGCCTTGCTCGCCACCTATGGCCAAGAGCGCCAGGCGCAACAGCCTCTCTGGCTCGGATCCATCAAGTCCAACCTCGGTCATACCCAGGCCGCCGCTGGCGTCGCTGGCGTCATCAAGATGGTCCTGGCCCTGCACCACCAGGTGCTGCCCAGGACCCTGCACGCCGAGGTGCCGTCGTCTCATGTCGACTGGTCCCCGGGCACCATCCGTCTCCTGACCGAGGCCGTACCCTGGCTGCCTTCAGAACGGCCTCGTCGCGCCGGGGTCTCCTCCTTCGGCATCAGCGGCACCAACGCTCACCTCATTCTCGAAGAGCCACCACTCATCGAGGGGGCCTCGCTCACCGAGGGGACCTCGCTCGCTGCTTCGCAACCCCCCTCCACAGCTCCAGTCGCAGGTGACGTGTCTCCGGTCGCCGAGAACGGGTCGACACCGACCTCGCTTCCCACCTGGCCCTTGCTGCTGTCAGGCAAGACCGAGGCGGCTCTGTACGCTCAGGCCGGGCAGCTCCGCGATCACCTCCAGGCCCATCCCCATCTTCCCCTCGGGGATGTCGCCTTCTCGCTCGCCACCACGCGCTCCCACTTCGACCACCGCGCCGCCCTTCTCCTTCACGACCGCGACACGGCCCTCCACGCCCTCGCCTCCCTTGCCCAGGGCAGCACGCCGCCGCAGGCCGTGCTCGGTCTGGCTTCCAGCGCCGGCAAGCTCGCCCTGCTCTTCACCGGACAGGGCAGCCAGCGCATCGCCATGGGCCGGCCCCTCTACCGTGCCTTTCCCCCCTTCCGCGACGCATTCGACGCCGTCTGTCGTCACCTCGATCCTCTCCTCGACCGTCCCCTGCGCGATGTCCTGTTCGCCGACGAAGACGCTCCTCACGCTGCTCTCCTCGACCAGACCGCCTTCACCCAGCCCGCCCTCTTCGCGCTCGAAGTCGCCCTCTTCAGGCTCCTCGAAGCCTTCGGCCTCGCTCCGGACCTGCTCCTCGGTCACTCCATCGGCGAGATCGTTGCCGCACACGTCGCCTCCGTCCTCTCCCTGAAGGACGCTTGCACCCTCGTCGCCGCGCGCGCTCGCCTCATGCAGGCCTTGCCCCCGGGGGGGGCCATGCTCGCCCTCCACGCCTCCGAGCAGGAACTGCTGCCCCTCCTCGCCGGCCGCGAGCACCTCCTCGCCATCGCTGCCCTCAACGGGCCTTCTGCCTCTGTCCTCTCCGGCGACCCCCACGCCGTCGCCGACGTCGCCGCACACTTCCAGGCCCTCGGACGCAAGGTCACTCCCTTGCGCGTCAGCCACGCATTTCACTCCCCTCACCTCGACCCCATCCTCGACGCCTTCCGCACCGTCGCCGCCTCCCTCTCGTTCCATCCGCCCCGCATCCCCCTGCTCTCCAACCTCTCCGGCAACCTCGCCTCCAACCACGACCTCGCCTCCCCCGACTACTGGGTCCGACACGCGCGACACACCGTCCGCTTCCTTGATGCCGTCCGCACGCTCGAAGCAGAAGGCGCCTCCACCTTCCTCGAACTCGGCCCTCACGGCGTGCTCTGCGCCATGGCCCAGGACGGCCTGTCCGAACACGCACGCGCTCGCTCCGCCCTCCTCCCCGTCCTTCGCAACGACCGCGACGACCGCCATGCCTTGCTCCTCGCGCTCGCCGGGCTCCACGCTCGCGGACACCACCTCGACTGGAGCGCCGTCTTCGCTCCCTTCCACCCACGCCGCGTCTCGCTCCCCACCTACCCCTTCCAGCGCGACCGCTACTGGCTCGATGCAGGCAGGAAGAGTAGCGCGGACGCCATGCCTTCCACGGCAGCCGATGTCCACTTCTGGAAGGCGATCGAGTCAGGGGATCTCGAAGCCATCGCCACCGCGCTCCATGTCCAGGGAGAGGAGCAACGAACCTCGCTGACAACACTGCTGCCCACGCTGACGCGATGGCGTCAGTCACACGATCAGCGAAGCATCCTCGACACGTGGCGTTACCGGATCACCTGGAGGCCGCTGACGGCTCGTACCCAGCGCGATCTTTCAGGCCTCTGGCTGCTCGTCCGACCGGCAGGAGACGTCGACGAGGCCCTGCTCGACACAGTTCGCCAGAAGCTCGAATCGCATGGCGCCGTCATCACGCAGGTTCCGCTGGGGCAGGGCGAAATCACGCGCTTGCATGTGACCTCACGCCTGCAGGAGGTGCTCGAAGAAGGCGTCACGCCTCGGGGCGTCCTGTCGCTCCTCGCCCTCGACGAGGGGTTGCTCCCTGATCACCCTGCCCTGCCCCGTGGCCTCGCGCAGACGCTCTCCCTCGCTCAGGCGATGGGGGATGCTGCGCTCCGCGCTCCCCTCTGGTTGATGACCCGAGGCGCCGTGTCCACGGGACACGCAGATCCTCTCTCCCATCCACTTCAGGCATCCGTCTGGGGCTTCGGACGTGCCCTCGCGCTCGAGCATCCGGAGCAATGGGGTGGCCTGCTCGACCTGCCCGTTCTTCTCGATGACCGTGTACTCGGCGGGATCCCCGCAGCGCTCGCCAGCGACGACGATCAGCTCGCGCTGCGGGCCTCGGGCCTGCTGGCCAGACGTCTGATCCGCGCTCCGCTGGGCGACGCTCCGCGTCCCAGGGACTACGTACCGCGGGGGACGGTGCTGGTCACTGGCGGCATGGGAGCGATTGGTGGGCACGTGGCGCGGTGGCTCGCACGTTCCGGTGCGGAACACCTGGTCCTGACCAGCCGCCGCGGCCAGCTCGCCCCGGGGGCCTCAGCACTTGCCGACGAGCTGGTCGCGCAGGGGGTGCGCGTCTCCATCGTCTCGTGCGACGTCGCCGATCGCCAGGCCTTGGCGGCGCTGCTCCAGGGTCTCGACGAAGAGGGGCCTCCCCTCCGTGCGGTCTTCCACGCGGCCGGCCTGGCGGAGGAGTCGCCGCTGGCCGAGACCAGCATCGACGATTTCGCAGCGGTGGTCGCGGGCAAGCTCGCAGGTGCACGACATCTCGACGAGCTTCTCGGAGACCGACCCCTCGACGCCTTCGTCCTGTTTTCGTCCATCGCCAGCACCTGGGGCAGCAGCCACCAGGGCGCCTATGCCGCAGCGAATGCTTTCCTCGACGCGCTCGCCGAGCAGCGCGTTGCACGGGACTGCACCGCCACAGCCATCGCATGGGGAGCGTGGGCCGAGGGAGGCATGGTCGATGCAACGGGGGAAGAACGGCTTCTTCGGCTCGGGATCAGCATGATGTCGCCCGAGACTGCGCTCGCCGCGTTGCAACAAGCGCTCGATCACGGTGAGACCACCTTGACCGTGGCCGCCGTCGACTGGGTGCGGTTCGCTCCCGTGTTCGCGTCTGCACGCCCCCGGCCCCTTCTGGACGCTCTTCCCGAGGCGACAAGCGCCCTGGAAGCCCTGTCGACGCCTGCTCCAGCGGCCACGCAGCTCGCCGGGCTCCGCGACCTCGCAGCCCACGAGCGGATGCGCCGCCTGCGCTCGCTCGTGCTGACGGAGACCGCCGTCGTCCTGGGCCACGCCGATCCATCGCGCGTCATGCCGCTCGCAGGCTTCACCGATCTCGGACTCGACTCCTTGATGGCGGTCGAACTCCGCCAGCGGCTCCAGGTCGCCACCGGCTTGAAGCTCCCTGCCACGTTGACTTTCGACCACCCTTCCCCCCACCGCCTCGCTGTCCACCTCGACGAAGCGCTCGACCCAGTCCCACGGTCACTCTCTGATGAGCGTGGGGCCTCACGCGGAGCGCAGCATCCAGAGGAGGCCATTGCCATCATCGGCATCGGGCTTCATCTCCCTGGCGGCGTCGACGACCTCGACGGCCTCTGGCGCCTCCTCCGGAATGGCACGGACGCGGTCGGTCCGGTCCCTCCCCACCGCGACTGGAACTTCGGTGCCCTCCACGACCCGGACCCGGACGCCGCTGGCAAGAGTTACGTCGATGAAGCCGCCTTTCTCGACCGTATCGATCAGTTCGATCCGCTCTTCTTCGGCATCAGCCCACGCGAGGCGAAGCACCTGGATCCACAGCATCGCTTGCTGCTCGAGACGGCGTGGGAAGCCCTCGAGAACGCCGGCGTCGTTCCTTCATCGCTCACGGACTCTGCCACGGGTGTCTTCGTGGGCGTCGGGCCAGGAGATTACTCCCTGCTCCAGAGCGCTACCGCGGGGTCGGAGGCCTATCTCATCACCGGCACGCACCCCTCCTTTGCTGCTGGCAGGTTGGCGTTCACGCTCGGCTTGCAAGGGCCGGCGCTCTCGCTGGACACCGCCTGCTCCTCCTCGCTCGTCGCTCTGCACCTCGCTTGCCAGGCTCTTCGGCGTGGGGAATGCGACCTCGCGCTCGCGGCCGGCGCGCAGGTCATGGCCGCAGCGGAGCCATTCATCGCTCTGTCCCATGCTCGCGCCCTCGCGCCCGATGGACGATCGAAGACCTTCTCCGCAAATGCCAACGGGTATGGCCGCGGCGAGGGGGTGGTGGTCCTCGCCCTCGCGCGTCTCTCGGACGCACTGGCCCACCGAAACCCCGTCCTCGCCATCGTGCGTGGGAGTGCCGTGAACCACGATGGTGCCTCCAGTGGCATCACGGCGCCGAACGGCACGTCGCAGCAGAAAGTGCTCCGCGCCGCGCTGCAGGACGCAGGGCTCGCACCGGACGAGGTCGACTTCGTCGAGTGCCACGGGACGGGCACATCCCTCGGGGACCCCATCGAAGTGCAGGCGCTGGCGACCGTTTACGGGGAGGGACGCCCTAATGCCCATCCTTTGCTGCTCGGCGCGCTCAAGACCAACGTGGGGCATCTCGAGGCAGCGGCAGGACTCGCTGGAGTCGCCAAGGTCCTGGCAGCGCTCCAGCACGACGAAATGCCCGCGACGCTTCACACCACGCCCCGCAACCCTCACATCGCGTGGGAGGCGCTCCCGGTCGACGTGGTCGATACCTTGCGGCCATGGCCCCGGCGGGAGGACGGCCGACCACGACGCGCCGCGGTATCGGCGTTCGGTCTGTCAGGCACCAACGCCCACGTCATTTTCGAGGAGGCTCCGCCCGCCGACGGAAACCTGGCCGCTGCTGCGTCCCTCCCCTCCTCGGATCCAGTCGCGGGGAATGCGTCTCCGGTCGCCGAGGAGGCATCGATACCGACCTCGCTTCCCGCCTGGCCCCTGCTGCTGTCAGGCAAGACCGAAGCGGCCCTGTACGCTCAGGCCGGGCGGCTCCGCGACCACCTCCAGGCCCATCCCCATCTTCCCCTCGGGGATGTCGCCTTCTCGCTCGCCACCACGCGCTCCCACTTCGACCACCGCGCTGCCCTTCTCCTTCACGACCGCGACACGGCCCTCCACGCCCTCGCCTCCCTTGCCCAGGGCAGCACGCCGCCGCAGGCCGTGCTCGGTCTGGCTTCCAGCGCCGGCAAGCTCGCTCTGCTCTTCACCGGACAGGGCAGCCAGCGCATCGCCATGGGCCGGCCCCTCTACCGCGCCTTTCCCCTCTTCCGCGACGCATTCGACGCCGTCTGTCTTCACCTCGATCCTCTCCTCGACCGTCCCCTCCTCGATGTCCTGTTCGCCGACGAAGACGCTCCTCACGCTGCTCTCCTCGACCAGACCGCCTTCACCCAGCCCGCCCTCTTCGCGCTCGAAGTCGCCCTCTTCAGGCTCCTCGAAGCCTTCGGCCTCGCTCCGGACCTGCTCCTCGGTCACTCCATCGGCGAGATCGTTGCCGCACACGTCGCCTCCGTCCTCTCCCTGAAGGACGCTTGCACCCTCGTCGCTGCGCGCGCTCGCCTCATGCAGGCATTGCCCCCGGGGGGGGCCATGCTCGCCCTCCACGCCTCCGAGCAGGAACTGCTGCCCCTCCTCGCCGGCCGCGAGCACCTCCTTGCCATCGCTGCCCTCAACGGGCCTTGTGCCTCCGTCCTCTCCGGTGACCCCCACGCCGTCGCCGACGTCGCCGCACACTTCCAGGCCCTCGGACGCAAGGTCACCCCCTTGCGCGTCAGCCACGCCTTTCACTCCCCTCACCTCGACCCCATCCTCGACGCCTTCCGCACCGTCGCTGCCTCCCTCTCGTTCCACCCGCCGCGCATCCCCCTGCTCTCCAACCTCTCCGGCAACCTCGCCTCCAACCACGACCTCGCCTCCCCCGACTACTGGGTCCGACACGCTCGACACACCGTCCGCTTCCTCGATGCCGTCCGCACACTCGAAGCAGAAGGCGCCTCCACCTTTCTCGAACTCGGCCCTCACGGCGTGCTCTGCGCTATGGCCCAGGACGGCCTGTCCGAACACGCACGCGCTCGCTCCGCCTTCCTCCCCGTCCTTCGCAACGACCGTGACGACCGCCATGCCTTGCTCCTCGCACTCGCCGGCCTTCACGCTCGCGGACATCACCTCGACTGGTGCGCCGTCTTCGCTCCCTTCGCGGTGCGTGCCCTTCCCCTGCCAACGTATGCGTTTCAGCACCAGCGCTGCTGGCTCGAAGGCACAGACCGGGCCTCCCGTCCCCTGCTTGGAACGACCGACCACGAATCGACACTCGTCGGCGCTCGCCTCGACCTGCCCGATGGCGCGGGAATTCACCGGGTAGAGACCGGTCCTGGGATCCAGACTTACCTGGAGAGCCATGTGGTCTACGGCCGCATCGTCGTCCCGGGAGCCTTCTACGTGGCCGTGCTCCTCGCGATTGCCAGCACTCGCTGGCCAGACCAGCCCGTCGAGCTGCGAGACGTCCAGTTCCAGAGAGCTCTGAGCTTCGAGCACCCCTCGGAACGAGCCACCTTGCATGTCCAGCTCACGCCCATCGAACACGGGAGCTCGGCGCTCACGGCGACCCTCTCGACGCAGCACGAGGGGCTCTGGACCACGCATGCCATGGCCGTCATCGATCTGGCCGTTCCGGCCGACCTGTCGCGGCGGACGCCGCTCGACCCTCCCGCCATCCAGCGGGAGTCGGAAGCACCGGCGCAGCTCGACGAAGCGCTGCGATCGGTACACATCGCGTGGGGGCCTCGCTGGTGGTGGCTACGTCAGGTCGACCCTTCCCGGCAGCGTCGCACCCTGGGTAGGTTCGAAGCCCCCGAGGGGGTTCCAGACGACGACGCGCCCCTTCCCGCAGGAATCGTCGACAATGCGTTCAGTCTGGTGCGATGGAGCGGTGCGCTCCGCACGGTGGACATGGTTGCGCCGGCGCTCCCCGTGGACGATGTTCCTCGGTTGCCCTTCTCCATCGACCGTCTCGTCTGGTACGGCGTCCGAAGCGTCGCCAGCTGGGCCGAGCATGCGCTGCGGGAGGGCCAGTCGCTCGATGCAGACAGCCTGATCGCAGACCTCGCGTTCTGGGATGCGAGCGGGATGCCGGTCGCGCACATCGAGGGGTTCACGACGCACCGGGCACCGGCAGACCGGTTTCTGCCGGAGCGCGAGAGCCGCGATCTGTATGTCGTGAGGTGGGAAAGCTTTCCTCCTTCACCTCCGACGCGCAGCTCCTGGGCGCTCGTCGGCGAAGAGGCGCCGCGACTGATGGCCACACTCGCCGAGGTCCTGGGCACGGGACGATGGTACGGCGACCTCCAGGCGCTCTCCGACGCCCTGCAGCGGGGCGAGCCTGCCCCCGACGTCCTGCTCGTTCCCTGCAGGAGTGGTCGAGACGATCTGCGCAGCGCGGCCCACAGGACAGCGCATCAGTCACTGACTCTGTTGCAAGCCTGGCTCACGGACGAGCGCCTCTCGGCGTCACGCCTCGCGCTGCTCACCTGTCGTGCCGTTGCAGCACGGCAAGGCGAGGACGTCCTCGATCTCGCGGCGGCGACGCTCTGGGGGTTTGCACGGTCGGTCCAGACGGAGAACCCGGAGTGTGCCCTCGCGCTCGTGGACCTCGAGGACCTGGAGGCCTCGGCGCACGTCCTTGGAGAGGCCCTGGCCGCTGGCGAACCTCAGCTTGCCGTGAGACGTGGCGAGCTGCTCGTCCCCCGCCTCGCACGCGCCGCAGCAACGACGGGAGCTCAGGGACGACCTCTCGATGCTCGGGGGACCGTCCTGATCACGGGAGGGACAGGGGCGCTCGGCGCGCTCGTCGCCAGACACCTCGTCGAAACCCACGGTATCCGGCGCCTCCTCCTCACCTCACGGAGCGGGCACGCGGCGCCAGATGCCAGAGCGCTCGAAGACGCACTCGACGCCGTCGGCGCTCACGTCACCATGGCCACCTGCGATGTGACGGATCGCGACGCGCTGGAGCGGCTGATCGCGTCGATTCCGAGCGAGTACCCGCTGACCTGCATCGTCCACGCAGCCGGTGTGCTCGACGACGGGACGCTCGACACACTCACGCCCGAGCAGCTCGATCGTGTTCTGCGTCCCAAGGTGGACGCAGCAGTCCACTTGCACGACCTGACCCGAGAGCACGACCTCTCCGCGTTCATCCTGTTCTCGTCCCTGGCCGGTGTGCTCGGTGGGCCGGGCCAGGCCAACTATGCCTCGGCAAACGCCTTCCTCGATGCGCTCGCGCATCACAGGAACGCTCAGGGGCTCCCGGCCATCTCCATCGCCTGGGGGCCGTGGGACACGCGCGCAGGCATGGCGTCTCGCCTGGCGCGTGCCGATCGCAAGCGCCTCTCACGTCATGGCGTGACCCCCTTCAGGGTCGACGATGGGCTCGCGCTGCTCGACGCCGCCTTGCGCCGACCCGAAGCCAGCGTCGTCGCCGCACGTCTCCGTATTGAAGCGTGGACTGCGCAGGGTGACCCCCTGCATCCCCTGCTCCGAGGCCTCGCGCGCGCTCCCATGCTCCCCGTCATCCGAGCGCGCGCCGATGCACGCGCGTTGCTCGAGCAGCGCCTCGCCCCGCTCTCGAACGAAGACCGCGCTCGAACCCTGTTCGAGCTCGTTCGTGGGGAGGTGACCGCCGTGCTCGGGCTGTCGACATCGGAGGACCTCGCTCCCGACCGGCCACTCCAGGAGCTGGGACTCGACTCACTCACGGCGCTCGAACTGCGGAATCGCCTGAGCGCGGCCACGGGCCTGCGCCTGCCTGCCACCGTGCTCTTCGATCATCCTACCCCGGCGGCACTCGGGCGGCGGCTCTTCGCCGAGTTCCCCGTCGGCGACACGGCTCCGAAGAGTCCTGCACTCGTGGAGCTGGACAGGCTCGAGACCACCCTGTCGGCCATGGCGCCGGATGATCCGGTCGGCGCGAGCGTCGCCTCCCGGCTGCGGGCTTTGCTCGCGCGCTGGGGTGGCTCACCACCCGCCCAGACCGACGCCCACACGAGCGATCTGCGGGCCGCGACGAACGAAGAACTCTTCGGGCTGATTGACCAGGAACTCGAAGGGATGGAGCTGGACCGGTGAGCGAAGAACAGAGACTCCGCGCTTACCTCGAACGGGCCACGTCGGCGCTGCGCCAGACGCGCGAACGGCTGCGCGAGGTCGAAGAGAGACAGCAGGAGCCGATCGCGATCGTCGCGATGAGCTGCCGCTACCCCGGTGGCGTGCAGACGCCCGAGGACCTCTGGCGGCTTCTCCGGGAGGGGACGGACGCCATCTCCGGCTTCCCCGAAGGCCGTGGCTGGAACGTCGACGCCCTCTACGACCCTGACCCGGACGTCGCCGGCAAAACTTATGTGCGCGAGGGGGGCTTCCTCCACGAGGCCGACCGGTTCGACGCAGCCTTCTTCGGGATCAGCCCACGAGAGGCGATCGCCATCGATCCGCAGCAGCGGCTGCTCCTCGAGACGGCGTGGGAGGCCATCGAACGTGGAGGGATCGACCCCTCCACCCTGCAGGGCAGCCAGACCGGCGTCTTCGTTGGGGTCATGTACCAGGACTACGGCGCGCGCCTGTTGCAATCACCGGAAGCGCTCGAAGGCAACGTCGCCATCGGCAGCGGCGGGAGCGTCGCTTCGGGACGCATCGCCTACACGCTGGGACTGGAAGGACCGGCCGTGAGCGTGGACACGGCGTGCAGTTCGTCGCTCATCGCCCTGCACCTGGCCTGTCAGGCGTTGCGTCGTGGGGAGTGCACGCTCGCGCTGGCTGGCGGGGTGAGCGTGATGGCGACGCCGACGGTCTTCGTCGAGTTCAGCCGCCAGCGCGGGCTCGCGCCAGACGGCCGTTGCAAGGCATTCTCTGCCCAGGCAGACGGTGTCGGCTGGGCGGAAGGCGTCGGCATGGTGCTCCTGGAGCGTCTGTCGGAGGCGCGACGGCTCGGACACCCGGTGCTCGCGGTGATCCGCGGCTCGGCAGTCAATCAGGATGGCAAGAGCCAGGGCCTCACCGCGCCCAATGGCCCGGCCCAGGAGCGCGTGATCCGGAAGGCGCTGGCGAGCGCGCAGCTCACCCCAGGCGACGTGGATGCCGTGGAGGCCCACGGCACCGGGACCACGCTCGGTGATCCCATCGAGGCTCAGGCGCTTCTCGCGACCTACGGCCAAGGGCGTCCTCACGATCGGCCTCTCTGGCTCGGGTCCATCAAGTCGAACCTCGGGCACACGCAGGCCGCGGCGGGGATCGCAGGGGTCATCAAGATGGTCCTGGCGATGCAGCACGGGTTGTTGCCCATGACGCTGCACGCCGGAACGCCTTCGCCTCATGTGGACTGGTCGGAGCGCACCGTGCGGCTCTTGACCGAACCCGTTCCCTGGCCGGCGCAGGGGCGCCCTCGTCGCGCTGGGGTGTCGTCGTTCGGCATCAGCGGCACCAACGCGCACCTTCTCCTCGAGGAGGCCCCCGCCCTCGACCCCCTCACCGCTCCTGTCGCATCCGGCGACGGCCTCGCCACCTCTGTCACCTCCGGAGCGACAGAGCTGCCGGCGTGGCCCTTGCTCATCTCCGCGAGGAGTGAAGCCGCCCTGCGCGCGCAGGCTCGACGGTTCGAGGCTCACCTGTCCGACCATCCGGATCTTTCGGTCGAAACCCTCGCCGTGACGCTCGCGTCCACGCGCTCCCAGTTCGAGCACAGGGCGGTCGTCGTCGCTCGGGATCGCGCGGACGCGATGCGCTCTCTGGGAGACCTCGCCAGGGGTGCTCCCACGCTCCAACAGGGGCTCATGGGTGCGAAGAGCGGGGGCAAGCTCGCCGTGCTCTTCACGGGTCAAGGTAGCCAGCGCGCTGGCATGGGCAGGGCGCTCTACGAGGTCTTTCCCGCGTTCCGCAGCGCCTTCGACGCCATCTGCGCGCACCTCGACCCCCAGCTCCCCCACCCCCTGCGCGACGTCCTGTTCGCCCCCCCAGGTTCGCCGCAGGCGGCCCTCATCGACCAGACCGCGTTCACACAGCCTGCTCTCTTCGCCTTCGAGGTCGCCCTCTTCAGGCTTCTCCAGACGTGGGGGCTCACGGCCGACCTCCTGCTCGGTCATTCCGTCGGTGAGCTGATGGCAGCTCATGTCGCGGGCGTGCTCTCGCTGGAGGACGCATGCACGCTCGTCACCGCGCGCGCTCGCCTCATGCAGGGGCTGCCGGAGGGGGGCGCCATGATCGCGCTCGAAGCCTCCGAGGAAGAGGTCCTGCCTCAGCTCGCCGGACGCGAGGACCGCATCGCGGTGGCTGCACTGAATGGACCACGGTCCACGGTGATCTCCGGCGATCAAGATGCCGCCGACGAGATCGCACGCCACTTCCAGACCCTTGGACGCAAGACCAGGCGCCTGCTCGTCAGCCGTGCCTTTCACTCACCGCGCATGAATGGAATGCTCGAAGCGTTCCAGGAGGTCGCGAGAGGGCTCGGATTTCAGCGGGCGCGCATCGCGGTCGTCTCCAACGTCACGGGTCGGGTGGCGAGCGCCGAGGATCTCGCATCACCCGCCTACTGGGCGCGCCATGTCCGTCAGCCCGTTCGCTTCCTCGATGGCATACGTACGCTCGAAAGCGAAGGAGCGACGACCTTCCTCGAACTCGGCCCTCACGGCGTGCTCTGCGCCATGGTCCACGACGGCCTGTCCGATGAAGCCCATGCACGCTCCGCCATCCTGCCGACCCTCCGCGACGACCATCCAGAGGTCCAGGCGCTCCTCACGGCACTCGGTGGTCTACACGCACGCGGGCACTGGCTGGACTGGCACGCCTTCTTTGCTCCCTTCGGCGCTCGCCACACCCTTCTCCCCACCTATCCCTTCCAGCGCGAGCGCTACTGGCTCGATGTGCCGAAGGACCACGGCCACGATGACCGCTCACTCCTTCCAGCGGATGCCCGCTTCTGGGAGGCCATCGAGCGGGCAGACACCGACACCGTCGCCGCGGCGCTCGGCCTCGATGACGACACCCAGCGCGCCTCGCTCTCCACCTTGCTCCCTGCCCTCGCGCGCTGGCGCACCACAACCCACCAGCGCGCCGCCCTCGACGCTTGCCGCTACCGCGTCGCCTGGCGGCCACTGCCTCCTCTACCCCCCGGCGACCTCGCTGGCTCCTGGCTGCTCCTCACCTCGGACTCGCTCCCTCAGCAGCCGCACACCCTCGCCCTGCACCAGGCGCTCACCCGCCGTGGCGCCACCGTCCTGCTCCTCTCTCTCTCCGACACCCACCTCGACCGCGCTGCCCTGGCCCACCTGCTGCGCGATGCCCTCGACGGCACCGTCGCCCCGCGCGCCGTCCTGTCACTCCTCGCCCTCGACGAGGCCACGCTCTCCGACCAACACCCCTTGCCCCGCGGCTTCGCTCTCACCCTCGCCCTCGTCCAGGCCCTTGGCGATGCCACCGTCCACGCCCCTCTCTGGCTGCTCACCCACGGCGCCGTCGCCACCGGCCGCGCTGACCCCCTCTCCCAGCCGCTCCAGGCCCTCATCTGGGGCCTCGGCCGCGTCGTCGCCCTCGAGCATCCCGACCGATGGGGAGGCCTGCTCGACCTCCCCGAGGTCCTCGACACCGCCGCCCTCGACCCCCTCTCCGCCGCCCTCACCCAGCACCACGACGACCAGCTCGCCCTGCGTCCCTCCGGCCTCTTCGCACGACGCCTTCTCCGCGCTCCCCTCGGCGACGCCGCCCCTGCGCGCCGCTTCACCCCCCGGGACACCATCCTCGTCACCGGCGGCACCGGCGCCCTCGGCGCCCACGTCGCACGATGGCTCGCCCGCGCCGGTGCACAGCACCTCGTCCTCACCAGCCGCCGCGGTCACCTCGCCCCTGGCGCCGACCTCTTGCGCGACGAACTCACCCAGCTCGGCGCCCGCGTCTCGCTCGTCGCCTGCGACGTCACCGACCGCGCCAGCCTCACCGCCCTGCTCCAGCGCATCGACGCCGAGGGG
The DNA here is from genome assembly GCF_001189295.1 of Chondromyces crocatus. Classification (NCBI taxonomy): domain Bacteria; kingdom Pseudomonadati; phylum Myxococcota; order Polyangiales; family Polyangiaceae; genus Chondromyces; species Chondromyces crocatus. The sequence continues at coordinate 7,399,657 of NZ_CP012159.1, forward strand.
CCACCCCTGCGCGCCGTCTTCCACACCGCCGGCATCCCCCAGCACGCCTCCCTCGACCTCACCACGCTCGACGAGCTCGCCTCCGTCACCTCGACCAAGCTCCACGGTGCCCGCCTCCTCGACGACCTCCTCGCCGACCGCCATCTCGACGCCTTCGTCCTTTTCTCCTCGAGTTCCGGCGTGCTGGGCAACGTGCATCAGGGCGCCTACGCCGCGGCCAACGCCTTCCTCGACGCGCTCGCCGAACACCGCCGCGCCCACGGACGTACGGCCACCACCATCGCCTGGGGCCCGTGGGCCGGCGCCGGCATGGCCGAAGACCCAGCGCTCCAGCACGCACTCCGTCAGCGCGGCCTGTCCTCGATGGATCCAGGGAGTGCGCTCGCAGCCTTGCAGCACGTCCTCGACCACGACGAGACCGCCATCACCCTCGCCGAGATCGACTGGAGACGGCTCGTCCCCTCCTTTGCTGCCGCGCGCCCACGGGCCCTCCTCGACGAGCTGTCCGAGGCGCGAGGTTCACACGAGAAGATGGCGGTTCCGACCGCTGAGACCCGCTCCGCGGCGACCGAGAGCGGTCTGATCGACCAGCTCCGCGGTCTCCCCGAGCGTGACCGTTTGCGCCACCTGCTCACCTTCGTGCGCACCGAAACGGCCGCCGTCCTCCGCCATGGCGACCTCACCGGGGTCGATGCCCACACGGGGTTTGGCGATCTCGGCCTCGACTCGCTCACGGCCATCGAACTCCGCCAGCGGCTGTGGCGCGCCACCGGCGCTCGACTCCCCGCAACCCTGACCTTCGATCACCCCTCCCCTCACCACGTCGCGTCGTTTCTCCTCGACGGCCTCGCCCTCGCCCTCGGACAGCACCCCTCGCCCACGCGGGCGGCCCGGGAGGTCACCAGCACGCTCGTGCAGAGCGACGAACCGATCGCCATCGTGGGCATCGGGTTGCGCCTGCCGGGTGGTGTCGTCGACCTCGACGCACTCTGGAGCTTCCTGGAGAAGGGCACCGACGCCATCCGACCCATCCCGACGAACCGATGGCCCCTCGATGGCTTCTACGACCCGGATCCGGATGCGAGAGGCAGGAGCTACGTCCGGGAGGGAGCGTTCCTCGACGCCATCGACCACTTCGACGCGACATTTTTCGGCATCAGCCCGCGCGAGGCGAACCACATCGACCCGCAGCACCGCCTGCTCCTCGAAGCCAGCTGGGAGGCCTTCGAGGACGCCGGCATCGTTCCAGGCACCCTGCGCGACTCACGAACGGGCGTCTTCGTCGGCATCGGGCCGAGCGAGTACGGCTTGGTCCAGGGATCGCCCCAGGATGCCGACGCCTATGCCCTCCTGGGTACCCACCCTTCGTTCGCCGCGGGGAGGCTGGCGTTCACCCTCGGCCTGCAGGGACCGGCCCTGTCGCTCGACACCGCCTGCTCCTCCTCGCTCGTCGCACTGCACCTCGCCTGCCAGGCCCTGCGCCGTGGGGAGTGTGACCTCGCGCTCGCGGCGGGCGTGCAGATCATGGCAGCGCCCGAGGCGTTCCTGCTCCTCTCGCGCACACGCGCTCTCGCGCCCGATGCCCACTCCAAGACCTTCTCCGCGCGCGCCGACGGCTACGGCCGCGGCGAGGGCGTCGTGGTCCTCGCGCTGGAGCGCCTCGCCGACGCCCGGGCACGCCAGCGCACCATCCTCGGCCTCGTGCGCGGCAGTGCCGTCAACCACGACGGCGCTTCGAGCGGCATCACGGCGCCGAACGGCACCTCGCAGCAGAAAGTACTCCGCGCTGCACTTCAGGACGCTGGACTCGCCCCAGCCGAGGTCGATGTCGTCGAGTGCCATGGGACAGGCACGGCGCTCGGCGATCCCATCGAGGTCCAGGCCATCGGCGCCGTCTACGGACAGGGACGAGATACGACCCAGCCGCTGTTGCTCGGCGCCTTGAAGACCAACATCGGCCACCTGGAGTCGGCCGCTGGACTCGCCGGCGTCGCCAAGCTCCTCGCGTCGTTCCGCAATGACGCCCTGCCTGCGACGCTGAACACCACGCCTCGTAACCCGCACATCGCATGGGACGATCTGCCGTTGCAGATCATCGATGCCCTGCGTCCCTGGCCCCGTCGCAGCGATGGACCTCCACGTCGCGCCGCCGTCTCGGCCTTCGGCCTCTCGGGCACCAATGCCCATGTCATCCTCGAAGAGGCGCCAGCATCGGCTCCGTCACAAGGCCACACCGCTCCTGACCTCGCCCCCCTTCAAGCGCTGCCTCTGCTGCTCTCGGCCAGGACCGAGCCCGCCTTGCGCGCCCAGGCCGCTCTGCTCCAGATCCACCTGGAGAAGCATCCGGCACTGGAACCATCGGACATCGCCCGTTCGCTCGTGACGACGCGCTCGCTCTTCCCCTGGAGGGCCGGGGTGCTAGCCACCGATCGTACCGCGGCACGCACCGCACTCGCTGCGCTGGCCGAGGGACGTCCGCATCCGGATGCGGTCCTGCAGGAAGCCAGAATCGACGGCAAGGTGGTGTTCGTGTTCCCGGGTCAGGGCGCGCAGTGGTCGGGCATGGCGCAGACGCTGCTCACCCAGTCCGAGCCGTTCCGTGAGCACGTCAACGCTTGCGCGAGCGCCCTCTCGAAGCACGTCACGTGGTCGCTCATCGAGGTCCTGCGCGGGGATGCGGGCGCATCCTGGCTGGAGCAGATCGACGTCGTGCAGCCGGTCCTCTTCGCGGTGATGGTCTCGCTCGCAGCGCACTGGCGTGCGATGGGAGTCGAGCCTGACGCGGTCGTGGGGCACAGCCAGGGAGAAATTGCTGCCGCCTGCGTGGCCGGGGCCCTGTCACTCGAAGACGCGATCCGGGTGGTGGCTCGGCGAAGCCACACGCTCGAACGGCTCGCCGGCCGTGGGGCCATGGCGGTCGTCGAACTCCCTGCGGACGAGCTACGGCACCGGCTCGACGCCTGGGGGACGCGGCTGGCCATCGCCGCGATCAACAGCCCTTGCTCCACCGTCGTCTCTGGCGAGCCCGACGCCGTCGACGCGCTGCTCGGTGAGCTCGAAGCAGCGCACGTCTTCGCCCGAAAGGTGCGCGTCGACTACGCCTCCCACAGCGCCCAGGTGGAGACCATCCGCGATGACCTCCTGGAGATGCTGGCACCGATCCAGGCCCGTCCGGCCACCATCCCGCTCTATTCGACGGCGACGACCGAGCGCCTCCAGGGCCCCGAACTCGATGCCACCTACTGGTACACGAACCTCCGACAGACCGTCCGCTTCGCCGAGACCACCCAGCGGTTGCTGTCCGAAGGTCATCGCTTCTTCGTCGAGATCAGCCCCCATCCCGTCCTGACGCCTGCCCTGCAGGAGACGGTCGACGCCTCGCAGCTACCGGCCGCCGTGGTCGGCACCTTGCGGCGTGATGAGGGAGATCTGCAGCGTTTCTTGCTCTCCCTCTGCGAGCTGCACACGCACGGCTTCCCGGTCGACTGGACGACGGTGCTGCCCCCAGGCGTGCGCGTGCCGCTCCCCCACTATCCCTTCCAGCGTGAGCGCTACTGGGTTGATCCATCCACGCCGCGCCCCGCCACCGCGACCTCGACGGCGCCGTCGGACGGCAGCTTCTGGGAGGCCATCGAGCGTGCGGACATCGACACCGTCGCCGCGGCGCTCGGCCTCGATGACGACACCCAGCGCGCCTCGCTCTCCACCTTGCTCCCTGCCCTCGCGCGCTGGCGCACCACAACCCACCAGCGCGCCGCCCTCGACGCTTGTCGCTACCGCGTCGCCTGGCAGCCACTGCCTCCTCTACCCCCCGGCGACCTCGCTGGCTCCTGGCTGCTTCTCACCTCGGACTCGCTCCCTCAGCAGCCGCACACCCTCGCCCTGCACCAGGCGCTCACCCGCCGTGGCGCCACCGTCCTGCACCTCGCCCTCTCCGACGCCCACCTCGATCGCGCCGCCCTCGCCGACCTGCTGCGCGATGCCCTCGACGGCACCGTCGCCCCGCGCGCCGTCCTGTCACTCCTCGCCCTCGACGAGGCCACGCTCTCCGACCAACACCCCTTGCCCCGCGGCTTCGCCCTCACCCTCGCCCTCGTCCAGGCCCTCGGCGACGCCGCCATCCACGCGCCTCTCTGGCTACTCACCCACGGCGCCGTCTCCACCGGCCGCGCTGACCCCCTCTCCCAGCCGCTCCAGGCCCTCATCTGGGGCCTCGGCCGCGTCGTCGCCCTCGAGCATCCCGAGCGGTGGGGAGGCCTGCTCGACCTCCCCGAGGTCCTCGACACCGCCGCCCTCGACCCCCTCTCCGCCGCCCTCACCCAGCACCACGACGACCAGCTCGCCCTGCGTCCCTCCGGCCTCTTCGCACGGCGCCTGCTCCGCGCTCCCCTCGGCGACGCCGCCCCTGCGCGCCGCTTCACCCCCCGGGACACCATCCTCGTCACCGGCGGCACCGGCGCCCTCGGCGCCCACGTCGCACGATGGCTCACCCGCGCCGGTGCACAGCACCTCGTCCTCACCAGCCGCCGCGGCCACCTCGCCCCTGGCGCCGACCTCTTGCGCGACGAACTCACCCAGCTCGGCGCCCGCGTCTCGCTCGTCGCCTGCGACGTCACCGACCGCGCCAGCCTCACCGCCTTGCTACAACGCATCGACGCCGAGGGGCCACCCCTGCGCGCCGTCTTCCACACCGCTGGCATCCCCCAGCACGCCTCCCTCGACCTCACCACGCTCGACGAGCTCGCCTCCGTCACCTCGGCCAAGCTCGAGGGCGCGCGCCTTCTCGACGACCTCCTCGCCGACCGCCACCTCGACGCCTTCGTCCTCTTCTCGTCCATCGCAGGCATCTGGGGCAGCAGCCACCAAGGCGCCTACGCCGCGGCCAACGCCTTCCTCGACGCGCTCGCCGAGCACCGTCGCACCCACGGACGCGCAGCCACCGCCATCGCCTGGGGCGCCTGGGCGGACGGAGGCATGGTCGACCAGGCAGGCGAGGAACAGCTCCGTCGACGCGGCATCGCCACGATGGCACCGACGCTCACGCTCGCCGCCTTGCAGCACGCCCTCGACCACGACGAGACCGCCATCACCCTCGCCGACGTCGACTGGGCCCGCTTCGCTCCAGCCTTCGCCTCCACGCGCGCGCGCCCCCTGCTCGACGACCTCCCGGAGGCTCAGCGCGCGCTCGAAGCCCTGGCGCCCACGCCACCCGAAAGCGATGTGCTCACCCGCCTCCGACCGCTCGAAGCCCACGAGCGCCTGGAGCATCTCGTCTCCCTCGTGCAGGCCGAGACGGCGGCCGTCCTCGGATATCCCGATCCCTCGCGCCTCGCACCGCAGGCGCGCTTTGCTGAACTCGGGCTGGATTCGCTCATGGCCGTCGAGCTGCGCACGCGTCTCGGCAAGCTGACCGGCCAGCGCATCGCGATCGGCACCCTCTTCGAACTCGGCGGTCCACGCGCCGTGGCCGAGATGCTCACCCGGACGCTGACGGAGGACGAGAAGGACGCAACGCATCTCCCGCCGCTGGAGCCGACCCCTGACGAGCGTCACGAGCCATTCCCGCTCAACCCCATCCAGCGAGCCTACTGGCTGGGCCGCCGATCGCTCTTCGCGCTCGGCGGAGTCGCCACCCATTTCTACATCGAACTCGACTTTGCAAATCTCTCCCTGGAGCGCCTCGAACGCGCCATCGATCGCCTCATCACGCGCCACGACATGCTGCGCGCCATCGTGCACGACGATGGCAACCAGCAGATCGTCGCCGACGTCCCTCCGTTCACCATCGAGGTGCTCGACGTCAGCGCCCTCCCTCTCGACGAGGCCACGGCGCGCGCCCTCGAGGTGCGCGCTGCCATGTCACACCGCGTCCTGCCGACGGACCGGTGGCCGCTGTTCGAACTCAGCGCCACGCGGCTGCCAGACCAGGTGCTCCGGCTCCACCTCGGCGTCGACATGCTCATCGCCGATGCCCGCAGCCTCGTCATCCTCTTTCAGGATGTGGTGCGCTTCTATGCCGACCCGGCGGCGAGCTTGCCGCCTTTCACCCTGACGTTCCGGGACTACGTGCGCTGGCAAGAGCGCCTCGCCAGTTCCCCGGCGGCGGAGCGCGATCTCGCCTACTGGCGGGCACGCGCCGAGGTGCTCCCGGCAGGGCCCGAGCTGCCGCTCGCGGTCGCTCCCGAGGCCATCGGGATCCCTCGGTTCCGCCACTTCACGGCGACCCTCGAACGCACCTCCTGGGACGCGCTCAAGACCCGGGCGCAGGCCCGCGGGCTCACCCCATCGGGCGTGCTCATGGCCGCCTTCGCCGAGGTCCTCGGGACGTGGAGTCGTCGTCAGCATTTCACGCTCAACCTGACCCTGTTCAGCCGTTTGCCTGTCCACGGCGAGATCGATCGGCTCGTCGGCGACTTCACCTCCATCCTCCTCGTCGAGATCGATCCCGCCGACGCGGTGAGCTTCGAGGACCGCGCCCGGCGCTACCAGCGACAGCTCCGTGACGACCTCGATCACCACCTCGTCAGCGCGCTCGACGTGACCCGAGAGATCGCTCGAACCCGAGGTGGATTCGCCAGCTTCCCCGTCGTGTTCACCAGCGCGCTGGGGCTGGAGGACCTGATTCCCCCGGAGACCCCGGTCGACGCGCGGCTGCTGGGGAGCCCCTACGGGATCTCGCAGACGCCACAGGTGTGGCTGGATCATCAGGCGATCGAGATCGGCGGTCGCCTCTCGTACTCGTGGGACGTCGTCGACGGCCTCTTCCCCGCCGGCACGATCGAGGCCATGGCGACGGCGTACGCGCACCTCCTCGGCGAGCTCGCCGCCTCGGACGAGGCCTGGAGCACCGCTGCGCTGGAACTCACGCCCCCCGATCAGCTCACGCACCGCGCCGCCATCAACGCCACGGAGGGACCGTGTCCCGATCGGCTCCTGCACCAGCTCATCGAGCGCCAGGGGGAACTCCGACCCGATGCCGTCGCGGTCGTGGACGCCAAACGCCGGCTCACCTACCGGGAGTTGCTCCGTGAAGCGCGGCGCATCGCCCGTCATCTGCGCACGCGAGGCGTCTCCCCCGGCGAGCTGGTCGCCGTCGTGATGGACAAAGGATGGCCCCAGATCGTGGCCGTCCTCTCGGTGCTCATGGCTGGAGGCGCGTACCTCCCGATCGACGCGGAACTCCCCGAGGCACGCCGACATGCGCTGCTCGCGCATGGTCGCGTGCGCCATGTGCTGACCGAGGAGGCGGTCGGCGGGAGCTTCCCGTCGCCCATCGAGGTCCTCGCGATCGACCGGCCTGGCGTCTGCTCCCCCTACGACGACGGCCCACTCGACACGGTGCAGCGCCTCACCGATCTCGCCTACGTGATCTTCACCTCCGGCTCGACCGGGCAACCCAAGGGGGTCGCCATCGAGCATCTCGGCGCCGTGAACACGGTGCTCGACGTCCAGGATCGCTTCGGGGTGGGTCCCGCCGATCGGGTGCTCGGGATCTCCTCGCTCTCGTTCGACCTCTCCGTGTGGGATGTCTTCGGCGTGCTCGGCGCCGGGGGCACCCTGATCCTCCCGGAGTCGAAGGCGCTGCGTGACCCGGCCCGCCTCGCCGCCTGGATGCGCGAAGAGGGCGTCACCCTCTGGAACTCGGTCCCGGCGCTGCTCCAGATGCTCGTGGACCACGCTGCCGGCCGAGCCGACACCCTCCCGGCGACGCTGCGCCTTGCCCTGCTCTCGGGCGACTGGATCCCGGTCTCGCTGCCGGACGCCCTCCGGGCGCAGCGCCCGACCTGCCGCGTGGTGAGCCTCGGAGGCGCCACCGAGGCCTCGATCTGGTCAATCCTCTACCCGATCGAAGAGATCGATCCTCGCTGGACGTCGATTCCTTACGGCCGCCCGATGCGCAACCAGACGTTCCACGTCCTCGACGCGGCCCTTCGGTCGTGCCCCGAGGGGGTCACGGGGGAGCTGTACATCGGGGGGATCGGGCTCGCGCGCGAGTACTTCGGCGATCCTGCGCGCACCGCAGAGCGCTTCTTCGTCCACCCCCGCACCGGCGAGCGGCTGTACAGGACCGGCGATCTCGGCCGGTATGCGCCGACGGGCGACATCGAGTTCCTCGGCCGCGAGGACCATCAGGTCAAGGTGGGCGGTTACCGCATCGAGCTCGGCGAGATCGAGTGGCACCTCGAACAGCATCCCCTGGTGGGGCGAGCCGTCGTGACCACCATCGGCAAAGACAGAGGTGCAAAGCAGCTCGCGGCCTACGTCGTCGCGACTCGAGGAGAGAAGCCCGACGCGCAGGTGGAGGCACGCTCGGCGCGGGCCGCGCTCAAGCTGCGCCCAGGCTTCCGCCCGTCAGGCGGACCGACCCTCGATCTCCGTGCTCGCGAGGACAGACCGACCCCCTGGGCGCGAAAGAGTTACCGCGTGTTCGAGGGCCGTGGTCTCACCGGCGCCGCGCTCGCCCGTGTCGTGGCGCCTCGCAGCCGGCCCGTGACGGTCCATCAGCCCCTCACGGCAAGCACGCTCGGCGCACTCCTGGAGGTCCTGCGCCCCCTACCCGCCCCCCAGCAACCGCTACCGAAGTACCGCTACCCCTCGGCAGGTAGCCTCTACCCAGTGCACGTCCTCGTGGACGTCGTCGGGGTGGCGGACCTCCCCCCTGGGCGTTACGGCCACGACCGCGAAGCTCACCGGCTGGTCCGGCTGGGGGACACCGATGCGCACGGGCTGACCCTCCACCTGATCGCGGACGCCGCGCGCGTGCGGCCTCTCTACGGCAAACTCGCCGTCTCCCTGTGCCACCTCGACACCGGCTACATGACCGAGCTGCTGCTCGACCGCGCCGCGGAGGTCGGGCTCGCCCTGGGCCTCGCCGAGGACGGCGCGACCCCCGACCACGTCGGCCATCTCGTCAGCCCGGATCCGATCCTGGCGACGCCTCTCCGGCTGGGGACGACCTCGACCGCGCCCGCACCCCTCGACCTCTGGCTCGTCGTCCGCGAGCCGCTCGCGGATCTCTCGCCCGGAGTCTACGACCTGCGCGAAGGAGGCTGGCACCGCATCGCAGATGGCCAGCTCGCAGACGCTCGCTTCCCCAACAACGAGGCGATCGCAGCCTCCGCCCCCGCCGCGCTCGCGCTCCTCGGTCAGCCAGGGGCGGCAGCGTGGCACCAGGCCGGCCGACTGGGTCAGCGCTGGATGGAGGCCGCCAGTACCCACCAGGTCGGCCTCTGCCCCATCGGCCTGCTCACGCCCGACGCCCTGGAAGCGGAGCGCCCTGCCGATCGCGCCATCGTTCATGCCTTCCTCGCGGGCAGCATCAGTAGGGCACAGAGCGCCGAAGAGACCGCGAGTGAGCTGCGCCTCACCTCGGACGAGATCAAGCGCTGGGTGGGCCGGCGTCTCCCTCCGTACATGGTCCCGACCCACGTGAGCCTGCTCGACACCCTCCCCGTGACCTCGAACGGCAAGGTGGACCGCGGTGCGCTCCCTGATCCCGTCCTGACCGCCGCGGCGCCCCCCGCTCAGGCACCTCGCCCCCGAAGCGACGCTCGCGACGGTGACGACCTGGAAGACCGCATCGCCGCCATCGTCGCGCAGCGGCTCGAACTCCAGCACGTCGACCGCCACCGCCCCTTCTTCGAACTCGGTGCCGACTCACTCGCGCTGGTCCAGATCCATGCCCTCCTCACGCGCGAACTCGAGCTTCCGCTCAACGTCGTCGACCTGTTCGATTACCCCACCGTCACCGAGCTGACCCGGAAGCTGCGCGGAACCGGGACCCCCCTCGAAGCGCTCCCGCGAGTGGCGCCAGCGGCTCAGGAGCCCATCGCCATCGTGGGTGCCGGCTGCCGCTTCCCCGGCGGTGCCAGCGATCCGGACGCCCTCTGGCGGCTCCTGCGCGCCGGCACCGACGCCACCCGCGAGGTTCCCATCGAACGCTGGGACGCCGATGCCCTCTACGATCCGGACGCCGACGTCCCCGGCAAGGCCACCACGCGGCGCGGCGGCTTCCTCGACGACGTCGATCGCTTCGACCCCGAGTTCTTCGGCATCTCGCTCCGAGAGGCCGCCGCGATGGATCCCCAGCAGCGGCTCCTGCTCGAGACCTGCTGGGAGGCCCTGGAGCATGCGGGCATCGTGCCCGAGCGGCTGCGCAACACGCAGACCGGCATCTTCGTCGGCCTGATGTCGTACGACTACCTGCCCGCGGCGCAACCCACCCTCGAAGCGCTCGACGGCTACTTCGGGACGGGCAACACCGGCAGCGTCGCTTCGGGTCGACTCTCGTACCTGCTCGGCACCCACGGCCCGAGCATGACCGTCGACACCGCCTGCTCATCCTCCCTGGTGGCGCTGCACCTCGCCTGCCAGAGCCTGCGCGCGGGCGAGTGCGACACCGCGCTCGCCGGTGGCGCCACGCTGGTCTTGACCCCTGCGCTCTACGTCGAGTTCTCGCGCTTGCGGGGCATGGCGCCCGACGGGCGCTGCAAGAGCTTCTCGGCCAGCGCCGACGGCGTCGCCTGGAGCGAAGGCGCCGGCATGCTGGTGCTGAAGCGTCTCTCGGACGCCATCGCCGCAGGGGACTCCATCCTCGCCGTGGTCCGCGCCTCGGCCGTGAACCAGGACGGGCGCAGCGCGGGGCTCACGGCGCCCAACGGGCGCGCCCAGGAGGCCGTCCTGCGCCGGGCGCTGACCCTGGCCGAGGTCGAGCCTCACGAGATCGGCTATGTCGAGGCCCACGGCACCGGCACCCCCCTCGGCGATTCGGTCGAGGCCCGAGCGCTCGGCGCCGTCTACGGCGCCCGACGGGAAACGCCGCTCGTCATCGGTTCGGTCAAATCCAACCTCGGTCACACCCAGGCCGCAGCGGGCATCGCCGGCGTCCTCAAGGCCGCCCTCGCGCTCCGCCACCGCAAGATCCCCGCGACCCTGCACGCCGACACGCCTCACCCGGCCATCGGCTGGGAGGCCCTCGCCCTCGATCTCGCCCAGGAGGAGCGCCCCTGGCCCGACGCGCGCTTCGCCGGCGTCAGCGCGTTCGGCGTCAGCGGCACCAACGCCCACGTCATCCTCGAGCGCCCCCCGGAACCCACGCCTCCCGTCGTCCCCGCGGACACCACAGCGGCGCCCTGGATCCCCGTCGTCCTCTCGGCGCGCAGCGACGCCGCCCTCCGCGCCCAGGCCGCGCAGCTCCGTGCCCACCTCGACGCCCACCCGGCCCTCGACCTCGCCAGTGTCGCCCACTCCCTGGCCACCACGCGCGCGCACTTCACTCAGCGCGCGACCATCGTCGCCAACGAGCGCGCCGGGCTCCTTCGCGCCCTCACGGCCCTCTCCCAGGGCGATCCCGATCCCGACACCGTGCGCGGCAGCGCCACCCCGGGAGGCAAGCTCGCCTTCGTGTTCCCCGGCCAGGGCGCTCAGTGGGCCGGCATGGCGCAGCCACTTCTCCAGACCTCCGACGTCTTCCGCGAGCACATCGAGGCCTGCGCCCGCGCCCTCTCCCCCCACATCGACTGGTCCTTGCTCGCCGTCCTGCGCGGCGAGGACGGCGCGCCCTCGCTGGACCGGGCGAGCGTGGTGCAGCCCGTGCTCTTCTCCGTCATGGTCTCGCTGGCAGCGCTCTGGCGATCCATGGGCGTCGTCCCCGACGCCATGCTCGGCCACAGCCAGGGCGAGATCGCGGCCGCCTGTGCTGCCGGTGCACTCACGCTCGACGACGCCGCCAGGATCATCGCGCGACGGAGCCGCCTCCTGGATCGCCTCGAAGGAAAGGGCGCCATGGCCGCCATCGAGCTTCCCGCGGCCGAGGTCGCCGAGCGCATCACCCGCTGGAACGATCGCCTCTCCATCGCAGCCATCAACAGCCCCAGCGCCACGGTGGTCTCAGGGGATCCAGGAGCGGTCGATGCCCTGCTCGCGGACCTCACCGCGGCCCAGATCTTCGCCCGCAGGGTGCGCGTCGCTTACGCCTCTCACGGCGCTCAGATCGAGGCACTCCGCGACGAACTCCTTGACGCACTCGCTGGCATCACCCCCCGGCCAGCATCCATCCCCCTCCACTCCACCGTCCATAACGCGCGGCTCGACGGCACCGAGCTGGACGCTGGCTACTGGTACGCGAACCTCCGGGAGCCCGTCCGCTTCGCTGACGCCATCCAGCAGCTCGCCGCCGAAGGCCACGGCTACTTCGTGGAACTCAGCCCTCACCCCGCGCTCCTGCTCGCCCTCCAGGACACCGCCCCCTCGGCGACCGTCGTCGGCTCCTTGCGGCGCGACGAGGGCGATCTCCGGCGCTTCCTCCTCTCGCTCGGCGCGCTCCATGCCCACGGCTTCCCCGTCGACTGGTCCCGGGTCCTCCCCCCGGGCCGCCGAGTCTCGCTCCCTACCTACCCCTTCCAGCGCAGCCGCCACTGGCTCGACCTCTCGAACCAGCCCCCCCGAGCCGTGCAAGGCTTCACCCGGAGCGACCACCCGCTGCTCGGCGTGCATGGCGTCGTGGCGGACACGGGCGCGCGGCTCTTTCACGCCACCCTCTCCCGGCACACCTTGCCCTGGATCCGCGATCACCGCGTCCTCGGCAGCACCCTTCTCCCGCTCGTCGCCTTCGTCGAGCTGGCACGGGCGGCGGTGGAAGCGAGCCACCTACCTCCGACGAGCGTGCTTCGCGAGACGCTGATGCACACACCGCTCATCGTGCCCGAGCACGGAGAGCTGCGCTTGCAGGTCGACGTCACCGCACCAGACCCCGACGGCACCGCCCGCGTGCGCATCTACAGCGCGCCGCTCACCGACGAAGGCGAGGAGGCCTCGTGGACACGCCACGCCGAGGCCACCGTCGTCCTCGCCTCGCCGACCTCCGCACCTCCACCGCGACGCGACGCCCTCCCGCCCACCACCACGACGCCCGAGCCGCTCGACGGGTGCTATGACGCCCTCGGCGAGCACGGCCTGGAGTACGGCCCGAGCTTCCGGACGCTGCGGCAAGCATTCTGCGAAGGCCCTCCCGGAAACGCCACCGTGCGCTGGGTCCGGGTCGCTCTCGACGACGCCCAGCGCGCAGAAGCCCACGCTTACGGTCTGCATCCCGCCCTGCTCGATGGCGTCCTGCACGCGGCGGGGCTCTGGCAGAGCAGCCCTCAGGGCATCTTCCTTCCCCTCTCTCTGGAAGAGCTGCGCCTGTGGCACAAGGGAGCGCACACCGTGTGGGCGCGCGTGGAGCATGCCCACGAAGGGGAAGAACTCCGTCGTCTGGACGCCACGCTCTACGACGAGCGAGGAACACCGATCGGGGCGCTGCAAGGCTTGCTGCTGAAACGCACGAACCGCAGCGCACTGCACCGCACGCGCGACATCGACCGCCACCGGTACGCCATCGCCTGGGAGGACATCGCGCACGCGCCGCGAACCCCCGCGGGTCCCTGGGTCCTCCTTCACGACCCGCCTGCCACGCCGAAACCGGATCAGGGATCATCCGGCAGAACGGATCCCGAGCGCGTCCGCGCGATCCACCACGCGCTCCGTGACGCTGGCGTCCAGATCGAGGTGTCTCAGCCGCCCCTCGGCGACCCAACGCACGTACTCCGCCTCTGGCCGACCCTCACCGGACACGGAGACGACGTCGTCGCACGCACGATCGCCCTGACCACCCAGGCCCTCGCCGAACTCCAGGCCCTCGTCACCAGCCCGCGCCCCCCCGCGCGCACCGTGTGGCTCACCCAGGGCGCGATCGCCTCGTCCTCCGACGACGGCGTGCCCGCCCTCGAACAGTCCCCGCTGTGGGGCCTCGCGCGCAGCGCTCGCCTGGAGCACCCCGACATCGACCTGCGACTCGTCGATCTGAGCCCCGATCACGACGACCCCCGCGCCCTCGCCCAGGCCCTGGCACGCGACGATGAACCCGAGGTAGTGCTTCGAGGCGAGCGCTTGCTGGCTCCTCGCCTTCTGCATGCCGCGCCCGTCCCAGCGTCCCGCGACCGCGTGCTCCGGAGCGACGGAACCTACCTCGTCACGGGCGGCCTCGGCATGCTCGGGCGCCACATCGCCCGCTGGCTCGCGGAGCAAGGCGCCTCCCACCTGCTCCTGACCTCGCGCCAGGGAATGGCCACGGAAGGTGCCGAGGCCACGAGAGAGGCACTGGAAGCACTCGGTACGCGCGTCACCCTCATCGCCTGCGATGTGACCCACGCAGACGCCGTGCAGGCCCTGGTCGATGGAATCTCCCCGGAAGCACCGCTGCGGGGCGTCTTCCATTGCGCCGGCATCCTCGACGACGCCACCCTGCGCCACCAGACCCCCGAGCACCTCACCCGGGTCATGGCGCCCAAGGTCGCAGGCGCCTGGAACCTGCACCAGGCCACCCTCGATCACCCTCTCGACCACTTCGTCCTCTTCTCCTCGACCGCCGGCGTGCTCGGCAGCGCAGGCCAGGCCAACTACGCCGCGGCCAACGCCTTCGTCGACGCGCTCGCACAGGAGCGCCGGGCGCGCGGGCTGCCCGCGATCTCCATCGCCTTCGGGTACTGGGCCGAGCGCAGCGGCATGACCGCGCACCTCGGAATCGCGGATCTGGACCGCATGACGCGCGCAGGCATGGGCGCGCTCTCGACCGACGAAGGCATCGCCCTGCTCGAGCGCGCCTTGCGCGGCGCGGAGGCCCTCTCGGTCGCGACGGACCTGAACCTCCCCCGGATGCGCGTGGCCCTGGAGCGCTCCCGGGGTCCAGTCCCCGCGCTGCTCCGGCGCTTGCTCCACCTCCGCCCGGACCCGACGACCCGGGACGGCTCACCATGGCGCGCGCGCCTCCTACCCCTGACCGACGCCGACCGGCATGCGACCCTCCTCGCCCTCGTCCGCGAGGAGATCGCGCAGGCACTCGGCCTCGATGCATCAACGGCGCTCGCGCCCGATCGACCCCTCCTGGAGCTGGGGCTCAACTCCTTGATGGCCATCGAGATCCGGCAGCAGCTCGCCCAGCGGCTCGCCCTGCCGCTCCCCGCCACGCTGCTCTTCCAGGCCCCCACCCTGCAGAACGTCGTGACCACCGTGCTCCACCTGCTCACCCCGTCGCTCGACGCCGCAGAGGCCCCCCCGGGCCCCCGGGAGCAGCACCAGCCCGCACCGCCCCCCCTCGACCCGCAGCCTTCTGCCTCTCCGGCAGCCGACCCTTTGCTCGGCCAGCTCGAGCAACTCGGCACGCTCGGGGAGTTCGAACTCGGTTACGACCTCGTGGTCGTCTCCTCCCGCATCCGCTGCGCCCGCGAGCGCAAAGCGTCTGCTCACCCCCCGCGCGGCCCCTCGCGCCCCCTCCACCTCGCGCGCGGAAGCACACGACCTCGCCTGATCTGCTTCCCCACCGTCACACCGCCCACGGGATCCATCCAGTACGCGCGCTTCGCCGCCGCCCTCGAGGGGCACCGAGACGTCTGGGTCCTTCCGAATCCCGGCTTCGCGGAAGGCGAGCCGCTTCCAAGGGACCGGGCGACCCTCGTCCAGCAGCATGCTGAGAGCGTCTTGCGCTGCGCCGACGGCGCGCCCTTCGCGCTCGTGGGCTGCTCGTCTGGCGGCTGGATCGCCCACGCCGTGGCCAGCCACCTGGAGCGCCAGGGCACCTCCCCGGCGGCGCTCGCCCTGCTCGACACCTACCTGATGCGCGACATCCCCGCCCGCATCGAGTCCGTCTTCAAGCGCGCCTGGCTCACGAGCTTGCCCGACGTCCCGCGCACCACCGACGAGCTCACCGCCATGCCCTGGTACGCCACCCTCTTCTCGGACTGGAGCCCGGAACCGCTCGCAGCCCCCACCCTGTTCATCCACGTCACCGACCCCATGCCCGGCATGGCGGACGACGGCAGCACGGCCTGGAAGACCCGGTGGGACCTCCCGCACACGGCAGCGACGCTGCCTGGCGACCACTTCACCATCCTGAACGATCAGGCCGAGACCACGGCCCGCATCGTCCACGACTGGCTCACCCGCCTCACCCCCTGATCCCACGTCCTCACGGCGAGCGACCCCTCTTCACGTTCACGCCCGCCCTCGCGCGACGACCTCCTCCAGCACCCGCCGCTGCGCCGCGTTCAGCCGGATGCCCGGCCGACGTCGCCGGAGCTGCGCCTCCGCTTCGTCCACCGTGGTCGCCAGCCCCCGCGAGAGCAGCAGCGCTGCCGCCACGGTCGCCGAACGGCCATGGCCAGCCGCACAGTGCAGGTACACCCCTTCTTCCCCGCGCAGGCGCTCCACGAGCGCGACGAGCACCTCTCCCTCGGGCGCCGTCCCATCGAGCGTGGGCACACAGTGGTATCCCGGGTGGCGGCCCACCGCCCCGTCGGCCGGGAACTCGGCCGTCAGATCCACGATCACCCGCACCCCTTCCGGCAGCTCCCACGCGAAGGGCCGCCGCCCAACCCACAGCGCCGGGCTCACCTCATCCGCGCATGGCTTGCCTCCGAGCCGCAGCGCTCGCCAGACACCTCGGGCCAGCAGGAAGTAAGGCCCGAGCAAGACCATCGCCCACCACGCCACCGTGCCATCGGTCCGCTTGCCCAGAAGCCCGGGCCGACGGGCCACGTACGCAGCACCGACGACCACGAAGCTCAACGCTGGCCACAGCAGCAAGAGCCCACTTCCGCCGCTCGCTCCTCCCAGCACGGCCAGAGAGCCACTCAGCGCGAGAAACGAGCCTCCGTACCGCATCGAACCTCCAGCTCGCCTCGCCACGCTCCTTGCACCTCCCAGGGCCCAACCCAGTATCGCCCCCCTCTGTTCCCTGGGCCGCGCGCCCCAGAGCTGCGCCGTTCAGCGCTCGGAAGCCCCTCGCGGCGACCTCCGTCAGAGCGTCGTGACCGGGCCGAGGCATACACGCCGCAGAAGAAAACCGCTAACAAGGTAAGCCATGGACATCTCGCGCCACGCCTGGATCGCACCTGTCCTCCTTGCCCTCCCGGCCCTCGGCTGCATCCGCGAGATCTACGCCGTCGAAGCGCGCGTCATCCAGGATCTCGGCTGCCCTCGGGACCGCATCGAAATCCATCCCCAGGGCGGCTCCGTATTCCAGGTGTCGGCCTGCAACCAGATCTACACCTACGTCTGTACGGAGAATGGCACCCTCTCGTGCGTGCGCGAGGAGGAGGAAGACGACGCGGACGACTTCCGCGGACAGCCTTCCCCGGCTCCGGCCCAGGCCAAGCTGGACGAGTGTCCCGAAGGTTCTTCCCGCCAAGGGGATCGTTGCGTCGCCAGCACGGCCACCACCTGCCCGGTGGGTCAGCGGCTCGACCGTGAACTCGGCTGCGTCTCTGGCGGTGGCCCCTCGACCGCGGGCCCGCCTCCGCCTCGCTCCCCCGAATGCCCCTCCGGAATGGCCTACGTTCAGGGGGGGCCACTCGCCCTCGATGCCAACGACGACGTCATGATCCCCGACCTCTGCGTCGATATCACCGAGGTGACCGCCGGCGCTTACGGACGCTGCGCGAGCCGTGGCGACTGCTCCACCGAAGGCCTCGTCTGCAAGAACGCCGTCGCAACCTACGTGGGGGTCGACCGGCGCGACCACCCCATCAACTGTGTGAGCTGGGGCCAGGCCACCGTGTACTGCAAGTCCGAGCGCAAACGGCTCCCCACCGCGGACGAGTGGCTCTGGATCGCTCGCGGCGGCCACGCCCGCACCCTCTTTCCCTGGGGTGACGACCCGCCGTCCCAGCAGCCCTGCTGGTCGGGCAGCGACCGGCAGGGATCCACGTGTGTCGCGGGGCTCCCCAAGGGGGACAGCACGCCTCATCGCATTCTCGGCTTCGCGGGCAATGTCGCCGAGTGGACCTCGACCAAGGCAGGGGCGGACACCCTCCGGATGATCCGCGGCGGTCATTTTGGCGCCGGGAAGGACCGAGGCGCGACGCTCCTCTCCAGCGCTCCGTTGCCCGTCGGGACCCACGACCCAGGGGTCGGCTTCCGCTGCGTGGCCTCGCCGGAGAGGTGACCCTCGCGTCCGGGGGACGCCGTCCTCGCCTGGACCGCGCCCCTTCCTCGCCTCCGCTTCGTGCGCGCCGCCCCGGAACGCTACCCCTCTCGCCCCGCCTCCGCTTCGCGCTTCAGGTACGCCTCGTATTCGAGGGTGAACTCCAGCGCTTTGCCGAACGCATCGGAGCGCCGTGAAAGGGCTGCCACCACGGCCTCCTTGCCCACCTCGTCCAGCGAGAGCATCTGCGGCTGCCGCGGCAGCCGGAACCGGGTGTGATCGTGGAAGGTGACGGTCACGATGGTCCCCAGAGGCTCCCCGTTCAGCGGGCGGATGGTGCTCCACATCCACCGTTGCTGGTCGCTCTCGTCCTCGTTGCCCC
Organism: Chondromyces crocatus; assembly: GCF_001189295.1. Lineage (NCBI taxonomy): Bacteria > Pseudomonadati > Myxococcota > Polyangiales > Polyangiaceae > Chondromyces > Chondromyces crocatus. The sequence goes on from NZ_CP012159.1 coordinate 7,417,998, forward strand.
ACTCCCTTGAGATGTCGAACTCTCCCGGGAGCCTCGGCCTCGCCCGCAGCCCTGCCTTCATCAGCGCCTGATGCACCGGCCGGAACAGCAGGCTGAGATAGGCCCCATAGGCCATGTCACCCGCGCGCTCGTAGACATGCACCAGCCGCTCACGCTCCCCATCGAGCAATGCCTGCCAGCTCCTCTCGACATGATGTGAAATCGTGCGCCCCAGCGCGTGAATGTCACGCAGTTCGTTCGCCGTGAGATCCGTCATGCTCGACTGCATCGAAGCCTCCCAGTCTGCAATGCCACCCCGTGGCGCTCTCGTTGCCCAGTGCCCGCGGCCGACCTGCGAGCGAGACGACCCTGGCCGTCGCATGTCGACGGCTCCCCTCCCGGATGGATCCGTGCCGCCTGGCGGTGACGACCCTGGCCGTCGCATGTCGACGGCTCCCCTCCCGGATGGATCCGTGCCGCCTGGCGGTCCCGGGGTCGTCCGGGCGAGAAGATTGACCGCGCGGATGAATTCGTCGAGCGAATTCGCCATCAGCACGTTCCAGGGGAGACACGTACTTCGCTGCAGCCCGGTTCTACCCACGAAAGACGCAGCATTCACCAATGCTTCTTCACGGTCCATTTCATGTCGCTATGGGTAGCAGCAGTGCCTCTGGTTGTGGCAGTGACGTCTCCATGGGTGGCAGTGACGTCTCCATGGGTAGGTGCATCGTGGCGACCGCTCGCATCGTCGGGCGCCTTCTCCCGCTTCCCCGCCGCCTCCGGCCTGCGTTTGCGCCACCACGCCTCCCGCCCCGTGAGTGACGGCCCGCCGCTCGGAGAGCAGCCTCCGCAGCGGTCACGGTCCGGCCGTTCATGCAGTTCACCTTTCCAGGGGTTGATCACGAAAGGGGGTCCATGCAGGCTCCGTGGCCTTCATGGCCCAACCGCTCCAGCAGCGTGACAGGACTCCGCAGTGACCACGACACGACCCCGCAACCACCCCGCCCTCCTGACCCTCTCGCTGCTGGCCCTGCAGGCGGCCGCCTGCGCCACCTCTCCTCGAGCCTCCGAGGACACTGCCGCGGCCCATCGCGCCACCCGAGACCAGGTCAGTGATCCCGCGTCGTCGTCCGCCGCTCCGCTCCATGACGGCCTCCCCTTGGGCGTCCTTCAGGCGACCGGGACGAGCTTCGCCCCGGCCCACGTCCACGCCACCTGCCAGGTGCCCCTGCCGGCCATGTGCATCGACTACCTCTTCGAAGGAGACGACGCGCTCGCCCTGACCGAGGCCCACTGCAAAGAAAAACACGGGACCCTCGTGTACTCGCCCGCCCAGCCGGATGGCGCGCGCGGCTGCTACAACCGCGACCGCGCGCTCTGGTGCGCCTATACCCTGGGCTCGAACCGTGAGCTCACCGCCTTCGAGTTTCACTTCGGCACGAAGGCTCTCCCGGACCCCGACCGCTGCACCCTCAAGGAGGCGAAAGCGACGCCGCTGACCCCGCCGCCTGCGCGGGAGAAGAGCGTCTGCGTACGATCCAGCCAAAGCGATTGCATCGAGAATGACACCGACGACCCCGCCTGGGGCGCCGACTGTACGCGGCGGGGCGGCACGTTCCACCCTGCACCAGCCGAGTGCTGGCGCAAGGACTCCATCGGCGCGTGCACCTTCGAGACGCGCGGCGAGCGAGGGACCATGGTCTTCCACCGCAGCCATCCCAAATCGAAGGATCAGCTCGTCGAGATCTGCGAGATGATCAACGGGACATGGCAAGACTGAACCGACACGCCGCGCGACGACATCACCGCCAGGCGACGACCGCCCCTCCCGGACCACGCGCCACGCGCACCGCCAGAAGCGCTCGTCAGGGCAACCAGCGATCGCCGTGGATCCACCGGCTCGCACGAGGCGCCATCAGGGACTGACTCGGCGGGCTCGGAGCGACCCCCGTCCACGCCTCCAGCGCGGCGAAGGCCACCTGCCGATCGCTGGGGGTCAGTGTGGAAAGCGTCGCCCCGTGGGTGCCTCCGGGCTCGACCAGCAGGTACGAGTCCTGGGCCCCACCCAGATCGAACGCGGCGGCGGTGTAGGCGTCGTCTTCGCCGTAGATGAACAGCATCCGCTCCCCCTCGGTGGCGAGCCAATCGGCGATGTCGAGCATCGCGTCCGGATCGAAGACCGGCGTCTTTCCAGGCGCCACGTACGACGCCGCCACGTCGAAGCCGGGATAGACGAGCAGGTCGGCCACGTTCGCCTCGGCATGGGCGGGGTACCCGAGCTGCACCGCCGCCTGCCAGTAATAAGGCTCGTAGAAGCTCATCACGTTGTCGGACCAGAACGAAGGCCCCGCCACGATGCCGAGGAAATCCCACACATCGGTGTCGCTGGCCGCAGCGGTCGGGATGAACGCGCACGCGGCGTTTCCGTAGGTCTGCCAGAAGGTGAAGATGAACTCGAGCGCGGCCGACTCCAGCGCCTGCTCCATCCCGACGACGCCGTACGTGAGGCCCTGCGCCGTCGCTTGCTCGGACGCGAGCGCGAGCATGGCCGGGCGACGCAGGAGGATCTCGCGCTGGAAGTCGAGCAACGCCTGTCTGCACGCCGGATCACCACGCTCGGCGAGGAAGGCGGGGTAGCGCGGATCGGAGATGCCGTAGCTCTGCGGGGCGACATAGGCGACGGTGGCTTGCACGTCGTCCGGGTAGAACCGGCGATGGTAGACGGCCGTCATGCCGCCCTTGCTCTCGCCGGTGGAGATCCAGGGCCCCTCGTAAAGGGGCCGCAGCACCTCGACGATGCGGTGGAGATCCGCGGAGGACTGCTCGATGGTGAGCCACGACCAGTCGGCGGGCTCGGGCCGGGAGGGCCCGAAGAAGCGGTGCTCCACCCGGACCTGGTTCGCGCCGAGCAGTGCCGAAAGCTCGGTGGCGCGCTGCTGCGTCGTGCTGATCCCGTAGCCGCTGGTCCCGAGCACGAACGGCGCGGAGGCGTCGCGGTGGTGCAGCACCAGGCGCTGCTGGAAGCGGACCCCGGCCGGATCGGCGTGATCGGCAGGCTGCTCGAACGTCATCACGAAGTAGCGGTAGCCATCGATCGTGGACGACTGCTCCTCCACGCTCATCCCCTCGATGCCCCGGAGCTGGTCCAGGATGTCGGCTTCCTCCTCCGGACCGGAGCCCCCCACGCCACCCGCGCCCGCTGTCCCCCCGGCCGCTCCAGTCCCCCCTCCCGGTCCCTCTCCTCCACCGCCAGGCCCACCAGGCGCTGGATCGGCGTCATCCCCGCAGGCGACGAGAGCGCACAGACTCAGGAGAGCTGCGAGACAGCACGACAGGGACGATCGCATCGCGTGAGGGTAGCGGTGGTCCCGAGGCGCCGGAACGCCTGCCAGCGGAGTGGGATGCCGGGATCCAGCCGATGCTCATTTCACCGGACGGCGACTCCTGACCAGCGCGCATCCAGCCTTCCTCCCTCTGCCCCTCACGCCCTTGATAGCCTGCCGTGATGCGCTCGTCCTTGCGTGGGCTCGCCCTCCTCCTCGCGCTGCACCTCGGGGCCTGCAGCGAGCCCGTCGCGCCCGCGAGCTTCCCCGTGGACACCTCCTCGGCCTCGGCTCCCCTCCCGCCCCCGGAACCCCCGTCGATGGAGACCCGCGACGGCCGGACGATCATGCGCCTCGAGGGTACGGTGTACGCGCCTCCTCAGGAGGCTCCCCACGAGAACCGGAAGCAGTTCCTCGGCGTCCTGCTGCACCTCGGGGACGGCAGCTCGTGGGTGATCAGCCAGTACGGCAAGTCACCGTTCCACGATCTGCACGGGGTCCGGATGCGCGTCGAGGGCACCCCCTACGAGCCCTCCGATCAGTCCCTCGCGTTCCCGCATCTCTCGACGGAGAAGATGACCCTCGGCGCGGGGGTGAAGGATGCACACTACGTCGAGATCCACGGGGAACAGCGCATCGAAGGGCGCTTCGAGCGCCACACCCTTCCAGAGGGTTCCAAGCTCGCGGGCATGAAGGTCCTCCGGTTCGTCGACACCCAGGACCAACCCTTCCTCGTGGCGCGCAGTCCTCTCGGGGACGATCAGATGCAGCAGCTCGTCGGGCGCCCCGTGATGCTCACCGCCTTCCGCGTCGAGCCCTCGCGCTTCATCGCACGCCTCGGCGGCCCCTACCTGTGGATCCGTGAAGTCCACCCGGTCGCGCCAGCCCCTTGAACCTCCAGCCGGAGGGCTCGCCCTCGGCCTTGGCCCCCCACCTGGCTGGCTGACGACGACCCGCTCTTCTGCGCTTCACATCGGGAACCTGCGGAAACGACCCAGCAAGGCGGGTCGGCTCTCCTGGAAGCCGCCCGCGCGCCGCGTCACGAGCCGTCTCTCCTGGAAGGCGGCCTCGCGCAACGACAGGACCACGACCGAGGAGGAAACGAAGACATGGTGCGTTCGGGTCTCATGGCAGGTCTCTTCTCCGTCGCGGCGCTGACCGCCTGCGCGACGGGCCCTCTGGCGCCGCCTGCAGCGCCCCCCTCGGTCGCAGGCGCCCCTCCTGCGCTGGCCCCCCGCCCGGACGCGCCACCCCCCTCCAGTGCCCCCCCGCAGGCACCACGGACGACCACCGAGTGCCCCCTGCCCTCGCCGGCACCGGGTGCCCCCTCTTCCCCTGCGCAGCCCGGCGCGCCACCGGCTCGGCGCAGGCCACCGGACGGCCCGCTCACCGAAGCCGAGCGCACTCAGGCCCTCGACCGGCTGACGGACGCGCTCCAGGCGAAGTACGTCTTCCCCGACCTCGCGCGGAAGGCCACCGCCACCCTGCGCACGAAGCGCAACCGCCGCGCCTACGACCCCCTCGCGACGGGGCACGCCTTCGCCGACACGGTGACCGCCGACCTCGACCAGGTGCTGAACGACCTCCACTTCCGCGTCCTCTACCGGGCCGAGGGCATCCAGGAGGACGAGCTGCGCGGAGAGCCCTCGGCCGCGGAGCGCGCCCTCCACGAAGCCGAGGGGCGCTACCTCAACGGCGGCTTCGAGCGCGTGGAGCGACTCCCGGGCAACATCGGGTACATCGCGCTGACGAGCTTCTCGTTCCCGGCACGCGGCGCCAGGGCCGCCGCCGCGGCCATGGAGCTGCTCGCCGACACGGACGCCCTGATCATCGACGTTCGCCACAACCCGGGCGGCGATCCCGACCTCGTGGCGACGCTGTGCAGCTACTTCTTCCCCGAGCCGGTGCACCTCAACGACATCTATGACCGCCCGAAGAACGCGACACGCCAGTACTGGACCAGCGCCGCCATCCCCGGCCGCCGCTACCTCGACCGGCCAATCTACGTCCTGATCAGCCGGCGCACGTTCTCCGGCGCCGAAGAGTTCGCCTACGATCTCCAGCAGCTGAAGCGCGCCACCCTCGTGGGAGAGACGACCGGCGGCGGGGCCAACCCTGGCGAAGTGCTCCGCCTCAGCGAGCACCTCGCCGCCTTCATTCCGACCGGACGTGCGATCAACCCCGTCTCCAGGACCAACTGGGAGCGGATCGGCGTGAAGCCGGACCTGGCGGTCCCCGCCGACGACGCGCTACGGCTCGCTCAGATCGAAGCGCTCCAGAAGGTGCTCCCCAAGATCTCGTCACCCGAGCGCAAGGTCCTGCTGGAGGAGCGCCTGAAGCAGCTCGGCGAGACCCGCTGACGCGGTGCCTGCGCGCCACAGGCCTCGCTCATCGAGCGCCCCTCTGCTTCGTCCTCGAGCGTGGACGATGACCGGCAGGCGACGGGACGCCTCGGGCTACAGCAGCGCCTTGTGCGCCGACGCCATCGGCAAGAGCGCGTCGACGCTCTTACCCCGCGTGTAGATCTATCTGAAGATCTGCATCCCACCGGCGATGTCGCCTGCCGAGAGGCGGTCGCGCATGCTCCCGCAGAGGCCGCCGGACAGAAGGCGGCGTGGCTGGGCCCTCCCGACGTGTAGATCCAGCCGTCGAGACGCTGATGCGTTGTGACGGGCCTGCACCTGAGGATAGGATGACGAAGAGGCATCGCATGGTCCAAGAAGTCCGGATTCACCGTGCCGGTCCGCTCGAAGGGCGTTCGACTGCAGGACATCGAGAGGCATGTCGGGTCCAGCGCCATGACGCAGCGTCGTCGCTCGCCCCACCGCTGGACGAGCGGCCCCTCGACGTTCTGCGCTGTCGATCCCGACGTATGAATCCGCGCGGCTAGGCCCGAGGAGGCTCAGAGAAAGGGTGCCGAGATGAGCCCCATCGAACCTGTCGAGTGCTGGGTTGGCCGACGCGTCGGCTCGTACATCCTCATCTCGGTAATCGATACGAATGCCGCCTCATCCACGTACCTCGGCCGACACGAGCAGCTCGATGTCACGGTCGTCGTCACCTGGATGCACGACCGGGCATTCTCTTCCACCGGCAACCGAAGCGAAGAACTCGACGAGCAGACGACCCGGCTGCGATCGCTGAAAACCACGAGCTTTGCTAGGCGACTCGATGTCCTCGACGTGGAAGGATTCGCCTTCATCGTCATGGAAAACATCGAGGGCAAGTCCCTCGGAGAGCGGCTCCGATCCCGCACGCTTTCGCCGCGGCAGGTGCTCGCGTACGCCGCTGAGATCGCCACAGCGCTGCACGATGCACGCGCAGCTGGACTTTGCACGCCGTCCCTTCGGCTCGATGACGTCCGCATCGACTCAGGAGGTCGCGTCAAGCTGCCATGCCCGACGATCGGACGAGCGACGCACGCTGACCTGCTCGAGACGCTCGCAGGTATCCTGGAAGAACTCTCTGCGCAGTGCCCCGAGGTGCCGACGGACGCAAACTCTCCCTCCTCGCGCCTGCAAGAGATGCGAGAGCGGCGGCGCTCGCGCGCGGCCCCACAGCGGCCCCCCCGACAGCTCTCCCGAGCGACCTCATGGCTCGCCCGACGAGCGATAGACGTCCTCGCGCTCTATGGCATCCTCTCACTTCTCCAGTCCACCAGCCACGAGTTCGACGATTGGCCCAATCCCTACACCGTCGTCCGCAGCCGCGCGGGTCCAGGATGCGCGGCGGACGACAGCGGCCAGTTGCATGCTTCTGCCCACATGCCGACCCCCGAGAGCGGCATCCTTCGTTTCCACATCCATCAAGAAGACCAGGCCCCCTGGACCACCTCGGGAACGCTTCGGCTCTACGTGGGCGAGGGCCCGACATGCACAGCCAAGCCTCACAACGTCATCAAGAATGCGATCTCCATCGTGGAGGGTCGGACTCTCCAGATCATCGACCTCGATGTGAACTCGTACGATGGCGCCTGGAGCGTGGGAGAAAAAAAAACGTTCTGGATCGGTCAATCCAATCACGGATGGGATGCCTATCGCGGCAGCAACCTGGTGCAGATCGAACGCATCGCGCAAGCGCCTCGATAGCCTGCCCCATCAGCCTTCACCGTCGGTCGCCATGCCACGGACGACGTCACGTAGTTCCATGGATGCCGCGCGAAAGGTAGACTCGACCAGTCGGAACTGATGCATGTAGCCATGTTCGAGGCTCTCACGTGCACAGCGAGCGAACGCCTCGACCGCCGAATCTCGTTGGGCGCGACTGGAGCGGAGTAGCTTCTCGGCGGCGTTCACGCGCCTCCAGATGAATGACATCGGGACAGTGAACTCCTTTACCCTGTCGGCGCCAGCCGTGACCTCCCTCTCCTCGATGGGAGTTCGACGGTGCTGAGCCAGCCGGTGACACGCGAGACGCATCACGCAATGCGTGACCTCGGAGTTTACCCCTGCCTGCTCGGCCAAACGCAGACTCTCCCGAAACAGCCGCGTCGCACGCGACCAGAGTGCGTCGGCCTTGCCCCGCTCGACGAGGCGACCACGCTCGCGGCTCTGCACAAGCAACGAATAGGAAATGGCCAGATCTCTTGGCAAAGCCCAGCGATACCATGCGCACGAGGCAGGAAACTTGAGGGCCACAAGACAAGCCATCGCCCGCTTGTCGAGAGCGATCGCACGATCGAAATCATACCGCTGCCTCGCGGCGATCGCCTGGATGTGCAGTCCCTCCATTTGTGCGACAGGAAGCACATGTTGCCCCCCCAAGCGCTCCAGCATGACCGCATGCCCGCTGGCCGCCTCGAACTGCCCTAGTTGAATCTCCATGGCCGCGAGCTTCGACAGCAGCGCGATGCGCTCATCCAGCTCGAGCCGAAGCGCAGGGGAACTCAGAGCGACCACGAGCAAGTCCGCTGCACACTCCTCCTCTCCGCGCTCCACGTGGCGGCTCACCACACGACAGACATCGGTCGCCGATGCGACCGCCTCGGGTGTCTCCAGGCGCGGAGATCGATGCCGGCCGAGCAACACATAGCGGCGTAAGGCCACAGGGTCCACGTCGACTGCGTATCGCGGGTTCAAGCGATATGGGCCTCGAGAAACCCTCGCCGCGCCGTTGTGCTGCCGCGCTACCTGCACGAGAAGCCCCTCTTGCCCCCACCATACTCCGCACCCGGGCTCCCCGCTGGGAAGCGCAGACAAGAACCGCGACACCTCATTGCCAATCGAAGGAATGGGTCTTCCTGAAAAACCGACGTCAGCGAGATCGGCGAGCGTCACGGTCGCTCTCCCCTGCATCCGATGGACCGCTAGAGCGGCGAGAAATCGATGACAATTCTCGGACTGCAGATGTCCCACATCAAGACCGAGCGTCGCGGCATGGAGCCGCGATGACGGGCTGGCGAGGACGCCGGGGCGGATGAACACCTGCGCATCTGGCAAGCCAATGGAAGGCGTCATCGCATCCGAGAGGTCGAACCGGAGCGTCGGCGACGTCACTCTGCCAATACTACGAGTAAATTCAGACAGTTGCAAGGCTCGACGGTGGCAGTTTCTTGGCGCGACGCCGAGCGACCCGTCGGTGAACACTACACCCGACGGCCAGAGGGATGACCAGGCGCAAAGCAGTAGCGCCACAGAAGGCGCCCGCGTCGCTGCCGCATTGCGCCCAGGAGAGCGCCTCGCGGCTCCTCGCCCTCGTCGCCACCGAAAACCCCACGCCAAAGAAGGTGACCCATGAACTCGAATCAGCCCTTCAAAATCCTTGTTCTACCAGAGCTTCTGACCGGTTCCCGGAGGCGCACCAGCGTCTTGATCTTGGCCGATGGCAATCGACGCGCGAGCCCCCATCGTCAGGGCTATGGTCGTGGCGCCCATCGCGTCGTGGAGATCGCCACGCACCTTGCACGCCGTGGCGACGTTACCGAAATGGTCGCGTGCGTCCTCAGCAAGGACAACATTCACAAGCGAGGAGCTTCCTTCTTCGACGAACTCACTGCACAATTCGTGGCGCTGCGCGCCCGGATCGAACGCGATAGCGCTCTGATCCGCGACGGGATTCGCATGACCATCGTCGACGACCTGCGGCCGCTATATGCGAAGGGTGGGTCTTGCACGGCGCTCGCGGAGGCCATGCGGAGAGCCGCCGACGCCACGTGTCACCAAGCCCGTCCGACGCTGGACCTGTCGATCGCCGCTGGATACTCCGAGGAGCTCGCCATCGAGCGGAGCGTCGATCTCATTCTCCGTACGGGTATGGAATGTGAGGGGGTTTTGCGACTGAGCGGGCTTCGAAGCCACGCCGGCTGCCTCGCCTATGCGACGAGCAAACTCTGGCCCGAGGTCGCGCCGCAGGACCTCGATCGAATTCTCGACGACGCTCGACTGAGGATGCACGGCAAGCTCGCCCGAGGTCATCACCCGCGCACGCTGCAGGGCTTGGTCCTGGCCCTTCGGCAGAATGCTCCGAGAAAGTCGACGTGCGTCACGATTCCATCGTGTGTAGATGAGGGCGAGATCTCGCGGATGCTCGGGGCCACTTGCCCCCGCATGCCCAGCCCGGCACCGACATCGTATCGTCTGCCCGACCATCCTCAGCATGAGCTACGCATTGTGGGCACTGGCGAAAAGCATGGCGGTGGCTACGACGCGATCATTGCACCAGGCCAGACACCACCTTTCTTCGTCCTCATGGAGAGCCTGTCGCCGGGATACGCGAACGTGCACGCTTGCACGCCCGACGCTCAGGGCATTGTCCAGGGGATCCATCAGGCGCTCGAGTTTGCTTCGACCTATGTGGCCCTTCAAGGGGCCGAGCGGGAGGGCGTCTCGGAAGAGAGCACAATCTCTCCCGTCATTCCGCTGATGGGCGAGCACCAGCCAGGTTTCGACGGCGAGGCATTCGCCACCGAGGCGCTCGCCGCCGAGGCGTTCGCCACACGGGCGCTCCAGTGGGCGACTCGGGCGGGGTTGATGTCTGCAGCGAGCGCGTGGCAACGCGCGGCGACGAACTACGCGCTGACCGCCTTCTACATTCCCCCGGATGACATGAACGACCACGAGCCGCTCCGAGAACTCATGATGCGATACATGCTGCTCGTAGCCGCTGGCGATTACGAGGTCTTCGATGTGACGTTCCCGGGCGAGACACCGCAATCCAGGACGAGGCGCATCGGAACGTCCGCGAAGTTTCTCCTCACCGTCGCGGCATCGGGCGACATCGACGCGCAGCCCCCTGCAACCCGAGATGCCCAGGCACTACAGGCCATCGCATCGCAATGGCGCGGCCTCGTCTGGATGCGTCACGGAGCGAGCGATGCAGCACTCGTCAAGGATTGGATTGAAGCAGTCCGGTCCATGTACACGGCCTGCCACCGAGAACACCTGCCAAGCATCTCCGACAGCTCACGCTTGCAACGCTCGACGCAGGCCGGGACGCGGCAGGCTGGCATGAAGCTCTTCACGGATCGCTACATCGCGTCGTCACCTGCCGCGATCGGGGACCGGATCCAGTGGCTCCTTGAATCGCTACTCACGAAAGAGGCAGCGGCCCACCCGGCGGCGGACGAACTGCGTGTGCTCCTGCGTCTCGTGGAGACGCGAAACTCGATGGCCGCAGGCTTGCTCTTCCGAACCGCAGCCTTGCAACTGCCAATGGATGCCGTCACGGACGACATGCGTCGCGCTCTTCACGACGTCGCCGAGCTGCTCGACTTTAGCAGCCGACTCGCCAATGACCTGTCAGGGTTCCGGCTCTCCGGCGGTGCAGACCTCGACGAGAAGACGACGTCATGCTCGCTTCTGGTGTCGGCCCATCTCGCTGGAGAGCGACGTGTGGCCGTGATCGCCAGGGCAACGACGCTCTGCCGCAGCATCGCGGCCTGGCTGGAGACGCTCCTCGAGACCGCGGTACGGCGACTGACCACCCTCTGGCCCTCCCTGGCAGTGATGGTCCGCCGCGGAATGCACATCGGCAGGCGGGTATACAATGATGGTCATTACACAACGCTATCGCGCGCTCAGATGAACGCCATCGTGCAGGAGATGCGGACGCAGAACGTGGATGACGCCAGCTCCCCCACCAGCGTTCCACCGGATGCGCCTGGAGCCATGGCGACGCTCCGCATGCCATGACGGGAATCCAAGATTCGCCTCCGCGCCATACGCAGGTTTGCGTACAGACGCTCGGCCCACGACCCGCTATGCCCCGGTCTCCGGAAAGGAGTAGCCCATGCGTTCACGCACAACCCAAAGGGACATCCCCGCCTTGCTGATCGCCACGGCCGTCGCATGCATCGCGGCGTGCAGCGGGTCCGAACCGCAAGATCCTATCCCGAGTTCGGACTCGCCTGAGTCCCCCGCGCGTGAGACGGTCGAGGAACGCAAAATTCTCATCGTCCTCGAGCAAGGTGCGACGCTCCCGGTTCGCAGCCAGTATTTGCCAGTGCATGACCGCGAACACGTCGAAGAGTGGGTCCATCTTCGCCTCGAGGGGGACCTCCATTTCAGAGGAAGTCTGCGCGAGGTGGACGCGCCATGGTCTGCAGACCATACCGTGCGAGTCCCCGAAATCGAGGCCGGTCCGTCCGTCGGAGAAGGCCTGTTGGTCTTCGAGGTGCCGGGCGCAGCTTCAACGCGCGTCATGATTGCGGTCGTGCCCACGGACAGCATCGGTGAAATCGAGAGCGTGCTCGCCCAGCAAGACGCCCTAGAGAAGAGCGGCGATCGTTTCGCCGTGGTCCGTACAGAAGCGCTGAGCCGATTCGGAACGATGAATCCTGGTGCCACAGAGGAAGGCACCATGAAAACGAAGAGCCTTTGCGCCTGCCCGTTTTTGGAAAACATAGGAAAGCTCACCTACGATGGCAGTTGCATTGGCCGACACGCAGCGTGGGTCATCCCTGAGAACGGTTCGTATCCTTTCACGCCTGCGAAGGCAGGAATTACCTACGAAGCGGATGGCTTCAAGGTTGGCACGCAAATCTACAAGGTAGATGGCAGTACGTGTAACCGCATCCTGTGCAGCAGTTCGACCTGGCGGTTCGAGTCATGCGTCAATATCTTCGGCATGTTCTGGCAGACGAAGCCGCCTTATCCAGTTCCCAACGGGACGTTCCCCAGAGAACCACCGCTGGGCTTTCCTGCGATGTTCGTTCAGTAGGCGCGACTTCTCGCTCCGGATCCCCGCCCGGCCACGGCGGCCGGATCAGCTACCGCGCACCACGAGGAACGGCCGTGCACCGAACATCTCGACGAGCGTGATCCAGTCTGGCGGACCGACGACATAGGCCGGCGCGGACCCGCGCTGCACCGCGTCGCCCCACCCGAACCGCGTATCTTGGACGTAGAGGATCACGTCTTCGTGACCCGGGATGCGGAGCGCGAGCGTCGCATAGTCGAACACGGCGCCGCGCGAGTAGACCCGGTAGACCCCGCGCGCCGTGGCGATGGCGGAAGGTGGCGCGGCGGCGAGCACCCTGCCAGTCCCTGGATCACGCAGGCGCAGCTCGCGCGGGTCCACCTCGATCTCGAGTGCCGGCCCCTTCCGCATCGAACGCGTCACGGTCAGCACGAGGCCGGCCACGAGGATGACCCCGAGCAGCGGCAGCGCGATCATCCTCCCGAGCCCCGAGTCGAGGCCCCCCAGCGCTGCGAGCGCCATGCTCACCACCCCGGTGAGCACCACGCTGCCGAGCCACGGAGCCATCGTCGCGAGCAGGTTCCGCGGCGAGATCGTGCTGGGCAAGAGGGCGCAACGCCACGGGCCACTGGCAGCGCGCGGCGCCACGGTCGCCGAGGACACGCAGGCGAGCAGCGCGTCGAAGGCGTCGGCGGGCAGGAAGACGTCGACGCTGTCCACGGGGGGCGCGCTCATGGTCAGCCCGGCGCCTGGCCGGTGATCACGGCCGCCGATCAGCAGCCTGCGACCACCGCCCGAAAGGTGCAGTACGGTGCCCATGTCGACCCCGACGCTGGCCATGTGCCAGAGGCTGAGCGCCGCCCCCGAGAACGGAAACTCCCCGCCTCGGCCCTCGTCGAGCACGACGCGATCGCCATGAACGTCGAGGAGCACCTTCTTGCCGCGCAGCCCGAACACGAAAAACACGAGGTAGCCGCCGAGGAACACGATCATGAAGACGGGCATCACCGCGTTCATCACCTGCTTCGGCAGCACCATGGACAGGACGCCGAGCCCCACGAGCAGCGCGGCCCCCAGACCCATGGCGCCGATCCAGAACGCTCTCCCTGGCTTGCCCGCCGCCTCGAAGCGGCGCGGCCCCGCGCTGCCCCCCCCGTGCCAGGCTGCTCCAGGATTCATGACCTTCATGCCTCCGCGCAGGTGAACTCCAGCCCCCGCATCACCTCGGCGGGAGCTTCCCTTGCGGCGTGAGCGGCTGCGGCGTGTTCAAGCGGATCCGCTCCCCGTCGAGCGACACGTCGTCGTTCGCCTGAAGCGCGATGTCCCCGAGCCGCGCGCGGTGCCGCTGGCCGAACGCCTCGGTCTCGATCTGCCCCTCGGCCTCTGCGCGGAGATCCCCGCCCGTCGCGAGCGTGAGCCCACGCTTCGCCGCCACCTCGAAGCGATCGCACGCGACGCGCACGTCACCATCGGACACGATCGAGAGCCCCACGCTGGACAGCTCGACCTCGGGCCCTGACGGCGACAGCGCGATCTTCAGGCAGATCCGCCCGTCCGGCGCCCGCAACCGGAGCACCTCGTGGCCGCCCCCGTCGACCACGTCGACCGCGTAGCCCGACCGGAGGACCATCTCTCCCCCTTGCGCGTCACGTCCTTCGTCCGTCGTCACCAGCTCACCTCCAGCGGCATGTCGACGAGCTCCTCCATCGCGTAGCGACGGAGCGCAGGTGCCGCGCCCCGCCACAGCACGGTCACCCGATCGAGATCCGGCTCGATCACCACATGATGGAGCACCGGCTCCGTGGCCAGGAGCCGCCCGTTGCGCCCATCGACCTTGATCACCGGCGCGTTCGACGGCAGCCGGAACGCGATCTGCGGCCGCCGCGGGTGCACATGGCTCAGCCGGAAGACGACGCTCCCGACGGCCGGGGCCGTGATCGGGCCCATCTGGAGGCCGAACGCCCCCGCGTTGAACACCCGGTCGCTGAACATGTCCTCGGGGGACGCGTCGCGCCGCGGGAAGCCCTGGGCGAGGAAACCGCGCTGCACCTCGGGGAAGTCGTTGGGGAGCGGCTCGTGCTCGGGACGACCTCCGAGGTAGGCGTAGCGCGGGAAGGTGCCCAGGCTCGCCCAGTCCGTGCACCAGGGCAGCGGCATCTTCGGCCAGGCCAGCGGGGATCCGACGGCGAGGCGCGAAGGCGTCAGGCGGTCTGCGGGATCTTCGAGGTTCGGCAGCCCGGCCGCTTCGAGCGCCTCGGCGGTCGCCTCGATCACGAAGCCCTTGCCGACACCGTTGCGCGGGTAGCGGTAAGGACTGTACCTCCAGCCCGCGAGCATCGGGGAGAGGTAGGGCTTCAGCTCACTGCACGGGTTGCCGAACTTCGCCTCGGCGATGCGGTCGTAGCCGCCGTAGGCGTGGCTGTAGCGCAGGGGCACCTTCTGGACGGGCGTGGGGTCGCTGAAGACCACGCGGCCTCCGTGGAGGGTCGCGCGCCGGTCGCCGATCACGGCGATCTCTTTCCTGAACTCACCGAACCCGACCGCCGCGGTGCCCTCGCCCCTCGACCACTGCGGGTAGGCATGCCCTCGCACCACGACGTCGGTGAGCCGCTTCAGCGGCCAGATGTCGGCCTCGTCGAGCACCACCTCGGGCTCCTCGGGGTCGACGCGCAGGCCCTGGAGCTGCGCCTGCTCGGGCGCGGTCACGCAGGTGTCCCCATCGAGCACGTAGGTGCGCTTGACGAGCACCGACAGCATGGGCGCCCCCCGCTCGTCCGTCGTCGAGAGCTGCGCCACGCACGGGGTGAAGCCCGTCGCCTTCAATGCTGATCCACGTTGAGGTCATTCCCGAAGCTGAAGGGCTGGCCGTCGATCAGGTTGCCGAGCCCGTGACCGAGCGTCTTTCCCCAGTTGCCGGGGTTGGCATAGGGGCTGAAGAGCTTCTCGGGCACGCTGAACGAGTAACCGATGGGCGAGCCCGTGAGCTGCTGGAAGACCGCGTTGACGGTCAGGTTGATGGCTTCGACGACCACCTTGGAGGCCGCGGGGGCAAACTTCCCCACGACCTTCCCCCCGAGCTTCCCGCCGATCTTGTTCAGCACGAAGCCGACGGCCATGTCGAACGCCATCGCCAGAAGCCCACCGATGATGTCGCCCCAGCTGAGCCCACACACGACGTTCGACCACGAGAAGGCCATGCCGGTCGGCAGCGGGAACGGGTCGTCGCAGTTGAGCTGCGGGTTCTGGGTGATCAAGAGCGCAGCGGCGATCGGCTTGCCATTCCCGTGCACGGTGCTCGGCCCGAAGTAGCTCTTCGAGCCGCTGAGGCCCGTCCAGAGCAAGGCCAGCACGCAGGGCGGGAAGACCGGGATCGGGACGTGGGGGATGCCGTAGCTGATGTCCGAGTCGCGCCGGATGATGTTCCAGTTGTTCGCGAGGACGGTGTCGCTCGTCATGTCCGCGCCGCCGAACCCCGCGAGGCGCTGGCCGACGACGTGCGGCGTGAAGGGCACTGGCACCGGAGGCCAGGTGAAGGTGAGCTCGAGGTGGAGGTCGCACCCGACCATCGGGTGCCATTTCAAAAGCAAAAGATGGAAGGCCACGCGCTATGCCTCCACGGTGAACAGGGTGACGACCCTGCGCTGGTGAGGGACGAAGACGTAACGGAACGGGTAGCGATACCCGAGGAAGACCTTGCGCGCGGGCACGTCGATGCCCACGGCCTCGATCGAGGGCGTCCGCTCCACGAGCTTCTCCCCGAACGCGAGGTACACCCGCAGCAGCGTCGGCGGGATGCGGAACGAGAGCGGCCCATCGGCCGAGAAGCCGGTGACCGTGACGAGATCCCCTGGCGCGACGCTCGGAGCGATGAGCTTGGGGAAGGCGCGGTTGAACATCCGGTGGGACGGCTCGATCTTCGGCCGCGGCTTGCCGGGATCCATCCGCGCGCCTGCCTCCGCCGCCGGGCGCCCGTCCAGGAGGACGGACTCTCGCAGACGCAGCGGGTGCGGGAACTGGCAGAGGCCGAAGCCCACCGGGTCGGGCCGATCGTCCCACCGCTTGATCCTGGCGGCAGGGTCCTCGATCTCCGGGAGGGGCTGGTGGAGCGCGGCCCCTTCCTCGCCGTAGAAGCCCTTCCCGAGGGGGTTCAAGGGGTACGGGGCCTTCTGCCCGTCGACCTCCCCCACGCCGCCGTAGGCCGCCGAGAGGCCGATGGGGAGCGTGGTGAAGGCCACGGGATCCGTCGGCACCAGCGCGCCCGAGCGCAGCCTGCCCCAGACCCGCGGACCGATGGCCACGGCCGACGCGCGGAAGCTCCCGACCTCCACGGAGAGCGGCACCTCCTTCGCGGGCTCCCCCTTGGGCGCGCAGGCGTCGCCTCGGACCAGGAGATCCACCCCATCGGTCCGGAAGGGCTGGTCCGGGTCGAAGGGGCCCAGCGGCGACTCCCACGGCTCCACCGACACGATCCACGGCTGCTCGGGGGAAGGCGTGAGCTCCCCGTCGGAGAGGTCGAACGTGGCCCGCGTGATCATCGACCCACCCAGCCGCTCGTCGTCGAGCACCGTGGTGAGCAGCATGGCGGGGTACGGGGTGAGGTTCAGGCCATCCATCAGCAGTTCAGCTTGATGATGCTCCCCTTGATGTCCGTCACGCCGCTGGCGATCACGTCGATGGCGCCGGCATTGACGCTGACCTTGGCGCCGTTGATCTTCACCTCCCCGGAGGCGATGAGCTCGATCAGGGCCGCCCTCACCACCGCCTTCGTCGCGGCGTTGATGGTCATGATCGGCGTGTTGATCGTCTTCTCGGACGTCACGGTCTCCGTCTGTGTCCCTGCATGGAAATGCGTCGACGTCCCGATCCGCACCTGCGTCTCGGTGCCGAGCTGCACGTGCAGCTCACTCCCGAGCCGGATCTCCGTCTCGCTGCCGAGCTGCAGCAGCATCCGGCTCCCGGCTTGCAGCTCCGTCTGGCTCCCGAGCTGGATCAGCGACATGTCGCCGGCGATCGTCTCCGACCGGTTGCCCGAGAGCATCTCGGTCTGGTTGCCGAGCTGGGTGAGCGTGGCGTTGCCGATGATCGTCTCCGTGAGGTTGCCCGTGAGCGTCAGCGTCCGGTCGTCCATGATGGTCTCGGTCTGCTTGCCGCCCACCGTGATCGTCTGATCTACGCCCACCGTGATCGATTGGTTCGATCCGATGGTCACGCTCTCGTTGTTCCCGACCATGCGGGTCCGGTCGTTGCCCACCGTGAGGCTGTCGTCGTTGCCCACGGACTTCGAGCGGTTGAGACCGACCGTCACCGACTCGTTGCGCTTCACGAGCTTGTTCAGGTCCCGCTCGGCCTGCATCCGGAGGAGCTCCCTGCCGCCCATGTCCTCGAACATGATCTCGTTGTAGCCGCCCGTCCCTCCGGTCGAGTTGCTCTTCCACCCTGTCTGCGTCTTGTGATCCGGCAGCTTGTACGGCGTCTTCTGGAGGTTCGTGTAGACGCGCCCCACGACGACCGGCCGGTCCGGATCGCCGCTGAGGAAGTCGACCAGCACCTCCTGCCCGATCCGCGGGAGATGCGTCGTCCCGAAGCCCGCGCCCGCCCAGCTCTGGCTCACGTGGATCCAGCACGAGCTCTGCTCGTTCATCGAGCTCTCGCGATCCCAGTGGAAATGCACGCGCACGCGGCCGAATTCGTCGGTGTGGATCTCTTCCCCCTTCGGCCCGACCACCGTCGCGCTCTCCACGCCGGACACCTTGGGCTTCGGTGTCCGCAGCCGCGGACGGTAGGGGACCGACGCGCTCCGCACCTCGCAGCCGTGGGCCACGTTCATCGGCGTCCCGCTCAGCGTCGACGAGATCACCAGCAGGCCCTCCCCCTCGCTCAGCTCGGCGCGCGGGTGGTCGAGCATGTTCATCACCATCCCAGGTGCGAGGTCGAGCGCGTTGGTCTCGAACGTGCAAACCCGCGCGTTTCCTCGCTTCGCGTCGAGGCGCCGCTGCGTCAGGGGCTTCGCCTCCTTCTCGTCCGAGCGGGTCATGCCCCGATCGTCGGCGTGCGGCGTCGGCTCCCCCTTGTCCGCGCCGAAGAGAAACGATCCCGGCACGTAATGAAACTGCTCGAGCTGCTGTTCGAGCGCGTCACCGCCCTCCGCCTTCGCCAGGAGCTTGTAGTCCGGCGGCTGCCGGTAGTCGTGATCGCGCATCGTGTAGCGGCCCGGGCGCACTTCCCGGCCGATGCGCACGGCGGTCACGTAATCCCACGCGACCGACATGTGACCATCCCGGTACGGGATCTTCGGCGTCCGTGGCACGTTCGTCTGTGGCGCGTCGGAGAGCACGAGCCGCGTCTCCTCGCCGTGCTGCTCGAAGTAGTAGGTGATGCCCGCATCCTCCAGCATGCGGCTGATGAACGCGAAGTCGCTCTCCCCGTACTGCACCCGGTATTTTCGCTTCTTGTAGACGCCGGTGAGCTTCTCGTCCGGCTCGATGCCCCACTCGTCGAGCAGCTTCCGCACGATGTCCAGCTCCGAGAGCTGCTGGAACATCCGGTGGTTGCGCCGCTGGGTCAGGAGCCACAGCCTCGGCACCACGTTCAGGTGGTAGAGCGCCACCCCCTCCTGCTCGAACCCGGTCTGCTCGAACCGGTTGCAGAGCCCCGACCAGGCGCGCGTCTGCTTGCCCTGGATCGTGAACATCGCTCCGTGGCCCACCACGGCATCGAAGTCCACGTTGGGGTTGTCACTGGCCACCACCAGCGACACGAGGAACGGCGACGACAGCGCCTCCTGGACGCTGAACTGCCGGACAGAGAGCGCATCGCCCGAGGCGACGGACACCATCAAATTCGTGATCGACATCGTCGCCTCCACCCCTCCAGCCTGCGAAGAAAGCCGGAGTGCATCGAAGCACTCCCCACGGGGAGGCTAACAGGTCGAGTCGTGAGCACAAGCGCGGGAGCCTTCGCGCATCGCGCGTTTTTGGTCGTACAACCGTCGTGCATCAAGGGAGCTTCCAGTGCGCGACGGCACGAATCGACGCCGAATGCTCCTCCCATTCGACGCCAGAGACGATCTGGACCATCTCGACCTCCACGTCTCCGAGGACCTGACCCGCGCGATCCTTCAGCACGGCCCTCCCGGGCGCGTCGCTCCCTTGACCTGGAAACACGCCGAACCACAGCGGCCGCCGGTACACCTCCACCCGGTACTGACCATCCGGCCGCGTGAAGGTCGCGTACAGCTCTTCTCTCGGAGAGAAGAAGACCACCGCCGCCACCAGCGCGGCGACGAGGAGAAGGCCGATGAGGAGCCAGCGTCGCCGACGGGTCCCGACCTCAGACATCGAAGATCTCGGGCGGTGACCGCATGAGCTTTTTCGTGTCGGAGTAGATCAGGAAATCACCGCCCATCCCGGTGCGCCTTCGATGGGCCTGGAAGGAGGCGTTCTCGACGCCGTCTCCGGACAGGAAGTTCAACATGCTCACCGAGTTGTCGGAGTCATCCCAGTAGCCGAGGAACTGCGAGCCGTTGAAGTCGAAGGAGTCCCGCACGTAGATGCCGACCTGGTGCACGTACACGCGGGTCCCTCCCCCGGACAGGCCCTCCGCTTCGCCCGCGATGGCCACCCGGTAGGTGAAATTACCGAGCGCAGCGCTCAGATCATCGAGATTCCCCAGGCCGAAGCTCACCGTACGGAAGTTGATGTAGTCGGCGTCGAGGACCGTGGGCGGCCTGTTGATGTCGCCGAACCACGCCCGTGTTCCACCGAGCCGGCCCAGTCTGGCGAGGAGCCGGCGTACCTCGCCCTGCGCGGCAGGGTTCGCCCAGATCTGCTCCTGGACCAGCTTGTCATAGACCGCCTTCGCGCGCTGATAGGTCAGCACGAAACCATCCATCGTGATGGTGGTCGTGTCGGGCGCCCCGTAGGCCGGCGCGATCGCGCTCGGACGCGAGAACCAGATGTCGAGCATCCGCGCACCGTTGTTCCAGCCATGGTGGCGCATGATCCGCGGAATGTTGGTCAACGTCAGGGCCATCTCTCACCCACCTCTGGTGCCGGACGCGGCGCGCGGACCCGGCGGTCAACCCGTCATGAGCTGCGCAGCTCCGCGATCGTCGCCCGCATCTCGTCGCCGAGCTTCGGATCGGTCGCGATCTTCCTCGTCCACAAGCGGACGATCCGCATCAGCGCCGGCTGCTGGATCCGCAGCTCGTCGAGGACTTGCTTCGCCCCTCCCCGCTCGAGACCGATCGCGATCTGCGCGTACTCCGGCAGGGTGATGGGCCCACGGAACGTCTCGACGGCCTCCACGTACGCGCGATCGCTCGCCGTCCGAAGCCGGCTCGCCCCCTTCGCTCTCTCCTCGTCGAGCGCCTTCGTCCAGCGCTGCTCGTTCGCGCCAAAGTCGCGTTCGGTCAGCTCGTGCCGCTCCAGCACCGCGGCGCGGGGGGCGCGTTCCTCCGCGATCTCGGCGCAGATCTCCGAGTAGCGCTCGATGGAGAGCTCGACCGGCGCCTCCTCGGGAGCCGCCTCGAGCGCCGCTGGAGCAACCGGAGCCGAGGCCTGTGCCAGCGGCGTCGCCGGCAGCTCCATGTCCGCCGTCGCCAGCGGCCCGATCAGCGGCGGCGGCGCCGGCGCCGACGCCCCTTGCACCACCGGCGGCGGCGTTTCCTGAGCCATCGGCGGCGGCGCCTCTTGCAGCCGCATCAGCGGCGGCGGCGCCTCTTGCAGCCGCATCAGCGGTGGCGGCGCCTCTTGCATCCGCATCGGCGGCGGCGACGGCGCCTCTTGCATCCGCATCGGCGGCGGCAGCGGCGGCGGCGCCTCTTGCAGCGGCGGCGGTGCCACCGAGGTCGGCGGCGCCACCGAGGTCGGCCTCGCCCTGTCGGCCTCCACCCCCCACGCGAACTTCGGCTCCGGCGGAGCCTCGTACGGTGGTGGTGGTGGTGGCGGCGGCGGCAACGGCGGCGGCGGTGCCACCGAGGTGGGAAGGGAAGCGCCAGCGCGATCCGGCGTGGTGAACGGCAGCACGCTCAACGGCGATACGAACGACCCAGCCTGGGTCTGCCCCAGCTCCGGCACGAGCGAAGCCCCCGGCGTCTGCCCCAGCTCCGGCACGAGCGGAGCGCCTTGGATCTGCGCCCCGGCATCGAAACGGCTCGACGGCGGTGTGAACTCGGCGCTCTGGCCCCGCGCTCCGACCGCGAGGCTGCTCGACGCAGCGTCCGCCGTCGACGCTGCCGCGGGCGCCCGCCCTTGCGTCTCCGGCGTGAAGGGCAGCACGGCACCCATGACGGGCAAATTCCCCGGCTGCGTGGTCTTCCACGTCCGCTTCGTCCCCTCCTGCGGCGGCGCGGACGCACCAGCCTCGGCGCTTGCGGGCGCGAGAGGGGCCACCACGGTGCTCGCGGGCGCGAGAGGGGCCACCGCGGTGCTCGCTGCCGAGAGGCTCGCTTGCGCTTCCTGCATCCCCGGCCCCTCGGCGGTGACCACCAGCCGACCCGGCTCGTTTTGCCAGGAAAGCGCGGCCTGACCACGCCACACCAGGGTGCAGATCCCCCTCGCGGTGTCGATCGTCAGGGTATCGCACCGCAGCCCCAGCTCCTGCGACGTGCCATCGGCGCGCTCCACCACCGCGCGCGGGAAGATCCCTGGCAGGCTCGTCACGAGCCGCGCGTGCTCGGCGTGGAGGTTCTCCAGGATGATCCGCTCGTCGTTCCGGAGCGCACCGACCTGCTGATCGGGTGGCGCCACGTTGAAGAACGCGGCGTCGATGTCCTCTGGCAGCGGCCGCTCCATCCACCTCCGGTCGTCCCAGGTCGCGGCGTGCCGGTAGAGCTTCGCCAGCCGATCCGGCCATCGATGCGCGATGGGACCGAACCCGACGGGGGGAACCGCGACCCCCCGCTGCGCCACGTAGATCCCCGGCGGTTGCAGGTTCGGTAGCGGCACCCGCCCGAACACGTCGGCGCGCGCATCGGCGCGCACCCCTGCCGGGTTCGACGTCCCTGGCCCGCCCGCGGCCCGCTCGTACAGCAGCGGCATCCCGGTGAAGCGCGGCCCGGCGATGAGCTGCCCGTCCAGCGCCCACGCGCGATCGGCATGGACCTCGATCGCCTTGTCCACCTCGCCGACGACGAGCCGCGCCACCAGCGACGACACGGGCTGCCCTCGGGGCGCATAGACGTTGCCCACCAGGATGACGTCCGCGCGCCGCTTGATGGGCGCCATGTCGCTCGCCACCTTCAGGCTGCGTTGCTCGTCACCGTTCCAGTACTCGTCCGCCTCGTGGATGGGCTCCTGCTCCCGCGAGAAGACGGACTGGATCGGTCGCAGGACATACGTCGCCTTGCAGACCACGGTGATCATCCAGACGGCGGGTCGCGGCTGCCAGAGAAGTGAGCCGACCTTGAGCGGGCTGGCGGAGACGAGATCCATGTTCGCCCCCGACGATACATCACCCACAGCGCGCCCAGGTGGCCGCTGAACGCCGGAGCACGGTTCCGAAGGCCGACGCACGGATCCGAGGATCAGGCCCGGCTCGACGAGGGCAAGGTGCCGATCCGGGCTCGCCGCCCCCTCGGCGCTCGGCAGCGTCTCTGGCGAGCCCACCTGCGGGCGCCGTCGCTCACCTCGCCGACGTCATCCCGTGAGCGCTCGGATGGGTCGCCCTGACCCCTGGGCCCGCATGTCCACGCTGGAGGCCAGCCTCCTGGGCGACAGGTCCGTTCAGAACATCCTCACGGTCCAGACGCTCGGCCCTCCGCGTCACTTCCCCTCCCTACGCTGGCAGGAAGCGCACTCGAGAACGCGCAGCATGGCGCGAGCCCAACGACAGGCGGCCAGCAGCCACGCCAAGCCTTGGAAGCTCGCAACGAAACGCCGCGAAGGGCGCCAGAAGCCTTTGGCGCCTTCAGCGACTTTCCTTCAACGCCGCCAGAAGCCTTTGGCGCCTTCAGCGACTTTCCTTCAACGCCGCCAGAAGCCTTTGGCGCCTTCAGCGACTTTCCTTCAACGCCGCCAGAAGCCTTTGGCGCCTTCAGCGACTTTCCTTCAACGCCGCCAGAAGCCTTTGGCGCCTTCAGCGACTTTCCTTCAACGCCGCCAAAAGCCTTTGGCGCCTTCAGCGACTTTCCTTCAACGCCGCCAAGAGCCTTTGGCGCCTTCAGCGACTTTCCTCCAGGCCCTCCCGGAGCCTCGGCCTCCCTCGGCGACGCTTCTCTGGAGGCCTTCGACGCGTTGCGTCCACGCTGCGACCCCTCGCTGCCGTCTCCAGAGCGGGCCTCCGCTCAGCATCCACCTCATGAGCCCATCCCAGAGGCCACGCCGACGCCCAGGCATTCCTTGAACGCCCGAAGCCCCACCTCCACATGCCCTTCCGCGGTTTCGTCACAGTTTGGTCAGGTCACCGACGGCCAGCGGCACGCTTCCTTCAGCATTCCACCCCCACCGCCGGCGCCGACGCCTCGATGACGCCGTCTCGCGCCGTGATCGGTCCGAAAAAGCACTGGCTCTCGAAGAACCGCATCCAGGGCACGTCGACTCTGCTTTGGACGCACATCAAGGGCCGGTATGCTGCGCGCACCGCCACATCCAGTGAGGCCGTACGTGGAAGACCTGATCAAGCTAGTTTCAAGCGTAGTTCCCGAGACGGGTCGCGTGGTTGCGTTCCGAGGCACGGAGGCGATCTCGACGCCGTACGAGTTCGAGATCTTCTTCTCGCTGACGGACGGGACCGGCGAGCAGCTCGACCTGGGGGACGCCATCGGCGCCAAGGCGGTGCTCACCCTCGACCGGGAAGCGGACCGGATTCCCCCCTACCACTTCTCGGGGATCCTGGCGGCCGTGGACCTCTTGCACGAGGTGGAGGGGCTCTCGCTCTTTCGCGCGGTGCTGGTCCCGCGCCTCTGGCTGCTCGGGCTCTCGAAGCACAGCCGGATCTTCACCAAGATGGCGCTGCCGGACATCCTCAAGGCGGTGCTCGCGGAGAACGGCTTCGGGCCGGACGACTTCGAGCTGCGTCTCGGGAAGTACTCGGTCGAGGAGCACGTCTGCCAGTACCGCGAGAGTGATCTCGACTTCCTCTCGCGGTGGATGGAGCGCGAGGGCATCTTCTACTTCTTCGAGCACGGCGAGTGGGGCGAGAAGCTCATCCTCTGCGACGACAGGACGTACGAGGACGATCTCCTCGGCGCCCCCGTGCGCTACCACCCGCAGCTCGGGCAAGACCGGAGCGCCGGCCTCTCCTTCCGCACCTTCACGTGCAAGCACCGGACGCTGCCGACGAAGGTCCTCTACAAGGACTACGACTACGCGAAGCCGAACCTGCGCCTCGCAGGCTCTGCGGACGTGGCGGAGAACGGCGCTGGCGAGGTGAGCCTCTACGGCGAGCGGTTCTTCAGCGCCGCGGCCGGCGAGCGGCTGGCGAAGATGCGCGCCGAGGAGCTGCTCACGCGGCAGGTGCTGTTCCATGCGACCGGGAGCCGCACCCACCTCCGGCCGGGCCACGAGTTCGAGCTGGAGGAGCACTCGCGCGCGGCGTTCAACGCGAGGTACGTCGCCATCGAGGCCACGCACTGGGGCAACCAGCAAGGGAACAACTCGGCGTTCCGTGACTTCATCCAGATGGAGCACGAGGAGGTGTACTTCGTCGACGTCGTGGCGATTCCCGCCGAGACGCAGTTCCGGGCGGCGAGCCGGGTAGCGTGGCCGCGGATCTACGGGTTCGAGAACGGGACGGTCGATGGGCCCGCCGAGAGCGAGTACGCACAGATCGACGATCAGGGCCGGTACTGCGTGCGGTTCAAGTTCGACGAGTCGGGCCTGAAGAACGGGCGGGCGTCGACGTTCGTGCGCATGGTGCAGCCGCACGGCGGGAGCATCGAGGGCTTCCACTTCCCGCTGCGCAAGGAGACGGAGATCATCTTCAGCTTCCTCGGCGGCGATCCGGACCGGCCGGTCATCACCGGCGTCGTGCCGAACGCGCTCACGCCGAGCCCGGTGACGAGCGGCAACTACACGAAGAACGTGCTCCAGACGGGCGGCAGAAACCGGCTGGAGATCGAGGACAAGGCCGGGCAGCAGCGCATCACGCTGTCGACGCCGTACTCGAACTCGTACCTCCGCATGGGGTCCCCCAACGCGGAGCACGAGTTCATCATGAAGACGGACGACAACACGCTGCTCACGGCGGGCAAGGACTTCGACCAGTTCGTCGGCCAGAACGGCGGCGGGTCGTGGACGGCGACCATCAAGGACGACTGGAAGACCACCGTGCAGGCCGGGGTCCACGAGCTGAACGTCGACACCGGCACGTCGACGACCGTGGTCGAGGGGGACACCAAGCTCCAGGTCAAGACCGGCAACTACGCCATCGCCGTGGACACGGCCTCGATGACGACGACCGTCGAGAGCGACTCGACGACCACGATCAACGGCTCGAAATACGAAGTGAACGTCACCGCCGGCCTCACGAAGATCGACACGGCGCTCACGACCGACATCCTGAGCACCGGCAAGCTGACGATTTCGACGAAGAATGCGAACGATTACCTCGTCGCGAACGGCATGCTCTTCACGGTCGGTGAAGATCTCACCCAGACCGTCACCGGCCAGCACATCCTGACGACGGGCGCCATCACCCAGGTGGTGAACGGCAGCTACACGCAGAACATCACCGAGAGCTTCTCCCAGACGACCGCGGCCTCCTCCAAGTTCTGGACGGCGGCCAAGGACAGCCGGACCCTGGGCTTCGCCTACGCACTGAACGTGGGCGGCAAGGCGACGTTCGACCTGTCGGCGAACTTCCTGCTCCAGGCGTCGATCTCCGCCAACATCACCGCGGGCCTCCGGCTCGACGCGAAGCTCAGCGCCAGCCTGTCGGTGACCGCGGGCATCGACATCGACGTGGCGTCGATCAAGTACGACCAGAAGGCCCTCAAGTTCGAGACCGGCGGCGTCGGGTTCAAGAACCTCGGGACGCTCCTGCACCTCGTCGGCATCAGCATCTTTTCATGAAGGTCATCAAGCCGCAGCGCCTCGGCGTGCTCACGCGCTCGTGGGAGTACCGGGGCGACTTCTATTTCACGGTCTCCATCCTGGCGTTCTTCCCGTTCGAGTCGCCGTCGTTCCTCTTGCCGGAGGTGCGGCTCTGGCAGCTCCTCGCCGAGGAGCTGGGCCGGGATCTCGCGTTCGACGAGGTGATGCCGAAGCCGTCGCCGGAGCTGCTGGTGACGGGGAGCGCCTGCCCCGCCGGGGGGACGCCGCAGCCCGTCTGTGCCGTGCGCGTGCAGCTCGGCTCCGTGGACAAGCGGCTGTACGTGGTCGGCGATCGGGTGTGGGACTTCGGCGGGCCTTCGAAGCCGGTGCCGTTCACCCGGATGCCCATCACCTGGTCGAACGCCTTCGGGGGGCCAGGTTTTGCGCAGAACCCGCTGGGGAAAGGCATCGCCAAGATCCAGGACGCGCAGGGCAAGGAGATCCATCCGCTGCCGAACGTCGAGAACCCGAAGACCCTGCTGAAGAAGCCGGAGGATCGGCCCGCACCCGAGGGCTTCGGGGCGTACGACATCACCTGGCCGCAGCGGGCCGACAAGTTCGGTACGTACGACAAGCGCTGGCTGGAGGAACGCTTCCCGGGGTTCGCGGACGACGCGGATCTCTCGCTCTTCAACGTGGCGCCGAAGGACCAGCGGTTCGAGGGCGAGCTGCGCGGTGACGAGCCCTTCCGGGTGGAGAACATGCATCCCGACCACCCGGTGCAGACCTCGCGGCTCCCGGGCGTGCGAGGGCGGTGCTTCATCACGCAGAAGACGAAGGACGGGGACGTGTTCCGGGAGATCCCGACGCGGCTCGACACGGTCCACCTCTTGCCGAGCGCGGGGCGCGGGGTGGTGATCTTCCGCGGCACGACGACGCTGAGCGAGGACGACGCCCACGACGTGGCCCACCTGGTGGTCGCGGCAGAGACGCTCGGGGCGCCGGCGAGGTCGATCGATCACTACCGCGAGGTGCTCGCCGGGCGGCTCGACAAGAAGAGAGGGGCGCTGCTCGCCCTCAAGGACTCCGACCTGCTGCCGCCGGAGGCGCCGCCCGAGGTGCCGCTCCCTGACGCGAAGGGGTCGGACATGGACGACCTCTCGGTCACGAAGAACCTGCAGGAGAGGAACCAGCGCAAGCGGCTGGAGAAGGAGCTGGAGAAGAGCCGCGCCCAGATGGTGGCGATGGGGCTCGATCCGGACAAGCACGTGCCCAAGGCGCCGGAGCCGGAGAAGGTCCCTTCACTCGAAGAACTCCCGGACTACCTGGAGGCCGCCGATGCGCAGGTCGCAGACGCCCGGAAACAGGCCGACGACGCGATGGCGAAGGCCAAGGCCGACCTGAAGGAGACCTGCGCGCAGGCGGGCCTCGACTACGAGAAGACGCTCGCGGACACCCAGAAGGGTGGCGGGGGGCCGCCGAAGTTCTCGGCCGAGAAGGAGATGGAGAACCTCCGCCTCTCCCGGGAACACATGAAGGCAGCGGGGATCGCGATCCCCGTCGATCCGAAGGCGCCCTCCGACGAGGAACTCGCGCAGCGCCTGCGCACGATCGAGCAGCAGCTCCAGCATGCGTACTGGCAGTTCGCCCATGTCTACCCGGAGGCGGATCTGCCCGACGAGAAGGCGGCTGCCGCCCTGCGGGAAGAGGTGATCGACGCCCACCGGAGCGGCAAGGGCCTCGGGGGGCGCGATCTGACGGGCGTGGACCTCACGGGCCTGAACCTCTCCGGGATCGATCTGGAGCACGCGTTCCTGGAGCGCGCGCGCCTCGCTGGCGCCAACCTGTCGGGGGCTCGGCTGAGTGGCGCGGTGCTCGTGCGCGCCGACCTCACGGGCGCGAATCTCGAAGGGGCAGAGCTGCGCGCGGCGAACCTCGGCCGGGCGAACCTGACGGGCGCCAAGCTGACCGGCGGGATCAACCTGGCGGGAGCGACGCTGATGTACGCGGACCTGTCCGGCGCCGTCTTCGACGGGGCGACGCTGCACCGGGTCGACCTGTTCGAGGCGAAGTTCCAGGGCGCGAGCTTCGCGAAGGTCGAGGCGGTGATGCTGAACTTCGTCCAGGTGGACCTCTCCGGGGTGAACTTCGCGGGCGCCCAGCTCATCAAGTGCAGCTTCCTGGAGAGCCAGCTCGACGATGTCGATTTCTCCGGCGCGACGATGACACAGTCGGTGTTCGTCGAGGCGCGCGGCGAGCGCACGCGGTGGCGTAACGCGAAGGCCGAGAACCTGCGGATGGTCAAGGAGTCGGCCTTCCCGGGGGCCGACTTCCTCGGCGCCTCGCTCGAAGGGTCGAACCTGCGCGGGACGAACCTGGAAGGCGCCGAGATGAGCGGGGCGAACTTCAACCGGGCCGACCTGTCGGAGTGCAACCTGAAGAAGGCCAAGCTCTACCGGGCCACCGGGATCGGGGCGCTGCTCGTCCGCGCGGATCTGACGGGCGCCAACCTCACGTCGGCAAACCTCATGCAAGCCATCCTCCAGAAGGCCAAGCTCGCAGGCGCGAGCTTCAAGGGCGCGAACCTCTTCCGGGCCGACCTGGCCCGCAGCGTGGGCGACAAGGCCACGTCGTTCGAGGATGCGCTCGTGGACCAGGTGCGGCACGTCGCGGCGCCTGGAGGAGGTGCCGTGTGAACCGAGACGAACTCTGCAAGGCCGTGCGCGAGGGGGAGATCGTCTCCGGGGTCGATCTCTCCGGGTTGGACCTCTCGGGCGCCGATCTGTCGGGGGGAATCTTCGAGCGGGTGTCGTTCAAGGGGGCGAATCTCTCCAGGGCGAACCTCGAAGAAGCGGCACTTCTGCACTGCGATTTCGGCGGGGCGCAGCTCGTCGCCGCGGAGCTGCGGCACG
The DNA here is from genome assembly GCF_001189295.1 of Chondromyces crocatus. Classification (NCBI taxonomy): domain Bacteria; kingdom Pseudomonadati; phylum Myxococcota; order Polyangiales; family Polyangiaceae; genus Chondromyces; species Chondromyces crocatus. The sequence goes on from NZ_CP012159.1 coordinate 7,447,320, forward strand.
CGGTCGTCGCGAGCAGCCAGTTCCAGGAGGCGCGGTTCTGCGAGGCGAACCTCTCCTCGGCGCAGGTCGCGGAGTCGGATCTGTCGTTCGCGGACTTCAAGGGCGCGAACCTGATCGTCGCGGTGTTCGCCAGGTGTGCGCTGGCGGGCGCGGTGTTCGACGAGACGTGCCTCGACCGGACGTCGTTCCTGGAGACCACGAGCGTCACGAACATGAGCCTCCGCGGCGCGCGGCTGAAGCAGACGGTGCTCATGGGCGTCGATCTGACGAGCGTGACGCTGACCGGCGCGAGCCTGGAGAGCGCCATCCTGATCGGGAGCAAGCTGGCCGGGATGGATCTCTCGGGGATGCGCCTCTCGCTGACCCAGTTCACGGGCTGCGATCTGACGGAGACCGTGTTCACGGGCGCGGAGGCCGCGCAGTGCAACTTCAAGGACGCGACGCTCCAGAGCGCGCGGTTCGACAAGGCCCACCTGGAGCGGGCGCTGCTCCTCGGGGCGAACGCGCAGCTCGCCAGCTTCAAGGGGGCGAAGCTCACCCAGGCGCTCCTGAGCGGGGCCAACGTGTCCGGGGCCAGCTTCGAAGGGGCGGTGATGGAGCAGTGCATCCTGCACGAGGCCAGCTGCGTGGGGGCGCGGTTCGTGGGCGCGAACCTGACCTACGCGGACTTCTCGCACGCCGACGTCTCGGGGGCGGACTTCTCCAGGGCGACCTTGATGCGGGCCCGGTTCCACCGGACGAAGGAGGACCACACCCGCTTCGGGTCGAGGGCCACCGCGCTCGGGAACGACGAGCGGCTCGCCGCCGCCGAGGCCTGGACGCCGAAGTACTGAGGTCGATGCGGTGAAGACGCTGTTCCTGGTGCTCCTCTTGCTCCCCGCCGTGCTGTGCTTCGGCCTCCGGCATTACTACATGGAGGAAGAGCGCGCGTTCGAGCGGGACGCGGAGCGGGTCCCGGGCAAGGTGAAGGCGGTCCACAAGAAGACGCACTTCGACGGGCGGGATTCGGAAGACATCACCACCGTCGAGGTGACGTACCTGACGAAGGACGCAGCGGCGCTGACCGCCGAAGCCCAGGTGGGCTACGCGGTGGGGCTGTCCGCCGGCAAGACGGTGGAGGTCCTGTACAGGCGCGCCGAGCCGACGAAGATCCAGATCCGGGCGGGGTTCTTCAATCGCTCGGGGAAGGTCGTTTTTCTGACGCTCTTCGGTGGGTTCTGGCTCATCGTGGGGCTCGCGGGCGTGGGGCTCGCCCTGCGTGCGGCGAACGCGGCGAAGGATCCAGCAGCGCGGGAGCGGCTGGAGCGCATGAGAGAAGATCTGCGGAGAGAGCAAGCAGAGCGTGAGCACCGGGCGCCGTGACGACGGACGTCGCCCACCGATCCGAGGAGCAGAGAGATGGTCATCGCAGCACGTAAACTCAATCCCTCCCTGGTGACCGAAGAGACGGGGACGGTCCTGCGCTCCCTGGGCGCGGCGTTCTCGGTGGAGCTGGGCTCGGGGGTGGTGACCGCGACGCGGGCGGTGAGCTGCCTGGTCGCGCCGCTCCTGGGAGACCGGGTGCTCGTCGCGGTGGAGGCATCCGGCAAGGCCTACGTGCTCGCGGTGCTGGAGCGCGCCGAGGAGGACGGGAAGACGACGCTCTCCGTGGACGGGGACCTGGAGATCCGGACGGCCTCCGGGGCGTGCTCGATCGCGGCCCAGGACGGGGTGCAGATCGCGTCGCCCGGCGAGGTGAAGGTCGCGGCGAACACGCTGAACGTGACCGCACTCGAGGGCAAGGTGGTCACCGAGAAGCTCACGTTCATGGCCCGGTGGATGCTGGGCGAGCTGGGCAAGCTGAAGGTGATCGCAGAGAGCGTGGACTCGGTGGTGAGCCGGGTGTCGCAGCGGGTCGAGCGCTCGTACCGGACGGTGACGGAGCTGGACCAGGTGAAGGCGCACCAGATGGATTACACGGCGGAGGAGCAGCTCCGGATGCACGCGAAGAACACGCTGATGACGTCGGACAACCTGGTGAAGGTCGACGGCGACCAGATCCACTTCGGCTGAGGAGGAGGAGACGCCATGTTCGCGAACTCGCAGATGATGGGCATCGATATGGCCTTCCCGGACGTGTGCCTGACGCCGATGCCGGCGCCGACACCCATCCCCTACCCCAACATCGCCGCCGGCCCGATGGGCGTGCCCGCGTCGTACAACATCCTGTTCATGGGCACGCCAGCCCACAACATGGCGACGACGGTGCCGCTGACGAACGGCGACAACCCGGGCGTGGCGCTCGGGGTGGCCTCGGGGATGGTGATGGGTCCGTCGCGGCACCTGACCGCCTCGTTCACGACGCTGCTCACCGGGATGCCCGCCACGCGGCTGACGAGCATGTCACTCCAGAACTCGACGAACGCGCCGGGGATGCGGCTGGTGCCGAGCCAGGTGAAGGTGGTGGTGCTGGCGCCCTGAGGGGCGCGGCCGGCCCATGAAGGAGCACAACCGGCTCCGGCTGGAGCGGCTGACCCAGCGGTACGCCGAGCGGAGCGGGGCCGCGCTCCCTCCGAGCGAGGCGGAGTTCCTGCGGGCGTTCACAGAGGTCCGTGACCGGGTGCTCCGCCCCGCGATGGAGGAGATCGCGGCAGAGCTGCGGCGCGCGGGTCATGCGCCCGAGGTGGTGCTCGACGAGGGGCCGGAGAAGCCGAGCATCGAGCTGGCGCTGGGGCTCCAGGGGGTGAGCGGGCTCCGGAACCGGGTGGGGATCTCGGTCGTCCGGTGGGAGGGGCACCCGCTGCAACTGCTGGCTTACCTCGAAGCGAGCCCGCCCAGGTTCGACCTGGAGCGGTTCGCGAAGGCGGAGGAGCTGGGCGAGGACCGGGTGGAGCAGCTCCTCGTGGATGCCGTGGAGCACATTCTCGCGTGTAATGCGCCGTAGCCCCAGATGCGCGTGCAGGTCAGGTGAGGACGGGCAGCTGTCTGGGGCTCATTGCACCTGCTCAGTTCGGGTACACGAGATCCCTCTGGCCAGGAGCTCTGATGCGCAAGCTGCGAATCGGCGGCTTTCGTCCCTTCTCGCGAACGCTCTGGATCAGATCGACAAGCTCCTCGAGGTGAGGTGCAAGCCATGCCGGATTGTTGCCACTTCGCAGCGTGACGGCCCAGTCATAATACCCTGCGCCACGACTGGAGATCGTGACATCTCCAACCGCACCACATTGATAGAAGAAGTTGAATGTCTGCCGGAAGAACCGGCCCCATTGGTCGGGATTCGCAGCATCCTCTACATTCGGCACCGTGCCAAGCGGTAGCTCCGTCAGTGCATGCGTGAGCTGTGTGGAGGCACTTGTGAACCGAATGGTCCGGGTTCCCTTCAACCCATTGCATCGCTTGCAGAGCGTCTGGAGGTTGTCGGGCTCGTGCGACCCAGCGTGGTACACCGGGATGATGTGATCCACCTGCAGGGTTCGATTCGACCCGCAGGCAAGACACGCGCGATTGTCGCGCTTCAGCACCTCCTTTTTCACATGCTCATCGGGTTCCGACACACTCGGCTGTCGACCGCGGTCGGGCGTTGGCGGTCGGTAGGTTTCCGGGTCTGCCTCCCGGTTGGTCGCCTCCAGGATGCGTACCTGGCAGCCGTCATAGAAATGCCTGAGCTGTTCATAGCGGTGAAACAGCGTCCGCCAGAATCGGTCACTTCGCGCATATTCTGCTCGAAGCTTCTCATCGATCGCCCTGGGGCCGAGATCACTCTCGATGAAGTCAATCGCGAGCTTGTCCACGTCGTGCTCAGCACGCATCTCGAACGGGAAGAAGGGAGGCGCCGTCCGCTGTTGTTGCGCGATGTGGCGTGCAACGAGGAGAAGATCGGCTTGCAAATCGACCGGGTTCCGGCGAGCGCCTGAAAGAAACTTCGCGCGCCAGCTCTCCACCGACTCTCGATGGTCTTCCAGCGTCACACTCTCCTCTCCGAATGGTTCGGGCACGCTACGAGTCAGGCTCTTGATCAACGCCTTGAAGCCATCGATCTCGTCCTCGAACACCATGACGAGCAACTCTTGTGGCTCGATGTCATCGCTACCATCGACACGCGCATCGAACGTCACCTTGTACCAGCCGACAGGCATCAGCGCCTGGAAGGGGACTGGAGTGACGTTGGCACCGTCTGCCATCTGACGAGCGAGCTGCTTGACGAGATCGATGGATATGAGCTGAAGCGGCGGCCGATGCGTCGTGGAACGTACCTTGTCGTCTGCAGACCCATCTTCGAGTTCGAACTCGGCCCATTGAACCTGCTCGCGCCAGTCATCCTCGAAGGAGACGATGTTCGCCTCCTCCGTCCCTTTGAACTTCGGGCCACGCAACGCGCGGCCGACCATCTGCGTCAGCAAAATTCTGCTGGTCGTCTGACGTGTGAGGAACACCGTCTGGACATCGGGGACATCCGTCCCCTCCGTGAGCATACGAACGTTGATGAGGACCTGAATCTCGTTCTTTCGAAAGCTCTCCAGCACACGTGCGTTCGTGTCGCTATCACGCTCTTTCCGCAACGCGACCGTGGCTGGGGAGGCATCGACGTGAGAGTAGACGCTGCCCGCCTTCACCTTGTAGCGCTTCAGCGCCTCTGCAATCGCCTCACATTGGTACCACCTGTCCGTGAAGATGATGGTCTTTCCCCATTTTTTGCGTTCATCCGCGTATGTCTTCGCAATGAAGCCGTTTCGCTCGGCGCTGTTCGCGAGGGCATCGACGACATACTCGGGAATGTCCCTGTATGTACCCAGCCACTTCTCGTAGTCAGCTCCTTCGAAGGAAGGAGTGTAGCGAGTCGTCAACGAAAATGACTTTGGTCGCGCCAGCACGCCGGAGGCGATGAGCTCAGAGGCCCGGGTCTGAGCGAGGATGCCGTCCGGGAAAAGCTTCTTCAGCCACCCTTGCTTACGCTCGTCCGAGTAGACCGGCGTCGCCGTCAGACCGAGCACGGGAGCGCCTTTCGCACGCAGACCTTCGAGGAGGTTCCTGTAGCTCGGCGCGGGGGCGTGGTGCGCTTCGTCAAAAACGATGAACAGCTTCTTTCCCGCGGCCTTGATGAACTGGACCAACGCGGAGAGCTGCTCTCGAAATGCATTGGTAATGGTTTGAAGTGTCGCAATGACGACATCGTCTTTGGGCAGAATATCGCGAGGCGGATAGTGCCCCGGGGTGCCAGAGACGACGCGAAGGCTCAGCTCCCGGCGTGGCTCCCGGATGCTGCCCAGCGTGTCGTGCTTGAAGCTGTGAAAAGCTTGCTCGAGAAGGTGGTGCGTGTGCGCCAGCCAGAGCACCTTGTACCCATCCGAAAGAGGGCCTGCACAGAGGAACCGGACCGCGGTGAACGTCTTCCCTCCGCCCGTCGGCAAGACGAGGATTCCGCCCCCCTGATTTTGACCGAGTTTCCCGTACCAGCCGTCGAGCTTGCGAAGTGCGACGGCCTGATGCGGTGCAGGGTCGAGCTGTTTCTCTTTCCGACAATCCGGAAGCGTCCATTTTGCGTAGAACGACCTCTCGGACCGTCGGGTCTTTTTCACGTTCATATCCGTAGTTCCGGCCTTCCGAAGATGTTTCAGGACCCAGCTGGCCACCATGGACGGATACACTCAGCAGTAGACTCACTGGAAGAGGGCGGATGCTACGGTGGCTTCATGGTCGATCGACACTCCCCACTGGCTCGCAGGGGGACCACGTATGCTGGAGTGTGCGAGGCGGCACGCGCGGTGATGGCGCTCGCGCTGGCATCCTGTGGGAGTGGTGGGTGTGACTCGCTGAGCCGGGTGCCGGCCGAGACCAGTGGCAGCGTGGCCCCCCCAGCGCCCACGACGCAGCCCGCCACGGAGGTAGCCACCTCCCCCCTCTCGACGCAGGAAGCGGCCACGGAGGGGCCTTCAGGAGCAGCTGGGGAGCCGTCCTCCCCGCCAGCGCCGAAAGGGCTCCCACCGCTCACGGCGCCCGGGGCGCTGGTCGAGCTTCCGGTAGAGGGGCATGCGCCCGCGGTCCTCGCGGTGCCGCTCGGGGCCACGCGGCCTCGGCCGGTCGTGCTGGCCACGCACGGGAACTTCGATCGGCCCGAGTGGCAGTGCCAGGTGTGGCGTGAGATCGTGGGGCCCGAGGTGTTCGTGCTGTGTCCCCGAGGCAAGGCGCGGGGGGATTCGCCGGCGCCGGACGACACGCGCTTCACGTACGCGAACAACCAGGCGCTGGAGAAGGAGATCCGGGCCGGGCTCGACGCGCTGCGGGCCCTCTATCCGGAGCACGTGGCCGAGGGTCCCGTGGTGTACACGGGGTTCTCCCTGGGGGCGATCATGGGGGTCGCGATCATGGGGCGTGATCCCGCGCAGTTTCCGCGGATGATCCTCGTCGAGGGGGGCAGCGAGAAGCTCACGGCGGGCGCGGTGAGCGCGTTCGCGAAGGCCGGGGGGCAGCGGGTGCTGTTCGGCTGTGGTCAGGGGGGGTGCGTGGGGTCGTCGAACGCGGCGGCGCGGCTCCTGGAGAAGGCAGGGGTCGCGGCGCGCGTGGTCCACGGCAAGGGCGTGGGGCACAGCTACGATGGTGCGGTGGCGACCGAGGTCGCCGGGGCGTTCGGGTGGCTGGTCGAGGGCGACGCGCGGTTTGCTCCCTCGGTGGCGCCTTGACCCACTCCGTCGTCCGGTCGCATGCTCTCGTGGTGCAGTCGGTCGCGGAGGCAGTCTGGCCCGGAAACCCCAGGGCAGTCCGAGGCGACGGGTGAAGGGGTTGCGGTACGCCGTGTGCGCGCTGGGGTTCGTGGTGCTCCTGCCAGCATCGGCCATCGCACAGGCTCCGGCGCAGAACACGCCGTCGACGGCGGCCTCCGGAGATGCGGGGGCACGGCTCAAGGCCCGCAAGCTCGCGGATCAGGGGTACGAGCTGTACGAGAAGGGTCAGTTCGCCGAGGCGTTGACGATGTTCCGCCAGGCCAGGAAGGCCCACCACGCGCCGACGCTCATGTTGATGATCGCGCGGTGCAGCGAGCGCCTCGACAGGTTGCTGGAGGCGCGCATCGCCTACCTGGCCATCCTCCAGGAGCGCCACGGGCCGGACACGCCGGTGGCTTTCAAGGAGGCCCAGCGGGATGCGCAGTCGGAGCTTTCGGCCCTCGAACGCCGCATCCCCTCGCTCCAGGTCACGGTCGTCGGCGCCTCCGTGGAGACCAGCCGCGTGACGATCGATGGCGTCCCCGCTCCACTGGGCGGGCAGCCGCTCCGTCGGAATCCCGGGCCGGTCGGGGTGGTCGCCCATCTCCCGGGGCGACCCCCCGTGGAGCACACGATCCAGCTCGCCGCCGGGCGCGCCGAGCGCCTCACGTTGTACCTCGACGGCAGTGGAGGCGTTCAGCCCTATGGAGCGACGTCCGGGGGCGCGGGGCGAGGATCGTGGCTTCCCGCGGCCATCGCCTTCGGAGCCGCAGGCGTCGGGCTCACGACGGGGATCGTGATGAGCGTCTTCGCCAAGCAGCAGATCGATGATGTCCGATCCCGATGCGATGCCGACGGGCGATGCCTCGTGTCCGACGAACCACGCGCGCGGCAAGCAGAGCGCCTCGCTGGCGGTGCGACGGTGGCGTTCGTGGCAGGAGGCCTCGCCGCAGCCGCGGGCGTGGTGCTGGTCGTCTTCCCTCCTTTCGGAGGGGCTTCGCGAGCGCAGACACAGGCCGGGGTGGGCGTCGCGATCGGGCCGGGCTCGGTGCAGCTCGGGGGGCGGTTCTGATGCGGGCAAGGCTTCCTCTGGCGCTCGTGCTGCTTGCGCCGATCGCGTGGGTCATGGGCGCATGCAGCACGGGGGACCTCGTCTTCGACCGACTCGACCCCGGCCCGGACAGCGAGGTCGAAGACTGCAGCAACGGGCGCGACGACGATGGGGATGGCCTCGCGGACTGCGAGGATCCGGACTGCGCCGAGTCCTCGTGCCACGGAAGCGCGCCCGACGGCTGGATCGGACCGTTTGCCCTCTACGACGGCGATCCCTCGGCCGCCCCCTCCTGCGCGCCGCCGTTCTCGGTCCCCGTCCTCCACGCGCACGCGGAACTGCAGCGGGACGCTGCCATCTGCTCGATTTGCACGTGCTCACCGCCGACCGATGCCCACTGCGCGCTGAACTACGTGAACACGTTTGCGGCGCCAGGCTGTACCTCGGCTTCCGCCTCGATGTCGCAGTCCGGAACCGCGTGTCAATCGGTCGGCAACACACCCGTCCAGTCCCTCCGGATGCAGTCTCCCACGGTGCAGGGCACCTGTACGGGAGGTCTGCCGCAGAACGCGCGCCTGAATCCGGCGTCGTGGACACGGACGGTGGTCGGCTGCGCCCTGCCGGGCACGGGAGGCGCAGGTTGCGGCGCGGGAGAGGTCTGTACCCCGCCGCTTCCACCGCCCTTCACCGGGATGTGCATCGCCCACCCTGGCAAGGTGGCGTGCGATGGCGCGGCGTTTCGCGCTCGCCGGGTGGTGCATGCCGGGATGGAGGATGGTCGCTGGTGCTCGGGCTGCACGTGCAGCCTCTCCACGCCCGCGGGATGCTCGGGCGTACTCCGGGGCTACCGCGACGCCACCTGCAGCGGCGCTGTGGAGCTGGTCACGTCGAGCAGCTCCACCTGCGTCGACGGGCAGCCGACCCATCTCCAGTGGACGCCGAACGCCGTGACCGACGCGTCATGCAATGTCGGGGGTGGAGATGCCAGGGGCTGCGCCTGGGCCACGGACCCGATCACCCTCTGCTGCGAGGGAGAGGCGGCGCGATGCCCCGTGGACATGGTCGAGGTGCCTCACCCTGGCGGGAGGAGCTACTGCATCGACGCGACCGAGGTCACGAACGCCGCGTATGCACAGTTCCTGACCGCGTCCCCTTCGCCGTCGGGGCAGTCTTCGGTCTGTAGCTGGAACCAGAGCTACGAGCCCGCGAGCGGGTGGCCAGGGCCTCCGGATCATCCGGTGGTCTCCGTCGACTGGTGCGACGCCCACGCCTACTGCGCTTGGGCGGGGAAGCGACTGTGCGGCCAGATCTCGGGTGGAAGCGTTCCCTTCGACGGCACGGCCGAGTCGAGCGAGAGCCAGTGGTACATGGCCTGCTCCCGCGGAGGCGAACGGGTCTATCCCTACGGCGCGGTGCAGAATGCCTCGGCCTGTCACGGAGGCAGTTTCATGGTCCCCTACAGCGTTCCAGCGGGCTCCAGCCCTTGCTGCGAAGGGGGCTACGACGGGCTGTTCGACATGGCCGGGAACGTGGCGGAGTGGGAGGACGCGTGCGGCGGGAGCGAGGATTCGCCGAGCTGCCGTGTACGAGGCAGCGCCGCTCTCGGAATTCCGGGAGATTGCGGTCAGGTCACGGCGCAGCCGCCGAGCTTCACGTCGAACCGGATCGGCTTCCGGTGCTGCTCGGGTGACGACACGCCCTGAGGGGGAGTCGACGGCGAATCCCGATCCCCCGCGGTGGCTGGTCAGGGAAAGGAGCGCAGAAGCTCGACCTGCGGCGCCGAGGCCCCCTCCTCCCTCATCGCGACGTCGAGGCAGCAAAGGCCTCCTTCACGCGGGGGCTCGGGCGAACGTCTGCGGGGCTTCTTCGGTCGTCGAGGCGGGTGCGCGCACAGAGCACGACCAGACCCTGGGCCAAGCACTGGGGTTCCTCTGCCGTCGCGGCGGGTGCAGCGCGACGCAGGAGATCGTACGGCTCGCCATCGAGGTCGAGCCACGCTCGCTCGACGACCCCTTGTCCACGTCGGTGATTCAGGTCCACCTTCGCGACGTCGACGCCCTGGCGCCGGAGAGCCGTGCACACGGCGCGAAGCTCGGACGACAGCGCGGCCTCGTCGTCTCGATGCAGGAGGGCGACCGCCACCCCGACGCCGATCCCGGCCACCAGCGCGACACCGACGAGCTGGAAGACCCAGCGCTTCGACGGCGCCGTGTACGGGAGTGCATCCAGGGCGATGGTCGAGGCGTTGGGGTCGGCGCTGGCGGCGAGGGGCACCTGCAAGGCCGTCCAGTTCGCCAGATCCGTGTCGTTCAGACCCGTGAGCACGTACTCACGGCCGAGGCGCCCCGTCGGAAGGAGCAGCTCGAAGAGCACCCGATGCTGCGTCATGCTGATCCGGCGGAAGCTCTTCACCAGCGCGGTGCAACGCATGCCTTCCCGGCGCAGGCGCTCGATCGCGCGGCGCTCGGCCCGGTCCGTCAGGGCGATGACGCCCGCGGGGAGCAGCACGCAGAGGACGAGCACGGCGAAGATGAACCCGCCGGCGGACACGCCCGACCACAACCTCGCTGCCATGTTCCCGGAGAGCATGGCGGCGAACTTAGGCGACGTTCGTCTCGGCAGCCAGCACGAGACCCCCCTCTTCGTTGCGGGGCTCCAGAAAGACTGCGCCGCGCGAGGCGGCACCTGGTGTGCTGCGCGGAACAGGTGGTCCGGATCGAAGGCCCTGACCGGCGAGACTTGCGGGCATCGGGAGATGGACGGCGCCATTTCTGGATGAAATGAGACGGCGCCATTCCTTCATTGCTCCTCCAACTTGCGCTTGTAAGGGACGCGCGGCGCGTGATACCGATTACACAACGTCCCGCATGGCGGGTGAGATCGTCCGTCGTCCGTGTGGCCGATGCGCTCGTCGCCGGGAATGACACGAGGAGGCCTCGATGGCTGGCGATTTCTCCATTCAAGCGGCGTTCAAGAAGAGTGATTACACCGAGCTGACCAGGGCCAAGTTAGGTGTCGACGTGCTGGTGGATCTCTCGCACAACGAGTTCACCACGACGACGACCCATCCCGACGGGCGGCAGGTCATCAAGAAAGCCATCGAGCTCGATGTCCGGATCGACCGGGGTTCGTCGACGGAGACCACCTTCCAGGAGCTGAGCAAGCTCCCGAGCACCTCGGCGGCATTCCAGATCTACAAGGGCATCAAGGATCTGGGCGGCTGGCCGACGTTGAACCAGCGGTCGATCAAGGTCGAAGCGCCCAACTACGATACGTCGGTCGTGAACCTCCAGCACGACGCCCTGCAGAAGCCGGCGGCGGCGGCTCGAGCGCCCTCGGCGGCCGAATTCATGAAGCTGAGTGAAGCGATCCGCCTGTCCATGGGCATGTACCGATGGAACGCGCAGACGGGTGGCTATGCGCTGTCGGGTCAGCCAGAGAAGATGGCGCGCACCGCGCCTTGAATCGCTGTTCCGCGGTCGCACGCCGCGCAGAGAATGCGCCCGGCCATGCGCCCATGCTCGGGCACGAGCCCGCCGTGTGAGGCTCGGAGCGTGAAGCGCGACGAGGTCCGAGACGACGAGCGTCACGCTGTCGCGATGGGGGCTCCAGGGCTCCCCAGCCCGAGCCGCCCGCCGCATACCTCCAGAGCGCAGTGCTCGCTGTCCTTGCCAGCGTCCCGGCGAGGGCTGAATTCCCGCTCGAGTGGCGGGTGCTGCGCGTCTTGCATCGTCGTCTGCGCGACCTGCCTCACCTGCTGCGCAACCCGAGAACGCCTCCTCGACACGCAACGAAGAACCGTGCTCGGCCTTCATCTTGCTGAGGGTCAGGCGCGCAGAAGCTCCGCGCGTGGACGAAATGGCTCGTCGTCTCGTGGAGCGGCGTGGAGGGAGTTCATGCGTTCAAGAACGATGGGTACACGCTGGTCCTCGTCGCATCGAGGCGTGCTCGTCGCGGTGCTCCTCTGTGGGGCCATCCCCGCCTGTGTCCCGCTGGAGCCCTCGTCGGATGGCCAGACTCCAGAGCCTCTCGAACCTGGTACGTCCACGTCGACGACCGACGACCCTGGAAGCAGCGGCGCGCAGGCGGATGAAAGCGACGCTTACGACGTCGAGCACTATGCGCTGAGCGGCGCGTACGACTGGAATGCCGGTCGCCTCGACGCGACGGTGGAGATTGCGCTCACGACCCTCGAAGCAGACATCGAGGTTCTCGTCCTCGACAGCGCCGTCAGCGCGGTGACTGCCGTTCGTTCGGGGGACGGGTCACCGCTCCCCTTCACCATCGACACGGCGAACCGGCGCCTGGCGATCGACATCCAGAGCCTCCCTGATCGGAGCCTCGGGGCGTCGGTGGTCCTCGCCATCGATTACCAGGCCACGCCAGGCGCGGGCCTCCAGACCGTCGCGCCACGCGCCGAGGATCCCGTCGCCATCCGGGCGCTCTTCACGACCCCCGGGCCGTTCGAGGCACCTCGCTGGATTCCCTGCCACGACCGCCTCGACGATCGTGCGCTGCTGTCGGTCGAGCTACGCATGGACGCGGCCGAGCGCCTCATCGCCCCCGGGGATCTCGTGCTCGACGCGCCCGATGGAAGCGACGGGCGGCGCATGAGCTATGCGACCCAGGAGCCCATCTCCACCCACCACTTCGCGTTCGCCGTGAGCGAGTTCGAGGTCGAGACAGGATCGCACGGCGCGCTGCCCCTCGCCGTCTGGCATCGGCCCGGGATCCCCGGGGACTATCCCGCGACGATCGCCGAGATCGATCGACAGCTCGGGGTGTACGAGGGCCTGCTCTCACCGTACCCCTTCGGGCAATACACCGTGGTCATGCTGCCCGTGAGCGGAAGCTTCCTCAGCGCTGGTCTCTCGTTCCAGCCGGAGATTGCGACGTCTCAGCCCGCGATCGAGACCGATCTGCGAACCTCGGCGAGCGCGCTCGCGTACCAGTGGTTCGGCGCTGCCACCTCGCTCGCCGCGTGGGAGGACGTCTGGTTCGAGGTGGGGATGATGCGGCTGCTGACCGAAGAGGCCTGCCGCGCCCACATCGACCAGAGCGGCGCCGGTACGCTGAACGGGGAGCTGTTCTACGGATACAGCGCCGAGCCGCTCCGCGACGCCGCGCACGCGCCATGGTCCAGCTACTACACGATGCCCCGCAATCGCGCAGCCTGGCTCCTCTCGCAGGTCCGCCATCTCGCGGGGGAGACCGGATTCTGGAGCACGCTGTCTGCTCTCCTTGCAGCGCATCCGCACGACGTCATGGGAACCGACGCTCTCCTCGCGGCCTTCGCCACCCCACTCGGCTCCACGGTGAGCGCGCAGGTGGAGCACGCGCTCGACACCGCCGCGCTGCCCACCTTCGACGTGGCGCCGAGCGGCGCCGGGGGCGCGGTGGTGACACTGCACGATCCCGAGGGTCTCTTCGTGGCCCCCTTCACGTTCACCTGGTACAGAGAGCTGGGCTCGATCGAGCACCTCACGCTCGTCCCCGGGGTGCCACTCACGCTCGACAGAAATACGCCGGGGGATCTGCTGGTGATCGATGCCGAGGATGTACACCTCGACATCTGGGGCATCGCTCACGATGATCTCAGCTTCGACTCCATCGTCTACGATCTGTCGCCCCTCGCTCTCCCCACCACGCCTGCACAGACGGCCGTCTTCCTGGACCTGCCAGGCCTTCACCAGGCCACCACGATCGCGAACACCGCGCTGATTCCGGAGATGGCACCACGCGACTTCCCTGCATTCTTCGACGCGCTCGACTCCGAGTATGCAAGGCCGCTCGCCCTCGGATCCGCCTGCGATGTCGCCGCACAGCTCGCCGATCCCGTGGAACAGGCAGACTGGCGCGCAGTGCTCACCCCCATCCTCACGGGGCCCCGCCATTCGCTCTCGGAATACATATGGACTCCACTCACGAGCTGCTTTGGTTTCCTCGACGCGCCCACCCTCTTCGAGGCGCAGTGGACCGCGCTGGAAGGTGGACTCACGACACCGAGCGTGTCCGATGTCGACCTCATCCACCTGAGCAATTTCGGGCTGGTCGACCTCTCCTATGTGCGTGAGACCTGGGGGAGCGTCGCCCAGTCGGCGCACTCGCCGCGAGCGCGAGCGTTCGCCATGCGCAATGTCATGCTCCATGCACGGCGCGCCTATCATCATCCCGTGGAAGCAGGTCCTTTCCGGACGCTGATCGCGTCACAGCTCGAGGGCTCGCTGGTCGAGGTGGTCTCTCAGGCGCTGCAGGCCACGCAACGCATTGCCGGGGCGACGCTCGTCCAGAATCAGGGGCTCGTGGACGGGCTGCAGGCGCTGCTCCTGAAGCCCGAGATGGCTTCGCTCCACCGCATGGCCCTGTGCATCGCCTTCACGCTGCTGAAGGATGATGCGGGGGCGACCGCCGCATTCACTGCGAGCCTTGGCAGCGCCGAGCTGGCCACGCGCGCGCAAGCCGTGCTTGCGGATCCCACGCAGTGCAGCCTGCCCTGATCGCGAACGGCAGCGTACGGAAGCACACGTGACGCACGCGAGGCTGTCAACCGAGTCAACTCCAGGTTGACAGGACAGGACATGCAGCGAGGCCAGAGGATGGGTCGTTGGCCAGCTCCAGCGCTGGCCCTCTTTTTGCTCAGCGCATCGTGGTGGCGCGCCGACCCGCTCGCCACCACCGCGCCTGGCCGACCACCGAGGGCACCCATCGCCCCGGCAGTCATCCGGAAGGAGATCTCACGATGCGCTTCTCTACGCTGATTTCACACCTCGTCCCCGCCGCCGTCGCCCTCAGCGTCTCGCTGCCGGCAGCGGCCCAGTCCTGGACCTCCAGCACGCTGAGCATCGGCCGCCTGGACCATGGCACAGCTGCACTTCCGAACGGCGATGTGCTGGTGGTGGGTGGCTACATGGACATGACCACCGAGTCGGCAGAGGTCGTGGAGCGCTACAGCACCTCGACAGGGGCCTGGTCCGTCGACGGCACGACGCAGGGAGACTACCACTTCATGGAGGTCAGCGTCTTTTCACTGCCGGATGGACGACTGCTGGCGGCGTCGATGGAGGAGGTCATGGAGACGTACGATCCAGGGGCGGGCGTCTGGACGGCCCATCCCGCGGCCTTTTTCTTCCTCTCCAGCTCGGCGGTCACCCAGCTCGCCAACGGTGATCCCTTCTTCGTGGGGGGTGGGATGGAATTCAACGACTGGGGCACCACGGCGCGCTTCGATGTCGCCACCGACACCTTGCAGACGCTGACGTCGCTCAATACGCCGCGTCGTGGTCACACCGCGACGCTGCTCGCGGATGGGCGCGTGCTCGTGACCGGCGGCTATTACGATGACGCAGGGTACCTGGACAGCTGCGAGATCTATGATCCGGTCGCCAACACCTGGACGTTCGTGGCGCCGATGCCGGGTGCGCGTTTCAATCACGGGGCAGCACGCTTGCCGGATGGTCGGGTGCTGGTCACGGGGGGTCGCTTCTCGGGCGACACCTCGACCTCGCTCTACGATCCATCCACCGACAGCTGGACCGCGGGACCGTCGATGCTCACTGCGCGCTGGAAACATGCGGTTGTCACGCTCTCGAGCGGGCGCCTCGTGGTCGTCGGCGGCGGAGCGAACGTGGAGCTGTTCGACCCTGCCACCGAGACGTTCATCCCGCTCCCCTCGCTGTCGACGCCGCGGGGGAAAAACGCGACGTACATCCCCGGCAAGGGCTTGCTCGTGGTGAGCAACGACAGCTCGGATTTCTATGCGCTCCACCAGACGGCGGAGGGGGATCCTTGCGTCATCACGGAGGAGTGCGCGAGCGGGACGTGTGATGAAGGGATCTGCGTCGACGAGAGCAGCGGCGCCGGCGCTGGCGGTCCCGGTGGTCCCCCCGGCGGAGGGGGCGGCTGCTGGCTGCCCTTCTTCGATTTCAGCGGTGCTCCCGGGGGTGCCGCCGTCTTGCTCTTCGCGCCAGGCCTCTTTGCGTGGCGTCGGAGGCGGTCCGAGGTGGGTCGGCGCCCGCAGCGCTGAGAGCCATCCCCCTTCCCACGAGAGGGGGGCGCGCCCCCGCTGCCCCGCCGAGCAGTGCGCGTCGGTCCCAGGGACGGCTCATCCCACCTGCCGCGCCACGGTGGCCGTGACGAGCTGGGTGACACGCCGCAGGAAGGTGTAGTCCAGCGTGTCCGGGGTGTCCGTGGCGCGGTGGTAGTTCGGGTTGCGGAACTCGGCGGTGTCGGTCCACATCATGGCGGGGATCTTCGCCTTCCAGAACGGCGCGTGGTCGCTCCGGTGGAGCACCGGGAGCCAGCCTTCGAGGCCGAGGTACACCTTGAGGCCGACCACGGGCAGCTCGGGGACGAGGGCTTCGGCCTGGGCGACAGCGAGGTTCACGAGGTGGTTGGAGCGCTGGTTGGTGAGCAGGCCGATGAAGTCGCCAACGGTAGGCGCTCCGGGGACCGGGAGCGGCATGCGCTGGGAGTCCGGCGCGTGGCTGGCGTAGCCGACCATCTCCAGGACGTGCACGGCTGCGATGGTCGTCGTGGCGGATGCCTCGTGGTGGGCGACGAAGTCGATGCTGCCGAGGAGGCCATCCTCCTCTCCATTCCACGCGACGAAGCCCACGGGGAGCGCAGATCCGAGGTGCCGGAGCGCGCGGGCGCAGGCGAGCATCGCGGCGATACCGCTGGCGTTGTCGTCTGCGCCAGGGGTGCCAGGGACGCTGTCGTAATGGGCGCCGACGAGGAGGAGGGGCCCCTCCACACCGCCCTGCGGGAGCGCGACCACGTTGCGAAGCTCGCCCTGGAAGGAGACGGCGTAGCCACAGTCCTCGAACCCGCTGGCGATCCTCTGCGCTGCGCGGAGGTTCTCGGCGCGCTCACGGAACATGTGGCGCGGCCTCGCCAGGGCCTCGACGGTGGCGCGTAGCTCGTCCTCGCGGATGGAGGCGAGCGCGTCGATCAAGCTTCCAGGCGATTTCACGGCGTGATGGCGGCGCAGCTCCATGGCGAGGTCTCCTCAGGACGGGGAGTGTACCGAGAGGTGTCATGGCGAGCCGCTGTTATCCGGTCGCGACAGAAGGATGGAGGGCCAAGACGAGTCCGATGAAGCTCCAGGAGCCGGTGCCGTGAATGTTCCCGGCGCGTCCTGCAACGATCAGGGGGTGCATCCTCACGTGCGGGCGGTCCACTCCTTGTGCTTTCGTCGGCGATCTCGTATTCGCTGGCGCGCCGCGGGCACGTTCGCCTTCCTCCTCGTCGCGGCCTGCGGTCCGTACGTCGTCGAGGGGGGCGGAGAGGCCGGGTCGAGCGCCGGAGACGGCGGTGCCGGAGGCCGCACGGGACCGCACGGTGGCAGCAGTTCTCACGGCCATGGCACGAGCAGCACCGGAGGTAGCGGTGCAGGGAATGGGATGGGCGGGTACGGCCCGGGTGGGGGAGGCACGGGCGGCATCTGTGGGAGCGAAGCGAGCGGCGCTGGCGGAACAGGCGCTGCAGGCGGCGCGGGCGGCGCCCCTGGGAGCGGCGCTGGCGGAACAGGCGCCGCAACAGGCGCGGACGGGACGGGCAGCGTGGGCGGCGCTGGCGGAACAGACGCCGCAGGAGGGGCAGGCGCTGCCGGCGGCGCGGGCGGCGCGGGCGGCGCGGGCACGGCAGGAGGCGCGGGCGGGACGGGAGGTGTGGACGGCCCCCCTGGGAGCGGCGCTGGCGGAACGGGCGCAGCAGGAGGCGCGGGCACGGCAGGAGGCGCCGGTGGCGTCGGGGGTGCAGGCGGCGAGGGCGGTACGAACGGAGAAGGCGGCGGCGGCCCGGGTTCGCCCTACTGGATCCGGCACTACGGAAGCCCCGGGGACTCGTACGCTGGGGTATATATCCCCGCCGTCGACCCATCGGGCAACATCTACGTCGCCGGCACCTGTCTGGGGCTCATTGATTTCGGCGCAGGTCTTCTGGATTGCCGCGGGCAGTCGATGGCGGGGGACGTGCTCGTCGCCAAGCTGGATCCAGCAGGGAACACGCTGTGGAGCAGGCGTTTTGGCGGTTTCATGTCGGATCACGGGATGGCCATCGCCCTGGATCCTTCCGGAGATCTGGTCATCGCTGGTGATTACATGGCGTTCGTCACGCATCCTCCGATCGATCTCGGCGGTGGTCCCCTACCGATGACCCCAGCGTCGGACATGCGCAACCTCTTCGTGGCCAAGCTGGACGAAGAAGGAAATCATCTCTGGAGTGAGGGGTTCGCGCCGGTCCAAGGCAAAGAAAGTGTTCCCACCATGCTCGCGATCAATGCCGATGGCGACATCGCTGTCCTCTATTCGGCCCTCGATTTCGTGCCCATGGGTCCAGGCACCATCGCCGGGCCTGCACGAGTGAAGCTCCTGGACGCATCCGGCAATGAATACTGGGATCTGAACAGCGGCTCCGTACACGGAAATCGCGGGCGCATCGTCTTCGATCCAGCGGGGGACATGGTCATCGCGGTTCCCCGCCACGAGCATTGCCACCCTTCGCTCATGCGGTGCCATCAGCGGATCCTCGTCAAGAAACTGAGCGTCACGGGGAACGTGCTGTGGTCGAAGGAGCTGGGTGGTTCATACCCCTATACGAACAACAATGGGGGGCGCGCGCAGGCGGTCGCCATCAATGCATCCGGTGACATCTTCGTGTCCGGGGTGCTGTTCGAGTCCATGAATCTGGGTCTCGGACCCGTGCCGGCAGGACCTTTTCTCGCGCGGTTCGATCCGACGGGCGCGCCCCTGTGGGCCCAGAGCGCTCCGGGGGAAATGTCGCACATCGTCGTGGATGGGGCTGGAGATCTCGTCGTCGCGTTGCTGGAGCCCCCCGGTCTCGGGAAGCTCGATCCGACTGGCACGGTGCGGTGGATCAACTCGTTTCAAAGTTCGATCTGGCTGAAGGTGGAGCCTGCGATCGGTCCGCACGATCGGATCGCTGTCGGAGGTAGCTTCGGTGGGACCGTCGATCTGGGTACGGGTCCGCTCGTCTCGTCAAAGTTCGGGCATGCGCTGTTCGGCCTGTTCGCGCCTTGAGTGAAGCCGACGCAAGGAGCGGCTCCGGCTGTTCCGGTCCCATGAATGTTGACGACATGCCTTGCACCTATCGGGGCATGCGTCGGCGCGTGCAGGAGGCCCCTTCATCACGTCATTGCTGGGCTCCCCAGCTTCGCTGGCGCGCCGCGAGCACGCTCGCCTTCGCCTTCGCCTTCGCGCTCGCCGCAGCCTGCAGCCCGGATGCCGTCGAGGGAGGAGGCGGTACTGGAAGCAGTACGGGACCGAGCAGCGGCAGCAGTGGTCATGGGGGCGGAGCAGGCGGCGTGGGCGGCGGCAGTGCAGGGGATGGGGTGGGCGGGAGCGGCCTCGGTGAGGGAGACGGTGGGGGCGCCAGTGGAAGCGGTACGGGCGGCGCGGGCGGCTCCGGAGGGGCTTCAGGCGCCGGGGGCTCTGGCGGCAGCCTCACGGGTTCGGCCATCTGGGTCCGGCACCACGGCACCCCCGATGGCCCGTACGCAGACACCCATGGCGTCGCCGTGGACGCATCTGGCAACCTCCATGTCATCGCGAGGTGCCGGGGGATCGTCGATTTCGGCGCAGGCCCTCTGAACTGCCAGGGGTTCCCCGCCCCGCTCACCGTGGTCGTCTTCAAGCTGGATCCAGCTGGCAACACGCTGTGGAGCAAACAATTCGGGAGTCATGTGCAAGATGCTGCCAGGAGCATCGCCCTGGACCCCTCCGGCAACATCGTCATCGCTGGCCATTACTGGGCCCCCAACAACGCCGCGACGATCGATCTCGGCGGCGGTCCTCTACCGCTCCCCACGGCAGGGATGAGTCATCTTTTCGTGGCGAAGCTGGACGACGAGGGAAATCATCTCTGGAGCAAGAGCTTCGCTCCGCTCCATGGTACGAACAGTCAACCCAATCAGCTCGCGATCAATGCCGATGGTGACATCGCCATCATTTACTCCGTGCTCGATCCTGTGATGGGTTCGGGTGCCGGACCCGAGCGCATCAAGCTGCTCGACGCTTCAGGCACCGAGCGCTGGGATCGGGACAGCGGGTCCGCGCACGGCATCCTGGGGGGTATCGCTTTCGATCCTGCAGGGGACATGGTCTTGGCCGTTCCCCGATTCGAGTATTGCGGCGCCTCACTCACGCGGTGCCATCAGCGGATCCTCGTCAAGAAGCTCAGCATCACAGGGAGCGTGCTGTGGTCGAAGGAGCTGGGTGGCTCGCCTCCTCACGGACCCGGCAACGGAGGCATCGCTCAGGCAGTCGCCGTCGATGCGTCCGGTCATGTCTTCGTGTCCGGGCAGCTCTTTGAGACCATGGATCTGGGGCTCGGGCCGGTCGCAGCGGGAGGCTTTCTCGCGCGCTTCGATCCGATGGGGGAACCTGTGTGGGTCCAGAATCCGCCGATGGAGGTGTCGCAGCTCGCGGTGGATGGAGCGGGGGATCTCGTCGTCTCGTGGCGCTATTTCGCCGGCCTCGGGAAGTTCGCGCCGTCGGGCGCGGCGCGGTGGGTCTACTCGTCTTCGGCGTCATCGGTCTTCTACACGACGCAGGTCGCGATCGGCCCGAACGATCGGATCGCCGCCGGCGGTGGCTTCTGGGGGACGGTCGATCTGGGCACAGGTCCCCTCGTCGCGTTCGGGGATGGTGATGCATGGCTCGGCGTGTTTGCGCCTTGAAGGCTTCGGGCGCGTTCGAGCGGGAGGGCGTCGCGCTGGGTGACGGGCGGGTCGTCGTGGCTATGCGCGGAGGCGCGGCATGGTCATGGGCTGAACGGCTTCGGGGATGCCGAGGAGGTGGCGGCCGGCGAACTCGTAGGCGTCGTCGGTGGCGGCGATGTGCTGGGTGGCGGCGTGGAGGTCGCGGAAGCAGCGCTGGAGGGGGCTCGTGGCGTAGAGGGCGCTGCCGCCGCCAGCGCGGTAGGCGAAGGAGCTCACCTCCGCAGCGACGTCGGCGGTGTAGGTGGTGAGGGCGCGGAGGGAGACCCAGTCGGCTGGCGTGAGGTCGTCGCCCGCTCGGACACGGTCCCAGGTACTGCCGAGGACATCGGCGGTGTAGGCGCGCGCGGCGCGGAGCTTCACGGTGGCGCGGCCGAGATCCATCTGGAAGGCGGGGTGCTGGCCGAGGGGGGTCTGAGGCCAGGCCTTGATGCGGTGAGGGGCGACGGCGGTGATCTCGTCGAGGGCGCGCTGGGCAGCGCCGAGAACAAAGGCGGCGTGACCAGGGGCGATGAGGGCCAGCATGGGGAGGCGGTAGAGGGGGCCACCACGGAGGGGCGGCGCCGCCGGGGCGGGACAGGTGAACGCTTCGGGGACGAAGGCGTCGTCGATGCGGTAGTGGTCGCTGCCGCTGCCGCGCAGGCCGGCGACGTGCCAGGTGTCCTCGATGTGCACGTCGGTCACCGGGAGGGCGACATCGAGGAGTGAGGGGGGAGCGTCGTCGCGCTCGGAAGGGAGGAGGGCGACGGTGAAGATCCAGTCGGCATGGCGCGCGCCGCTCCCGAAAGCCCAGCGGCCCTGGACGCGGTAACCGCCGTCGGTGCGCTGGGCGGTGCCCATGGGGAGGCGGAGGCCGGCGAGGTAGGTGGAAGGGGTGGGAAAGACGGCGCGGGCGCCTTCGTCGGGAAGGTAGGCCCCCGCCAGGGCCGCAATCAGGGCGGAGATCATGAAGCACCAGCCGGCCGAGGTGTCGGCGCGGGCCATGGCCTCGAAGACGGTGGCCTGGGTGAGTGGATCGCATTCCATGCCGCCTAGCGCGCGCGGGAGGGCGAGGGCGAGGAGGCCGCTGTCGCGGAGGGCCTGGACGGCCTCGGGGGCGAGGGTGCGGGCCTCTTCGGAGGCGCTGGCGTGCTGGGAGGCGATGGCGCCGACGCGCGCGACGGTGGCGAGAAGGGAAGGCACGTCGGGGCTGCGCTGGGCCTCGGTCACGCGGGGGCGATGCTGGGGTTCGATCACGCTGGCTCCTTGGGTCGATGCCATGAGCGACAGCTCCTCCAGGGCAGAGGTTCCTGGGTTGCGCAGCGCGTGGCCTGGGGGCGGACCGTCTTCTCGAAGCTGACCGACGCTTCCGGCAGGGCGCCTTTTGTCTGCAGCTCCCCACAGCGTCATCAACGAAAAAGTCCACCCTCGCGCGTCATCCCCCTATTCCCCTGCTCCCCCCCTCTCTGTCATAAACCCCACCCTCGTGTCCGCGCCGTCCCTCCCGAGTTCTCGCCGCCGCCTCTCTGGCGCAGGCGCCCTCGCCAGCGGGTTCGCTGCAGCCTCCACCCGCGCTCTCCTTGCCACGACGCTCCTCGGTGCCTCGCCAGCGGTCGCCCAGGAGACCGCATCGTCCCCGCTCGCGCGCCTCACGGTCACCCGCACCGCCGAGGCCACCGACTGCCCCGATGCGGCCGCACTCACAGCTGCCGTCGAGGTGGCCATGAAGCGCCCCGCGCTCGACGATGCCAGCGAGGAGGCCGCGGCCGACACGTACGAGGTCCGCATCTTCCGTGAGGACGACGCCTACGCCGCCGTCCTCCGCGCTGGAGACCTCACCCGCCGGATCTCCGACCCGGGTCCCACGTGCGCAGGTCTCGCCGAGGCCCTCGCCATCACCCTGGCCATCTTGCTCGACAGCGAGGCGCCCCCTCGAGCCGAGCCAGCGCCCCCCTCCCCTGCCCCGCCGTCGCCCGCTACGCCCTCCGCACGTTCTACCCGGCGTGCGCCTGGTTCCACGCCGACGGCCACCCCCACCCCGGCTCCATCCGCCAGGGCGTGGGATGTCTCGCTCGACCTCGGCGTCTCCCAGACGCTCGGCGTTCTCACGCCATTCTCCTGGGCCTTCCACGCGGAGGCGTCTTTGCGGCTGGAGCGTGTCTCGTTTGGCGCAGGGGCCATCTGGATGCCGACGCGCACCCTCGACGTGACGCCTGGCCAGGTCGACATCACCCTCGCCCTCGCAACCGCACGCGCCTGCGCCGCCATCGCGGGTCACCTGGAAGGACCTCGCCTGTCCGTCTGCGCGCAGCCCATGGTGGGCGCGTTCAGCGGAGCCGGCCGGGGGTACGATCCGGACCGCCAGGTCACCGTGCCCTGGGCCGCCCTGGGTGCGCTGCTCCTGGGCGAAGGGCCCATCGCCGGGCCGCTCGGCTGGTCACTCCGGGGCGCCGTCGTCGCCCCCCTCGTCTCCGAGGAGCTCACCATCGACCGGGTGGACGGCCCTGCAGGGGCCCAGGCGCTGTCGGTCATCTCCGCGTTCACCCCCTCGCCCATCGGTTTTTCGCTGGGAGCCGGCCTCCGGGTGTCGATTCCGTGATGGCGGCCGGGTCCTCCCACCACCCAGGGGAGACATGTACGTGCCAGGGCATTCCTCCTTTCATGATGGCCAGACCTAGCCCCCCAGGACCATGACCTTCCGGGAGGTGTACGAGCAGCACTTCCAGTTCGTCTGGCGCGCTCTTCGCCGGCTCGGCGTGCGGGAGAGCGACGTGCAGGACGCGGCGCAGGACGTCTTTCTCGTCGTGTACAGGAAGCTCGGCGAGTTCGAGGGGAGGTCGAAGCTCTCCACGTGGCTGTTCGGCATCTGCTACCGCGTCGCCAGCGATCGCAAGAAGCTCGCGCACGTGCGCCACCGCTCCGAGGGGGAGGCGCCCCTGCTCGACTGTCCCGACGATCGCATCGACGTCGCGGCAGAGGCGGAGCGACGGCAGGGACTGACGGTGCTCGAGGGCATCCTGGAGGAGATGCCCCTGGAGCAGCGCGCGGTGTTCACGCTGTTCGAGCTGGAAGGGATGACGGGAGACGACATCGCCGAGACGATGGAGATCCCGCTCGGGACCGTGTACTCGCGCCTCCGCCTGGCGCGTGAGACCTTCAGGCGGGCGGCGGCGCGCTTCAACGCGCGCGATCAGTTCCAGGTCCACGGCGGGGGGCGCGAGGGGGCGTCGAGGCTGAGCCCGCAGCGCGATGGCGCAGGGTCAGCGGGGCGATCCGAGGCGGGGGCGAAGGTCGAGGGGTCGAGCGGAGGCGGGGGCGGGCGTCGTCTGGGCAGCGGCGCCGAGCACAACCTGGCAGGCTTGAACAAGGCAGGAGGGGAGCGATGAGCGACCCCAGACGATGGCTCGAGCTCGGTGATGAAGACAACGGCGGGCTGACGCCGCAGGAGCTGGAGCTTCTGAATGTGGGGCGCGCGCTGGGCCCTCCGCCAGCGGCGCAGGAGGAGGTCTGGGCATCGTTGCTGGCGCAGCTCGGTCCTTTCGGCGGAGGCCCAGAGGGGGCGCCGGAGCCCGATGGCGCGCTCCCGGACGCCGCGCCGGCCGACGGAGGTCCCCTTCCGATCGGGACAGGCGCTGACCAGCTCGGGGGTGCTGGCCAGGTCGGGGGCGCCGTACAGGCGACAGGCACAGTGCCGACGGCTGTGGGTCAGGGGGCGGGGGTCACGCCGATCGCCGGGGCGGCACAGGCCACCGGGGCGATGCAAACTGCGGGCGCTGTGCAGGCTGCGGGCGCTGCGCAGGCTGCGGGCGCTGCGCAGGCTGCAGGCGCTGTGCAGGCTGCGGCAGCAGGACAGACGGCGGTCGCCGCCCAGGTGGTGGGACAGCTCGCGTGGATGGGTCTCGCCAAGTCCGTGGTGGTGGGCGCGCTCGGCGCAGCCGTCGTCGTGGGCGGATACACCGTGTCCACTTCGGAGGATGTGCCACCCCAACGAAGCGCACCAGCCGCGAGAGCCGTGACGACGCGAGGAGAGACAACCGCAGCGTCACGTCCAGGATTCGGGCTGCCCCCCTCTCTCCCTCCGCCGCCCAGACCAGGAGACATGCCATCCGTGCCGGAGGATGTGACGACGGGGGGTGCCCCGGGAGCAGCGATGCAAAGCGCCACAGGAGGAGAGGTGGCTCTCGACCGCGGGTCGCCAGTCCCACGGACGCCGGAGTCGGCAAGCGCCGTGCGTGGGGACGAAGCGTCTCTAGCTGCTCCGCCCGCGCAGCTCCCTCCCGACGGATCAGCAACGGGGACATCACCACGGGGTGGCGTCGCCGTGGACGAGTCGCCTTCGGCCATGGCGGAGCGGGCCAGCCGCCTGCGTGAAGAGAGTCGGATGCTCGGCGTGGCGCGTGACTCGTTGAGGCGGGGAGAGACCGGGACGGCCCTGGTGCAGCTGGAAGAAGTGCGGATGCGCTTTCCGCAGGGGGTGCTCGCTCAAGAACGGGAGGCGCTGACGATCGAGGCGCTTTACCGTGCGGGCAATCGGACGGCAGCCTCGATGCGCGCGAGCGCTTTCCTTCGAGCATTTCCAAGCAGCCCCCACGCCACCCGCTTGCAGGCGTTCGTCCAGTAAGCTCCGGTCACGATTTTTTTACGATTCGTAAATGGCGCGGCCGGCTCGCCGCCACCCACTCCACGACAGACAGACGACGGCAGGGCCACGAGGTTCGTGGTTCGCAGCGTCATGCCAGTCAGTCAGAAAAAGAGAGGGTGCAATGGGCTTCCGATTCATGAAGTCAGGGATCAGGTGCGCAGTGGGGATCGGTGCGCTCGCGATGAGCGCGTGCCTTCCCGGCTCCGGCGGAGGGAGCGGAACTGGCGGCGCGGGTGGTGCTGGAGGCGCTGGCGCAGGGGGTGATGGTGGTGGTGGGCCCGTGGGACCGCTCCCGAAGGCGGACAAGGTCGATTTGCTGGTGATGATCGACAACTCGGCGTCGATGACAGACAAGCAGCAGGTTCTGGCGCTCGCGCTGGCCGACATGGTGGAGTCGTTGACGAACCCGCTGTGCATCGATGCGAGCGGCGTTCTGCCGTCCTCTCGCCCTGCAAACGCCGCGGCCCCGTGCCCGACGGGAACCAGCCGGTGGTTCGTGCCGGTGAACGATATTCACCTGGGGATCATCAGCTCGAGCATCGGTGGCTTTGGTGGAGACGGTTGCTCGAAGGCGCTCTCCAACTCCAACAACGACCGTGGTCACCTGCTTGCTCGGTCGACCGCGACGCAGACGTCCAATGACATTCCGACGTACCAAAACAAGGGCTTCCTTTTCTGGGATCCCACAGCTCAGGGCACGCCTCCTGGAGAAGTCGATCGCGCGACCCTGGTCTCCACATTCCAGCAGATGGTGGTCGGCGTGGGCCAGGAGGGTTGCGGTTTCGAGGCATCGCTGGAGAGCTGGTACCGCTTCCTGGCGGACCCGGAGCCCTACCAGACGCTGTCGGTCATCAACCGTGTCGCCACGCCGGAAGGGATCGACGCGGCCCTGCTCCAGCAACGCGTCGACTTCCTGCGCCCCGACTCGATGCTCGCGATCCTGATGCTCACCGACGAAAACGACTGCTCCATCCGGGAGGGCGGGCAGTACTACATGGCCGCGACGTACAGCAACAACTACAGGTTGCCCAGAGCACGCGCCGTGTGCGCGACCAATCCGGCAGACGCCTGCTGCACCTCGTGCGCTGCTACGGTGCCGGAATGCCCGGTGGACCCGACCTGCTATCCAGGCGGCGATCCGACCCGGGAGCCTCTGCCCCTGTCCGTCGACGACGATCGGCCCAACCTCCGCTGCTTCGACCAGAAGCGGCGCTACGGTATCGACTTCCTGTACCCCACCGACCGCTACGTTCAGGCGCTGACCTCGTCCGCCATCACCAACCGGCAGGGGGACCTGGTGCCGAACCCGATCTTCTCCGATCTGAACCCGAATGATGCCAACGCCATCGTCCGGGATCCCGGGCTGGTCATCCTCAGCGGCATCGTGGGCGTCCCCTGGCAGGAGCTCGCGCGTGACCCCGCGGATCTGACTCAGGGCTTCAAGAACCCGCAGGAACTCACCGCGAGCGGCACCTGGAGCGCCATCGTCGGCGATCCCCAGAACCACGTCGCCCCGTCCAGTCCCTACATGAAGGAGTCGATTGTACCGCGCGCCGGCATCACCCAGGGCAATCCGATCAATGGAAACGAGTGGGCCACCAACAACGATGACCTGCAGTTTGCTTGCATCTTCACGCTCCCGGAGCCAGTCCTTTGCCCGCCCGGCGCCCAGGGTTGCGACTGCAATAAGAGCGAGAACATTCCTCTGTGCGAGCGGGACCCCATCACCAACGAGCTAACCCAGACCAAGGCCAAGGCCTACCCAGGCCTGCGACAGCTCAGCGTCATCCAGCAGATGGGCGAGCAAGGCGTCGCCGGCTCGATCTGCCCCGCCCAGCTCGACAACCCGACAGCCGACGACTTCGGCTACCGCCCGGCCGTCCAGGCGCTCGTCGAGCGCATGGCGCCACGACTCTGACATCGAGGAAGGTGGGTGCAGGTCGGCCAGGGGGGCCGGCCGGCCCCATTTCTTGGTGCTGGGTGTTTCAGGCCGTTCTGTCGCAGAATGGCGGAGCAACGACCGCAGATGGCGCAAGCTGTCGGGCCTCTTCAGGGGATGAGGTGAGATGGACTTCTGGTGCGCGAGGATAAGGATCTTGGGCGTCTTCAGTCTCGGGCTGGTCGCCGCGGGCGGGTGTCACGGCATATCGAACGTTGGCGGCGCCATCCTCGACGACGTCGATCCCCCTGTCCCGGAAGGGCCCCTCTCGAAGGCTGACAAGATCGACATCCTGATGATGATCGACAACTCGGCGTCGATGGCAGACAAGCAGCAGGTTCTGGCGCTCGCGCTGGAAGAGCTGATGGAGTCGCTGACGAACCCACTGTGCATCGACGCGACCGGGATCTTGCCACCGTCACGACCGCCATCGTCGCTGGCCGCATGCCCGACGGGAACCAGTCGGTGGTTCGCTCCCGTGACGGACATCCACCTCGGAATCGTCAGCTCGAGCATCGGAGGGTACGGTGGAGATGGGTGCTCACCAGCGCTCTCCCCCAGCAACAACGACCGGGGGCACCTGCTCGCGCGATGGTCCCCGGAGCAGGGGGAGGGGATCCCCACATACCAAGGCAAGGGGTTCCTGTCCTGGGATCCAGCCTTGCGCTACGCGCCGCCTGGTGAGTCCAGTGCAGTGGCCGTTGCAACGACCTTCAAGCAGATGGTGCTCGGCGTGGGTCAGGAGGGTTGCGGTTTCGAGGCGCCCCTGGAGGGCTGGTACCGCTTCCTGGCGGACCCGGAACCCTACCAGACGCTGTCGGTCGTCAACCGCGTCGCCACGCCGGAAGGGATCGACACGGACCTGCTCCAGCAGCGCGCCGACTTCCTGCGCCCCGACTCGATGCTCGCGATCCTGATGCTCACCGACGAGAACGACTGCTCCATCCGGGAGGGCGGGCAGTACTACATGGCCGCGACGTACTCCAACAACTACCGGTTGCCCAGAGCACGCGCCGTATGCGCGACCAATCCGGCAGATCCTTGCTGCACCTCGTGCGCTGTCACGATGCCGGAATGCCCCGTGGACCCGACCTGCTATCCAGGCGGCGATCCGACACGGGAACCCCTGCCCCTGCCCGTCGACGACGATCGGCCCAACGTCCGTTGCTTCGACCAGAAGCGGCGCTTCGGCATCGACTTCCTGTACCCCACCGACCGCTACGTTCAGGCGCTGACCTCGTCCGCCATCACCAACCGGCAGGGGGACCTGGTGCCGAACCCGATCTTCTCCGATCTGAACCCGAACGATGCCAACGCCACCGTCCGGGATCCTGGGCTGGTCATCCTCGGCGGCATCGTGGGCGTCCCCTGGCAGGAGCTCGCGCGTGACCCCGCCGACCTGACTCAGGGCTTCAAGAGCCCGCAGGAACTCACCGCGAGCGGCACCTGGAGCGCCATCGTCGGCGATCCCCAGAACCACGTCGCCCCGTCCAGTCCCTACATGAAGGAGTCGATTGTACCGCGCGCCGGCATCACCCAGGGCAATCCGATCAATGGAAACGAGTGGGCCACCAACAACGATGACCTGCAGTTTGCTTGCATCTTCACGCTCCCGGAGCCAGTCCTTTGCCCGCCCGGCGCCCAGGGTTGCGACTGCAACAAGAGCGAGAACATTCCCCTGTGCGAGCGGGACCCCATCACC
This sequence comes from Chondromyces crocatus, assembly GCF_001189295.1. NCBI lineage: Bacteria > Pseudomonadati > Myxococcota > Polyangiales > Polyangiaceae > Chondromyces > Chondromyces crocatus. The sequence goes on from NZ_CP012159.1 coordinate 7,476,046, forward strand.
AACGAGCTAACCCAGACCAAGGCCAAGGCCTACCCAGGCCTGCGACAGCTCAGCGTCATCCAGCAGATGGGCGAGCAAGGCGTCGCCGGCTCGATCTGCCCCGCCCAGCTCGACAACCCGACAGCCGACGACTTCGGCTACCGCCCTGCCATCCGCGCTTTCGTCGAGCGGATGGCCACGCGGCTCTGAACAGGCCCTCTCTTCAGGGTCTCGATCCGGGCGCCCCTGGGCGCTCGCCATCAGGCATTCCGCCCCTTCCCCTCCCCGGCCATGACGTAGTCCCACCTTCAGCCGCTGGATCAGCTGCTCGACCCAGCTCGCCGTGGCGCCCACACCGCCGCTCCAGAGCGCGAGCAGATCCTGCGTGTGCGGGGGCTCGGCGCGGTGAGGAAACATCGGCATCAGTGCAGCCAGGCCATCGCGGATCTCCATCGCCTGGCGGTGCTGTTTTCGCAGCAGCTCGAGGACGTGATTCCGCGGCAAGGTTTGCATGAAGGCGACCCTTCCCCCAGCTCCTCCATCTGGACGCTCGACAGCGCAGCGTCGAGGAGCTGGCGGAACTCGGCCTTGCTCTCCCGGGTGAGTTCGTAGACGGTCCGCCCCGGCCCTTCATCGCTCTCTTCGATGCCCACCGCGCTCAGCTTCCCCTCCTTCGTGAGCTGCTTGAGCGCGTGGTAAATCGAGCCGAGCTTCACGCGGGGCCATGTCTCGACCTTCCACGAGACGAGAGCGCAATGCACCGCGTACCCATGCGCCTGTCGTCGCATCCGCACGACCCCACTCCGCGATTCACTACGAGATTCACGGGAACGGCATGCCGCTGGTTCTTGGTTTTCCCATCATGGCCTCCCCGTGGCCTGGCGATCCCGAGCTGACCATCCTGAGGGGTTACCTGGAGCGGCTGACTGACCGATACCGGGTGCTGTCCCAGGATGACGTTCTTCGGAGCGAAAGACGAGATGGACTACCCGGGAGGCACGAAGCTGCGAATCGCGCCAACGATCCGCGAGCGGCGTCGGGAGCTCCAGCAGCTCGGATGGGAGGTCATCGAACTCCCCGACCGAGATCACGGTGTTTTCACGGATCCGACCACGATCGTGCCGGTCGTCCGCAGCTTTCTCGATTCACGGCTCTGATCACGAGTGTATGACCATAGTTTCGCCGGGACGCGCTCACGACGCCATGGTCGCGGCGACGTCGAGCCTTCGGTCCCGAACCGCCCCCGCGATGACCACTCAGTCTTCGGAAGCCTTCTGGAGAGCCCCCCTCACCTCGGCGGCGACCCTAGGATCCGCCACGGTTCGCGCCAGCCAGACGCGCCGGAGTCGCATCATCGCTCCCTCGGGTAGATCGAGCGCGGCGAGACTCTCTTCGAGAGTTCCCCGTTCGGCGGCGATGACGAGACGCGCATAGTCATGCGCAGAGATGGGTCCCCGCTTCGCCTCCAGTGCGGCCACATAGGCTTTGTCGTACGCTGAGAGCACCAGCTTCTTGCCTCGCCGCAGCTCCTCCTGGATTTCGGCGAGCCGCCGCGCGTGCATGGATTCCCACGTCGCGAGCGCGACCCCCTCCACCTCCAGAATCGTGTCGCGCTCTGCGGGCCGATGGTCCAGCCGGGCCGCGATCGACGCACACTGCTCCACGGACAGTGAGACTTCCACGGGTTGCGCAAGTTCAGGCGCGCCGAGGGAGGCCGATGATTCGCTTTCCGTTGAGCTACCAGGATCAGACGCAGGCGCTGTCGCCTCGGTTTCCGACGGAGGTGACGAGCTTTGCTCCCAGCTGGCGAGCGGTCCAATCATGGGAGGTGGCGCGGGGGGCTCGACCGCGGGTGTGGATGTCACAGGGGCAGAGATCGAGGGCGTCGGAGCCGGAGGTCGCCCCGCTCCCAACCCGAGCCGCGGAGACGCTCCGAGGGGAATGGCGCCGAGAGGTGCTGCGCCCAAAGGGAGGGGCGCTCCGAGCGGACCAGGAGCGCCGAGAGAGCCGTGCGGTCGCTGCGAGGACGGTGGCTCGCCGGCCTGGAACGGCAAGGCCGGTTTCGAGGGCACGAGATCCCCCGTGAGGGTATCGCCTGGTGCCGACCGAGGAGGCGTCGGGCGGCTCGCTGGGGCTCCTATGTGCTCGCTGGACGCGCCTCTCCAGGTCGGCCCCGCCCCAGCAGCCAGGCGCTGAACGTCGGCCCAAGAGACGGTCTCCCCGCGCCTCTCCAGCGCCACGAACACGCTACCCGCCTCCTCCGGACCGTAGAGGGAGACCTGGCCACGCCATGTCAGGGTGCAGATGCCGCGGTCCGTGTCGATCCAGAGCGCATCTGGGATCAAAGGGACCACCTGGGGGGTCTCATCGGGTCGCTCGACATAGGCCCGCGGTCGGAGCCCTGGCAGCCTCGTGTCGAGGTGGGTGTACTCCGGGTGGAGGTGCTCGAGACGAATCCGCTGCTCGTCGAGCAACCCCGCGACTTGCTGATCGGGAGGCGCCACGTTGAAGAAATTCACGTCGAAATCGGCCGGCAACGGTTGCCTGTGCCATTCGTTCACCGCCCATGACCCCGCGCGGCGCCCCAGCTTCCGAACCCGGTCGGGCCACCCGGGCGCGATGGGGCCAAAGCCCACGGGCTCGATGGGATCGTCCGGACCCGTGAAGAGCACTCCGGGTCGCTGCAGGTTGGGCAGGATCCGCTCGCCGCGCACGCTCCCTTCTCGAGGAGGCCTCCCCACGGGGTTCCACGTGTCCAGCCCGCCTGCCGCACACTCCCACCGAAGTGACATCTTGGAGAAGGGCGTCCCTGCTTCGAGAAGCCCCGTCTGCTTGAAGACGCGATCCGCGTGAACCTCGATGCGTTTGTCGACGTCGCCCACGCAGAGCCTCGCGTCCAGGACTCGAACGCGCTCACCCCTGGGCGCATACGCATGGCCGACCAATGTCACGTCCGCACGTACACGCGGAGGGACCAGATCCGAGGGCATCTGGACGCTGCCCGCCGGATCATCACGCCAGTACCGATCAGCCGCGTGAACGGGCTCCTGTGCCGAAGCGAGAGGACACTCTCCAGGACGCAAGTCGAACGTGGCCTTGCACGCGATCGTGAGCATCCAGGAGCCTGGACGTGGCTGCCACAGCAGGGCCCCCACGGGAAGCGGACAGAGCGAAATGGCGTCCACGCAGGAGAGCATACACCGCACGACTGGACGTTCCCCGGCCCTCTACGGGAGTTGTCGACGCCATCCTCCCGGCGATAGCATGGCGTCTCCGTTCTGCTGGTGCAGCGCGGCACGCAGGGAGCCTCCCATGGCAGACGCCTCCTCGACCCGTTCGCAGTCCGCGACCCAAGCCGACTCTCGGCTCCCTGGCGACAAAGTCTTCCATGTGGAGACGCAGGTGGCCTCGGGCGACATGCTCGACGTTCGGCGCTTCCAGGTCACCGAGCGGCTCTCGTCGCTGTTCGAGATCCGGATCCGCGCCGTGTCGGACAACCCCGACATCGACTTCGAGACGGTCATCGGCCAGCCGATGCGGTTCTCCGCCCACGCGGTTCAGCAGCGGACCTGGGCGGGTCTCTGCAGCGATCTCCAGCAGGTCGCGTCCGAGGAGCACCACCTCTCCACGTACGAACTGACGCTGGTTCCACGCCTGTGGCTGCTCACACAGCGACGCAACCACCGCATGTTCCAGCACAAGTCGGAGGTCGACATCGTGCTGCAGATCTTGAGTGAGTGGGGCATCACCCCCATCCTGCAGCTCACGGGCGTCTACCGGAAACGCAAGTACCGCGTCCAGTACGGCGAAAGCGATTTCAGCTTCATCGCCCGTTTGCTCGAAGACGCTGGCATCAGCTTCTATTTCGACAATGGCGGAGAAAGCGCGCTCATCTTGGACGATGGCCCCCAGAGCAACCGCCTCCGCACGCCGATCGCCTTCCGCGACCACCCCACCGACGCAGATCTCGAACATGTCACGAAGGTCCACATCGGCCGTCGCCTACGCCCCGGCAAATATACCGTCCGTGATCACGACTACCGCCGCCCAGCCAACTATCCACTCCTCGCCACAGCCTCCGATCAGGGTCCCGTCGAGGACCGGTTGGAACGCTTCCATTATGTGCCTGGAGCCTTCCTCTTCGAGAGCGGCAGAGCCGACGGAACTCCGAGCGCCGACGACAAGGGCAGATACCGTGCCGAAGAGGCCGAGGGGGAGGCGCTCGCCCAGCGCCGTCTCGCGGCCAAGCGCACGACGGCCCGCGAGATCCACTTCGAGACGAACACCATCGATCTTGCCCCGGGGACCGTCGTCTCGTTCTTCGACCACCCGAAGAGCGAGCTGAGCGCCGAAAAGCGTCTCCTCGTCACCGCGTCACGGCTCTCTGGCCAGGTCCCGGACATCTGGCACAGCACAGCCACGGCAGTCGGCGCCGACGCCCCATACCGCCCTCCCCTCCGTACGAAGAAACCCGTCACCCGGGGCGTCGAAAGCGCGACCGTCGTCGGCCCTCCCGGCGAGGAAATCCACGTCGACGAGTTTGGTCGCGTACGTGTGCACTTCCACTGGGATCGAGAGAGCCAGATGAATGACGACTCCTCGTGCTGGATCCACGTCAGCCAACCGTGGGGTGGTCTTGGGTTCGGCGGGACCAACCTCCCGCGCATCGGCCAGGAAGTCATCGTCGATTTCCTCGGCGGCGACCCCGACCGGCCGATCATCATCGGCCGCGTGTACACCAACCTCCAGAAGACCCCCTACCGCCTGCCAGAGAGCAAGACCCAGAGCGGCTGGAAGAGCAACTCCACCCAGAATACCGGCGGGTACAACGAGCTGATGTTCGAAGACCAGGCGGGCAAAGAACTGCTCAGGATGCAGGCGGAGCGAGACCTCAACAAGCTGGTCAAGCACGACGAGCAGGGCACGATCGGCAACGATCGGACGACGTCCATCGGCCACAACGAGGACACCACCGTCGGAAACGACGCCATGAAGCAGGTGCTCAACAACGCCCGCGAGATCATCGGCATGAACCACGCCCGCGCCGTCGGCGCCAACGAATCCATCGACGTGGGCGGCTCTCAGCGCGTTCAGGTCGCCGAGAAGATCGAGATCGTTTGCGGCAAATCGAAGCTGGAGATGGACAAGAGCGGCAAGATTACGCTCTCCGGCACCGACATCACCATCACCTCCACGGGCCCCGTGCAGGTGATCGGGGATCCCATCGATCTCAATTGACTGCCTGGACCTGAACCGACCGCGTTCGGCCCCCCTCTCGACCCACCGACGACGAGAGGGATTTCAGGTGGCGCCCACGCTCACCAGTACCTGCGCGCCAAAGCCGTACCAGGTGCGCCAGGCGTCGGCGCGAAGTGGTTGAAGCCCAGCTCCGCCCCCTTCTCGACCGCCGACTCGTCGGCACCGAGCAGTCGCATCAACGCGCCAGGAGAGGTGACCACACCACCGATATAAAGCCCGATGGTGTTCATCCGCTTGCGATTCTCCTCACGCACTCGGCGTTCCTCAGCCGGAGTCAGCCCCTGTGACAGGTATTGCTGGTTCTCTGGCGGCGCCCCCCGCGGGTACAGCGCAGTGCAGACGCGGCCGTATGTTCCATTGGACGTGTACGCAGGCAGAGGCTGCAACACGGGGCCCCGCAGGGCACCACGCACCGCGGAACCAGAGTCGAAGGTCACCGGAAGATCAGCGGGAGGCTTGGAAGCCATCAGGGCACCTCGAAATCCGTGAGCAACCGCACGCGCGCCTGCATGAACGCGACTCCCATCATCCCGATTTCACGTTCATGAGGCAGAGGTCCAGGTGTCTCGCCGCGAGCTGCCCCTCGACCCGCACCTTCGCCGCCCCCTCGATGATCGCGACATCGCCGCCGCCCTGCGACACACCAGAGCACACCCCGGCGCCCATGTTCCCGATCACCCCGGAGACGATGCTTCCCACGTGGAGCACCTTCTCTTTCCGCGCCCGCACCTTCTTCGCGTAGTTCGCGCGCTCGGGTGGGAGGATCTGGTAAATGTCGAAGGGGACGATCGCCCCGTTGACCCTGCAGAAATCGGGGCTGATGTTGACCACCTTGAACGCGGGCTCAGCATCGGCGATGTGGCGCTCGCTCATGTTTCCTCCGTGGCGAAGACGAGTGCGGCTCGGATGTCCCTGGCCTGGTCCAGTGAGAGCCGCCAGCACAGGTGGACGACCGCCCGTTCGAGGTCTACGTGGACGGTGTCGAGCGGCATGCGTACCTGCTGGAGCTCACCGCGACCGTCGAGCAGCCGGGCCTCGACACGACGGCACGGCAACCTCACGACGAGCGGGTTGGTCCCTGCAACCATGCCGGTGAGGGTGAGTTCCTCGTCACCGTGCAGATACTCGGGAGTGATCAGGGCAGGGTGGGCGCACTGAAAGAAGCGCGAATCGAAGTCGTCTGCGTAATCTGCAGGGAGACCGCGCGCGATGTCCTCACGCGTACGGCGCTCCCACGCTTCATCGTACGTCCCTGCGTGCTGGAGGCGGGATCGCCATGGCCGCGCAACGGGACCGAGCCCCACGAGAGGGACCTCCTCGTTCGGCGCCGTGAGCGGATGGCTCGCTTGCTGCCACTGCGGAGCACGGATCTCACACTCCTGTGTCAAGGCGCGCGCATCGACGAAGCCCGTCCCGCTGGGGTTCGGCTGGTGGACGATCCACCGCGGCTCCGAACCGTCCGGCGGTGCTTCCGAGTCCTGGTAGGCGCCTCCGTAGGCCAGCTCGTAGCGAATGGGGACCTCGACGGTCGGCTCCGGATCGGTCAGCACCCAGCGGTCATCACGGCGACGCCACCAGCGCGGACCGGTCACCTGCACGCGATGCTCGAGCACCACAGCTCCAGTACGGCGTAGGGTCAGGCCCACGTCCCAGCACGGCGAGGCCTCCGCGGCCGGATGCACGGCTCCCGTCACCAGGACATCCGTCGAAGGCTTGCAGAGCACCACCTCCCCCGCGTGCCGAAGACTCGATCGCTCCGCGGGCACCCCGTCCCAACTCTCGTCGGCGAGGGCGATGGGCGTCTGCACCTCCGCCAGCTCCAGACGGCCAGGAGCGAGCATGAACGTGCCTTTCGCCACCACCGTGTCGTGAAAGCGGCGCCCGACGGCCATCTTGTCGCACTGGAAAAGCAGGAGCGGTGTCCGGTTGTGCAGCTCTTCCAGACGGGGGGCGGGGATGGACGGGTTGTGCATATCCCGCCCGAGATTGTCGGTAGATCTGACCTCGTTTGCAACAGGGCCACCCGCCTCGGGCGGGCCTGGTCACAGGTTCTGCGCCAGCCCTGAGCGGCGACCGAAGCGTCCCAGCATCCCGAGGAGTCCGAGCGACGAGTTCATCTTTCCCTCTCGTCGCCAGGCCAAGGCTCCATGGAAGTCCTGCCCACCACGACCGGCGGGCGGTCGAACAAATCGACCGGGAGACCGATGAGAACCCGCGACCACCGGAGTCTATCGAGATGAACCAGACAGGAGCGATGTTGCGATGTCGATCAAGAACCTGACCCCCTACGTCTTCTTCGATGGAACGGCCGAGAAGGCCCTTCAGCTCTACGAGCGTACCCTGGGCGCCAAGACGGAGGGGCTCCAGCGCTACGGCGAGGCCCCTGAGACCTCGAAGGCCCGCACGCCTCAGAACAAGGACCGCGTGATGCACGCCTGCGTCCTCATCGGTGAGGCCCGGATGATGGTGAGCGACGTCCCCAACGAGGGCGGCAGCGCCGGACGCAGCAACATCGAGCTGTGCCTGGATTTCGACGATGCGGAGGACATGGCCCGTAAATTCGAAGCGCTGGCGGCCACCGGCGAGGTCACGATGGCGCTGCACGATACCTTCTGGGGAGCAAAGTTCGGCACCCTCGTCGACCAGTTTGGCATTCACTGGATGTTCAACTGCGCGACCCAGGCGAAATGATTCACCCCGAGGAGGCCACCATGGAAGAGAAGCGTTCCCGCAAGCTGTTCGTCAATCTGGCCGTCCGCGACCTGAAGCGCTCGATGGACTTCTTCAAGTCGCTCGGCTTCGCGTTCAACCCTCAGTTCACTGATGAGAACGCCGCATCCATGATCATCAGCGAGGAGGCCTTCGTGATGCTCCTCGTCGAGCCCTTCTTCAAGACGTTCACGAAGAAAGATCTCGCGGATCCGCGCCGGGCGACGGAGGGCATCTTCGCCCTCTCCTGTGAAAGTAAGTCCGAGGTGGAGGAACTCGTGAAGAAAGCGATCGCAGCAGGCGGGACACACGCCCTGGACCCTGTCGATCACGGCTTCATGTACGGCTGGAGCTTCTACGATCTCGACGGGCATCACTGGGAGGTACTCTGGATGGACCCGCAGGCCATCGCCCAGTAACGAGCGATCTCCGCGTCGAGATTCGGCCCCCTGAGCCGCGTCCGCTAGACCTCGAGCGACGCGGGCAGGCCAAACAGCGGAAACAAGCGCTCGGTATCGAGAAAAGCGTTCCAGCCGACGATGGCATCCCCCGCGAACTCCAGCACGATCAGCGCCCAGGGCTGATGAGGCTGCCCCTCGGGACCCACCCGGTACTGCCCGAACGCTGGCGCCCCATTGGCCTGGGTCGGCACCAGCCGAGACCCACGACATCCCTCCCCTCGGCCGAGCAACCAACCCCGGATCGACGCGCGGCCGCGGAGCCACAGCGCGAATGGCGGCATGGATAGCGTGGCGTCCTCTCGAAGGAGCGTCGACAGGGTGTCGACGTCGTACCGTTCGAACGCCTCGACATACCGCTCCAGGAGCCTCGTCTGACCCGCCGACAGCGACGCCTGCGTGTCACCGAGATCTCGCGCCGCGAGCGTCGAACGTGCACGCTGGAGGGCGCTGTTGACCGACGCAACGGACGTCTCCAGCCCTTCGGCCACCTCGGCGGCCGACCAGCCCAGAACCTCGGTCAGGAGCAGCACAGCGCGCTGCTTGGGCGGGAGATGCTGGAGCGCTGCCACGAAGGCGAGACGGATGCTCTGCCGCAGCATCGTCAGTTCGGCCGGGTCTCCGTCCGCCGGCAAGGCACGCGCATCGGGGACAGGCTCCAGCCAGTGCGAGCGCGGGCGCTCCACCAGCGGGTCATCCACCGTCCCCACCGGCCCTGCCTCCACGGGGCGCTCCCTGCGCGCATCGTCCGCCAGAGCGTCCAGGCACACGTTCGTCGCGATGCGATACAACCAGGTCTTGAGCGACGCCCGCCCATCGAACCGATCGAAGCTCCGCCACGCGCGCACCATCGTCTCCTGGACAGCATCGTCCGCGTCCACGACCGAGCCGAGCATGCGGTAGCAATGGCCCGTGAGCGCGGCGCGGTGCGTCTCGAGATGTGCTGCGGTCTCCATGGGCCGTTGGGTTACCAGAGCCGCGCGCCTGACCATAGCCACGCACGCCCGGAAGCGTGGGTCCTCTCACCACCGACCGCGCGAACCTGATGCATTCCTCGATGGCTCGTGCTCTTCCACGCCTCTCTGACCAAAACGCCCACCTTTGGAACGGATCCACGAGGAGCTCTGCAAACGATGACGACCAGGTTCTTCTGGTACGAACTCAGAACGACCCACACCGCAGCGGCTCAGGCATTTTACGCCACCGTCCTGGGGCTGGATGCGCCCGCCCCCTCTGAGGACGCGTGCCTCCGGCTCGAGGGCCACCTCCTGGGGAACATCTCGACCCTGCCCGAACGCGCCGCGGTGCAGGGCGCCCCTCCTCACTGGGTAGGCCATCTGGCCGTCGAGGATCTCGAGGACTCCACAGCCACGTGGACGGCACGGGGTGCTCAACGCCTGGGCCCCTCCCGACGTGGAGCCCACGGCGGCGAGGTGGTGTTCCTGCGGGACCCCTTCGGCTCCGTGATCGGATTGACCTCAGGCTCGACGGCTGAAACGCCTCCAGGCCTCGTCTGGCATGAGTTGCACACGGAAGACCAACGACGCGCCTCCTCCACCTACGCGGAGCATGGTGGCTGGCAGCTCACGACGAGCTTCAGTCTGGGAGCCGAGCTCGGCAGCTACCAGATGTTCTCGTGGCGCGCCGACCGCCTGAACGTAGGCGGCGTCGTCAGCAGCGTACGCCTGCCGAACGTCCATCCTCACTGGCTCTTCTACTTCCAGGTGAACGATCTCGAGCTGGCTCTCTCGGAGGTGACAGCCCATGGAGGCTACGTTCATGGAACGCCGCGAGAGATGCCCGATGGCTCCCGCATCGTGGCTTGCGAAGATCCTCAGCGCGCCGCCTTCGGGTTGAAGATGTCTCCCGGGACGACGCCATCACTCTCTCAGTGATAGCTCACTCCCGAGACGTACTGCTCACTCGCCCCAAAGCTCCGACAGCACCTGATGATTCCCATAAGCGCCTAAAGAAGACCTTCCACAGAGACTGGCTCAACAGGCTGAAAGTCCCACAACTTTCATAAGCGCCTATCGAACACCAGGTGGGGATCACGACAGACACGTGTCTCACGCTGGCGCCAGCAGCTCTTCCATCAGCGCCAATCGAACAGCGCTCATCGATAACCTCCCCCTCCAGCGAAAGGCCCCTCGGCAACTCGCATGCGACGATGCAACTCACCGCATGGTGGAGCTGCCCTAAAACCAATCATTTCCGGAGGAGTCGCGCAATCGGCACAACAGCGTCTGGCAGGCCGCAGCTCCACCGTTCTTCAGCGCTTCAGCTCTGCGGAAATCGAAGCGCGAGAGCAGGACTGGCAGAAGCGCCCATTTCTGCATGACTCGACATCATCCCGATGCTGGTTACAGCCGGGAAGCGATTCAACTGCCAAGCGTCACTCGGACACGGACCACCGTCAGCGGACGACTCGAATCGCTCGGGCATGAGAGCCAGCCGTCATAGCGCCAGTCGCTAAGGACCGACGACCGATTCAAAGGCCTAACGGTTGGTCGGCGAGTCATTTCGGTGCGGTAGGAACCGCTGACCCGGAACTGTGACTACGCCGGATGAGCCACAAAAGAAAAAAGCCTGCATCAAGAAGACTTGATGCAGGCAAAAGAAACCCCGGCGGCGTCCTACTCTCCCACTAAGTCGCCCTAGCAGTACCATCGGCTCCGAAGAGCTTAACTTCCGAGTTCGGGATGGGATCGGGTGTGGCCTCTTCGATTTCACCACCGAGAAATTGTGGGTGCGTCCATCGCACCTGGAGACCGACTCGCGTCGACGTGGCCTAACCACTTTCTCCAGTGCGTCCAGCTGCTGCGTTCTCGCGCTCGCTAGCGTTCTTCGCCACCCGAACTCCGGGCACGATGCTCAATGATTGCCTTAGAAGCACGGCCAAGCCGCACGACCGATTAGTACCGGTTAGCTCCGCCAGTTACTTGGCTTCCACACCCGGCCTATCAACCTCGTCGTCTTCGAGGGGTCTTTAGGAGCCCGAAGGCTCGGGACACCTTGTCTTGAGGCCGGCTTCCCGCTTAGATGCTTTC